>NZ_LN614827.1:525000-1816250 GCF_000953135.1 Legionella fallonii LLAP-10 | reverse complement strand
CATCAGGTCAAAAATAATCGAGGCATCCTCGCACTATTAAGAACAAGAGCAGACCGCCTCACTCCTGAGAAACAAAAGAAACGAGATGCCTTCTTGGCCCAAAATCCAGCCATAGAGGCTATTTATCAATTTCAACAACAACTTCATCAACTGTTAATGAACAAGTCTTTAAATCAAAAGAAGTGTCGCGAGGTAATACCTGTTTTTCTGGAGATGCTCAACGAGTTAAAGCAAAGTCCTTTCAAAGCCTTGTCTGCTCTAGGTAAAACGTTGATTACTTGGAAAGATGAAGTCGCTCGAATGTGGCGATTTACTAAATCGAATGGAATAACAGAAGGCTTTCATCGAAAGATGAAACTAATACAACGTAGAGCTTATGGCTTTAGGAATTTTGAAAATTATAGAGTGCGTGTTAAGGTGCTCTGCGGTTGATTGAAGCTGCCCCCTTAAATGGGAAAGAGCCATTGAAGCTGCCCCCTTAAATGGGAAAGAGCCTAATCCCCTTCCGCCTAGAGAATGGCGCGCCCGGAAGGATTCGAACCTCCGACCCTTTGGTTCGTAGCCAAATACTCTATCCAACTGAGCTACGGGCGCGTTGATTGGCGGAGAGAGAGGGATTCGAACCCTCGATGGGATTTCTCCCATACTCCCTTAGCAGGGGAGCGCCTTCGACCACTCGGCCATCTCTCCAATCAATGGTTGCGGAGTATAATCAGGTATTTCAGTGGCGTCAATAATCATTGGAAATTAAAGTGAAAAAAAAAATATAAATTGGCATTATTTGTTTTTTATGTTCTATATTAATGCATTTTATGGTTAAAATTTGATATAAACAGCTATGGTATCTCTAAAGAACCTTCCTCTTGTTATTCATAACTCAGCATCTTCCCCTTATCCTTGACATACCACCGCATAATTAATTGGATACCGTGGACAAACTTCGGTGCGCTGAGATGAATGACTAACAAAAAATTATGGTTAATTGGATGGTGATGCAAAGGCTCTTCCAAAGATAATTCAGTGTTACAGCAACGAAGATCCGCTTAAATATATCAAAAAAAATTAGGATGACAGTCGGGAAGATATTTTTAGATACAAATAAAATTTTCTCTATAAAACAGCCTTTTAAATTTCCAAATTTTGAATATTACTGCTAATCTTTGTCTTTATAAATTGACGCTAATATCTATAAAGCAGCTCAGTATAAGGAGGACTAATGAAACAGCAGTCAAATTTAAATGGTCGAGAGGTTTATGTAGTGGATGGAAATCGTACCCCATTCCTAAAAGCAAAAGGAATAGGGCCATTCACCGGCTCTGATTTGGCAGTGGCTGCTGGGTCGGCTTTGTTAAATCGACAACCGTTTTCTCCTACTGAATTGGATGAAGTAATTATTGGTTGCGCAATGCCCAGCCCTGATGAAGCAAATATAGCTCGTGTTGTTGCATTGAGATTAGGCTGCGGTGATAAAGTACCTGCCTTTACTGTAATGAGAAATTGTGCATCAGGAATGCAAGCTCTGGATAATGCTGCTATGCAAATTGCTAGTGGACGCAGCAATCTAGTTCTTGCAGGGGGAGCAGATGCCATGAGTCATGCTCCCTTGTTATTCAACCAAAAAATGGCTGGATGGCTTGCTAGTTGGTTTGCAGCCAAGAGCTTTGGACAAAAATTTGGACTAGTTACCCAATTTAGACCTTCATATTTGGCCCCTGTAATTGCTTTATTAAGAGGACTTACTGATCCTATCGTTGGTTTGAATATGGGGCAAACGGCTGAAAAAGTCGCTTATAAATTTAATATTACTCGCGCACAAATGGACGAGTTTGCTGTGCAAAGCCATTTGAAATTAGACGCTGCTTATAATGAACATAGGATGTCAGAGGTAACCCCCATTATTGATAGCAAAGGGCGAATTCATCCTCAAGATGATGGAATTCGTGTAGATTCAACAGTAGAAAAACTAGCGAAATTAAAACCTATTTTTGATAAAAAATATGGCATGGTGACTGCGGGAAATAGTTCTCAAGTTACTGATGGTGCCTGTTTATTGTTGCTTGCTAGTGCAGAAGCAGTTAAAAAACATGGCTTGCAAGTAATAGGGCGGATAGTCGATTCTCAATGGGCAGCTTTAGATCCTTCTCAAATGGGACTTGGGCCTGTTCATGCTGCTACACCTATTTTACAAAGACATAAGTTAAGACCCGAAGATATGGATTGTTGGGAAATCAATGAGGCTTTTGCCGCTCAAGTATTAGGCTGTGTTGCCGCATGGAGTGATGAGCATTATTGTAAAGAACAGTTGGGTCTAAAAGAAGCAATGGGGGCTCCATCATTAGACAAATTAAATCGTGATGGTGGTGCTGTAGCGGCAGGTCATCCAATTGGCGCTAGTGGAGCTCGTATTGTATTACATGTACTAAAATCATTAGAGCAAAGAAATGAATCACGAGGTATGGCTGCCATTTGTATTGGTGGAGGACAAGGTGGGGCTATGTATCTTGAACGAGTTACTGAGGTGAACGGACATGAATAATTATAAACATTGGGAATTACATCGTGATGAAGAAGGAATTCTATGGCTCGGAGTGAATAGAAAAGAGGCTAGTGTCAACACGATCAATGAAGAAGTACTCGATGAATTAAACAGTTTGCTTCATGAGATTTCTTCAGATAAAAATGCTATAGGTTTAATAATTTATTCACTGAAGGAAAAAGGATTTATTGCTGGTGCGGATGTTAATGCATTTTCCAAATTCGAAAATGCTGCTCAAGCAGTAGAGTTTTTGCAGAAAGGTCAAGCCGTGTTTGCTCGATTGCAGGGCTTATCCATTCCTAGTGTTGCAATGATCAATGGTTTTTGCATGGGGGGAGGTTGCGAGTTAGCCTTAGCTTGTACTTATAGAGTCGCTTCCGATGAAAAAGATACGCGTATCGGATTGCCGGAGATTATGCTTGGTATCCATCCAGGATGGGGTGGAACAGTCCGACTACCACAACTAATCGGTGGTTTTAAAGCATTATCTGAGGTTATTTTAACTGGTAGTGCACTTGCTGCAGGGAAAGCTAAAGCTTTGGGCATGGTGGATGAGGTAGTGCCTATTCGCCAGTTAAAAAGAGCTGCAATTTATTTCATCAAAAATAAACCACCAAAGCATGCCTCTTCATTTATTGAACGCTTAAGTAATAGTGCTTGGTTGCGAAAACCAATAGCTTATTTATTACGTTACAATGTCGCCAAGCGAGTTCGCAAAGAACATTATCCCGCTCCTTATGCAGTAATAGATCTATGGGAAAAAGAAGGTGCTGTAGGCGATAGAGCCTATCTAAAAGAAGCTGATTCTGTAGAGCAATTAGTATCAAATGGAGACACCTCTAAGAATCTTATCCGTGCTTTCTTTTTACGTGAGCGCCTCAAAGGTTTTGCCAAAGACAGCCAATTTAAATCGCAGCATGTACATGTTATTGGTGCGGGAGTTATGGGCGGAGATATTGCTGCCTGGTGTGCTTTGCGCGGTATTCATGTGACATTACAAGATCAATCATACGAGAAAATAGCGCCTGCTATTGGGCGAGCATATACTCTCTATAAGAAAAAATTGCGCAAACCTCGCTTAATACAGGCTGCAATGGATAATCTTGTTCCTGATCCAGAAGGTCAGGGAATCGCTCGTGCTGATGTGATTATTGAGGCGGTATTTGAAAATCTTGCTGTGAAGCAAGAGATTATGAAGACAGTAGAACGTCTTGCGAAGAAAAATGCAATAATTGCAACTAATACTTCAAGTATTCCTTTAGATGAAATCAGCGGTGTTATGACCAATCCTGAACGTCTTGTTGGAATTCACTTTTTTAATCCCGTTGCCAAGATGGATTTGGTTGAGATAGTAAGTAGCTCTTCAACTACTAAGAAAGTGCAGCAAAATGCTAGTGCTTTTGTCAATCAAATTGGCAAATTGCCATTACCAGTTAAATCCAGTCCCGGTTTCTTAGTTAATAGAGTGCTAATGCCTTACCTGATGGAGTGTGTTCAATTATTAGATGAGGGATATAGTGCGGAAACTATTGATGAAGCTGCATTACGATTTGGTATGTTCATGGGGCCTGTTGAATTGGCTGACACAGTTGGAATGGATGTTTGTCTTGCGGTTGCTGAGAATCTTACAGGGCACTTTGGTGGCACTGTTCCACAAAAATTACGTGATATGGTTCAAGCTGGCAAATTGGGGCGTAAAACCGGAGAGGGTTTTTACAAGTATAAAAATGGTAAGCCTATTAAAAAGCATCCGGATGCATCAATAGATCAAACAATAGCTGATCGATTAATTTTGCGTATGGTTAATGAGTCTGCAGCCTGCTTACGTGAAAAAGTAGTTGCGGATTCTGATTTACTTGATGCAGGTATGATTTTTGCCACTGGGTTTGCTCCTTTTAGAGGAGGCCCGATGAATTATGCAAATGATTTTGGCAAAGATAAATTAGAAACGCTTTTTAAAACTTTTGAATCTAAATATGGTGAGCGATTCAAAGTAGATGAAAGCTTATAATTTTAGCTATTAAAAATTTTTCTTCTCAACTGCTGTAGCCTGAGCGAAGGTCCGAAGGACGGACAAAATTTCATTTAGGCTACTACGTGTTACCGAATTCGAACGTGACTTTATCTTTGTAGTTATCAGCAACAACTCATTCTTTCAGAGAAAACTATGCTACTAAATCAAGTAAAAATTTGTTCAGTGATTTTGTATGTATTCCTGTTTCTAATTAATAATTATTCTCATGCTACCGTTTTAGTGCTGCCTGTAGCGGGCAATATAGTAGGAAAAGTAAAATATGCTCAGTCGGAAGTCGGCGAGAGCATTGATGAGGTAGGAAGACGTTTTGATATAGGCTACTATGAAATGGTGAGAGCAAATCTACAGGTAGATCCTATTCATCTTCTTGCTGCTGGTACTCGATTGATTATTCCGTCACAATTTATTCTGCCGGATGTTCCCAGAAAGGGTATCATAATTAATTTAGCGGAATATAGATTGTATTATTTTCCTGAAGATGAAAATGTAGTTATTACTTTTCCTGTTGGTATAGGGCGTGAAGGATGGAATACACCTTTAGGAAGAACCAAAATTACCTCAAAGGTAATTAACCCTGCATGGCGCCCTACTAAAAAGCTACTTGCTGCTGCAGAGGAAATAGGGGCTCCAATTCCAGACTTTTTCCCACCAGGCCCTAATAATCCTCTTGGAAAACACGTTTTACGGCTAGGATGGCCAACGTTTCTTATTCATGGGACTAATAGATCGGATGGCATAGGAGCTCGGGCTAGTGCTGGTTGCATTCGTATGCTCCCAGACGACATAGAATATTTATATAGTCTTGTTACAGTTGGAACACCTGTTAGGATCATTAATGAACCAGTAAAAATTGGCAGGGAGAATGAAGACATTTATATTCAAATGTATCCTCTATTGAAAGAACAAAAAAATGATAAGTTACAAACAATTATGACTAGGAAACTAGGGGCCGCAAATGTAAAAAATTGGGTAACTAGTAAGATAATTCAAAATGAATTGAAATATCCTTCTGGACTTGTTAAACAGATCAATAACTAGACGTATTTATTTCTGTTCAATCGTGGATCTTTTTATAAAATGGTAAAAGAGCATAGCTAATAGCGGTTACTATCAGAGCAGCGATAACATCTGTAACATAATGCCAGCCTAATAAAACGCAGGAGGCAATGAGTAAGAGATTGATAAATAATAGTAAGATACAAGGAATAGTCCACTCCTTTAACAAATATACGCACAACAATGCCCATATTGTGTGATATGACGGCAGCGCAATTAATCCACCTTCATTAGTCGTTGGGATTATATGGTGATGAATTTGATTAAACTTAAAACCAGTAGCAATTTGTTCTGGCATAAATAAAGAACTATCAATAACACTTGCCGGGGCGGTTGTGGGGAAAAAGTAGTAAAAGCTAAAGCCTATCAAAGTCGTAATCAGCATAAGGAAATAATACTCTTTAACGAGATAAAATCTTCCTGTAACAATAATAATTAATGGTAATAGGCTCATTTGATAGGGCAATGTATCATAAATCAACCCAAGTAGATTGCCAAAATTTGGATGCTTGTTGGTCCAGCTTAAAATAGGCAGTATCTCTATACCAAAATAACGCTCTATGGCCAGAATTTCTTTATCTATAGTAGGAAAAGGCGTTAGTTGTATTGCATTTGTTGCCAATGCAATTACTGACATAATGGTGAAAAAATAAATAAATTCAATACCGCAGCGACTAATTTTGCTTTTTTTTCCAAATAGTAATATCAGACCCAAGTTTACTAATACCAGGATACTTGTCAGCAACAACATGTGTTCAGGAAAAAAGTTGTTTCCAGGAAACTGATAAACAAAATAGTTTATTAGTAATACTATGAGTGATAAAAGTACTATTATGCCTGATAGAGAAGGCAAGCTACATAAATTAGACATTCGCATTTAGGTAAAGAGTTATTCTTCTGTGGTTAAAAGCTCTTTTTTCTTTATAGCATGAAAGATTTCTTCTCTATGCACATTAATAGATCTCGGCGCGTCGACTCCAAATTTAATATTCCCATGCTCTTGGGTTTTAAATGCTAGTATTTTCACTACAGTATCTGCAACATGAATTATTAAGGGTTCTTCAAAGCGAAGAGAAATTATATCCATTAAAAACCTCATTATTTTATAATAAGTTATATCAAAATCATGCAATATATCTAATGTTGACGGTAACCTAATTTAGCGACTTTTGCCACTAGTATAATGAATTAAATTTTTAAAAAGTAATTTATATATTAAATATTAATTAATATGAAAAATTTCCGTGGTTATTTTACATATAGGCCTTCCGATTAACTGAAGCAATTCATAGGGGTAAAGTAGAGAATTCTTAAATAAGTTAACGTTATTTTCAGATCGGAATACCACCTACGTCGGAACCGTTGTGCTAATTAGAATGAGCATTTATATCATAATAAGTCGAATTATGATTGAATGAATATAACAAATAAGTTACCATTGGCAGTTTTTTAAACCTTGCCTTACCACTTTTACGGTTGGAAGGCTTTATCCACAAGGAGAAATTGTGAGACATTATGAAATTATGTTTCTTGTTCACCCCGATCAAAGCGAACAAGTACCAGCAATGGTTGATCGCTATGAGGGGATTATCACCAAGCATCAAGGCTTGATACACCGTAGAGAAGATCTAGGGCGTCGTCAGCTGGCATATCCTATTAATGACGTACATAAAGCTCACTATATATTAATGAATGTTGAGTGCAACTTAGAAGCTCTGGAAGAAATTAAAAATGCATTCAAATTTAATGATGCAATTTTAAGATATTTAATTACTGTTCAGAAGCAGGCGATTACAGCAGAGTCTGTTTTACTGAAAAAAGAAAAAGAAACCAGAACCGCTTAAGGGAGCATTTATGTCAGCTTATTTCCGTAGAAAAAAAATGTGCCGCTTCAATGCAGAAGGTGGTAATGAGATTGATTACAAAGATATCAATTTATTAAAAAATTATATCTCTGAAACAGGTAAAATTGTACCTAGCCGTATTACAGGTACTCCAACACGTTTCCAACGAGAATTAGCAAAAGCAATTAAGCAAGCTCGATTTGTAGGCTTACTTCCTTATTGTGATAGCCATAGATAATAAATGATGCGTGCAGGCGATTTTATAATTAAACAAAGTAAAGCATTACTTGAAAATAAACAGCATGCCATTTTGTGTGCTGTTATTCTTTCAATGATCCCATTTGCGTCTTGGCTATCTGTTGCTTTAGTGATGTTGGTTACCTTAAGAAAGGGCGCTAAGCCTGGCTTTGAGGTGATGTTGCCTGCAGTAATCATGCATGCTGTTCCTTTGATCATGATGGTGCCATTAGAAATTGCCATAATGAACACTCTTTTCGCTTATTTACCTTCTTACCTAGCTGCGTTATCTTTACGTAAAACAGCAAGTTGGCAAATGGTATTTGGGGTGTTCTTCATCCAGGCTTTCATTGGGTTTACCATGATACAACTATTGGCTCCAGATTTTATTATGGAGCAGTTTAATCAATTCAAGAATCTATTGACTGAATATAAAGAGTACCAACGTCTCTTGGATAATAATTCCGATGGACTAAGTTCTTTTATTATGGCTCAATTATTTTTAGGGATCCAAATATTAAGTGTAATTGTTTCGGCGGTGATTTCGTTATTATTTGCCCGTTCAATACAATCTAAACTATTCATACCTGGTGGTTTTAGGGATGAGGTTTTAGCATTTCGTAGTGGTAGATTATCTTTTTTAGTTTTAATGGCGATTTCTATTGCATCTTATTATGAAATTGCATTAGCTATTAATTTATTACCATTAGTTTTGTGTTACTTCCTAATTTCAGGATTTAGTTTGGCTTATTATATTTTGGCTCGAAAAAATCAGATCAGAGTGGCTGTATTATTATTATTGTTAGTATTGTTTAAACCATCTTTTGTATTACTAGCCTACATTGTATTTGGCTCATTAGATAGTTTGTTTAATTTTAGATTATATCTCCCAGAAAGGGTGAGAGAATCAACTTAAGGGGTTATTAAGATGGAAGTAATCTTATTAGAAAAAGTACGTAATTTAGGTAACTTAGGTGATAAAGTAAATGTTAAATCTGGTTATGGTCGTAATTTTTTAATACCACAAAATAAAGCGGTTTTTGCTACACCTGAGAATGTAAAATTATTTGAACAACGACGTTCAGAACTTGAGAAAAAAGCACAACAGGGTCTGGCCTTAGCAGAACAACGTGCATCAAAGCTGAATGACACTACAGTCGTTATTAGTGCTATGGCTAGTGACGAAGGTAAACTATACGGTTCTGTTGGCATTAATGAAATTAAAGAAGCCTTAATTGCTAAAGAAATTGAAATCAGCAAACGAGAAATCGTTATGCCAGAGGGCCCATTACATTCAATTGGTAACTACGTAGTTGAAATACATGTTCACAGTGATGTAATAGCTAATCTGCAAATTGAAATTGTGGCAGCTAAGTAATTTTGAAGTGCCCGCAAAAATAGTCTTTTGCGGGTTTTTTTATTTATAGAGAACTTATTTCTTGCTCTAACCTTGATTCATACGTTTATTCAAAATAAATAAAATCAAATAAATCAATAGTAAACGAATCGCTTACCGTCATCGCCCCATTCAAAATATAAAAGCAGTCCTCATGCAAACAAAGGATGAGACTTTTTAATAAATGATATGTATAATATGAGCACAAATAATCATATGGGTGGACACTATGAGACGCAAAAACGATAAATCAGCTAATAATAAGCCTAAGAACAAAGGTACCACTAGACGTGAAGAAAACGTTTATGATAAATCATTAACGGATTTTGATAACCTTGGTAGAGATATTTCTAGGCATATTCAACCTACTCATAAAGATGCAGCTACTGTGCAAGACATGATTGCTCGTTATCGCAAACTCTCAAAGGCACTAGAAGATCATAAAAGCGAATTAGATTCTACTCAAGTCCAAAAACTCGTCGCAATACGAGCAAAGTATGAGAATACTATTGAAGGGATAAGAATACAGCTGCCTAGACTTGTCAAGGAGCAGATAGCACTTGACGAAAAAAATGCGAAAGGCCTTAAAGAACAGCGTGAAAGAGAAGCGAACGTAAAAGCTCAATGTGACGCATTAGTTCTGCAGCTAGCTAATATTGCCACGGAATATGTAAAGGCTCCTGTAGAAAACATGGAAGAGCTGCTAACACAGTATAATCAAGTAAAAAGTCAACTCCAGCACTCAGCATCTGACATCCCTGTGGGGGATAATGATAATGAGGGTAAAAGACTTTATACCGTTACAAGCTTAAAAGGTCCTGATAAAAAAGTTGAGTTTGGAACGGCATTTAAAGAACTTAGAGTTTTAGCTGAGGATCATCATACTGCAAGCGATAGAACGCGAAAGCAGCTACTAAGTGAGTTTCGCAAAAAGAAAACTGAAATTTATAAAGGGCTCAAACGAAATTTCGCTAAAGGTAGTGAGGAGTTTACTGATTTTCTAAGCAAAGTAACGACCTTAGATCAGGAAGTTAAAATAGATGATAAGAAAGCTGATGAGCTTAAATGGAAAAAAGAGATAGCGCTTCAGAAAATGCTCGAAAAAAATAGACGCAAAATGGAGGAAATAACTCAGTCCGCCGGCTTAGTAGGGGCTTTGTTGAGTATTGCGCCTAAAAATATTCAAGATGGACTGAACTATCTTGCTTCTAATCTAGACATCATCAATGCTCTTGAACATGATAAAGGCGTAAAACTTGCTTTAGGTGATGTCAGTCTGCAAGAAGGTTTTAAGCAAATTACTGATGGTGTAGTTGATGGAACAATTGCTACTGTAGGGAGTGGGGGATTAACTCAAGTCAATTCTTTATCAGCGGAAAAGCAACTTGCAGTTATTGATGCTGCAATTAAAGCATTGACTGCACAAGGAGCTTCTACTCCTGAAGCGAAAAAAGCAGTAGAAGCACTGCAGTTTATGCGTAGGACAGTTGTAGATATGCAGCGCCTAGCTAATAAGGAAGTGTCTCATATATCATTTGCTCTTCTATCACAGGATGGGAAAAGTGTTCTTGTAACACATCTAGGTGTATCGGATGCTCTAAATAATCCTGCAAGCTTGCTTCAAGTAGTAAATAGCCTTGGAGGAGTTGATTCAGGGAATATACATATAGTATTTTCTAATCCGCAGCAGGCGGCTCTTTTATCTATGTTAGCACAGCAAAACTTACCTAATGTTGTAGGAAATATGCGCGCTGCTTTAGAGCGAGCTAATACGACTGGTGCTTTAACACAAGGCTCTGCCGCCAATGCTTTAGTTCAAGTATTTAATGGTGCCTTGACCGAGATCAATGGAGGAGTTCTGCCTCAAGTTAATACTTTGGGGGGGATTATTGATTTGGTGCTGTTAGCTTCAGGAAATAATAATGCTATGGCTCAATTATTTGGAACTAATGTTCTAGTAATTCAAAAGCGCTTGGAGCTTATAAACGAACAATTTAAAAATCAAACTAATGTAGCGGTAACCTCTGAGCTAATGTTAACTCTTGTAGACGGTTTGGGGGCTATTCTGATGACTCTGAATCAGATCCCACAATTAAAGACTGGCCCAATCGCTGACTATTATAATAGTCATCTCAACCCTAATCGTTTCATAGGAGGAGGAACTGCTATTACTGTAGTTGATCAGTCTTTAACTAATAATCCAGAGGCATTAAGCTTGCTAGCTGGTGGTGATGTACAACAATTAGAAAACGGAGAGTCACTTGCTATTACACCTCCATTGGTTAGCGAGGACGAGCAACGCCTACAGAAACAAAAAGAAGAAGAGCAACGTCAAAAGCAGAAAGAAGAACAGCAACGCCAGCGTATTCAAAACTTGGCGAATAGCTTGGCAGTGCAAAAAGCAGAGTACATCAGCTTGTTACACGAACTTGGCATGGTCATTACTAAGTTGTACGATAAAGAAGAAGATGATGCAAGCTATAGTACAGTTACTAAAGTTGCTTTAGAATTGCATGATAAATTAGAAGATGCTTCAGTATTTTTTAGTAGACCAACGCCAGAAGGTTTCAGGGTGTTTGTAGAAGCCAATACTGCCAGTATTAAGGAAGCTATGGCTGAGTTTGAAAATCACCGTGGTTTATGGCATACAATTCCTCTTATCATCAGAGGCTTGTTAGGTGTTATTGCGGCGTTGATTGTAGTTCCTGCTCTAGCAGTAACTTTCGGTACAAAAGACGGCTATACCGGCACATTCTTTAGTACACCTACAACGCAATCAGCTAAAGAGTTGGCTGATATTCAGGCTACTCTTGCTAATATAGAAAAAGAAATAGAGGCTGAATTAGCCGCTCATCCTGGTTTTTTAATTGAGTCAGCAGTGGCCCCCAGATAGTTCAATCTTATCTAAAAAAGGCCTCTTAATGAGGCCTTTTTTATTATTATTTAATGTTATTTATAGTAATCGTTCATATGACCGACGACGCCCAGCATTGATGTCATTACGAGAACAGATAATGGTGTCATCTTAAGCATTTGTAGCTCCTTGGCTCATTACTGCATCATTGTCCATTCAACGGATCTCCAGCAACGTGTATTGTGCCGTAATCGAGAAAGCCTTTTCTGGATGATAACTCAAACACGTGAGCCGGATGCTTGTAGCAGGGAAGGGGACTCAAAGTTTCATCCTGGTGCAAGCAACCAGGATGAACAATTGTGATTAAGAGGGCCGGTTCGGAAGCTTGAGGAGCTCTCTAGCAAAGATTCATTCCTTCCATTTTATATTACAACCAAGACTTGGTTTCTGTTCTGGATCTACTGGTCTATTATTTAAAATACAATCTAGCGCATCGCGAATGAAGCGTCCGGAAACAGGTATATTATTCCCAGGCCTAGAGTCATCTAATTGGCCACGATATACTAAAGCGAGCTCCTTACTGAATATATAGAAATCAGGAGTACAAGCAGCATTATACGCTTTAGCAACTTCTTGAGTTTCATCATATAAGTAAGGAAATGGGTAATGCTCTTGTTTTGCCACAATACGCATGTTTTCTGGTGAGTCATCAGGATAGTTTTTTACATCATTAGAACTAATTGCTAAAAAACGAATTTTTTTAGGCATGTAATCATTCGCTAATTTAGTGATTTCACTGTTTACATGTTTAACGTATGGACAATGGTTGCAGATGAACATCAAAACAGTAGCAACATAATCAGCTGAGTCTTTTAACTTCACTCGACTACTCGTAACCACATCGGTTAATTCAAAATGAGGTGCTGTTGTACCTAAAGGAAGCATGTTTGATGCCGTTTTGCTCATATTTACTCCAATAAGGTTTAAAAAAATATTTTATATAAAGCCAACACAGCAAATATAGTATTTAAAATAGCCCAAATATAAGAAGGGTAACTTCCTTCATAGGCATTATGATAAGCATATATTGCAATCAATGAACTACCGGAAAAGAAAATCCATTGGTTCTCATAAGTAAATCCAATAGAATGAAGAGCAATTCCGATAATACCGGTTAACAGAAAGATACTGTTTTCTTTACCAATCATCAGATAAAAAATAAGCAACTGAAGACAAAGAAAAACAGGCAAAGCCATTTGCGTATAGCGGCCTACACCCAGGAGTATGGCTGAGTGCCCGGCTACAAGGATAATCTCTAATGCAATGAAATACAGTAACCTATAATGAATAGCAGTTATAAGTAATGCAAAAGAACCAAAAATATAGTACGTTTGTGGATAATCCTGTCCATACCCGTATAAAATAATCAGGGCACCTATAATTCCTAATGCTATATATTTATTAATTGAATCAATAATATTAGACACTGATCACCATTTTAAATAAATACCTTTGGCTACTGAATCTTGTATTATGTCGTACTGCGATTTATCAGTGGAAATCCAATAATTACCCATATTACTCAAAGCAAATTTCACTCGAGGATATTGGCATATCTCAAGTACATCACGGCAATCGACAAGGGACGTATTTTCATCAATATGCTTATAACATTTGAAATGTAAATTTTTTACATCTGAAGCAAACGCAGCCCAATTTAGTGGTGAAAGAGAGGCTTGGAGTGGTGGACTCATAAATGTGTCACCTATCTCATGACGCTCAAGCTCAACTTTACTATCAGATCTGTTTTGAATTAGATAGTAAGACTGTTGACCTGTTTCATTCAAAACCAGGTAATTCTGGTTATAACCAAAACCAGTCACCTCACAACCTCGAGGAAATGACGAGGGAGCTGCATTAACCGCATTGATTAATACAACAGATAAGAGTACTGATTTATTAATCTGATTAAATAAAGACATAATAACCTCAAGAAACGAAATTCGGGCACTATTTTAATCATAAAATATCTAAAGTCTATCCTAGAATGAAAAAATAGGGCGTCTTATTCTCTATTTGCAGTAATTTTGGCTTTAATTAAAGGAGAATATGTTCTATAAAAACTTAAAAATAAATACATTCCAATATAACCTAACGACAAACTAAGCCATAATTTATCGGTTTCGGGATAAAAAATTAATAAACAAGCAGAACTAACACCATAAATCAAAGAACAGCAATGCATGAGTATTTTTAATAATTTGGAGTCGGTGAGGTAGTCTAATCTAGAAGGATAAACGTACTTTACTGGAACAAAAATTAAAATACAAAATAAGGTTAACAGAAGAGCATTAAAATTCATCGATGTATGGAGTATGTACATATAAAATACAGCAATATTCCAATAGCAAGGAAAGCCTTTGAAAAAATGATCGGGAGTTTTTGCATCAGACTGACAAAATTGATAAGACGAAGTAATCGTGATTGCAGTAATAATAAATACCGAGTATTCAGAAGGTAGCATATCGGGTTTTACTAATAAGAAAAAACAAGGTGTAATTACATAGTTTACAAAATCAACAATGTTGTCTAATAAAGCGCCATCAATTTTTGGCAAAATATTTTTTATATGCACTAAACGAGCAAGGCTGCCATCAACAGCATCAATAAATACAGTGATAGCCATAAGCCATAGAGCAAAAGTATATTCGTGTTGGTATATTTTGTATAAAGTAAAAACACCAATACATGCTGCGCTAGCAGTAAACAGATGAACACCCCAAGCAGCAAGGTAATGAAGTGGATGAAAGTGTTGCTTAATTTGGCTCATTAATTATCCTAACGTTACTTAATCTTAACTCACGTTAATTACATTAACTATTAACTCATTGATTTATACCGCATGATGCGGCATAGAATATTAAAAATAGTATCAACAATCAAAAGTAAAGTGCAAGGAGAGTTCGTAACTTTAGTCAAAATACTGTGTTCTGTTTTATTTATCCTGGAAAAAATCCATTAAACAAGGTGCTAAATTATTGCGTGATGGTATAATTCCTGAAAATAAGGGGTTTTACTACCCTCACAATTTTATTAACTTATGAAACAATGTAATAAAATAATTTTTATTTCTACAACCACACAGGAAATGACTTGTTTCGAGAGCGATAATATAGTATCGACTTATCTCGTTTCCACGGCAAAAAATGGCGTAGGCGAAAAAAAGAATAGTGGGTGTACTCCCAGGGGCTGGCATAAAGTTCACGCTATAATTGGTCTACAGTTGCCTATGAATAGTGTATTGGTTAGTAGAGAATGGACTCGTGAAATATATACCGAGGAGCTGGCGGCTCAATATCCTGATAGAGATTGGATATTGACACGAATAGTTCAACTGGATGGTTTAGAACCTGGAAGAAACAAAGGCGGTGATGTGGATACTCTAGAACGATATATTTACATTCATGGCACCCCCGATACGATGAAGCTAGGAAAACCAGGCTCTCATGGTTGTATTCGCATGAATAATAAAGAAGTTATTGACTTGGGGGACTGGGTAACGCCAGAAACTTTAGTATACATTCAATAATCCTGGAAAAAATAATTCAAAGTACAGTGAGCATGATGCATGTGTTTAAGATAAATGCAGTATCTGGCCTAGTAGCTTTGAGCTGTTTTTTCCAGGATAATTATTAATAATAATTAATGCTGCAGAGCACAAACAAAACTGACGGGGTAAACTAATGTCCTATAAATTTGAAGAAGGTAAAGACGTTATAGTCAACAGCGTCGTAGATAAAATTAAACGTTCTATGGCTGGAGATCAATCCGAATTTTGCGCTGAATTTGCTAAGCAATTATATAGCACAGTCGCATTGGAAGATCTGGAGAGCTGGGATGTCGACGATCTTTATGGTGCAGTAGTTAATTTCTGGTCTTTGATGAACGAAAGAAAACCTCATGAAACAAAAATAAGAATTTATAATCCTGATTTTGAACGACATGGTTGGCAAACGACTCATACTGTTGTTGAACTGATATGTGATGACATGCCTTTTATTGTGGACTCCATGCGTATGGTAATCAATAGAATGGGATTGGCTTCGCATCTTATTATTCATATGGGTGGTATTAACGTAAGAAGAGATAAAAATGACCACATATGCGAGGTTTTGCCCAGAAGTAAAACTATTGATACTAATGGGGTAATGCAAGAAGCACCTATATTTATGGAAATAGACAGGCAAACTGATCCTAAAATTTTAGATAAATTGCATAGGAATTTTGAACGTGTTCTTGAGGATAATAGAGTCGTTTATGAAGATTGGGAAAAAATGCGGGCTGAAGTTAGGGAAGCAATTGTTCAGCTTGATAATGTGCCAAAGATAATCGAGCCCAATGAAGTAGATGAAACGAAAGCTTTTTTAAATTGGATTGAAGACCATCATTTTACTTTTTTAGGTATGCGCGATTATGAATTAGTTGCAAAAGGTAAAGAAACTATTTTACAAGCCATTCCTCACACTGGACTTGGAGTATTACGTGATGATTTAAGTAAATCGAGTGCGCGTAGTATTTCTGCTATGACTCCTGAAGCGCAAGAGCTAACTCTTTCTCCACGTATTCTGGTCATGTCCAAAACGAATACTTTAGCGAGTGTTCATAGAGATGCATACACCGATTATATTGGTATAAAACGTTTTAATGCCAAAGGCGAAGTTATAGGTGAAAGACGGCTTATTGGTTTATATACTTCAGCTGCTTATCACACTAATCCACGACATATTCCCTTTTTGCGACATAAAGTGGCATTAATAATGGAAAACTCTGGATTAAATCCCCGTAGTCATTCTGGTAAAGTTCTTCTTAATATTCTTGAAACTTTACCAAGAGATGACCTCATTCAAGGTTCAGAAGATGAGTTATTAGAAATATGCATGGGTATTTTCTACATGCAAGAAAGAAAACGCATTCGCCTATTTGCTCGTATGGATGTCTACAGACGTTTTATTTCTTGTCTTGTTTATGTGCCTAAGGACCGGTACAACACAGAATTAAGATACGCCATGCAGAAAATTCTGGCAGACAGTTTCAATGCCGAGGAAATTACTTTCTCAACGTTGTTCCCTGAGTCTGTATTGGCACGTATTCATTTTATTGTAAAAGTCGATCCGAAAAGTTGTCCTGATTATGACATTAAAGAAATTGAGAAAAAACTGATTGAGATAGGGCGCTCTTGGACCGATGATCTACAACATCATTTATATGATGCTTATGGTGAAGAACAAGCTAATGCACTTTTTGCACATTATCGTGATGCGTTCCCTGTATCCTACTGCGATAACTTTACCCCAAGAACAGCGGTTTACGATATCAAGCATATAGAAATGCTTACACCCGAACAATCATTGGGCATTAATTTTTACCGGCCTTTAGATGAATCCGTTAATAGCTTTAGATTGAAAGTATATCAACATGGAACAACCATCCCTTTATCTGATGTATTACCAATATTAGAAAATCTTGGACTAAGAGCCATCAGTGAGCGTCCTTATGTATTGAAATTTGAAGACGGTTCGGTAACTTGGATTAATGATTTTGCGATGCAATATACCAAAGACTTCGAGTTTCAACTGGATGAAATAAAAGAGCTCTTTCAAAATGCTTTTGCTGAGGTTTGGTTCGGAAAAGCTGAGAATGATGGCTTTAATCAGTTAGTATTAGCTGCCGGACTCGATTGGCGTCAAGTCGCTATATTACGTACGTATGCTAAGTATTTTAAACAAATTGGTTCTATTTTTAGCCAAGAATATATGGAAATGGCTTTAAATAATAATGTTGCTATCGCTAAAAAATTAGTAAAATTATTTGAAATACGCTGCAATCCTCAATATGTAGGTCATAACCGAGAACAGGCTTTTGATGTACTTTCTGTTGAAATACTAGCCGATCTTGATAATGTTTCAAATCTTGATGAAGATAAAATAATTAGACAATATGTACATGCTATTAGCGCTACATTGCGTACTAACTTTTATCAAGTAGATAAAGAAGGAAATCCTAAAGACTATATATCTATCAAATTAAGCAGTAAAAATATTCCTGGTGTTCCTAAACCTCACCCGATGTTTGAAATTTTTGTTTATTCACCACGTTTTGAAGGTGTTCATTTACGTTGTGGTAAAGTGGCGCGAGGAGGATTACGCTGGTCAGATAGACGAGAAGATTTTCGTACTGAAATTCTTGGCTTAATGAAAGCGCAGCAAGTGAAGAATTCTGTTATTGTGCCCAGTGGTGCTAAAGGTGGTTTTGTTCCTAAACATTTGCCTGTAAATGGTACTCGCGAAGAAATATTGGCGGAAGGAATTGCCTGCTACAAATTATTTATTCGCGCATTATTGGATATTACAGACAATTACAAAGAGGGAAGGATAGTCAAACCAGAGAATGTTATACCCTATGATGAAGATGATCCATACCTCGTTGTTGCTGCAGATAAAGGAACAGCTACGTTTTCAGATATTGCCAATTCAATCTCATTAGAATATGGATTCTGGCTGGGTGATGCATTTGCTTCTGGTGGTTCAGTAGGATATGACCATAAGAAAATGGGCATTACTGCTAAAGGAGCATGGGAGTCCGTAAAACGTCATTTCTATGAACTAAATATAGACATACAAAATGATGATTTTACTGTAGTAGGCATAGGTGATATGTCAGGGGATGTATTTGGTAATGGTATGCTGTTATCCAAGCACATCAAGCTAATTGGTGCTTTTAACCACGTTCATATCTTTGTCGATCCAAATCCAGATGCGGAGAAAAGCTTTAAAGAGAGAGAAAGGCTTTTTAATTTACCCAGATCCTCTTGGACTGATTATGATAAAAAACTGATCTCTAAAGGTGGCGGTGTGTTTAATCGCAGCGCAAAATCCATTCCTGTTAGCGCTGAGATGAAAAAAGTTTTTGGCTTGAAACAGGATAATATTGAGCCTAATGAGTTAATCAAAACCATCTTAAAAGCAAAAGTAGATTTATTGTGGAGTGGTGGAATTGGTACTTATGTAAAATCCAGCACAGAAAGTAATGCAAATGTTGGTGATAGAACCAATGACTCAACTCGTGTTAATGCGAAGCTGCTACGGTGTAAGGTGGTTGGAGAGGGCGGTAATTTAGGTTTAACTCAATTGGCACGTGTTGAATACACATTGCAAGGTGGCATGGTCTATACCGACTTCATTGATAATTCTGGCGGTGTTAACTGTTCTGACAAAGAAGTTAATATCAAGATTTTATTGGATACTATAGTTACTGCTGGCGATTTGACTCCAAAACAACGAAATGAGCTTTTGAGTGAAATGACTGATGAAGTAGCAAAATTGGTGCTCAGAGATAACTTTTTACAAACAAGAGCTATCAGTCTATCTGATTCACAAGCATTACGTTCGCTCGAGTTGCAAAGTCGTTATATTAATGAACTGGAGCGTTCAGGTAAGTTAGATAGAAATCTTGAGTTTTTACCTGATGATAAAGCTTTATTGGAACGTAAATTAAAAGGATACGGCTTAGGTCGTCCGGCAATTGCTGTATTGATGTGTTACAGCAAGACTATTTTGAAAGAGCAAATACTTGCATCAGACGTACCTGAAGAAAACTATATGAATCAGATACTGACTAGTGCTTTCCCAAAACCATTGCAAGAGCGTTTCAGTAAACAGATGCAGGATCATCCTTTAAGACGCGAAATCATTGCGACACGGTTAAGTAATATTATTGTCAATGAGATGGGCTTTACCTTTGTCTATAGGTTGCAGGATGAAACTGGAGCACCTGTTTCTGCTATTGTTAAAGCGTACATGATCGCACGAACAGTTCTTGATTTAGAATCAATCTGGAGGCAGATAGAAGAATTAGGAACAAAAATCAATGCACAATTGCAAGTTGATATGATGATGCTTTATGTTCGACTTTCAAGAAGGGTAACACGCTGGTTTTTACGTTCGCAACGAAGATCCTTGGATATAGGTCGTACGATACAGCTTTATTCCCAAGGGGTTGTGGAACTTAAAAAATGCATGCCGACTGTTTTTGGTGAAGAGGTTCGTGTTCACTTTGATGAACATTATCAAGAGCGTGTTGCGGCCGGAGTAACACCTACTTTAGCGCACGAATTAACGGTGACGCGTGCTTTATTTGCAGCACCTGATATCATTGAAATCGCTCATACATATGGACTAAAAGTTGCCAAGGTAGCTGAAGTTTATTATGGTATTGGTGAGTTCCTGGATCTGCCATGGATCAGAACACAGATCATTATTCATCCTACTGAAAATCATTGGGAATCCTTATCTAGAGAAGCATTACGTGATGATCTAGATTGGCAGCAACGTCAATTGACCGCGGGTATTTTAAGTGATAACGGTAAAAATAAAGATCTCATAACACGTTTAGAATCTTGGGGGACATATCATATAGCGTTAATTGAACGTTGGAGATACATATTAACTGATTTAAAAGCCAGCACTGTCTTAACCTATACAATGTTTTTTGTGGCAATTAGGGAGCTTCTGGATTTGACACAAACTACATTGCAGTCCCATTCAAAGCTAGAGGCAGTTGATTAAGCTTTGTCAAAAAGCCATGCCATTTTATAACTAAAATGGCATGGTCAGTCCTTAAAAATTAAAAAACTTATAAGTAAGCTCCAGAATCAGAGCATACTAAGATCCCTGGACCGTACAGTGTTATTTTCATTATGGAGTGTGAGCATGTCCAAGAAATCGGTAACAACCTATACATCATTAAGCAAGTTATTTCATTGGATTATCGCTTTAGCTGTACTCACTATGTTAATAGTAGGATTTTTCCTTGACAGCATCCCTGATGAATCTAAGGGAACTGCTTATATGCTGCATAAATCTACAGGTATCACCATTTTTTTTCTAATGATACTCCGTTTTATTTGGATGCGCGTTACAACAAAACCTGATTTACCTGACAGCATGAAGTTATGGGAAAAAATATTATCTCGCTTTGTGCAATATGGATTTTATCTTCTTCTTTTCATTATGCCTTTAAGTGGATGGATTATGTCTATCGCTGGAGGCAGGATGCCAGTATATTTCGATCTATTTAAAGCCCCATTACCTTGGGTTGGTGAGAATCAATCGTTATCCGGAATGATGGCTGAATATCATGAAGCAATTGCCTGGATCTTAATTGTATTTATAACATTGCATGTATTAGGTGCTTTAAAGCATCATTTTATTGATAAAGATAATATCTTAAAGCGTATGTTACCTAGTAAGGGTGATTAAATTTATGAGGATACTGAGCAATGGCTCTGTGTCGTGTTAGGCTAAGAAGCGAAGACCTATCTAATACTTTCTGCCTTCTCCCGAAAGATAGGAGGGGTAAGCTACCTTCCTTTGCTTCTTAACCTGAGGGCTTTAAAGCCCCAAAAGCCCAACCTAAAGCTTTTCTAAAGATATGGGCTGGCTTTGTCCCTCAAAACGCACCATTTGAGGTGCTTGTTTAAGAGTGCTGGCAGTAATCAAATAATTCTTATCCCCAAGTAAGGAATAATCTATCAATTCACCTAACTCTACATCTTCGTCAACTTTTAGCAGTTTTTGACCCGAATAAATAGCCTGTTCTGATTGAATTACATAGATATTAAGTTCATGCTTAATGGTTGCCTTATAATGAGTTCTGGCGATGATTTCCTGGCCTTTATAACAGCCTTTATCAAAACTAATATATTGTGTTTGATGTAAGCCTAAGCGGTGCGGTAAAAATAGACCTCGAGATTCAGGGTAGATCTCAAATTGTTGTGCATATAATCTTAATGTATGCCAAGTTAAGGAACCTAATAATTGATCTTGTTCCTTAAATGGCTTACAGAATTCCTCTTCAATTTCTGTTTTAATTATAAAAATATAAAAACCATTGCCTAAATGATAATAACAGTAGTTTGCTCTTTGCGCTTGAGCATATAAATTATTAGGCAAAAATGTTTTATCGGGGATCAAATCGTTATGATTTTGTAGATACAGTCCAAAAATCTTTAGCTTGTTGTTTCTTTGGATGGATACTCTTGATAATTGGGCTGTTTTATTTAAAGAGGTCTGGGTTGACTCCACCAAATCCATAGGCAAAATAAGTTTATAATTTCCCCATAAAATAATATCTAATAATGCTAAAATGCGACCTTTAAGATTACATTGTACTCCTTGGAGCATTTGTATATCTGATACTAAACGGACATCGCAAGTTAATTGCCCTTGGAGAAAATCTAAAGACTTATCACCAGTAACTTCAAGGACACTCAAATAAGATAAATCAAATAAGTAGTTCTTTTGTTTGTTAAATTTTAATTCATGCTCAACAGAACTAAACGTAGTTAGAACCCGTGAATTAATCGTATGCTCAAACATTTCTTTCATAATAAATATATGGTTTTCGTTTGGAGATGAGTAGTGTATCATTTGGGCATCTAAATTTTACTACTATTTTGTAATGTTTTCTTTAAAAGGTTCTTTCATTATTAAGAATCTTAAATATAAAAGTTATCTCATCGGTCGACTTAGCCCATTTTCGAATTACCGGCGAAAGCCGAGCTCATAGAAGATGTTGTATTTATGTGCGATCCGGAAGCATCATAATCCGATTTGACATTGAAAATTAAATTAAATAAAGAGAGAGTATTAATGTTAGATGCAAAAGAAAAAGCTAGGTTGTCCTGGCATTGCAGACGCGGAATGTTAGAGCTTGATCTTATTTTACAACGTTTCATGGAGCATGGTGGTATAGATAAGCTGACGGAACAAGAGCTCAAAAGTTTTAATCTACTATTAAGTTATACTGATCCTGAATTATTTTCCTGGCTAATGGGGCACGACGAGCCACAAGATGAAGAGTTAAGTACAATTGTTGCTATCATCCGAAATAACAATTAAACCTGGAAAATCAAAGGTTTATTTTCGTTTTGTTTTAGTGCTTTATTTATTTACAATTTTATTGCTATATCTTAGTTCTATTTATTTGCTCATTAAGATCGTACTATGCTGTTTGATACTCCTGCAATTTAGAATGGATTACACTAATCAGAGTCCATGTTCATCGATTCAAGAAATTAGATGGAATCAAACAGAATGGGTTTTAGTAAAAAAAAATGGTGCAATAGAACACTATGATGAAGTTTCAGTGTTGATTCATAATGCACTATTTCAACTGATTGAATTATCCCGTGGAAAAACAAAAAAAATAATTATTTTATTTAATGATCAAGTACCTAAGTCTCAATTACAACTCATTCATCTCAAAACAAGAGCTAAATAGTGTATAATAATACAATAAGATTAATTATAAATCTATATGTTCTTTTATTTGCCTATAAAATCTGAGCACTAAAGTCATAGACAATAACGGATGAAAGAGGATGTTATGGACATTCAAGCGTCTTACAGCGACGACCAATTGGTCAGGCTAGCACAAAATGGGAATAGCAAGGCATATAATATTCTGCTTGGTCGCTATCATCATAAAATTCAGCAAATCATATATTTTTATATTCATGAGCAGGCTAGTGTTAATGATTTGTCTCAGGAGGTTTTACTCAAGGTCTATCGCTATTTAGATTACTTCAAAGAAGAAAGCTCATTTTCAACGTGGTTATATAAAATTACTCAAAATACTATTAAAAATTATTTTAGAGCAGTTAATCTGAGATCAGATTCTGAAAAGCAATATGTTCATCAGCAGTATAACTCTATAGGGAATTCTCCAGAACATGCATTAATTAACATAGAGTTTGGCGAGCAAATAGAGTCGGCAATATCAAGACTTTCAGAAGAGTTGCGCATTTGTTATGGCATGTATCTATTTGAAGGATACAGTTATGAGGATATTGCTAAGAAAATGCATTGTCCTATAGGTACTGTACGGTCAAGAATATTTCGTGCCAGAAAACTATTAATTGGTTATATTGAACATTCTAAATAATTTTCATCGATATTGGTTGCCTGATATTATTCTATAATCGTCTAATTAAGAAAGAGTTGTAGGTTGAACCTTTTGATCTAACATACTTTATCCCCGTACTTATTGAGAAGTTACCCTAATAAGGAATAAATAATTGATTAAAAAGAATATTTTATTTTTGATGGTATTTCAAACTGTAGTTTTATTTTGTCCTGTTTTCGCGAGCTCTAGTACACAACAATCAGTAATTATTCAGGAACGAATGGATAATTTATCAAATTTTTTGAAAATTAATAAGTTAGTCGGCATGGAGGTGAATAAGGAATCATTACCAAAGCCCTATAATTTTTTACTTGTTCAGCCGTTAATGACCATAGGTATTGAGCAATACTATCAACGCACTCCTGAAATTAAGACTATTTATGCTGAACAAGATCATAAAAGTAATTGTTATTCCCGAGTTATTTATATGTTTATGAATAAGGAGAAAGTTAAATATCGGAAGGGGGGAATACAGAGTAAGTCGAATAATATCAACGTTGAGTTAGCTTTTATAACGATCAATTTTAATGAGTTATCAGAACAAGTAATTCGTAGTATTTTAGAGAATAAAACCCCATTTGGTAAAATACTAGTCAATAACAAAATAAAAACTTTTACTAAGGACAGAGCCTATTTTTCAGTAAAGTGTACTTCTGATTTGGCAAAAATACTTCATTGCAAAATTAATAAAAATATCTATGGTCGTATTAATACTTTGGTTAGAGAAGACAACAAAAACTGGGTGGCCCAAGTAATAGAAATTTTATCTGGTGTTACTTGTAGCGATACGCAATGTACGGTTTTACTATTGCCGTAGCGTGGTTGCATGAAGCTAAAGCTCATAACCATCAAGTTGAGGAAGAAAAAAGCTCAATCTAATCTCTCGCGCCAGTGATTTTCGGATAATGAAGTTAGTATCCTAGCCATCACCCCAATCCATTCCTGTTGGGGTGGCGCTTCGAGCTGAGGTATTTCCACAAATATTGATTAAAGATCGAATTACCGTGGCTTGACCACGGTATCTACAAGAGGGGTAATGGTTAGTTTAAGCCCAAGAAATACACTCGATTAAATTTCCTTTTTAACCACTTCATTGAAGAAATAGAGGTGATTTAATAATGCACCGTGTGGATGCCGTGGTCAAGCCACGGTAATTCGAGAGAAGATATAATTCTGTGGGGATACCTCGGGTCTCGAAGCATATACACAAGATTTTTGTCTTGGTGGATGCTTTGAGGCGGGTTCTCTCTTTCTTCAGCACGAACGGTTCCGATGTAAGAGACTTTCTTATCCGAAAATGACATTAAATTAATTGTTATCCAAAGGAGCTTGCGACGAAGGATCTCCTGAAGACGGCGTCGTTGCTTTAATCTATGACCGTCGATTCCTCTCAACAGCAGATATATTCGATAAATCACCAAAGAAAAAGCTGCGATTAAAAAAACATATGTTAAAATGCTTTCATTCGGGTAAACCTATAAAAACTATTATGCTGGAAAGTGATCGCTTAATCAGTAATCAAACTATTGTCTCTGAAGAAGCTATTGATCGGGCTATCAGACCTCTAAGTCTTGCGGAATATATAGGGCAAGAGACGGTTAGTTCACAAATGCAAATCTTCATTAATGCTGCTAAAAAAAGAAAGGATCCACTAGACCATGTTCTTGTTTTTGGCCCTCCAGGTTTAGGAAAAACTACTTTAGCTAATATCATTGCCCACGAAATGGGGGTAAACATTCGACAGACCTCTGGGCCTGTGATTGAGAGGGCCGGTGATATTGCTGCGATTTTAACTAATTTACAGCAAAATGATGTTTTATTTATTGATGAAATACATAGATTAAGTCCAGTAATAGAAGAAATTCTTTATCCTGCAATGGAAGACTATAAGCTCGATATTATGATAGGAGAGGGGCCTGCTGCTCGATCTATTAAATTGGAGCTTCCTCCATTTACCTTAATTGGAGCGACAACAAGGGCTGGCTTATTAACTTCTCCGCTAAGAGATCGATTTGGCATAGTACAGCGCTTGGAATATTATTCTGAAGATTCACTGACACAAATAGTCTCTCGATCTGCTCAACTACTTCATGTTCCTACAGAGCCAGAAGGTGCTAGAGAAATTGCCCGACGCTCTAGAGGTACACCACGAATTGCCAATCGCTTATTAAGACGAGTGAGAGATTATGCAGAAGTAAAAGGTCGTGGCATAATTACTATGGATATTGCGCAGAAAGCTTTAGTAATGCTGGATATAGATCAATTAGGTTTCGATTTAATGGATAGAAAGTTATTACTGGCAGTTATAGAACATTTTGGTGGCGGTCCTGTCGGTGTTGACAGTATTGCAGCCGCTATCGGAGAAGAAAAAGGTACAATAGAAGATGTTTTAGAGCCTTTTTTAATACAACAAGGATTCCTTATGCGCACACCTAGAGGTAGAATGGCGACTTCACGAGCTTATGAGCATTTTGGTTTAAACGTGATTGAATTGGAATAACTCATGAATTTTATGACCGCGCAGCAACATATAATTAGAGTTTATACAGAAGATGTCGATTTTATGGGAATTGTTTATCATGCTAATTATTTGCGTTATTTAGAAAGAGCGCGAGCAGAATTACTGAGAAATAATAATTGGACGTTAAGTGAACTAATAAAACGCGATGTTTTATTTGCGATTAGAGAGTTAACCATTAAATATCTTTATCCAGCAAAATTGGATGATGTGTTAACAATAGTAACGCAGATAAAAAATGTAAAAGCATGTAGTTTTATGTTTGAACAGATAGTGACCAATCAATTGGGGCTGACAGTGTGTGAGGCTCAAATTCAAGCAGTATGTGTTAATAGTGAGCTAAAGCCACAACAATTGCCTAATTTTGGCGGCTAATGAATGAACTATTATATATTTTGATAGTGGAGACAACGGTGAGTAATCAAGCAAATGTGTTGATGTATTTTATGCAAGCAGGTTTAGTAGTTAAATCAGTAATGATGCTACTGCTGATTGCGTCAATAGTGTCTTGGACTTTAATTTTTCAAAGAGCATGGTTTTTTAAGCGTAAGAAACAGTTAACGGACGCTTTTAATAGACGATTCTGGGACAGCGGGGACTTGAGCAAACTTTATGCCGATATTGATAGCAATGCAGAAGAGAAGCAGGGCATGGCTGCAATTTTCCATGCTGGCTTTAAGGAGTTTGTACGTGCAAGAAAACAAGGGAGCGTAAGTATTGAGCCTATTCAGCGTGTAATGCAAATTAGCCATGCTAAAGAGGCGGAGAAATTAGAACAACATTTACCTTTTTTTGCTTCAGTTGGCTCTATTTCACCTTATGTGGGTCTATTTGGTACAGTATGGGGTATAATGACCTCTTTTCAGGCATTAGGCCATGCTCAACAGGCAACTATAGCAATGGTGGCTCCTGGTATTTCTGAGGCATTAGTTGCAACTGCTTTAGGGTTATTTACAGCAATTCCTGCTGTTATCGCGTATAACCGGTATACCGCTCGTGCTAATGCATTATTAAATAGATTTGATTTGTTTCAAGAAGAGTTAATCTCTCTAATCGAGCAACAAACTTCTAGCGCTGCAAGAGGATGAAATCTAAATGATTAGACCAAAGGTTAAACGAGAAGCTCCCATTTCAGAAATTAATGTGGTGCCTTATATTGATGTTATGCTAGTTTTACTCGTTATTTTTATGATCACTGCACCGATGTTAACGCAAGGGGTAACTGTTGATTTGCCTAAGGCCGCAAGTCAAAATCTTCAACCTACAGATAGAGAGCCTATTATTGTTTCCGTGAATCAGCAGGGCACCTATTTTCTTAATATAAGTAGTACGCCTGCAGATCCCATAGAAGCTCAAGCTTTAGTGGTCCGGGTTGCTGCGGAACTTGAGTTAGCCAAGCAATCTGGCCAGAAATTAAATGTATTAGTAAAAGGAGATCAAGGCGTTGCTTACGGTAAGGTGGTGCAAGCTATGGCTTTACTGAAACAAGCAGGTGCTGAACAAGTTGGATTGTTAACTGATTCAGAACACGAAGCTGCAGAGGGGCAGGCATGATTAGTACACCCAGTTACCGAAAGGCCTTTTATTTTGCTTTAGGACTTCATTTATTTTTAGTAGTCATGCTTTTGACGGATAATTCAGCGAGCAAGCCTGTGCTTACTATGGAAGCCAAGAATAAGCCTGGTATGCAACAACCTATTGCGGCTACTCCGCAACAAGAAGTGGTTAAAGCCGTTAGTGTAGATAATAAAGAAGTCATGGAGACCGTTAATCGCTTAAAACAAGAAAGAGCACAAAAGCAAAGGGCAGAAATAAATAGACAACGGGAACTTGATCGCCAACTTCAATTGGCAAAGCAACAAAGAATTAAAGAGCAACAAAATATTGCTAAATTAAAGGAAGAAGCGAATAAAATTGCTATTGCCCGAAAAAAACAAGCTGAAGAAGAGAAAAAGCGTTTAAAACAGCTTGCAGAGCAAAAAGCACTAGAAGCCAAGCATATAGAGGAATTAAAAAAGCAAAAAGAAAAATTAGTAAAACAACAGGAGTTGGAAGCTAAAAAACTTGCGGAACTTAATAAGAAAAAGGCGGAAGAAAAAGTTAAAACCGAGAAACTTAGAGCAGAGCGAGAGCATGCCGAAAAAGTGAAGGCTGAAAAAGAAGCTGTCGAGCAAGCAAAAGCAGATAGAGAAAGAAAAAAACAACAAGAAGCAGCGGCTGCGCAGCAGGCGAGAGAAAATGCTGAAAATCAGGCACGAATGGCTGGTGAAGTTGATAAATATAAAGCACTTATTGTTAATGCAATAGGACAAAATTGGATTTTGCCTGAAAATGTGGACAGCAGTTTGTCGAGTCAATTCAGAATACGTTTGGCCCCAAATGGAGTAGTTTTAGAGGTCACTTTAACTCGTAGCAGTGGCGACCCGTTACTTGATAGATCAGCTCAAACCGCTATCAAAAAAGCATCACCACTTCCAGTGCCTACAGACGCGGAGACATTTAATTTGTTCCGTGATATTAGTTTAACCGTTCGTCCAGAACAAGTTAGGGGGTAACTCTCGTGATGAACCGATTTATTACATTATTTCTATTATTTTTTGTGAATCAGGTGTTTGCTCTTGATTTAGAGTTAACACAAGGTATTAACTCAGCCTTACCTATCGCAATTAATTCATTTGGTTCCGATGCAGGGGCTCAAGAGATTGCACATGTTATTGAAAATGATTTAACCCTGTCTGGCCAATTTAAAATTATTTCTGGTCCTGATAGTGCGAACGCTCAATCTCCTGTAAGCACTCTACGACAATTGGGGGCAGACAGCGTAGTCACCGGTAAGGTCAATAGAATAGGAAACCGCTATGAAGTGAGTTACAAATTGGCGGATGCGGTGGCGAATGGAAACACGCTCCTGACTAAAACTTACCAAATTAACTCTAATGAAATAAGAGCATTAGCTCATCATATTAGCGATGAAGTGTATCAAAAACTGACAGGAGAACGAGGTATATTTTCTACTCGTATCGCTTATATCTCAGTACAAAGAACCCCTCAAAGAACTCGTTATTCTTTAGAGGTGGCTGATGCAGATGGACACAATCCTCAAAGTTTACTTGTTTCTCCTGAACCCATTATGTCACCCTCATGGTCACCTAATGGTAAAGAAATTTCTTATGTTTCCTTTGAGAAGAAACGTGCTCAGATATTTACCGTTTCAGTTGAAAGTGGACAACGTCGTTTGATCACGAGTTTCCCTGGAATTAATGGTGCTCCTGCTTGGTCTCCTGATGGACGTCATTTAGCCGTTGTTCTCTCTAAGAGCGGTACTCCTAAAATTTATAATGTGGACATCACCAACGGTAGCATGAAGCAATTAACTTTTGGTGATGCAATTGATACAGAGCCTCGTTTTTCGCCTGATGGACAGAGTTTACTATTTACCTCTGGCAGAGGTGGTTCGCCACAAATTTATCGTTTGTCATTAGCTGACGGACAAATAACACGGTTAACTTTTGAGGGGAATTATAACGCTCGTGCTTCTTATACTCCCGATATGAAAAACATAATAATGCTGCATAGAGAGGACAGACAATTTAATATTGGTTTACAAAGTGTGAGTGGAGGGCCTGTTTCCAACTTAACGTTTTCTGGACGTGATGAATCGCCTTCTGTAGCACCTAATAGTCGTTTAGTGTTGTATGCTACTCATTATCAAGATAGAGGAGTATTGGGTATAGTATCTATCGATGGACGAATAAGAATTAGACTTCCTGCTCGAGAGGGTGATGTACAAGAGCCGGCATGGTCTCCATACCTAGGCTAATAATGATCCGTATCATTTATACTCTCATATTATTTTTCTTAGCATATAACAGCTATGCTTGGAACGCCCTGGGGCATCAATTGGTCGCTCAAATTGCTTACGATCATTTGACGCCTCAGGCTAAAAAAATGTGTGAGGACTATAACCATTATTTAGATTCATTTTCTCCTAGTCCCAATTTTGTTACTGCATCAGCATGGCTAGATCAAATACGTAGAAATGATGTTCATTGGTTTGATAATTTACACTACATTGATATCCCTTTTTCTAATGATCAAAGCAAACTTCCGCCATTGCAGGAAGTGAATGCTTTATGGGGAATTAAACAAGCCATTTTAGTTTTATCGTCAAACAAATCTAGCGCTTTTGATAAAGGAATAAGTTTGCGTATTCTTACGCATTTGATCGGGGATATTCATCAGCCGCTACATACAGTAACTAAAGTGTCGAAACGGTTACCTAAAGGAGATTTAGGTGGTAACTTATATTATCTTACCTCTAACTCTATAGGCGATAATTTGCATCAATATTGGGATAATGGAGCAGGAGTTCTTCTGGGGCAAAGCAAGAAATTTCAAGTGAGAAATAAAGCGCTACAGTTAGAACAGAAATGGTCGTGTGAGTTGGCAAATGCTCAAAAAAAACCACAACAGTGGATTAAAGAGTCTCATCAATTGGCTATAACTCAAGTTTATACCATCCCTTCTCATAAAGTTCCGAGTAAAAGATATCAGCTTAAAGCTCAAAATATCACTCAAAAACAAATTCTATTTGCTGGTTGTAGGTTGGCCAGAGTACTTAATAATATCGCAAGACAACAACATTATTCCTAATAAAATTAGAGCAAGGGCCTAATCTACAATCTTCCTTAAGACCATATTACATAAAAACAAATGAGCCTCTATGCAGCGTCAACGGTTAACTCATAAGTAGATTTAAGGTCTATGAAAGTTATTAGTAATGAAAGCATAAATTTGTATGAAAATAACTTTAAGTGTATAATAAATAGCTCTTATGCTTTAAGAGGTTTTCCAGTGAGTAATGATATAATTGAGCCAATACCAGGTTTTTTAGAAAAAGCTCAAAAATGGGTCATAGAGTATCCTGGATTTTTTAAACCTTATCAAAATGCTGAAGACGTTTTATTTACGCTTGCTAGTCCTGTTATTGCCCCAGTTGTATTTACTGTCACATCTTGTGAGTGTTTAGTTCTATCATTACTAGTTGAGCTACTCGCTATTCCTGTAGCGGTAATGGCTTCTTTGTTCGGCGCTATATTTAACAGCCCTGAATGGGGAACGGATGCTTTTGACACAATGACTTCTCTAGCTAAAGATATCTTTGTAGCAAGTGTGACTTATTTAGGTCTAGCTCTGATAAGCATAGTAGGCGCTCCTATAGGATTAGTAACTCGCACAGCTGCCTCGATCATTGACGGGGTAATTAAGCTTTTCAGCTGTGATGCTGAAGATATGCAAAGTCCCTCTATATCGCTTGAATTTTTTGGATAAAACCAATGTAAGCATAATAAATAGTGTAACGAAAAATCAATTCAGCTCTGATTTAAAGGAATACTTAACGCCACAATTTGAGACGAGTGTACCTAATGGCGGTCCAAAAGCAAAGTTGCTTTTGACTTCGGAATGCCCCCCAAGGCGATACAGAACGAAATCATCCACTCGCTGTTAGTACATACGAGTCCTTATTGAAAGGAAGAAATGAAGTTGAAAAAACAGATACTTCAACTTTGGAAGAGGAGAGTTTAATTAATCCTTTGACTTTGTAGCCTTGATACATCAAGGCTACTTTGGTTGTGCATTTCAGGGGATAAATTTTTATTCATTTAAAAATCCCGGTAGGGGATAGCCGGGATGAGTATAAAATTTTTTCCGTCAGGCTTTTTGTAATGCTTCCATTACTGCGCCTAAAAAGCGAGTTGCCTCACCGCCGGTTACTGCCCTATGATCAAAGCTAAGTGATAAAGGAAGCATGTTATGAACTTCAATTTTACCTTCGGGTGTTGCGACGGCTGCTTGATATAGTCTACCAACAGCTAAAATAGAGACCATTGGAGGGACAATAATTGGACTAGCAAAACGACCTGCAAACTTTCCAAAATTGGAGAGGGTAATGGTAGATCCTTTCAATTTATCGGCTGTAATTTCTCTATTGCTTACCGATGTTTTTAATTCGTTGATAATGTTACGAAGCTCAGTATCTGAATGTTTAGCCACATCATGAATAACAGGGACAAACAAACCCTCATCGTTATCCATTGCCAAACCAAGATGCACCTCTTTAAAACATTGGCGCGCACTATGCTTAGTATCAAACCAGGCGTTTAATGCAGGTTCCTTTTCCGTTGCGTGGATAATCGCTTTAATTAAGCGAACCGTAATATCAGTACCCGGTTTCCAGTTATTAATATCGGCTTCGTCAAAAATACTAACGGGCACTATTTCGGCATGAGAGTGAACCATACTGCTTAGCATTGCACGTCTAACACCGCGCAAAGGTTCATAACCCTCCGGGATTTGCGCATTTTTATCAGCATAGGTTTGAACATCATGGCGAGTAATTACCCCATGCTCTCCAGTGCCTTTTATGGCATTTAGATCAACGGTTAATTTTTTCGCTAATATTTTAACGGCAGGAGTTGTTCTGATTCGTTGTTTTTCTGAGCTTGCACTACCTATTATGAAATTATCTTCTGTAATATCAGTGCTTTCTTCTAGGTTACCAACTACTGTTCCTTTATCCGCCGGTTTTGCGTCGGTTGAAGCAAAGGCAACTAAAGGCTCACCTGTTTTTATTACATCGCCTGGTTTGCCAAATAATTTAGAGATGGTACCTGCTTGAGGGCAAGGAACATCAACAACTGCTTTAGCTGTTTCCATCGATACAAGAGGTTGATCCACTGCGACAGTGTCTCCCTCTTTTACAAACCACTCATGAATTTCAGCATCAGGTAATCCTTCACCTAGGTCAGGTAAGTTAAAAATATTCATTATTACTCCATTATGCTCATAACACTGTTTTTAATTCGTGCAACACTAGGAATGTATTGCTTTTCCAGCTGAAAATAGGGCATTACTGTGTCATAACCAGTAACTCGTTGTACTGGAGCCATTAGATCTGCCATAGCATGTTCCATGATTAAAGCGGATATTTCTGCCCCCACGCCACCTGTTTTTGCTCCTTCATGAATGATCACACACCGTCCAGTTTTTTCAACAGAACTGAGAATAGTTTCTATATCCAAGGGTTTTATAGTGGCGACATCAATTACTTCGCAAGAAACACCTTCATCACCTAGTTGTTTTGCTGCTTGCAGTGTTTCATGCATGCTGGCACCCCAACTAATTAGGGTTATGTCATCACCCTGCTGCAAAGTAAAGCATTTACCTAAGGGAAGGGCTTGCCCATCATCTGCTACCGGTTGTTTGACGAGACGATAAATTCGTTTGGGCTCAAGAAAAATCACTGGGTCAGGATTACGTATCGCCGCGAGAAGCAAGCCATAGGCTCTCTTCGGTGATGAAGGAATCACAACTTGTAATCCTGGTATATGGGCAAATAATGCTTCTGTACTTTCGGAATGATGTTCCGGCGCTCTAATACCACCGCCAAAAGGGGCACGAAAAACAATAGGGCAATGAAGTCGTCCACGAGTTCTATTTCTCATACGAGCTGCGTGGCAGATGATCTGATTCATGGCCGGATAGATAAACCCCATGAACTGAAACTCAGCTACGGGTTTTAAACCTTGAATTGACATGCCAATTGCTAAACCAGCAATCATAGATTCAGCTAATGGAGTATCGAATACTCTGTTTTCACCAAATCTATCTTGCAATCCAAGTGTTGCTCTAAAAACACCGCCATTTTTACCTACATCTTCACCAAAAACGACGACATTTTCATCTTGATTTAACTCATAAGCTAAAGCCTGAGTTACTGCTTCGATTAAAGTAATATCAGGCATTTCCAGCTTCCTCCATAGCTATTGCTCGTTGCTCCACTAAATACTCAGGTAACTCTGCATAGTGGTAATCAAAAATACTACTCACCGGTTGCGGTTTCTTGTTCAGATACTCTTCAACTGCCTCTTCAACTTTTTGTGAACACTCTATGACCAATTGTTCTTCATCGTGAGCGGTCCAGATTTTATTTTCAGTGAGGTAGTGTTTAAATCGCGCAATTGGTTCCTTTGGTCTCGCTGTGTCCACTTCTGCAGAGGGTTGATAGCGAGTTGCGTCATCAGCTGTAGTGTGATCGCATAAGCGATAAGTTATTGCCTCTATTAACGTAGGACCTTTTCCGTTGCGTGCTTTTTCAATAGCCTCACCGATGGTTTGTCTTGTTGCCAATATGTCATTACCATCGACTTGTATTCCAGAAAATCCAGCTGCTATTGCCTTTTGAGCAACGGTTTCAGTACCAGTTTGTTTGTCCCTTGGCACGGAAATAGCCCATTGATTATTATTGACAATAAAAACCACAGGTAATTTCCACGTACCAGCAACATTTATTGCTTCATAAAAATCACCTTCGGATGTGCCTCCCTCTCCAACACAAACTACAGCAACGCGTGGCTCATTTCTGTATTGAAATGCAAAAGCTACTCCTGTAGCGTGTAAACATTGGGATGCTATAGGTACGCAAATAGGTAGGTCTTCGGAGTTACAAGCAAACTGACTACCGCGCTCATCGCCTCCCCAGTAAGACAATATTTCAGACATTTTTACCCCACGCTGTATTTGGGCTGCGTAATCTCGATAATAGGGTACAAAAACATCTTCTGGGCGCATGGCATGGCCTATTGCTGTAGATATTGCTTCCTGACCATTGATGGGAGCATAAGTTCCCATTTTTCCCGTTCTTTGCAAAGCAATCGCTTTTTTATCAAAAGTACGGGTAAGTACCATTACTTTATATAATTCTTTTAATGCTAAATGATTTTCAGCAATTGCGGGTACTGCATTAACTAACTTACCTTCTTCATTTAGAAACTGGGTGTATGTAACATCAAATTGAGCAACTGTTGTCATTACATGGCTCCTTGTCAACAACATGTAGCCATAGAATACTCACAAATTCATTTAAAAACCAGCCTCAATGGACTGAAATTACAAGCAGATAAATGATGAGTGAAGTATTAGTAATTTTATAAGTTAGTGCATATAGGTTTCAGAGAAGCATTACGGTATGATTAATTCAAATTTAACTAAATCAATATTCTATAAAATAAGCTATTAACTGATGTCATTAAGTAATAAAGAATCAATTTCGTTGAGTTATCATCCATTTTTATATGAGTCTTATCAACAGCTGTCTCATTTGCCTGGTTTTGTTCTTCTTGAAAGTACAGATCGCGTTCGAGGGCGCTATGATATTTTAAGTGCATACCCTTACGACAGAATAACGATTAAAGAAAATGACTTTTCTCAATCTGAGCTATTAACTTATTTAAAAAAAAGAATTCCACTGAGTAAGTCAGAACTAGCTCTGCCTTTTCAAGGCGGAGCTATTGGCTATATTTCTTATGACTTAGGGGCGAGCCTATTAGGTATACGTGCAAATGCACAACCCACTTTGCGCGATTTGCCATTGCTTGATCTAGGTTTATATGATTGGGCTATTATCGTTGATCATTACTCTAAAAAAATCACCTTGTTTGCTGCGAACAATCATCCAGCCACAACCGATATTAAACAGGAGATAATAAGGCTTTGGTACGAAAGAACGTCAAAGAATCTTCGATTTACTGCTAAATCGACTTTTACGCCACTTATTTCTAAGGACTCTTATCAAGAGTCCTTTAGAGCAATACATCAAGCTTTAAAAGAGGGAAGAAGTTATCAAGTGAATTTCACTCAGCCCTTTCATGCTGAATATGAAGGAGATGCGTGGGAAATGTATAAAAAAGTGAGTGCTAAAAATCCGGTACCATTTGCAGCATTTTTGCGGACTGAGCAGGCTAATATTCTTAGTTTTTCCCCCGAACGCTTTATTGCTTATGATAAAGGTAGACTATTAACCTCTCCGATTAAAGGAACTATTGGTCGCTCCGGAAATCCCGTAGAGGATGAACAATTAAAGGATCAATTAGCTTCCTGTGCTAAAAATCGTGCTGAAAATGTGATGATAGTTGATTTGTTAAGAAATGATTTTGGTAAGATTTCTTATCCTGGTACAGTGACGGTTTCTAGTTTGTGTGAGATTCAAAGTTATAATTCTTTACATCATCTAGTCAGTGATATTGAGGCGCAATGCCTTGATTCTATTCATCCATTGGAAGCTTTTATTTCTTGCTTTCCTGGTGGCTCTATTACTGGAGCACCAAAGCTTGAATCCATGAGAGTCATCAATGAACTAGAAGATTATGCTCGTGGTATTTATTGTGGGAGTATAGGGTATTTTTCTCAGCATGGATGTTTTGATAGTAATATCGCGATACGAACAGTCACCGCTAAAGAGAATATTTTGCATTTAGCTGCTGGAGGTGGGATAGTTATTGACTCCGTCTGTGAAGATGAATATCGTGAATGTTATACTAAAATAACAGCGATTATTAATGGGATTAAATAAACCATCTGTAAGTGAAGCAATTAATTCGGCAGTTATGGTGTTGCACGAATTAGCTACTGACTCTTTAGTTTTAACAAAACGTAATAGCCAATTACGTCACCATCCTGGGGAAATATGTTTTCCAGGAGGCAAAAAGGACGTAAATGATAAAGATTTATATACTACTGCGTTGAGAGAGCTTTATGAGGAGTTAGGTATCACTGCTGATAGAGTTACATTAGTCAAAAAACTTCAGGTTGAACGTACTTTGCTTGGCGCAGTGATTCAGCCATGGCTAGCAAGTATTCAGTCAGTTAGGCCATATCATCAAAATTGCCAAGAAGTGACTTCTTTAATCTATATTCCGATGTCTTTAGTTATTGATCCTAACAACTATAGGGATTTAATGGTCAAACGCGATGGAATAGAGTTTACAAGTTGTGAATTTATTCCCCATGACGAACTGGTCTGGGGTGCTACGGCACGAATAATGAAGCAATTAATTGTTTAAATTGTACAAACGATTATTTATGTACCATGCTTTTATTATCGTGGGAGGTACTTTTTTCAGGAATAAGACACATGAAATTACTAGCATTTTTTGTTTCCTTAATTAGTTTCTCAATTTCTTACTCATATACTTTAACCATCGGGGCTTCAAAATATAATCCTCCGTTTGAGACGTGGGCAAATAAAGATGGCCATTATTATGCCTATGGGTATGATATAGACCTCATGAAAGAAATATGTAAAAGATTAAATGCAGAATGTAAATTTAAACCTTTTGATTTTGATGAGCTTTTTCCTGTATTGGAAGAGAAAAAAGTTGATTTGATTATTGCTTCTATAATTGTTACTAGTGAGAGAAAAGAGCGGTTTGCTTTTACTCTTCCCTACTTAGAAAGTAACGCACAATATATTACAAATTCCAATTCTTCTATTGATAAATTGACAGATATCCATGGTAAAAGAGTCGGTGCAAGAAAAGGAACCCCGTACGGTCAGCTTGCTAAAATTGTAAGCAAAGACAATGACATAATTTTTTTTAATAGTAGTGAAGACATGTTTATTGATTTACAAAATAATAAGCTAGATATGGCTGTTATGGATTATGAGGCTGCAAAACATTGGTGGGCTTCGAACCCAGGAGTATACAAACTAGTTGGGGGAAAGATACCTATAGGACAAGGTTATGCCATTATGTTTAATCGGGACGAAATAGAGTTAAAAAATAAAATAGATCGTATCATTCTACAGATGGAAGCCGATGGTACATTTGTAAAGATTTATTCTCAGTATTTTTAAAATATTACTTCAGCATGTCATTAAGGAAATTATCGATATTTATCTACGTAACGTGATTTGTTCGCGATACGTAGATAAATAAGAAAGGGTATTAACCTTAGCCAAAAACTCTTATGCTGTTGCTGTTGCTGTTGCTACGGAGCTTTCTTTTGTAGCATTATCCTTCAATGAACGGCGTAGGATTTTTCCAACATTAGTTTTGGGTAATTCATCAAAAAACTCTACGATTTTTGGAACCTTATACGCTGTTAAATGTTCCCTGCAATGAGCAATAATTTGTTCTGCAGTTAAATTAGGGTCTTTTTTAACAATACAGGCTTTAACGCGCTCACCGGATTCTTCGTCGGTAACGCCTACCACTCCGACCTCTAAAACACCAGGATGCATTCCTATAACTTGTTCTACTTCGTTGGGGTAAACGTTAAACCCTGATACCACTATCATATCTTTCTTTCTATCAACTAAATAGATAAAGCCTTCTTCATCCATTCTGGCTATGTCTCCAGTTCTTAAAAAGCCATCTTTAGTGAAAACTAAAGCAGTCTCGTCAGGACGTTTCCAATATCCTGCCATGACTTGCGGGCCTTTAATACATAGCTCGCCGCTAGTACCAATAGCTACTTCATTGCCGTCATCATCCCGTATGGAAGCATCGGTAGAGGATAAGGGTAAACCAATGCTGCCGTTATATGCCTCGAGATACATTGGATTGATAGTTGCAGCAGGACTAGTTTCTGTTAATCCATAGGCCTCTAAGACACGGCTTTTCGTCATTTCTCTCCAACGCAGAGAGACACTTTTTTGAAGGGCCATACCCCCAGACAAGGATAACTTTAATTTACTAAAATCAATTTCTTTAAATTTAGGGTGATTCAGTAAGGCATTATATAAAGTATTCACCCCAGTGAATGCAGTAAAACCAGTATTTTTTATTTCATCTATAAAATGCCCTATATCACGAGGATTCGTAATTAATATATTTTGGGCCCCAGCCTTTAAGAAAGTAAGACAATTCGCTGTTAGAGAAAAAATATGATACAAGGGAAGAGCAGTGACAATGATATCATGCTCATCTATACCAAGAGGCTCAATCCAAGAATAGGCTTGCAATACGTTTGCAACTAAATTGCCATGAGTTAGCATGGCGCCTTTCGCAACGCCTGTGGTACCTCCTGTATATTGTAAGAAGGCAATATCTTGATGAGACAGTTCTACTTGGTGTAATGGAGCCTGTTTTCCTTCAATAAGTGTATAGTTATAGGATACTGCATGGGGAATAGTGAAAGAGGGAATCATTTTTTTTATATGCTTCACTACGAAATTAACAATCATGCGTTTAAATCTTGGGAATAGATCGCCAATCTCAGTAACAATAACGTGTTTTATGGTGGGCATAGAAGGTAATGCTTTTTCAACAGTTTTTGCAAAATTTGCAAGGACAATGATCACCTCGGCACCAGCGTCATTTATTTGGTGGATTAATTCGTCAGTGGTATATAAAGGATTAGTATTAACGACAACATATCCTCCACGTAAAATACCAAAGATGCTTACAGGATATTGGAGCAAATTAGGCATCATTACTGCTACTCGAGCCCCTTTTTCCAATCCTAACTGTTGTAAATACGCAGCAAAGTTCCTAGTTAACTCGTCGAGTTTACTGTAAGTAATATTAGTGCCTAAATTTGTATAGGCAATTTTTTGAGCATAACGACTGCATGATTCTTTAAATAAGGAGATGAGGGATAAGTACTGACTAGGGTCGATTTCATGCGGTACACCATCTTGATATTGTTCAAACCATCTCTTATCCACTTTGTAATCCTTCTGTTATTGTTTCCCACATGTTAGTATAAACAAAAAAGTCGGTTATGGATATCATACAAATGAGTGAAAATATAACAAAAACTCAAGCATTTAAATTAAAAGGCAGGCTTTACACATTTACTGTTTTACAAGTATTGAGTGTTGATAAAGATATTTTTGCTCAACAATTTGCTGAAACAGTAGTTAAAGCACCTAAATTATTTGAAAGAACACCTGTGGTTTTTGATCTGTCATTCGTTAACCATCTGGAGTTTGATCTGCAAAATTTATGTCAAATCGCTCGTGATTATGGAATGATTCCTGTTGCTATTCAAGGTGGAAATGCATTACAAGCTACATTAGCTCAATGCCAAGGTTTAGCTGTATTACATGCCTCAACCTCACAGGACAAGCCTATAATTGAGCGTAGTGAAAATACTGCTGTTGAATCAACAAAAACCAAATTAATAACCGCTCACATTCGTTCGGGGCAGCAAGTAGTTGCTAAAGGTTCCGATTTGATTATAACCGCCTCCGTGAGTCATGGTGCAGAGTTATTATCGGATGGAAATATTCATGTTTATGGTGCATTAAGAGGTAGAGCCTTGGCGGGATTATCCGGCGATAAAGAGGCACGCATTTTTTGTCAATCACTTGAGGCAGAATTGGTTTCCATAGCAGGCATTTATAGCCTGAGTGATACAATTGAGCCAGTAAACGGTCCCTGTCAAATTTATTTAGCTGACGAGCATATTGTTATTGAGTCGTTATGATTGATGTTGTTTTTATTTCTGATTTGCATTTACATCCTAATGATGAGGGGATTAAGTTACGTTTTGATAACTTTATTGATTGGGCAAAAAACTCAGTAAAGACTGTCTATATTTTAGGTGATTTTTTTCATGTTTGGGCAGGAGACGACTCTATCAACGAATGGAGCATGGGGATAGCCAGGCAGCTGTATTCTTTAGTAACAGCGGGTATTTCTTTATTCTATATGGCGGGTAACAGAGACTTCTTGTTAGGCGATGTTTTTGCCAAACATGCAGGATGGACTGTTTTACCCGAGCCAACTATTATTACCTTAGGTAACGAAAAGGTAATGCTGGTTCATGGAGATAGGTATTGTATTAAAGATAAAGCTCACCAGCGATTTAGATTATTAACGCGCAATAGATTATTTACTTTTTTATTTCTAAGCTTACCTTTAAGCTATCGTGAGCGATTGGTTAATAAAGTTCGGACAATAAGTCAGAATGACCAAAGCAAAACTCTGGAAGAGATGGATGTGGTGGTAGATTCTGTTATCCATCATATGTCTAAACATCAGATAGTTACATTGATTCATGGGCATACCCATAAACCAGGCTTAACTAGCTATAACGTCTATCATCAAAAATTTAAGAGATATGTACTCAGTGATTGGGATGACAATCCAATGCTATTGTGTTATGATAATACAAAAGGGGTTTATTTTACCCAGAATTAATTGGAGTCTTATATGACTAGAGCTAAAGATACAGAAATGCAGAATAAGCTAAAGGAAATTCGCGAAAAAGAAGAATTGAATGCGGTTGAAGTATATAAACAAAAATTAGCTCAAGATCGAGCATCAGCCCGTGCTGCTGAGCTTGATGAATTGAGACGAAGTCTTGTTATCAGGCATGATGATAAAGGAAACCCTATTACTGCTTGGGATGATTGGATTGGGCATGTGGAGAAAGCTACGTCAGAAGCAGCTGCGGCCTATAATAGTGAATGGAAAATATCCATGTTGAATTTACTGAATACGCTTGGCATGATGGTTCAAGCGGTCGATGGTAAATTGGAAGAAAACCTTAGAATGCCATTAAAGCAGGCTGTAATCGATGGTCTAATTCTTGGCAAGATTAAAGATAGTTTTATTAAACCGCCTTCTGAAATTTCGTTACCGTCTTTAGAACATAATGTTACTTTCACTGATGATAATAAGCTAAAAATAGCTCCATTGATGCGTTCTGATCTCGTAGATAATAAAGATCTTTTAACTAAAGAGAGACAACAGCTCGAGGACGCTTTTGAGAAGGGAGTTGTAAAATGGTTAAAAGACAACGGTTATAAACCACATCCTACAGAAGAAAAACAATTTGTTCATGAGACAACAGGAAAACTTTTAGATAAAGCAGCATTTGTTGCATTGAAAAATGATCCCGATAACGGATTGCAAAATTTTCTTTCAGAAACAACAGACTTAAGCTTTACTCCCAGTCGCTAATTAACGATATCAGATTTGTCGGGCAACAAATTGTCCGACAAATATCTTTTACCATTCTTATGTTATAAACACCAGAGTGCTATTTCTAACTCTAATAGTTCTCAATATGTGTTACTTCATCAGGATGCGGCTCAGCATTGAGTACAGACATTGGCGGAACCCCACTATGGAAACGGAATACTGTATCAGTAGAGAGAATAAATTTATTTTCTATCGCTAATAAGTCCTTTATACGCTCTTCAATATCACCACCATAAAGATTGGCCAGATGTAGATAATTCTCAAAATGTCGTGCTTCAGAGCGAAGTAAAGTTCCATAGAATTTTGCTAATTCTGCATCCTCAAGATAGGGTATAATGGCATGAAAACGCTCACAAGATCGGGCTTCTATGATTGCTCCTATGATGAGCTGATCGCGCAAGCGCTCTTTGCCTGCTTTACTCGTTACTTTTTTATGCAGAGTTGTTGCGTAATCTGACGGTTGTAATGGTCCAAAAGAAATTCCTCTTTGTTGCATCAGATTGATTACTTTCTCAAAATGCAACAATTCTTCGCGCGCTAAAGGGGACATCACATCAATCAATTCGTTCCGTTCGGGATACTTACTCATAAAATTGATTGCAGTTGCTGCTGCTTTACGTTCACAATGAGCGTGATCCACTAATAGTAGAGGAATATGGGCTGCTGCATAATTTAGCCAGGATTCTGGAGTTTTAATTTGGAGAAATTTATATAATCTCTGTAAATCTTCGTCTAATCGTTTTACCATCAATAAAATACACTATAATTTCAAGTAAATTGTCTTATATCACAGACTTTAAAAAAATTAAATTGGATGCATAATGAACGAGAAAAAAACAGCGGATGAAATAAATCAATGGTTTTCAACTTATGGTGTGATTACATCTGAAAGAATATTAGGCACTTACCAAATTGTTTTACCTCAATCTGAACTTTTAGCTGCTGTTAAAAGTCCTTTTAGTTTTTATCATCAGCTAATACAAGTACCTTTAAAAAATGTTCTTAATGGGATAATACTGCAACAAGCAAATGACTATCATGTATATGCCCAAAAAATATTTATTGATTATTTACTGTCAGGTGAAAGTGGAAAACCACCCGAGGCTCAAGGGGCTCATACAAGAGAATCAATTGAGGAGGAACGAAAGCAGCTAGTTATTATAGGAGAGGAGTTTCATCAAAAACAGACAGCACATGATTCATTGATTGCAAATAGTCAGTCTGTTCTAATTAAAATAGCTAAAGAATGGAAAGTCATTATGGAGTCAGCGATTAGGCTTACCAGTACCACATTGAAAAATAATAATTTGGACATTAAGAGAAGCGTCATTAGACGGGCAGTGACTCATGCATTGGTTTTTTGCGATTTAACATCCCCACAGATTGAAAATGATAAATATGCTTTTGTAAACAAAATGAATCAAGTACTTCGCTTGAATTTATCGGAACAGCTAAAAGAGCAAATTGCCCATAATTTATCTGATTTAATTAATTTCACAATTAATTTTAATAGTAAGATCAGTAGTTTTTTTGAAAGAGCTGATGAGCTTACTCAAAATGCCTTGTCTTATCGTACTCTGTTTTATGAAGCAATTCTGCGCGTAACGGAGTTAATTAAGTTGCTACCGGAGTATAAGATTGATCCAATTCAGGATGAAGCCAATAGAGAATCTTTACATTTTGATAAAACTATAGGTGAAAAGCGTACTAAATAAACGGTTTAATGACTCTCTTTGTGAATTTATATTAGCCAGAAGCACATAATTTAATGTATAATAATGCGTTTTACACTAACCCCCATGGAGTAATAATGGCTAAAGAATTAACCTTATCAATTATTAAACCCGATGCAGTAGCTAAATCTGTTATCGGACAAATCTATGCTCGCTTTGAAAATGCTGGCTTGGATATAGTTGCTGCAAAAATGGCACATTTATCACGTGAACAAGCGGAAGACTTCTACGATATTCACAGAGCGCGTCCTTTCTTCAAAGATTTAGTTGAATTTATGATATCTGGTCCAGTAATGATTCAGGTATTAAAAGGTGAAAATGCTGTAGCTAAGAATAGAGAAATTATGGGGGCTACTAATCCTAAGGAAGCTGCTGCTGGAACAATACGCGCTGATTTTGCTGACAGTATCGATGCTAATGCAGTACATGGTTCTGATAGTCTTGAAAATGCTGCTCGTGAAATTGCATTTTTCTTTGAGCCACACGAAGTTTGCGATAGATAAATGAGTTTGGAGTGAGCATGTTAGAACAAAAAGTTAATCTATTGAATTATAATTATCAACAGTTGCGAGAGTTGTTGTCGTCTTGGGGGGAAAAGCCCTTTAGAGCACAGCAGTTAATTCAATGGATTCACCAAACCGGCTTACATGATTTCACTCAAATGACTAATCTCGGGAAGGCTTTAAGAGAAAAGCTTTCTCGATTGTCTTTTATTGGCGTACCTGAAATTGTAACTTGTCAAAAGTCAGCTGATGGTACCCATAAATGGCTATTGAAGTTAGAGTGCGGTAATTGCATAGAAACTGTTTTTATACCAGAGAAAAATCGCGGAACACTCTGTGTTTCATCGCAAGTAGGATGTGCCTTAAACTGTTCTTTTTGTTCTACAGCCAAACAAGGTTTTAATCGTAATTTGTCTACTGCGGAAATTATTGGTCAAGTATGGCTTGCGGTCAGAGAGCTATCCACTAATCAAGGGGCACATGATAAACGAGTAACTAATGTTGTCATGATGGGAATGGGAGAGCCTCTGCTTAATTTCGATAACGTGGTTTCTGCGATGAATATTATGATGGATGATTTTGCTTACGGATTATCCAAGCGTCGCGTTACTTTAAGTACTTCAGGCGTGTTGCCAGATTTGGAGCGCTTAAGAGAAGTGAGTCCTGTGGCTTTGGCGGTGTCACTGCATGCTCCTAATGACGAATTGCGCAATGAACTTGTTCCTATAAATAAAAAATATCCATTGAAACAATTAATGGCTCTTTGCAAGATTTATTTTAAAGATGAACCACGTAGAAAGGTTACTTTTGAATACGTCATGTTAAAGGATGTTAATGATCAACCTGAGCATGCATATCAGTTGATTAAATTACTTAAAAATGTACCAGCAAAAGTCAATTTAATTCCTTTTAATCCATTTCCTATGGCACAGTATGAGCGTTCGCCTCAAACAGCGATAGATGCTTTTAGAGATTTATTAATGAGTAATGGAATTAATACCATTACACGTAAAACGCGTGGCGATGATATTGATGCTGCTTGTGGCCAATTAGCTGGAGAGGTTAAAGACAGAACGAGCCGTTCGCAGCGATGGCAAAAGCTTCATTTCATGCCTAAAACACAGCAAGCAGATGATGTTGTTGCACTGTAACTGTTAACATAGGCGTGTCAGCTTAATGGAAAGGGATTTTGATTCTTTGTCTTAACACAGATAAGCTTTAATTAGTTAAGAAATGAGATGATAAATTATTTTTAATTTCTCAGTAAGCGGTTATAATGCGAAATCTTTTCTATCCTCAAGTGGTTATTGTGCATAAAGCTTTACGGTTCTTGATTATAATGACATGTTTATTCTTATTGGCTTGTCATCAAACTAAATCTACTCAAGTAGATACTGTGAAAAAGCCCGATCTCAAAAAAGCTGCTTTATTCAATGTGCAATTAGGCCTGGGGTATTTAAAGCAAGGGGATAGACCTCGGGCAAAAAAGAAATTACTTCTTGCGCTGGAACAAGAACCTAACTCCCCTGATGTGAATGCAGCAATGGCTTATTATAATGAGCAAACTAACGAGTTGGAAAAAGCTAAAAACTATTATTTAAAAGCAATTTCCTTATCTGGAAATGACGGAGCACAGCTTAATAATTACGGAACCTTTTTGTGCCGTCAGGGAGAGTATAAGAAAGCCGAGGGATATTTTTTAAAGGCAGTGAAAGATGAGCATTACATTCATACTGCAGGTGCTTATGAAAATGCCGGTCTTTGTGCGCAAGCCATTCCTGATCTTAATAAAGCGAAGCACTATTTTACAACGGCTCTGAATCAGGATCCGACTAGGAAGGTGTCACTTTATGAGCTGGCCAAGATTGAAAGTAAAGAAGGACATGATACTGAGGCACTTAATTTGATCCAAAAAAATCCGGAATTAGTGTTAAATGATAAGATTTTTTTAGCATTGGCCAAAGAGATTGCAGAAAAAGCAGGTAAATTTGACCTCGCTGCAGAGTATGAAAACAATTTTAACAAAATAGATCCGCATACTAATAATAGTGGAGTAAACAATGAATACAGCGCCAGTAATGGATGAAGTAAATAATATTGAGATTGATAATCCAGGAACACAACTTGCAAGTCTACGTCAACAAAAAGGTTATTCTATCGATTATGTTGCAAGCAAATTGCACTTGAGAGCTCGTATTATAGAATTAATCGAAAGTGGCGAATTCCACCTTTTACCAGAGCCTGTTTTTGTAAAAGGTTATCTCCGTGCATACTCCAAACTGTTGGGAGTATCTCCTGAGCCTTTCCTTGATGTGTTTAATACCCAATATTCATTTGAGAAAAAACCAGAAAGGGCTTTATGGCAGAGTAAACGCGAGTCCCATAAAGCAGAACATATTATCCGTTGGTTTACTTTATTGTTTGCAATAGGTGTGCTTGTAGCTGTTGGTATTTGGTGGCAAAAAAATAGAGACAGCCAGCCTGTTTATTCAGCTAAAAAAACCTTGACCGATTTATCTTTAAATCAACCAGCAACGACTGATCAGACAGGGACAGAGTTAAAATTAACAGATTTATCTAAAATGCAATCCTTATTAACTCCGACCGCCCAAATGTCCCCATTGGAGAAGCAAGGTGTCTGAACGAATTCAAGCAGTCCGTGGAATGAATGATGTGTTGCCTGATACGACTGCTATTTGGCGTTATGTGGAGCAAAAATTTGCTGATTGTCTTTCACGATATGGCTATCAGGAAATACGCTTTCCTCTAGTTGAAAGTACGCAATTATTCAAACGAACTATCGGTGAAGTGACCGACATAGTTGAAAAAGAAATGTATACTTTTAATGACCTAAATGGTGATAGTTTAACCTTGAGGCCTGAGGGAACTGCTGGCTGCGTTCGTGCTTGCTTGGAGCATGGTTTGCTGCATAATCAACAGCAAAAACTATGGTACATGGGGCCTATGTTCCGTCACGAGAGACCACAAAAGGGTCGATATAGGCAATTTACCCAATTTGGTGTCGAGGCTTTTGGTATAGCTGATTTCACTATAGAGCTTGAGTTAATATCAATTTGTCGTAGGTTGTGGATACAGTTGGGGTTTGCTAACCATGTTGAGTTGCAAATTAATACCCTTGGAGAATTAGTAGAGCGCCAACAATATAAACAAATCTTAGTTGAGTATTTACGCGATCATTACGAGCAACTTGATGAGGATAGCAAACGGCGATTAGAACGCAATCCTTTACGTATTCTTGACAGTAAAAATCCTGATTTAAAAGAATTAATTGCAAAAGCACCTAAGCTAATTGATATTTTAGAAGGAAGAAGCCGAGAGCATTTTCAGGCATTTTGCGATGGTTTGACCGCACTGCGGATACCTTATACTATTAATCCTTCGTTAGTCAGAGGACTAGATTATTACGGCCATACTGTATTTGAATGGGTAACCGATAAATTAGGCAGTCAAGCAACTGTATGTGCTGGAGGTAGGTACGATATATTGGTTGAGCAACTAGGTGGTGCGGCCACGTCTGCTGCAGGTTTTGCTCTTGGTATAGAGCGCATACTGCTTTTAATGGAAACATTAAACTCAGTTACATTACCTGAAAAGAACGAGTCTTTATTTATTATTGCTACTAATACTGATGCCATAGTCCAAGGATTAGCCTTAGCAGAATTAATTCGTGATGCATATCCAGCTATAGAAATAATAACCAATACGACAGGCGGTAGTTTTAAAAGTCAATTTAAAAAAGCAGACAAAAGTGGAGCTCGGTTAGCTTTAATTTTGGGTGAAAATGAAATTGCAAACCAAAGTGTGAGTATTAAAGATTTACGAAAGGATATGGAACAAATTACCATTGAGCAAAATAACATCAATCGGTTTTTGCAGGATTACTTAGAGTCAGTGTGAGGGCGTATTATGTCTGTATATATGACAGAAGAAGAGCAACTAGAAGTTATAAAAAAATGGTGGAAGCGTTATGGGAATATAGTCACAATCTTATTGTCACTGATACTCCTTTGTATCGCTGGGTATCGATACATGCATTGGCATCAGAACAAATTGACTCAACAAGCCTCTGTTACTTATGAAAATATGATGGTTGCTTTATCGAATCAAAATACTAAATCAGTGAGGGCTTATGCTAATGAATTGATTAAGGATTACGATAACTCTGTTTATGCGGATGTTGCTCATATGACTCTTGCAAAAATTTATGTATCTAAAAATAAATTAGATCAAGCAAGGGATGAGTTAACGCTTGTAGCAAATAAAAGTAGTATGGCTAGTTTAAAACAAATAGCCAAAATTCGTATAGCGCGCATATTAGTGGCGGGTAAATCTTATACAAATGCTTTAAATGAGTTGAGTGCCATCGATGATGAAACCTATTTACCAGTAGTTAATGAATTAAAAGGCGACATATATGGTGCAACAGGACAATATGAGCAAGCTATTGCAGCATATCGCTTAGCTATTGATGAGGTTAAAACTAATGGAATGGGTAATTTATTTTTAGAAATGAAAACAAATGAATTGGCAATGAGAACTCAATCTATGATTTCTGATAACAAAAAAAATGAATCGGCATAAATTGATGATAATAAGGTTTTAGGTTTATGAAAATTAGATTTTTGGTTTTAGCTCTGTCTGTCCTAACTCAAGGATGCTCCAAAGTTGATGATTATATGTTAGGTAAGGATAATACTCCTCAACCTAAAGAATTAAAGTCAATAGAATCGCAACTTAAAGTAGCGCAGAATTGGAGTGCTCCAGTAGGTAAGTCTCATAAAAGCAATGAGTATTTAAAATTAAAGCCTGCTGTGCGGGGTAGTATAATTTATACTGCGGATCCTAGCGGGCTAGTACAAGCTGTTAATAAAAGCGATGGTAAAATTCAATGGTCCACACAGTTGAAACATGGGGTTGTAAGTGGTCCCACTGTTGCTGAGGGATATATTGCCGTTGGTACTAATGCATCTACCGTGGTCTTGCTTAATCAAGCGAATGGTAATGTGCTGTGGCAAAATAAAGTTTCCAGTGAGGTTTTAGCACCTCCAGCATTATCGCATAAGAAAATAATTGCAAAAACTATAGATGGTAAAGTATTTGCGTTTGATACCGCTAGTGGTAAACAATTGTGGGTGGCTGAGCATGGCTCACCAAGTCTGGTTCTTAAAGCAAGCTCCTCACCAATTATTGTAGGTAATTTGGCACTTGTCGGATTCCCTGATGGAAAATTGGATGCGTTAGAATTAGATACTGGCCGCGTCGTTTGGCAGAGAAGTATTGCTTATGGTGCTGGGGCTAGCGATGTGGAGCGTTTGGTTGATATAGATTCTGATCCTATCGTAAAAGATAATGTAGCTTATTTAGCGAGCTATCAAGGATATATTGGTGCTTTATCGTTGAGTGATGGCCAATTCATTTGGAGAAAGCCAGGATCGGTATACAAAAACATGGTTCTCAGCGGTAATACCTTATATTTAACGGATAGTAATGATGTGGTTTGGTCTTTAGATAAACTTACTGGCAATGTTAATTGGAAGCAAACTGCATTAAAGGCAAGGGGGCTTACTGAACCAGTTCTTATTGGTAATGATTTGGTTGTCGGTGATAAGACAGGATATTTACACTTTATTGGATCGCAAACAGGGGAGTTGTTAGCTCGATCTCAATTATCAGGAGCAATCACGATTTCTCCTAGTGTAATAGGAAAGAAAGTATATGTATTAACTGATAATGGAATACTTAATCAATTGTCGGTGAGCTAATAATGATTCCTGTAATTGCCCTAGTTGGTCGTCCTAATGTAGGCAAATCAACTTTATTTAATCGACTTACTAAAACACAAGATGCCCTGGTTGCTGATTTTCCAGGGCTTACTCGTGATCGACAGTATGGTCAAGCTCAATATAATGATAAAGCATTTATCGTAGTAGATACTGGAGGTATTGGTGTAGATGACATCGCTGTTGATAGCTTAATGTCCAAGCAATCGACTATTGCTTTAAATGAAGCAGATGCAGTGCTTTTTATTGTTGATGGTCGCTCCGGTCTTACTGGAATTGATGAAAATATTGCAGATAATTTAAGAAAGCTAAATAAAAAAGTTCATCTGGTTGTGAATAAGACAGAAGGGCTGGATGATGATGTAGCTTGTTCTGATTTTCAGTCTTTAGGCATTTCTAATATTCATTCTATATCTTCTGCTCATGGGGATGGTATCAGCTCTTTATTAGAGCAGGTCTTAACGCCTTTTAGCGGTGAAGTTGAAAGTGTAAGCGATAATAATGTTATTAAAATTGCTTTCGCAGGACGCCCTAATGTTGGGAAATCAACACTAATTAATAGAATCTTAGGTGAAGAACGGGTTGTAGTATATGACATGCCCGGAACAACTCGAGATAGTATTGCCATACCCTTTGAGCGCGATAATCAATCTTATATTCTCATAGATACTGCTGGGGTACGAAGAAAGTCGCGTATTGATGAAAAAATTGAAAAATTTTCTGTAATTAAAACATTACAAGCAATTAAAGAATCTAATGTTTGTTTACAGCTACTTGATGCTAATGAAGGGATAACTGATCAAGACATGAACTTGCTTGGTTTTATTATTGAATCAGGTAAAGCTCTTGTTATTGCGGTTAATAAGTGGGATGGTTTGGATGAAGAGCATAAAGAGCAGATAAAAAGCGAATTATCAAGAAGATTACATTTTGCGAGTTTTGCAAAAATACGTTTTATATCTGCTTTACATGGTAGTGGTGTTGGTGGATTATTTAAAGATATTACTGAGGCGTATACTTCTGCAACACAATCTTTTTCTACTCCTCGACTAACACGATTATTGCAAGATATCAGTACAAAACATACTCCTCCTTGTGTGAATGGACGTCGTATCAAACTAAGATATGCTCATCTAGGTGGACATAATCCTCCTGTTCTTGTAATTCATGGCAATCAATTAAGTTCATTACCAGATAGTTATAAACGCTATCTAACTAATGAATTTATTAAACATCTGGGATTGGTTGGAACTCCTTTGAAAATTGAGTTTAGAGGAGGGGATAACCCATTTGCAGGGAAGAAAAATAAATTGTCACAAAGACAAGTCAATAAAAAAAGAAGATTGATGAAACGAGTTAAAAGCAAAAAGTGATTTTATCGATTTTGCCATTAAGTTAACATGAGTTTCGGATAAAATCGCAGGAAAATGTAGTCTGGGTGCGGCGCCGGCGCTGCGCCCAGACTACAAACTCTGTCTTATCCAAAACTCATGTTAACTTAATGTCAGAAGGATATTTCCTACTTAACTTGACGATTTTATGAATCGTGGCCTGACATTAAGTTGACCCAGTATAACTCAAACGCTTACCTGAACAAATGTAGACATAGAGCAATCAAGGTATTCATTCTCACGGCTTTTATATACTTTAAACTCTTAGTGTCAATACGTCGCAGGGTGCATGATTGATAACAGCATTCGCTGTACTGCCTAAAAAAGAATGTAATCCTGTTGATGCATGACTACCAACGATAATGAGCTGACAGCCTAACTCTTTAGCTTTATTAAAAATATGTTCTTTAACTGAGCCTATTTCTACGAATTGTCGTTCCGTTGGGACATTAAAATTTTCACTTATAAGAGATAAAACAGTTTGTGCATCATCTTTAGCTGGATTGGCTAACTCAGTAAAACCTAATCCTTGTGCGAGTTGAATGCTCGTTGGCAATTCAATGACATGTAAAAGGAAGAGCTTTGCATTCAATTGCTGTGCAATGGTGGATGCTTTTTGAGTGAGATGACTATGTTCATTGAGCAGATCGGTAGCATATAAAATGTTAGTGTACATAAAAAAATCCTTCTTAAATAAAATCATTAGGTTATAGTGTAGTAGATTCTTGGAGGGGAGTTAACTGAATATTGGGATTTATTTCTAAAAGAGGGGTCAAGACAAAATCTCTTGATAACATATGAGGGTGAGGGATACAGAGGTTGTGTGTGTTAATTTTTCTGCTTCCATAGAGAATAATATCAATATCTAACGTTCTTGGCCCCCAACGTCTTTTCCTGACGCGCCCTTGTTTTTTTTCGATTCTTTTACAACAGGTTAATAATAACTCAGGGGATAATGCAGTCACAATTTCAACTATAACATTACAAAAGTCTTGTTGGACTTGTAGGCCCCAAGCTTTGTTCCAATATAAACTTGAAACTTTAAGTACAGCGGTAGATCGTATATTTTTAATGGACTCGATTGCCTGCCGAATTTGACGCTCAGGAAACTTTTGATTAGAGCCTAGACTCAAATAACATAAATTCATTTTGCTACTTTAGGTTTTCTTCTGCGTCTAGCACGTGGCGGTGCTGGTGGTGTCACTTGAGCAATCATTTGAGCTTGGGTTATCTCATCTGCCTCTTGGAACGAAGTCCACCATTGAGCAATTTCCATTGACTCGTCACCTGATAATGCTCTTAGTGCCATAAAATCAAAGGCGGCTCTGAATCGAGGATGTTGTAGCAGATTGTATGCTCTTCCCCCTTGTCGCTTAACAAAACGATATTGTAATAGCCAGATTTCCCTAATCACTTGGGTATAGCGTTTAGGAATTGATATAATTTTGTTTTGCTCAGAGAGAATCAAGGACATTGCTTTTTCAATAGCAGGCAGAGGATCCAATCCTGAGCTTTGTAGTTTTTTAGAGAGTTCTAACATAGGGAACCATAATAACACCGCGAATAAAAATGCGGGCGTTACCGGTTTATTATCGCGAATTCTCGTGTCAGTATTTTCAAGCGCGATTCCTATTAGGGCATTTACAGGATATTCACTTTCTAATAATGCAGCTGTTTGTGGGCATAAATACTGGAATAAACCATATTGTATCAGAAGCCTGTGAACTGTTTCTGCTTCACCGCATTGATATAGTTTTGTTATTTCATCAAATAAACGTGAATTAGAAACATGGGTAATTAGGGAGCTAATTTGTGGAAACGGAGCTTCGGTTTCTGGTGCAAGTTTAAAATGCAGTTTAGCGCTAAATCGTACCGCGCGTAGCATACGGACGGGATCTTCTGTGTAGCGAGTTACTGGATCACCTATAATACGGATTAATTTTTGCTGAACATCCTTTACGCCACCGGTGAAATCAATTATTGAAGAATCATCGATATTGTAATAGAGAGAATTGATAGTAAAGTCACGTCGCCAAGCATCCTCATCCAGAGAGCCATATACATTATCTCTAACGAGCATACCGCGTTCATTCGTTTGTTGGCTTGAATCGACCGCATCATGACCACGAAAAGTAGCCACTTCAATAATTTCTCGATGAAATATAATATGAACCAGTTTAAAACGACGGCCTATAATTCTACCGTTACGAAATAAGCTTTTAATTTCTGTAGGCGTAGCATTTGTAGCAACATCAAAATCTTTAGGTGCTTTATGAAGCAATAAGTCACGAACACTCCCTCCAACAAGATAAGCCTGAAAGCCACCACTAATTAAACGATTTAGAACCTTGATGGCATTACTGCTAATGTCTGTTTTGGATATAGAATGTTTATTTCTAGGAATTATATAAGCTGAATCGACAGGACCTTTAGCCCCTCGGTTTTTTTTTAACAGCTTTTTGATGAATTTGATGATTATTGTATCTCTCATAAATATTGGAACAAATGTAATTATAACGAAGCAAATGATTAAAGTGAATCATTTACCTTTACAAATATTTTAGAGAGAATGCTCGTTTGAGATTTATGCCAGGATAATGCATGGATATTATTAATATAGTTTTAAGTTTAATTGCATTAATTATTCTTGAAATTGTTTTGGGGATAGATAATCTGGTTATTCTATCTATTCTGACTGAAAAACTACCTCAAGAGAAAAGAAAAAAAGCACGAAGATTAGGACTTACTTTTGCTTGGGTGACTCGATTGCTCTTATTAGGATCTGCTGTTTATATGGTTAAATTAATCAAGCCAATAGTAACCATTGGTAGTCTGAGTTTTTCGTTTCGCGATATATTCTTACTTTTAGGTGGTACGTTTTTAATATGGAAATCTACTGATGAGATTCATCAGGATATAATGAATGAACCATCAGTAACACCAATAGGACACAAAAAAGGCTCTTCAATTACTTTCAGCAAAGTTGTGACGCAGATTGCTTTGCTTGATATCATATTTTCTTTAGATAGTGTTCTAACTGCTGTTGGTTTAACTTCTGAGTTTTGGATAATGGCTGCTGCTATTACTTGTGCGATTCTTATTATGATCTATGCCAGTGAACCTGTTAGTGAGTTTATAAGTAAGCATCCGACTGTAAAAATGCTTGCCCTTAGCTATTTAATTCTGATTGGTACAATGCTAGTAGCTGATGGCTTTTCATTCCATGTACCAAGAGGTTATTTGTATTTTTCCATGGGGTTTTCGTTGGGGGTTGAGTCTTTGAATTTATACAGAAGTTCACGAAAGAAACGCAAGAATATATCAAGGAATTAATATGCTGTTTGTTAAATCGTTTCACATTATTGCGCTTGTCGCGTGGTTTGCAGGTTTATTCTATTTACCACGATTATTTGTATATCATGCAGATGCTAAAGATCATATTAGTCTTGAGCGATTCAAAGTAATGGAGCGTAGGCTTTATTACGGAATTACCTGGCCTGCAGCTGTAGTAACAACCTTATTAGGAGCTTGGCTCATTTGTTATAATCCTAGCTATTATTTAAAGGCTGCGTGGATGCATGCAAAATTAAGTTTAGTGTTTTTTGTATGCATTTATCATTTATTATGTGGTCATTATCTTAAATCTTTCGCTATTGATAAAAATGTTAAAAGTGCATTGTTTTTCCGCGTTTTTAATGAAGTAACTATATTTCTACTTATTGGGATAGTTATATTAGTTGTTGCGAAACCTTTTTAATGTTCCGTAACTTCTTCATATAGTTCGTAGCAACTATTAGTGGAGCTTGCGACGAAGGATCTCTGGATTATAGCGCAATGTGTTTTACAGGAGATCTTTCGTCGCGATCTAAAGATGATTATTCCATTTCAATCATATCGAAATCTTCTTTACTTGCGCCGCAGTCTGGGCAAAACCAATTTTCAGGCACATCAGCCCATAAGGTGCCTGGCTCAATTCCATCTTCAGGCCATCCTTCTGCTTCATCATATATAAAGCCGCAAATAACACAAATGTACTTTTTATATTCTTGCATAACTAAGACTCTGTTTTAAAAAAAGGGTAATTTATAGTTTGTGAGGCCTTATGTAAAGTTAAACTGTAATTAATGCACATTTTATATGAAAAAATAGTATTATTTTTTGCTAAATAAATTAAAGAATTGTACTATTGTCCCAACTGTTCTAGCTCTGTGTCGCCTTGAATGTAGCAAAGAATTTTCTAAAACAGGTTTCGTTACGTCGACGATGAGAACAATAATAATGATGGCTGTAATGTAAGGGATAAATTCAGTTGTAATTGTTCGATAATTGAATTTATTGATTAGTTATTATCTTAAAACTAGTGGATTTTTATGACTCGCTCTTCTGATTTATTTCATCAAGCTCAAGAATTAATACCCGGTGGTGTTAACTCTCCAGTACGTGCCTTTAAAGGTGTAGGTGGGAACCCTATCTTTTTTAAGAAAGGTAAAGGCGCCTATATCACTGATGTGGATGATAAAGAATACATCGATTACGTTGGTTCATGGGGTCCTTTAATTCTTGGACATTGCGATCCTGCGGTGATTTCTGCTGTTGACAAGGTTCTTCGTAGTGGTATGAGCTTTGGTGCACCAACAGAACTTGAAGTTCAATTAGCCAAAAAAATTAGCTCTTTAGTACCTTCTATTGAAAAAGTACGAATGGTGAATTCAGGCACAGAAGCAACCATGACAGCAATTAGACTTGCTCGTGGATTTACTAAGAGAAATAAATTTATTAAGTTCAATGGTTGTTATCATGGCCATAGTGATGGCTTATTGGTAAAAGCAGGTTCAGGTCTTCTGACCTTAGGAATACCATCGACTCCAGGAATACCTTCGAGTATCACGGAGCATACATTAACAGCAGATTTTAATGATTTAGATCAAGTAGTACAATTATTCAAAAAATATCCTGATGATATCGCTACCATTATTGTGGAACCTGTGGCTGGAAATATGGGATTTGTATTGCCTAAACCGGATTTCTTAAAGGGGCTGCGTGAATTATGTAATCAATATGGTGCATTATTAATTTTTGATGAGGTAATGACCGGATTTAGAGTTGCTCTTAGAGGAGCTCAAGGTCTCTATGACATTACTCCTGACATTACTACTTTAGGTAAGGTAATTGGTGGGGGAATGCCTGTCGGCGCTCTAGGTGGTAACGCTGAAATTATGTCTTTTTTAGCGCCTGAAGGGCCTGTCTACCAGGCGGGGACTCTTTCTGGAAATCCATTGGCTATGGCTGCGGGTTTGGCTACTTTAGAAGAAATAGAAAAGCCTGAATTTTTTACTGAATTAAGTAAAACAACTAACGCATTAACTCAGGCTTTATCCGCCGTGGCTGAAGCATTAAACATTCCACTTTTTACTGCTTCTTTAGGCGGAATGTTCGGTTTTTGTTTTACAGACAAAGAGTCTGTTACTAATTATGCAGATATTGCCTCTTCTGACGAGAGTTTATTTAAAAAATTCTATCATGGTATGTTGGGTGCAGGTGTCTATTTTGCTCCATCCATGTACGAAGCCGGATTTGTATCAAGTGCTCATAGCCAGACAGAAATTAATAAAACTGAAGAGGCTGCGGAAAAAGTTCTTTCTCAATTAAAATGAGGGGAAAGGGGGGGTAAAAATATCCTGTGGCGTCTTAAGTTTTCTCCATGTCACTTCTAGTGTAAGGGAGTAGGGCTCTCTGGATGATAAGAGGTGTTAGGGACCATGATATAAATAGCTATTTTTAGAATGAATAAATTAATCATAAAATGCTAGACAGTAATTTTTTCACATGTCATATTCAAATGAGAAATGTTCTGGCAAAGGAAGGCATGACATGTCGAAATTGAGTAGCAAAAAAATGTTTTGGTATTCAATGCCACAAGGGACTGTGGCGCTTTTTTTCATACAAGTAGTTGCTACATTAAGTTTTAGTGTTCTTTATTCAACTCTAGTGTTGTATATGAAGGGCAAATTAGGCTTACCTGTCAGTACGGCAAATAGCATTATGGGTGTATTTATAGCATTCAATTTTGCTTTGCATTTACTCGGAGGGTATTGGGGCGGTCGAATATTATCAAATCGAGCTTTGTTTTGTATTGGTATGATTGCCCAAGTCATAGGTTGCGTGCTGCTATCTGTGGGTCGTCTTACTTTTCTATACTATGGTCTAGCTGCTTTTTTAACTGGTTCTGGTCTAAATGTTACTTGTTTGAACTGCATGTTAACACAACGATTTGCGCCAGACGATCTACGACGAGAAACAGCATTCCTCTGGAATTACGCAGGGATGAATGTAGGTTTTTTTATAGGATTTACTTTGAGTGGGGTGTTCCAACTCACACAAAATTATCAGCGACTTTTTCTTATTAGTAGCTTAGGGAACTTGATCGCTTTAATTATTTGTCTTTATTGCTGGCATCAGCTGTCTGATAAAGATACTTCGTATTCTAGAAAAGAAAAGTTGTTACAAAAAAAAGCCACTTTTTGGGGAGTAGGATTCATTTTGCTACTCCCTTTTTTATTGAGTCAACTTTTACAATATGCTGATTGGGCTAATAAGTTAGTGGTACTCACTTCACTATTGATGCTTTCATTCATTTTGTTTATAGCGCGACAGCAACCTACACATGATGCAAAAAATAAAATTAATGCCTTCGCTGTATTGATGATTTTCGGTACTGTTTTTTGGATGTTATATCAAATAGGCCCAATGGGTTTAACTATTTTTATTGATCATAACATTAAAAGAGAATATGGAAATTGGATCATACCGCCCCAATGGTTTCAAAATATTAATACTCTGTCTATTGTAATTGGGGGGCCTTTACTAGGATTTTTATTAAATAGAATGCGAAAGAATGGCGTGGAAATTAATATTCCTTCACAGTTTGCCACAGCATTACTCTGTATTGGGGTGGCTTTCGTTATATTACCCATCGGTATAGCCTATGCCGATTCAGCGGGGATGGTCAATCCTGGCTGGATAGTATGTAGTTATGTTTTACAAAGCATAGGAGAGCTTTTAATATCCCCTATAGGTTATGCTATGATAGGCTTTCTTGCTCCCGCATCAATGCAGGGGGTAATGATGGGCATGTGGATGCTTAACACGGGTGTTGGTGCTACACTATCAAGTTATAGTTCTAATTTAATGATAACAGGACATGAGAATAGTTCTCCTTTGATAACTAATGCAGGCTATAGCCATGTTTTTTTAATACTAGGTTTATCAGCAATAGTAGCCTCTATGATTCTTTTTGTTTTGGTATCTAAGTTGAGAGCATTAATACAAGAAAAAAAAACGAGCCTGGTTAAAGAGTATAATTTAACCGCTCCAGAACGAGTCGCTTTATGTGAGTAACCCTTTTGTACCTATTAGAACGGCAGATCTTGAATGGCGTGGAGATCTGCCTTTTTCTGTTTTATATGATGATATCTATTTTTCTGCTGAAAGTGGAATTAAACAAGGCCGTCATGTTTTTATTGACGGTAATAATTTAATTCAGCGTTGGCAAGAACTGTCTACTACTGTACCTACCCAGTTTAACATCGGGGAAACAGGCTTTGGTACAGGCTTAAATTTTCTTCTGACCTGGCATTTATGGGAGCAATATGCTCCGTCGATGGCGACATTGCATTTTATTTCTTGTGAAAAGCATCCATTAACGATTGATGATTTAAAGAAGAGTCTTAGTTTTTGGCCAGAGCTTGCTGAGCATGCAAGGCAATTAATAGACAGCTATCCGGTATTAACTCCAGGCTATCATCATTTGTCCTTTTCTGACGGACGAGTTAATCTAACTTTAATGCTTGGTGAGGCCTTGGAGAGTTATGAGCAGCTACTTATTTGTGGCGAATCAATTTTAGAGTCTGAATTAAGAACAGCGTTTGTTGATGCCTGGTATTTAGATGGCTTTGCCCCTAAAAAAAATGAAAGTATGTGGTCTGAATCGTTGTTAAAAGTGATTGCTTTGCTCTCAAAAGAAGGAACAACTTTAGCTACCTATACTGCTGCAGCTTCAGTTAAAGCAATACTACGAAAGGTTGGTTTTACAGTAGGAAAAAAGAAAGGTTTTGCCCAAAAGCGACATATGGTCTGCGCCCGTTTTGAAAAAAATTCTTCATTAAAAATAAAAACACGCCATACTCCTTGGCATGTGTGCACCCCAATGAAACAGCAAAAAAAATCAGCAATTATTGTTGGTGCAGGTTTGGCTGGGGCATTTACTGCCCATTCCCTCGCTAAAAGAGGTTGGCAGGTAACTATTGTTGATGAATTAGATGCTGCAGGAAAAGGAGGCTCAGCAAATGTACAAGCCGTTTTATTTCCTAAATTATCTGCTTATAAATCTCCATTGACCCAATTAATGTTATTAGCTTTTGTTTATGCCAAGCAATTTTATAAAAATATATTAAATCAATTTAAGTTAGGTGAATTAAATGGAATATTATTACTTGCTTATAATGAGCAAGAAAAAAAAATACAGCAAAGTTTAGACAATTGGCTACTCAACTATCCTGAATTAGGCGAGTTAATTGATAAAGAAAGAGCCTCTGATTTAACGGGATTGTTATTGGATCACCCAGGACTGTTTATACCTCAGTCTGGATGGATTAATTCCCCTCTCTTGTGTCAGACTTTAATTGAGCAGCACAATATTTCTTTATTAACTGGCTGTACAGTAGACTCTCTTGCTTATGACACAAATCAATGGATAGTTCATGATAGGGCTGCTCCTGTACTTATTTTAGCTAACGGTCCTAGAGTAAATTCATTTAAAGAGACAGAACATCTACCTGTGAAAGCAATTCGAGGGCAAATGACAGCCATTTCCTCGACAATGAGCAGTAGTAAGTTGCAAATACCTATTTGTGCCGAAGGACATATACTCCCTAAATTCGATGGCGTTCATCATTTAGGGGCAACTTATGATCTTGGTATTTCGAGTTCTACAATAGATCCCCATGATGATGGAAAAAATCTTGTCAAGTTAAATCAAATTGCTGATGCAAGTATCTGGTCTAATCATATCGTAGGGCACTGGGCGGGTGTGCGCGCATCGACTCCTGATTATTTACCTTTAGTGGGACAGGTGCCGATAGAGGATGAGTTCACCGCCTTATTTGCTGGATTAGAAACTAATTCCAAACGATGGATAGCTAAAGCTGGATCTTATTACCCAGGACTTTATATTTGCGCAGGGTTTGGATCTCGCGGTTTAACCACTGTTCCTTTATGTGCTGAATGGTTAGCTACTGTCATCAATAATGAAATGAGTTGTTTACCACGAAATTTAGTACAAGCTTTATCTCCTGCTCGTTTTTTACGTCGTAATATAATGCGTGGATTTAAAGCGTAAACCTTTACGGTTGTAAAGTTGAAAAATAATTTGAGATGCGTTTCTCATTGAAGCATAATAATAATCCTTTTAGGATCAAGGAGTAGATGAAAATGGCACGTAGCATGGGCAAAATTTTTAGGGACACAATAAAGGAAAGTAAACCGCTACAAGTTTTGGGCACCATCAATGCCTATACTGCAATGCTTGCTGAATCTGCTGGTTGTAAAGCAATCTATTTATCTGGGGCAGGGGTTGCTAATGCTTCTTATGGTATCCCTGATCTTGGTATGACAAGTTTGCCAGAAGTATTGGAAGATGCTCGTAGAATCACTGAAGCCTGCTCTTTGCCTCTTTTAGTTGATGTGGATACTGGGTGGGGACATGCTTTTAATATTGCTAGAACCGTAAAACTTATGGAAAAAACAGGCGTTGCCGCTATCCATATTGAGGATCAGGTATTAGCAAAACGATGTGGGCATAGACCTAATAAGGCAGTTGTCTCAATGCATGAAATGGGGGACCGCATTAAAGCCGCTGTTGATGCTCGCCAAGATCCTGATTTTGTCATTATGGCAAGAACAGACGTTTATGCGATTGAAGGCATGGAGGCAGCGATAGAGAGAGCTTTATTATGTGTTGAACTTGGCGCTGATATGATTTTCCCTGAGGCCATGACTACGCTAGATGAATATCGATTATTTACCAAAAATGTTAATGTCCCTGTTTTAGCTAATATTACAGAGTTTGGTAAAACTCCCTTATTTACGCGTGAAGAACTCGCACAAGTAGATATTTCTTTAATTTTATATCCTTTAAGCGCTTTCAGAGCAATGTCTCAAGCCGCTTTAAATACCTATCAAACTATTATTCAAGAAGGTACGCAACGCTCTATGTTGGATAAGATGCAAACGCGTAACGAATTATATGAAGTGCTTGAATATCATCAATACGAAGAAAAACTAGACCAACTAATGGAGGAAGAGAATGAGTAGTAAAAGTGGAGGTTTAGCTGGTGTTATTGCGGGGCAATCTGCCATTGCTACTGTTGGACTAGCGGGTAAAGGGCTAAATTATAGAGGTTATTCCATACAGGATTTAGCTGAAAAAGCAAGCTTTGAAGAGGTGGCTTATTTGTTACATTATGACAAACTGCCAACACAAACAGAGCTTAATGAATACACCAAAAAATTAGTTAGTCTCAGAGAAATACCTGAAGATTTAAAAAAAGTTCTGAAGCTAACTCCCAAAAACACTCATCCTATGGATGTATTGAGGACGGGATGTTCTTTTTTAGGAACTCTTGAGCCAGAAACTAATTTTTCGCAGCAATATCAAATTGCTGATCGCTTGCTGGCATTATTCCCTGGAATGATGTGTTATTGGTATGCCTATCATTTTCACAATAAAGAAATAACAGGTTTGAGCGACGAACAAACGGTTGGCGGACATTTTCTTTCCTTATTACATGGAAAGAAACCAAGCCAATTAGAAGCTGACATGATGAACGTTTCGCTTATTCTTTATGCTGAACATGAATTTAATGCATCTACTTTCGCAGCTAGGGTTACTGCTGCAACACTGTCTGACTTTTATTCAGCTATAACAACTGCCATTGGTACATTACGCGGCCCTTTACATGGTGGTGCCAATGAAGCTGCTATGGAATTAATAGAGCGTTTTAAAACTCCAGATGACGCTGAAGCTGGATTAAAAAAAATGTTGGCTAATAAAGAAAAAATAATGGGATTTGGCCACCGAGTTTATACAACTAGTGATCCTCGCTCGCCTATTATTAAAGAGTGGTCTCATCGCCTGGGTGATGAGAAGGGAGATCTCCTTTTATATAATATTTCAGAACGCATAGAAAAAGTCATGTGGGATGAGAAAAAACTATTTCCAAATCTCGATTTTTATAGCGCTTCTGCTTATCATTATTGCGATATTCCTACTCATTTATTCACGCCAATTTTTGTAATGTCGCGCATCACGGGATGGTCTGCTCATGTGTTCGAGCAAAGAGCGAATAATAAATTAATAAGACCTATGGCTGAATATACAGGCCCTGATACCAGAGCATTTCCTGCAATTAAGACAAGAGGTTAATATGCACAGTTTTGTAGAAGATAATGTGAAACCTGATTACGATCAGGTTATTACAGATATTGCGGATTACGTACTTAATAAGAAAATAGATAGCGTTTTAGCTTATGAAACAGCTCGTTTATGTTTAATGGATACTTTGGGCTGCGGCATGTTAGCGCTTAATTTTCCTGAGTGTACGAAACTAATGGGACCCGTTGTTCCGGGCGCTACTTTGCCTGGAGGAGCACGCGTACCAGGAACTAATTATGAGTTGGATCCAGTTCAATCCGCATTTAATATCGGCGCCATGATTCGTTGGTTAGATTTTAATGATACTTGGTTGGCAGCAGAATGGGGACATCCTTCTGATAATTTAGGAGCTATATTAGCCGTTGCTGATTATCTGTGTAGGGATAATTGTGCTAAAGGACGTCCGCCCATTTTAATGCAAGATGTGTTGACGGCGATGATTAAAGCGCATGAAATTCAAGGGTGCTTAGCGCTTGAAAACAGTTTTAATCGTGTGGGTTTGGATCATGTTTTTTTAGTTAAAGTAGCAAGTGCTGCCGTTGCTGCATTGTTGTTTGGCGCTGACCGAGACATGATGTTACGCACCTTATCTCAGGTATTTGTAGATGGACAAAGCCTTAGAACTTATAGACACGCTCCCAATGCAGGCTCTAGAAAATCATGGGCAGCAGGAGATGCTACAGCCAGAGCGGTTCGCCTCGCTTTAATTGCTAAAACAGGTGAAATGGGATATCCCAGTGCATTAAGTGCGCCTGTTTGGGGATTCTATGATGTATTGTTTGGAAAAAAACCATTTAAATTTCAACGACCCTATGGTAGTTATGTAATGGAAAATGTTTTGTTCAAACTATCTTACCCTGCAGAGTTTCATGCACAAACTGCTGTTGAGTGCGCTGTAATTTTGCATCCTCAAGTTAACAAGCGATTTGATGATATTGCCAGAATCGAATTGATAACGCATGAGTCGGCTATACGTATCATTAGTAAGCAAGGTGCTTTACATAATCCTGCAGATAGGGATCATTGTTTACAGTATATGGTAGCCATAGGCTTATTATTTGGGGATTTGACAGCAGAGCATTATGAGAATGATATTGCTGCTGATCCCAGGATAGATATATTACGTAGTAAAATGCATGTTACTGAAAATGAGCGTTTTTCTCGCGAATATCATGATCCTGATAAGCGCTCTATAGCAAATAGCGTTAAGCTAGTATTCAAAGATGGTACTGAGAGTGAATTAGTCACTATTGAGTATCCAATAGGACATAAGCGCAGACGTGAAGAAGGCATTCCTGTTTTAATGTCTAAGTTTAAGAAAAATCTACAAACTAGATTCTCTAATGAGCGAGTGGAAAAAATCATAAAAACAATGAGTGATACCAATGCTCTTGCAGCGATGAAAGTTGATGATTTTATGGCTTTATGGGTAGTTTAGATTAATGCAGTTCAGGTTTCGTAGCCCGACAAAAGATATAGTTCCTCATTCTATAAAGTCGGGCAATTTGCTGCCCGATCTACGTGGCTACGGTGCTCGAATCCTCAAGTGACTTTCGTATACACCCCTCGTGCTTCTCCCTTGTTCCTCTCCACAGCGAGTTTGGAATGTTTAGACGAATTACCGGCGAAATCCGGTATCCATAGGATGTTGAACGATTGATTGATGCTGACTTTCGTCGGCAATTCGTAAATGACCAAAGTCGACACATCAGTAGGCGAGCAGTGTTAGTGTGTTTTCATTCAATGTGAGACCAAATTCGACTTTCCACCAGAATTCGAATATATCTCGTGATTGATTACGAATTTGATGAGCCATTATTCATCTATGAAATGAAAATTGCTACAATAGCGCTCCATATTATTTAAGATGATTATTATGTCAAAAGCACGGACCTCCACTATTTTGATTGGGCTATTATCAGCCTATTCATTATTGACCTTCGATCTTTATCAACCCTCATTACCTTACATAACGAGTTATTTTGATACAACACACAATTTAAGCCAATTGACTCTCAGTATTTATTTATTTGTATTTGGGGTAACGCAATTAATTTGGGGACCTTTGATTGATCATTTTGGGCGTCGTCGTTTACTTCCTGGCAGCCTCATATTAGCCGTGGTTTCCAGCATAATATGTATTTATGCCCCTAATATTACTGTATTAGTAATAGGGCGTGCGCTTCAAGGCTTTGCATTATGTTGTTCCAACTTAATCGCTTATTCTACTGCGCGTGATAGTGAAGATCCCATAGAACGAGCCAAGGTGCTGTCTTATATTTCAATGATTATTGCTGTTTCACCTATTCTTGCCCCTGTGCTTGGTTCTCTTATTTTTACTTATTGGGATTGGCAAGCTAATTTTGTCTTGATGGCGGGGATTGCTATTGTCCTTTGGCTTCAATCTCGAACCATGTTATTCGAGTCCCCTTTTTGGGTAGCACCAGAACGTTCTTTTAAGATAAAAGACGCATGGATCGCCTATAAAGAGATTTTACCTTCGCCTATTTTATGGTGTGCTTCCATGATTATGATGTTTAGCTTTGCTGCAGTAATGCTAAGTGTTATTAATTCTTCTTATTTGATAATAGATAGGCTTGGATTTTCTCCTTTAGGGTTCGGAATAATATTTACATTTAATGGACTAAATATTATTTTGGGTAACTATTTAGGTATTTGGCTTCGCGATCGATTAAGCATGACCCTCACTATTTATTTAGGTAATTGGTTTATAATAATTGGTGGCATTGCCATGCTTGCTACTATGACTCTTTATGGTTTTAGTCTTGCGGCTCTATCTTTTTCATTAGTTGCGAATTTAGGGATAAGCATTAGTGCACCACCAACTATGTCCTTAGTTTTAACTGATTTTAAAGAAAATACTGGAACGGCACTTGCCTTTATCAACACGGTCAGAATGTTTGGTTCATCTCTCTTGTCAATGCTTGCGGGCTATTGGTTGATGAGCAATCTCAATGCATTACCATTAGGTCTAATAGGTACTGGTCTTGGGGCATTATATTTTTCATGGCATTTTAAACGATTAACATCAGAACCTACTGACTCAGAATTTGATGGGGCAGAAGCTACTATATAGTTTGATCCCGGTTGCAAGCAACCGGGGTACATCTGTTATCCAGAGCGCAGCTAAGGATTGGATTTTCCTCTTTTCTTCCTTATATCTTTCTTTGTAATCCAGCTGCAGCGAGCACTTTTGTCGCTATTTCTTCAATGGAATACTTGGTTGAGTTGATATAGGGAATTTTTTCTCTTTGATACATCGTTTCAACTTCAGTTACTTCTAAACGACATTGTTCCGCGGAAGCATATTTACTGTTAGGCCTACGTTCAGAACGAATCTGTTGTAAACGCTGAGTATCTATAGTGAGTCCGAACAGTTTCTGTTTATAGGAACGAAGTACTTCCGGCAGCTTAAAACCCATGAGATCTTCTTCTGTGAAAGGATAATTTGCCGCTAAAATTCCATATTGCAATGCCATGTAAAGACAACTAGGTGTTTTACCGCAACGAGAAACTCCAATTAAAATAATATCTGCCTTCTCATAACCGCGTGTTTTTATCCCATCATCATGGGCTAAGGCAAAATCAACAGCTTCTATACGATGTGAATACGATTTGTCGTCCGCAACTCCGTGGGTTCGACCTACAGTGTAAGAGGATTTTTCAAGCAGCTCTGTTTCTAGAGGACCAATAAAGGTACTGAATAAATCAAAGACACATGCATTAGCTTTCTTGATATGCTGCCTGATTTCAGGATTGACCAATGTCATAAATACGAGAGGTCTGATTCCTTGCTCTTCAAAAGTTTGATTAATACGTAGAACGACAGTTTCTGCTTTTTGCACTGAATCAATGTAGGGGATGGTTTGTTTTTCAAATTCAATATTTTCAAATTGTGTGATTAGGCTATGGCCTAGTGTTTCAGCAGTAATACCAGTACCATCTGAAAGCATAAAAACATATCGTTTCATGGTTTACTTTTATTCAAATTAGTGAGCAATAGATTCATTGTAAACCAATTAATGTAAGTTCAACATAAAATAAGATTATTTTTAATAGTAGAGCTTGGAAAGAGGTCTATTGATGAGTATGAAACGTTTTTATTCTTGTAATAATGAAGATAATGATCGTAGAGTAACATAAGAGTATTTCTGGTTCTTATTTGTTGCTTATGAAACGACATCTGCGAGTGTACTTATTGGCCTTCATCTGCTATCTTTTATTTATCTCCTTGTTTTTTAAGATGAACTTATTTATGGAATGAATATTATGGAGCCTGATCGATATGAAAGTAATAACAAGTTGTATATTTTAGGAATTATTTGTCTAATCTCAGCTTTGTCGCTTTTTTTCTTTAGCTTGTATATTGCCCCTTTTTTAATTTGGCATTTAAATTATGAGGTTCCTGGCATTGTTACTATATTAGCTGCGAATTTTGAACAGCAATATAATATGAGTGAAGGCCAAGCGAATACCTTAGTATGGTTTATATTTTTTATACCTAGTTTAATTACAGGGTATATTGCCTATTATGTTTCGAATCGTATTGATAATCAGATTTATAAGGTAGGTGATGCGGGGAAAGAACAAGAAAGAAAAAACATCCCGCCACCAGTTACTAGAGACATTAGCGAGTCTGCAGGTTTAGCATTTAAAATTATATTTTTAATGGTTGCTATTGTAGCTATTATTCTTCTTTTACAACTACTCGTGCAGATATAGATACGATGGGAGTTTTCATGTTTAATATGACTAGATGGAAAATTAATAGGCTTATAAAAAAAATTAAAGCAATGCAAGCTAATCGTGTCCATAATCAGCCTGGAGATGAGGTTCTTAAAAGAGAAGTTTTGCACTATTTTGAATTAGCTGGCATCTATAAGAAGTTAATTCACAATAAAAAATACCCCTATGCAGAAGTTATGTTTATAGAGTGTTATAGAGCAGCGGCTAGTCTTGATGATTCTTCTGCGCATTTTCAGCTAGGGCAAATCTTTCTTGACGAGGCAAAATATCGGTTGAACTTGAATAAGGAAGGCATTTTTAATAGCGCGGAGAATCTCAACAGGTCGCAGAAGCTTTTTGAGGAAGCTTTAGTCCATTTATTAGCTGCTGAAAACTTAGGGCACATTGTTGCTAAAAGATTAAGAGGTCTTTGTTATATTAACGGATGGGGCGTTGTTGAGGATAAAAATGCAGGCTTTGAATTGGTAGTCTCCAGCATAGAGCAAGAAGGGAGTTGGGATAGGGTTCCTCAAATATTTGCAGCTATAGGTCTAAATAAGCCAGAGTTTTTTGCAGCCATTATGCAACGAAGAAAGGTCTAGATTATATAAAATGTGAGTGTTTTATATGAACCATCCTAAAGTAGGTATTGGGGTATTAATTTTTCAGGATACTAAAATATTGCTTGGGCAGCGAATAAAAAGCCATGGCCTTTCTACTTGGGGCCCCCCTGGTGGGCATTTGGAATATGGTGAGACTTTTGAAGAATGTGCCATACGCGAAACAAAGGAAGAAACGGGGTTAGTTATATCTAACCCAACAGTAATCGCGGTGACAAATGATGTATTTAAGGAAGAGCAGAAGCATTATGTTTCTATATTTTTACGGGCTAAATATCCTCAAGGCCAAATGGTAGAAAATTTAGAGCAAGATAAAGTCGCTTCATGGGAGTGGATTGATATTGATCTGCTTCCTGAAAATTTATTTTTACCTCTTAAAAATTTGTTGCAAGCAAAAGGAAGGGCTTTTTTTACTATGTCTTTCGATTCAGAGATGAACAGCATTACTGCTTCTTAAGAGTTACCTGCGAACCCTCTGTCATCCACCAGAGCGAAGAATTTCCTAAAGAAGGCATATATCATTTTTAAACTTACAAATGCCAAACCCTATGTAGCCTTGATGTAGTGCTGCAACAAGGCTACATAGATTATTTGGGGTAATTTCATCTAGGTGACTGATATCGATTATAATTACTCATTTAGCACCTTGCGCAATGCATTGAGATTAGCCTCCATTCTAAAAAATCGTTGCGGTTTGTCCAATAATCTCTGTAGCTGGGGTGCTATGGGTACTTTAACATGAATGATGGGTTCAATTATTTGATCAAATTTGCAAGGATCAGCCGTTGCAACGACAATCCATGGTTGTTTATCTAATTGATTTCTAGAGTAAAAAGCGGTTGCTGTATGGGGGCAGCTGATATAGCCGTATTGCTTATAAACATCACTTATAGTTTGGTTAATAATGCAATCATTAGCAGAAATGGATTGTACATTTTCTTTAAAAGAAGTAAATGAACTAAATAGGTGGTGTAATCGTTCTAAATTACTTGGATTACCTACATCCATGGCATTGGCTATAGTTTTTATGCTGGGGCGAGCTTGGTAAATACCACTATTTAAATAATCGGAAATCACTCGATTTGTATTAGTTGCTAAGACAATTGCTCTGATGGGAAATCCCATTGCTTTTGCCCAATAGGCTGCCGTTGCATTACCTAAGTTACCAGAAGGAATGATAAAGCCGGGTTTCTGCTGGTTATTTTTGTAAAACTGTAAGCTTGTATAAGCATAATAGGAAATTTGAGGTAATAATCTGCCTATATTAATGCTATTTGCGCTACTGAGTTCAGTGGATGATGAGCACAACGGATCTTGAAAAGCAGATTTAACCAGTTGTTGGCATTGATCAAAGTTTCCATTGACCGCAAAAGCAAAAATATTTTCTCTCCAACAGGTCATTTGCTGCTCCTGCTTCACTGAAACTTGACCTTCAGGGTAGAGAATAACCACTTTATAATTAGGTTTGCGATAAAATGCGCTTGCAACAGCGGAGCCCGTATCTCCTGATGTTGCTACCAGAATAGTTTTCTTTTTATTATTTGTGCCACTTAGGCATTCCGCTAAAAAAAGAGCACCGAAATCTTTAAAAGAACTGGTCGGGCCGTGAAAAAGCTCTAGTACAAAAGTGTTTTTATTGAGTTGTTTTAATGGAATAGGACTCTGAAAAGCTCGCTCGCAAATAGCCATTAAGGAATGCGCCAGCTCATCTGTTTTGAAGAAATCTTTTAATAAAACGTACGAAAATTCTGCGTAGGTCTTATTAGATAAAGCGAGAGGCTCGTCAATAATTGGCATCTGCTCGGGAAGAAACAAGCCCCCGTCGGAGGCTAATCCTTGCTGCATCGCTTCTGATAATGAAAGTGAATGTAAGTGATTGCGAGTACTTATATAGTTCATAAAATCTCCTCTACTACTCGAGCTCCATTTTTATTAATTGCTGATATCCAACAATCGGAATGGATGTTATTTTTTTGTAAACACAATTGCATGGCTTGGCTAATTTCTTTGGCCTTTACTGTTGTTCGAGCAAAAGCAAATAAGGATGGCCCAGATCCAGAAAAAGACATGCCTAGTGCTCCAGCTCGCATAGCAGATTCTTTAATTTCATAAAATTTAGGGACAAATTGCGCACGTTGAGCCTCAATAATTACATCATTCATCGCCTGTTTTAAGAGAGAATAATCTTGCTCATATAGTGCAGCTATGAATGAGGCAAGATAAGCGGATTGTTGCACATGACTTGCTAAGGATAGTTCTTTGTGCAGGGTTTTTCTTGCTTCACGGGTAGACACCTGCAGATGAGGATGGATTAACACACAATAGAGATCTGGAATAGGGAGATTAAGGATCTTCATTGGTTGCTGAGATTGAATTAATGTCAAACCACCAAAAAGGCAAGGAATGATATTATCAGCATGTGCTTCCCCACTGGCAACTTCCTCACCTAACAAGGCAAAGCGGGCTAAGTCGGAAAGAGGCAAAGGCAAGTATAAAAAGGCATTGCAGGCAACCAGGGCTGCGACTGCTGACGCCGCTGAGCCCCCCATGCCAGAGCACAATGGAATTCCTTTTTTGATATGGACAGAAAAACCATGTTCCAAATCTAAATCATGACAAAATTTCTGAAGAACCACCGATGCTGTATTTTTATCGCTAGTAAAAGGGAGTGACTGTTGTGAATCTATTGACTCTATAATTATTTTTTGATCATCACGTTTAGTCAATGTGACATAATCACCTATAGAATCAACTGCAAAACCCAAAATATCAAAGCCAACAGCAACGTTAGCACAGGTGGCTGGGGCAAATGCCTTAATGGATTGAATGGAATCTTTAATTTTTTTCATCAAAATGTCCTCTCTTTATAAGGCTGCCACTAGACGTAATAAATCAGAAAAAATGCCCGCAGCTGTAACTTCGGCGCCGGCTCCAGGTCCTTGAATAATCAGAGGGCGTGTACAATACCTTTTAGTGCGGAAAATAATCATATTATCGGTGCCTTCAAGTCTAGAAAAAGGATGTTCAGCAGGCAGATGTTCAATAGCAACTTTAAGAGTGCCATTTGTGTTGATAGTTCCTACGTAATGTAAACTCCGATTTTGTGAGCGTGCCTCTACTAACCAATGATTTATGGGGTGATCATAGGCTGGTAAACTAGCAATAAACTCCTCTACGGAACAGGTTTTTAATTCAGGAGGAACTAGGTCGTAGACGGCAACATCATCTAGAATCACTTCATGCCCCATTTCTCGCGCCAAGCAAACTAATTTGCGAGCTACATCCATACCGGAAAGATCTTCGCGCGGATCGGGTTCGGTAAAGCCAAGCTCTTTGGCCTCTTTTACTGCAACGGAAAAACTTTTACCTTTACCCATTTCATTAAAAATATAACTAAGAGTACCTGAGAAAATACCTGCTATTTCCTCAATGCGGTCTCCCGTTTTAATCAAATCTTGTAGTGTGCTAATTACTGGTAAACCAGCGCATACAGTCGCTTCGTAAAAATAATAATGATGATTTTTAGCCAGTGTTTGTAGCTTCTTATAATAGGTCAATTCACCGGCATTTGCGTGCTTATTAGGCGTAATAACATGTATTCCTTTTTCCATAAATCGCGGATAAAGCTGGGCAACCTGTTTGTTTGCAGTGCAGTCAATAATGACCGCATTAGGTATATTATTTGCAGTAATGTGTTGAACAAACTGTTCTAGATCAGATGGCACTGCTTGTTGAGCAAAGTGTTGTTGCCAATGGCTAAGATCAATTGCTTCATTGGAAAGCAACATTCTCTGACTATTCATAATGCCACGTACATCAAGGTTTATTTGATAAGTGCTGCATAATTGGGCTACGGCCTCATTCAATTGTTTTAATAAACTTTTGCCAACAGTACCAGGGCCAATTAGTCCTATGGATAGTGTTTTTCGTGATAGATAAAAGCTTGAGTGCACGGCTTGCATTGCTTTATCGGCATCGGTGTTTTTTATAATCAATGAGATATTGCGTTCGGATGAACCTTGTGAAATAGCTCGAATATTAATGTTTGCTTTCGCCAGAGCTGTGCTTAATTTACTTGTGATGCCAGGTGTTCCTACCATGTTATCTCCAACAATGGATAAAATAGAACACTCAGTATCTGCATAAATACTTTTAATATGTTTACGCTCAATATCTGAGAGCAAACGTTCTAATAATATTTCTTTTGATATAGTGACCAAGTGAGTTGGTACTGCAAAACAAAGAGAATGTTCTGAATTAGCTTGTGAGATAAAGAGAACGTGGATTTCATGGCGATATAGGATATCGAAGACACGAGATGCAATTCCAGAGGCGCTGATTAGTCCACTACCTTCTATATTAATTAAACCAATTGAGGTAATGCAACTTATTCCCTTAATCAATGCAACAGGAGATTTTGAATATTCTGAGATATAAGTCCCTTTTTGTTGAGGAGCAAAGCTGTTCTTTATGTAAAGCGGAATTTTTTGTTCTACAAGTGGAGCAATAGTCATAGGATGAAGCACCTTTGCACCAAAATAGGCTAATTCTAATGCTTCTTGATAAGTCAATGATTCAATAACAGTTGCTGAACGAACAAGATTCGGATCTGCTGTATAAATACCATCGACATCAGTCCATATAGTTAATGATTGGGCTTGGAATAAATTGGCAAAGATCGCTGCTGAAAAATCGCTACCATTACGCCCTAAAGTAGTTCTTTGTCCTTCTAATGTTGAGGCAATAAAGCCTGTAATAATTAATTGTTCAAAATCGACGTTTTTTAGATAGTTGTTTAAAGATGTTTTGCTTTTATGCCAATCAATAGCAATATTTCCTTCTTTTTCATAGACAAATAGAACTTTTGAAGCGTCTAAAAGCGCAACGTTCCTTTGTTGGCTAAGAAATTCTTTGAGAATCATTGCGGACCATAATTCACCATAGCCTAATAGAAGGTTTTGTGTTTGTTTGGAGTATTGGCCAGTTAGGTAGACGGCATATAAGATGTCCTGGATTTTAAAGAAATCATCCTGAATTATCCTGCTAATGCCGTTATTCTGATCATTTAAGGATAATTCATTGAGCAAGTCTAAATGTTTTTCTTTTAATTCATCCAGTATTTGCAGGTAGTTTAAACTGCTTTTCGCTTCATCCATTGTTGATTGTAATGCGGAAGTAACTCCTTGTATTGCCGAAGCCACGACGATCTCGTTTCCACTTAATAATGACTTAACTGCCATAAAACGTTCTGCATTGGCAAGACTGCTTCCTCCAAATTTATGAATGGAGTAGAAATGATTGTTGATCATGTTGAATCACCTAAATTTAGATAAAAATAGTGAGTACCAAGTGTTAAAAACACTAAGTAGTAAAATTTTTAGTTAATAGATAACTTAAAAATGAATTGCTTGAATTAAGCAGTGGTGGTCGAGGTCGAGGTAGCAGAAGAGAAGTTATTGTGGAACATAGCTAGTTTAAAATGAGACACCAAGGGTTGCAGTCGCTGCGGTTTATATAGAATACTCATATCTCTTCCTCCGAATTGATAATAAAACTCAATTTAACCTACCATTTTATGGTTTTTATGTCAATCATTATGTTTTAAAGAAAAGCATAATGATTTAGATATTTTGCATGCCGTGAGCAAGTCACGGCACGTAGGTGCTGGAGAATAATTGTATCACCATTTAGTTTTTATTTTGCGTTGAATTAAGTGAGGTGTCTTCTAGTGACTCATCAATTTTATCACCTAATTCTTGCGACTGAGTTTTTGCAAAGAAAAATGCTTGATTAAAAGATAGTTGTTTTTTATTAAGTGACGCATCAATAACATGTGCAGTTGCTTTAATAATTATGGCGATTAATCCTATCCCACTAAGAGCGAGTAATATATTGGCAACTATTGGTTTCCACTGTTCTCTATGTTGATGCATTACATCATCTTTATCATGTAGCGCCCCTTTAAAGTCAGCTTTAAATTGCTCAAATTGCTCTTGTGTTGGTGGGGTAGTGGATGATTTTAGCAGAAAATCCACTAATTTTTTATCGAGTTCTTTAGCAAGACTAATAGCCGTAGTTCCTTTGTCAGCGCCTATGCCTAAAAGTTTTTCTCCGTAATTCTCCATATTTTTTATGGCATTAAATAGCTTGGCAATTTCTGGTTTAGCTTTATATTGATCGATCGTATTCTGTTGTTCTTTGCACTGTTTTTCTTGCTCTAAACGTTGTTGCTTCTCTTTCTCTAATAAGCGCTGTTGTTCCAGCAGTTGTTTTTCTTTCTCTAGGCGTTGTTGTTTCTCTACTAATTCCGGTTGTTGTGTTATTTTCGATAAGGGTGTTGGAGTAATAATAATATTTTGAGGTGCATCATCCTTTGATGTACTTGATTGAGCTATTGGTTTATACGGATTGATAAATTTAAAACCTTCTCTTGAGAGTTGAATTATTTCATTGGGCTTATAAATATCGATAACGGGATTAGCATTAGGTGTGTCCACTTGTGTAGAAAAAACACGTATATCCGTTGGTGCCATACCAACTTCATTGGTAAATGTTAACTTCCCTTGCTCTATAGCACCTGTACCGAATCGATGCACTGGTTTAACACTGGCAATAATAGTAGTGCTGATCCCATGTTTAGCAAATTCTTTAGCCAACTTATGAGCAAAGCTGTTACCATTTTTTTGAGTATCCGCAGCCCCATAACAGATACTAAGTAGAATATTGATTTGATCGCCACTCTTTAATCCGGCTTCTAGTGCTGAGCTAACTATATCAATAGAGCCTCGCTCTCTTTGCTGCACAAATAGCATTTGATCTTTATTAAGATAATTTCCGGCTATCATATTGCCGTCAGGATTACCGTGTCCGGTGAGTACAAGCAATCCGTTATTTACTAAATGTCCTTCTAATACTTTATTCGCTTCAGCACGATTTCCTTCAGTCCTAACTACGACAAAAGGGGCGTGTAATGTTTGAGCTATTGCAAGTCCTGTATGGCCATCCCCACTTTTTTTTACAGAGGGATTGTCTCGAGCATATTCATCGACTTGTGTTGCATTTAATGCAATTACTTGTTGGTCTAAGCTTTGTATACTCATAACCGCGTTTTTTTGGGGCGGGTGTTGCTCTAATCGTGTTTTGAGTTGCTGCCACTTTAAAGTGGGTATATTGGCTACGTTGAGGTAGGCGCTCAATGTGCTAATTTCAGTCATAACCCCGTTCTCATAGTGACAAAATTTAAACTCTTCGTTCTCCGTTTTGGGGGGCACAATTAATAGATGAGAGTAAGTATCTCGATGTGGATCATATCTATCTAATGCAAAACATCCATCCACACTCGATTTACGAATAAGACAGGGGATTGATGGGGCTTTTTCTAAGTACTTTTGGCCATCAGTGCGATTGAAATCAAAATGAAAAACATCAGAAGGGATATCCAAACCTAAATTATTTATTGCATCAATTAATAACTCTTGATTTTTTTTTGTCATTTATTTCTCTCTCAATACTCTTTGATATATTTTATAGTAATATGAGTTGTATTGGTTCATTTTGTATGTAAAAAAATATAATAAATCTGAAAAGATATTCGTTAATATGGGTTTTTCCATCAATAAGTTGACTTTAGCCTAATTCGAATTGCCGACGAAAGTCAGCGTCCATCAATTGTTCAACATCAAATGGATACCGGCTTTCGCAGGCAATTCGAAAATGGTCAAAGTCGACTCAATAAGCAATCGGAGCTATCAGGAAAGTCAATTTATATTGATGGTGTTGAAAGTTCCAAAGAAATACATAATCCATCTGTAATAATAGAAATAAAATTTGCTATTTTTTTATTGTCACAATGAGTTAGCTTTTCTCTCATTTTTTTATTTTGTGCAGAATAAAATTCAGTGTGATTATTGTGTTCATAGCAATTAAGTAACCACTGAATATCTTTAGATGTTACAGGCGAGGAAAAAAGGGCGCTCAAGCGAGAAGGGGCTTTTAAAGTTTCGCCTTCCTCGGCTAACTGTGTGGCGACTTTTTTCCTTAATTGATTAAGGAGGCCCGGATTTGCTCTATTTTCTTGCAGAATTTTATACAAGGATATGGATTGATGGGGGTTCATTACTGCAATTAACCTGCTTTGTAAGTTTTTATCTAGAGTAATGAATAGAGTTAGGAATTTTTTGTCTCTTAACCAACACTCATCTTGAGCAACAATACATAGACGTAATAGATAAGCTCCAGTATCTTGCTTTAATTCATGTAAAAGGCTGAATTGTCTTAGCGCAGTAAAAAACTCAAGTAACGCATCTGGAGAGGGTCTATTGCTCTTGAGTTTTGCTCCCATTTGAAAAATAAATTGCTCGACTAGTCTACAAATTATAGGGGCTGGTTTAGGTGTAAAATGCTCAAATAAGCCTGTGGAACAAAAATCGATAGTACGTAATTGTTTGACTAATTCAGCACAAGTCATATCCTGGTGATTATTTCTGTACTCAAGGATTTTGGAGAGAGGGTTATGTGCCCCAAATAAACTGAATAACAATGGACTTAAGGCAAAAAAATCACTTTCTTCTGAATACCATCCATCTAATACTTCTAGGGCAAGATGTTCGGGTGTGCCTTGAGAGTCCTGTGCTCTTCCTACTATTGGTTTAGCATAATCAGGATCAAGGTAAAATGTATCAATTTTATATTTCTTTAGACCATCTACTTCTGTTTCCTTCACTCGAATTTTGACGTTTGTCCCTTTGACGTCACCATGCACAATAGAGTGACCACTGGTATTTCTATAATGATAATGATTGAGTCCAAGAATAAGTTGCCATGCAATGTCGGCCGCTTGAGCAAAGGTCAATAATTTTATTTTTGGGTTATCTTCGATATCAGGGAAGATATGGAATCCATCGATAAAGTCCATGATAAGGGCATCATGGCCATTAATCTCCAGAACTGCAATTTGAGAGGTATAAAATTGATAGGGGGATGGATGTTGATTCTTTTGATAAATTTTTATCGCTACAGGCTTGGATTCATCTATGTTGATTTCTTCTTTTTTGATACGTCTAGGCTTTAATTCTTCTTTATCTGTCTTTAATGTGCAAAGGTAACCCTTATAAACTGAGTTGCCTAATTCTTCTGAGTAATCGCTTGTGTAATAACAGATCGTTTCATCTTTTTGTTTTACTGGAAAAAGAATGTATGTCGTAGCTGGTGTGCTACCGTTCTCTTTATCTCCCATAGAGTCTAGCGCCTTATTTGAACGAAATGAGTCAGATTAACAAAACTGGATTTTATTATAACATTTTTTATCTAAAGGATATCTTTATGGGTTAAAAAAGCCCATTTTGTTTTATTTTGTCAAATACTATAATGAATATTGTCTCGTATTTAATACTTATATTAGCGTGATTATTTTACTCATCACAACATTGCTTTGCACTATTTTTACAAACTGCTTAATAGTTCCTTAATCTTAAAGGAATAAGGTTAAATTATAGAGATGTAGATCTGGTTGGATGCTAGCCTACTTTCTTTAACAAGCATCCGTATCATTAATCTATGTAAGGAAAATGATATGAAAACTATAAGCGATGTTAGTAAAACATTAAATGAAGACAAAAAACGTTTAGTAATTGAACGCTATCTTAGAGAAAAGTATAAAGAGCAATTTAATCCACTCTGGCTAAACACTACGGAAAATTATGCCAATCTTGCGGCAGCCATTGATTTTTTCCATCAACTCAACCTTGACCAAATCAACCTTGGAGCTATAGGTAGCGACAATATAGAAACTCAAAAAGATTATGCAGAGCAATTTAAAAGTCTAGTTACTTTGCTCGATAAGCTAGTTGTTTTTACTGGAGATAATCCACCGATAGCGACATCTTTTAAAGGTAAAGAAGCTATTTTAGAAAGCTTGAAGCTAAATCAAGCTATGGGCTCTCGTTCTTTGCGCGATATACATGCTCAAGTAAATAACCTTGGGGTAGCAGAGAAATTGTTAAATGAAGAATTAGGTCAAACAGAATGGTTAGGTGAAGTAGATTTAGAGCGTATGCTCATCAAGCTTGGTGTTAAAGACCGAACTCATATTACGCGATTAAACTCTGAAGATATCGGTATGATATTACATTTTGAGCGTATTAAGCATCATGGAGAGACTGAGCCGTATACTATTCCTCTATTACTTAATTGTGGCAGTAGCGGTTCTTTACGAAGCCAAGGCGCTCATTGGACTTATGCTACAGTCACTGTAAATCCTACTGCGAATTCAATTAGCATTGATTACCACGATTCAAGGCCTCTTAGTGAGGATGAAGAAGATATTTTAAGGGGTGCTATAGATTATACTGATGGGCAATATACGGCCTTTCCTGGATGTATAACAAAAGAGGTTAATGTTGAAACGGATGGGTTGCAAGATGATGGTTGGAGCTGTGGCTATAGAGCATTACGAGGTTTACTGGCTTCACCGCTGTTTCCAGTGGATGGTGGGGTAAACGCGGGACATGATTGGCTGAGATTAGTTAATACAAACATTGACTCTTATGAGCTGCGGAATTCTGTCTATCAAATTCTGCTTAGTGATTTGCACGTTGACGAAGACTACTTTATTGCAATGAATCTTGATAGAGAAATGTTAAAGGAGTCTTCTAAAGGATATGAGTTAGATAGCGAGTTTACACAACATTATCTAGAACTTTTAACGCAAGCTAAGAAAAAAAATGAGCTGATAACAACCGAGCTTTTTACAACAGAATATAATGAAATAATAAAACAATTATCAGGTAAAAAAATAGATACAGAACGACTAGATAGTTTAAAGCGATTGAATGAGGGAATGAAAGACGTACAAGGCAATAAGTCTTTGTCATCTGATGCAAAAATTATTGCACTCTTAGATGTTTTTGCTAATGAGTACGCGTTAATTCAAAATACTAGTGGCGGTTCAAATAGTGGGTTAGGTAAATTTATAAAAAGTTTCTGTGAAGAGCAATTTGGGGTAGAGTTAAGTAAGGACAAAAAATATCGTTTAAAATCAGATGGATTAATGATGCGTATTTTCAATGCTCAAAACAGTACCCTATCTAAAACAGTTGAAGAGGAAAGCTTGCTTCCACCCACTGTAAAAAAAGTTACACTAGAGCCCAAAAGAGTATCACAAAGTGCTCCCCTCGTAGAAAGGACAGTAACTGTAAAACCTAACGTATCTCCTTCTGTGGATAGCATTAGATCGGATGGAGTCGAATTGGGTACAAAAATGCTACGTAAGAAAAGCGCATTATCCCGAGTAGGAACTATGTTTGGGAATCAGCAATTTTGTTATGCTGAAAAACCTGGTGGAGTAGAACCAGGATTTAGAGCTGTAGACCTGAATGAAGAGTTTTTTATAGAGCTCGATAAAATTTTATCCGATGAAAATTTATTATTAGAAAGCACCCAATTTTCCACAGAAGATAAATCACCCTATGCTCGATTAAAAGTGGCTCTTGCCAAAGAAGATTTGCCTGGTAAGCAAAGAATATTTGCCAGATTTATCAACTTTCGTGCAGGAAGTCCACATGAAATAGGTAATTTAAATAACGGGATTACCTGGCTTTGCCAAGAGGTTAAAGGAGCTGTTGATAAAAATAAAAAATTAAGTGCTTGGATGTATAAGCTTGATTATGCTGAAGGAGAAAAAGATAGGCTCAAAGGTAATAAAGAGGCTCTTAGAGAGTTTGTTGGTACTCGCTTTGCAGGGATATTTAGCTCAAAAAATCAAAATCAAGAAGTAGCTTGGGTTCGTGGTCCAAAGGGTTTTCATGCTGTATTAGCTTGTGGCTGGAAACAAGGATTGGTGCCATTGAAAAATTTTCTTTACGGCGGTAATGAGCCTGATTACAGCGGTGTTTTGGTTGATGATAAAAGTGCTCCCAATAAATACTCTAAATACATTCCTGGATTAGGTAGAAACTTAATTCTTGGCGTTGCTATTGGTGACCGAGATGGTATGGGAAAAGAAGCCCAGAATAAAGGTATTGCTGATGGTGCATTTTATGGTTTTGATTATGGAAAAACTTATGATGGTGAAGGGGTATGCGCAACAGTTCAAGATGATTTTTCTTTTGAAGATAAGTATGCAAAATATCCCGCTGTGTTCAGAGGTTCTCAATTCTATGGATTAGCTCGTCATTATATGTACAGAAATTATAGCGTTTTCTATGATACTGATTTGTCTGAACGAATGTTTGGTCTTCATTTAATGAGGAAAATGATTACTGGAGAAAATCCGAGTGAAGATATAATCAAAAGTTATCCTGGTTTAAGGCATGAATTAAATCGTATTCAGGAGTCAACTCCATCACCTAAGGAACTATTGAATCAGTTGACTCAGATCAGAACCAATTGTAAAGATGGAAGCGCCGAACAACGATTGGTTGATACTTATATGATGCAGATTAGTTCGGGTAAATTGTCTCATTTTGATCGTTATTTTGCCCAGATCAAAATAGAGATCATAGAAGAGGCCATAAAAAATAATATGCCTTATTCTGACATCGACGAGTACATGACTTTTATTGATGGAATGTCTGTAACCGCAGCTAAAAATAATCAGGCAATTTTAAATGTTTTTGAGCAACGTGCATTATTGACAAGACAAGAAATCGATTTAATTGATAGATTGGAAAAAATTTACTCTCCTACTTCTGCGATGTCACCCGATGGAACCGTTTTTCTTAATACATTGCGCTTCGATCCTCTCAGCTCTCGAATACCATTTCAATTAAAAAGAGAACTTGACGGGACTTATACTTTAAGTACTAGTAAGTCTATGAATGCCCAACAATTAGGAGATGATTTTGAAATTGACTGGGTTCGAAAAGACGAAGGACTCAGTTGCAATGTCACTCCCAAACAGTTGATAAAAATAATGGATCTTGCTGAAACGAAATATCACGAAAAACGTAATGATTTGTTGGTAAAACCTACTTATTATTATGAAACCTTGCCCCGTATTATTTCATTAATGAATGAATATAATCCTTCTGAAGCATTCAATGTAGGTCTTGGCTTTGCATGGCTTAGTAATGGTAGTTTATCACTTAGAATCGTGCCTAAAACAGAGCAACAAGTAATCCTGATGCAGGAACTCTTTGGGAAGGTATCTACTATCAATGAAGCTGAAATAGTTGAAGTGCCTCCAGAAAGCCTTAACGAATTTAGATGTATGATAGAAGAAGCTTATGATGAAATGCTACAAATTCAATTGAAGGGTAAAACTAAAGAGGTTTCAACAGATCATCGTCATTCTGGGGTTGAACTTGAAATGACGTCAGTTCAAGGTAGCAAATGGGATGAGTTGCATAGAGAATGCAATGAGACAACCGCCATATCGATGTCGCAAATAATTGGAAAAGAGGCAAATAAACTAATTAAGCGATATGAAGGTTTAGTATCTGGAACAACTTTTACGCAAATAAAAGATGCTATTGGAGAAATATCTGATATTAACCTTATTCAAAAACTTCTTACCTATAATGATAAAACGTTAACTGATGTAGAAAACATTAACGCAATAGTTGAAGAGAGAATCGGGGATGTTAACGTTGTTGAAGAAGAATTAGTGGTTACTCATGATAATTCATCAACACAAACTGAGAAAGTTAATTCAAATCTAAGTTTATTGTAGATTTGATGTATGTAAATTAAGTTTAAATTAGTTGACACTAGATTCTTAAGTGGTCTACGTATATAGTCATCAAATTCGAAAATGACCAAAGTCGACAAACTAATATAACTTTAAATAGGGCAAAGCGTTATGGTTGATTTTAAAATAGGCGAGCAAGTATGGATCATCAATTTTGAAGTTGAGGATGATTTTTATTTGTTGTCCAAACAAACAATTACCGATCTTTTAGAAGAGCAGGTGGAGTGCGAAGATGAATTTAATACCTTCCATGTATCCTATGAAGATGTCTATAGATCAAAATCAGAAGCTTTAAATGTGATGATTAGTAAACTCCAAGAGCTAAGCGCCGAGTGTGAGGCAATTGGATAGTTACACTGGTGGGACTATCATTTAGCGACATAAAAAGCATTTCCATCCCTTTTATGTAGAACTCACTTTTAGACAAATTACCGGCGAAAGCCGGTATCTTGATGCTATTAAATATTTTATGGATGCCGACCTTCGTCGGCAATTTGAATGTGGCGGAAAATTGTTTCGTCGACAATGTTAATACCTTGATTATGCTGCGCTGCGGCAATGCCACACAAACAATCCAATATGGTGGCTCGTTGCCAACCTATAGTTGCGTTAGTCCTCCATCAACAAATAGTTCACAACCTGTAACATAAGACGATTCTGGGGCTAGAAGAAAAGCAACTACAGCAGCTACTTCATCGGGTGTACCAAAACGTTTCATCGGATTGGCTTGGGTGATATTCTCAATAAGTTGGGGAAGCATATCTGTTGGCATATCCTTTTCTTTATACCATAAAGGAGTTTCTATAGGCCCAGGGCTTACGGCGTTAACACGGATTTTTTTATCTACAAGAGTTGCTGCAAAAGTACGAGCCATAGATCTCACTGCAGCCTTTGTTGCGCTGTACACAGAGGAAATAGGGGAGCCACGGCTTCCAGCAACAGAGGCATTAAGCACAATAGATGCGCCGTCAGCCAAAAGGGGGATCGCTTTTTGCAATGTAAAAAAGACGCCTTTAACATTGATGTTCATTAATCTATCAAAGTCTTCTTCGGTAACGGCGTCAATTGGTTTCATAATGGCAATTCCTGCGTTAGCAAAAAGCCCATCAAGCGTACCAATTTCCCTTTTTATATATGAGTAGAGTGTATCAAGAGCGCTAAGATTGCTAGCATCAGAAACAACATAGCTCGATTTTTTACCGAGACTTTTGACAGCAGAGTGCAAATTGTTTTCATTACGTCCAGTAATAACAACATTACCTCCCTCATCAGTGATGCGTTTGGCTACAGAAAAACCGATTCCACTACTTCCACCGGTGATCAAAACAGTTTTATCAGTAAATCTCATCTCAGCTCTCCTAATAACAGTAGTTTAATTTTAATAACTTATCTTAAGTTATTGTTGGTTGCACTTAATTGCTCATCAGATAAAATTATAGAGTGAGTTGTCGATGTCGCTATTAGTTTCCCATCTTTTGTTTTAGCTTCGGCTCTCATGACAAGTAACGATTTTGATTTAGACACTAATTCCGCACGTACGTCTATGTATTCGTCCTTAGCGGTAAAGGGACGAATAAAGGTTGTACTTAATTCTATAGTAACGACTGGCCTAGAGGCCGCCATGTAAGACAGTGGTCCATAGGTATCATCAAAGACAGCACTTAAAAAACCACCATGAAAAGTACCTATAGGATTAATAAAGCGAGTATCAAACTTAAATCTGGCGGTAAGCATTTTTCCAAAATCAATATCGACGTAAGTTGTTCCCAGAGTTAGATTGGACTGAGGAGGCATTTCTAAAGAAATATTAGAAGAAGAGAATAATGCCGCCATTTCTCGCATATTTTTCATTACTTGTTCATGTACTGTCATTATGCCCCCATTCGTTTTAATAACATTGACGTATTAATGCCGCCAAATCCAAAACTATTATTCATTATAATGTTAGAGCGGAAATTAGCTTCTGCTTTACTCGGGGATCTGAAGAGAAACTCAGGGGATATATTATCGAGATTAAACGCCGGTGGTAAAAACTCTTTAACTAACATTAAAGAACAAAAAGCTGTTTCTATAGCGCCAGCAGCACCACAAGCATGGCCTGTAAGACTTTTAGTGCTTGATACTCGGGTTTCAGGCATTTGTTCCTCAAAGATACGCTCCATGGCTAAGGCTTCTACTTTATCTCCTAGCATAGTACTTGTTGCATGTGCATTAACATAATCAATTTGCGATACGTTAATTGCTGCATCACCAATTGCTTCTTTCATCGCAAGGTATGCTCCTTCACCATGAGGTTCTGGTTCTGTGATGTGGTAACCATCAGAAGCCAAGCCGAAACCAATAATTTCAGCATAGATTTTGGCATTACGCTTCATAGCAGAATCTAGTGATTCAAGAATAAATGTTGCGGCTCCTTCACCAAGAACAAAACCATCACGTTCTTGATCAAAGGGTCGGGAGGCTAAAGCAGGTTCTTCATTACGACGAGAAAGAGCGCGAGCTGCCGAGAAACCGCTAATGCTCAGTGGAGTAATAGGGGCTTCGGCACCACCTGCTATCCATATTTCACGACGGCCTGATTGAATTTCTCTGAACGCTTGCCCTATAGCTTGGGAGCCACTAGCACAAGCAGATGAAATGGCGTAATTGGCTCCTTTTGTACCATAACGAATGCTCACTTGACCACTGGCAAGATTTGCTAAGATAGAGGGGATTAAAAAAGGACTAACTCGTTTTGCTCCCGAACTCTCCATTGCTAATGTCGCCTCTTCGATGGTATAGAGGCCACCAAGACCAACGCCAATTGCCACACCAGCATCACGAAGCAGTTCTAAGGAAATACCTGAATCATTAACTGCTAGATCCGTAGCTGCTAAACACATATGGATAAATCTATCATTGCGACGAATTTCTTTGGGATCTAAAAAAAGTTCGGGTTTGAACTGAGTCGCTTCACCCGCGAATTTTACAGGAAGTTTCTCTGTATCAAAATGAGTAATTAATTTAACACCACTTGTTGATTCTCTAAGAGATTTTTCTATCTCATCAAGAGTTACCCCAATAGGGGTAATGGCACCAATACCGGTGATGACAACGCGTTTTTTAGAAAAATTCATTTTTGTTTCCTTTGTGAGGCTTCTGTTGTTGCAGTCATTAAAAAATCTAAAGTTTGTTGTTTTATTGCCCTTATTTGCTCTGGGACTCCTGAAATACGAGCACTTAATTGGGCTCCCAGTACAGCGGCAAGGACAAACTGTGTCAGTTCCGTACTGGATTTATCTATTCTAAAAACATCAGCTTTTTGTCCTTTTTCAATAATATTTATTAGCCACAAAAAACGTGACGTGTATAAACGAGTTAACGCCGACTGCATTCCTGGAGGCAAAGAATTTAAATCAGCACCAACTGCTGATAAGGGACATATTTTTCTTGAGTCTATCGAAAACTCATAGCACACTTCAAAAATCGCACCAATTTGTGCGTCTGGAGCAAAAATGTCGATTGTTTTCGCCCATTCCGCAAAAGATAAACGATGCTCTTCAATGAGACATACTCCTAGGTCTTCTTTTGATTTAAAATGAACGTAAAGACTTTGCTTTTTGATATGCAGAGTATCGGCCAGATGCTGAAAACTAAAGCCATTGTAGCCTACTTCTTGGAGCAGTTTTCTTGCTTCCTCTAAAGCACGCGTTTTTGTATTACCTAATCTCATCGCTGAGTTTCCTCTATGTTCCAATCCTGACATGGGGTAATTTTTTCCTGCCATATGGTAGGAATTATAGTGTTATAGTTTTTGTTTTGCAATAAAATGGATACCGGCTTTCGCCGGTAATTCGTCTAAAATGAGTTCGACATAAAGGGCTTGGAACTGTGTTTTATATGGCTAAAGGAACGTTATCACGTAAAGCGAGCCGCATTTATATGGGATCTACTTCTAAATAAAAGAGGCTCGGTATAAAGAATACGTTATTTTTTAAGAGCATTATTAACGGATTCCTCAAGATTACTCACTTTTTCTGCTGAATCCGTTTTCGCTGTAAATAGCATAAATTTCCCTGTCGCAAGATAGGAAATACCAACAGAACAAATCACGGCCAACAAATTAATAAGAACTTCTCCCACTTTCTTTAATTTCCAACCGCGGAATTTTTCTAATTCATCAAGATTGTTGTTTATTGCTATTTGGGAGTCATCTTTTAACTTTTGTTCGTTGATGGTTCCTTTTTCATATTGTTTCACAAGCTTATCAACCGCATTATAGATATTTTGTGCTGCTTGTTCTGCTTCAATATAACCGTCTTGTCTGAGTTCAGTGGTTTTAGATGCTAAAATTGCTAATTGCGCATTAATTTTCGCCACTTTTTCTTTATCAGCAACATTCTCTTTTTTACGAGTTTGCTCATTGTCTTGCTTATGACATTTTTCTTCGCCTCTAAGTTGTTTTTCTATACGCTCGTCTAAGGTTACTGTCGGTGAAAATGTGTAGACTGTGGCACTCTTCGCATGATTTGTATGTAATTTGTCACTAATGTGATTTGCCATTTCATCAGCACTGTCGGTATCGGATAATATGCCTGTAGCAGAATCATAGCTATAGTAAACATTTCCTCTTTTTGCTACAGAAATAGTATGTCCTTCCGTTCTAATAGTGATACCCTGTGAGTTTAATGCATTAATAACCGCGAGGAATTGCTCTCTTAACGGAGGTTTTTTTTCATTGGGTACTAGTTTTCTCAGTTGCTCTTCTGTGATTGTTTCCCAATCAATAGGTTTTGCATTTGGATGTCTAGATCTAATTGCTTGCTCAATAGCATCTACCGCCTCACCATTAAACATCATAAAAAGATCCACTGAGCCAACAGTTGCTCTATTTTGGAGCAAGTCTTTTATATCTATATTCTGAGCAGGGGCCGATAGCTCTCTACTAGTGGGTTGGGCAAATTGTTCTGAAAAGTATCGTTCATAGGCATCATCTTCCAAGACCCCCGCACCATCAACAGAATTAGAAAAATCCTTTCTGTAGTGGTTTTGAAAATCAATGTGTGCTTTCCTTATTCTTTCTTTCATATCGGTGTCATTTGTGGCACTAAAAACAGCACCAACGACTGCAATACTAATCAAAGTACATGCATTTACAGTTTGTGGATTAGATAGCTTGGTGTGTTGCATAGTTATAAGCCAAAGTGGTTTTAATTAAGTTTATTTTAAGTGAATATTATTAAGATAGTATTAAGAAACGTCATTATTTATTTTTAAATATGTTTATTTTTAATCACTTAATTAATTAGTTTTTATAACAGAAATCTTTAGACACGACAAAAAATTTTCATTAAGATAGGGCATCATTATGGACGAAAATTTTCTTTGGAGAGGCTAGGGTGCCTAAAAAATGATTATCCTTCCATACGCTCTAACAATTCCCACATTAACTATTGCTCAGTTAACTCACTTAATTTGATAAGAGTCCGTAGTCATTAATTAAGGATAAGATGTTCTAGTACACCTAGATAAGGAGAGCTAGATAGATGAAACATAATAAAGGATTTTTTTTTCCAATTATCAGTATTATTGTTGCATTGTTCGTTTTAAATCCATTATATGCGGCCTCTAACTTTAAGATCACACCATTAGCGGGGACGACTCTACCCACTGAGGTGCTTAAGGGTGGTTCGATTATGGCTTATTTCACTGTTACTAATTTAACTAATAGCACTCGTAATGGGTATGCTGTGGTTGGTTTACCTCAAACGGTATCACAGTCAACAAATGATGCAGTAGTGGCTAATTTATGCAGCAATCCTATTAATTTGTCAGCTAAGGCCAATTGCATTTTGAAGTTAGTTATCAATGGCCCAGTGAGTAGCAACTTTGCTATTTGTAATGGCATGAATTGTACCATTGCACCGACACTCAACGTTATAGTAAATAGTAAATCTTGTGATCCTATCTACGGTCCAATGACTTTGTTAAATGGGATTGAAGAAACAGTATTTAATTATCTAACAGATAGTTGTCCTGTTGTAACCGGTGGAGATTATGCTGATGTTCCAGTACGCCCATTTATTGGTGCCAATAATGGTGTATTATGGTTTGCTAGTAACTCTCAGGGATATTTCAAAACAGACGGGGTATCGGTGAGCCAGGGTGCGGCAGATATTCTTGCTCTAATGACTCGTGCGCGTGACAGCAATGGCCAGTGTATTACTTGGGTGGTTAGTCCGGGGCAAGGCAATGTTAATCCAATAGACGCGTACAATAATGAATTGTGGATGACCGTCCCTTATACCCCAGATGGACAAAATGTTTATTCACTAATTCATAATGAATATCACCCTCTTCCTGTTAATGTTAATAATGAATACGGAAATATCGTTGCTGCTAAATCATCAGATGGAGGGAATACCTTTCAGCTCATTCAGAGCTCGGCTAATTATAATATGCCTGTCATTGTTTCTCCTTATCCTTATCAAAATACTGCAGACAATAATAATATGACGGGTGTTGCTGGCATGTTTGCACAAAGCAATATAATAAAATGGGGTAATTATTATTATATTCTGGTCAATCAAGACCTGAGCATTTTAAATGCCAATGCGCCACCTGGAGGTGTTTGTATTTATCGTACTAATAATATAGCAGATCCTCGTTCATGGTTAGGATTTGATGGACTACAGTACAGTGTTCCATTAGTTCCTCGCTATCCTTCTCCTCCATTTGCTAATCCAGAGCAATATTTATGTCATGAAATTTTGCCAGTTTTTTATCGTTTTTCTTGGAGCTATAACGTAAAGCTCAATAAGTTTATTATTATAGGCATTGATACAAACTATCTTCAGGCTGATGGAAGCAGGGTAGAGGCTTTTATTTATACTTTAGCAGATCTTGATCCAATTACTGGTATTCTTACTCCCGCCACTAATACTGGCAATACGTATAAGGAGTACTTTATTAGACAAATTACTTGGTTGGATCAGTGGAGTACTCTACGTACTGTGTTGGGACAATCCTATCCCAGCTTATTGGATCCTACCAGTCAGCAAATTAGCAACAATTATGGCCCTCGTTTAGTAACTGATGATCATAGTTTCCAATACAGCAATTCTTCACCCTATATCTATTACACTTTATTGTTTCCTCAGAACGAGAATTTGGGTCGTAATCGAAATGTAGTACGACAAGCTCTAAAAGTAGAAAATTGCGTTCCTTAATCTGTTATATAATATAACCCTCAAATGCATTAAGTTTTTGAGGGGTTATTTTCTCCAATAATTGCAATCATAGGTTACAATTTAATATAAACGTATATTAAAAAATATAAGCCGAGTCCATTGAGTTAAGATTATAGAGTTTACGATAAAGAATAAATTGTCTGATTGATGAAAAGGGGATGGTTATGATGCAAACTACAGAAGTAATTTGGCACAATGGTGAGTTTATTCCCTGGGCAGACGCAAAAATTCACGTATTATCCCACACGTTACATTATGGTGGTGGAGCGTTTGAAGGGATTAGGTTTTACAAAGCACCAAAAGGTCCTGCAATTTTTCGTTTAAATGATCATGTTGAGCGTTTTTTCTATTCAATGGCGGTTTTAAAAATGAATCTTCCTTATTCTAAGGAAGAAGTAACGACAGCAATTACAGCAGTGGTTTCTAAAAATAAACTAGACTCAGGTTATATTCGTCCGCTTGCATTCTATGGTTACGGTAAAATGGGAGTTAATCCCGTAGGAAATCCTGTTGATTTGATTATTGCTTGTTGGCCATGGGGGGCTTATCATCCTCATGAAAGTATTGATGTCAAAACGAGCAGTTATATTCGTATACATCCCGAGTCAACAGTGGTTGATGCTAAGATTTGCGGCCATTATGTTAATAGTATATTAGCCTCCTTAGAACTACAGGGAACACATTACCATGAAGCGTTATTGCTAGATAGTAGTGGATATATTGCTGAAGGAGTTGGTGAAAATTTTTTTATGGTAAAAGACGGGGTAATTTATACTCCGACTTTAGGAAAGATTCTTTCAGGCATTACTCGTGATACAGTAATAAAATTAGCGCGTACCTTGAGTTTTAGTGTCATTGAAACGGATATTTCCCTTTATGATGCGTATCAAGCTGACGAAGCCTTTTTTACTGGTACCGCTGCAGAGATAACACCTATCCGCTCAATTAATGATAAGCGACTGGGTAAAAATGATGTCGGAACAGTCACTGCTGTGATAAAAAAAGGCTACATGGATTTAGTACAAGGACTGAGCGATGATGTAATGCATTATTTGACTTATGTATAGTAATACGAGCGTTCAGAATAGGTGGCCTTGATGCAGCGTTAGCGTAATCAAGGAATCTACTCTACACATCCAGAATGCCCGACAGTTACTGCTTAAAATGCTTCATAAAAATATTAATAATTTGTTTTTCCAAATAAGCTTTGGCCGTTAAAGAGCTTATTTCTACTAGTTTCTTTCCTATATTGCTAATCCTTCTTTCTTTAGCAATCATCCATCCGCATAGAAATGCAGGTATGAGTAACATAAGCCATATCATTTGATTATTAATTCTAGTTTTATGCCTTATCACTCGTTTTTGTTGATGTTGTAACACTTGCTCCAATTTCGCTATCTCTATTCGCAATTGGCGTCTTGAGTTTGTCATCTTTACTACTCTCTTTTGGGGATAGGTAGGCTCTTGTTTTTTCAAAACTCATATTGCTCAAATTGAAGGTAAGGTATTTGAGCAGGATAAAAAATAAAATGAGATTAACTAAAATAATAAATAAAGTAGCTTGAAGAAGGGTTTGTAAAAATAACATAGCTAAATAGCCGATTACCAGCATAGTAGATAGCCATAGCGTAATGAGTATAACAAATAGCATACATACATTAAGCAGCAAGGGATAAACACTTAGTCCAGCAAGCCTTGCTTCTAATTTAAAAATAGAAAATAGAGTTTTTAAAACTGATATTTTACTATTAACAAGCCCTTCAATGTGCTCAAAAAACTTTGTCATTTTTTCATTAGTTTAGCTAATAAAAAGCCTATACCGCCAGCTATTAATACAGAGGTTAATGGATTTTCTTCCACTTTTTTCAGTAGTTGGTCGGAGTGCTTTTTAACATTATTTTCTGCTTCATTAACTTTATTTAATCCTTCTTCATAGAGCTCATGAGCATATTGTTTACTTTCATGTAACAGATTGGCTGCGGCTTCAGCAACATGGGCTTTTTGTTTTTTATTTAAACTATCCATTTTAAAACTCCTTTAAAGTATTTGAACGAAGAGAAAGTATAAAATTTCTAATTTTTACATCTAGTTAAGCCACATTATCATGAAGCTAAACTAATTTTCTATATTTTTCTTATTCAACTTCTCGGTTATGTCCCTATTTTTATAAGTAGAACTCATATAATAGAGTTCTTTATAAAATATAGTTCCTAGGATAAAAAAATCAATTTTAATAGAGAGACTAACATTTGAGGCTTAGAACCATAATCGTAAATACCAATTAATAATAGCTTGTCCCCAAAACATAGAAGCTAGTCCTGCTATACAAAGAAATGGGCCAAATGGGATGGTCGTTTCCTTCGATTTATTATTTACACTTAGGTAGATTGAGCCAATAATAGCGCCGGTAATTGAAGAAAATAAAAGGATTAGAGGTAAATACTGCCAGCCAAACCAGGCACCAAATGCAGCGAATAATTTAAAATCGCCGTGCCCCATGCCTATTTTTCCGGTGATCAAGTAAAATAATTTAATAAAAAGCCAAAGGCTAATATAAGCAGCAACGGCGCTTAATACCGCGATAGGGAGCGTGGTAAATAGATTTTGAGTATTAGCAATAAGGCCTACCCAAAGCAAACTTAAAGTAAGATTATCTGGTAATAATTGATGATCTAAGTCAATAAAAATTAAACAGATTAATAACCAAATTCCTAGTAATGCAAAAGGAAGCTGTAAGGTCAATCCAAAGTGCCAACTGGCATACAATGACAATAATAAAGTTAATAGCTCAATTAAAGGATATCTAATAGAAATAGGGTGATGGCATTGATGACATCGTCCTCTCAAAAGTAAATAACTTACTAGCGGAATGTTCTGCCAGGCTCTAACTAAGCTTTTACAGTGAGGGCAAAATGATCTGGGGAAAAAAAGATTAATATTCGATTTGAGTTCTTCTTCTTTAATGGCGAATAATTCACAGCACTGCTGCTTCCATTCATTTTGTAACATAATAGGTAAACGATAGATAACTACGTTTAACAAGCTACCTACAGTCAATGACAATAGGGCAATGACTAAATAAATAAACCATGGGCTGGTTGCGATGAGCTCTTGTATCATTTGATGAGTATGCCTTTATAGGTTTGAGTTTCTTAGTCCATTAAATGGCTTGGCCAAGTTTGAATATAGGTAAATACATCGCAATAACCAATCCACCTACCAAAACACCTAATATTGACATAATTATTGGTTCTAATAAACTGCTTAGTGCATCTACAGCATTATCGACTTCTTCTTCATAAAAATCAGCCACTTTACCTAGCATCTTTTCTAGAGCGCCTGATTCTTCACCAATTGCGACCATTTGAACTACCATATTAGGAAATAAATGCGTATTTTCCATTGAAGTGTAGAGCTGTTGTCCTGTGGAGACCTCTTCTCTAATTCTTTCTGTAGCTTTGGCATAAATAATGTTTCCTGTAGCTCCTGATACTGATTTTAACGCCTCAACTAAAGGTAAGCCTGCAGCAAATGTAATGGATAACGTTCTACTAAAACGAGCAATAGCTGCTTTTTGTAATATGGTTCCGATGACAGGAAATTTTAATAATGACCTATCGAGGTTTTGAGCAAAATTCAATGAATGTTTTTTGGCATAAATAAAGGCATAAAGTGCCGCTCCTAATGAGCCAAATATGAGGTACCAATAAGCTTGGAAGAATTTTGACATATCGACTACGGCTTGGGTTAAGGCAGGTAAATCAGCCCCAAATCCTTTAAATAAAGACTCAAATTGCGGCACAACAAAGATAAGTAGGCCTGCTGTTACTATAAGAGCGACTACAAGCACCGCAATGGGGTAGGTCAGTGCTTTCTTGATTTTCTTTTTTATTGTTTCAATTTTTTCCTTATAGGTGGCAACTTTGTTCAACATGGTGTCAAGTGAGCCAGATTTTTCACCGGCATCAACAAGATTACAAAATAATTGATTAAAATAAGCGGGATGTTTTATTAACGACTCTGATAGCGTTAATCCAGTTTCAATATCTCGTTTAACTGTTTCTAGCAGATTTTTTAATTTATTGTTAGTTTGTCCTTTAGCTACAATATCAAAAGATTGTACCAATGGAATGCCAGATTCGATCATTGTGGCCAGTTGACGACTAAAAACAGTGATATCTCCGGACGTAATTTTCTTGTTTTTTCTGTCAAAAAAGGACTTTCTTTTTTTGATAACTTTATTAGCAATAATTCCTTGCTTACGTAAGTCAGCTTTTGCTATAGCAAGACTTCTAGCCTGAATATCTCCAGCTATTTTTTGGCCAGTTTTATTGACTCCCTCATAGTGAAAAGTTAAAACTAAATCTCTACTTTTGGCCATGAAATTATTCAACGGTTACCCGATTGACCTCCTCGATGGTTGTAATACCTATTTTCACTTTTTCTAATCCTGACTGGAATATTGTAAGCATCCCTTCAGATTGGGCAACTTTCAATATATCAAGAGAGTTCGCTCCTGACATGATTAACTGGCCAAGAGCTTTTGTCATGGGAAGTACTTCAAATAATCCTACGCGACCTCGGTAACCCCCCGTGCATTGGCTGCAGCCCACAGCTTTATATAATTTAATATCGGTTAAGTCTTTTTCATTAAATCCCAGCTCTATTAAGCCTGCATTGGTATAATCATCTCGTAGTTCTTTACAGTTATCACATAACTTTCTAGCGAGTCGTTGAGCGATGATTATAGTAACGGAACTGGCAATATTAAAAGTAGGTATTCCCATATTGACCAGCCGGTTTAATGTTTCTGCTGCACTATTGGTGTGTAGGGTCGATAGAACTAAGTGTCCTGTTTGAGCTGCTTTTACCGCAATTTCTGCCGTTTCAAAATCTCGTATTTCTCCAACCATGATGATATCGGGGTCTTGACGTAAAAAAGAACGCAATGCACCTGAGAAGGTTAATCCAGCTTTGGGGTTGATATTAACTTGATTTATTCCAGGTACTTTAATTTCCACTGGATCTTCTGCAGTGGAAATATTAACTTCTTTTGTATTGAGTATGTTTAATGCGGTATACAAGCTTACTGTTTTACCGCTACCAGTTGGGCCCGTGACTAGAATCATGCCTTGTGGCCGTTCAATTGCTTTAATAAAGTGTGCCTTTTGAATGAGGCTAAATCCTAGAGCTTCAATTCCTAATTTTGCAGAGCCTGGATCTAGAACCCTCATGACAACCTTTTCACCACCAGAAGTAGGACAGGTACTTACTCTAAAATCTATAGATCGTGTTTTAGAGATTTTCATTTTAAAACCACCGTCTTGGGGAATTCTTCGTTCCGAAATATCCAATTTTGACATTACCTTGATACGGGCAGTAATACGTGCGGATAGGCTGTGGGGAGGTGTTGCTACCTCACGCAAGATTCCGTCTTGTCTATACCGAATACGATAATCTTTTTCATAAGGCTCAAAATGAATATCCGATGCTCCTTGTTTTATCGCATCTAGCAAAATTTTATTAACGAATTTAACAATAGGGGCGTCGTCTGTAACTGATGTTTGAGTTTCAGTATCATGTTCCTCATCGTCAGGACTGATTTCGAAACCCTCTAACTCATTAGCCCCGTCACCTAATCCTGCAAGACTTTCGTTTTCTTTCTCAGATAATAATTGCTCTATAAATGCATGCAGCTTATCTGTTTCAACTACTATTGCATTGGTATTTAATCCAGTATGAAATTGTATTTCTTTTAAAGATGCCTGTTTGCTGGGATCATCGGTCGCTAAGTATAAATTATTTCCTCTAGTGAATAGCGGGATCATTGCATGACGACGAATCAATTTTTCATTGACTAGGGTTACAGGAATGCTGTCAATCTCTATGGAGGTAATATCGAGCAAGGGGACACCGAAGCTTTGAGCTGCGGTGAGGGCAATTTGTTCTGCTGATAATATGTTATTTTTAACTAAATATTGCAATAAGGGAGTTTTTTCTTCTGCGGCAAGTTTGCTATATTCTATAGCCTTTGTTTTATCCAAAAGCTTCTCAAGGACTAATAATTGTCCAATCCCTTGTAGTCTATGTTCATCCACTGCAATCATATATTTTAATCAAAATGTTTGTTATTTATAACTATAGTTTATATGTTTAATAATATTAATAATTTTTAGCTAAATTTTATTGTCTATGTAACTCATCATGGGATGATAAAAGGAGCGGGATAGTGACTTTTTAATGTATCTATATTTTAATTTTAGGGCTTGTTGACAATTCATCCCCACTGCTTATCTGTCGCTGCATTCTGATGATCGCATGCCATTTTGTCTATTCGCCATTATAGACATAAAATAATTTCATCTCGCTTCCTTGTTTTGACTTGTGTATTGGACTCAATACGATGATATCACTTAAGTTGCATTGAGCATATACATCATTTCCTAATTTAGGCACAGTGCGAATGCCCGGAGATCTCTCACTTCGTTCGAAATGACGTTTCCTGGATTTATTGAGAAATTACTAGACAGTCGGAATGAATTGAGAATAAAGAAAAATAAATTGTTTGGATACGAAACTCGTTGTATTGTAGTTTAATTGAGGATTAACTATTTGAAAAGGCATCATTTTGTTGATCGAGAAACAAATAAAGCAATATCGCGCATTAGATAAATGGTTTAGTTCACCGTTAGGTTTGTCTGTGGCTAATGAGTTTAGTGATCAATTAAAATCCGTTAGTGACTATTTAAATGGAGAAACGCTACTTCAATTAGGCCATTGTGGTGAAAACCCATGGTTAGAAGTACTTAATTTCAAACGGAAATGGATAGTTTCTCCCTTTGCTTTGGGAAATAAAGTGCATCTAGAGAGTGCTTTTAACCACATTCCTTTAAATAGAAATAGTTTAGATTGCGTATTAGCCCCATTAACTTTTGAACCTTTTGGCAATAGCTTTAGTTTAATAGATGAGATAGATAGAGTATTAAAGCCGATGGGCTTTATTGTGTTATTGAGTATAAACCCATGGAGTCTTTGGGGCGGCGCAATGAAATGCGGGTTATTGAGCTGTTATAGCGAGCGATATGTCAAATTGCGGACGCCGTTTAATATAAATAGGATTTTTTTACAAAGAGGTTATAGACAATGCTCATTAAATAACTTCTGCTATATTCCGCCGGTTAATAATAAGTCATTAATTAAGAGGCTTACTTTTTTTGAGGAGGTGGGAAAAATGTTGTGGCCGTTTCCCTCCGGATTTTATTGCTATATTGCTCAAAAATATGAGCATATAATGCCTTCATTAATTACAGAACCCGTGGAGTCGGTTGCTCCTTCTACTATCTTGGCTGAAATACCATAATGTTTTGTTTTACGTTATTTAAATAACAAAACATTCCTATTGAACCACACAATGAAGCCCAACTGTTTTTCTAGGTTGAATACTGCCCCTTTATTTTTGTATACTTCACTGTGCTTTATAAAAAGGTTTATTTAATGACTAAAAAAACATTATTTCGAATTACATTTGCCAATCAAGAGGCAATTTATGAGATATATGCGCGCTCTATTAAAGAAAGTGAGATTTTTGGTTTTTTAGAGGTTGAAGAGCTGGTGTTTGGTGAACAAACTGCGCTAGTTGTAGATCCTTCAGAAGAAAGACTTAAAATGGAATTTAACGGGGTGAAGCGTACTTTTATACCTGCACACTCAGTGTTTCGAATAGATGAAGTAGCAAAACAAGGCACAGCGAAAGTCAAGGATAACTTAGGCTACGGTAATAAAGTCAGCCCTTTTCCAGGAACAGGAAAAATAGAAAAATAATAGATTGATTATAAAACTTTTAGTCTCGCAGCTACATCTTATCAAAAGGTGTGGAATTTTATTTTAAAAATAATCTATGAGATTAGCATCACGTTTCAAGGAAAATTAAATGACTATCCCCGATAAAATAAAGGCAGTATATGATCAGTCTACTTGCCTATTTACCACTAATGAGGTGGAGGCCGCTTTAGATAGAATGGCTATTAAAATTCATGAGGAATTGCAGGATAAGAACCCTGTAATTATTTGTGTCATGATTGGTGGATTAGTCCCATTAGGTAATTTGTTACCACGCTTAGATTTCCCCTTAGAAGTAGATTATGTTCATGCTACTCGATATAGAGGTGATATTACTGGCGGGGAAATTTTATGGAAGGTTAAACCAACGACAAATTTGACTGATAGAACCGTCTTAGTAGTTGATGACATTCTAGATGGTGGTGTAACACTTGCGGCTATTATTGCTGAAATTAAAGCTATGGGGGCTGCGGAAGTATATAGTGCTGTATTAGTAGATAAATATAGAAAAAGAGTGCCTAATGGTCTCCAACAGGCTGATTTTGTCGGATTAGAGGTAGAAGACCATTACATCTTTGGTTATGGAATGGATTACAATGAATATTTGCGTAATGCCCCAGGAATTTTTGTTGTTCATCCCGATCATGAGTAGCAATTAAATTAAACTTTGTTCAGCTTAATGTTTGGATCTTGGCGGAATGTTAGATTTGAGCATAAGTTGAACGAAAAAACGTATTTTCATGCCTTTTATCTCGATCTTACGTTAGTTATTATTTTTAGACGAATTACTGGCGAAAGTCGATCTCTATTTAATTTTAAACATTTTATGGATGCAGGCCTTCGTCGGCAATTCGAAAATGGCCAAAGTTGACACATCCGTAAGTGAGCATTTTTCAGGACGTTTTTAGTTCAATATGGGACAAATATGTCTTCGGTGATATGAGGTGAACACTTAGACTTGCAAAATGCTCTATTTTTAGGGTGGAGCTATTACTGCGCACTTAACTTCAGCGATACGATATAAGGATATCATATGAAATTAGCACAATTAATCCATCAATTAGGATTTGGTTTAGGTGCCTGCTGTCTTATCACTGTGGCTCATGCGGGGACTCCTCTTTGGACATTTACTTCGGATACAAATTTTCCCCCCAATATATCAATAACTGCAGAACGAACTGCTGTAGTGAAATATGTTGTAACTAATCAATCAAAAAGAACACATACGTTGACCATGAGTCCTATTAAAGGTATTGAGCAAGTGACCCAAGGCGCTGGGAATTGCGGCAGCTCTTTTAGACTAGGATATAAACAATATTGTACTTTAACTTTGGTGGTTAGCGGATCTGGTTTACGGGGAAACGTGAAAGGAGGGCCTCAAGTCTGCTCTAATGGAAATGGCCTTCAGTGTTATCAACCAAGCGATACAGATATCTTGGATATTACCATAGCTAAGGCAACGATATTTTATGTCAATGGCAGCAAGTCTGCAAATGGTAATGGCAGTAGTTGGGGCAATGCATTTAATAATCTAGAATCCGCATTACAAGCAGCTGGAGCAACTCCAGGCCTTATTGAAATCTGGGTGGCGCAAGGGGTGTATAAACCCTCCCAAGTGTACTCACCGCAAGGAGTGATTGGAGGGGCGTATGGTATCAACACCCCTAAACTAGCAACATTTAATCTACCAAGTAATACCGCTATATATGGAGGATTTACTGGTACGGAAAATAATCGTGACCAAAGGAATGGACAATTACACCCTACTATTTTATGTGGTGATATGGCCTCTTCTTGTCTTGCCCCCTATGTTCCTAGTGGCAACAATAATCAAGTTTGGCATGTCCTTATGGCCGGAAGTGATGTTCCTCCTGGTGCGGGAGTCAAAAACGTGACTCTTGATAGCTTGATCATCAGAGGTGGCTATGCAAATGGACCTGATAGCGGCGTTCTAGGTCTTCATAATGTGCTCGAAAGTTTAAGCTATGAGCATGCTGCAGGTGGAGGGCTTTTGGCACGTTATGGCTCAACGCTTGCACTCAGTCAAACTGTCTTTGAACAAAATACAAGTGATGGAGCTAATGCTTTCGTGTCGGAGATTCTCAATGGAGAGTTTCTTGTTTTAGCCTCCGGAGGCGGGGCTATAGCGGCAATAGATACAGACACCTTAATTATGATAGATACGTCCATATTTATTAGTAATTCAGCACTATTTCCAGGAGGGAGTGGTGGTGCCTTAGAAAATTTGATTGATGCCGGTTATATTATTACCTCAAGTCAATTTGAGCAAAATATTGCATTTCGTAATGGTGGCGGGCTGCGTAGCAAAGATGGTGGAGATGTTATCATTGAATCAAGTAATTTTAATAGTAATGTTATCAATGGCCCTGTTCCAGATGCAAGTGGTGGTGCATTGGGTATTATTAATACCAATTTATCAGTATCTAACTCAAATTTTACGCAAAACTCTACCACTTTAACGGGTTTTGGTGGTGGCGCCATTTTCTTTCATACTCCTTTTGATGATGGAACGTCTTATTTTTTAACTATTTCGAACTCTCAATTCACTGGTAATGTTGGTGCTGCATTTGGCGGAGGTGGTGTGAATGTTTTTGGAATTCTTCCCAATACAGGAACACAAGCCACTATTAGCAATTCTACTTTTATCAGTAATACCGGTGGTGTTGGTGGAGCAATTTATTTAGATTCTATACCTACGAGTGTTAGCAACTCTACGTTTTCAAATAATAATGCTCAACTGGAAGGAGGGGCAATTTTTGCGTCTAATTATGGAAATGCAGTGTTTGCTTCTCCTTTAAGACCAACAGCACAAATTTTCGGTAGCAATTTTGCCAGTAATACCATTTCTGGAGTACCTGGTAACATCTCATCGCCTTTATCATTTTTTAATTCTGTGGCCATCTTCTTTAGTGGTGGTAGTTCTACAGTGACGACGATGGCTCCAGGAGGTGGTGCTATTGCAGTTGAGTTTTCTGGAAATGCGCAGATTTTCAATAATGTTTTTACAGAAAATACTGCACTAAGAACCCCTCCAGCTGAGGAGGACAGGGGCGGCGCTATTTTAGTGGGGGGCTCTGCAGGCACTCCAACTACAATGGATCTGGCTCAGGCCTGTGTTTCTGGAAATACTTACTCCAATAATCAAGCTGATATAGATAATAATCTTTCTATATACAATCCTGCAAACATACCTGGCGGTGTAACTGTTACCGCATGTACACCCTAATGTAGCGCGTCAATTAAAGTAGGCTGGGTCTATATTGGTCCAATGGTTATTGGGGTTACAACCCATAGCCGGCAGGTAAAGAAATTCTTGCTCATTAGAAGAACTGAATGAGTAATAAAATTTTGCTCAAGCTGTGAAGATACACTCTGTCTCGAAGCCTTTCTACGCCACCAAGACCAGCGCAAGTCTTCGAGACAGCACTAAAGCGCTTCCTCAGCACGAACGGTTCGAGAATGGACGAGGAAAACCCCTTAACCTGATGGCTATGGAATACTAAACTTTTTCAAAAGGGCATATTTTTATCTTATGCCCATATTTGGGGTTCTTCGTGGGAAAGTACGAAATTTCCCAGAGCATCCTTACAACCCTTCACCAGTCTGGTTTGTAGTCAATAAATCGATTTTTAACTAGTACCGTTTCCATTTAATTTTGCCCGATTAAGCTACCATAAGCCCTGCTCAATTTTTGCATGAGTTCTTGGTACTTTGGTGAGTTTTGAGGTGTTTGAGGTATTGCTTTAATGGTGCGCGATATTTCTCTTACTTTGGTAAATGTTTCAATAATGGCTAAAGTGGTTTCCGTTGCCTTTGGGCTTTTTAATATAGTAGCCAGCATATAAAGGCCTTTTTCAGTGAACGCCTTAGGTAAATTGGGTGAAAACTTTAGAGAAGTTAGGTGGTCGCAATTTGCGACTACCTCCTGTTTTTCTTGTTCAGTAAGTTCAACCAAATAACCTTCAGGAAATTTTCCTGGATTTCTGCTTACGGCTTCGTTAATTCTTTTAGTTTCTACGCCATATAACTGAGCGATATCACTATCAATAATGACATGTTTGTTTCTGATTTCGATTATTTTATCTTCTACGTCTAATTGACTGATGTTCATTATTAAATCCGGGGTTATAGCCTGATGCGCTATTATAAAGTGAGCTGAGTTATTATCCCAGAACAATTTAAGAGGGCAGAGGGTATTTATGGTGTTGGGCAGATATGATAATGTTTGGGGTAGATAACGTACCTTATTTATCATAAATAATGGATACAGTCCAAGATACGTATAAAATTTTATGGATCTATATAAAAGAAAAGTCATAAATTTGTGATGGATAATAATGATTAGTTACCTGCAGTGGTCTAATATGAGAGAGTACGCGTAAACAAAAAATATCAACTATTGATTGAAGAGATATGGTTTCTGATAAAATAAGGAACACGATATAATGAACACCGAAGATAAATTAAGCCACGCTTTACAATTGGCAGCTAATAATCCGGATAAGCGCAAAGATTTTTATAGTTGTTTATTAACATCAGACATCTATCTGATCAACCAGAATCCCGAGGTTAATGAGGGTCAGATAGACACATCCAATGGCGCTACCCTTTCGCTTATTTGCGTTAAAAATCAAAAAAATGAGGAATTGTTCCCTATTTTCTCCTCACCCGAATATCTTCTTCACTTTACTAAAAATGCCGCTACTTATGCCAGAATAAACATGCAGGATTTTTTAAATGCCATTAAATGCGCACCCTGCATATTAAATCCGGGTAGTGAATACAGTAAAGAATTTACAACGAAGGAGCTTGTAGCATTATTGGATGGAAGTTTATTTGACGGGATAAGAGAACATGTTGTTGCGGCAGGAACCAGGATATTTATTGGGCAACCCGCAGTTGAACCAACTCAATTGATAGAGCTGTTAAAAAATTGCTTTAGCCAATTTGAGAATGTTTTTGAGGGTTATATTGCGCAAATCATTGACGAAGGCGCCCCTGTTGGCCCACATCTCATCGTTGCTGTTAAAGGAAATGGAAACTTGAAGGAACTATTTCATAATGCATCCAACAGGATAAACAGTATATTACCTGCTGGCATGATTGTAGATTTTATTGATTTATCCCGGTCAGAACAGTTTTACAAGTACTTTTTGGAAATTGAGCCTTTTTATAGGGCCAGGGACTAAAGATCGTGCTGTGAAGTGCCAAAATCAGCCATTCTTTTGTTGCTTGATCCAAGCAAGTAGCTGGTTATGGGCTTGTGTCAAGGAAAAAAATTTTTGTCTATTGATTCATTCTATTTCATTAAGCAATATTGTAAAAACTGAGTGATTTTAATATGTTCTGAAATAACACAAGAAAAATCTCCTTTGATTATGATCTTATCTAATTGATTAGATTGATTTTATTTAAAAAAAGCATCAAAATAGGCCTTGAAATTACACTTCACAGCACGATCTAAAGAAAAATGACATCTCCTACTTTGTCCAATTCTTTCGATCAGTGGTCATGCATGATCATGGAAACAATTGACTCCAGCTATTAGCAAACAATTTCAAAAGAGTTTAATTAAGATGATTTTCGGAAGATGGGCATGCAAATATGTCAATATCGTCAATCTCAAAATCAATAAGCTTTTTAACCTGTTCAGGGAGTCGTTCATATTCATGGATCAATATGGTAAACCAGGAATCAACGTAGTTATCAAAAAGTCTATGATCAATGTGATTGCTAATTTCATCATCAAAAAATACAAGTGCTGACAAACATTGCCCATTAGATGCCTTTTCGAAAAAATCTACGGCAAATTTATTAAACAGTGTTTTCATATAATACGACCGAGGAATAGTTTAAAATTATTGCAATCTGCAAGAATAAAGCAATAAGATTGTAGAGTTTAAACAAACCACCGTATAATTGAACCATTCAATATTTGTATATATTTTTAATTTCATTATCACATCTCGGTTTAAAAAACTGTTTCATTTATATAATGTTTAATTTAGACTACATATAACCTTATATTGAACTAAATCCTCTATGTTAATTGGCTATGCTCGAATTTCAACCACCAACCAAAATTTAAATTTACAAATTGATGCTTTGAAGAAAGCTGGATGTGAGAAAATTTATCAAGATCAAATTAGTGGTTCTGCAATAAACCGACCGGCTTTGGATGAATTAATTCAGGATATTAGAAAAGATGACGTTTTAGTCATATGGAAATTAGATCGGCTAGGGCGATCTTTTAAAGATTTAATTACATTAGTAAATAATCTTCTGGAAAAAGGAGTGGGTCTTAAAAGTCTGAATGACCCGATAGATACAACCACTGCGCAAGGACGATTAATATTCAATATATTTGGTTCTCTTGCGGAATTTGAACGAGAACTGATAAGAGAGCGGACACTTGCAGGATTAGAAGCAGCAAGATTGCGAGGAAAAAAGGGAGGGCGTCCGGCTGGTCTATCAAAGTCTGCTCAAGGAAAGGCGCACTCATCAGAGTTACTTTACAAGGAAGGAAAGCTTAGTGTTGCTGAGATTTGCATGCAACTTGATTTAAGCAAAGCGACGTTTTACAAATATTTGAAATTGAGAGGTGTATCTATTTCTGCTGATAATTATAGAGCTAGGTATAAACCTCCAACAAGTATTATTATAGATAAAGATAAGTAATGACCATTTTGTATATATGGGAACTCGAACTTCAAAATCAAGACCAGTTCATTGATGTGATGAAGAGAAGAAAGGGCTTTTATTTCTTTTGTCACTCCAATAACGGATAAAGAGGGGTTCTAACAAAAGTATCTAAAGACCAATAATTATAATTTCAACAGAAACTTGGCGCTCGATAATTGAACGTTCCTAGAATATTAAGAATAAGATAAATCTACGGTTCTTAAATTGCTATTGATTAAATTTCAATCAGCCCCCTTTTTTAATAGAATCCAGGCCAGAAGTCAATTTATAGAAATGTTCATTTTCATTAAATTACAAGTTCAAATGGTTATTTGAAAATTTCAACTGAGGGTACAATCATTTTAAAAGCAGGCTCAACTCATTTACCAATAGATGATTTTATAGATGATATTTTACAGAAGGTAACATCTCATACTAATTTAGTAATAACAGCCGCACCTGGTGCTGGCAAGACAACTCGATTGCCTCCGGAATTGCTTTCTGTTGTAGCCGGGAAAATATTAGTGCTAGAACCTCGAAGAATGGCGTCGATTGCTGCTGCTCATCGTGTTGCAGAAGAAAATAATTGGCTAGTCGGTGAGGAGGTTGGTTATCAAGTCCGTTTTGTCAATAAAACATCGCATAAAACCAGATTAATTTACATGACGGAAGCTTTGCTGGCCCGACACATGATTTATCATCCTGAGTTAGAGGATGTAGACATTGTGATTCTAGACGAGTTTCATGAAAGATCCTTATACGTTGATTTAACACTAGGATTAATACGTGAATTACAAGAGTTAGGGCATCATATTAAAATTGTGGTCATGTCAGCGACACTCGAAGCAGAAAAAATTGCTGAATATTTGGGTAATTGTCCTGTCATTTCCGTGCCTGGAAAATTATTTGAGTTAACGGTACGTTATCAAAAATCAACCCAATTACTAACACCTCAATATCAATTTTATGAGCATTTATCTCAAGTCATCAAAGAAGCACAGCGACAGACTGATAAAGATATTTTAGTATTTTTACCGGGTACACGTGAAATTGAACGCGCTAAAGGAAACTTACTTGATTGGAAAGAAAGCAAAAAAATAGAAGTGATCACGCTGCATGGCAGTCTTCCTCTGGAAGCTCAGCGTATCGCATTACAAAAATCTTCAGCGCAAAGAATTATTCTTGCAACTAATATTGCTGAGTCTTCTGTTACTTTAGACGGTGTTGATACCGTCATAGATTCAGGTTTAGTAAAAATAATGAAACAAGATTTACGTACTGGATTTTCACGCCTGGAAATTTCGCGAATTAGCTTAGCGAGTGCCATTCAGCGTGCTGGTAGAGCTGCCCGACAATTTCCAGGTGTTTGTTACAGGATGTGGAATCAACATGATGAAAGTTCATTTGTGAAAACAAGTATTCCAGAAATTCTACGTTCAGATTTAAGCGATAGTTTGCTTTTTTTAGCTAATCAACATATCTCGAATTTTCAGAATTTTTCGTGGTTTGAAAGACCTCCCCGTGTCAACATTGAACGTGCGACCTTTAGCTTACAAGCGACAGGCGCTATCAAAAATAACAATGAATTAACCTCAATAGGTCGCCAGCTTTTGGACTTCCCATTACCTCTGCGTTTGGGGAGACTATTAATTGCAGGTATAGAAAATAATTGCATCGATCTGGCTGCAAAAATTGCAGCGTTATTACAAGAGCGCGATATTCTACGGAAAGAAATGACGAATCATTTTCAAGCAGATCATTTTGAATGTGATGTTGCAGCGCGATTAAAAATTTTGAATAAATTTCTAAAAGATGGTTCTTCACATGAAGGTCATTTCACAATTTTACAAACTGTCGCGCAAAGTTATCAGCAGATTCTAGATCTTGCTAAAAAATTAAAAAAAGCAGAGCCCCCTGCTTATCGTGAAGAAGATGAAGCTAGACAGTTACTCCTTATGTTATCTTTTGGTGATCGTTTGTGTCGACGTCGTAAGAACTCTGGTCGTGCATTAATGGTCGGTGGTCGTGGTGTAAAATTATCAGATCGAACGCTTGTGAAAAGGAGTGAATTTTTTATTGCATTGAATGGTTTTGAAGAAAGCGGCGAGGCTGAAACTTTGATTAATCAGGCGAGTGGGATAAATAAAGAATTTTTGTTCAAATACTTTTCCGACAACATAATACAGAAAAGAGACATCATTTTTGAAGCAGAAAAATCGCAATTTTATCAGCGGGAATTTAAAACACTTTGGGATTTACCTATAGAAGAACCGATTTTTTCGCTGGCAACCTCTGTACACGTTGCAGAAAAATTGCCTGATATATTAACTGACAATTGGGCGAGCACACTGAAGAAAAATGAAAATTTACATGAGTGGTATCAAAAGATTATATTTTTACGATTCCATAAGGCATTAATACCCCCTCATATACAAGATGAATTGGAAAGTCTTTTCGACGGAGATGCATTAAAAAAATCATTTTGCTTAACTGTATTTAGACAAGCATGTTTGGGTGAAAGTAAAATGACCTTCGTACTGCAAAAAAATTTAGTGTATTTTTTTGAACTAAATATATCTGAAACATTGCGTAGTATTTTACAAACCGAACTCCCAAATAAGTTAAAAGTTCCAAGTGGTAGCATGATATCCATTCATTATTCAACGGTTGAACATCCCTTTCTTAGAGTACGCATCCAAGAAGTGTTTGGATGGGAAGAAACGCCGAAAATATTATTTCAGAGTGTGTCAATTGTACTGCATTTATTAGGGCCGAATTTTCGTCCAGTGCAGGTAACAAGCGATCTAGAAAGCTTTTGGCAAAATGGTTATTCAGAAATCCGTAAAGAGTTACGGATACGTTATCCTAAACATCAATGGCCATTAAATCCTGCTGATGGCATTGCTCACGCGAAGGGATCGAGGCGAAAATAAAAGAAATCCAACGATGAATCTATGGTTGTTTGGAAACGGGATCACAGCAATGTGGTCTCGTTTCCAAACAATTTTTACGTCAGGGCGCAAGTTCCGGAGTGCGAGGCCTTTTATGAGCGCATCCCGGATGATCAAATCTTGATTGTCCGCGGAAATGTGTCTTTTCGTCTCTGTAGCAAGAGAGAAATCTGTAACATCCTAAGCCATACGAAGTCTTGCTATTATTTTTTATAACCACTTGTTATAGATCCTTTCATTTGATATTTAGTTTATCCTTTTGCAACAGAGCGCTATTAGTTGAGTTTGAATTTTACAAGTAGCTATTTATTAATAATAGCAAAACGATATTATATTAAACTCACATGTCCATTTGAGGTATATCTAACCTGATGTCAGTGGGCCCATAATTTATTGTTAGAATAGGATGGAAACTTGTATTTATTGACGCGTCAATTGGCAGGTCTTAGAATTTAACCTGATGGTTAAATAAAGTACTAAATATTTATTTGCTCACCATTTAACCATTTTTTTTACTAAGCAGGGAGGTATATGAGTAGCCGAGAAGGAGATAACTACACCCTTTTGATAGGATCGTTCGGTCCGAAAAACGATGGGTTTGTGAACGCCTAAAACGGATGTGCAAAAATTTAAAAATCACCGCGAAAACCAGTTCGAAAACTCTATACATTAATCAAAGTTCATTTTAATCTATTCTTTTAGCCTTTCTGAACTACAAGGGATAATAAATGAGAGTAGGATATGCCAGAGTATCAACACATGAACAAAATTTAGACTTACAATTGGATGAATTGAAAAAGGCAGGATGTGAGCAAATTTTTACGGATAAGATTAGTGGTTCTGTATCTGAACGACCTGGATTAGAGAAAGTTGAAAACTTCCTTAGAGAAGGAGATGTTTTGGTTGTCTGGCGATTAGACAGATTAGGTCGTTCTCTAAAGCACCTTATTTCTTATGTTAGTAAACTGGAGGAAAAAGGAATTGGTTTTCATAGCGTTACCGAAGCTATTAACACTGAAACACCTTCAGGTAAGTTTATGTTTCATGTGTTTGGAGCTTTGTCAGAGTTTGAACGCAACCTAATTAAGGAGCGTACTCTTGCTGGTCTTGAAGCCGCAAGAGCAAGAGGGCGCCAAGGAGGGCGGCCGCAAAAACTTAGTGATGAGCAAAAAGAGTTGGTTAAAACTTTATATGCCAATAAAAAACATTCAATACAATCAATTTGCAAGATGGTTGGAGTAGGAAAGACTGCACTATATAAATATATCAACCAATAACTACAAATTTTTTTTTCTGAAGTTATTGAATTTAAATTATTCATTAATTGTTTAGAGAAAATAATGAAATCCCGAGTCAGGTCAATGTTGGATAAATCTATATCTGGAATGCTTTCAGCCATTGAGATTTATAATAAGCCCGATTTTAAATATCGTGAGGAAATATTTTCTATTTTATGTATAAATAGTTGGGAATTGCTTTTAAAAGCAAAAATACTGCAGTTATCTAATAATAACGACTCCTCGCTTCATGTTTGGGAATATAGAACTCTAAAAAATGGTAGCAAAGCAAAGAAGAAAACAAAAAAGAGGAATCGATCTGGAAATCCAATGACGGTTAGTTTATTTGATGCATTCGATAAAATAACCTTTGAATATGGCCTAAAGATGCCAAAGGTAGTGAAGGATAATATTATTTCAATAATGGAAATACGAGATAATTCAACACATTTTATTAACAATGACATTAAGTTGAATGTGAAAATACAGGAGTATGGCACCGCTTCATTACAAAACTATTTACATTTAGTTGATGAGTGGTTTGGATGTGGGCTTGAGCAATATAATTTTTATCTAATGCCCGTATCATTTTTCAGGGATTTTGATTCAGCAACAGGTGAATCATTAAATAAATGTGGAGAAAAACTATTAAAATTTATAGAGAATCTTGAAAAGGAAAATGCAAATAGTGACACAACAAATTTTGATCTTACTTTAGCGATAGATGTAAAATTGCGGAAAGTAAAATCGAATGAACCAGGAGTTACTGCTCAACAAACTCATGAGCAAACCGCTCCTAAAGTATACCTATCTGATGAAGGAATATTAGATAAATACCCTTGGGATTATGACGTATTAACGACCCAATTATACAAAAGATATAGTAATTTTAAAATAAATGAACCTTTCCATGAGATCAAGAGAGGTTTAATAGATAATAAAAAATATTGCTATGAGAGACTCCTTAATCCATCTAAGCCCAATAGCGGACGCAAAATTTATTACAGCCCTAATATAGTAAAAGAATTCGATAAATATTATAAAAAACTTAAGTAATAATGACTCTACCCTTAAAAAATACATTTTATATTCCTATCCCAGCCTAGAATTTAAGATCAAGGATATATACTAAACTTAAAGCATCTGGTTCGCGTTTTAAAAGGAATTAGACGTGGAAAATGATATTATAAATATTATTAATAATCATTTGTTGGATGGTTTTGAAAAAGATTTTTTTGCAGAAGCAATAAAAAATTTAGAAAACAACAGTAGGTTAAGGTTGAGTAATTTTTTGTATGCAATTCGTGAATTGATAAGGGAAGTTCTTGCAAGAATGAGTCCCGACGAAAAAGTTTTAGGTTCTCAATGGTTTATTCCATATGATAAAGAGAATCCAAAAAAAATAACTAGAAAACAAAGAATGATGTATGCGATACATGGAGGTATAGATCCTGATTATGTTGAAGAGTCTTTATTAATTGATGCTCATGATATTATAAAAGATTTAATACAAAAAATTGATAAGTTAAGCAAATACACGCATATTACTGAAGAAATATTTTATGAGAATATGACAAAAAGTTTAAACGAGATTGTGCAAGATGAGCTGAGTATTTTTTCTGAGTTTCTTGCAGAGATCCAGAACTGTAAAGAAAGTGTTGTTCAGAAACTGAATGATAAATTATATGATCATGTTACCTCTGAGTTCCTTTCATCTACAGTCATTGATATTGATCACCTATCAACCCACCATTTTATTGAGGACATCTCAATTAATGACATTATTATCAAAGAAATTAATGTCGATACAATTTCAATTGAAGTAGAGGGATCGATTTATGTTCAACAGCAATATGGTTCTTCAATAGATTTAGAAAATGACAATGGTGCTATAATTTATAGCGACTTTCCATATGTATGTTACATATGTTTAGAAGCATTTCAACCTGATGAATTCAAAGTGCTGGACTCCTATTATAATGTAGATACTAAGGAATGGGAGGAGTGAACAAAGTTCAGTTTTTTTTATTTCAATACTACAGCCTCAACACACCTGCTCAATTAAAATTTATCTCAAAAAAATCTAAAATTAGATATTAAATCAGGAAAATCGTATTAAGCTTGTTATTCCTTTAATAGGATCTAAATTCAAGTCAAGCCGTAGGACATGTGGGCAAAGCTTAAATCACTCGCGTAAACAACACGTTGGCATGAGGTGTCTCGGGTCAGAGTGTAGTAAGGCACCCATCAGGCTGGAATATAAGTACATTTTGGTTTACTTAAATCATAGTGATCCTCTAAGAGTAAAAAATTGTCATTTATTTTATGAAGACGGGTGTAATTTCGTAAAACCTCTATATTTTGTTTATTTATTTCAATATTTCTTTTTAAGACGATAAAATGACGTTGATCAAGGGAATATGACTCGATTTTTGGGAATGTCCCATGCTCAATATAAAAAGAGCATGGCTCGGAAAAATAGGTAAATAATCCTTCCTGCCTTAGGGCACGTGGATTCGTTTTCAACTCACTTTTTTCAATGACTTGTACAGGAGAATTTTTTGCATCGATTTGTTTGAAACAACATATTGATAGCTGAGAAGTACCACTGCTTGGCGGTGCTTCAAATGACCTTATTGCGAAATGTAATGCGACAGGAATACTTAATGTCCAATCTAAGGCAGCTGAAGGGAATGAATAATGTTGAGGCCATGTTTCATCATAGCCAGTAATTTCTTGGGGAGGGATTGCTTTAGCGACAATGGTTCCCCCCAAGCTTATTCGTGTTAATATCTTGAGATAAAAATACTCGGCTAATTCGATAAAAGCTTGTTCAGTGGCTAAGTTTTTACTAGGCAATCTGGTTGCAATTTCTTGGTCGAGATTAGAGGAATAAATGGGGTTCAGCCCCTGATAATAGCGTGTTAAATAATAGTTATATTGCAATAAATAAAGTACATAACTTAATATTCTGTCTGTGATTATTGGGTTGGGTAGTACGCCACTTGACCATGGTTTTATCTTATTTAAGACTTCTCCTTGTTTCCAATGGCGAGTTAGTTCATTAGAAATTGGAAATTGGTTGGCTATCTTTTTTATATCTTGTTCTCTAAACGCTTGAGGCTGCAGGAAATAGGTTGACGATGAATGACCACGCAGTAGGAATTCTTGAGTCTTTAGTGACTCAAGTTCTTCTATTAACTTCATTGGGCAATTGATTGTTTTATTATCCATTATTAATATTTTTTTCCATTAAATGACCTATTTTAGTCGTGTAGAGCAAAAAATGGAATGAATTTTATTACGGGGAAAGTCAGGATACGGGTGCAAATGGATCACGTTGCTTTTAAAACAGGCTTATACACCTTATCAGACAAGGAATGCACCCTTTTTTTATAGAAATCAATAGGACTATATAGTTGAGACTTAGATTTTTTAAGTTTAATTTTTTTTGCAAACGGAGCCCATTGCATTAACTGAGGATATTTCTTTTAATTGTCCTACTGTAGAAGAGATTCAAGTTGCAAAACAAAAAGGTCAATTAATGTTCATAATGGGTATAAGGGATTGGTGTGAATCATAGTCATATAATACTCCAGTTAATTGGATGCTCATATTCAGACTTTAAGCAGGAAAGTGAACCCGAAATGAACAAATACTTGAAAACAGCTTTATTAGCCTCATAAATAGCAGCGTCCGCAAAACCCCCGTTTTCGATACATTTCAAAACTACGCCATTGACTTACATTGATGCGTGTAATATACTTATCTTATTAGAAGAAAAATAAGAAAAAGCATGATTTTTATTGAAACTCCAATTTTTACAGAGGATGTAAAAGAACTACTGCTTGATGAGGAGTATGCGGAATTTCAAAAATATCTTGCTGATAACCCTTTGGCGGGAGACGTAATTCAGCAAACTGGAGGATTACGAAAAGTTCGATGGTCATCTCAAGGCAAAGGGAAGCGAGGCGGTGTTAGAGTTATTTATTATTATGTAACTCCTGCTTCACAAATAAGACTGTTACTTATTTATAAAAAAGGTATTCAAGATGATCTGTCCGCAGATCAAAAGAAAATGTTACGACAATTAAACGAACGGTGGTAATCATGGATAAAAAATTATTTGAGCGATTATACGAAAGTATGACTCAGATGAACGAGATTATTGATGGTGAGCGTGTTCCTTCTCGAGAGTTTTTAGTTGACGCTGTTCATGTAAAAGAGATAAGAAAAAAAACTGGATTAACACAGGAAAAATTTTGCCATTTGATTGACGTTAATATTGGAACATTAAGAAACTGGGAGCAGGGGAGAAGAGAGCCAACAGGTCCAGCAAAAGCCTTGCTTCGTGCAATAAATAAAGATCCTGAACATGTATTAGCTGCATTAGCTAGCTAATAATTTTAGATGAAAATATAAGTTGATGGATAATTTATGAATAGGGTTTTACCAAAAGTTTCTTCAGGTGAATTTGATCTCTTATTAACAGAATCACTTTGCTTTAATCCTTTAGAGGGGTTAAAAATAAATATACCGACCTCTAACGAGAATACAGGTCTTCCTGGAAGAGATATTACTTTTGATTTTGTCTTTAAATATGACGGCAACCCTAGTAATAACGTAATAAATACCAGTTTAAAAAATAACCAAGTAGAGATATTGTTAAATAATTTTGGCAGCGCTCTTATTTCGGGAATATTAAATCCTTTAACATTTCAGTTTGGCAAAGTACCTATAAAACTTTATTTTTCCGGCATGCTTATAGAAGATCAGGCCAAAAACTTGAGAATGATCAATTTTACAGTTTCTATTTATCAAGGAAAAATTTAAATGAAAATAGGCGCTGGAAAAAAAGATGTTACACAATATAATCGCGCCAATGCTATGACGCCATTAAATTGGATGTGCGGTATATCTGAAACAATTCTTTTGCCAACAGCAACTATCAATTATTCAAATTGGTTGGGAATAGCATCTTTTATTACGTTTTTTTTAATACTGATTTTTTATGCTTATATGTATAATCATTTTGCTAAACAAGACCCTAATCGGTTACAGAGCGAGGAATTTAATTTAGAATCAAAAAGGATAGCGTTTGCTTATGACGAGCATAAAGGAATAGTCATGAAAAACTCTACTACCCTCATTGCTACCGCATTACCTCCTCAGGATTTAGAGGAAAAATAAAAAGATATTATTTATTAGGTCTGATTAATTGTTAAAGGGGTTCTTTGCGGGAAGGTACGAAATTTTCCAGCACGCCCATATAACCCTTTGCCAGTCTAGGCTGTAGCCAATAAATTGATTTTTACATTAGCTAATAAATTTTGTATAAGCCAATGTAAATTAGGGCATTTTTTGTCATCATACAATTCATAAATTCGAATCAGCTAACATGCTGTCATGCAATTAGGGATAATAAGGTACTTAACCACTTCCTGAGTATAGTTTTCTGTTCTTGTAATAGCTTCAACCCTAGAACCATCACCAATCGTATGTCAGCCCTGCTTGAATGCTCGTTGAATGAACAAAGCAACGAGATCTATACATTAATTAGTAATTCATACCTGATACGGTAGGGGTATGTATTAAATTTTTTAACTCTTTTGAATCTTGCAAACTTGTCCCATAATAGGCAAAGTTTTTTAATTTAATGAAATAATCATCATCTTTGATGGCCTCTCTAGCTTGCACAGGAACGAGATGTTTCAATTTAATTAATTCATTTTCAAATCGCTCACAATCTGTAATTACTTCTCCAGAAGCTAATTGCAGAGACACAATTTTTTTATACTTGTCACCAATATTGTCATCCCAAAAAACTGATACTAAATTTTCATTATTGAAATCTATAGGGAATAGTTTGCCAGCCGCAATAAATTTATTAGCTTTCCATCGTGAATAATTATCCTGCCATGCACCGTGTTCAAATGGCTTGATAACACTTCGTATTTCTTCCAGGGATTTCTTTTTTTCATCATCAATTACTAAATACCCATCGTTATCAAAATGTGCATACGAAATAAATTTAATGGGTGTTCTTCTTTCTAATTCAGCAACTGTTTTATCTAAATCACGACCAAGTGTTCTTAATATTAGGGTATAAGGCGTTGTATCTTTATTTGCTTCCAAATGATGAATTAATTTGATAAATGATGGAAAAATATCGTCATCTTGTTCATTTTGCTCAAATTTTTTCATTATCTCTTCATATTCTTTTTCAACTTCATTTAATATTTCAAGATGGTTATTAGATTTTAAAAATTCTATAAAATTAGTGTATTGCTCAATCTGTTCTACTTCATTACCTGGATATAAATGTTTTGTTACAAAATCTTTAAATGTCATCTTTTCAGTAGTGATAGTTGTATCCCAAACTGCAGAGTAATGCTCAGCAAGTAATGAGAGAGTGCCAGTCTTTTTATCACTGCCTTTTCGTGAACTAGTAACAATAATGGTATAATTAATATCAACGAATAACTCCAGGCATTTTCCTGGTTTAGATGCTTCTTTTCCCACTTCAAAAAAACCTAAAGAATTTAATGAATGGGATCTTTCATGTTTTCTTAGCATATGATGCCTATTGCTATCAGCTTGATTAATAAGTCAGCAATTATAACATGACTAGAGGAACTATTTGATGAAATGATTGAATTTTATTTACTGAATTTTCACACTCTATCCTACTCAAGTAGGCTAGTTTTAATACCACGTTTTTTGATGTAAGTATTAAGACCGATATGATTTGTATACCCTAAAAAAATTGCAATTTTTCTAACGGATAAACCCAACTCTAAAAGTTCGTTTATTTTATCGATATCCTTATCAAATTTGCTTTTTTGCACAGTGCCTTTAGGTTTACCTAATTTGATTCCCTGCGCCTTTTTATTCGCTAGTGCTTCTTTAGTTCTTAAACTAATAAGATCTCTCTCCAACTCAGCAAAGAGCGAAAATAAGGTGATCATGATTTTAGAATTCATATCATGTTGCTTCATATCCAGGTTTTGCTTTATGGAAATTACTCGCACCTGTTTTTTGATTAATTCATTAACTAATCCAATGACTTCCGCAGTGCTTCGGCCTAGCCGACTGAGCTCCGTGACAATTAGTGTGTCGGCATCATCCAATACTGATAGCATTTCATCAATACGGCGTTCTTTGCTGGTTTTCCTACTTGAGATGGTCATCTCAATAAAATCATCAACCTCAAGTTTATTTTTTTTGGCAAACTCAAAAATCTCAAGCTTTTGATTGTTCAAATCTTGTTTATCGGTTGATGTACGAATGTAAGCGATTGTTTTGGCCATAATTTACTCTAAAAATAGTCCGTTAATGTTTAACCTCAAATATCTAATTAAATTATACAGCTTACTACAAAGATATAAAGTGAAACATAACAACAAAATAGATGTATAATAACGTCCGTTTTATGCTATACAAAAGGTAGCTTGTGGCTCGACTAAAAATACTCTCAAGTGATGACTTTAATAAATTATATAAATTACCCTCGCTTGGCGACAATGACCGACCTTTTGTGTTTGAACTGGATGAAGAGGATAAAGCATACCTTGGCTCTTTCAACGACGTCCCCAAAAAGATTGACTACATTCTGCAAGTTAGTTTTTTTAGAATCACGCAATTTTTTTATAAGTTTACGTTCCAAGGAATTAGGCAGGACACCTGGTATGTTATCAAAACATTTTTTCCAACAGAGAAATTTCCAAAAACAAAAATCAGCAAGCGGCATCATTATGATAATCGCAATGCCATTTTAAAAAAATATGGGGCATCTCTTTATTCAAGCCAGCATAAGGATAAAGCGCTTCGCTATGCCAGGGAATTGGTAAAGCAACATGCTGTGCCAAAATACGTGTTCGATTCGCTACTGGAATACCTTCATCAGCATAAAATTGTCAGGCCATCCTATACAACATTGCAGGATATGGTATCTGAGGCACTGAACAATGAAAAAGACAGATTAACCAACAAGATCTATAACCTCATGGACAAGCCTTTTAGAGAACTATTAGCCCAGTTCCTGGAAAAAGATGAATTATTTTATCAATTGACGACATTAAAGAAAGACCAAAAGGATTTTACAACTGCGGAGATTAACGCCTCCATTAAAAAGCATCAATTTCTCTCATCGCTCTATCAAAAATCCATAGAAATAATCAACGAGCTGGATATTTCAGAACAAAATATAATGCACTATGCAGATCTTGCTGTGTACCACACCGTTTACGGTCTGCGCGCTATGAAACAAAAGAACTTATCTAGACTATATCTTATGTGCTATGCACATTATCGTTATTTGAAAATTAGTGATCATGTAATCAGCAGCTTTTCTCACAAAGTGAGTTTCTACACAGGCGAAGCCGAAGAATACCAAGCCGAAGCAATACTTAATGCCAAAGATGATGACAAAAACCATCGTGATACAGCCGCAGCTATTTTATCTCTGATAAACAATAAAAAAGTTGCTGACAACGCCATACGAACAAAAGCTTATGAGATTGTGCCACAGGAAAAATTTCAACAGTTCATACGAAAAATAAAAAAACCAAATTTCACACCTGAATTTTATCGCTGGGAATATTACAGCAAAACAGCATCTGCAATTAAGCTAAATACGCGCGCAGCATTTAAGGAACTGGATTTTCAAAGCAAACACAAGGAGTTACAAACAGCAATTGCATTTTTGAAAGAACACTATGCCAGTAATAAAGCATTCAGTTCTTATCCATTCAAAGACATTCCAGTCGAATTTATACCCAAGCTGTCGCGATGCCATGTTATTAAAAAAGTCAAAGTGGGCACAACTGGCAAAAAAACAAAGCACATTGATGCGGATAGATATGAGATAATGCTGTATCTTCAAATTGAAAAGGGCATAAAATCAGGATCAGCCACCGTTTATAATAGTTTATCGTACCGTGCCTTAAACGATGAACTGCATCCCAAACAAGACTGGGATAAAAACAAAAATTCAATCATTAAGCGCTTGGAAAACAAGCTGCTGGGAAGTGATATCAATGACCTTCTGAAAGATCTTGCCAACCGATTAGGTCCGCGATACAAAGAGGTCAATGATAAGATTGCCTCCGGTGAAAACAACAAAATCAAACTGAAGCATAATAAAAAAGGGGAGGCAATTCGTTGGACTTTACCTTATAAAAAGTCAGATGATGGTGTTAATAATCCTTTTTATGAAAACATGCCCCTAACCAGTATTGCTAAAATTATACAGTTTACGCATAACCAGACAGACTTCATGAAAAAATTCACCCATATATTGCCAACAGGCAGTAAAAAGCAAGTCGATGAGTCAGTATTGTCAGCCTGTCTGGTTGCCAAGGGCACTGGTATTGATATTGATAAAATGAAAGATATCAGCGATGTTAAAGAGCATGACCTAAAGTCAACTTATGCTGATTTTATTCGACACATGACTTTAACACAAGCAAGTGACGTGGTGATGAATCACTTGAAGAAACTGCCAATATTTGAAAAATATACTCTTGCTGACTACGGGATTCATGCAAGCATTGATGGTCAAAAGCTTGAGACAAAATTCAATTCAATTATGGCAAGATTTTCAACAAAATACTTCGGATTTGGTCAGGGGGTATCGGCTTACACATTATGCGCGAACTGGTTGCCTCTGTGCACAAAAATCATTGGTACAAACGAACATGAAAGCCATTATCTTTTCGACATGCTCAATAGCAACACAAGTGATATTGAAATCGCTGCCATATCTGGAGACATGCACAGTATAAATCGCGTGAATTTCATCATACTCTTTCTTTTTGGTTACCGCTTCATGCCACGATTTACTCAGTTGGATAAAAAGGCGGGAAATAACCTTGTCAGCTTTGATGATCCAAAGCGTTATGAAGGGCTGCTGGTCAAGCCGAGTAAGAAAGTAAATGTACGGTTAATCATTAAAGAATGGGATAATATTTTAAGAATCATGGCGACGCTGGGACTTAAAAAGAGCAGTCAAAGCACTATTGTAAAAAAATTATCGTCCTACCAATCAAATGATACGTTACGGGCATTGATTGAACTGGACCAGGTTATCATGACCCTGTACATGCTTGATTATATTGATGATGAAGGGATGCGTAAAACAGTGCATCGTTCTTTAAATCGGGGTGAGTCATACCACCAGCTCAGAGCAGCTATCGCAAGGATTAGCAGTAGGAAATTAACTGGAAAAACGGAGATTGAGTTAATCATTAATAATGAATGCGCACGTTTACTGTCCAATTGTATTATTTTTTACAATGCTTCCCTTCTGACTGGACTTTATGAACATTACAAACAGAACAACATGGAAGAAGAATGCTTGAAAATAATTCGATTTTCCCCTGTTGCATGGCAACATATTAACTTGATTGGAATTTATGAATTTTATAACAAGAAGGAATGCCTTAATTTACATGATGTTATAGAAAAATTAGTGACTAACAAAAAAATCGATTTATTGGCTACAGCCTAGACTGGTAAAGGGTTATATGGGGGCTTCGGGAAATTTCGTACCTTCCTGAAAAGAACCCCTATTTAGAAAAACTTAACGTGTTCACTGAAGACCAACATTAAGCCGTATATTTAGGTTTAGTAAATGGTTTTAATGAGATAGCGATGCGTTTATAAAGTTCTGGAAGCCATCTTGGTTGAGCAAATGTGGATGTTTCTGGTTTTTTGTTGCGCATATCATTGGGAGCAATGATAACCTGTATATTATCAAGACCAACGCGTCTAGCTAAAATAAAAAGCTGATCTATAGCAAGATCCCCAACAGCTAGACAGCCAACGGATAAGTCTTTTCCGTGAATAAAAATATTATTACCTAAATTCCTGCGTCCATCTATGGAACCTTTTTCTCGGTCAAAGTTATTCGGGTAATTTATCATCATTGATAAATGCATGCTGCTAAAGGGATTGAAGTTTACTAGTTTATATACACCCTCAGGGATTTGTTTGTCATTTTCACGTAATTTAGGTCCTAGACGTCCGCTAAAACCGGTCAAAGGGTAATTATGAATATGTTTCCACTGTTTCTTGGAGTTTTTCGCCCAGAGCTCTACCTTTCGTTCAGATTTGAAAGCAAGTAAGGCTATTTCTTTGGGGGGGTAACTAACTCCTGCTTTAGAAAAGAAAGAAATAAGCTGTGGCTCTACTTTTAAACCATAGCGTTGAATTGCACGCTCAATAGCCTGATCCCAATTAGGCTTAGGAGCCATGGCAAAACCATCAAGACAGAAAAGCACCAAAAATAATAAAATAAAACGCTTCATATTAAAATTACAATGGTAAATTTTTGACATAGTATCAAATAGTATCCTTAAGGACAATTTGTTATATAATTTCTAACTTTATCATCCTTTATGTTGTTGTAACAATAGTAGTTTTTTTAGTTGGCATTGGCATTGGTATTGGTAGTTGAGGACCACTGGAAGAACCCCCAAAATGTTCGTTCTTTAGGTCACAGTTGCTGAGGTGCATCTGAAATCGAAACTAGCTCTTGTGAACCACTTCAAATGAATAGCCATCTGGATCGCTGCGTAATAGCCAAGATAATACCCCAGTCGAGCCACGAGGCGAGATATTGTCCTTTGCGCCTGAAGCAATTGCAGCCTTGTTAGAAGGCATCTACCTCTTCATTGTTTTCTGCCATGAAGCCCCAGTGAATTGATTGCCAAATGCGATAACCTTTTGCTAAATTATACTATTGTTATCTTGAATAACACCTTCTTTTCCGAAGGTGATCCATTCAATAAAATCATAGGCTTTTTGCCGTTTCTATCTTTTTTGATTAATAGTTGTCAGAGAAAAGGTTCATCTTCGGCTAGCAGCTTATCTTTAATTAATATGAAACATTGTTTATTAGAGGGGCTGGCCGTTCTATTCACCCCAACCATCAGATAGAGATTGTAAATCAGAGTCTCAGAAATGTCCGAGGCTACCTAAGTCTAATTGGAGTGATTTCATTTTTTGGATCGTCTTGTTGAATGTGCTTTTTTGCCTGGCTTTTCGATTCTTGGAGTCTTTGCTTCATAGGGCTAGTCGGATGAATAGGGTGTTCTGCACTCTTATCCACTTGACCTTGATACAGCTTTTCTTGTTGTTGAATTTTATCTTCTTGTTTGGTGATCTTTCCATGGAGATTATGTACTTCTGTTTCATCTTTGTGAATGGCCTTTTTATAAACATCCGTCGACATCTCTTTTTCTTTTATTGATTGCTGCTTATTGACAATATCACCCTCCATTGTTTCGATGGAGCCTTGTTGTGTGCTTAAATGCATTCGTTGTTCTTCTATGGATAATTTTTTTCCTTCAACCTCAAACTTAGAATTACTGATAAGCTCTTTTTGGCGATTAATTTTTCCTTCAAGTTCTTTAATTCTAGAGCGACCTTGTTCTTCGTTTTCCTTAAGTTGCTCAATATGTTGTTCCGCTTTCGTTATTTTAGTGTCTAATTGCATAACTTTTACGGTTTGTTCTTTCAACCCTTGATTTATATCCTCTTTGGCTTTCTCATCAATACCTGCTTCTAAACGTTCTACTTTATCTTTTTGATTTTGAACAATTTGTTTTTGTAGTTCTATATGTTTTTCTAATTTATCGATTTCAGAGGTTAATTCCTCAATTTCTTTTGATTTTGGAGTGACGGGGCGACTATCTTCCATCGCATTTCTAGATGAACTAAATAAGGATTTGAAAAATGAAACAATTGAGGCGAGCACTTTGCTTATTCGCGATCTATTAACTTCTTTTTCTACAATTTCTTCTTGTATTTTTTTTAGCCCTGCTTTTTTAGATTCTAAAGCCCCTTTTTGTTCTTGAGCTTTATTAAGGTTATGTATTAACTCATCAAGAGCTGGCTTTTCTTTTTGTAGCTGAGTAAGGATATTCAATTTATTATTTTCTTTTTGATGATCAACCCTTAACTGTTCGAGAGTTGTTGTTTGAGTGTTAATTTCCTCTGTTATTGAAACAACTTCTTCTTTTTGTTGTTGTAACTCTTCTTCCAATTGATATAGATCGGATTTTTGACTTTCGAGAGTCGTATTCAGTTGATTAAATGATTCAATTTCTTGATTCAACTGTTCATCAATCTGTTTGGCGATCTCTTTCTCATGACTCAATGCGGTAGATAAAGCTTCTAATTGGTTCCGTTGAACAATCAATTCTGCCGTTATTTCGGCAAGTTTATGTGTATTTTTTCCTAAATCTTGTTCTACTCGTGCTAATTCAATTTTGAATTGTAGAAGCTTATTTTTTTCTTGTTCCAGGTTTTTTTTCTGCTGAACAAGTGACTCTTGAACCAGAAGAATTTCACTCTGTTGCCCTTTAATCGTGGTTCTTAATTCCTGTACGTGCTGTTTAATATCTTTTTCCGGAGTTTTTTTAGCTTTTTGTTGTAATTCTTGTTCTCTTTTTTTATGTTGATTATTTTCTTCAATTAATTTTTTGTTGGCTTCGCACTCTTTAATAATTTTTTTTATCAATTTAATCGTTAGATCTTCACGTACTCCTAATTTAGAAGAAAAAATACTTTTGTTCTTTTCATCGGACAGAAATTTATTTAAGGTGAGAATCAAGTCTTGACTATTTTTTACGTCCAGGATTAATTGATCTAATGCATCAATTTTCTTTTTTTTATTACCCGATTTTTGTTCTAGTTCATGTTTACGACGTTCCAGTCTTTCCTGCGCAAAATCCTTGAACACATCCGCCTCAACAACCGCGTTACCCTGGTCAAATGATTTGGTTATTTTTTTTACAAATGCTTCTTCAGTTTTATTTATATTCGCTCTACTATTACTCGCGGTATAGTTAGCGGCTAATGCTTTTGCTATATCAGGACAGAGCATTTTTGCACTATCTTTAATACCAAATGCCCCAACCGTGTTACCAGAAGCAGACTCATGAATTTTTAGCGTATTGAATAAATGAGAAAAAATCTTAATGAATCGCTCTCTTTTTTCAGGAGGATCATTGTATCCAGGAAGTTCATTATATACTGAATAATAAGTTAACATTGCATTATGATATAATTCCTCAAGTCCAGTACGATCTTTGCCACTTTTACAATTGGTACTGACTTTACCCCCTGACGCTTCAATAAGTATAGAAGTAAGCGCTGTTTTGAATGCTGCTTTATTACGATCTTTCAAGTCTGGTGCGTCTTTTAGCTCCTCCAACCGACGTAGGGCTTCATTCATTAACTTCATTTGAGGATGGTTACTATCAACCCCCGCAAGTTGAAGTTTACCCATCAGATCTCTTGAATAGTCCATCACGTTATCGGTGTATTTCCAATTAATAGTCTGAGCTTTACGGAAAATGTTAACGGCATCATTGCCAAAGACTATTTGATACTTATCTTTATATCGTGGATCATTTGCTAAATGTTCAATCGCTTCTTTTTGCGCTTTAATCATCTTGTCATCGGCTATCCCCAAGAAGGGACTTAGCAAGCTTTGGCTCGCGATCATGATTTTGCCTGGCAATTTTGCATCGGGACTTAATCCCCAATGATTTCTAAACTGTTCAGTGGCATCCTGTATCTGGTTTTCGATTAGTTGTTCAGCATTCTGAATAGTGAGCTTTTGTCTTTCCTTTTTCGGCACCTCTATGGGATTGAGCGTGGCATTTTTAGTGCTTTCGCTCTGTAATTGCCCATCGATAAAAAAATAATTCTTTCGGGCATTTTTCATCTCAAGCGCTTGTTGCATCGCGGAGGTACTATAAACTTCCTGAGCAAAATTCTTCCATCCATCAGGAGACTCTGTTGCGCGCTTAACTCGGTCTTGATACCAACGTTGTTCTTCAGGGTTTAATTTTTGAAACCATTCTGGTTTTTTAGAACTTATAATTTGAAGGTATTCTTTTTTTTGTGCCTCAGTTAATTGGGCATCCAGAGGAATATCCATTTGGACGATATTTTTATCATCCAAAGTACTTTCATTGATAATTATTCTTCCTGCATTCATCTCTGATAGAACATAGCGTTCATAGTTTTTGATGTTCTTAACTGCTTCATTATGATTTTTAAGTTGCGTATTATTATTTAATATGGTTCCCAATTTATTGATAAATTTATTGGTTTCATCATAGGCATCAATATTTAGTTTAGGGTCTTTGGCTTGTTCGATTGCTTCCTGGATTGACTCATTCACCAGCTGTTCTAATTGACTACGTATCGCTTTTAGTTGGTTTTTTCCTTTTACATGCTGAGTAGCGTAGGCTTCCAGTGTTGCAGCTAGGGCCACCTTTCTTAACAAAAGCGAATTGACGTTGACTTGATGTAGTTGCTCAGTGGACAAATTTATTTGTCCTTCTGCTTTGATATAAGTAACAGGTCTTATTGTGCCATTGATTTCAATAGATTGTTGCTTGCAGGTAAATGGTGGATGGGGATACTTTGCCAATTGTAAATGGTCAATCAGTTTTTTAAACGGCCCCTTTAGATTACCGTTATCATCTGCTTTTAAAAAAATTGTTGATTTAAGATCTGGATGACTGGAACCCCTTGATTTTATAAATTCTGATTGTGCTCTATTTAATACTTGTTCTGCGAAGGTAGGCATATGGCACCACGGACAAATTAAAACCACTATGACTAATTATAGTCCTATATAATTTAAAAGAACTGAATTTATTTGATGAGAAAAAAATTTATCGTCAGGCAAACGTCCACAGCTTATATTTTTAAATCATGTCTTGATGAGTTAACTGAGTAAAAAAAAATAAGGATTTATATTATTTGTTCTGTTACCCATATCACTTACCTCAAGAAATTAGGGATAAGTAACGGCAAAAGGTGTTAGGACTTGAAAACAGATTCGGCTGTGCTTGAATTATTTTGCAAATGGAACTCTCTTTGATCGTTCAAAAGTTTAACACACACCGGTGGGTTCAATAAAAGCCCATTTTAGTACTTTTATATATTTTCATATTTAAGTTCTGAAGTATTAAATGGTGAGAAAACATTGGAAGATGCGATTTTAAATGACATAGAGAAATTTTTATTAAATATGGGAAAGGACTTCACTTTCCAATAGCGACAAAAAGTAATTGAAATAGATGGTGATTTTATTGATGTTTCACAGAAAATTGCGTTGTATGGTTCCACAGGACCCGTGGTTGTGTTGCAATAAAATCAGGGCTAATTGATAAATGGCCTATGGACGGTATAAATCCATAAAAATTGGGGCATAAGTAAACGATAGTACCGTTGGTGGTTACTTTATAAAATATGTATTTATAATTACAGTAATCTGCTTTTTTAAGTAATGCTACTTGCATAATTGGAGTTCCATCCATTCGATTTTCAATGAAGTAAGCATTAATCCAGAGATTGGTAATAACTAATAAACAACCTATTGCAATAAATGATTGCATTAAGCTGCTTATGTATTTAAAAGCAATGCTATTGTTACTTAAGTGAGAAATGACTCGAATTAAAGCAATAAATAATGTAATTAAATTGAGAGTATAGATTGCAGCATTAGTATAGTTAAAATAACTTCCTAAAATTTGGCTACCTGAAGATTGATAATGAATAATCAGTGCAATAAGACTTAGCCATAACGAAGAAATAACATAGTAAATAGTATTTCTTTTTATTCCAATAATTAAGAAAACTAAAGCAATTAGTGGAAAGAGACAGTGGATAAATTTAGCTAAAATATACATTGATCCCATCCCTTAAAATAAAATGCTCTATTAGTTAATTTGAATTATATTTATATCAGCTAATTTATTATATGGCTAGAAGGCCCCATAAAATACCTCACCTAACAAATATCTAATGGTCAGTATCAGGATCTTTTATTAATAAAATTATTGGAGCAGTAGGGTATAGCATTGTGTTTACCATATTTTGAGGAAGCTCTATTCGTCTTAGAGTAAATTTATTTAAAGCAGGCATTAAATAAGTTAATGGGTTAGTTAATTGAGGTGGGTTTTCTTTTTGAATATTTTTCTTTTTATAATCACGTACATTCTGGTGTATCGTACCTATCCACAAAGGACTGTTTAATTCATTAATATGATAGTTTGATTCCCATATATCAAGTTCTAGAATTATGTTGGATTGAGCGTCCTGGAAAGTCATAATTAATTCAGGAGATTTATTTTCATATAATTGAGCTAATAATGGAAACTTAATCTCATTTGATTGAGTATTCATTCTCATGAGTAATTTAGTGAAAAAAGATTCACTATGTGTTTCCCAGCCATGTGCCTCCAGACTATTTTGCAGTAAATCTAGATCACCTACATACTGAACGTTTAAGAGACTAATTCGCTTACCAATGCGATTAAGATGGTATATCGGTAAAATGGGGGCTTGTTGGTTCCACCAGGTAACTTTTTTCAAGGTATATTCTTTGCAGTAGCGAGTATGATTATACGATAAAATTTTAAAGTTAATATAAGTGGATAAAGCCATAGAGAATATTATTGCAGTCAACAATGATACAAGAATAGTGGTTGGCTGAGTTATTTTTAAATGGCCAAAATGCGATTTTCTATAAATCAGGTAATGTATTAAACAAATACTAGCACCAGCAAAATAGGCTGCCAGAGTATCTGTAAGCCAAACATCTCCTAAATAAACCGCTCCAAGTCCACTTAATCCTAGGACGATCAATATAAAAGATCTAATACTTTTAGTCAGTAACGTATATGGATTATTAATGTAAAATAAAATAAATCCGTAAAAAGCGGTGGCCACTTCAATATTAGTTGCCGGAAACGAAGAACCAGCTAGAACAACTTGAATGTCTTGAGGTCTAGGACTATTGATTAGGTACGCTAATACCCAGGCCAGGCAGCTACTTGAAACTAATATACTAGTAAAATAAGCAATTACCTTAACATTTTTGTGGTAAAGAAACCAAACACAACAAAGGAGGTAAAGGCATACAATGGTAATGGTGCTAGTTAGTTGGGTGCAAACAATAAAAAATGCCTTTAATAAAGGAGCATGAAAACTTTGCGTAATTAAATGAAAAGGGTAATTAATGAAACTCAGCCATTGTATTTTAATACTAAAGATAGTGAGTATTATGAGAGAAACTAGACATAATAGATTCGTAATTAGGAGCGCGGCTGTTGGGTAGTGATTCTGTTCTTCGTCTGGTGTAATTGCATAATAGAGGCCAGATAATTTAGATCTGTTTTTGAGATTCAGCCAAGAGTGATGTAAATAATTGTTTAGGAACAAATTTATTTTATTAAATAACCACTTAAGAAGCAGGCCGATTAACCAAATAGCGGCGAGTGTAATTAATATAACAATGAATAAACGAGTAGCACTTTCAGTGGAAAGGCTGTGACTTGCTGCCCCAATTAAAACACCTGGCATGACATATAATAGCGCCCAGCCAATTGCCGATAAGATGTTAGCAATTAAAAAACGCCATTGTTTCATATGTAATATTCCTGCTATTACAGGAATAAGTGAGCGTAATGGGCCGATAAAACGTCCGATCAATACACTTTTACCGCCATGTCGGGCAAAGAAGTCTTTTCCATATGTTAACCACTGAGGATATTTTTTAAATGGCCAAACTTCGACTAATCGTTCACTATAAAAGAAGCCTAAGGCATAACTAAGACTATCACCACAAACAGCACCTAAGGTTGCTGCTAATAGTGTTAAATCAATACGCATAATCCCAGATCCTGCCAGTATACCAATAGCAGTCATAGTGACTGAGCCAGGAATGATGCTGCCTATTATGGCTAAGGATTCAGCCAAGGAAATAATAAATGTGATAAATAAAGACCATCTAGGGTTTGCTTGGAGCCAATCTGTGAGCGGTTGAATATAATCTACGAACAAATTCATCGTTTCTCGTTATTTAAAGTGATTTAAAAAAACTCGCTCAAAATGCTGGCTTACCTCCTCTAAACTAACAGTAGGTAGGAAATGGCTCATTTGAGTCATCTCCATTTTTGCAAAGCCACAAGGGTTAATTCCTAAAAAAGGAGTTAAATCCATGTCAACATTTAAGGCTATTCCATGATAAGTGCAACCATTTTTAACTCTAAGCCCAATAGAGGCTATTTTCTTTTCTTGTACATAAACTCCTGGGGCCCCACAACGAATATTAGATTCGATTTCATATTGTGCCAAAACAGAAATCAGTATCTTCTCTAATTGGCATACAAGAGTACGGATACCTAGGTTTCTACGACGGATATCCATTAATACATAAGCTACAAGCTGTCCTGGACCATGATAGGTTACTTGACCGCCACGATCAGATTGTACAACTTTAACAGAATTATGATTAAGAATATGCTCTGGCTTTCCAGCTTGGCCTTGGGTATAAACTGGATAATGTTGTAGAAGCCATAGTTCATCCGGAGTTACAACATCTCTATGTACGGTAAATTCTTTCATTTTTAACCATACCTCGTCGTAGTCTTGAATGCCTAAATAATGAATATTCATTACAAAACCATTTTGATATCTGGATGCTTGACTAAGGCTTGATAATAGGCATCTAGTATCTCCTGGTTTTCTGCATATACGGTCGTAGTAATCGCTAGAAAATTACTTTTTTGACTCAGTTTATGGGTGATATCTGCTTCCTTAAAGGTCGGGAAATGTTTGAGAGTAATTTCTCTTATTTCATAAATAAAAGTTTGAGAGTTAACCCCGATTATTTTTACCGGAAAATAGCATGGGAATTCTATTAGAGTAGTTCTAGTCATAATTTAACGTAATAGTTGATCATATAAGTTGTTAATCGTTCGCCAATACGTTCCAATTTTACCCTTATTAATAAAACAATCATTAATCATAGTAACAGGCATTATTTCTTTGGTAGTACTAGTGATCCAGACCTCTTTGGCTTTAAAAAGCTCTTCAGTGGTTACTTCAGTCTCATTAAACGTCCAATTTAAATCAGATATTAATTCAATAGCTATTTGCCGGGTAATCCCAGGTAAACATGAGTTATTTAAATGAGGCGTCTTAATTTCCTCATCTTGGGTGACTATAAATATGTTAGCAGTTCCACCTTCAGCTATTCTCCCATTGCGCGTTAAAATTGCCGTCTCAAATCCAGAAGAAACCGCCTCATCATTTAGTAAAATATTAGCAATTAATGATGTTGTTTTAATATCACATCTTGCCCAGCGAATATCCTCAATCAGTTTGGCTCTTATTCCTTTTTCTTTATCAGTTTCAGATGGAAAATGATTATGAATGGTAAATGCTACAACTGATGGCGTAATGGTCGATGGGATATCATGTTTTCGGTAACCTTGATTTCCGCGAGTTACATGAATATATATTTGTAAATCACCACCATTATTTTCAATTATAAGCCGTTGAATTAATTCATGCCAGTTATATTGAGGGATGTTAATTTTTGTTTTTTTCAAATTAGAATAGAGGCGTTCCAGGTGTCTTTTAACAAAAAAAGGCTGCCCGTTATACACAGGCATCACCTCATAAACCGCATCTCCAAATAGAAAACCGCGATCAAATATTGATATTTTTGCATCGGCGGCATCTAAATACTCACCATTTACGAACGCAATACTCATTCCTAAGAGCCAAACCAGCTTTTGAATGTTAAGCGAATTGAGTCCTTGGCTCTCGTAAAAAATCCACCAGATTCAACTGATTGCAGTGCATATAAAGGACGGGTAGCTACTACATTATCATCAAATTTTACTACCAACTCACCCACCTTATCGCCTTTATTTATAGGGGCTTGTAAATAAGAAGGAACGTTAGTTGAAATATTCAGTCTTTGGTATTGGCCTGCTGGAATCGTAATGAATTGATCATCAGTTAATCCAACAGTTACTTTGTCAACTGCACCTTTATACAGCTGCATTTCGGAGATGGATTGGCCTGATTTATATAATTGATGCGTTTCAAAGAATCTAAAACCGTAGTTTAGTAATTTTTCACTATCATCTGCACGAGATGAGTCATTAGGTTCTCCTAATACAACAGCTAATAAACGCATGTTGCCACGTTTTGCTGAGGAAACAAGACAAAAGCCTGCTTCAGCTGTGTGTCCAGTTTTCAATCCATCAACTTGGTTATCTCTCCATAATAAACGGTTTCTATTGGGTTGACGTATGCCATTATAAGTAAACCACTTTTGCTTATACCAGCTGTAGTATTGAGGAAAATCACTAATTAATGCTCTACCTAAGATAGCTAGGTCTTTAGCAGTTGTGTATAAATTAGGATCTGGTAAACCTGTACTGTCAGTAAAGTGGCTGTTTTTCATTCCTAAATTTTGTGCTTGCTGGTTCATGATGTCAGCGAAGGCGTTTTCAGTGCCTCCAACATGCTCAGCCATGGCAACACAAGCATCATTACCGGAGTCTACGATGATGCCTTTTAATAAATCTTCAACTAAAACTTGTTGGCCCTCTTTAATAAACATACGGGAACCACCAATTCTCCATGCATCACGACTAACTCTTACACTATCATCTAAATGTATCTGGCCTTGATGTAGTGCGTTAGATACAACATATAATGTCATCATCTTAGTCAAACTAGCAGGAGGTAAACGCTCTTCACTATTTTTTTCAGCAATAATTTTACCGCTATTTACATCGATAAGAATGTAGGCTTTGGCATTAAGGGCTGGTGCTGCAGGAGTCACTAAAGGTTTGTTAGTAACAGTAGGGGACGGTCTTTGCAAATCATTATTAGGCAATGAATCTTCTGCAGTCGAATTGGTAGATTGCACAAAAAGAGTGATAAAAAACAGTGTCGTTAATAAAAAAGAGGTAGCTCTGCTCATTTATTTACCTGAAGTAGTTACAAAATGGGGATATACTAGCATAACCAACTACTAGCGGCCAAATAGCATAGTAAAAATATTGTTTTTTTTTTCAAATTTTTGAATGTGTTAAAATTATTTGGGAGCAAAACTTCGAAAAACTTTTTTTTTTCAGGTATAGTTTAGGCACAAATAATAATTATATTTAAGAGCATATGAGAAAAACATTAATTGCCCTAAGTGTACTTATAGCTGGTTGTCAGGGTACAGGCACTAACAATTCTACTAATGAAACCAATTCAACTAACAAATATTCAGGACGAACAAAACACACTGATAGCAGAATATACAATAGATATAAAAATAAAGGGAATCGCTATACCATCCAACAAGACGGTGCTCCAACTAAAATGCACAACGTTAGCTTTAAAGAGCCTGTTCCCGCAAAAGAACCTTTAAGTCGATATGGTAATCCAACTGAATATAAAGTGGATGGCCGTACTTATGAGGTGATGAAAAGTTCCACAGGATATAAAACAAGAGGTATTGCGTCTTGGTACGGAACAAAGTTTCATAAGCAGCGGACATCAAGTGGTGAGCCGTATAATATGTACGTGATGTCTGCAGCCCATAAAACACTACCCCTACCCACTTATGTGAAAGTAAAAAACTTAGATAACGGACGCGAGGCGGTAGTTAAGGTCAATGACCGTGGGCCGTTTCATGCGGATAGAGTCATTGATTTATCTTATGCTGCCGCATTAAAGTTGGGAGTGTTTCCTCGGGGAACTGCTCGAGTTGAAATAGAAACTTTAGCTGGCCCTTCTGGCCAAGCGCATTATTATCTGCAAGCAGGGGCTTTTTCATCTGAAGTTTTAGCAAAACAGTTAAAAGATAAATTGGCTCGTGTTACTCCATCCCCTGTGTTTATTGAGCATTACAAACAGCATTATGTAGTCAGGGTAGGTCCATTTGCAGCTAAAAAAATGGCTGATGGTTTAAAATCACAATTAGCAAGAAATGGAGTGAGAGGTTCCTTTTCAGTTTTAATTTAGTCTGAGTTAGATGTAAAACTGACCATTTCACTATGGTTAGATAAATTTGAAAAGGAACTGCTAATATGTCACGAGACGTCTCCTTAAAAATTTTTTTATGTGGCGATGTTATGATTGGCAGAGGGATAGATCAAATATTATCTCATCCTGTTGAACCACAAATTTATGAATCATACGTTAAAGATGCAAGAGACTATGTTTCTCTTGCTGAAGAGGTTAATGAGAGTACTCCAAGATGGTGCGATGGGAAATATATTTTGGGGGCTACTAAAACTGAACCAGGAGTTTGGTTGCTTGACGATTTAAGTTCTAAGACGATTAAGAAAATAAAAAAAGATAGAGTCGTATAAGCAGCTAGGGGATTTTTGTATTATTAGCATTCATTGGGGGCTAACTGGGTGTATCAAATTCCTGCCCAGCATCAAGTATTTGCTCATGAATTAATTGATACAGGAATAGTTCATCTTATTCATGGCCATTCTTCGCATCATCCTATAGGAATCGAATTGTATAAAAACATTGAAAAAATCTACTGCTTTTTATACTCATTTTAAGTTAGAGAACAATATAATACAGGTTCGCGTGTAGATTTTTTAGAAAGCAATAAGCAGTTATTTGAATTATAAATGCTTCGTCTCTAAGTTTTCTTGTCAAGAAAGATGACTCAAACTTCCCTTCATAATTAATAGAACCTCTTAATTTAAGATATCGTATGAATTCTCTAATGAAACTTTCTTTGAATGAGTATGCAGGCGAGAATAACTTCTTATTTGTTAAAAAGTAAAAAGTTATTCTATAGAGTGATGATAACCTCTCATTTTATAGAATAATTAATAGCTAATTATTTAATTAATAGCTAAAATCTACTACTGTAACTTAAAGACTTATTGTTTAATCAACTAGTGAGGCAATTTAACGATGCATAATGGCTCTGTATTTTATATAATATTCTTAATATTCGCTGGAGCTGCTTTTCTATCTACACTAGTTTTATATACAAAACAATCCTTATTGGTCGCCTATATACTTTTGGGAGCTATTCTGGGTCCATGGGGGTTACAATTAGTTCCTAATATTACTATGGTGCAACAAATCGGAGATATAGGAATAGTTTTTTTGTTATTCTTATTAGGTTTGCACTTACAACCACAAAACTTAATCCATATGCTAAAAGAAGTCACATGGATTGCTATTATTAGTTCTGTATTTTTTGCGGTAATTGCTTTCCTTATTGGAAGGGCGTTTGGACTTACTGTAACCGAATCGTGGGTATTAGGGGCATCGATGATGTTTTCTAGTACCATTATTGGTTTAAAATTATTACCTACTACTATACTACATCACCAACATACAGGTGAGGTGATGATTAGTGTATTGTTAATGCAAGACGTTATCGCAATAATCATTCTCATTTTGATTAATGGGGCGAAACAAGGTGGAGCCTTATCTCTTAATGATTTACTTTTGGTTGGTATTGCATTGCCCGCATTATGTTTGTTTGCATTTGCATTTGAACGATATATCCTAATTAAATTATTAGCTCGATTTGATAGAACACAAGAGTATGTCTTCTTACTTTCCATAGGCTGGTGCTTGGGACTATCGGTATTGGCCCAGACCATGGGGTTGTCTGAAGATATCGGTGCTTTTGTTGCAGGGGTTGCTTTAGCATCTAGTCCGATTTCATTGTTTATTGCTGATAGTTTAAAGCCATTAAGAGATTTTTTCTTAGTTATGTTTTTCTTTTCAATTGGTGCAACATTTAATTTTGGATTTGCAGCTCAAGTTATTATTCCGGCAGTTATTCTTGCGGCTCTAATTTTAATCATTAAACCATTCCTATTTTATGTTCTTTTAGCTCGCGCAGGAGAAAAGAAGCTTGTGGCAAAAGAAGTTGGTATTCGTTTGGGGCAGGGTAGTGAGTTTTCCTTGCTGGTTGCCAGTATTGCCTTGAGTACCAATTTGATTTCAGATGTTGCTTCTAATCTGATTCAGGCTACAACAATATTAACTTTCATTGTTTCATCATATTTTGTGGTTTTAAAATACCCAACACCTATAGCCTTTTCCGATAAAATGCGTAAGGATTAACATAATGAAATTATTGGTTATAGTCTTATGTCTGCTTAGCGAACGATTTTTAATTCATGCTGCATCATATCAACGTTTTTATTGGTTTGGTGATTATTATTTATCAATAAAGAAAATACTTGATAAAAGTGATTTCTTTCGCAATCCCTGGATGAATTTTGCCGGAATCATTATTCCTATTCTTTTGGTTGTCTCTCTTATTTATTTTCTATTTAGCAGTATGTTTTTTGGTTTCGTGGGGTTTGTTTTTAGCATTGTTATTTTCTTATATTGTCTTGGACCACAAAATGCATTTTATCCTTTATCTGAATTAAACACAGAGACAAACAATGATACCGCAGTAGGGAATTATTTTACGCAAGTGAATAGCCAATTATTTTCTGTGATATTTTGGTATGTTGTCTTGGGGCCTATAGGTGCCTTGGCTTATAGATTGATCACTTTATGTGAGACTATTAATTTTGTTGACCAACAAGCAAAACAGCTTACAGACATTGTTGAATGGATTCCCGCACGTATTTCGGCACTACTTTATTTATTAGTTGGTAATTTCCAGAAAGGTTTTGTTTCTTTTACCAAGCTGTTTTTTGCTAAACCTGAATTCAATCATCAAATGCTAAGTGACTGTGGAAAACACGCGGTGCGTGCTAATGATGCAGATGAAATACCTCTACCTGTTGCGGAATGTCTAATAGAGCATGCAACTATAGTCCTTATGGTCTTTATTGCCTTATTTACATTAGCCTCTTGGATGTAACAATTGATGATCTTTTTAATTTATTACGGATTTAAATTATGAATTTGTTATTGCGTATAGCGTGCTGTATGATTTTGTTAGGTCTTTCTGGTTGCATAAAGCAAAAAATTATAGGTGACCCACAAACAATCAACTTATGCAAAACAATCTGTGTGCAGCATTTGGAATCATGCCAGCAAAATTGTACTAATAATTGTCGTATGTGTTCTTCTGCATCCAATTACACTTCTGCAAAGAATTTTTTTAAATACGTGCATGAAAAGCAAGTTCAAGGCGGATTTATTTCTCGTGGGTTGAATTCTTACCGTGATCCACTACAATGCCGCAAAGTAACTTGTAACTGTACATCGGATTACACCACTTGTATTCAAGGTTGTACGGGAGTAATTCAAAAACAATTACGATCTGTACCATATTGTACTTAATATTATAGAATGTCGGGGAACTTATTCATGGCAAATGAACCTAATGTTGATCTAGATCCAATTGAAACACGCGAGTGGCTGGATGCCCTGCAATCTGTATTTGCCACTGATGGTATTGAACGCGGAGCTTTTCTATTACAGCAACTCCTGAATAAAGCTAATGCTGAAGGAGTCAAATTATCAAGCTCAATAAATACACCTTATAGAAATACCATAAAACCATATGCAGAAAAGCAAATGCCTCCTGATGAAGGAATAGGTAAACGTATTAGTGCTTTGATTCGATGGAATGCAGTTGCTATGGTGCTTAGAGCAGGCAAATATGCGCCTGAGTTGGGCGGTCATATAGCATCTTATGCTTCCTCATCTACTTTATATGAAACAGGATTCAACTATTTCTTTAAAGGTCCGAACGGAGAGCATGGTGGCGACTTAGTTTATATTCAGGGGCATTCTTCGCCTGGTATTTATGCTCGTGCCTTTCTTGAAGGTCGATTAAGTGAAAACCAATTACAGCTGTTCCGACAAGAAGTAGAGGTGGATGGTCTATCGTCCTATCCTCATCCTTGGCTAATGCATGATTTTTGGCAATTTCCAACGGTCTCTATGGGCTTAGGTCCTTTGCAAGCAATCTACCAAGCGCGTTTTTTAAAGTATTTGGAAAATAGAGGGCTTATTGAAGCTGAGGGACGAAAAGTATGGGCGTTTCTTGGTGATGGAGAAATGGATGAGCCAGAATCCGTGGGCGCATTAAGTATTGCTGCTCGAGAAAAACTAGATAACCTTATTTTTGTTGTAAACTGTAATTTACAACGCTTAGATGGGCCTGTACGTGGTAATGGAAAAATTATACAAGAATTAGAGGGATTATTCCGTGGTGCTGGCTGGAATGTCATTAAAGTCATTTGGGGAGCCCGTTGGGATCCTTTGTTTGCTCAAGATAAAGACGGCTGGATGCAAAAACGCATGGAAGAATGTGTGGATGGAGATTATCAAGCGTATAAAGCCAACGATGGTTCTTATGTGAGACAACACTTCTTTAATCGCTATCCTGAATTACAGAAAATGGTTGAGAATCTTTCTGATGATGAAATATGGCGTCTTAATCGTGGTGGTCATGATCCACAAAAAGTATTTGCTGCTTATGCTCAAGCTGTTGAACATAAAGGAAGTCCGACCGTAATATTAGCAAAAACCATTAAAGGTTACGGAATGGGGGCTGCTGGTGAAGGACAAAATATCACTCATCAACAAAAGAAAATGACTATAGAGCAACTCAAAGCGTTTAGAGACCGCTTTAGTATCCCCGTCAGCGATGAAAAAATTGCTGAAGTTCCTTTTTATAAACCAGATGACAATAGCCCTGAGATTCAATACATTAAAAAACATAGAGAGGCTTTAGGTGGTTATCTACCAGCCAGATCTACTCAAGCAGAGCCATTAAAGATCCCTCCATTGGATGAGTTCTCTTCAGTTACCAAAGGGCTAGGCGATAGAGAAATATCAACCACTATGGCTTTTGTGCGTCTTCTTTCTATTTTGTTGAAAAACAAAGAAATTAGCTCGCGTATTGTTCCAATAGTGCCAGACGAATGTAGAACATTTGGTATGGAAGGTTTATTCCGTCAAATTGGTATTTATTCTCCTGTAGGCCAACTTTATACCCCAGTTGATCATGGCCAGGTCATGTATTATAGAGAAGCTAAAGACGGGCAGATATTAGAAGAGGGCATTAATGAGGCAGGAGCCTTTTGTTCGTGGATTGCTGCTGCAACTTCATATAGCTCCAATAAGCTCACGATGATCCCTTTCTATATTTATTATTCTATGTTCGGTTTTCAACGGATTGGCGATTTGGCATGGGCTGCTGGTGATATGCAGGCCAGAGGATTTTTGCTTGGAGGAACTGCTGGACGTACAACTTTGGCAGGTGAAGGGCTCCAGCATCAAGATGGTCATAGCCACCTCTATTCATCAACCATTCCCAACTGTGTTTCTTACGATCCTACCTATGCTTATGAGCTTGCTGTCATTATTCAGCATGGTTTATATCGCATGTATGAAAAAATGGATAATGTCTTTTATTACATTACCGTAATGAATGAAAACTACCTACATCCTGATATGCCTAAAGGAGTTGAGGAAGGCATTATCAAAGGGATGTATGTGTTGAAAGACGCTAAGAAAAAGTCAAAACAGCATGTTCAATTGATGGGATGTGGGACTATTCTTCGTGAAGTAATACAAGCAGCGGAAATGCTGGAAAAAGATTATTCAATTACTTCAGATATCTGGAGTGTAACCAGCTTTAATGAATTACGACGTGATGGTTTAGCCGCTGAACGCTATAATGCACTTCATCCAGAAAAGAAAGCAAAAGAAAGTTATGTTTCATCTCAATTGAAGGGACGTCAAGGTCCAGTAATTGCAGCAACTGATTACATGCGTATTTATGCGGATCAAATCCGTTCTTTTGTCCCTAATCGTTATGTTACGTTGGGTACTGACGGTTATGGTCGAAGCGATACACGCGAACGTCTCCGTCATTTCTTTGAGGTTGATGCAAAATTTATTGTTCTAGCAGCACTTAATGCATTGGTCGCTGAGGGAACTATAGATAAATCTAAGGTTGTTGATGCAATAAAACGTTATAACATTAACCCAGATAAATTAGATCCAGTAACTCATTAGTTAAATGATGATCTTAAAGTAAATAGAGATATTATTTAACTGGATGCTGAGGATAGATATGGCAAACGAAATAGAAATAAAAGTTCCTGATATAGGCGGCGCTACTCAGGTTGATGTAATTGAAGTTCTTATCAAGGTCGGAGACGAAATCTCCATCGATACTCCTTTAATTACTCTAGAGTCTGATAAGGCGAGTATGGAAATACCTTCTCCACAAGCAGGAAAAGTAAGCAAAATATTGGTAAAAGTGGGGGATAAGGTATCTGAGGGGGATGTTATCCTTTTGGTTCAGACAGAACAAGTTGCAGATACGTCGGAACCAGCATCTAAAGAAACTGATCAACCCCAAAAATCAGAAGCTCCTGCTGAGGCCGCAAAACCCGTAGAGCAAGCCGCTCAGTCACAATCCGTTGACGTATCAATACCGGATATTGGTGGAGCTACGGATGTTGATGTAATTGATGTTTTAGTTAAGCCGGGCATGCAAATAGAGAAAGATCAGGCTTTAATAACCTTAGAAGGTGATAAGGCTACTATGGACATTCCTTCACCTTATTCTGGTACCGTTAAAAAGCTGGGTATTAAGTTAGGCGATAAAGTGTCCCAGGGCACCCTTATCTTGACTATGGAAACTAGTGGCTCAGTAGAAAGTACGCCTGTTGTAGAAAAAAGTATTTCAGCTGCTAAATCAGAGCCAGTTGTAGAAGTAACTAAACCAACAGGTGTTGAGCTTTCCAGAGCGGAGCCAATTGCTTCAGACGCAATTGAGTATCAAGGAACTATTGCTGCTGGGCCTGCTGTTCGTCGTATAGCAAGAGAATTCGGTGTGGATCTGTCTTTGGTAAAAGGTAGTGGGCGTAAGTCACGAATTACTAAAGAGGATGTGCAGGCTTATGTTAAAGAGCGATTAAATGAGCGGCCTGCTGCAGGTAACTTTAGTTTGCCAGGTAACCCTGTGATTGATTTTAGTCGATTCGGTGATATTGAGACGAAGCCGCTAAATAAAATCAAAAAACTGACAGGTGCTAATGTTCATCGTTCTTGGATCACTATTCCTCACGTTACTCAGTTTGATGAGGCCGATATTACTGACTTGGAGGCATTTAGGAAGGCTGAGTCAGAAAACAGCAAAAGCACTGGCTATAAATTGACCATTCTTGCTTTTGTATGTCGTGTCGTGAGTAAGGCTCTCCAAGTTTATCCTCAATTTAATTCCTCTTTGGATGCTAGTGGAGAAAATCTAATTTATAAAAAATATTGCAATATTGGTATTGCAGTAGAAACACCTAATGGTTTGGTTGTTCCGGTAATTAAAAATGTGGAACACTTAAGTGTTGGTGACATTGCCCAAGAGATGACAAGACTAAGCAGTAAGGCAAGGGATAAGGGATTGATGCCAGCAGATATGTCTGGTGGTTGTTTTACAATCTCAAGCCTCGGCGGCATAGGCGGCACAGCATTTACTCCTATTGTAAATAGTCCCGAAGTTGCCATATTAGGATTATCTCGTTCAGCGATTAAACCTATCTACACAAACGGAGAATTTAAGCCGAGACTAATGTTGCCTCTTTCTTTATCTTATGATCATCGAGTGATTGATGGGGCTGAAGCAGCACGATTTGCGCGTTTTATTAGTGAAGCTTTGAGTGATATCCGAAGAATTTTGTTATGAGATTTAAGTAACGTTGCCGTGCAGCCCGTATTAGCGCCGCGTAATACGGGATTTTTTCTTCTTCTTATTAGTTGTGAATTTAAAGAAGTAATCTGGACTTGTTACTCACTATTATGTGGAACCTCGTATTCCGCGGCACTGATACGGGCTAAATTTGTTCCTGAATACTGAGCGTAGTTTTGACCTGCTGGTATTTTAATGATTTTGTAAAATAATATTTAAATGAGGCTTGAAATGGCTAAGAAAATTAAAACTGAAGTGGTGGTATTAGGTAGTGGGCCTGGTGGTTATACTGCTGCATTCAGAGCTGCAGATTTAGACAAAAAGGTAGTTTTGGTTGAGCGTTTCGATAATTTGGGTGGCGTTTGTTTAAATGTGGGATGTATTCCATCTAAAGCACTGTTACATATAGCCAAGGTAGTTGAAGAAGCTGAAGAGATGTCTGAGCAAGGCGTCAGTTTTGGTAAGCCTAAATTGGATAATAAAAAACTAGTAACTTGGAAAAATTCTGTAGTTTCTAAACTAACAGGTGGGCTAAAGGCTTTATCTAAGCAACGCAAAGTAGAAATTATTACTGGAACTGGAAAATTTTCCGGTACTCACCAAATAACTGTAGATACTAAAGAAGGTCCTGTAGAGGTTGAGTTTGATAACGCAATTATTGCGGTTGGTTCTGAGTCAATTAATTTGCCATTTATTCCTGAGGACAAACGTATATTCAGTTCAACAGGAGCTTTAGAGCTTGCTGATATTAAAGGTGATTTATTGGTTCTTGGCGGCGGTATTATTGGTTTAGAAATGGCAACGGTTTACTCTGCCTTAGGTGTAGATGTTACTGTAGTTGAGTTTATGGACCAACTTATTCCCGGTGCCGACACAGATCTAGTTAATATTCTGCAAAAACGTATGGCTAAGAAAGGAGTAAAATTCCTTTTGAAAACCAAAGTGACTGCGGTTGAAGCCAAAAAAGATGGAGTTTATGTGTCTATGGAAGGGCAGCATGCTACAGATAAGCCATTATGCTTCCAACAAGTTTTGGTTTCTGTCGGAAGAAGACCTAATGGCGGTGTTATCAATGCTGAAAAAGCTGGTGTAAAAGTTGATGAGCGAGGTTTTATTCCTGTTGACAAACAATTAAGAACTAACGTACCTCATATTTTTGCTATAGGTGATGTCATTGGACAACCTATGCTTGCTCATAAAGCAATACCTGAAGGCAAAGTGGCAGCAGAAGTCATTGCTGGTAAAAAACATTATTTTGAACCTAAGTGCATAGCGAGTGTCGCTTATACCGATCCTGAGTTGGCTTGGGTTGGTTTAACTGAAAAAGAGGCTAAAGAGAAAGGGGTTTCTTATGAGAAGGCTACATTCCCTTGGGCTGCAAGTGGCCGTGCTTTAAGTATGGGACGAGAAGAGGGAATGACTAAATTATTATTCTGTCCTGATACTAACCGTATACTCGGAGCAGGTATTGTTGGGGTTAATGCGGGTGATCTGATTGCTGAGACCGCTCTTGCTATTGAAATGTGTTGTGATGTAGAGGATATTGCTCTGACCATTCATCCTCATCCAACCTTATCTGAAACTATAGCTCAAGCAGCTGAAGCATTTGAAGGGACTATTACAGACCTTTATCTGCCTAAAAAGAAAAAGAAAGAGTAACTATTGTAGGCTGGGCTGTGGAGCCCAGCATTTCTTATAGACTCTATAGGAGCTGTGAATGATAGCCAGCATTCGTCGTATGAAAGAAACGGATATAGATAATGTCTATGCCATTGAAACTAGTGTTCATGTGGCTCCCTGGAGTAGAAACATATTAAGGGATTGTGTTTTAGTTGGGTATGATTGTCGAGTTCTTGAAATAACGGATGAGAACAGTGGTGCGGTGCTGGGTGGGTATATTATTGCTAGAGTATCCAATAATACTTGCCATGTATTAAACTTTTGTATTGCCAAGCAGTTACAATCAAAAGGATGGGGACGTAAATTATTGCAAACTTTTCTCGATTCACTTTCAGAGGTAGGCTCTGTAGTTCTCGAAGTAAGACCCAGTAATAGTACGGCTTTGCATCTTTATCAAACAATGGGTTTTGAACAACTCGAACTCAAGAAAGAATACTATAAAGACAGTCACGGCATTGAGGATGCAATTTTATTAAGAAAACAATTAGTTATTTAAATTTCTTCAATTCTTTCTACTGTGTAATGAGGAGTTCTGATACCCCGAACCCTCATGGTACATTCTCTGATCATGCCTTCGGTGTCTTCTTACATGGTCCTACCTGTTGATAGTTTGGAAAGAGACCAAATAGAAAAATTATTTCGTCAAGACTGTTTTTTTATTGTTTTTTTGTTATCATTACAAGCTGCGTGGTTCTATGCATTATTTTCCCCTTGTGGGTATCTTCTTATTTTCAATACAAAACCTAGTTTTATATGTTCTCTTGTTTTTCAATAACGCCTTGCTCTGTATGGTGTTTAACTTTTTTTTAATGTTAGATAACTTATCCCCATTTTCTGTGGATAACTCTGTGAATACACCCTGATTACTCACTGAATAGAGCTTTAGTCGTGTTGGTCGAACAACAAATTGTCCGACTTTAGGAATGCTGAATATGGCTAAGCATTACTATATAAGATAAGTCAGTTTTCGGATCGGTTTTTTTCGAGTAATTATGGGGAGATGTACCTAGATAATATATCGCGAGATTAGGCTTATATCGGTGATTTTATAGATAGGAGTTATTGTGGTGAGCTTTTGTTGGGCAATTTGTTGACTGACCTCCGTTTTATGGGCTTGGGAAGAGGGCTAATGATTCCTCTATTTTTTCTTGTCCCTTTAGTTTTGGCAAAAATAAACAATCATTTGTGGAGTTGCTCCTACATCAACAGGTAAAACGGCACCGAGATGCCGATGATAGGGATAATTTAGACTCATAATATAATGTTCTAATTAAGTAGCTATTTATTATACACTCATACATATAAAGTGTGGTTATTGTAGGTTTAATGATTGAACAAGTGGTGATCTTTGGAGTTTTGATGAAATCGTTCTGTAAAATGGTCAATTGTTAATAATTCCTTAATTTTAATCAAGTAGAATCGATATGTTAGGTTGCTAGTCGAACTATGACGGCAATATGTTATCCACAACATAACGGATAGCAGAGAACTTAAGCTTATTAATTAAGCCCTTTTGAAGAATAAAAAAACCAGGTTTTTCGATTGACTTGCAGATAGTGACTGCATACAATTGATCTTAATTTGTACTTAATGCCATTTCGAGGATCAACAAAGGGAGTTCGCGATTATAGTATAGGAAAATCTGTTGAATTGGCTTCAAGATAGTGGAGGCGTTTTATGCCTAAGAATATTGATCTTACCGTTTTTTCACAGTTGCTTGGTAGACAAATACAAGATAGTCGTATTGAGAATGATAACATCATTTTAGTTGACGCTGAGCGTGATGTTTCCGATAGACCTGTTCTCAATCCAAATTATTTTTTATTCATGTTAGGTACAGATACGGTTTATACTCATCTGCCAACAACAAATTTGGAAAAAGAAGCTGATCGTAAGAGCTATGAAAATGGCGAAACTCTGTCTTATACAGCTAGAGTTGTAGCAACAAAAATGGGTGAGCTGGAGCCTGACCTGACTGGCCAACCTTTATCATTTAGCACGCCTTCAGTTGATGTAGTTAATGGTCCCACAACACGAGGTACCGAAGTAGGGGAGCGTATTGCTCTAGGTCTTTTTCTTGTATTAAAAGCAATTGCAGAAGGCAAGGAAAATATTGTAATACCTGCACATAGTAGAGGCGCGGTAGAAACCATTTTAATGCTTCACGAGTTAGATAGAGTAAAAACAGAGCTGAAGCAAAATCCTAAAAAATCGTTATACACCATTCTTTTGGAATCCCCATGTTATTATACTAGAAATGCTGTTGCAAAATTCTTTAAAGATGTTAAAGAAGCTGACAATGTAAGAGCTAGTCTATCGGCACGGCTTTCTAATGCAAAAGTAAATGCTTTTCTTATGGATCCTGTTCCAGGAGGGCGCTATATGTTCATTCCTGGGATTGCTTGGCGAGATGATAGGTTTTTCCAAAAGCCGCCTAGTAATGCTGCTGAATTACTGATTTTTCGTGATGAACGATCACGTTGCTTTAAGCCTATTATTCCTAGTGGTTTGACGCCTATTGTTACTCCTGGGCATCATGGTACGGCGAGCGGAAATATTTACACTCAACAAATGTATCCTGTTGTTGTTGAAAAAGGGGCTAATGATACATCCACAGTACAACAATTAGCTGTAGGAAAATTGCTTAATTTTATCAATAAGCATACTGGATTATTCGATAGTCCAACAGAAGAAATCAATTTGGAACATCCTAAGCTAGACGCACTTACTAATCGCTTTTTAAATAAATCACAGGCGGAACGTTCTAAGCTGCTATTAGATTTATATCAACGTGTTCATGAAAATGATGCTGCTTATAAACTGCTCGCCAAAGGAGGCTATGCTTATTTGGGAACAGAATCCGCTAAAGCCGGGACACGATTAGTGCACTATGGGGCGCATAACTCTATGGGGTTAGATACTGTTGTCACGAGTTTGGATGGTCAGTTTGTCAATGCGGAACATGCTTCATTATACCTTCATGATCAAATGGAGTTTTCCCTGGATGATGACAAGGATGAGCTAGATACCTTAACTAGCAAATTTAGTGTGGTCTTGACTAAGTTATTCCAAGGATTTAAAGATGATAACGCAAAAATAAAAGCGCTACTTGAAGAGACGCCTCAAAGGAAAGTTACATTTCAAGCATTATTAGTCTTTGTTGATAGTATTAGCCAAAAATATCTCCGTAATCATTTATCCGAAGAAACTAAAACTAATCTATTAAGAGAAATTGATACAATATTTGGAATATTAGAAAGCTTTAAAACAGTTACTGCTGAGGATTCTATTAATGGGATAATCACTGAATGTGAAGAAATGCTACGTTTAGGGATACAGAAAACTGCTAACTCTCATTACAGTGCTTTATTAGATCAAACGGTTAAACTTGAGAAGGAGTCTGAGTATTTTCTAGCGCCAAATGAAGAGTTTGCTAGCGTATTTGACAGCTTTTTAAAAGCTATGGAGGCAAAATTAAGTGAGGAAAATGAGGTAACAGGCCTTTTACAAACTATATATGGTAAGTTATCCTCAGTTGATCCAGTGACTGTGAAGTCAGTGGGAAAAGCATTGCAGGATGAAGTTTTGGCTTTAAGTCTTAATGAGAATGAATCAGCCCCTAAGGCCATAGGAGTGCTTTCAGAGCTGGTCACTGATAAAACTTTAGCTTTAGATCGCTATTTAGATGCAGAAATACCCAATAAAGATGTCTTTTTTGCTGAACTCAACAGAGTTTATGATAATTTAGTTAGCCTAATTAACGGACATCTACACGTACAAAAGATTGTTGGAAAAGAAAAACTAGAATTTACTCCAAGAAAACTAGCGATACATCAAGAGGCAGTAATTAAATTAGCAGCTCAAATACTCTTAAAAAAGAAAATAGATCTGCATGATAAACCTGATAGCATGGATGTCGAGTTTTTCAAAAAAGTTAAGGCCCAAGCAATTGCTTTAGGTGCAGATAATCCTGATATCATCGATTTACAGCGTCTAATTTTAAAATTAGGCGAAGAAAAACAATTAGTGAAAATAGGGATAGAGCAGCTCGTAAAAGAACATCAAACTGAGATAGAAAAGTTACATCAAGTATTAGATGAAAAATTAGAACAAGAAAAAACGACACATGGAAAGGAAAAAGAACAACTTTCACTAACTATTGATCAATTACATAGTGACATAGAATCGTTAAATCGTACTAATGGAGAGAAACTTCGTCAGTTAGAAGTGCAGCTCGAAACAGCTGAAAGTAAAGTTAACGAATTACAAACTGAATTGCAGCAATTAGACGTAACGAGTAAGGAAGCGATTAACGAGTTGAGAAAAAATGCGGAGACTGCGGCTAGAGAGTATCGTGAAGAATTAGCACACCAACAACAAGCGGCGGAACGTACCCTTAATGAGACTACCCAACGCTTGACTTCTGAGAAAGAGGAACTGCAAGAGCAACTACGTTTAGCCCACGATGACCATCAGCAAGATAAAGAACAAGCTGGTGAAGCGATTAAAAAATTGCAAACTCAGTTGCAGCAATTAGACGTAACGAGTAAGGAAGCGATTAACGAGTTGAGAAAAAATGCGGAGACTGCGGCTAGAGAGTATCGTGAAGAATTAGCACACCAACAACAAGCGGCGGAACGTACCCTTAATGAGACTACCCAACGCTTGACTTCTGAGAAAGAGGAACTGCAAGAGCAACTACGTTTAGCCCACGATGACCATCAGCAAGATAAAGAACAAGCTGGTGAAGCGATTAAAGAGTTGCAAACTCAGTTGCAGCAATTAGACGTAACGAGTAAGGAAACGATTAACGAGTTGCGACAAAAAGCGGAGACTGCGGCTAGAGAGCACAGCGAAGAATTAGTACGTCAACAACACGCGGCGGAACGTACCCTTAATGAGGCTACCCAACGCTTTACTTTTGAGAAAGAGGAGTTGCAAAAACAACTACGTTTAGCCGAAGGTGAACACCAGCAAGATCAAGAAAAAGCGGATGAGGCGATTAAAGAGTTGCAAACTCAGTTGCAGCAATTAGACATAACGAGTAAGGAAGCGATTAACGAGTTACGACAAAAAGCGGAAACTGCGGCTAAAAAGTACAGCGAAGAATTAGCACACCAACAACAAGTGGCAGAAAGTACTCTTAATGAGGCTACCCAACGCTTTACTTTTGAGAAAGAGGAGTTGCAAAAGCAACTACGTTTAGCCGAAGGTGAACACCAGCAAGATCAAGAAAAAGCGGATGAGGCGATTAAAGAGTTGCAAACTCAGTTGCAGCAATTAGACGTAACGAGTAAGGAAGCGATTAACGAGTTACGACAAAAAGCGGAAACTGCGGCTAAAAAGTACAGCGAAGAATTAGCACACCAACAACAAGCGGCAGAAAGTACTCTTAATGAGGCTACCCAACGCTTTACTTTTGAGAAAGAGGAGTTGCAAAAGCAACTACGTTTAGCCGAAGGTGAACATCAGCAAGATCAAGAAAAAGCTGTTGAGGCGATTAAAGAATTGCAAACTCAGTTGCAGCAATTAGACGTAACAAGTAAGGAAACGATTAACGAGTTACGACAAAAAGCGGAGACTGCGGCCAAAAAGTACAGCGAAGAATTAGCACACCAACAACAAGTGGCAGAAAGTACTCTTAATGAGGCTACCCAACGCTTTACTTTTGAGAAAGAGGAGTTGCAAAAACAACTACGTTTAGCCGAAGGTGAACATCAGCAAGATCAAGAAAAAGCGGATGAGGCGATTAAAGAATTGCAAACTCAGTTACAGCAATTAGACGTGACGAGTAAGGAAGCGATTAACGAGTTACGACAAAAAGCGGAAACTGCAGCTAAAAAGTACAGCGAAGAATTAGCACACCAACAACAAGTGGCAGAAAGTATTCTTAATGAAGCGACCAAGCAGTTGACCACTGAGAAAGCCCAGCTACAAGACCGGTTGGAAAAGCAATTACTATTGGCTCAAGGTGCGCACCAGCAAGATCAGAAAAAAGCTGGTGAGGCGATTAAAGAGTTACGAACTCAATTGCAGCAATTAGACGTAACGAGCAAGGATACTATTCGTGAATTACAACAAAAAGCGGATACTGCAGCTCAAGAACACAGTGAAGAGTTAGCGCGTCAACAAAAAGTAGCTGAACGTGTTCTAAAAGAAACAATAGCACGGCTAACTAATGATAAAAATGGACTGGAGGTTCAATTAAACAAAAAGCTTGAGTTGTCAGGTAATGCGCACGAGCAGGACAAAGCACAATTTGAGCGCGAAATTAAGGGATTGCAACAGCAATTAGCTTCTTTAAAATCACATATCAGCCTGTTACAGGAGCAAACAGCTACTACCACTGCTGATGCTGGATCACAGCTCAAGATGTTACAAGCTGAACAGCAAAAGCAAGCTAAGTTGATAGCCGATCTACAGACTGAAAAGGAAAGAACTTGTTTTAACATTATTGCAGAGCAATTACTTCCTTTGACAAAAGAGTATGCAGCCTATCTAGAGCGTGAGGCGTTGAAGGTCAATCCTTCATTTACTCCAACAAACTATAAAACCCCTGCTTCTTTCACAGGGTTACCTGCAGATCAAGAAAAGTATGCTAAAGTAATAGCTAAATATTCGGTAGTACAAAATCTTTTAATAGACTTAACCGATAAGGATGCACATCCTCTACCTAGTGAGCGCATTACTTACTTTACAAAATCATTGAAAAAAGCAGACGTTGAGTTAAAACAGCATCGTGACGCTGAATGGATAAAGTATTTCAATGCCAGCATGGTAGCTCTTGTAGTGTGTACAGGTATTTTACCTGGCCTCTTGGTACTGTTGACGTATGCAGCTGTTAAAGGAAATCCATTTAGACTCTTTACTCAAAGTAAGGGTGAGCAATTTGTAGATAAAGTGGATTATTCTTTATCGGATTTGCATAAAGGAAAATCAATTGGATTCTTTACTCAGGTAGAAGATGGTTTATCTGAAGATAAGTTACTTGAAGATGAATTGTCCGCTTCGTCAAAAAAGGTACCTCCGGTAGCTTAGCACTACTAATCCCTTGAAAAAATCAGATGTTTAAAGCGGTAGATTTTAAGCATCTGATTAATCCTCAATAAATATTTTTTATCAAATCAATATTAGGTTTTTTGCTTATAGATAAGACTTCAGCTATGCTCAATACAGGGAAATTTATTATCTAAATCAAAGGAGTAGTGCGCTATGAGTTTTTCTATCGTAAAAAACGTATTGGCTGTATCCGCTGTGGGATTGCTCTCGCTATCTGCTACTGTACACGCTGCTGATGAGGATTTTCTGGGTGCATGTACAAATGCCTGGATGCAAAAAATTAATGACTCTGCTGAAAAAGTAGATTATAAAAATTTTGGAGAAAAATATTGTACTTGTGCATCCAATCAATTGAGAGATAAAAAAGATCTAACTCAAGACATGCTACAAAAAGCAATGCAATTATGTATGTCTAGAACGTTATTACATGACGCAATGGATTCTGTTGAGGAAGAAGTTGGTTTAAGCGAGGCAAAAGATACCGATGTAATGGAATATTGTGAAGACAGGTGGAAACTGATTTATCCTAAGCAAACAGATGATGATAAAAAAATAACCACAGCTTATTGTGAGTGTGCGAAACCTAAATTAATGGACTTGATTAAACAAGCTGATAATATGACAGACAAACAGTATGATGATGCTATAGATAGTGTCGCCGCTGCGTGTTCTGGTAATGTAAAACAGGAAACGCCACCAACCGCAAGTGGAACGACTAATTCATCAACTCCGGCTACCCCAACTAATTCAACTGCTCCAACAACCCCTGCAGATACGCACTAGGGTTCTGCTATAAAGTTATGCATACCTATGCATAACCGGAGCCACTTCATGTACCCCGTGGTCGATGCCGCGGGGATTCGAAATATCTTAACTTTATGAGTCGGGAGTCCGACCTTTAAAACTTGGTGCTATAGGGGACAGAGAGCATTGCTCAAGTTATTTTCTTGCATAAACAACAACTGAACAAATAACTAAAGACATTCCTATCAATTGTCCCATTGTTAATTGTTCACTAAGTATTATCCCTGCAAGTATTACCGTTGCTACAGGCATTATAGCAGTAGATAATGAAGCCATTACTCCATCTACTCTTTGGCAGCCATGATACCAAAATACATAAAATAATCCTGAGCTTAGACCAAGGATAAATACAATGCTCCATCCTTCCCTGCTTATCGCGACATCATGAGAAAAAAAGAAAGGCAAAGTAAATAATAATAAAATAGCATTAATGCCATTGAGGAGAGCGGATAACAGAAAAACAGGTAAGCGGATAGGATGAACTTTAGAAAAAACATAATAAGATGCTTCAGGTATCAGCGACAGAAGAACAATTGCATCACCAATGAATGAATGATTTAATCGAGGCCCATTGAGTTTCTCATAAGCAATAATCAGGAGTCCTAATGTGGCGATAATGACACAACCTGCTTTTTTACCTGATATTTTTTCACCTAGAATGATCCATGACATAATTGCAATCAAAGCCGGTAGGGCGCTGGTTATGATACCAGCTGCATTGGCATCGGTATAATGTAACCCAAGTAGCATGAAACAATTAAATAAAACCCCTGCGCTTAATGCTTGTGCCAGAATGTAAAACCAATCTTTTTTATTTAACTGAGCGAAATGATGAGCAATTGAACTTTTCTTTGCTGGGGTTAACCAATGTAATGGTAATAAAATTCCAGTTGCTACGGTAAAACGAATAGTAAGTAATATAATAATAGGCATGGTGGATAAAAGGAATTTTGAGGATACAATATTAATTGCTACCATGATTTGTGCCAGAATAAGAAATGATAATCCTTGTATGTAATAAAAATTTTTTTCGCTTTTCATGATGAAGAACATCCTTAAGTCAATTACATGTGTTCCTTAGTCTGATGCCTATGAGCCAAGGGTCCCATCGATTAATAACAGTATTGTATATTTAAATACACAGTTCAGAGGATTATTAATATATCAAAATATTTTTTGTTAGGTGTTATCCGAGGGAAGCAATTTCTTTGCCGTTAACGCCATCTCTCTCCATTCTGAGGGATACATCCCTAATACAGCGTGGAAACGACGGCTAAACGCAGGTACATTTTCATAACCAATGGCAAATGCAATAGAGGTAATAGTATGAGACGTCGTTGATAAGAGAAGTTTAGCGTGTTCCAGTTTCTTCTGGCGCCAATATTCGGCAAGTCCTGTACCCGTATTCTTTTTGAATCGACGTTGCAATTGACTAATACTTAAGTGGCAATGTTGTGCTAATTGTTCAAGATTTACTGATGTAGAAAAATGTAGATCAATCCAGTTTTTAGCTTTTAAGACCAACAAATCTTGATTTGATAATATAGGGTGCGATAATAGATTTAATAATAAACTATTAATTAACCTATGGGAGGATAAGTCATTGACTCCATGAAGCAAATAATAATGCGCAAATTGCAAAAATTGTTTGGTTACAGGAGTTAGTGTAATAAAAGAAGGCATATTAATAGCAGGGGAATCGGGTTGACTAAAATCAACTACCACAAATAAATTATCTTGACTTCCTGAGAAGCTATGACGTGTACCTGTGGCAACAAATGCAGCTTTTTCTGCATCAATAATACCTGCACTGGAGCCTATTTCAAGTTCCAAAACTCCTTTAACAGGGAGTACTAGCTGAGCATATTCATGACTGTGGCTTGTTTGTTCTGTATGATAGGAACGAAGTTCAATATGAGATGAAAACATTCATTGAGCCTTGGTCTGGTATAATCTCAAACCTATTATATAAGAAAATTAGCAAATTTCGACTAATAAAAAACTCTTAAACGTAAGCGCGGCGATTTTTCACTACGGTAGCGCTTGGCAAGAAGCCTATTGCTAATCATTTACCAAGCTGATATATAGGCAGTCGTCATCTAGATGAATGTTTAGAGCGGACAGTTTTTCGTTCAAGTAAATATGGTTCTTGAATAAAATAAATTTTAATTCTTTGCATGGAGTAATAATGAATTTAAAAGCACTCTGTTTTACTACTATGATGGCTTCTGCTGCACTGGCTCAGCCTCTTTATTCAGAACAAAATAATAGTTTAACTTTTAAAAACAAAAGAGGTTCTCTTTTAGAGTTAACTATTCAATCGGACAACCAAATTAGCGGTTATTTTACTACGGCTGTAGCCTCTAAATCATGTCCTGATGCTGTTGGAACAAAAAGACCTGTAACTGGTTATATAGTGGGTAATGCGTTAACGTTTAGTGTCGTTTATCCCATGTGCCAATCTGTTTTGAGTATTAGTGGCAATTTTACTAAAAACCAAAACAATATAGATACTATCTCTATCTTGACGCATCAAGCGGTAGATATCACTCATGAGGGACCAGGTGCTCGCTTCATTGGCCATGATACTTATAGAAAAGTTAGTTAATGGTTGAGCAGGTTAAGAGCGAAATATTTTTCTAAGGCCTTCTCTCGTGATTTAGTATCTATTTTAATCAATGTCCCTTTCGCGAGCGAGGAGATTTTTAGTGCTACAAAGTAGTATTTTTCTATTTCTTATCCCTTCCTAACCCTGAAGGGATAATTTTTCTTCATTTGCTCTTTTACTCAGATGACTATGGAGTAAAATACCCAAAAAAGAATTTAAACGCCTCTAAGCGCTCTACTGTCTTCAATATCTTCGTGAAGGTTTTCTTCGAGAACCTCTTCCGGCTTCGCTTGAGTTTCGGTTTTTATTTCAGAAAGGGCATTTTTAAAATCGCTGATGGATTTAGCTAGTCCTTTTTCTCTACCGTGATGAATCATCGCAGCGCTTGTAACACCTGCCGCAGCGACCCCGGCACCAGCGCTAACAGTCGCAGCTAAACCTGCAACGCCAACAGCAGCAAGTAACAAGCTACTACCAGCCGTTGGAATAGCGGCTAAAACTCCGGCGACTACCAAAACAGCACTGGCAAAAGTTAATAATCCAATACCTAATGCTTTCCAGCCGGATGAGCTCTTGCCTGAGACATGATGTGATAAGGCGGCTAGTCGTTTTGCATTTTCTTGTGATTGTTTTGGTTCATGCGCCTCCATTAAGCTTTTGTTCGTTGTTGCTAGCACTTGAGTTAAATCATTGAGGCTGGCTGAACTTAGTTCGCCGGGTTTATCCTTTGCAATGGATTGAACCTGTTTTAATACCTCTTTACCTTTTTCAATCAGTTGTTTTTCTTTATCATCTCTAGGTGCTTTTGCCAAATTAGCGGTAAATTTTTCTAAATGATCATTATATTCTGCTACTGCAAGACGACTTGGTTTCGTGAGGAAGGCAACATCGCCGATTTTATTTTGTTTGTTGGTTTTGGCGCTGCTAAGATAGAGTTCCTCTGTCGCTCTCGGGCTGAATGTAGTTTTACTATCAAAAAAGTTATTGGCAATAGAGTCCGTTTTCATACCGGGAGAACCATTGACATGATGCGTAGTTATTTCCGCAGCATTTCCTCCTTCCGCGCGCATGGACTCAATGTTGCTTTGGTCTAGTTCTTTATCATCATATCTCTTTTTCATCCATTCTTGAGTTGCTTTTTCTACTGCAGTGCCTGTTCTATCCTGGCCACTGGCACAATGGACGGTACTAATGGTATTGGCTGTGCAAGAAGCCGCTAACATGACCTTAGTTACACTTTCAAGTCTTGTCGCTTTTTGTAGTGGTGCAGAACCTGATGGTTGAGTTTCTTCGTTAAAATTTAATTCTGGTGCTACATCCAAAACTCGAAATGTTCCATCAGGATTAGTTGGAACATAGGATACATTATCCTTCTTATCTTGATTATTTCTGGTCGCTTGATAAACGTGATCAACAATAGTTGACTGATGCTCAAGTGGACTATCCGTATTCAGTGTAGTCACGTGGACATTCAACGATTCGGCGTCTTTTCCCATTTTCTTTGCTGCAGTGCGACGAACTTGCTCCAAATTTTCCCGCGTATGGGTTTGTAATACCTCACTTTTTTCTCCTTTGCCCACAAAAACAGGTGATCCCATTCGAGCTAACCAGAGTACATCCTCTTCTTTTTTAGCATTTAAAGCATCTACTGCTTCTGGAGACTCAAGTGTTGCCTCATCCTCAATTTCAATTAATTCATTTTTCACAATAAACGCATTTTTTGCACTGACTAAATGCGTTTTGCGTGCTTGGGCAGGCAATGCTCTATCATCTTGGGCGATCAAATCGGAAAATAAACTATCTGCTTCTTGAAATGCAATTTTTTGACGAGTGTGAGAATTGCTCTCATCCTTAAATGGATAAGGTGTTATTACTTTTAATTTGTTAAGTGTTTCTTTTTGCGCTTCTGTTTTTTCGGTAACTGGATATTGGGTTTCACGTTGAAGGATTTTTGCATCTTTGTCATAGGTTAAAGTGACCAGGGTGCGGGCAGGAGCGAGGGTACTGGATAAATTCCGGTAATGAAACAATAACTTTTCCGCGTCTTCTTCTTTTTCACAGCCTTGTGTTAAATTGGCCTCATGTAGTTTTTCGACTAAAAAAGTGTTGAACTCCTTTTCCTTTTGGTGAATTTGTTTATGCTTCTCTTCATCGGTACCTGGGCCTTGGGCAATCTTTAAAATTTCTGCACTTAATTCTCCAAAGCGATTTTTAAGGGCATCACGTATTTCTTTGCCTTTTTCTCCATGCTTCTTATCAATTGCATAATCAATGGGACGTAAACGAGATAAACAGCGTAATAAGGTATTATTAGCATCAATAACTGGTGCATCATGGGACATTCTTTTTTCAAGGGGGATAGCATGAGTTGCATCTCGAATCCACTCATTATCTTTATTTAAAGTCGAGACAATGCCGAATTGTGCATCATTTGTTTCACGCAATAAATCACTCATGGCTTCATATCCTATCTCACCATTTTGCAATTTTTCTTGAACTGTGTCAGGAGACAATCTATGTTCGTTTCCCTTTTGTGTAACCAAAACTTTAAAATGGCCACTGTGTTCTCTTGGCATAACAAACTCCTACGTTAACGACAGTTTCGGATCTCAGCCCATTCTTTCTCTGGAGGCGCTTTTTTTGCGCTGTCTCGAAGCATATACACAAGATTTTTGTCTTGGTGGATGTTCGGGATAGGATTACCCCTCCTCAGAAAGAACGGTTCCGAGGTAGGTGACATTTTTATCCGAAAATGACATTAGGTTAATGCACTCAATGAATTAACTTGTATATTTTGATTATAGTGAACTAACATTGAGTTTGTTGGATATTTTCCAAGTATAATTGTTAATTGGTTTTAAAATTAATCAACCTGGATTGATTAATTTTAAAGAATGTTTTTTATCTAGCCCTTTTTTTGCAATGTTTTTCACATCATTAGATGTTGCATTAGCGTAAATCCTTTCTAAACTATAAATCATCATTTTTTGTCTTGAGTCGTTGTACTGCTCCCAGTTAAGGAACGAGTTGCTTATATTTGCAGCTAATGTTGGATTTATTTTGTCTAAATTAATAATTGCATCTACTAGTAAAGCATATCCTTCACCTGATTCATTATGGAACCCATAGGGATTTTTAATAAATGTACCGAGTAGGGCATATACTTTGTTAGGATTGGATAGATCAAACGCTGGATGTTGCATTAATTGAGATACCTTCGTGACTATACCGTCCACATGCGCTGCTGCTTGAACTGTAAACCAGTAATTCATTGCATTGCTGTCTTTTTGCCAATATTGGTAAAACTCATTTAATAGTTCATCTATTTCACTGCAATTTAAAGCGCAAAGTAGGGTCAATGCAGAGATTGTTTCAGTCATATTTTTATCTAATGTCTCTCTAAATTGTAGACATAAATATTGAACAGTTTCTTCGGGAGCTGTATGTTGAGAATAAGAATAATACATTGATTTTAAACGACGATTACTAGCTTCTTTTATATTAAACAGGGAAAAATGAGATGGCTGTGTTTCAGAGTTTAGTTGTAACTCATTGAACAATTTGAGTAGATCTTCTTTTAACTCTTGAGCTAAGGCTTTCTCAATGTAGCGACGACCCTCAGCTATTTTTTTAAAATCAGGGGTTTTGATGGTAGTGATTAAAAACTCTTCTGATGGTAGCGTCATCAATTCTGCTAATATCCATTGATCTAATGACTCATCGGTTAATAAAGAGCGGTAGGTATTAAAAAGATGAGATGTCAAATGAATGACTTTGCCGGCACAATAGTCAGTAATCAATCGGATAATCAAAAGGGAGGCTGCCTCAACTCTATTATATTGATTAGGATCGCTTTTAATTAGTAGCAATAGGGATTCATTAGTATAGTTATAACTTAGATTAACTGGCGCAGAAAAGCTGCGTAGCAACGATGGGATAGGCTGTGATTGTATCTCATTAAAGCGAAACTCCATTTCAGGTTGATCTATCCATAGTGCAGTATCCGTTAATAGTTCTTTACCCGAATGATCCAGTAAGCCTATAACGCAAGGAATAGGGCGTCCAGTTGCTTTTTTTGTTTTAAATTTTAGAGTATATACTTTTGTATCTGGATTATACTCATCTACCACTGTTACTTCTGGGATCCCTGGATCAGTGAACCAAAATAGGAATGATTTCAAGTTCCTATTCGTAGCGACGCTTAAGAAATCAATAAATTCCTCAATGGTTATTGCTTTACCATCATGTTCTCGGAAAAATTGAGTCATTGCCTTATAGAAAACCCCTTGACCAACAGTAAGCATCATCATGCGAAAAATATCAGCACTTTTTTCATAAGCAGCTACAGTATATAGACTTCTTACAGCAGTATAGGAATTGGGCCTGGGAGCTCGATTATCAAGATTTTTTCCATCAAGAAGTCTTACTAAATCGGTGCCTAAAAGATCTTCGCGAAACATTGCCGCTCTAAAGGTTGTTAAACCTTCTTTAAAGGGTAAATTGAACCAATCTCGAATAGTCACCCGATTGCCTGACCAGTAATGGAAAAATTCATGGGCCACTACTTCAAGTATTCGTAAAAAGCCCAAATCGGTTTTACTTTCGGGGGTTGCTAAGAAATTTTCTGCATTAAATAGATTCAAACCCATAGTTTCTGAAGCACCGGATGCATACTGATCGACACAAGCGATCATATAACGTTCTAAATAACATTCCAGTCCACAGACTCTTTCATCCCAGAGCATCGCTTGTTGTAATACCTCTTTCGCAAAGCCACATTTTGGAGCTGCCTCAGGTGAAACATAAAACTCTATAATGGTACGTTTTTTTGTTGGTCCCTCATAATGGTCGACTAAGCGCTGTAATTTTCCTGCTACTAGTGCAAACAGATAACTTGGCTTGGGTACCTCATCATACCAAGTTACAGAATGCAGCTCATTTTTTAGTTCTTCGCGATGTTCAACTGTTCCATTAGAGAGTAATGTAGGGTACTCATTTTTGTTAGCAATAATTTTGGTTCTATACGTAGCTAGATTATCTGGTCTGTCATTACAATAGAACACGCGCCGTAATCCTTCTGTTTCTGCTTTTACTAGATAAACTCCCTCCGTTTTATAAAGTCCAAATAAGTCAGTACTCTCTCGGATTAGAGTAGTCGTTTTGATGATAAATGATTTGTTCGTGGGGATATTGGTTATTGTTAAAGAGTGGTCCGAGATCCTATAAGATTCCGCTGGCAAAGATTTTCCATCGAGATAAATACTGGTTAATGTCATTTGCTCTCCATCCAATATTAAATCAGCTGAATGAGAGTCCGCCTCTGGATTAGGAGTTATTGTTAGAGATGCGGTGGATTGAATTGGCTTTTTACTGAGATCTATTTCTAAATCTACATGGGTAACGTAATAGTTTAGAGGTTTGTATTCACTTAATTTATATACATCAGACTTGCTTTGTGTCATAACATTTTCCTGATTAAAATCAATAACCTATAAAAGGAACAATATAGGATTGATTAATGGATTTCAATTATTCCTTACTTACTTAAAGATCTTTGGGGAGGGCAGTATTGGTTCTATTACATTTAGACTTTGCATAATATAAATAACAATGAGCACTATCATAAAACAATTAAAAACGAGATTTACAAGAGCTTCTAAAGGAATAAATTGGTTAACGGCCAAAAGCAATATCAAAAGGAAAAGGGCCATTATTAAATGATTTAAGCGAATCATATAAGCTCTTTTTGTTACTGGATTTAGATATAGCTTAGTAATTTTTTTAGATAATATCAAAAATCATTATCGTCATGTTTATAGAATGGTGAGTAAGAGCTTTCTTTTAATAGAAAAATATGGATTAGAAGCTATACTCATTTATATCCTAATTTAATAGAGATCATGATGATTACTATGAACATACCTGGACTTGGCGACTTGAACTTAAATACCGCTATAATTGATTATAATGGTACATTGGCACTCGATGGAAAATTAATTGAAGGGTTGGAAGAACCGTTAAATGCCTTATCCGAATTCTTGGATATTCATATTGTTACAGGAGATGGGTTCGGCACTGCTAAAAGTGAGTTAGCTAATATTAATTGTAAACTCACGATTATCCCGGCAGAAGATCAAGGATTGTCAAAACAAAAATACTTGCATCAATTAAATCCTGATACAACAGTATCTATTGGTAATGGAAAAAATGACCAATACATTCTTAAAGAATCTGCTTTAGGTATCGCCATTATTGGGTCAGAGGGGATTGCTGTAGAAGCTCTATTGTCAGCAGATATTACCCTTCCGTCAATTCACTTAGCTTTGGAACTGTTCCATAATCCAAAACGCTTAAGAGCAAGTTTGAGAGAATAAGGGATGTCTTAAAGTTTTGATATAGGTTGGGCTCCAATGAGCCCAACTTGATAATACTAAAGTTATTTTCCAGAATGAGAACTCATTAGTTCGTTGATTAAGTTAGTAACTTCTGGACTACCTAATCCTGTCACATAGTCATAACCTTCTTGTGCACTACAGAAATAATCACAATCGCCATTGGAACCTGAGGTTACATCATTAAAGAAATGATTGTAATTACCAGTAGTAGGATGAGCTAATGTATAAAGCAGGGTATTTAGATTACCTCCGATGTTTCCATTTATTGCTGAGTTTGCAACAGCAACAAGAGCAGCCCATTGTGGTGCTCCGGCACTAGTTCCACCAACAACCTGCCAGCCAGTTCCACCATCTCCTGGAACAGAGCTATACACTGAAAATCCAGATTGAGGATCAGCATTATAAGCTACGTCTGGCACCCCACGCATATTGCTTGATTGCGGTATGGGTAATCCACTTTGATAAGCAGGCCAGGCTTCTACACTACTGACTCCGCCGCCACTGCCAGACCATGCAGTTTCTCCCTGATAATTGCCATAAGAATCAGTGGACAATGTTGTTCCACCTACAGCTAATACATAAGGAGAGGCAGCGGGATATATTGTACCTGCGCCGCTATCACCTGATGAGGCTGTAAAGGTTACTTTGGGATTATTAAATAATTTGTCGTAATCAGTTTGCTCAGAAAACTCACCCGCTCCCCAACTCATTGACACAACATTAGCTCCGCTTTGCACTGCAACTTGTACCGCTTGATATAAATCTTCCATGCTGTCTGAGGCCGCTTCAACAAGAATAATTTTAGCTTGAGGAGCCATAGCGTGAGCCCATTCAACATCAAGAGCGATTTCACCAGACCATCCTGCATCAGTTGGTGGCTTTTTTTTCTTTGCATATACTTTTTTGAAACAACCATTTTTGGTTGTACATGCAGGTAGACCAAATTGCTTATTAAATACAGCGAGATCCGCTTCAATACGCGGGTCATCAAACGCATCAACAATTGCTATTGTTTGTCCTTTACCTTGAGCAGAAATTGCACTAAAGCCGTAAGCGTTACTTACTTGATGAGGAGTGAGCCCTGAAGGTGCAAAATGAGGGGTATTGGGCTTGTAATGAATAGGGTGGTGAACAGCTCCAGGTGCTAACGGAATAGCTAGGGCATTTGTGCTCATCATTCCTATGGCTAAAGTGGTTAGAATTGGTTTAATGAGCGATGTAACTTTTTTCTTTTTCATGCTTACTCCTTTGTTAATTAATTCCCTGAAAAAATCAAAAATTACTTTGTGCTAAATATTCTATGGTCTACAACTAGATCACCTTGTGCGCTATGGTAACTTATTTTTAATAAATTACCATCTTTTTTGTTTTTTATTTATTTGATAATAAAGACTATTTAATGGCTATGTTGTTCAATATTGACTTGGTATGATGAGATAAAATAGTCTCAGTTTTTTTAATTTACACTTTGCTATTCAGAATGTTTGTTATTCCATTGTGTCATTTTCCTGATAGCAAAACCTGACGTATACAAAATGCTACCAGTCACAATGAGGCATAAAGTGCGAATGATACTTGGCGTTGAGGAAGCATCATAAATTAGAGCTTTTCCTGCGGCAAAACTTAAAACTATAAGTACTGATTTTGCCATTAAAATATCATTTCTTATAAAAGATATTCCAAGAACTAGCAGGGCATACAAAAGCCAAGATGAAGAGACCGCGAGTGAGCCATAGGGGGCCGTTAATTGATACAAACTCATAATACAAAGTAAGTGGGCTGTTGCTAAGAGAATATAACCATATTCATCTTTTTTTGCCAACTCGTGTCTATGTCTAAAAAAAGCAAACCAGATACTCAGAAAAGAGGCCCAAGAGACAATTGACCAGAACGGAGTGAAGCCTCTCATCAGATGACTCATCATATTCAGGTACTCTATTCCCAAGATTGCAGCTAAAGCAATCAAAGGAACAATTAAAGTTGAGTTCGCTCTTAATTTAATTTTGGTGCGAATAAAGCCATAGCTAAGAACTATAATAACAAAAAGCCAGGGCTTAATGGGGGCAGGCAATAATTCAAGATATATTGAATGGAAGAACACAACGGTTGCAAAAGTTAATACAACGATATAGCTATTAAATTTTTTATTGGGTTTCCATTTTTTTGCTGAAAGATAAAGCGCTGTGAGAAGAGCTGCTGAAGCTAACGACACCCAGGATGCAAGTGTGGGTTCAAGTCGGCTAATAAAATAATATTCCATTGAGTAAAAAATAAATAGTATGGGAAACAAGCTCCATGACTCTTTTTCTGTTAACTCTTGATGAGTGAGTTGTGTATGAAAATAAGTTCCTATTGAAAAAATAAGAAAAATTAAGGCCAGCGTAATCGCTATTAAACCGTCCTGATCTAGAGTTAAGCCAATCCAAGCCGTAATTGAAATTGCCAAATAGGCTGAAATTAAGGTTAAGGTTCTCGACTGTACCCAAATAGAAAGAGTCGCAAAGGTAAATGAACAAATAATAAAATAATAGAGAGAAAAAATGACATTACCATGAATGCTGGTAACTAAGGGGGCACTATAGGCGCCGATTGACGCAATAATGGCATAAATATCGTGTTTAAAGCGAATGTAAAACCATATAGATAGTCCTGAGATGATACTGGTTATGGCAATTAAGGTTTGAAAGTAAATCAACAGATAATATTGATAGGCAGCAAAGCAAGTAAGGTAAAGGATCGTGGCCCCGGCTGCGGGTAAGAAACTTGCGTATACTTTGTCTGCGCTGGAAATGAGAATCCCTGCGGTAAAAAGAGCTAATCCTAATAAAGTGGCAAGCCCAAGTTGTTTTTCGTGAGTTAGCCAGCCCGATACTATGGATAGTTTAATAATAAATGCCGCCGCTAAAATAAAACAGACGGACGCAACGATACCAAGCCAATTTCCAGACATGGGTTTAGGTGCTGGCTTATTCGCTATTTGTTTGAATGGTTCAGACGTCGCGGTTGGTTGTGGGGGGATATTCAAATAATTTTCAATAAAAGAAAGACGGGCCTCGATGGCTGCTAATCTTTTTGTTATAGGGGTTGAGTTCATCAATGCACTGATAGCAAATTAGGATAATAAATTCTACGATATTTTCATTCATTGCACGAGTTTATTATTTAATGATTTTGCATAAGGTCTATTCCGCGCGTACATCTAATGGCACTTTCACCCCGTTTCTGACGCCCATCGGCTTGACCTAAGGGCGCGTTGATATTAGAGCTCAGTATCCCGTGGACAAGCCACGGGACGTCGGTAAATACTTTAATATCTTGGACCATGTCCATGTGTATGCGAATCTGGATGTCCATGTGTATGCCCTGGCTGTGTTGTAGTGTGATAATGAAAGCCATTAGGATTATGGGCATAATACCCATGAGGATTAAATGGAGGGATAGGGGTAGGAGCATGTGTTACCACTGTTGTAGGTTGTTGAGTGGTAACAACAACTGTAGTACTTGTAGGCGGATGTCCGTGTGTATGAGTTTGGGGATGACTATGAGTATGTTGATTGGGGGTTCTACGCATAAAATTTATCCTTATTTTAAACCTAATGGTGGTAACTTTCCAAACCCGAAAATCCTTCGGGAGTTCCTTAATACTGTATTTAAATACAGCATTGGTTGAAGATTATAGTGCAGATAGTTTAGAGATGGAACTGTTAAATTGATAAATATATGTATTGGATAATTTATTGATCAGAGGCAGATGAGTTATCTTCTGAAGCACGAACGGTTCCGATCTTGGTGACTTCCTTATCCGAAACTGGCGTTAATATAACTTAAGAGATATGGAATCATTCTGAAAGAGTGCTGCTATAGCTTTAGTTCATGGTAACAAGAAATATCAAGGGTTTTGACGAAAGCGGAGTGGAACTGCTTAATCTTTGGGATTAAAAGCGATCCCTTTGGCCCAGTTGTTCGCATAATAGTATCAACCAAATAGTGGCATGGTAAAAATTAATTTGATTGAAATGCCACTACTTGGTTTCTGCCTATATTCTTGGCTTGGTATAAAGCATAATCAGCTTGTTTAATCATTTCTGCAGCACTTATCATTTCACGTAAAAAAGAAATTCCTACGCTAAATGTTACAGAAAATTCACTGTTATCTGCGGTAAAAACATATTGAGAAAATTGTACGCGTAAATTATTTGTTATTTTTGTGGCATCCTCACAGGTAGCGCCAGGTAATACTAATACGAATTCTTCTCCACCATAACGTCCAACAACGTCTTGATTACGTAATCGAGATAACAATACAGAGGACAATTTTTTAATTACTTCATCGCCAACTTGATGGCCATAGGTGTCATTGACTTTTTTGAAGTGGTCAATGTCAATGATGGCTATGGATAAAGGTAGATTAGCCAGTTGTGCACGGGCTAATTGTATTTCAAATTGTTTTAAGATACTGGAGTGATTCAATAATCCAGATAAGCTGTCCGTGCTCATATAATAATTTAGAATACTGGCGCGTTTTGAGCGAGAGCGTACAGCGGAAACCAGATGTTGGGGGGAAACTGGTTTAGTTAAAAAGTCATCTCCGCCTAAACTAATAGCAAATAATTTTTTATCTTTATCCTCTTCTGTTGAAAGAAAAATAATTGGTATTTTGGTGTAGTTAGATTCTTGGCGTAAGACCGCAGCTAATTCAAAACCTGTACATTCAGGCATATAAACATCCATGAGTAATAAATTGGGTTGAAATGAATCAAGTTCTTTTAATAGGCTCATAGGATTAGTAATCGCTTTGGCCGTCATTCCTGCCTGATTCAAGATCAGCGAATAATATTCACCCAGTGATTTAGAGTCATCTATGATTAAAATGCGATAGGGCTGCCCTGGTGATGCGCCGCATTTATGGTTGATTATTTGCGTTATCTGATAAATGTCTACTGGTTTTTGGAAGAAGGCATCGCAACCAGCTCGAATTGCTACTAAGCGCGGGGTAAGGTCTGCGTTAGGGAGAATGCAAAATAATTGAATGAGCGTGGATTGTTGATTTTGTAATTCTAATAAACTTTGAACTCCCTCCGAATCTAAGTATCTTGTATCAATAATCATAGCTGCAGGGATTTTTTCTTTTACTGCGAGTTGTAAGGTGAATATATCTTGAAAAGAAAAGGGACTGAAACCTGTTTGCTTTAAACTGTCTTTTAGTTGTTGAAGCAATACTTCGTCTTGCTCTACGATATAAATATACCTATTTTCAATTTGTTCAATAGACTGGGGTTGAAAAAGAAGCTCATTTTTTTGTTTTTCATGATGGGCTGTTATTTTAATTTGATTCAAATAATCGGAAATTAATTCTTTATCCTCGCTATTAATCAGTTCCTTGCTAATTATTGTCTTTAAAAAAATCTCCAACTGTCTTGCCGCCTTACTGAGATCCGGATAGCCATAAGTACCAGAAGAGCCGCACAAACTATGTACTTCTCGGTGAAAATTTTGAAATTGAATGAGATCCCAATGATTTTTTTGCTCCTCCCAAAACACTTCAATCTTATGAATTTTATCGGGAAGATTTTTACTATAAATCTTCATGAGATCATTGAGTTTTTTTTGAACTTTTTCATTCATAACTTTTTAACCACGCTTTTTGAATTGATTCAGCTAAAGTCATAGGATCGAAAGGTTTTCCTATGACGTCAATCGCTCCTATAGATTTATACTCCTCTAACTCGTTGGTTTGTATTTTTGCGGTCATAAAAATAGCAGGAATGGAGGAGTAAGTATCTGTTTTGCGTAGCTCTTTTAAGGTTGTTGGGCCATCCATTTCTGGCATCATAACATCAAGCAACAATAAATCGGGAACAAAGTTCTTAATTGTTTCGAGAACTTCATAGCCGTTTTTACAATATTTCACTGTAAACGATCCTATATCCTCCAATGCTATTTGAGCAATAGAACGAATATCTTCCTCATCTTCTGCATAGAGTATATTGTGCAATTGCTTGTGTTCCATATTCTCTCCTTAATTATAGAAGATGCATAATAGTATTGAGTAACATTTCATTAGTTGAAGTTGATTTCATGAGTGCCTGACTTATATATTTCGCATAGTCTTCATTAAATTTCATATCAGAAAATACTAATACAGGAGAATGGTATTGCGCCAGTAAAGGTAAAATTTCAATACCATTTCCATCAGGTAACATCAAATCTAAAATAAATAAATCAAATTTCTGCTGCGCCAGCATTTCTTTTGCTTGTTGTATGCTATTAACGGTCAATACATTGGCCTCATCTTCTAATAATGTTGCTACAACAATTTGTGTGTCTTCGTTATCTTCAATATGTAAAATATGAGGTAAATTTGTTTTATCATTCTCTTTTATTTTATGAATTGAGCCGAGAAGTTTATTAAAGTCTATGGGCTTATCAAGCCAATCGGCTACCAAAACAGCATCGCCATTGAGTAGATTTTTCCCCATTTCCGTAATCACTGAAATAACAATAATAGGCAAATCTTTGGTATTTGGGGTAGCGCGCAATTCTTTAATAAATGATATTCCATCCTGATCAGGTAGAATTAAATCTAGGAGCATTGCTTGATAGTGTTTCTCTGCTAAAAAAGATTTAGCTTCTCTGACAGAAGTAGCTACGTCTACGCTAAACTCAGCAGCTTCCAATAAAATTCTGAGGTATTCCGCTTGATCCAGATCGTCTTCGCAAAGCAGTAATTTTTTACCTGTTTCCTTCTGTACTGAGAGACGATTTTCAGTAGAAATAGTTTTTTCATAACAAATAGGGAGCTCGAAGTAGAACGTTGTTCCATTGTCTGGCGAGCTAGTAAAATTTAAAGTCCCATGTAGTTTTTCTATAATACTTTTACTGATATTTAATCCCAAACCGGTTCCCGCCTTACCACGAGCATCTGAAGAGTCGGCTTGAGAGAATTTTTGAAACATACGTGATTGAAACTCTTGAGGGATTCCTGGCCCACTATCAGAAACACTAACTCGTACAATAGAGTTTAATTCTTCAATTTTTAATCTCACCTGACCTCCTTTAGGTGAGAACTTACAAGCATTTGAAATTAAATTAGCGAGAACCTGCATTAATCGACTGGAATCAATATGAGCAATGATAGGGAGATTTGGTGGTGTAAACTCTACGGATACTCCATATTTGTCTGCATACATTTTATTAGCAGAAATTACTTCAGTAATTATAGGTATTAGATCATAATTATCTAATTGGAAGTCCATTTTTCCAGCTTCGATTTTATCTACATCAAGAATATCATTAATTAATAACAATAATCGTTCACAGTTATTATTGGCAATTTCTAAAAGATTTTTTGCTTTTTCAGGAAATTCACCCATGATTCCACTAACGAGCAACCCTAAAGATCCTTTAATTGAAGTTAATGGTGTTCTCAATTCATGGCTCACGATAGAAACGAATTCATGCTTCATTTTTTCGGTTTTTTTCAATTCAGTAATGTCGTGAATGACCGCTACCGCTCCAAGAATTTGTCCTTCAGAGTCAATTATTTTTTGTTCATCAATGATAACTTCTCTGACCATACTATTTTTAAATTCCATTATGAGCTCAGCACCATGAACTGGTTGTCCTTTTAAAGCACGAGTTAGAGGCCAATGTTCTTTTTTTATAAGTTGATGATCAGGAGTCGATAAAGTAAAAAACTCATCTAAATCATTAATAAAAAACTCACGATGGCTCAGATGAATATTTTTTTGCAGACGACCATTTAATAAAGTTATTCTTCCACTAGCATCACAGGCAATAATTCCATCTTCTAGATTGTCTAACATGGCTCTTAAAAAATTCTTTTCATTTTCTATTGCGGAAACCATTTTTTTATTACTGATTGATGCAATTAAAGCCATGCTAATAATAAGAAAAGCGATCCCTGCGATAAAAAAAGCGAGATAATTGGTTGGTATGGCTTGAGTGCTTACAGCCATAACATGAGACATACTTGGGGTGAATACTGCGGCAGCCATTCCTGTATAATGCATGCCACAAATAGCAAGCCCCATCAGTAACGCTGAAATTATCTTTAAATTAAACTGCTTTGTTTTTGTTCCTTTATTGCTTTCTAATGCTAAATAGATAGCTGCTTCTGCGGTGATGATCCCTATAAATATAGATAGAAAAAATAATCCAGGGGTGTAGTGAATATTAGTGTGGATTTTCATTCCTTCCATGCCCATATAGTGCATGGTTGCTATGGCTAACCCAATAATAAATCCACCTAGAATTAGTTGTGTTAAGGAGTAATTTTCATTTTGTAATAGGAATAAGGCGAAACCTGATGCAAATATTGCCATCAGTAGGGAGGCTATCGTCCAGAAAAACTCATACTCCATGGGCATGGGCATGACAAAAGCCAACATGCCTATGAAATGCATGGACCAAATTCCTGAACCCATAGTAAAAGCACCACCAGCAAACCAATAAAATCTAGCTTGTTTGCCTTGTTCTATTCGCAATTGTCCAACCAGATTAAGTGCAGCGTAAGAAGCCAAAGTAGCAACAACATAAGAAAGGCCAACCAGGAGTAGATCAAATTTGCCTTGAATTTGATCTGCAGGTAAAGCACCTAATTGAAACCAATCAGAAAGGTCTATCATCACAACATCCTTGTAATAGTATATTACCTATTATAGTACACCGATTTCATTAATTACTTTGATCTTTATACGCTTTTTTTTAATCTATACGTTAAATTTTGAGCTAAATGACGAGTTGATTTTCATCCGTTTTTTGTTCTTCGACAGGGGGGACTTCTTTAGGTGGTAATATATAGTTTGTAAGTGCAGAGACTGGTCGGTTAATCAAACTAAAAAAACTATAGCGATCATTAGTTGATACGCGCATGAGATAATCAATTAATCCTCCGAACACTATATACAATAGAGTGGATTTTGTTTGTACCATTGGATTTTCTTCTTCCATTAATAAATACATAAAAAAGACTAGAAGGCAGGCGTTAACGGTCGCAACGGATTTATAGGCTGACTGTTTCCATGGATTATATATTGAGTTTATTGCATCAGTTAACTTTACCTGGTATTCATCTTTATCGTAGTTCTCGTATCGTTCGGGGATATTTAATTCATCAAGCTTTTCTTTTAATTTTGTATCATAGGTAATCGATGTAATTGTTTGTTTAGTTATTGGGCTGATGAAATTATTACCTAAAAGCCATTTGCATAAGTCTTTAAGTTCATAACGTATTCCATCAGAGGCAAAAATAGGATGACGAATTGGTTGCTGGGTAATAGGGCAGCAAACTAAATCACTGTTCTCATATTGTTCTTCTTTCATTTGCATATGTATACCTTAAAGCATATCAATAGATAAATTAGTGCATTTAAAAATGCAGTTCTTCGGGATCTATAGAGCATAATGTTTCCCAAAGGGCAGGGGCTTCATCAACTACAGTTTTAATAGCTCGATTCAATCCGCCAAATAAACCATATCTATGGTTGGAACTCATATGGATACAGAAATCAGCTAGACCAGAAAGCAAGAGTGTTGATAGCAGTAAAGAAGGGGATATTTCTTCTTGGCCTTCGGTGATTGAGCATACAGTAATCAATGTAATTAATGCAGTGACGCTGGATTTATAAATGGATTGCTTCCATGGAATATACGGAGAGGCTAGTACTTTGGTGAGCTGTTTTAAATATTCTTGCTTATCATAATCAGGATATCGGTTTTGAATATCCGCTTGATCAATTTCTGTTTTTAACTTGAAATCATAGTGAATATAAGTGATTTTCTCTCCAGTCACAAAGCTGAGCAGTTCACCACTAACTAGTTGGTTTAAAAGTTCTATTAACTCATAATGGTAACCATCTGATGCTATAACCGGATGGCGAAATATTTTTTTTGAAATTGGGCAACAGTCGAAAGGAATTATTTCTTCTAATTGCACTGATGCCACTTCTATTGTGTTATCTATCACTACAAACCTAATTTATGATGAATTTTAAAGCGCACATTTTATGCTAAAAGTATATTAAAAGTAATTAATATTCGGTAAATATTTAAATATTACTCACTCTGATGTTTTGTTCTTCATTATCGCCCGAAGGAGGCTCGCTAGTTTTTCTTGCTGGTTGAATTATATTTAAGCTTTCTAGAAAATGGAGACTTCTCCTTCTTAGTGTACCTTTTCTTGCTGGTTTCTTCTCATTTTCTTGTTTGCTTTCTAGTATCTTTTCCTCTTCTTGCTCTTCATCGTTTTTCACTCGTTTTTCCATCTTGGTCAATTGAGATGAGAACAAACTGGCTTTAAGCTTGTCGGCCAGTTTTTTGGGGTAATAATATTCATTATTTATTTTTATTATTTCGTGAATAGTTTCTTGTAACTTATCAAATGATTGTGTCAACAGTTCACTGCGCGGAGAATTTAATTGTTTTGTATAGAAAAAAATTAATTTAGCGGCCAATTGTTGTGGTGGATGTAACTCCCCATTTAACATCACACTGGGTAAAATATTTTTAGATAAGTAGTTGATTTTTAATTCATCTAGTAATGAATCAAAGCTAGCCGCAGTATCAAGATTAATCACATGTGCTTTACTTGGCTGATGTCTATAAGACAAGCAATCCAGGTATTCTTCTCCAGGATCTTGATATTCCGTAATAAATATAGACAAATCGGTATGAAAATGAACTTTAGTAAAATTAATTAATAATTTCACTTCCATCAGCTTTTTTAAAACACACCCAAAGCTTTCGGCACGAAATAAAGTTTTGGCATTACCGTCATGGGCAAAGGTCATATTGGTAAGAAATTCTCCACAAAAGGGAAGGGCTGTCTTGCGGTTATGATAAACTTCTCGCATAAATAGAGCATGTTTTTCTTGGCTAGTTACTGTATCAAGTTCTTTAATTACTTTTTGCCCTATGGGATCTAGTGCTTCAAAAATAGGCTTTAACCGAGAAATGGGGGTTTTATTAAATACACTAGATAAAAGCATAGAGCTATTGAGATCGGGATAATTTTCACCATCTAATGGACAAATAGCCTCAGCTATTTCGCTTAAAAACTGTAAGGCATTTTGTATATTATCTTCCGGTTGAGTCAATATTTTTTCAGTAAAGTAAGTGCTTAATTTGTTCAATGCTTCAGTAAATAGACTAATGTGAGGTGATAAAGTTTGTTTGTTTGTTTTTAGCCAATTCGAGTCCGCGAACTCAGCTATAGATACTCGCTGATACAAGTAGATAGTTAGCATTCTCAGTTCGCTAGCTATGAGAGATACCTCATGAACTCTTTTTTTCTTAGTCTTACTTAAAGCATTATTAACTAGTTCATCAAATGATTGATTCATTCGAACAAAAGTGGGTTGATTTATCTGTCTGTTTAAAAAATGAAAATTTCTTAATAAAGGTTCTCTAGAGAGAGCCATGTTCAATTGAGTTGCTTTGTTTAAATAGGCATTAATTTGCTCTCCTAGCTTGCCTAAGCCATGATGTTCATCCACATTTAATTGGCAAATAAATCGTAATTGCATCTTTAATGTAGGAAATGGATTCACTTTATCATTAACATGATAGATTAGTAATTGTAATACAATAAAGTTAGCTACTAATTTCTGAGCTCTATCAAAATCCGGATACAATCGTCTTATACAAACCAATATTTCTAGATAAGAGTACGAAGGCAAAACTCCTAATGCACGTTGTGCGATAATTGCAAAATCAAATTCTCGCTTTGCATCAAAAGAAGATTGACATGCAGTTAATAACCATACGGTTTTTAAAGCTTTAGCCTGATATTTATAATCCTCATGAATTATTGGCTTACTTCGTGGCTCTGCGTCAACTGTTAAATTGTTATTAATAAGCATGAATACAAACATACTTAATATATTGTAATTTGAGTTTTGAATTTTAGTATAACGTTCTTGCACCGACCTATCTAAATGATTCAACGTCATTTCAATAATCTCAGCAATTTCAGGCGTGCATTCCAACGCTTCATCTAATAAACAAATTCTGTGGCATTCGTCGACAAATAATTCTTTTAATTCATGACAGTAGGGCGATTTTCTATCATCTTTTAATTTATCAGCAAGTTTTTTTAATATGCCTCTAAGCCTGAACCTATTTGAACGCTCTGCTTCATCATCTGACATTATTTCTTTTTGTTTTTCTTTGGGACTTTCTATTTTTTCACTTTCATCTGAACTATCTAATTCAGAAAGACTGCTTTCTGAAAACTTTAGCGGGCTATGTAGTAGTTCGCTCGTTTTAGGGGATGAAGAAGAATCAGAATGACTTCTAGAGGTTAATACAGGGAAATTCTCTCTTAAGTTATCTTTAGAACCCGGGCGAGTAAATCTACTCCGCAAATCTAGAGAGGATAAATTAATGTATAGTAAAATTTGTTTAAATTCACTTTTATCCTCTGCAAGATCCATCACAGTTTGTTCATTTTTATTTTTTATCATTCGGTCAATATGAGCACACCTTACGAGACATTTAGCTGCCCATAATTTTTGGCCTATAATAGCTTCATGTAATGCGGTATTACCTGATTCATTTACTCGATTGATAATCTCAGGAAGTTGTTCAAGAATTATATTTATTAAGTGGAGTTCTTCTTCTGTTCCTCGGTTTACTATGTAGTGTAATAATGTGTTTCCATGATGGTCACCTAATAATGCCGAGTCCTGCCAGTGCCTGGCTTTTAAAAGAGCATCAATAACGTTATATTTTTTATGAAGAAATAATAGATGGAATATGCTTCTATCAAAAAAATCGGCTCTACTAGCCAAAGAAGGGTTCGCTTTTAATATTTTGACTATCTTCTTTTCAATTTTCTGCTCATCTTGATCTGACGTAATTAAGGCACGTATTGTTTCTATTGTCATCCTGATACTTCCTATTTTAAATATTTGATCCTAGCTCTTTAAGCTCTAGTTTCTAATAAAACAATCCATCTTCTATTCTTTATTCTATAAGGTGATAGTTATGATAAAAAGTGACTAAAGAAAGCGCATTCTAGCACAACAAGATTTATTATTGAACATTTCCATGATTTTTATAGGGGACAAAATCATGAAATTAAATAAATATCAAGCTATTACTAGCTTGAAAAATGAGAGATTTTTAATCTAAAAGATCTAATGGAAGGGACGTTGTCTCACAAATAGTACGTAAAATAAAACTGGAGTGAACACTACCAACTCCATTAATACAGGTTAATTTGCCCAGTAAAAAGGATTGATATGCATTGAGATCAGGTACTATAACTTTCAATAAGTAATCTGCAGATTGCCCCGTAATTAAATAGCATTGAGTTACTTCGGGAAGAAAACGAATCGTTTCTTCAAATTGATTCATCACACTAGGCTGATGACTATTTAATCCTACTAAAACGATAACCGTTAGTTTGAGCCCTATCTTTTCTGGTTCAAGGAGAGCGACTTGCTTTTTTATATAACCTTGATCCTCTAATAGCTTAACACGACGGAGACAAGAAGAGGGGGATAAGGCGACTAGTTCAGCTAATTCTTGATTATTAATTTGGCAATTAGATTGCAAAATATCAAGTATTTTTTTATCAGTTCGGTCCATATTTATAGTAAATAGTTGCGAATATTACTTATATAATAGCATTATATTTCAAATTTATAATATATTGTGAAATAAAAAATCAAAAAAAGTATTTTTTGGCTATTGTTTGCAATATAATTTCATCGGGGATGAGGTAAAATGGTTGTCTGCCTATGATTTTTTCATGGTGCTTACAATAAAAGCTTGTTTGAGGATAAAGATGTCTAATTCACGAGTTCTTGCTTGGTTCGTATGGGTGATTGTGTCCATATTTTATGCATACCAATATATTCTAAGAGTAATGCCCAATATTATGCTTGATGATATTACCCTACAGTTTCACATTGATGCAGCGGTATTTGGACAATTTTCTGGCGTTTACTATATCGGCTATTCGTTAATGCATCTACCCATAGGTATCATGCTGGATCGTTTTGGTCCACGAAAAGTCATGACTGCTTGTATTTTACTAACAGTCATTGGTTTACTTCCTATTATCTTTGCTGAGCACTGGGTTTATCCGCTTGTGGGAAGAGCTTTGATTGGAATTGGTTCTTCAGCAGCAATTTTAGGAACCTTTAAAATAATACGCATGACCTTTAAGGAAAAACATTTTCCTCGTATGTTAAGTTTTTCTGTAATGATAGGGCTGATTGGGGCTGTTTATGGAGGAGGGCCTGTGAGCTATATGTGCGCTCATTTAGGCTATAAAATGGTTGTAGAAATCTTTGTCATTATAGGAATATTATTAGCTTGTATTACTTATTTTATCGTTCCTGATATTAAATCAACACAGCACGAGAGCGTTATTGCTAACATCAAAACAGTATTTACGAATAAGAAGGTAATTATGTTATGTCTTTTTTCAGGGTTGATGTTAGGGCCTCTGGAAGGCTTTTCTGATGTTTGGGGCTCTGGTTTTTTAAAGCAAGCTTACAGTTTGAGCTCAACAACCGCCAATTATCTTCCTTCAATGATTTATATAGGGATGTGTTTTGGTTCGCCTATTTTAAGTTTGATCGCAGAAAAAACAGGGTATTATCTGGGAACAATTATTGTCGCGGGGGCTGTTATGTTTCTAACCTTCGTAGCTCTTGTGGCCGGTGTATTAACCGTACCCAGTATTACAATAAGTTTCATTTTGGTTGGGATGTGTTGTTCCTACCAAATTCTGGCCATTTATAAAGTATCGACTTATATGCCAGAAAACCTTGCTGGCTTAACTACGGCTATTGCCAACATGATCATTATGATTTTTGGTTATGGTTTTCATTCTGCCATTGGATTTGTGATTAATTCCTATGGTGGAACCCATGTTACTCAAGCTTTTGTCTATGGTATTGGTGTTATTCCTGTGACATTGGCGGTAGGTATTATTGGCTTTCTTTTGGTGGCATACAAGGAAAAATACAATACATCAAATTCTGCATTTGTGGCAGGGTAGAGAGCTGGGAGCATTTTAACATCATGCTCAAAGCAATAGGCTTTCCCACGAAGGGGAAAACTATATCGATGTTCCCCACTCGCTGAATATGTGATGAGGGCACTGATCTATCGGGAGCCGGATGGGGTAGTTCCGCAAGTCTGGTTCTGAGGAGGATTCGGTCTGTTACCTCTCAATCATAAAATTGAGTTGTTGAAGTTTTTAAATCACACGGCTCCCGAGTGCCTCAGCGAGGGCTTTGTTCCCTTCATCGCCAATATTGTTAATTCCCAGGGAACGGGATGTCAGCGTTTCGTCATTTCGTTCGATTTTATTTAATATGTATTCATTCGAAGATACATTATACATTGTTCAATGCAGGTTTCATTATTAGTCTCAGATAGGATATTGCTTTTAAATAGATAATATTCTTTATAAAGTGAAGATCAAGAAGATACTCCACTTATCACCCATCTTGGTTAACAGCTCGCAGACGGCGACAGGCTCTTTGGAGCCACAGATATATGCCGGATCTAACTGCCTAGGTTTGTTTTCTTTTCGTGTTCGTAATAGAGTGTAATGTGACCTCTCCTATTATGGGTACACTCTATATATAATGTAAATATACATTAGTAAGCAACAGAATTTCAGTAAGCAATTAGAGGTTCGTGATGAAGAAAAAAAAGTATGCGGAATATGAAGCAGCAGAACCGTACTTCGAGCTGGTTCGAAGCGCGTTGGGCGACCTCGTTGATGGCGAGCACTTCTTCGATGTTGTCGCTGACAACATAGTTTACGAAGTCCTCTACGACCTGGGATGGCCTCGACGGATCGAGGGACGCGCCGACCTTATGAGTCAGTTTAGCGGCTATGGAGATTACATCAAACTCCAGTCTGCCGACCATTTGATTGCCCACAAGGCAGATAACGGTCGCACGGTCGTCATCGAGTACGAAGTTCACGGGACAGTCCTTGCGACCGGCGTAAAGTACAATAATCGGTTTTGCTCGATAATAAAAATCGAAAGCCGAAAAATCGCCCATTGGCGAGATTACATGGACTCCTTGGCCGCGTGGAGCGCCCTTAACAGCTGACGGAAATGACTAAACCTAGATCGGAGGATAATTCAATGCGTGCGATGACTCTAAAAAATTGCTGCGGCCTATCGTTGGTCACAATGGAAGGGAAAATTGCTGTCCTCTAAACGCAAAAATAATTATCGCTACACAACAGGAAAAGTCTGTGAAATTGAGAAATATCCGAGTAAAAAAACGGATAAGCTCAATATCGTACCATTAGTAAAAATGCCATCGATCTCTGCCTGCATCTTTTGACATGTACATTGCCATATCTGCTTTTTTCATTAGTTCAGCCGCATCAAGGCCATTATTTGGATAAATTGCTATTCCTATGCTGGCGGTAATTTGTAATTGCTGATCTTGAAGAGATAGGGGTTGTTTCACAATTTTGAGAAATTTATCTGCTAGAATAGCGGCATCCTGAGGCGATGAAATTTCAGTTAAAATGATGACAAACTCATCACCACCTGTACGAGCAATAGTGTCTTGACTACGTATGGTACAACATAATCGTGCACTCATTTCTTTAAGAAGTTTATCACCAGCATCATGTCCCAAGGTATCGTTGATATGCTTGAACTTATCCAAATCTACAAACATGAGAGCCATAAAACGATGATGATGCTTCGCGCTGGCAATTGCCTGGTTAAGCCTATCTAGTAGCAATTGTCTATTGGGAAGACCGGTGAGTATATCGTGATAAGCAAGTTGATAAATCTTTTCTCTGCTTATTATGCGCTCATTAATATCTTCAACCTGTATGATAAAATAAATGGGTTCCCCTGAAGTAGTATCGCGCAAAATAGAGCGTGTAACTTGTATCCATGATATCGTACCGTCTTTTCGGATTTGCCTTTTCTCAACATGGTAAGAACTACTCTTACCTTCTATTAGCTTGCGGGTATTTTCAAACTCAAGAACCAAATCGTCTGGGTAAGTAATTTTCTGAAAGGTTAGTTCCTCAAGCTCTTCTTTCTTGTATCCAGTAATTTCACAAAGAGCCCGGTTAACCAACAAAAATTGTCCATCAAGAGATTGGGTTGCCATGCCAATTGGGGCATGGTCCATAATATTGCGGAAACGCGCCTCACTTTCTAGCAGCTCACGCTCAGTCCGTTTTCGGTCTGTAATATTAAACATTGTCGTTCGATTCATTACATAACGCCCCCCAGACCCTTTATTTCCTGACGCGCTCATCAATATCGTAAAAGTTGAACCATCCCTGCGAGTTAACTCCATCTCTACATCATTGATAAATCCTTGTTCTTTGAATTGCGAGGTATTTTCTTGATAAATACGTCGGGAGGTGGGGGTTAGCAAATCAGAAAATTTCATTTTTCCGATAATTTCATCAGCCATGTATCCTAACCAATGCAACTCGGTATTATTTATTCGTGTAAAAAAATCATTGTCATCTAGTGAGTGATAGCCGCATGGCGCATTTGCATAAAGATCGGCAATTTCTTCCGTCGATTTTTGCAATTTTTCAGCAGTAGTTTTGCGTTCGGTAATGTTTTCCATCTGAGCAATGAAATATAAGGGGGTTCCTGTTAGTTGATTTCTCAACAAAGAACGTGTCACTTGTACCCAAATAACCTTGCCATCCTTACGGACATAACGCTTTTCTATTTGGTAGGAACTGGCTTTGCCTTCTAGCAGGTACTGCACTTTGGCAAAGTTAGCGGACAAGTCTTCTGGATAAGTAAGCTCTTGATAAGTGAGCTTTGTTAGTTCTTCTTGACTGTATCCTGTAATTTTACAGAAAGCGGAGTTGACTTGGAGAAAATGGCCATCGATTGATACAGTTGCTATTCCAATCGGAGCATTATCCACAATATTTTGAAAAAGTTCTTCGCTTTGATGTAAGGTTTTTTCAATCTGCTTACGCTCAGAAATATCTTCAACCTGAGCAATAAAATAGACCGGCATCCCTGTCGTAGAATCTCGCAAAAGTGAGCGTGTTACTTGTACCCAAATAGTCTTATCATCTTTTCGAATATAACGCTTTTCTAAGCAATAAGAATGTATTTTACCTTCCATGAGTTGTTGTACGTTGGCAGCATCAATAGTCATATCTTCTGCATAGGTGAGCTTTTTATAATTCATATCCTCAAGCTCTTCTTTCTCATAGCCCGTGATGTCACAGTAAGTCTGGTTTACTCTCAATAACTGACCATCAAGTGATATGATCACCACACCCACGGGCGCATTATCTATAACATTGCGGAAAAGATTTTCACTTTCTTGTAGCGCTTTTTCGGCCTGTTTACGAGAGGTAACATCCTCAATTTGAGCAATAAAGTAAAGGGGTTTTTCTGTGATGGAGCTTCTCAAAATAGAGCGTGTCACTTGCACCCAAATAATCTTATTATCTTTTCGGACATAGCGTTTCTCCAATCTATAAGATTTAACTTTACCGTCTAGTAACTGTTGCACATTGAAACCATCGATGGCGCAATCTTCACTATAGGTAAGCTGTTGATAATTTATTGTTTCAAGCTCATTTCTTTCGTATCCAGTTATTTCTATAAACGCTTGGTTTACCTGCATAAAATGGCCATCAATAGATAGAGTTGCAATTCCAACTGGAGCATTATCTACAATATTATTGTAAAGATCGGTGATTTCGTTCGAAAAATTAATTGGTTCCTTTGATATTTTCATTTACTTAGCAATCCTTTTCATATTAATCAATTCACCATTTCAACTACAAAGTATAGCAGTTGCCATTTTCAGAAGACAATGACAATAAAAACGTAGCATTAGGTCTAGTGTGTACGTCGGAACTGTTTACGGACAAGAATGATCAAGACTTTTTTATAAAGAGCAAATAAATGGCAAGTTAGAAGAGACAGGGGATGAGGAGCTATCTTAGGTGAGAAAATTAACAGATCGTCATGGATCTGGATGGTAGGGCAACAACGTCGGGCAATTGGCTGCCCGACCTGTGTTTTTTACGTTTATGCGCGCGCCATAACTCTTGGAATCGCTCTCGTCAGATCCAAATCTGAAACAGTTATTTTGGGTAACATTCCATGGCGTTTTGCAGGTTTTTCGCTCGAATCATCAAATAAGCCTAGACCATAGCTAGGAAGATGGGCATGATAATTTTGTAGTCTTTTTAAAATAGTATCTGCCAAGTTCTTACTGAGATATGATCCTGCTCCTTGTAGGCGTGGCTCAGGAGCTATACTGCGTTCACTTAAGGTGTTGAGGCATTTTGTAAGAAATTTCATTCCCTTTTTATATTCAGTGAGATCATTACCCCATACCATTTTATCTAACGCAGAATCATAAGAGCTGATTATTTCTGCAGCAACATCACTGGCTTGAAACAGACGCATGAGTTGTATCTGAGTTGGCATGCCGGCTTGATTCGGATCCTTCTTTAATTGAGCCATTATTTTTATTAATAAAAAACGCTCCTCTGGAGTAATAACTATTCCCGCAGGTGGAAGTAAATGCTCCATCTCATTGGAAAGATCATATTTTTCTAACACACCCTCCAATTGCTCCTGGAATGTAAAAGGCTTATAGCCTTTTTGTTTTTCTAATTCGGTAAGAGCTGTACTGAGTAAATTGGCATCAATCACATTGTGAGTATTTTGCACGAGGGGATCGGTGATTCCTTTTAAGACTAAATGATGTCCGTGACGAGCTGGATCTGGGCTGTCTTTGTATTTTACACCAGTAACCATCGTTTTTTCAGCATCTTTATTGTTATTGAGATTGAAAGACCTATTTTTTTTCTTTAAAAACGCACGTTGTTCAGGAGACTGCTGTTTTGCTTGTTGGGCTTGCGTTAAGGCATCGCTTGCTTCAAACAACAGCTTATCTCCACCTGCTTTAGGCAGTTTTTGACCTGAATTATCATAGGTAGTAGTTGGTGCAGTATAAACAGCAGCCAATTGATGATCAGAAATTTTTGCTTTTACATGCTCAGAATGATAATCATTCTGGGTATCTTCAAGTGCTTTACGCAGTGCGTGAAGAATTGTTTCATCAAGATGATATTTTTTAACAAAATCAGTGACTGCGTTAATAATTTCTGCACTGTATTTATTGATCGAAATGCCTTCATTTTCGAGAAACTCAACGCCATGCAGTACATTATTAACAATAACTTCTTCTAAGCTAGTGTAAGTATTGTTAGTAACAACACGACAGTCAGGTAAAGCGAGAGCTGCTTGAGAGACGGTACGGCCACCGTTCGAATGTCCCATCAAAACTAAATTTTTAGCATCAACACCTTTTTTCTCTAATAGAAATTGTGCCCCTGCTAAAATAATTTTCACCGGATCAGCAAAAGAGGTTGCTGGTTCGGCTAGATAATCAACGACTAAAAAATTATAGTGGCTTAGAGTAGCAATTTCTTTGGCTACAGATAACATATTTGTATATGAGGCTCCAGCTCCTCCCGCGAAAATAAGCCATTGATCTGTAGGAATCGGATTGACATATTCTATTGCTTGAACAACAGTTTTTTTATCAACACGTAGTTGATAATTGGCTATATCGTTAGGCGCGGAAAGCAAGGTGCTTTTAAGATTATTGGAAATTTGTTCTTCAGTTTCGGCGACAGTTGTAACTGCTTTCACACAGAGTTTTGTAATTAGCTTACTGATAAAACTGGGTTTAGCTGCTTCCTTATTGGTAGCATTTAACCGATTAAACAGTCTATTTGATACATCAATGGGAGCCTGTTCGCAACGGTAAATATGAGCTGGTTTAAATTCCATAGATGAAATTAACTCACGCATAGCCGCTAGGTTTGTTTTACAGGTGTTCAGCGTATCGCAAATAGCATAATCAGTCCCTAGAGTATATTCAATATGAGCAATACTTTTGTCAACTAATTGACAATACTCGAATAAAAGATTCCATAATGCTCGTTTTTCTGCTTCAGTTAATTGCTTGTGTACTGCGTGAAAATGTTCGCTAATATGCTGAATCGTATTTTTTGTTGCATAGGCAAAACAGCTCAAAGTATCGGTAAATTCATAGAGTTTGGCAGTAGAAGTAGTCATGAGAGAAGCATCTGCCTGTGGACGAATCTCTGCAGTTTGTCTTTTGAGTTTTGTTATTTGCTCATTTAATTGTTTTATTACAGACATAAATTATTACTCGTTTTTATTCGTTAATGGGCATCAGTTTTTACTCCATTAATTTAGGTAGGCATGTCATACTACTTACTATGAAAAGTTCCTTTATTTATGCGGTATGATAGCATAATAAACAGGTCTGTTAAATATGTAATCATTGGCCATTGTCGAATTGTCGGCGAAAGTCGACAACTCTATATCCTATTGTTCTTATATTAGAGTTTAAAATGATCGGGATCTGCGAGTAATTTGACCTTCACGGTCTTGTTAGGTCAAAATCAATTATTTCTCTTTTATATTTAAGGGAGATTTGCTTCCTATGAAAGTTTGTTTATTCTTACTTGCTTTAATGCATTGCGTCTTTGTCCAAGCGAAGCCCTTGATAGCCTTTGAACGCTCTGGAGCTATTTACACTGCCAACATGGATGGCAGTAAGGCTAGAAAAATCACGGTAGGTTATGTACCTGAAATTTCACCTGATGGAAAATATATTGCTTATAATGTGGTAAGCAAAGGCGATCGCTACCTGGCAATAATAGAACTTGTCTCCGGTCGAGTAACTCAATTGAATAATATACTCTCCAAAAACAATTTTAATCCAGTTTGGTCACCTGATAATAAGAAATTACTATTTAATACCTTTATAGACAATAATTGGCACCTGGCATTAATTAATTCTGATGGCAGTGATTATCGCCTCATAAAAAATACTGCAAATGAATTTAGTCCAGCTTGGGCGGCTGATGGTAAGTCTTTTTTTAGCCATGATCTTTATTCTATTTCATGGATGGATCTGGAAGGTAAGCTAATAAAAAAATGGAATCTGGAATCAATTATTCCGCACAGTGGTATGAGTAGTGCCTCTCGTATCCATGCATCTGCTGATGGAAAAGTGCTGATTATGGATGTTGATATGGATGAGAATATTTATAGAAAAAACTGGGATGGGCCTCCGACTGCTCTGTGGACTTTTGATATTGATTCAGAAAAGGCCACACGAATTACCTCAAAAGGTTTATTTGCATGGAGTCCGTTTTGGATCAACTCAAAAGAATTTATATTTCTGGAGCAAAATGCAAAAGAGAAAAAGCCAATGCTGTATCGTGGTTTCCTAACAAAACCTTTGGGGACTCTCTTATTAAATGACGTGCAAACTCCCAGTATTTCGCGAGATTAGATTTCTTTAACAATTTTTATATTAAAAAATAATAAAAAAACACCTCGTCAAGACTGTTTTTTTATTATTTTTTTGTTAGGATGTTAATTCGCTTATTTATAGGCATTCCTTTTTTTCCTGTGGATATTCTTTTATTTTCAATACGGTTACGATCTCGTTAAGTATACTTTTTTTTATAAACCTCTTTGTCCCATATGGTTTTATTACGTTTTCTTTAATGTGATACACACTGTAACTTATCCCCATTTTCTGTGGATAACTCTGTGAATACACCTTGGTTATTCGCTAAAATCCATAATCGAGGGGAATGACTTTCTTTTAACCTGCTGTTATAAAAAAGAATTGAAGTACCAAAACAACTTTCTTATTTTTAATGTCGACTTTGGTCATTTTCGAATTACCTACGAAAGCCGGTATCCATTTAGTTTTGCAAGAGTGATGGATGCCGACTTTCGTCGGCAATTCGAGTTTGGCGAGAAATTGTTATGTCGATTCGCATGTGACATTCGTGCACATCCCATTATGGACTCCATGCCTCCTCGTACGCTCTTCACCACAGCAAATTTGGAGCGAAGCCTATTTTTAGACGAATTACCGGCGAAAGCCGGTATCCATTTAGTTTTGCAAGAGTGATGGATGCCGACTTTCGTCGGCAATTCGATTGTGGCACAAAAACGTGTAAAACAAAAAGATCCTCTGGATAACCACGTTTTTTAACCTGATACTTAAGATTTAAAAGAGGACTTTCTTGAATCTTTTGTAAATGATTTTTTATTAGATTTACTGTATGTCGCTGTCGTATTCTTTTTACTAGGAAAACGTTTTTTAGGTATTGCCGTGATATTGGTTTGGGGGACATTGTGTTTGGGTTCAAAATCTTCGATTTCGATACGATTTAATTTGTGTTGAATGAGCTTTTCTATGGCTTGCAGTTGATTTATTTCATCTGCACAAACTAAAGAAATGGCAACTCCAGAGGCGCCGGCACGGCCGGTTCGACCAATACGATGGACATAATCTTCCGCAACTTGGGGTAAATCAAAGTTAACTACACAGGGTAATTGATCAATATCAATTCCTCGTGCGGCAATATCTGTAGCTACTAAAATGTGTAATTCCCCTGATTTAAACTCAGCCAAAGCTTTAGTTCGCTGCGATTGTGACTTATTGCCATGGATGGCCGCAGCATGAATTTGTGCTTCTGCCAATTGCTTAACTAATTTATTGGCCCCATGCTTCGTCTTTGAAAAGACTAAAGTTTGTCCCCATTTATTTTTATGAATTAAATGGCTGAGTAAAGCCGCCTTTTGACTTTTATCAACTGGATGAACGGTTTGTTTAATTTTAACTACCGTTGTGTTTCTAGGGGTAACATCAATTTCTACAGGTTGATTTAAAATAGTTTTTACTAGCTGGCGAATTTCATCCGTAAAGGTAGCTGAGAACATAAGATTTTGTCGATTTTTTGGTAACCGACTGATGATTCGCTTCATGTCATGGATGAAGCCCATATCCAACATTCTATCGGCTTCATCTAAAACCAAGGTGTCCACTTGATCGAATTGTATGGCGTTTTGCTGGTGCAAATCCAATAAACGTCCTGGTGTAGCAACTAAAAGCTCAACGCCAGAGCGTAATTTCATCATTTGAGGATTAACTTTTACTCCACCAAAGACTACTGCAGAGCGAAGTGATAGATGACGTCCATATTGTAGGATACTTTCATGTACTTGGCTGGCTAACTCACGTGTTGGCGTCAGAATAAGAACACGTGTTCTATTGTTTTTAGCCTGAGGTTGGGTACTTAGTTTTTGTAAAATGGGTAATACAAAGCTTGCAGTTTTACCGGTTCCTGTTTGTGCTGAAGCAAGGATGTCTTTACCAGATAATACTTTTGGAATAGCTTGAGTTTGAATAGGAGAGGGTTCTTTGTAGCCTAATTCGTTGATCGATTGCAGTAAAGGCTCAATTAAACCTAGGGAATTAAAACTCATGCTGTTTCCTTTATTTATTAGATAACGATGAAAGAGGAATAGGTATTGCCTTCATCTCTCAAAATGTTTATTTTCGAGGCAATTATAACATAAATGTTAGAGAGTACGTTAATCGTGGTCTTTCCTAGCTCGTCGTAGCGAGATAAAGAGGTCTAATATATGTCCGTCATCTGTGAGCTTGTTCTATTGCACATGTTATAAAATTCAATAAACTCTTTCGGAGCAAGCGGCTTAGCGAAAATATAACCTTGAATATAATCTACTTCATGTTCTCTTAGATAATCTAATTGAATGTTGGTTTCGACTCCTTCGGCGACTAATTTCAAATGTAACTCTTTGGCCATTTCTATAATATGCTTCGTTACGTTACTTGTAGCAGACCGTGTTCCAATGCTGTTTATAAATGACTTGTCTATCTTTAAGATATCCACTGTTAATTTTTGTAAATAAGACAGACCTGAATATCCTGTGCCGAAGTCATCTATAAGAATAAGATGTCCCTTGGCTCTGGCTGCATTTAAGGTCTTATTTGCTTTATCTATATCAACAAGGGCGCGTTCAGTTATTTCAATCCATAATTGATTTGGCGCAATAGATGACGAAGTAAATTTTTTTTCTAATGATTTAAGAATGTGTCCTGATTGAATGTCAGAAGATGCAACATTTATCGAGATATGTAGTGTTGGATTTTTTCTCAGAAAATCTTCCATTTCTTTAAAAACTATATTTATCACTTCATCAGTAATATTTGAAATCAAACCAATTTCTTCTGCATAGGGGATAAATAGATCGGGTTTAACCAGTTGTCCCTCATTATTCTGCCATCGAACTAGTGCCTCCGCCCCACAACACTCGCCATTTTGTATATTAACAATAGGTTGGTAATGAACAACAAACTCGTGATTGTCCAATGCTTTTTGTAATTCGGCTCGAAAAGATAATTTCTTGCGCGAAAAATAAATAACTAAAGCCATAATGAAAATAGCAGTCATGAACCCGAAAGGCAGGATAAATAACTGATTATTTTTAAAATGTTCATAAATTTTTCCTTTGGGTTCTGTTGCAATAAACAAAAATGGTCCGTATTGACTGATCGAAACAATATTTTCATTAATTATTAATATATTACTTTGTACTGGATTATTTTGTAATTGAATTTGTTCCTTATTATCTGTTGGCGGAGTACCTACGCTCAAATATTTTTTTTGCAAAATTTTATTGAGCAATACATAACTAGGAGCATTTTTTTCAGATATGACTCGTTCTTTATATATAATGGCTAGACTAGTCGTATCTGGCACCATAATATTGGTCAATATTTCAGGCATTACATAGATTTCATAATTACTGAATTTGCGTAATCCTATCATCTCGACAGAAAGCTCAGAGAATGGTCTTGTATTAAACACAAGCTCAAGGCCATCGGATAATATAACATCCGCTTTGGGTCTATGTATTTTTGAGGAAGTGCCATAGCTATTACATCGTTCGATGTTATTTTCAAAATATCCAATTAATTGATCTTCTAATCGCTGTAATGAAAGCTCCCTCATGCTTTTAATATGATTTTTTGAACAGATAGAATCAATTTGCAAATGCTCCAAAATGAATATCATATTGCGCACGCCGTTTAGAGTATCTTGTGCTCTCGACAACATACGGTGAGTGTATTCCATTAATATATTTTGTTCGTTTTTCAACGCATGACTCCATGCTAACCAAAATGCGAGCACCATTGGTAAAATGGCGCCGATAATAGCCAAAATAATTGCTATAGAAATGATGCGAATTCGCCTCATTTCGAATCTCCATGCATTTTCACATCGATTTCGATGGAATGGTTAGCTCTCGAACCAACTCAAACTTTATCATCAAAATATCTTAAGCTTATAAGCGATAAAGACATTTATCTAATTATGGATGGCTTATTATAGATATACAATTTCTGGAACAAGTCGAGGTGCTTATCTCGAACTGATATTAAATTAGGCTATGCTTAATCATAATACGGATGATCCATGGAGGAATAGCTGGTTCCATGAGACTTAGTTCTTTTGCAATCAGGAGATAAAGTTCCTGCTGATCTAAGAATGTTTATGGCCACAGTAGGAGTTGTTGTTGCAGCGATTCCCGAAGGATTACCTGTAACATTAACTCTAGCTATGGCTATTGGTGTTCAGCGTATGGCCATCCGTAGGCTTCCTGCTGTGGAAACCCTCGGCTCAGCTTCTTTTATTTGCTCCGATAAAACAGGAACTTTGACACGTAACGAAATGTTTGTACAAAATGTCTCTTTATTTAAGACAGAGCTAACGGTAGATAAGGTATCAAGTGATTGATACCTATTTCCTTATTAATATCAAGCTAAGATAGGTGGAGTTTTTTAAAATTTATTGATGTACTGAATTGTCTGAGAAATCTAATGATATATCAGAGGTTGTTTGCCTGTTTTTGTAAGCCCCCATAGCAAATAACCCTACTCCTGAAAGGGCTGTTGCAATTCCAATGCCCGCCACTACTAATCCTGCCACACCAAAAGTTGCAGCATTAAGCACAGTAAATGCGATAGCGACAGCGGCAATCCCTGCAGCACCAATAAAACCACTTAAAACCATCATACTAATTGACAAAGAATGTGTTTCTGCTGTTTGAGACGATTTAACATCAGAGTTTTTAGTAGATGAGTGTTTTGTAGAATTTTTATGAAGTTCATCGGCTGTCTCAGTATCTATAAGCTCCTTTTTACTGTTAAGCACTTGTTTATAAGCATCTCGCCTGGTAGTGAGCACTTTAAAAATATTATCTCTAACTTCTTGAGATAAATTAGGAATCTTCTTATTGAAAATAACTGAATGAAGAGCCTCATTGGATAATGTACTTACTCGATCCATTCCATCCATAACTTGTTTGGGAGAACTATATTGAAATATCTCAGTGTTTTTACCACGATCACCCCAGTAAAAAAATCCACTCTCTCTATTTAATAGTTTAGTTAAATTTGTTAAATATTGTTTAAACCCATACCCTGAGGAATCATATTCACCATAATTACAATACTCTGGATCAATTTTAACTAGCTGGCAGTATTTATCATATTCTAGTAATCCTACATTTTGTAAAGTGTTGCCCACGGCATCCCAATCTCCTAGAAAAGCAAATACTCCCACATTTTCATAAAGGCCAATAATTGGTTTATTTTGATTATTACTGGTATATTTTGCTAAAACATATTGCTTAGGAAAACTTTCCTTGTGCGTTTCTATATTAAAAGTGACTCTCTTAACCTCTGCATTTAACTCTCCTCCCATCCAAATCAATAAATCTTTGTACCCAGGCTCAATACGAGAGACTAAAATAGAATAATTACCTTTTTCATCTGGAAGAATATATGTTTTAGGAACTTTTACGCCACATAATTCCAACAGGTCATAACTTAGTTTTTCTAAAGCACAAGTTTCTTGAGAATTGAATTTTTTTAAAGCAAAATTTTTACTTTTATTAGATTTTGTTTCTTTAACAGTAACAATTGGGGTTGAATTACCGCCCACGAGTTGTTGCTCTGTATCTTTAAATCGCTCTCTCGGCAGAATTATATTTTTTTGGGGCATAATTTGTAAAACCATAAAAGTAATTATTCGCCTTATTATTGTATATTTATTTTCCAGAAACAACAATGCGCATATTATTAGCCTCATTTTCAAGGAAAACCCGATAATCTAACTCAAAAATACCAGCTATACGCTTTGCCAGCTCTTTTCCGATAGTACGCCTTCCATTTTCCATGGCAGCAGGATGTTTTTATTTGAATCAGGTTTTCGACGTCATTATACCGATCGTGAAATTAGAAAAATTCTTATGAGATATACTAGACTTGCAGGTATTGAGCGATCTATATCGCCTCACAAACTAAGACATTTTTTATTTACTTGGCTTAAGAAACAAAACATTGATGACGCCGTTATTCAACCCTACTCAGGACACGCTCAAGGGGTCTCTCTTGAAATATATTCAAAATTAAGCCCGGCTGATGCGCAAGATAAGTATAATGATGCTATTGGGAGTTTTCCGATTTTTGTGTCAGGGCGCAAGTTCCGGAGTGCTAGGGTATAATTATTGTCATTTCAAGATGGGGTATTTTATGTTTTCTAAATTAGATTTATTAAGCGGAGCTACACGTATAGCAAATAATCTTTTACCTAATAGTATAAAAGAATATCTTTTGAAAAAATTTTTTGAGCTAGGAAGTAACTCTTTTACTCCAGAGGAAAAAGAACAGCTTAAAGTAAGTGATCATGAAAAAGCGGAGATCAACGATTTATTAAATTCTCTATTAGGTAACTCAGATGCTCCTCCACTTGCTCAGCAAATAACGTCTTCTACAGAACCATTTCAACAACCTGGAGGTAAATTCTTTGATTCAAATGAAGGTGGACAAGAAAAGACTGAGCAAGAAAAAAGTAAACAAGATCTGGATGAAATTGAAGTTGTAAAACCTAATAGCTATTCTGGAGTATAATGTCACTTTTAAAAAGCGGACCACATTAAATGACAAACAGCAGCACAACCTTTTCACTCAGGGCAGTAAAAACTGTCGATTTGGACTCATTATTTTCCATGCTTGTGGAGCTGGTTAAATATGAAGGCATTTATGAACGATTCAAACTAACTAGAGATAGGCTTGAGGAGGAACTATTTGGTACTAACGCAGACTGGAACTGCTTAGTAGCTGTCGACATGGATGAGCATTTAATAGGCTTTTGTTTGTATACCTTTGCTAATATCAATAGGGCTTTCAATATAAGTCCTATGATCCAAATCGATGATTTATATGTGCATCCACAATATAGACGAGCAGGACTCGGCCAACTGTTGTTAAAAGAGATGGGCTCCATTGCTAGAGTAAACAATATAGGGAGGCTTAATGCCTGGTGTGTTAAGGATAATGATATTGGTCAGAATTTTTATCAGAAGATAGGTGCAGTAAAGAGAGACTTTATTGATATCTATTCAATTGATGTAAATGAACTGACTTAAATAGGTCATCAGATGTCGCATGACAGCCGTCAATGCAGAATAAATAATAGGAATAGTATAAATCACTTTAATCATCGATGATTATCTGTGCGTCGTTGCTACCTCCAGTAGCATCAGGGGCTGTCAGTTATTGAACAGTGATATTAAGTCAACATCAGGTAACTTTTTTGAGGCTTTTAAATAACACCTTAAATGCTTTTTCTATCTGACTCTCTTTGTGTTCTGCCGTGATAAAAATTCGCAAGCGCGCTAAATTCTCCGGCACAGCAGGATAAATTATTGGTTTTATATTAATTTGCTGTAAAAAACACTGATGCGAAAGAGATATACATCGTATGGAGTCGCCGATAATAATTGGTAAAACAGGAGTATGATCATTTAAACCAATATTGAAGCCATAATTTAAAGCAGTCTCTCTCGCGAAACGGCTTAATTGTTTGAGCTTTGCTACCCGCTCTGGTTCTTCTTTTAGTAAGCGAATGGCCGCTAAAGCAGCTCCGGCCATGGGTGGGGGCATTCCAACCGAATAAACAAAACCTGGACAAGTGTATTTTAAGTACTCAATTAGTTCTTTCTTTCCGGCAATATATCCTCCACAACTGGCAAAGGCTTTACTCAATGTACCCATCCATATATCAACTGCATTGGCATCAACGCCAAAATGCTCACGAATCCCGCCTCCTTTTTCTCCCAGAACACCAATCGAATGCGCCTCATCAACCATAAGCCAGGCTTGATGCTTTTGTTTAATTTTAATAAAGTTTGGTAAATTAGATATATCTCCATCCATGCTGTAAATTCCCTCAATTATTATGAGAGCTCTTTGATAATATTGTCGATTCTGTTGCAATAGCTTATCAAGGGTGTGCCAGTCATTATGAGGAAAGCTAATACGGGTTGCTCCGGAATAAATGGCGCCTAAAATTAAACTATTGTGAGCAAGTTCATCATAAATAATTAAATCTTGGGAACCGTATAAATGTGCAATAGTATTAACATTTGTCGCATGCCCGGTAGTAAAAACAATTGCGTCTTCAGTTCCGATTAATGAAGCTATTTCAGTTTCAAGCTCTGTATGGAGTACTTTCTCTCCAGAAACCAGGCGACTTGCCGATACAGAAGTTCCATATTGACGCATGACACGTACAGCCTGACTGATTACTTTCGGATGCGTGCTTAACCCTAAGTAATTGTAAGAAGTGAAATTGATTATTTTTTTCCCATTGATAATACAGGTATCTCTTGCTGCTCCCTCTTGCTTATCAAAAAAGATATTGACTAGGCGTTCCTTGGATTTTTTAAACTCTTGATACGGCTCATAGAGGGTAAAATCAGTTGGATCTCCTTTGCACTTAGTGTTTTCTATATTTTCTAGCCCATGAGCCTTCGCCTTTGGTACAGTTAGCACAGGATAAGCATTTTGAGACTCAATGTATTTTTTAATAATTTGAGCAGTTTCTTTAATATTTTCTTCATTTAAAATAAAATTTTCATCCAGTTCAATTAAAAATGTTTTTTGAATTTCAGCAAACATCTCTTGCATATGCACCGAGTCGAGGCCGTAGGTGTACAACGGTTTAATTGGATCAATGTGTTCAGGTTTTTGTTTCAAAATATTGGCAATTTGAGTGATTAACCAATGTTCTATATGAGCTAAAGAGATTGACTTAACATTTTTTTTAATATTCATCATATACCTACAGGATTCCATTTAAAAAGTACGGGTAATTGATTGTTTTCAATCATCAACTTAGTATGAGATCTTCTTAATTTTCCACTAGTTGTTTTTGGAATATTTTTGGGGAGGCAAAGTGAAATTTCATGTATCGGGATACCAAAATTCAAATTAACTTGCTCATAAATCTTTTGCGCAATTTCCGGAAATATTATTGAAGTGGCATTTTTTACCTCGGCAACTACAGTAACCTCTTCTTTATCATCACCGCTTATTGCATAAGCTACACTACACCCGGAGCGAATAGAGGGATGACTAGCCTCAACTACCAACTCTATATCTTGAGGGTAATAATTTTTTCCATTAATGATGATTAAATCTTTAATTCGTCCGGTAACGTATAAATTTCCATCTAAAATAAAGCCTAAATCACCTGTCCGTAAATAATAGGTATCAGGTTCACTAGTAAGAGAGGCCAAAAAAGACTCTTGAGTCTCATGTTCTTTATGCCAGTATCCTTTTGCAACGCTTGACCCATTGAGCCATATTTCACCAATTACACCTTCATCGCATATTTTTGCTGTAGGAAAATCTACAATAATCCGAGCGGGCATTTTAGGTTTTCCACAGCTAACTAATATTTTTGAGTCCTCCTTATGAGAGTTAACAACGACCTTATTTTTCTGCAGACTTTCTTTATCTACATAAAGATAATGAGGAGGTTCATTCGAACTGACTTTTTCTCCGCTCACATATACTGTTGACTCTGCCAAACCATAAATAGGATAGAAAGCAGTTTTTTTAAATCCAAAAGCAGCAAATTTTTTAGAAAAATTTTCCAGGGTATTATGTTGAATGGGCTCAGCTCCATTATATGCTACGCGCCAATGGTTTAAATTGAGTTCCGAATTCAGCTCCGCTTCATTAATCTTGTTTGTGCAAAGATCAAAGGCAAAATTGGGTCCTCCACTTATTGTTCCTTGAAATTCACTTATCGCCTTGAGCCATAAAAAGGGGGCTCGCAAAAAAACTACAGGGGACATCATCATCACTTGGTAATCACAATATACTGGGAATAATAAGCTACTAATTAATCCCATATCGTGGTAAGGAGGTAACCACGACACTAGACGCTCATCTGTAGTTTTTCCAATAGTTTGATGCACTAACTCCATATTAGCCAAGATATTTTCATGGCTGACCATGACGCCTTTAGGCATCGAGGTAGACCCAGAAGTATATTGCAGATAAGCGATATCCTCAGGTTTTTTATTAAATGCTTTCCAAGAACCTGAGAAATGTTTAATTTGATTGATATCAAGCCAAAAGAAATTTTTAAAATCCCACTCTAAGAGCTCTACGGTTTTGCTGGCAAATTGCTTCAACAATTTTTTCATCAAACGATTTTCTGCAATTCGTTTTACCATACCCAAGCGTTTTATGCTTGTAATGATAGTGGTATTGGAAAGAATAACAGTGGGTGTAGCATTTTCTATAATTGCCTGAATTTTTTCGATGGTATTTTTATTAAAAGGGGGGTAGGCAGGAACTGCGATTACTCCTGCATACAGGCAAGCCCAAAAAGCAACCAGATAGTCCATTCCCGGTGCGAAAATCATCAGAACACGATCACCAGGTGTGGTATGTTCTTGAATTAAAGCAGCAATGAACATTATTTTTTCTTCAAGTGAACCATAGCTATAAGCTACATTGTTTTCATGCAATCCTGTTTCCGAAAAGTAATACACATTTTTTTCAGGGATTTTTTGTACTCTTTCTTGGAATAATTCGACCATATTCCTAACTTGAACACTCATGTTAACCACCTTATTTAAATTTAAGGTAAAGACAAATGTGAAGGTGTTTTTTGCTTCCGCGAAAATTTCTTTATAAGTATAGTAAACATCAGGAGTTGTTCAAATTTTTTCCACAAAAAGACAATTGATTTATTTTAAAACATCAACCTTTTTCTTATCTTCGTAACATTGACTTGACGCAGACCATTTGAGAATACAGCAAAAGTAACTGCAGATTATCACCTTGAGATACTCAGTTCATTTATTGTCATAGGCTGGTGCAGACTGTGAATTGAGGGGGCTGTATTTACTTTGACAGCACAAAAAGCCTTAGGAAGTATTCTATAATTGCCTTCATGAGTAGATTTACATCCACACCTTAATTTAAATAAATTAAGGTGTGGATTGTTTTTGTACACATTTATGGCAATGGTTTAAAGCCCACCTGACCACATTGGCCATCGTAAAAATAGTTGTAAATGTACAAGGGACGGCGGCCAGTATTAACAAAGACCATGCCGGTTGCAGTACTGTTAATCCATTGTACGACAGTGGGGGCAGGGCTATGGCTTGGAGGGGAGCCATCAACCGCGCTAAAACTGTATTGCATCGCTGGTGTACTTAAAGCCCCCATTAAGATCGACATATCCACTCCTGCAGGCACCTCATCTTTTGAATTGTAGGTTCCAGTTGGCCATTGGGCTCTGGGCAAGTCAATGAACATCGAGTCAATTCCAACATCGAGAAGCGCTGTACCACAAAACTGATTGGGTTGCGAATGATGAGGAAAACTAAAGCAACCCGCTTGAGGATAAAAATCACCTGGCACATTGGGGTTAGGCGATAAGTTGACAACATTGTATTCATTACTACTGGTAATACCGAGAGTTAATCCTGTTACAGTCGTTGTATCGTTCGGAGTAAGGTAGTAACCTGGACTCAGATCAGTTCCATTTGTTGCATTGGTTAAATGAAGAAAAGCATTAGCTGTGGGTGAGTTAAACAAATCACCAGCAGTAGTACTGTTTCGATTAAAACCAACGCCCATGTAATGTAAATCTGGCGACGGAGGGTTTGAATAACAGGATCTGGTGGTTGGACCACTACAGTAAGCTTTATCAATCCCAAGAACCATTATTGGTATGGTCTGCACAAGACCATTGTCTATTTTTACTCTTACTGGCGCCAGGTAATAGTTTCCTGAATAAGTATTGCCGCTGCTGTCATAATATTTGACTCCGGGCGCACCAGGACCTATAACACTAACATTTTTTGGTAGTTCATGAACAGGAACAACTACGCCTAAAGAACCGGTGTCAATAGTATAAGAGGCTAGAGTTGTTGTTGGTGATGTTACACCGTAGCCTACATCCGCCATGATTTGTAAGGCATCAGGTAGCGTTTGTACTAGGGGAACCTGATAGCTCGTACTACCATAAGTACAAGATGGAGTATTTTGTTGCAGTACCTGGGTGACACCAAGTGCAGCACCATTATTACTGCTATCGCTAATCCATGCATTGATTGAAATATTATTGGGAAACGACTGGCCACTATAGGTAAACGTTACTGAGCCTGTGCTGGTTGTCGTTGAGATTGGCGAAATAACTCCATCTGGCGCACCATAAACATTCACATGAACTGGATTATTATTGCTGGGAATTAGTGGTTGTCCACGAGAATTACACATCGTCATATGGATTGTAAACTGTTGTGGAGCCGTAGGTGTGTTTCCGATGGGATTATTTACTTTCGTTACAGCTGGCGAAAAAGAAATTACATCGGCCTGGCATGTCGATGGCGTGAGTGAGAGTGTTGCTGCTTGCGTGTTACTTACTGAAAATAGACAATATCCATTATTAGTTAAGCTACAACCTGATAGTACATAACCAGGCGTATTTATTTTAATTCCAGCAAATGGATAGGTATGGTTGGGTATTGTTGTAAGTATGCTTAATGCTAAGGCCGACACATTATAATGTTGACAAGATAAAACACTTTTTCCATTTAAGCATAGGGTAAGGTTAATATTGGCTGGTGTTCCTGTAGCTGAGACATTAAAAAAAAGGTTTTTTGCAGCAAAAGTACTTTGGCAAACCACTAATAGCAGCGCCACACATAAATTTTTTAAATACGTTATCATAAATTAATCCATAGATTATGAGTTAGACGGTAATTGAGTTGCATCCTGTATATGAGCTGTTAAATGAAAAGGCTTGGAGTGTGATTACCAATAAAGGTAAAATAAACTTTTTTAAAGTTGGATATCCTATCATTACTTCCCTTATCTAGTTGATTTTATAAGATATTAAAATTTATTTGGAAATATCATCTTGTAGAAAACACTTGATTCTACAGATACTTTCATTAAGAAAACAAGAGTATTTCTTTCAAAGCAGTTTATTATTTCTTTGAATGAGAGAAGGGCAATAATTCATTTATGAGCTCAATAAACAATGCGCGCCAAGAGCGCGCATTTGCCATAAATAATATGGTGAAAATTAGCGAGGTTGTGGAGAGTTTTGGTCAAATTCGTCAAACTCATCAGGTTTTGCGCAGCATTCAGCTACAGTACTTACCATACCTCCCAATAAATCAACTGTATTAATGATTGGACTAAATAGGGCAGCAACAGCCAAACCAGCGGAAACCAACATGAATATTCCGGCCCCTTTCAGGCTTTCTAAGGTCTCTTCAAAATTGCCAGTGACAAAATTACCGATGGTAGCTAAAAAATGGGCTCCGATAGCTAAAGCGATAACAGCCGAGGCCATAGCTAATTGGGGTGTATCAGTAACAATTGATGTTGCTCTAACTGCAAAACTGGTAGTAGATTTGATAGGAGTAAAGAAAAATGAACGTATAGGCGCTCCATTATCGTTTACTAACGCAGAACTTATTGCTTTTGAAGTTGTGCCTGAAAGAATATCTGAAATAAAATTAAAATCTGCCATTGTTTTTCACCTAGTTTTTAGTTTATCGATGTGACCGCTATTATACCTCTAAATAGCTTAAGATTTTATTAACAAGTAGGTTTTGAGGGGAATTACTGTTACATACTCATGATGTTCTTGAGCGTAACACCGGGAATTCTGCTAGGCTTACTCAAGTAAGACCATATCGTTAATCATTATAATGCTTATAATGATCATGAAAAAAACTACACGCTATGTTTTTAACCGCTTCAGAGCTGCAGCTTGCTGCGTCTATTTTCATATAAGTCATTTTTTGGTATTTTTGAGATACCGAAATAACGGCACAAAATCAATATGAATAATTTCAATATAAAAAAATCACAATTAGATACGCCTTGTCTGATAATAGAGAAACAAACGCTAATATCTAATTTGGAGTTGATGCGTGCTCACGGTATTAAAAATAATGTCAGCATACGCCCTCATGTAAAAACCCATAAATGTACAGAATTAGCAAAGCTTCAAATTGAATACGACGCAATAGGTATTAGCGCAGCTAAAATTTCTGAGGCAGAAGGGCTTATTAATAAAGGAATCCGTAATGTTTTAATTACTTCGCCAATAGTAACTAAAGAAAAAATCAGAAGATTAATATCTTGCATACAGCAAGCGCCTGATACAATCATTGTTGTCGACAATGAACACAATCTAAATGATTTGAGTGAAGCAGCCAATGCTATTTCATTCAAAATTAATGTTTTAGTCGATATTGATCCCGGAATAGGTAGGACTGGAGTCAATCCGGATTTAGCGCTTGATTTTGCTTTAAAAACAAACAACTTTAACTCATTAAATCTCATGGGCATTCAGTGCTATGCAGGGAACCTTCAACATATCTCATCTTATAAAGAAAGAAAAAATTCATCTCTAAATATTTCGTCAAACTCATCAGGTTTTGCGCAGCATTCAGCTACAGTACTTACCATACCTCCCAATAAATCAACTGTATTAATGATTGGACTAAATAGGGCAGCAACAGCCAAACCAGCGGAAATCAACATGAATATTCCGGCCGCTTGCAGGCCTTCTAAGGTCTCTTCAAAATTGCCAGTGACAAAATTACCGATGGTAGCTAAAAAATGGGCTCCGATAGATAAAGCGATAACAGCCGAGGCCATAGCTAATTGGGGTGTATCAGTAACAATTGATGTTGCTCTAACTGCAAAACTGGTAGTAGATTTGATAGGAGTAAAGAAAAATGAACGTATAGGCGCTCCATTATAGTTTGTTAACGCAGAATTTATTGCTTTTGAAGTTGTGCCTGAAAGAATATCTGAAATAAAATTAAAATCTGCCATTGTTTTTCACCTAGTTTTTAGTTTATCGATGTGACCGTATACCTCTAAATAGCTTAAGATTTTATTAGCAAGTAGGTTTTGAGGAGAATTACTGTTACATACTCATGATGTTCTTGAGCGTAACACCGGGAATTCTGCTAGGCTTACTCAAGTAAGACCATATCGTTAATCATTATAATGCTTATAATGATCATGAAAAAAACTACACGCTATGTTTTTAACCGCTTCAGAGCTGCAGCTTGCTGCGTCTATTTTCATATAAGTCATTTTTTGGTATTTTTGAGATACCGAAATAACGGCACAAAATCAATATGAATAATTTCAATATAAAAAAATCACAATTAGATACGCCTTGTCTGATAATAGACAAACAAACGCTAATATCTAATTTGGAGTTGATGCGTGCCCACGGTATTAAAAATAATGTCAGCATACGCCCTCATGTAAAAACCCATAAATGTACAGAATTAGCAAAGCTTCAAATTGAATACGGCGCAATAGGTATTAGCGCAGCTAAAATTTCTGAGGCAGAAGAGCTTATTAATAAAGGAATCCGTAATGTTTTAATTACTTCGCCAATAGTAACTAAAGAAAAAATTAGAAGATTAATATCTTGCATACAGCAAGCGCCTGATACAATCATTGTTGTCGACAATGAACACAATCTAAATGATTTGAATGAAGCAGCCAATGCTATTTCATTCAAAATTAATGTTTTAGTCGATATTGATCCCGGAATAGGTAGGACTGGAGTCAATCCGGATTTAGCGCTTGATTTTGCTTTAAAAACAAACAACTTTAACTCATTAAATCTCATGGGCATTCAGTGCTATGCAGGGAACCTTCAACATATCTCATCTTATGAAGAAAGAAAAAATTCATCTCTAAATATAATGAGAAATGCCAGCAATATCGCACAAATTTTCAGAGAGCATGGCTTAAATTGTTCAATAGTAACAGGGGCAGGGACAGGAACTTATGATATCGATATCGAAGCCGGGGTTACAGAAATACAGCCTGGTTCATACACAGTCATGGATGTAGAATACTCTGTCATTGGATCCAAAGAAAATAGTCAATGCTTTCACACATTTAAACCAGCAATGACGCTTCTTACTACGGTGATTAGTTCTAATAGAAAAGAACATGTGACCGTTGATGCAGGCACAAAATCCATTTACGTCGATAAAAAACATCGTCCTCTAATTATTAGCCATAACGATTTGGAGTACGATTGGGGTGGTTTTGGGGATGAACACGGAAAAATTACTGCTTTAAATAATGCGTCGCTACCCACTAATGGGGAAATTTTAGAGCTTATCGTTCCTCATTGTGATCCAACAATTAATCTATTTGATAAATTCTATATAGTTGAAAATGATAAGGTTATTGATATATGGGATATCGATTTAAGAGGAAAATCTCAATAAGCCCAGATAGGTCGGGTAACCAATTGATCAATGGCGCTACCTTAAGTTTTTGTAACCTGGCTGAGCGCAGCGTAATCCGGGATTTCAGTGCACTGAGCTAGGCATTCCCGTATTATGCTGTACTCATCCGAGCTACGATTTTTCCTTCCTTTTCTTAAGGTAGTACAATTGCCCGACGATTACGAAACATAAATAAAGTCGAATTATTTCATTAGGCCTGTAGCAAAAGCTGTTTCAACAACGTTATTTGGCTCAAACATCGATTTAAAATGTTTAAAACTTTCAAGTCTGGACTCATCATTTTGATTACGCGAAAGCAAGTCTTGTCCATACTCTGCTATATCTTCAACAATTCGTTCGTGTCTGTAATAAGACAAAATTGTTTTATCGACATTTGTTTGATCATAACCTTCATAAAAATAGTGGATTTCATGAGGTTTATTCCATACACCACAAACGCCACCACCAATGAACATCAAATCACGCTCTTTTGGTGCTAGCATGGGCTCATCCCAATCAATAATGTAAATAGACTCCTCATTAACAACTAATACATTGCCCGCATGTATATCAGAATGACACAGAACGTATTTATCTAAATCCGGTTGAATTTTTTTAGATAGCTCTTCTGCGGAATCAACTAATTGACGAATTGAGTCGATATTTTGATTAAAAAAAGATTTGAAACCAGCAGTAATTTTATCATCTGAAGCATCAAGTTCAATTTTACTATAAAAAGACCTGACTATTTCACGCCATTTAGTTGAGTATATTTCTTTTCTTAGTTGTTGTTGAATTAAGGAGGGAACTGATGTTTCATGAATTTGTCTTAATACTTTTCCCAACTGTTCCCACTGTTTTTCGGTTAAATTTTGAGTAAAACCATTTGGCGCATGAATAAATGGATAAACTATTATTTTAAAGTGATCCCATTGCTGAAATAATTTTGCTTCGAGTGTGGGGATAGGAAAAATAATTTCATTTATTCCTGAGTCATGCAAAAGACGGATAATTGATAAATTAATTTCATTATGATAACCGTACTTTAACTTTACGAAATAAGAATTGGATTTTGAATCTGCTTTATATGCCAATGCATTCATATCAGCGCCACCAGGGATGAGTTGTGCTGCATGTATATCAATTCCATAATGCTTGTTCAAAAGCTCGATGATCTGTTGTTCTTGAATAAGTTTTTTTAGCATAAAAGTCAGTTATTGTTTGGAAACAGACAGCATGGTAAAGCAAATCATACAATCAGGATACTTTTAAGTTAATTCAACAGGCTTGTTTTTCCTGCATTCTGGTGTTTTCAAAAATCATTACCTTAATTATAAATTATAAATGCGAGCCACTAGGCATCATGTTGATTGCAAGAGATTTTTTGAGTTTTTTGGCATCATTATAGGAGAAAAAACCAAGATCTATATCTAACTTTCTTTTATGGTGATTATTATCTAGAAAGCAAAGCAGTTCCTCTTCTTCTACGATACAAGCCATATCATAAGGGGTAATACTGATTGTTTGTCTACTTACACTATGATGTTGCTTTATGAACTGCTCCATGTTGTTAACTATTCTTTCTGCGTATTCTTTTGTAGCAATTTTCTCTGAGCAATGAAGGGCTAGATCCCTAAGGTTTTCTGCTGTTATTTCACAGGTCGAATGCGCATTAACGCCTGCTTTAATTAATTGTTTTAATGCAGAAATACAACCATATTGAGCTGCTAAAAAAATAGGAGTTGCTCCATTATCTAACTGACAATTCAAATCTACTCCCAATTTGGCAAGTGTAGTAATGGCCTCACCATTATCCATTTGGGCGGCAATATGAAGAGGAGTAGCTCCATTATTGTCTATTAAGGAGGGATCTGCTCCAAGCTTAATAAGTGTAATAATAGCCTCTGTATTATTTCGTTTGGCAGCCATATGAAGAGGGGTAGCTCCGTTATAGTTTCCAAAATTAGGGTTTGCCCCCAAACTGGTAAGCATCTCAATAGCCTCTATATTATTGCGTTTGGCAGCCATATGAAGCGGAGTAGCTTCGTTATCATCAGTTATATTAGGATCTACCTTAAGATCGATAAGTGTCATTATTGCTGCGACATGATTTTCTTCAGCTGCGGCATGAAGTGGAGTAGTTCCCTCATCATCCCCTGAGCTAAGGTCTGCTCCAAGCTTAGCCAATTCAGAGATCGCAGGGCAGTGTCCATTCTTGGCTGCAATATGGACAGGTGTAGCTAGAGTAATGCAGTGTCCCTCATTTACATCGGCTCCGATCTGAGCAAGTAGGGATATAGATGCGACATCACCTTTCGTTGCGGCTAAATAGATTGGTGTATAGCCGGTATTTAACGCATTTATTTCAACGCCGTTATTGCTGAGGAATTCTATAGTTTCTAAATCTCCATGCTGCACAGCCAAGTAAATTAATGGATAATCGTTATAACTTTTGTCTATCCCAAGCCCATATTTAAGATATTCCTCTAGAACCCAGGTATGTTCATTTTGAGTTGCAATACAAGCTAAGTCATATTCATTAGACTCTCGCTTTAATATCTGCTCGGTTAATACCTGCTTTTCATCAAATTGATTAAGGGCTGCGGTTACTTCAGGTAATAACTTATTATCAGCGACAGTAAAAATCGAAGTATTAAAACCAATATATGGAATTGAGGGATCAACTACTAAACCATTCATTATTTCATCGGCCAGTAAATGTGTTTCCTCTTTAGAAAATGCTAAGGGGGGATATTGTTCGTTATCCATGAACCGCCACCCACTTCCTAGGGTATAGGTTACTGCAAGGCTATGATGAAATCCACCTATAAGAATTCCCCAGCATTCATTTGATGAGTTACTTGTAGCGCTATCCACTACATCGCCGAGTTTATCAAAATATTGCGTAATCTCTTCTTTTGTGTACATCCCTGGATGTGAATATATTTTACATAATCCACCCCGGGAACGCATTGTATCAGAAGTAGCAATATCTGAAATGGACTCAATGTCTGATTGAGAAAATAGCCTACCAAAAAGCGAGGTATAATCATTTGGAGATTGCTGCAATTCCATGTGATCAAAAAAAGCTTGAATATCCCGTAGCTTTTTATCTTCTTCTGTTAATTGATTTTCTTCTTTGTCTTGAGCCTCTTGAATTCGAGCAAGCAATGAATCACCATAGGAGTGAATTTCTTTCATGCGGTTTTCAAATAAGCTTTCTTCGCCAACTAGGCATGCTTCAAGCCATCGAATTGCAAATCCATGACAACTATCTTCTGGTAATCGGTAGCCTAAATCTTCTCTCAAAGAAATTAATAACGAATGATTATCTAACCACATATTGACGGGGGTACAGCTGAGGAAAGGTTGAAAAATTATAGCGGAAGTTCAAATTTAAGTCAATGTGTGGATTCGATTATCAGAACCTGACTTGGTTCTGTCGCAAAAAGCTAACGCTAAGAACAAACTAATAGTGACTTATCGCTGTTCAGTTGTTGGAATTAAAAAAGAATAAGTCAAGACTGTTTTTTTATAATTTTTTTGGATATGATAGCAATCCACATCAACTTATCCATCCGATTTATCCTTGTGGATATCATTCTAATTTTCGTCTAGCTCTCTTTTAAGTTTAAACTCCTGTTTTACAAAACCCCTTGTCCTATATGGATCGTTACAATTTACTTGACATTAAATAAACACACACTTATCCCCATTTTCTGTGGATAACTCTGTGAATACACACTGGTTATTCGCTAAAATCCAGCCGTTGGGAGATAAATTGAGGGTTGGCCGGGATTCTGACGAAAAGGTCCGTTTGATGTACTATTTTAATTCAATTTGTATTCAACCCTTAATTTGTCTCTATCCATGCTCAATGGAAATACACCATATCTATTAATATGCCCACCATGATAGGGGGATAGACCATTTCGCATATTTTCTGTAACCTCAAGATCTTCGGTTAATTTATTAATAACATTAATCACGTTTGCTACAACATGTAACATGACTGCGTTAGCAACACGTCGACCAAATTGGTATAGGCGTTAGAACCCCTTTCAATAAAATCTATTTGCATTTTATTGTTGGTTCATTTGCAAAATAATTCAAGCAGAGCCGAATCTGTTTTCAAGTCCTAACACTTACCAATAAAAATTGTGGTGGTTTACCCCTCTTTAATAAGGAACCATCAAGATCCATACAAAAACAAGAGAGAGCGAGATGAAAATATAAGTCACTTACTAGCAACGAATTAAATCAAATATTTAATGAGGTATGTGACTTTTCAGTAAAGAGATCAACTACCTTTATGAATTTATTTTCATCTGCTACTTCAGAAGCCATTTTGTTCGTATCATCAGTGAGGTTGGTATCAGCTCCATACTCAAGTAGAAGTTCCACAACATCTCTATGTCCTTGTGAGGCCGCAAGATGAAGCGGTGTTGAACCATTACGTGATCTAGAATTTAATAACAAGTCTCTGTTTTTTTCTAAGCAAATTTTAACAACATCTACGAATCCATTATATGCAGACCAATGCAATATATTTCTTTGGTGTTGCTTATCAACCACAATAGTCAAATCACGACCATACTCAATTGCTTCGTCAAGAAGGTATTCAAACCCTTCAATGCTAATGCCTTTAAAGGTTCCTTTTGCGTATGATAGTAATATATCATTTTGATAAGGATCAATATCATCTTCTGTATAATGCCTTGCATTGCGCTCATCGCTAGCATTTTGGTTATGTGGGAATGTTTCTATATTTTTTCTAAATTTAATGGATTTGTCATGCATTAATTGAATACGCTTCTCAAAATTATGCTCAGCCCCAAAGATTAATAATATTTTAGGATTATTTGTCAGTTGCGTAATTTCTTTTGCGAAATGCAGTGCATCGATTTCGCGGGGTTTATATACAAAATATGAACCTAAGTCAGCCTCAGCATTATAAAAATATTCTCTTTGTTTATTCTCATCAGCAGTTTTATAAAGATTGTCTATCACCCCTAAATAATATAGGATTATAGTGGCATTCTTTAGTGCAAGTATTTTTTTTTGTAAATGTGATAAATCATCATAATTTTTAGGAAAACCATCTGAAAAAATTCGCCTGATTTCAATCTGCTCGCTAGATATTCTATGCCATTTATTGAGATTTTCTGTTAGCCCCTCTTGTAATACAACATAATCTGGATGGGAAATAATAGTTTGTGCAACAACAAATTGAGAGTGAGCAATTTCTTCGAATCCCAATGGTTCATAGGTATCCGAGGACTTGAGGTCTTTAGCCATACGCTTAGTGATATGCTTTTGCTTTACATGCGTAATAAATATCTTATTAATTTTTTCTGATTTAAGTTTCATAATTACTCATTATTAAAGAAAGGTGCGTAAAATTATTTGTTATTGTGCATTAATTAATCAATTAAATCTAGCCTGTGTCGTTAATTTATTGGTAGTCGTATCTTTCTATTACAATTTTCAGAGGGGTAAGGGGGCTATCGCAAAAAATCAGAGTCAAGGTTAAACTTGTTACCATCAAAACCATCGGCCGGGATCCTAGTAAATAAGTGTCGTGTTCAATTTTTATGCTGCTAAAGATGGCTACCTAGCCTGGCGAGTTCGTTAAAATAATAGTATTTTGCTGAATTATCCTTCTGACCGAAGTTCGACCAATGCCAAGTCTTTTAGCGATTTCGGACTTGCTTAATCCAGATGCAAACAAATGATTTATATCAGCTTCAAAATGTTTTGTTGTTGAGGGTCGTCCATGTTTTTTTCCATTTTGTCTTGCATGAGCAATACCTGCTTTAACTCGTTCTCGCAAAATCTCTCGCTCAAACTCAGCAAATGTAGAGGCCTGTTATCTTTTGCTCCTGATCCAATTTCTGAAATTTCACTTTCAATACGCCATTCACGTGCCTGAGCATATTTTTTCATTGCTTCAATTTGCAGTTCTAACGTCTGTTGGTCATGCGTTGAAACTCTGGCATAAATTCCTGCTTTCATACCTGGCCAAAAACCCCCTGAAATTTGTCTATCCAAAACCCTTTAAGTATAAGGATCAAAAGTCTTGATTTTTGCATGGCCATAAACTACTGTTTTCGGCCGCTTATAAGATAGCCAAAAATTGATATGACTGCAATCCATGAGACAGCTTATCCTCGATTAAAACCTAATCCGAGCCCAGATGAGCTTGAAAAAAATTTCAAGCCAACCTATGACGAAATATTTTTAATGGAAGATAGTACCAAATCGTCATTGTCGGACGTTTATAAATTAGGATTCATCCTGACACTAAAATGTTTCCAATGCCTTGGCTATGTGGTTAACATTCAAAAAATACCAGAGGTCATTGTTAATTATATTAGTCAAGCAATGGGGATTCAAAAAATCCTTGATTTAAACGCCTATTCTCCTTCTGCGAAAAAACGGCATCGAAAGATCATTTTAAAATATCTTGATATCTCAGATGATAGAAAAAAGCAGCGGATATATTTAAAGGAGTGCGCGCTAAAATCAGCATCATTTAAAGAGAGTCTCGCCGATATTATTAACGATATGATTGAAACCCTAGTTAAGGAGCGCTTTGAGTTACCTGGGTTTAGTACATTAGAACGTTTAGCGAGAGCAGCTAGAGTTATTGTTAACACCAGGCTCTATGAGGAAATCACTGGTAATCTTGATGATAAATCTAAAATTCTTCTTGATAACTTATTTGATACATCACTTGCTCCTGATAAAGCAACAACTGGCTGGGATTTTTTAAAACAGGAGATGAAAAGCCCAACCACAAATAATGTTAAATCATTTGTCACTAATTTAGAACTGTTAAAAAAATGAAAGACTGATGCTCCTGCATTAACTCATGAGCTCCCAGCCCATCGACTCGAACAATTCGTAGATGAAGCGAGAGCCCTTGATAGCTCTGATATGAAAAATATTAAGCCAGAAAAACGATATGCATTAGCAGCAACGTTACTCCATTTTAAACTTGCTCAAGGATTAGATGATATCGCCACGGTTATGATTCGTTGGATGCGTAAAATGCGGCATGAGGCAAAGGTAGCTCTGGATGAATATACGCTGTCAAAGAAAACTGAGACTGATGGTTTGATTAATACTTTACTTGGACTTTTGCTTGCATCTAATAACCCAGGCACTCCTTCCGAGAGGCTGGCTGCTATTGAAAGCAGCTTACCCGAAGATAAAAATGGAATCATTTATCAATGTGAGAAGTATTTAGCTTATGCGAGTGATAACTACTTGCCTTTTATGTTAAAGCTTTATCAGAATAAACGTTACGTTCTTTTTCAGCTGCTTGAACAGATTAGCTTGCAATCAGCCTCAAAGGACAAGTCATTAGAATTGGCGGTTACTTTTATTATTAAAAATCGTCATAGTAAGCAAAAAACATTGTCAATCATCGCCCATGATTTTGATCAGTTAAGCTGGCTTAGTGAGAAATGGTTCAGTTTTGTTACAAGCCAAAAAAGACACGATGAAATTATGGAAGTAAATAAAAAGAATTTTGAATTGGCGGTATTCAATGCATTAGCTGATGAAATTAACTGTGCGGATATCTTCCTGCCGGGTGCCAACAATTATGATGATCCAAATAAACCACTTATTTCATGGGATGATTTTGATTCACAGCTCGAAGAGTATTGTAATTTAATTAAACAACCAAGTGAATCATCTGATTTTATTGCTGCACTCCAAATTCAACATTATGCAGCAGCAAAAAAAACAAATGATGGATTTTTGGCTAATGAATACCTAAGTATTGAAAACTGCGAACCTGTTTTAAAACGCGTCATCAATAAAAAAGAAGATAAGGCAATAACGTCTTTTGTTGAACAAGTTTCTACTCGATTGCCGCTGACAAATATTGTAGATGTGTTTATTGATATTGAACAATGGCTCAGTATCAGTAAAGACTTTAAACCATTGTCGGGTTTTGATTCTAAAATTAAAGACTATGATATGAGGTTTGTTGCCACTTCTTTTTCCTATGGGTGTAACGTAGGTCCAGTTCAAGCAGAGCGATGCTTACAAAAGTACAGTCGTAAACAAATTGCCTGGCTATTTAACCACCACATCACAGACTATAGGTTAAGTAGGGCAACTGAAAAAATAATTAATGCCTACAATCAATTTGATCTGCCAAAATCTTGGGGAACTGGTGAAACTGGATCTGTCGATGGTACTTATTGGAATGTCTACACAAACAATTTACTTGCTGAGCACCACATTCGTTATGGTCAATACGGTGGGATAGGTTATTACCATGTTTCGGATCAATATATTGCGCTGTTCAGCAATTTTATTCCCTGTGGAGTGTATGAGGCAACCTACATTTTTGATGGTATTATTGAAAATGAATCTGATATTCAACCTACTACAATCCATGGAGATACTGGTGCACAAAGCGAAGTGGTATTTGCTTTTGCTTACCTGCTCGCTATACAACTTATGCCGAGAATTAGAAATTTTAAGCATTTAAAATACTACAGGCCCATTATGAGTGATGGTGTTATATTTGAGCATATCGACAGTATTTTTACTAATGATAAGATTGATTGGGAATTGATAGAGGCGCATTATCACGACATGCTACGCGTCGTAATGTCCATTCGGAGTGGCAATATAAAAGCCTCAACAATTTTACGAAAATTATGCACTCAAAGCCGAAAAAATAAAATTTACCAGGCATTTCGCGAGTTGGGGCGTGTTGTTAGAACCATGTTTTTACTCAATTATATTAACGATATTGATTTAAGGCGTTTAATTCAGACCGCTACTTGTAAAAGTGAGGAATTTAACAATTTCATTGACTGGGTTTCCTTTGGCCGGGATGGAACAATTGAAGATAATTTGCGAGTTAACCAGAAAAAGACTATTAATTTTGGTCGACTTGTTGCGAATGCTGTCATGTTACATGTTGTGGCAAACATGACGAATGTTATTAATGAATTAACTGAAGAAGGTCTTGAGGTTACAGAAAATATGCGAAATGGTCTATCCCCTTATCATGGTGGGCATATTAATAGGTATGGTGTATTTCCATTGAGCATGGATAGAGACAAATTAATGGTTGAATACAAATTGAATTAAAATAGAACATCAAACGGACCTTTTCGTCAGAATCCCGGCCGACCCTCAAATTCTCTTTTAACCTAGTCTTATAAAAAATGAACGAAATTATTTATTTAAGTTTAATGAAGTAATTGATTGAAGGCTAGACTCCTCTGAGAAGCCTGAACTGTAACGTTTGCTCACCACCTAAACCCTAGGGTTCAAAGTCTTTGGTTGTTGGGATTTTTTTTAACTAGGTCAAGGGGTTGCTCAATAACCGTCATTAAGTTTATCCTCAAGCTATCCAGATAAAAAACTAATAAAATAGGTATGAAAGAGAAATACTTGGATACTCCACTAACTCCAGAACTCTATTGTTCCAATCTAAAATCAAGCCTTTCTTTTTATGTTGAAATACTTGAATTCAAAAATTCAATATCAGCGAGAAGAAGAGGGCTTTGCTATGCTTGAGTGTCAAGGCGCAAGAATCATGCTGGATGAAATAACTAGCGGAGCTAAAAGGATATGGATACCTGCTCCTATGGAGGCTCCTTTTGGCAGAGGGATCAATCTAGAAATTAAAACAACCCGCGTAGATGAACTATATAACCGCTGCAAGTATTTTGAAGCCAAAATTTTTCTACCTCTAGAAGATAAATGGTACCGCGCTGACTCAATGGAGATTGGAAACCGCCAATTTATAGTATTAGACCCAGATGGCTACATGCTGCGATTTGTACAAAATCTTGGTGAGCGGAAAATAATTATCTAAGAGTAGCAACTGTCTTGAATTAAAAATTTAAGACAGTTGATTCGCTTGCTATTCGTGTGGCGCTTTCAGAGGGTGACCCCATTTTGCTCGAGACTAGAAGGGTCGACTCGATTGAGTGCTGCCCCGATTGCTCTAATTCATTTTTAAGTGAGCAGTTAAATTTGATGCTTTATTATACAATTGAACCGCCTTTTGATACATTGCATCGAAAATTTCACTGCCTTCGCCGTAACAATAATAATCAATTGGTGATGTTTGCTTCCCTGTCACTAATTGTCTAACTAGATAAGCAAAAACTTCTGGGCGCATTACATTTTTTTGTGGTGCTGTTGTGGTTTTCGATGCACCAAATATCGAATTATAAACCCAGCTTGATGCGTTGTTTACTAAAGAAGTTGCACTATTAACTAAACTCTGGCCCATATCCTCTAAACCATTGATCCAGGGCGCTAAACGTGAGCGCCGTGCCTCGCTTAACAAAGGTCCTACCTGTTCTACTAAACGTTGGATAGATGGATCTGATGCCATTGAGCTATTGACAGATAATTGCTCACCCTTGGGAAAGCACCAATCAAACATGGCTTTAACATTTGCAAAATCATCACGGTATTGTTGGTTGATACCTCCACTTTGATGAATCGCGTGTACAACATAAGCCACACATGCCCAATCAGTTGGATAAAGGAATGAGGTTAAACTGAATAGCCGAGTTAAAAAGGCCCCAATGGAGGCTATGCCAATTTTATACCCCTGTATTCTTAGTTGTTTTAAATTTCTTTCGAATAGATCTAACTTGCTATCTAATAACTTTCTATGTTCTGAATTAGTAATAGAGAAACTCTGCTGCATTAAAGCGTTTTCTTCTTCTGTCAACAACATCGTACTGCCTCCTTTAGTCTGAACTATTATCCCTATTCGAAACCTAACACTAACCTAAGGAGATGACAAGAAAAAATGCAAACTAGTGTAGAGAAGGTGAGTACATGTCTGTCGGGAGATGCGCCAGACAGACGCTTGCTAAATAGAGTTTTAGATATTTAATTCACTCTGATTAAATGCATCGCCTAAGGAATACGTTTATCAACAGTTGGATGGCAAATTAATCTGCTATTAGAGCAATTGACTAAAATTACCTCAGAGTCAGATATATAGTTGTTTTTTTAAGACACAGGGTTGGATGATATTTAGAAAAGGTGTGGGTCGTGAATTTCAAGTTAATAAGCACTATCATTACAGCTCGGCTTCAGAAACCTTTACTTATTTGCTTTTGATCCTGTCATAACAAATTACTATCAACGTTTTGGGTGGAAGAAAATCGGTATTGATGAATTTAAATCACACACTGTAACGGTAATGGAAATGAGCACTATGTAGTAAAAAGGCGCTTGCACTTATGACTTGTAACCACCCGCCCTCTTTCTTCGTTAAGTCTGATTATCAAAATAATCAGACTTAATTGGATAATGCTCGTGATCGAGCATACTGATTACCTCTACTCTGATAGATTAAAAATACATGAACTTATACACAATTTGATATCCAATGAAAAAATCAATTTATTGGTAGTAAGGGATCATAAAAATGATACTCTATAGAGTATCCCTTTAATCCTGGCAGGAATATGAAAATGAAATTTATCAAGCAAGTTCATAAAAAACAAATGCTTGGTTTTGCTATAACAGGCATATTAAGTACATTAATAATGTTCGGCCTCTATGTCATGTTATATCATCTCATAAACTACCAATATGCATATTTAATAGCGTATACAATTTCAGTAATTGCTCTCTACTTTATGAACATGTTTGTATTTAAAGGGACGATGTCATTACATACTTTTTTAGAATTTCCCCTAATCTACTTATTGCAATATGTATTAGGTGCCGCTTCATTAGAGTTTATGGTACATCTAGGAATTTCAGTCACCTATGCACCATTGCTGGTCGTCATTGTTTTGTTGCCAGTCACTTTTTTATTAAATAGGATAGTATTTTCAAAACATTAAAGGATCTGTGGAAGAACCCTCAAAAGTGTTCAGTGGATTTGAACCATGCTCGCGATTCAACAATTATCTATGTTGAGCCAGGCGTTTCTCTACCATCAATTGAATATTATCACGAGCTTTTGGAGAGAAGTATTGGTAAATTTCTAAAAAATCTTTGCCATTTATAGAGATAAATTTGCAGGGCATTGTGGTAATAATGCTTGCTGTTCTTGGAATCGCTCGCAATATAGCGATTTCACCAAACACATCACCAGCCCCCAATCTACTGATGCGTACCGAACGGTTGGATGTGGTTTTAATTACATCCACACTCCCTTTGAGAATAGCATAAAGTCTATCAGCTATTTCACCTTGCTTAATCAAAATGACCCCAGTGTTAAACTCAACGATAAGACATTTACGGGCGAGCATGTTTTGTTCATGAATGCCAATGCCTGAAAAAATAGGGATTGTATTTATCATCCGGAGAATCTCCTCATGAGATGCTTGAGAATCCATATGCAACTGTCCTTGTTTTACGGAGTATTAATTCCATTATAGTTAAAATTGAGGATTCTGTTTAAAACCGGGTTCCATTTGTATATCAATACCTTCTTGATTATTAAAAGTTCTGATAACCAGCATGGTTCTCTCATAGAGGTAACTTATTTGTTCATGGCGCTTTATAAGCAATATAACACCCATCAAAATCACTGACTAAGGCTCCGTTGAAAAAATGAATCAACTAAAAAAATCTGAAGAGTAAATCTGAAATCAATTTTTCATTCCACAAAAGCTCTACGGATTTGACAAACAAAAAATTAAAATCTAGCATATCACTGTTTGTTAGATGGCGCGGGGTGTCGGAAAACCGGCTGAGAGTTACCCGTCGAACTTGAACTGAGTCATATCAGCGTAAGGACGCCTTCATAAGATCCATGTCATATTTTCTATGTGGCACGGTTCCCTTTTGCCATCTCCAATATTATTCACGCATTAATATAAGGAGTTATGAGCATGCCATCACCGAATTTTTTTTCAGTTCAGTTTATTGTACCAGAACGGACATTTCGTTTTTTGCCGGAAACGCCTTACTCTGATTTAAAGCCAATCGCTTGTTGTCTTGAGAGCTAACCATGCAAGCAGGTATTGTGGGCATGGGAATAATGGGACGCTTGCTGGCACTTGCATTGCATAATGCAGGCTGGAAAGTCACTCTTTTTGATCAAAACACAGGGGATATAAATTGTAGCTTAGCCGCCGCCGGGTTATTAACACCGTTTTCTGAATTAGATAAAGCAGATCAACTGATTTTTCATTTAGGTCAAGAATCCATTCGACAATGCTGGCCGCAAATTCTTGCACAATTACCAGAACAGATTTATTTTCAACAATCCGGAAGTCTGGTACTTAGTCATCCTAATGATCAAGCTGAATGGAGTCATTTTAGTCGGCGCATATCAAGTCAATTGGATCAGGGTGACTTTAACTTTCAACAATTATCTAATAAGACAGTGATTCAACTTGAGCCTGAGCTTTCTAAATTCGAGACAGCTTATTATTTCCCTGACGAAGCGCATATGGATTGTCAGTCGCTAATGCGCGTTCTTAAGATTTATTTAGAGGCTAAAGGCGTAAGATGCATCACGAATACACCTGTTTTATCACTTGAACCAAGGCTGATTATAACCGAATCAAAGTCGCATGAGTTCGATATGGTTTTTGATTGCCGAGGATTAGGTGCTCGCTCTGTTTTTACTGATTTACGATCTCTACGTGGTGAGTTAATATGGCTGCATTCTCCTGATGTTCAGTTGCAGCGCTCAATTCGTCTTTTACACCCTCGTTATAGTTTGTACATAGTCCCGCGCCCTGCCAATATTTATCTTATTGGCGCCAGTGAAATTGAAGCAGACGATCTTGATTCTATTTCAGTTCGTACAACATTAGAATTATTAACAGCAGCTTACTATGTCCATGCCGGTTTTTCTGATGCGCGCATCATAAAGACAGTTACCCAATGCCGCCCCACCCTATCAAGTCATTTACCAAGGATTAAATTCACGGATGGGCTCATCGCTATCAATGGACTCTATCGTCATGGTTATTTAATTGCCCCTGCTCTAGCGGAAGAAGTTCTTCGTGGCATAAAAACCAATTATCAACACGTTCGTTATCCAAAAATTTGGGAGAGTTAATTATGGTCAGCATTTATCTCAATGATACAGTGCAGCAGATTGAACCAACACAATCGTTACACGAATTATTAATACAAAACAATTACATCGAGCAGCATTTTGCAGTCGCGATAAATAATCGGCTGATCCCTCGTATGGCCTACAACATAACACTATTAAATCCAGGCGATCGCGTAGATATCATTGTGCCAATGCAAGGAGGTTAAGCATGTGGAATTTAGCCGGGAAAATGCTAAAAAGCCGTTTAATACTTGGAACAGCGTGTTATCCCTCATTAGAAGTCATGGAGAACGCTATTCGTGCCGCTGAGGTAGAAGTGATTACTTTATCAATAAAGCGCCAAGCACCACAAGGCATAGGCGGTGAGGTTTTTTGGCAAGCAGTAAAAAATTTAAGCTGTCATCTTTTGCCGAATACGGCAGGTTGTCGTGATGCAAAAACGGCGATTAGTACGGCTATGCTCTCAAGAGAGCTATTTGATACTTCATGGATTAAATTAGAGGTGATTGGGGATGAGTACAATCTTCAGCCCGATCCATTTGAGTTAATCAAAGCGGCCAAAATTTTAATTGATGAAGGATTTGACGTTTTTCCCTATTGCACAGACGATTTGGTCGTATGCCAAAAGTTGGTCGATATAGGGTGCAACATTTTAATGCCTTGGGCCGCTCCTATTGGTTCAGGCAAAGGATTGGTTAACTCATATGCTTTAGAAACGCTACGCCATCGACTTCCTAAAACGACGTTGATTGTTGATGCCGGCATTGGGAAACCCTCTCATGCTGTACAAGCCATGGAACTGGGATTTGATGCAGTGTTATTGAATACAGCGGTTGCTCTAGCAAATTTTCCTATCGATATGGCATCTGCTTTTCGTCATGCAGTCATCGCGGGTTTTGAAGCGTTTCAAGCAGGGATAATGCTTGAAAGAAACGTAGCACATCCCAGCACTTCATTAATTGATACCCCGTTTTGGCATCAAGATAATAAAGTATGAAAAAACCAATTGTATGGACAATTGCTAGCGTTGATCCTGCAGGACTTTCAGGAGTTCAAGTTGATTTAGAAACATTAAAAAATTTTAATGTAGACTCATGCTTCGCAGCTATTGAAGCAATATCTAGTGATCAGGTTGCTGCACAATATGATGCATTACAATATGCATTTAAACCCGATACTATTAAAATCGGGATGATTGGTACGTCATCTACTCATGAGAAAATCACTCATTTTTTGAAAGATTATCCAGGGTTTGTGGTCTTAGATCCAATACTCGCATTGTCTTCGAGAACTCCATTAATTTTTTCAAATGTACAGCAACATATAGAACGTCTAGTGAAGTTATTTCCGTACGTGGATATTGTTACACCCAATTTGATTGAAGCAGAAAAAATATTGAATCGCTCCCTTACTTCCTATCAAGATATCCAAGAAGGTGCTCACGCAATGTTAGCGCTGGGGGCCAAAAGCGTCTTACTCAAAGGAGGTCATGTAAAGGATGCCTTATTTAGCCAAGATTATTGGACTAATGGACATGAATCTTTTTGGCTCGCGAATCAACGGTTACCTAATAGAAATTATCGTGGGGTGGGATGTACTCTTTCTTCCGCTCTTGCGGCCTGTCTTGCGTTGGGTCACTCAATAAAGGATGCGATTGTTATTGCAAAAATGTATGTAACCCGTGGGATCCGGAAAGCGTTAAATATTGATCAACACACAGCAAAATTGTTTCATGGTGGCTGGCCTGAGGACGAAATCGATCTTCCTTATCTCTCACCCACCCCTTTATTGAAATTACCAGCCCCCTTTAAACAGTGCCAGATAGGATTATATCCCGTTGTTGATAGCAGTCATTGGTTAGAAAAGCTATTACCGGAAGGCGTGAAATGTATTCAATTACGAATAAAGAATATGCGTCAAGCACGCTTAGAAGAGGAGATAAAACGCAGTATTTTTTTAGCAAAAAAATACTGCGTCACACTGTTTATTAATGATTATTGGGAACTGGCTATTCGCTTTGGTGCTCAAGGCATTCATTTGGGCCAAGAGGATCTGCATGAAGCGGATATCGATAAAATTCGCCAGTCAGGATTACATTTAGGCGTGAGTACCCATTGCTATTATGAAGTGGCCACAGCACATGCCCTAAACCCATCGTACATTGCTTGTGGTCCTATTTATCCTACGACCAGCAAAGTTATGTCATTTCAACCGCAAGGAATAGATCAGCTTCAACGTTGGCGACGGACCCTCCATTATCCATTAGTTGCCATTGGCGGGATGACTTTTGAACGACTGCCTGAAATTTTAAAGGCAAGAGTTGACGGTGTTTCGCTCATCTCCGCTATTACAAAAGCAGATAATCCCCTCACGGCAACGCAACAATTTTTAACTCAAATGAAAGAGCTAAGAGATGGTTAATCACTCTCTTTCTGCAGATGAATTAAGCGGATCATGGGAAACTAAAGCATCTTAGTAATCCAGTCAGAGGATTTCAATCCATGAAAACGGCCTACGCGACTATTAAAAGAAGTGTTGTAAGCATGCTATCACTATTCACTAATGCCTTCAGGCCATATTTCAATCATGGATGTGTCTTCGATACAATTAACAGAATGAGAAGTTCCTGGCTGAATTTCGAACCATTCATGGCTTTGGTACAGTATTGGTAGGTTATCACCCATGCGAATTTCAAGAATACCGCTTACGATGTAGTTACAAACGGGTTTTTCGTGGGTATGGGGTTCAATGTAACTGCCTTTTGGAATCTCCGCAAAGGTAATAAATGCTTTATCACTAGTCATGTAAAAACTAAATTTTTCTAACTCCACTTTTTCCATCTGTTTAATCATTTTAGGAAACATTGCACCAGTCCTCTCTAATTCAGATTTAAAAATACCTGTGATGTTTTAAGTGGTTTTCAATACTAGTCGAAGAATGATTAAAGTTAAAGAAAGTTAAGTTTTGGGCGGATCTCAATCTGTACAAACCAAATTGTAGAGCCAACACAAACAGAATATTTTTTGCGTTCTTTTTGTTTTTATATGTTACAATTCTAGTATAATCAATAATATAGGGTAATTAATGTCTGATCCATTATCCATTACCGTTGCTGCTATAGTATCTTTTTCGGTACCAATTTATTTAATTTTTGAATCGCTCATCAGAGGAGAGCAAGAAAATCCTGTTCAAGAAAATCCTGTTCAAGAAAATCCTGTTCAAGAAAATCCTGTTCAAGAAAATCCTGTTCAAGAAAATCCTGTTCAAGAAAATCCTGTTCAAGAAAATCCTCTCGTAAAAATGCTTCATGCTACAGTATTACCTCCTGAGGTAGCGCCGTTGTCTGAGAAAGAATGTCACGCAATGCGTCGTGTAATTAATTCAGATAGCAGCTCTAAAATATTAAATAGGTTAAAAGGGCGTATGATGCAATATGAAGATTATGAAAAACGCTTGAGTCTGTTGAAGAGTGCCTTAGAGAGCAATACATCTTTGGAAGATGGTGATGAGTTAATACCTCACACGGATATTAATAATCCAGTACTTTTCTGTAAAGAATATTATTCAAATAAGCAATGGAAAGTTGCGCCTGCTAGTCCCAAAATTCTTGATAAGACAACACTTCTTTCAATGCTGGAATCGGGCACACATTACACAACTCGGGAAAGTTTGGAGAATCCACCTCGCTATAAAAAAAAGAAACCAACTCGCTTTAGATGGTATGATTATAACGGTCGCTCTTATGAATTGGAGCGAATGGCACAAAGTCTTCGAGATGATTTGTCAAATATTGTAGAAGCGGATACAAACAATAACTCCATAAGGCCCTTGACGTTAATATAGTCGTTCTGACTTGATCTGACGGTTGTTTGTTTAATATGCCCACCATGATTAGGGAGAAAGACCATTTAGAACCCATAGTAGGCGATGAAGAATTATACGCAATTATATCGAAGATAATCCGTCGCAAAAGTAAAGCGCTAAACCGATGAGTCTTTTTGTATTCATTTGATTCATTGAGATTTTTTTATTGACGATAAGATGATAAATAAATACAATACCGCCCTATCTTAGATGATGGTTCATACGTGTAAGTATGTCTTTTGAACGTGATGAAGATCCTGCTTTAAAATCTAACGAGTTAATTTTTTCTCTGGAAATTGCCAGACGACTTGAGGCGCAAGCTCGAATCCTCCCTCAAAAACTGGATAAGAATGGGTACATCTACCATGTTTATGCTGTTCTTGACGCCCTTAGTTCTTCTGTCAGCATGTTTAAATATCTTTTTGAAGTATATTTTTCTACTAATGACAGCAATTTAATGTATGAATTTCTTTCCTCTCCAGAAGGTATTGCTACTATTACCTCCGAAATGATTTTTTTGATTACATTTTCTTTTTTAGCGAGCCTCTTTGAGAATGAAGAAAGTGGCACAATTGAAAAAAATATAGCATTAGCTTGGCGTTATTTTCGCGAGATGATGAGCGGTCTTAGGAGCGCTTATAAAGGTTTGCGCAGTACGATACAAATCATCGGTCTATTAGTCGAGGGCATGGATCTTAAATACGCGATGATTCCTTGTGGATTAATATTGGGAGTTATAGCCGTTGCTAATCGATGGTGGCTCTTTGATATGCGTGAGAAACGCAAGGAAATGATAAAGAAGAATAATAAGTGTTTGTTTGATATTCTAGAGCTTCCTCATTTAGCCAAATCTGACAGCGAAGTTTTTTTATCACGCATCTCATTTCAAGATGACGAGGTACGTATTCATGCTTTTTTTTCCATGGGATTGAGTGGACTTATTGATGGTTTAAGTCTTTTTGTTGGCGTTTTAAGTTTGGCAATATTATCTTCACCTGCACTGCTCGCTATGACCATTATCAGCTGCATCTACGTTATAGCTTGCGCGATATCAAGGTTATATGAAGAGTATAATGATCAATTAGATCTACTAATCACCCAAAATCAATGTAAATTGGCACTTGTGACCAGGGAAATGCAAGTCAATTATGCAATATTGCTGTCTTTGCATAAAAAAATGGATAAGAGCTCTGAAGATTTAGCTGAGATAGAGCGTTTGAAAGCAGAGCTTCGAGTGTTAATTAAATCCTTTATAGAACTACATCAGTTAGTTAAAACACAAGTAACACATACCTATTTTACAGCGGCTTTATCAGGAGTAAGGTATGGTTTACTTACTTATGGGGTGCTGACCAGTTTCTTATTTACAACATCTACATTGTTTTTAGTGCCAGCTGCTATTTTTCCTCCAGCATTACTGATTGCTTCTATAGTAATGGGCTGCGTATTAATGATTGGATTTTTAGCCTATAGCGTAATAGCCCATTATCTTCACTTAAACAAGCAGAAAAATAATGAAGTACAACCTGATATACAATTAATGGATATGCAGAGGATTGTAGAGGATTGTGAAGAAGAGGACATTTTTTATGAGTCAATAAATGAGGGGTTGTTACTTGATCCCGCACCAAAATTCTTCTTTCAAGAATGGTCGGAGGTATTTCGCTCATTATTTACTGGTTTATCCAAGGGAAATAATGTGGCCAATTTTTTAGAGCATTTACTTCAGAAAGCTGATTCACAAGAACATGATTATGATGTTCCATTAATGAAATTATTCGAAATAAGCAGTATAGTATTATTTGGGATTACTTTAGCACTTAGGGCCTTAGCACGTGGATTTAAGGAAAAACCGCCAGTGCAAATTGATCTTGCCGCACAGACAAAGCCCATTAAAGCAGAGGCCCCTCCTCCGGGCGCGATGAAAACCGAGGAGCTCAGGGAATCATGCAAAATCATTCAACGACCCCTTGATTCCCCTCCGCCCTCTTCTCTATCACTTCAACGCTTTTTTAGAACGCCACAATACGAACCACCCGACTCATCAGATATCCAGCCCCAATTGAGAATGTAATTTTCGCTCAAAAAACATTTTTTATTTTATTTTCGTAGCCCATTAGAAATTGATTTCGCAAAACTCTTAAACGACTCAACTTTATTCTGCTCCTTTGGGTCATCATTTCGTACAAAAAAAACTTCCCGATTGGTTGTAAAATGAGATTGCTCAGGTATCACTTCTTTTCCAGCTGAATTAAGAAAAACAACTTTATTTATGGCTGTGAAAATAGGTTTCCAGGCCTTTTTTTGCTCCAAGGTCATTTTGTTGAATTCATCATTACTGATATAAAGTGTTTGCAAATGAGTTAATGAATCGTTTAGATTATTAATTTCCTTAACAGCTAATTGATCGATGGCATTATCACTAATATTTAAAGAGGTGATATTTTTAGGTAATTTTCTAATTACTTTAATTTTACCGCCTAAATTATTGTTGCTTATATCAAGATGCTCTAAGTTACCAGGAAAAGCCAAACACAGTGTTTGTAGTTCTTCTTCACTATTCCTATCCAATTTGTTGTAACTCATATTCAATGATTTTAAGCCTATAAGCACAGCAACAGCACTCCTGGTTTGCTCATTATCTTTATAACCTAAATTATTAGAATTCAGATCCAATGAAACGACTTGAGTTGAGGCAAAACCTTTTAATCCAATAGCCAGATCTTTTTGAACATCAAGGTCATTAAAGCTTAAATCCATATGAGTAGCGTGCTTGAATGATGAGAAAATAGATGCTGCGTCTTCTCCTGCTTTTTTACCTAAACCATTTCCACGTAAAGTTACAAATTTTATCTTGTCATTCAAGTTTTCGAATGCTGTTTGCGATTCGCTACTCGCTCTTATACCAAAATTATTCCATTTCATATCAAGATGCGTTGTGTTTTTGTTGATTCTGAAAATAGTACGAATTAACTCATCACCGCTTACATTAGTTAATCCAGAAAGAGTGGTTTCTTGGGTAAGTTCATTAAAATAAGGCATATTAAACTCCTCCATTAAGGTCATTTACAAATTTTAGGTAAGACGATAGGTATCAATAAGATAACAACATGATCACCAAATTGGTTTGATTTAGATCAAGAAATGATTCGTTTTTGTAAAAAAATGAAGTTCTATTTGTAGATATAACCCTCAAGAAACTCATGAAATCCTGACGCACCCCAAGATGAACTAAATTAGTTGCTCAGTTTGGTGAACTAGAGCAATAAAGGGAAGGAGCAGATAATAGCTTGAGTTACTGCCACAGATAAGTCATCAGCTCTTGTTGTGTGTCTGACAGCTCCTCGATGGTTTTCTCCAATGCACTAACTTCTTTGTCAGTTTTGCTGAAGAAAGAGTATGTTTTGGTAATGAACTGATAACCAGTACTCAGTAAAATTGGAGATATCCCCAAAAAACTCTTACCAAGAGGTATCATCATTAAAGAATGTTCCCCATCCGAATGCTGTTTCAACGGAGGGAACGCGGCAGCTGTTGCTGTATTACATTCTTGCTTAAACTGTGTCGGACTGCTAAAAAATGTGTGCTGATAGCTGTTAGTTATTTTTTCACACAGTTTTTTTGTTACATCCGCAGCGTCTTTTTTTCCTTGCAGACGTAACGCAGTTTCATTAACCTCCATTTTTTTTAAGTGCTCCTTAAAATTCTCTTTCAAAATATCCAGGGATTGCGTTTTTTTGACGAGCTTATCAGCAGCACTCGCTACTCTTTTCTTATAATCCTGCAACTCGGCGTTATTTTGAGGTACGGGAACCCGTCTTAAGTAGGCTGCAATATTATCAACCATAAAACTGTTTATTTCGACAAACATCTCATTGGGCATCTTGGTATTTAAATAAGGATACGTCGGATTTATTTCTGGCATCTTCGTAATTCGGGAAACTTCGTCCTCTATGATTTTTTTGATTTTTTGCATCAACTCACTGGATATTACCTTATCTTGCAAACTCTTGGGCAATGAATGAAAAATCCTCCATCTTTCTCGCTGATCATCTGCGAATATCGCGATCGCATCCACTTGGCATTTTTTTAATTCTTCAGAATCAATAAAAAGTGTCGAATTCACAAGAGTAATCGTTTTTATGTTACATCCCAAAAATGCGTTACAATGAATCTCCGTACGCCCGCCCTCGAAAATAACGTTTTCTATATTGGTGCATCCAGAAAAGGCACACTCACCAATATATTCAACCCTCTTGGAAAGGGTAACATTTGTTAGCAAATTGCTACATGTCATAAATACTTCGAAATATGAACCTATGCTTTTGACACTTTCTGGAACATCAAAAAAACCATCTTCTTTGATATCTTCAGGAAAAACCTTCGACAGAATCTTACCATCACGCAATAATATCATCTTTACACCTTGTCCCCCTATGGTTAAACAACAATAGGAGGTGGATTTACATTACAACAATTTGACTCTATTTTAATCTACTGACACTCTTTCAGTCAATGTCTAAGGGTTGTATCAACATAGTCATCTAATGAATGAAACACACGAATTATCAATAGAGCCGTAAAGAGAGGTTTTTATTTTTTTTGAGGTTTATCAATAAGCAAACCAACACAATATAAGCCAGTTAGAATCGTGATAGCACAACCTAATCCGGGCCATAATGAAAAATGTTCGCTCAATAAAATAAAATAAAGAGAACAAATAAAAAAAATAACAAATAAGCTCCCCGCTATCCATTTTGAGAGTTTGCTAATAGGTGGATCATAAGTAGCGATCTCTTTGATATCCTGCATTGAGACACTAGGGTTAGCAGCACTATTCCATTCAGGTGGTTTGTAGAAAATCTTGATTCTATTCAAAAAGCCTTTAGTGTTTAAAGCACGCTTAATTAATAGGCTATAGACTTGGGTAATCGTTTTTATAGGACACCAGCTGTTTAATGGATGCAACGTGCCATATATTGGTTTTTCGGTTTCCTCCTGATAGGTTCCAAACAGCCTATCCCAAATGATTAGGATAGCGCCATAGTTTTTATTGATGTATTTTTCATTAACTCCATGATGAACTCGATGATTCGAGGGCGTTGATATTAATTGCTCCAATATGCCAAGTTTACCAATATGTTCTGTATGAATCCAAAATTGATAATACAAAACAACAATACCAGACAGAGCAAATAAATCAGGAGGAACCCCTAGTAATGGCAAGGGAATATAAAAAACAAATCCCGGAAGCATATAAAAAGTTTCTTGCCTCAGGCTGGTTGTAAAATTAAAAGACTGGCTTTGATGATGGACTACATGAGCAGCCCATAATAGAGCAACCCGGTGGCTGGCTCGATGTAACCAATAATCACAAAAATCATAAAAAATTACCGCAGAGATAATGCCATACCATGTGTACCAAAAGTGGGTAATATGTAAATGGGGAGTTGATTGATAAATAATAATAAATATACCAAGAGTGAAGAACTGTCTAGATATCGCGTCAAAAAGCTGGGACAACAACCCCTGACTCAGAGAGCTAATGGAGTCATTTAATCGATAGTTATTTTTATTTTTAATTACTCCATACCCATACTCTAAGCCAATCAATATAAAAAAAATAAGAATGCCTATAAGTAAAATACCACCATCATTAGGCATTGAATAATAATCTGAATTTTTTACCAGCTTTTTTAAGGAAGAGACCACATCGCGTTGAACCTCTGAAAAACTTAATATCTGATTTATAAATTGACTATTAAGAATAGATAAAGATGATATCGAAACGAACATTTGAAATAATTGCATCATACAACACCTACTCGTGTATTAGGGATTGAATACTTATAATGGCACTACTAATGAATATCCTTTCTACATTATAGATGTATTATTTCGCTTATGAGACGCCAGAGTGAATCGAATGATTAGTTTCTTTAATTAAGAACTATAGGTCAGGATGTTTTACCACTAGCATTAGAAAAATCGCGTCCTATCATGAAAAAAATATTGTGGCAAGAAATTTATCAATTGAAACTGCACGTAATTACGAATAAAATATTATTTAAACAGAATATGATTGAAACGATATCTAGTAAAATGAGTGTTCCTAGTCAGCAAGAATTACTTTATCAATTAATGACAAGTGAAGAGCGTTATCAAAATTTTATGAATGCTACTTCAGACGCCATTTTTGTGCATAACTTAAAGGGACAAATCCTGGATGTTAATAATGTAGCATGCTCCTCTTTAGGTTATACTCGTCAAGAACTAATTAATTCATATGCTTGGGAAATAGAAATTGCCATTACTCAAGAAACAATTAAACAAAATACATTAAATCTCGCTAATGGACCAATTAATCTAGAAGGCATTCATAGAAGAAAAGATGGAACAACCTTTCCTGTTGATGTTAGATTAAGCATATTTCGTTCTATGGGTGAGCAATTCGTATTAGCTATCGTTAGAGATATATCAGAGCAGAAACGTGCGGAAACAACCATCAGAAAATTAACCAGCGCTTTAGATCAAAGTCCAGTACTAATTATAATTACTGATAAGGCAGGAACAATTGACTATGTAAATAAACGAGTTATTGAGAAAACAGGTTATGATTATCATGAAGTCGTAGGTCAAAGCTTGCCAATTTTACACTCAGAAAAAAACTACATGGAAAGTTATAAATCTATTTTGGAAGGAGTAACTGAGGGAAATGAATGGCGTGGAACATTGCAAATCAAAAGTAAAAGCGGCGAATATCTTCAGCTATCAGCAATTTTTTCGCCACTACTCGATGAAAATAATAAAGAAATCACTCATTATTTACACTCACTATTTAACTGTAGCATTTGATTTTTATTAATTAATGCTTCTTTATAAATATTATTACCTATAAATACTAGTAGAAGATCGATTTTATAAATACTGAGTTTCCCTTCCCTTTATTGCTCTAGCTCACCAAACTGAACCAACTAATTTAGTTCATCTTTTACCGAACTTGGTTAAAAGAAAGCGCATTAATCTAAGTGCAGGATTTTAGAGAGTAAGTCTCGTATATTCACAGAGTTATCCACAGAAAATGGGGATAAGTTGGAGCTTATTTGATGTCACGCAAAGTGTAACAATTCATATAGGACAAGGGGTTTTATAAAAAATAAACATAAAATCAGAAAGGCATCTGGAGGAAGATAGAAAGATATCCACAAGAAAGAATATGATGGATAAATTTATGTGGATTGGTATCATAACAAAAAAATTATAAAAAAACAGTCTTGACTTAAACTTTTTTTAACTTTAGTTGATGAACATCATCCTTATATTGAAGATGAACAAGAAAAAAACATAAACAATAGGTGGTACAAAAAAGAGGTTCACTTTAAAGAGAAGTGATGAAGGAGAAATTCTAGTGAAACATCGTGCTTGTGCACAGCTACAACACATTATGAACCATCTTAGCCCTTGTGAGACATCCTGTCTATTGAAGCTGTGCCAAACGATTACATTATAGAGTTATTACTAGAATTAATGTAAGGAGCGAGTTGCTCGTTACAATGTAAGATATTTCTTGTTTTTTGAAAATGTGACAACATCAATGCTATCAATTTGGGAGATGTGAGTTCACAGTCCCATTTGGCAACTGGCTAAATTGTTCACAAAGCACTCATCATTAATATGAGCTAAAAATTTTTATCCTCTCATATTTGCATTGCAAATTCACGCCATCATGCGCTCCCACTAGATACTGGAGCTAATTGATATCGTCAATAAATATTTTCAACATCTTTACCACACTTGGTTAAAAGAAGATTTATCTCTTTTGGAATAGGATTTTAGTAATTAACCATGGTGTATTCACAGAGTTATCCACAGAAAATGGGGATAAGTTTGTGTTTATCTAATGTCAATTAAATTGCAATAATCCATATAAAATAAGGAGTCTTCTAAAAAAGCTGTCTAAGCTCAAGATGGTATCTGAGGAAAAAGTATAAGGATATCCACAAGTAGTACTTTGATGGATAGATTTAAGCGGACAGTTATCATAACAAAAAAATTATAAAAAAACAGTCTTGACTTATATTTCTTTAATCTTTTAAAAAATTAACTGCTGTATATCACACTATATGGGTAATTCAGTATATAAAATTATTTGTCAAAATCGGTCAAACCCAGACCACTCCGTGAGCTGAGATAGAGGAACTTAACAAATCATAGTTTAACATGCCCAGAAAAGACTATTTTGTATTGCAACGATTAAACAGCAAGTTATGAAAAATTGAATTTCCCATAATCCCCTATCTTTTCTTTTTCTTCTTTTTCTGGCTGCTGTTTCTTTTCACCCTCTTTTTCTTTACCCTTGTTGCTTGTCAGTACAGAATTTTCATCGCGTTCTTTCCTTTTTCTTTGGTTTTCTGAAAAGAATAGATCAGGTGATTGGACCTCGAGTTTTCTTGATTTTGAGGGTTGGTAACTCTCAAGAATCTCTAGTAAATGATGCAAAGTAGGTCTTTGTGGCACATTCTCAAATTCGGCTAAATTTACAGCATAAAGAAATAGATCAACTAATTGCTCGACTAGGTTAGGTTCATAACCCATAGTCGTTGCAATATCGATAAAATCCTCTCGTGTATAGTCCTGTACTTCTTCTTCGGTAAAGCGTTTATGAACCGCATCAGAAAGAATATCACGTCCTATATAGCGAATAGAGTTTTGTGTTGCAAAAACAATAAATCCAGGCTTTTGAGCGCGATTTCCTTCCAAATCAGTACCCGACATAAATGAATTCAGCAGGTCCTCTATAAAAGGAAGAGTATTCAATTCATCAATTATCAGTGGAGTTCCCTCATGAAATGCTTTGGTGAATATACGAAGCATCTCATCATGATCGCTGCTTGTAATATGATAATAATGACGTTTTTGAGGATCGGTATCATCATTACCATCTACAAATCCCAAGTATTCTAATGCCTCAATGATTATTTTACTTTTACCGTTAGTCGTAGTGCCCTCTTGAAGTAGTCCTGAAATCCCATAGGCATTGACTGTCTTCATTGAGCTAATGCGTATCGCATCATAAATCAAGCGTAACGTATTTCTACGTGATGGAACTAATACGTAGTCATTGGATTTAAAATCAAGACGTTCACTTAAATACTGTTCACAAGCTTTTAAATGTTCTTGCTCTTCTGCACTCCAAATAGCTAGTCCTTCTCTGTCCTTTTGCTTGGTACAGCCATTTAACTCATCATTAATAGCTAAATCCATGATTTGTTTTATAGTAAATCGTTCATCTATATCGTGCTGTTGTGCATGAGCGATAAACCGCAAAACCATCATTTGCAAATTCCTTGGAGTTAATGGCGGTTTAGGGAATAACTTGTTAATGCGCCTGTATTCACCTAGCAAATGAGTCATAATTCGCTGATGAGTTTCATCACTTACATTAGGGGCATTAGGAAAGAGGCTTACAAAAACAGGTTTTAAAACATCTTCCAATAAATAATCATCGCGAAGATCTTTAGACTGCAACACATTTCCATGACGGGAAAAAAAATCATGCTGTCTTCTATGGGCATAATTGACAAAGTTACCTGCAAAAATAATTCTATGATTGGCGTCAATGGGGCAATATACACCATTTACTACAATATAAGGCTTATCATTAAATATGTTTTCGAAAATATCATAAGCACCATTTTCCTTTAAGTTAGCCTCATCAAGAAATAAAATCCCTCCCTCCTCAGTGAATTTCTTAATGTTTTCAAGACCAACATGCATCGTGAATGAACCACCTATATGACGCTCCATAAAATTTAGTAATTGTGTAAGAATCATTGTGCTTTTTGCGGTTCCGGACTCGCCCACAATAAAGGCATAATAAGAATAGGCTAAATGATCGCATAGCTTAGCCATCCTCTTGTCTTTTGACTTTTCAAATCCGCTGAATTTCCCGTTTTTTTGAGTAAAATATTTTCTGCTAATTTGTATTGCTTCGTCGGAATCCTTAAATATACGGAGCAAAGGCAGGAAGGGATTTGAATCTGGATGATGAAACAAATGCGTCATCATGGTTTTTAATTGGATATAAGTAAAATTAATTTTCGTCTTCTGTTGTATTTCTTTGCAAGCTTCCTTTAGTTGCTGAACTTCAGATTGATGCTCATGAAATACCTCCTTTAACTTATCCCAACGCTCCTCTTGCATGACGTCAAATCGTTCAGCACTAAAATATGGAAATGATTTTTTATCATCAGTAATAATAATTAACTCACCAGATAACTTCTGAAACTGTCCATTAATATAGAGGTAAGGATTTTCCGAAAACAAGGATTCTAGATGCTGTGCAAACTCTTTAGACATCCTTCCCTTTAAAATAACCCGTTTACCTTTTTCGTCACGTTCATTACTAAGAAGATTTTGTAAAATATAGCCGTAGCGCACACTAAATTTTAAGCTATCATCATCGGGGTAAAAAGATTCAAATAATTCACTGTACTTACTCGCTTCGGTGACATGATAAACCACATCCTCTTGTTCATGATCCATTTGATGTTCAAAAGTAAAATCAACATCATTGGTTAAAATAAGTCTTACTGCATTGTTCTGACGATTTTTTTCTTTCCCTTTTCCCTCCTTATTTAAGCTTTGTTGTGCTCTATCATGCATGGCATCAGGAATACAAATATCAGAAGGAACTATAAACTGTAGGCGCACATTATATTTTGTAGCTGTGTCTAAAAACTCAGCCCAGGAGTTTTTTGGGATATCCTCCGTAACCAAGATGGTCATATGACCATCTCGGCCACTCGCTTGAGCAAGCCAACCAGGCCTTTCCTGAAAAAGATGAGTACGAGGATCGCAATAATAAGTTTTAAAGAATAAATTCCAAGTCGTGTGATTGAGAGGATAATGCCAAAAGGAACTATTTTCTGCATGTAAAGAAGTAATGCTATAGCGTGCCTCAAATCCATAAGGAGCGTTATAATATTCTATGTAAAATGGTTGGGGTAAAAAATAGGATGCCCCATTGTGATATAGTCTTCCTGTATTACAAAGGTTGATTAAAAAATCTCTAAATGCTCTTAAATGAAAGGGAGCATTGTCAATGCATAAGCCTGGAGCTCCTGAGCTAATTGCTTCAATTAAAGGGCCTTGATCTAAAAACAAGTATTCACCGTCAATGTGCATCTCACCCTTCAACGTTTCTACTGCATTGACATTTTCATAAAGATGTACAGCAGAATCAAGACTAGTTAATGCATGTTCAGCATCATAAGGCCGTACACATAAATTATAGAGATCCCCTTCTGGGAATGACGGCATGGTTTCTACTAAATCTACTCGCCTATAGAGCTCACTTCCTATATTGGACAAAGACTCTTTATCTATAGCCATAACTAATCTTAAGCCCTGAGGAAGCGGATGAGTCCCTAAATGTCCTTCTGCCAGGCGAATAAACCATAAATAATGAGTACCAATATGACTCATATTAACGCAAAAAGCATCGTCTTTCGTACAAGAAGTAGCAAACTTGACTACTTGGCTTGGTATTTTTTTATATCCATCTCCAGTAATCATTACCGAAGAAGTAGAGTAACTGTCATAGCCGGATAGATAATAATATTGTTGTTGTCTTTTCAGACTTATATAGCGCGCAAGACGTGCATTAAATAATTCAAGTTGATGGCTGTCTTCACAAATAACCAGAATATTCCGCCGCTTATCACTTAACCCATCAGCTTTTTGCATTAGCCAACTCACATATTCATCAATAGTAAGTTTTTGCTCCTTTGGTAATCCTTGTTTTCTCCAGCTAATGAAAGGATTATTTTTACCAAGATCAGATTGCGACTCTAGTTTCTGCTGTTGGAGAACCTTGAGTGATACTTCCCTCGCTGGTTCAGACAATTCCATTTCTTCGTCTTCCTCCCTATAGGAAGGTTTTACCAAATTCAAATTCAATGGAAAACCGCCGGGATCCATATGATAAATAGTCCCGTTTATATTTGCCTCAAGGTACGTATGTATATCATTTACCCAAATAAGACACTCTCTCACTCCCAATAGTCTCATATCTAGATAAAGAGGGCTTGTTTTTAATTCACAGCGCCCTAGTTTCTGCCACTTGATTGCATTAATTAGCTCTATATCATTAGCGAATTCTCCCTGTAATTTCCCTGGTTTGAAGCCACTATCAGGAAGTGTCGGATGTCCATCATAAAAAGACAACAGTGCTCCCGCCCTCGCTAAAGGATCTAGACTCATTAATGTATCAACAGCATGCTGAGAATATTCATGACTTATGTATTCACCATCAGGAGAATACAATAAGGAGTGAATACATCTATCTATATGCTCAGTATATTCATTAAAATTTTTTTCAATTTTTGGTAATAGTTTAACGCTAAAAATATGGATAACAGAAACCGCCGCCTCTTCAGACGGTGCTTGTAATCGTATGTAAAATTTTTTTATTTCATCACTGAAGCCTATTTCCACCGGCGCATCAACTTGCAAATATCTTAAATCTTCATAGGGAGAGCAGGAAGTAAGCCCCCTCCATTTGTTATTTAGAACATAATGTCTTTCTGCTAGATAAAGGCGAGGATCATCGGCAGCCTCTTCTTCATATAATTCTTTTGCATTATCGATTAATTTATAACTGACATAGGATTTAATATCAGTAGGGATATACTCATTAATAGTAACCGAACCATTGTTAATTTCTGTAATTAAAAAAGGAGACTCTCGGTAATCGCGAGGATGAATATTAATCCCTCCTGGATGGGGAACAATGTATTCCATTACATCTCGAGGATCTTGAGAGGGTAATTCGGTATCTGTATCAAGTCTAAATGTTGGTGGTGGAACAGGTTGTATGGTGCGTCTAGGTGCCTTTTTTGTATGCGAAAAAAGCACTGAAATAATATTAGTACTTAAATGTTCCTTTTTACTAAATAGTTGAGGCAGCGGTGTCGAGTATTGACGCGCCGACTCCCTACTATTTAGTTCGCGCCCAGTACCAATCAGTTTCTGCAAATTCTTATTATTAAAATATAAATCCACTAAGTCATCTATGCTAATTCGAGTAAAATCAAGATTAACCTCAAGTAAATGGGTTGAGCTTATAGCCTTAACCATGTCAGGACTGATGATATATGGCTTTGAATGATCATCATTTATAGAAAAATCATACTCTATGTTAGCTACTTCTAACCGCGTAAATTTTTTCATTAATTTTTCTAGTATTTCCTGGGAAATATTCACCTTATTAATGGTGAAAGTCTCAAGCATAGCCAAGCAATCCCCTTCAAATAAAGACTGAGCACTATCTCCCAAAACAGTACTATTCATAATAGATAAATAATTTAATTGGGGAAATAACTGCAATAATTGGTCAAGATGAAAAGCATTTATTTGAGTTTCTTTTAGCTGTAGATGCTGTACATTAAAATTGTTGATGGATTCAGAGGGTAAACCATCAATAAAACTAACATTGGTAAGATTGAGCTTTCTTAATGAAGGAGCCCCCATAAGAAGTTGAGAGAAATCTCCCATTGTCATAGAGCATCCTGTTATATGCAAAGAGCTTAGAGCAGGAGATTGATATTCAAATGGTTGTAACGAACTTACATTTAACTTTAAGTGAACCAGCTTAGGGCAAGCATCAAGCAGTAATGAAAACTGCTCACCTGTCATTATTAAGCTTTTTCTTGTTATTTTTAGTGTTTCTAATTTCCCCAATAATTCTTTATTTTGAATAAGAATGTCGGCTGTTAAATTATTTTCTCCTGTAATTTTTAATTTTTGTACGTTTTGGTGATTCTTTAAAAATGAAATTAATTCGTCCTCAGAAGCAGTAGTATTTTTTATATTAAGATTACGTAGATTAATAAACTGAAAAACATTGACCGACACTGAACTAATATTATTCATTTCGAGGGTGTTTACCAAATGCATGTATGGCCGTAAATAAAATAATTCAGCACTCGATAGCTCATCATCATAAATGAGATGGATAGATTTTAAATTTTCCAGATCCTGAAAATGACGTAATTGGGCAATATTGGAGTCATGGTCATGTTGCAAATATCCATTAAGAATCCCGAATTTAATGGATTCAATAGCACTGTGTAGAATCTCTTCTTCTATGACTAATCCATCATCATGCGGTTCTCTGGCATGAATATTTTTTATAATAATCCTTTCAGGAAAAGCACGGACTAAAGTTGTAATAAATAATCCTGAACAATCTCTATCTGAACCCGCTTTCTCATAATCAGCAATAATAGTTTCTCTACCCAAAAAACTGACTATTAACAGATTAATTTTATCTTTTTTATCTCTTGAGTGTTCATTATTTACCAAATAGTCAAAAACATCGTTCATGTCGAGAGGAGTATGTTGAACAGTTTCTGCTTTCATGATGGAGATTAGCTCGCGCATTTTAAAATAATCTAAAATGACGTACTGCTTAGCAAGTAAAGGAACCTCTAATTGGGCTGCTGCCTCTGTTACTGTTCCAGCATCTATTACCTCAATATCACCTCTCTTGCTTATCAACTGACTTACTGAAGTAATCTGCTCTAATTTGCCGGTCCAAACATAAATAGCGAAACCTTCTTTAAACAAGTCACAGAGTAATAGCTTCATATCACCTGTCAGAACTTGATCTTTTTTAATTGACCAGTCTGTTATGATTAATGAGCACTTTTCAAGCGAACTTCCTAATGCATTTTTTCTCCTATGTTCTTCAAAACCAGCTAAGAACCGCTCTAAATCAATAGGATACGCAGGATCAGCCGTATAAGTCTCAACGATTCTATTTTTTTCATAGAAGAGCTTCATTTTTTGGAGCATTAGGAACGTCAACATCACTATCTCGTAATAGACAGACATTTGGACATTAATGTTAAGTTTACTACATTTCGCACTTATTATGTTATTACTGCATCATTAACGGCATCTTATGATATGGCTCTACACGTGGTCTTTGTGAATAATTTGGACTTCCTTGGGCAAAAATTCCTTCTGCTATGTGGTTTAATGTTCCTTATTTATCATTTTATTAACTCTAGTGTCGAATTCCAGAGAATAAGGGATTTAATTATTTCTTAATGAGTCTGTGTTATTCTTTAGCCAAGTTAGCATAATTGATACAATTTGTCCGTGAAAAGAAAAGCAGAAAAAATGAGAGTAATTTGGTCCGATGATGAACCGAGTACATTACAAAAATTTAACTACCTTAACCACAAATGGGAAGACTCTTTTTCTATAATGGTAAGCGATTTCGATAGGATTGTAGAGGAGCAGCAACAACAAAATAAAACTTCAACAGCACCACCTTTCAAAGAGCCCCTCCCTCAGCATCCAATTTTAGGGCAACAGCATTTTAAGCAACAACCACCTACAAAACGCAGTAAAATAGAAGAGCCTATCTCTAGCATCCCATCAGCGCCAAGCCAAGTATTTCCATTTACCCCAAGTGAAATAGCCAACCTATTCGCTACCCCAGACGAATTAATACAACCCCCTATATACTGGACTCCCCTACCTGCATCATCAACTGATACATTCCAGAAACCAGAACACCTAGCAGAATCAATGGAACAAGGTGAAGGATATTGGTGTGGAGACAAATATAATTCTGCTTTTGGAGGCTATCCTTTTCAAAAAATTTTCTCTGAGGTTATAGAGATAAGTGACGATGAGGAGACGGACCTTTTATCGCCATTAACAGATGAAAAATCTCTTGATGCTGCCGGAGAAAAAGAAGATGAGCAACCAAAAATAGCCACTAAAAGTACAGACAACGCCTCTGCTACAACAAAACATTCATTTTTTTCATCCAAGCAGAAAGGAAAAGAGAAGGTCAAAGACTGTCCTGAATATGAAGAAAAAATGAAACTAATGGAAGAACTGGGCATTGATAATATGACACCAGAGGATTATATCCCCACTGATTTAGATAAGCCCAATCTGGTTTATGTAGGTAAAGTAGATTTACTAAAAAATTTTGGCGGACGAGGCTTATTTGCTAAACAAGATATTCCTGCTAACACCTGTATTGGAGTCTATACTGGAGAGCGTTTTGCATCCAAAGAAGAATTTGACACCTACCTTAGTGAACATCCTGATAAAAATAATAACTATGCAATGAATGTGGGTAAAAAGGTTGTAGATGCGGCTGTTAAGGGAAATTTTACTCGTTATGCTAATTTTTCTGATAGCCAAGAAAATGCCTTTTATCAGTTAGATATTGTAAATGAAAAAACAGTAGTAACTATAATTACAAACAGAGCCATTAAAAAAGACGAGCAAATTCTTGTCAATTATAATGAATACAAACCTGAAATATCTGAGAGTTATTGTTTTTTAAATCCAGAAGATGGTTGTCACTCCGCACAAGAGTTACACTGTAATAATGGGCAACATTATAGTTTATTACCAATAGACTCCCCAATAGAGTTATTGAAACTTGAAAAAGATGAGTGTCTCTATGCAGCATCTATAGGCAAACTGGTTTTTGCAAATAAGCCTCTGCCGAAAAAAATAACCTGTCCAGTCGATCTTCTCTTTCTTAGAACAAATTCACAACATGACATTCTTGATTTTGATAAAGCGGATACATTTACTCCATTAATGCTCGCTTGCTATAAAGGGCAATTAGCTAATGTACAAACGCTCATGAAACATAAAGCGAATGTCAATCGTCAACAACACAGTACAGGAAACTGTCCGTTATTTTTTGCATTAGCAGGCTATGCTGAGCAAACAAGTGCTAGTAAAAAAGCACTTTATTTAAAGATACTAACTCATTTGATAGACCATGGAGCTAATATACTCACCCATGATAGACACGATATGACTTTTATCCATAAAGCGATTGCAACACTCTCAACTGAGGATTTTAAAAGTCTGGTATCTTTTTTACACAAAAAACACCGTAAAAACTTTACGCGTTCCTTTGATTATATCACTGTAGATGATTTCGATAATGTTTTATATTGTCTTAGTATTAAATCACTAGATAAGGCGGAGATTTTACTCAATCAGTATCCTAAGTCATTCAAAGAAAATTGTAACCGAAAGAATAAAGAGGAAACGATTTGGTACGTTGAGGCATTCCAAAAAATAATCCAAGATTATAATGAAAGCGAGAAAGAAATGCTTCTAGTGCTACTCAACAAGTATAATGCTCCAGCTGAATTAATCGATATGCTAAACGTCACGCAAACACGACAAAATAGCCCTATATTCTAATGGTATAAAGGCCATGTTACATTTCGGAAATAACGCCAGGTAATATAGAAAAATGCACCTCCTATAAACGCCAGTGCGATAAGCTGTGGTCACACAGTAACGCTATGGTATCAGTGATAAACTATATTACTGCTGACGCAGACATAGTTGCTGAAGATATTACAGATGCGGCTACAAAAGCACATCAAGCTCTTAATGAGCCTGAAATGATGGCAATATCCTTCCCTGAATCCAAGCAAGCTAGTACCTTCTATGCATGAGGAATTATATTTCAAGGATGAGGCCTCTCCTCATCCAACACAACTTATACTAAATAATACGCCATTTGTGTACGTGTGGGATTGAGATAGGCCATTACCTAATGTTTGTCCCATGGCGAGACCTAACTGGCTTTGTCCCCAATCCGCCAACTCATAACCTACACCTACTTGCCAACGTTCATTGAGTGCTTTTTGTACACCAACGCCTATAGTATAACTAAATGCAGTTTGTGTACGAGAGGCAAAGTTGGGATTAGTGATTGCTTCAAAAATAATTGGGGTATTAGTAAAATCATGGGCACGATTAAATCCAACTCCGATACTTCCGCTAATATAAGGCGATACTATATAGCCTACATCGGCAAGCAGCTTTCCTTTCAACGCTACATGAGTATGATTAATTTTATAAGAATAAATATAATTATTAAATTCAGGATCGGCATCATCCCAAATCTCGCCAGAAATTGCAGTATTAGTAGTAGCAGCCACTGCTAGACCAATTTGCCCTTGAAATTTAGCATTTATTCGGCGCTGCCAACCATAGAAAAATTCGCCATTAAATAGAGAGCTTGTACTGTTATCTGCCGTGTATGTTTTTTCAATTTCGGGAGCAAGGAAAAAGGTTTGAGTATCGCCCTTATCACTCCAAATAGGTCCCATGCTTAATGTCATAACTTGTGTCCAATCACTTGCTATGACGGATGGTCCCATTGCACCAGAAAATGCACTACTACATAAAAGAGAACTGAAAGCTCCTATAACTAACCTATTTGCATTCATGCATTATCCCTAAGTAATTTTCATTAAAATCAACTCATTCTATTTATAGCATGTAAAGATTCTATATTAAATTACTTAAAAAAAATAAGAGCAATTATTTCTTAATTATGGTTCAGTATTCAGTTTAAAGTATTATTTACTGTTACATTGAGCATTTATATTGCGCAATCGTCTGATTTAAAACATCTTTTTGCTCTTGCTCAGGCCCTCTCCACCTATAGACGCATTGGTACAAGAAAGTGATCTCATCAGCGACGAAGAACTACAACAGGCATCTATAACGATGCAACTGCAAATTAATATGCTTTGTATTTTTGAAGCAATAACCATCACTATGGCCAATGGCGAAAATTTTGCCCAAGATGTTTATGAGCACCTTAGCCAACGTAGTGGCACACCATATCCAGGCAATCCTATTGCTGATTTTTTCTTTGGAGTACCGTTCAACGCTTCTCTTTTTTAATAGCAGCGTCCAACCAGGTTTCTTGTAACCAAGCTATAATTATGTTTCATTATGCTCCGAATTGCTCAAGTTCTTTCATTGTCTGCTCATCAAGCTCTATAAGAGCCGCAGCGACATTTTCTTCAAGATGTTTTACACTTGATGTTCCTGGAATAGGCAATACAACAGGGGATTTTTTTAGTAGCCATGCTAAAGCTATTTGTGCAGGCCGTGCATGAAACTTATCCGATATACGCTTGAAAATAGACATTGATTCAGTAATATTACCTGCGGCTAACGGATACCAGGGAATAAAAGCAATATTTTCGCGCGTACAATATTCCAATACACGCTCAGAATTTCTTTCGAATAGATTATACTTGTTTTGAACTGAAGCTATAGCAGTCATTCGTCGTACCTCTTCAATTTCCATAACGCTGACCTCTGATAAACCAATGTGACGTATCTTTCCTTCTTTATGTAGATCAATGAGTACACCAATTTGATCGGCTATGGGAACTCGGGGATCAATACGATGTAATTGGTATAGATCGATTTGCTCTAACTTAAGACGACGAAGACTCGTTTCACAAGCAGAGCGTAAATACCCTGGGTTGCCATTAACTATCCATTGCTCAGGCCCGGGCCTCTCAAACCCTCCTTTAGTTGCTATAACAAGATTTTTTGGATAAGGATACAAGGCTTCAGCGATTAATTGCTCTGAAACTGCAGGACCATAAGAATCTGCTGTATCAATCATTGTTACACCTAGTTCCAGAGCACGATGAAGAACAGCGATAGCCTCTTTACGATCAGTTGGCTCACCCCAAACTCCTTTACCGGTAAGACGCATTGCCCCAAAACCTAATCTATAGACGTTTAAATCACCACCAATATTAAATGTACCGCTACGATGGGCTGGTTGTACCGCATGCTCAGCTGAGGTCATATATGCTCCCTATAATCATTTATCCATACAAAATAATATAAGTTCTTCTCACTCTTTGCATCAAGTCATGGGATTAATATATGAATATTAATACGATTTAGAGCTTCTATATATTGGGTACATGTATCAGATACATGTACCCAAAGGTTAAACTAAAGGAGGTGGAGGGCCTCTACGTCCAACTAACCCCATGACTAGGAATATTACAAACATGACTAAAAATAAAAAGAATAAAATTTTGGCGATGCCGGCCGCGGCTACGGCTATACCACCAAATCCAAATGCAGCTGCAATTATTGCAATAATAAAAAAGACTAATGCCCAGCTTAACATAATCTACACTCCTTAGTATGAATTATCCATTCATCATTGATTACGCCTACTATAAGTATAGTAAAGAACTTTTAATCCATCACTTCCATCAATTAAGTGGACTCGATCTATCTACTTTTTTTACTGATATGAAGGATTTTTTTAACTTCCGCGACAACAATCCCCTCGCGATCAATTATTTCCACGGTAAACTCCGGTTCAACCTTCTTAACTTGTTCTAACTCAGTACGTATTTTGTCAATTTGTTCTTGAGCAATAGTAAATTTTGCAAAAACAGTTCCTTTTGCTGGAACTTTATATCTAATGCTTGATGATTTATCCCAAACGATATAATTTTTACCGAGAATTTGCATTATCATCAACATATAAAAAGGATCAGTCATGGAATATAAAGAGCCGCCGAAATGAGTTCCCACGTAATTTTTATTCCAAAAGCGCAATTTCATTTGCACCTCAAGAAACATATAATCGGAACTGAAGTTTTTCACACTAATTCCAGCACCTAAAAAAGGAGGCCAATAACGCATCATTTTCAACAAAGTTGAAAACTTCATAAAATGCTCCTTGATAATAAATTACACAACTTAGAAGGGATAATAGTAATCATCTTAGTAATTTTAAAACCGCAAATCAAATATCCATCCTGATCAAATCGATGAAAATAGGGTTAAATTACAGAAACGGGGCAAATGCGAACTGAGACCCATGTTTTCTTATGGTTAAACATATTTATCTAAATGAAACTCAATATTTAATCAACAAAATTTTCGGTCAAAAAAACATATAATTCATTTCTAGAAAAGTACAGATAAAGAGCTCTTAAGCATTTACAAGGGATGATTGTCATACCCCTATTTGCATGTGATGATCGGTAATTGCCCATTTTATCTAAAGCGACTATGGAAATTCGAACAACTGAAGAACGAGACTGGCTAATCTTAAAAGAAACTCGACTTGCTGCACTTCTTGATACCCAGACGGCATTTGGTGTTAGTTACCAAGCAGCGATCACTAATAATGACGAACAGTGGAAACAACACGCATCGTCCGACACCCAACCAAAATTTTGGCTGGCCTTTAAGGATGATAAAGCAATAGGAATGATTGGTGCTGGTGTGGATCAAACAGATCGGTACAATTTGATCGCGATGTGGGTTGAACCAGAGTCACGTGAATTGGGTGTTGCAGGATGTTTAGTAAGTCTGATGCTAACAACAGAGGATTCAAACAGGTATTTCTAGATGTATCACCGGATAACTTGAGAGCCTCACGATTTTATAGGAAACATGGCTTCGTCTTTATTGATGAAGGCTTAATCACTAACATCAGCGATGTACTCAGTGAACTCAATCTCATTGATAAAAGCAATGACATTGATTCTTTAGCGAAACGAATCAGCTTCATGACGAAAACATCGTTGGTGCCTAGAGACGATGAGCACTATGAGGGGATGGAAATGACCACGCTGACCTCAAATGTTTCTGGATACCTAATGTAAGTGGTTTATTGACGGAGGGGCTGTATGGCCGATTATTACGCACAACTGGGGCTGACCCAGGATGCAAACGAAGAAGAGATTAAAAAAGCGTACCGTCGTCTGGTTTTGGCGACACATCCGGATAGAGTGCCAGGAAAAGAAGAAGAGTTCCTGCGCATTCAGGAGGCCTACGATACATTTTGGGAAATGATCAATTATGTAGATTACCGCCTATGCCGGAGACAAGAACGACTACATGCCATTTATCGTCGTAATCCCTCTGACGAAGTTAAAACGCAACTTCGCCTTATTGATTCGCATTTAACTAAAATTTGTACGGTTGTTCCCGTTATTTTGGGATGTGATAAACGCAAACGCTTGTACGATTTAGCCATGGGGTTTAATCACTCTGATGAAATGCTGGAAATTGAACGCCTCATTGGCGGAAAAGACGTTTTAATTCAACACATTAACCAACAAAAGACAATTAACAGCGCGGAAGGAATTTTTGCCTTGCGCGACGCCCACTGTTTGACCCCTGCCAATTTTAAGCAATTAACTTTAATTGACTCCGAAAGCGATTTGTTCTCCTTGTCCATGATATTAGATAGGTTATGGGAAGTTAGTTTACTCACTCAGGGCAATTTCGAGCGACTGATGCAGCAACACCAACACGCCTGCGCGATTCATAATGGAGTAGGCCGTTTGCAACTAGTAGGCATTCTCAATCAAAAATATTTTGAAATAGTGCTCCTGGCTGGGAAAAAAGCCAAGTCAGTAGGCTCAGCCATTGAATACTTATACGAGGTTGGCTTATTAAATGATGAAACGCTCCGCGTTGTGTCACAAAAAAATATGGTGCTCAATATTTGGCCGCCACTCTATGCCATGGAAAAGTCCGGGGAATTGAATGAAGAAACGTCGCGTTCTTTTTTATGGACTGGCCCTCCTGCGCTTCATTTACTGACCCATCGTCTTGACCAAATGATTGCTCATGGCGTTTATCTCATCAGCCAAGATGTTGAGAAAGGCAAAACCGCTCTTTTGCTGGGATTGGAACTTAAAAAAGATTTAAAAGCATTTTTTGAGCGCCCTCTTGAAGAGCAAAAAGAAAACCTAAGCCTTTTTAAAGAATCCTTTATGCATAAATTACATGCCAAAGATGACGAAATGGCGATTCATCGCGAGCAATGGAAAATCATTGTCGTCAATATTGCTATTGCTTTAACAGGAATAGGCTTAATTGCTTTGGGAATTCAATATGCTTTAAATAAGCGATGCTTTTTTGCACCTACTCAGCGAGAACAATTGATTGAAAATATAGCGCAAACTGAATGGTTGTCACCTGGTTGCTCCTGAAATCCATGGGAGGGATAAAAAAAAGTAACGCGCCTCTTCAAAACGAAATTACTGCTCGCAATCGCTACTTTTTTAGAACTGAATTATTGAATAATAAATGATGCGTTAATTAGAGAGTTCTTATGCTTGAATTTGAAGTTATGCCAACGAGTTATTACACCCTGATAATTGCGACAACTTCTGTGGTTATTTCTAAGCTTGCTTCTAGAAAACAACTAAAAAAATTTAATTAAGTACTGTCTGAATTAAAAACTGAATCGCAAAGGATGACACTTGAGATAAAAAAATGGCATAGACTACAAACCAAGAATAATGTCATCCCTAAGGCACAACATGATTAAAATTGATCACACGTTACTAAGTGAAGAGGCCTTGGAAAATTTAATTATTAATATCATTACTCGCCAAGGTATCGATTATGGGGAATATGAAATCGATATTCAGATTCTGCTCTAATATCAGTACTCTGCTCTTTCTTCTATCATTATAAGACATTTCTTACACCGATTAAGAACAAAGTCCCTAATGAGTTTTTTTATTCTTTGCTATACTGATTTCAGAGTAAAGACAATGGATGTCTTAAAAGGAGTTTTTCCTAGGTGTCATGGACGATGCCCGCCACAAGGATGTGGATGATTACTCTAAATCTGTGCGACAGAAGACTCATCTTCCCCTAACAAAGGATGAGTCTCTCTCCAAAAATTACTTCACTAAACCTAAAAACTTCGTTAGTTCATTTTTTACCGCACTTGTTTAAAAGAAAATTCATCCATCTAAGTACTGGATTCTATAGATTAACCCCTGTGTACTCACAGAGTTATCCACAGAAAATGGGGATAAGTAAGTGTTTATTTAATGTCAAGTAAATTGTAACTATCCATATAGGACAAGGGGTTTTATAAAAAAGAAGTTTAAAATCAAAAAACGAGCTGGGCGAAAGATAAAATGATATCCACAACAAAAAATGTGAGGGATATATTTGGGCGGATTGCTATAATAACAAAAAAATTATAAAAAAACAGTCTTGACTTGGATTTTTTTACTTCACTAGATGATCTACTGCTTTATATTCAGATCACCCTCTATGTTTTAAGAAACGAGGCTATTTCTCGACTCATCTAACGTTAGATTCTTTTTGTGTTGAATTAAAAATAGATCAAATCGAGAAATAGCCTGTTCTCTAGTCCTATAATATTCAAAATGCAGTGTGAAAAAAGCTTTCCATGGCTGCATTATCATAGCAGTTACCTGTCCCACTCATACTTACAATAATATTATTTTCCTTAAGTAGTTCTTGAAAATTTTTGCTGGTGTACCAGCATCCTTTATCAGAATGATGCATAAGACCCTGCTCTGGACGTCTATGAGGAATTGCTTGTTTTAATGAACTTATTACTAGTTCAGCGGTCATACGCTCACTCATTGCAAGTCCTACAATACGACGAGAAAATAAGTCCATTACTGCAGCAACATAGAGCCCCCCTTGGGCAATTGCTTTCATACTATCATCCAGTATCATGACTTCTGCGGCTAATAATCCGCGATTAATTTTATAATACAAAACCAGACTTTTATTTTTATTGAAGGAAAAAACGTTCTGATAGGAACAATTTAATTTCAATTTGATTTCTTTTTGTTAATTAATCTATAATTAATCTATAGAAACATGCCAGAGATTTTTATGTTTTTTGAAATAAAGAAAGATAAAAGTACAGTACGCTCTAATAACAGCTCGCAAAACAAACCCGGTACAGCAAAATATAAGACACTGGAAAAATTGGTTATGGAGGAAGGAACGGACCATGGATTTAACATGAGCGATTTGTCGCTACCATCCTCCCCAGATCTTTGCTTTGCCATATGCCGTAACAGTACATTTCGTTATAATGGCAACGAACAAATTTCAAGAAGCAATCCCAACTACTTAGACTTTGTTAATAAACCTCAGAACTTACCTAAAGAATGTCAGCTTAATATTCGTTATTTCGTTCGTAAAGGCTCGTCTTTGTGGACGGATGAAATTTGTAGTGCTTTAGAAGAGAAAGATCCCTTGATAATTTTAACTACTCTCAATCAAGTTTTAAGAGTTGCCGGTATAAATGAGCAGATATATGCAGGGATGGAAATATTTGATACGAATTTCAACAAAACTATTCCTACCGCATCTGATTTGTATAGACAAGTTCCACCTCGTTATAAAGATGGCATAACAATGTGCCTTGCATTCCAAGAAAATGCGAAAGAAGTATTAACAACCATTATAGGCTCTGCAAATACTAATTTAGAAACGTTAGCTTCAACATTGCAAAGTGTCGACGCCGAGTATACAAAAAAACCTACTATTTTTAATGCAACTACTCAAATCAAAAATAATTTCAACGATATTGATATTATCACTCCTCCTAAACATTCATAATTTTACAAGGTGCTACTCGAAGTAGTGAACAGCCTAAATTGGTATTTAGCAATTTAATCACCTATTCACCTGTTTCTGATCCGTAAAAATCTGATTTCTGTTCTTGTTTCAGTAATCCATTATGTCGTGCCAAGGCTTTGTTGCTTAACATCAGTAAAGCCCTCTTTAGCCCTACTCCTCAATGATTCGTACAGCAATTATTTCTATTAAGACACGCATTCCTGCTTGTGCAACAGATAATAAGCGTCCGTTTTTGGAAACCATAACATAATAGATGTGTTTAACCTAGGGGAAGTTCGCATTTACCCCGTTTCTGTAATTTAACCCCAAATAGTTCTTCTAGATAACCTTCTGATGAAGATTCTCTAGTCCCAGAGATACATTTCCCTTCCACTAATTACATCATTTCTTATATTGGAGAAGGTACCAAATTCAATAAGGACTCTTTAACTTCATCAACTAATTGTTCTGATTTAGTCTGAGAAAATAAACCAATTTTGTTGGTACAGGCATAATTTATCCCTACAGCAATGAGATAACCAACACCTAAAAGGCTAATTGCTGTTACAATTTCTGCTATTAACCACCAGATCCCCCTATGACTTTGTAATACAGGTTTAGCTGCATCGATTTCAGCCAGGCAGGCGTTCTTATAACCTTTTAATAGAACTAAATCATTTTCATTAGCAATGAGCTCGGCATTTATTTGCAGCTCCCTTACTAAATGATGCATTCTGTCTGCTGCATTTGAATACCCACGAGTTCTTAAATCAATTTCTTTTTCTTTTAGTTTAATCAATTGTTTTCTTATGCGGTCCAGAGGTTGCTTTAATCGTTCCTGATCAAAAAACGACCTATTTAATTGGTCTAACTTTTCGTAATATTGAAAGTTCATTTGAGAAAAGAGCCTAATTGATTCGTCTAAGGTCGGCCGCAAATTGGAATCAATACTTATCATCTGATTGAGATGATTTCTAATCTTATTCTGATCATCCATTGTTAGGACAAATTTAATTGTAGGAGTATTGAACAAATCATTGTTAGTTGATTTATTCTTTATATAATCTAAATCCTTATCTTTGGGGATATAATAATTAAGATAATAATCACCCCATAAATAACTTAAAACACGCCCTACCGAGTACACGTCAGATTTTATTGAATACCTTGGAAAAAGCACAAAAGACTCAGGAGGTCGATATGCTCTCGTGCCAACCTTACGGTAATCCTGCAGTCCTTGCTTCAAATTAAAACCAAAATCTATAACAGTAACTTTGGGTGGTGATTGATTGAGATCAACGATTAGATTTGATGGCTTTATATCTCTATGTACAAGTTTTTTTTCCTCTACTTGCTTTTTTATAGCATTTAAGAGGGCAAGAGTTAACTCAATGCGCTTTGCAACAGTAAATTGCGAAATATGTTCGAAAATTTCGCCTCGTTTTTTAGGGTGCAGTATTTTCTCTAAAGAAACCCCTTCGGCTTGATCCATTATCAAATAGCTCTTCGCTCCATTAGACCCTGCTATAAAAATTGGTGGCTTAGGATGTAAGTGTCCAGATAATAGTAATCCTTTATATTCCTGCTTCACCTCAATCACTTTATTTTTTTGGCTGTGATCTTGAATTTTTACTACCTTACACCCACCTGGTTTTACTTGCGCTGCTCCCGAAGTAAATTTAATGGTTCCAGTAATTGGATAGACCACGCCATAACCACCTTTCCCTATAGGTGATTGATTTGTGTCATAGACCTCAAATCGAGCGCCTTCTTGTCCTTGCTTTCTTTTACGTTTTAGCAGGGACTGAGTAAAGCTAAATTGATATTGGATAGAGCCATAAGTATATTCATAGTCTTTATAACCACTCCAAATGCCTTCAGCACCACCTTCGCTTAAAAAGGAATATAGGGCATTGTAATGTTCTGGATTAAACTTATGAATTTTTAAAGGATTGATAACGAGTTTAACTATTGTTGGCATGAAATCTTTATGATTTATTTACAAATTCTCAACGATTATACAGCAAAGGCTTATATTTGTTAATTTTGTTAAATATCGCTCATTCTTTGTAAAAGATGTAGTATAAAATGGAGTAAATATCTTAAGTAATGGATCCCAGGTTTTTATTTCAAGGAGAGAAGTATGGCCTTACTGATTAGAAAGGCCTTTGGCTTGTAGGATTGTTCCTTCCTTTCCCTGATTTTGCTATATCTGCCATATAGGGTAGTGACCCCATTCGTGTCAAAATTTACGGTTTTATAATCTACCAAGATCTTTTTTAATGTATTGCATACGTATATGAACCATCCCTTATTGCAAGCTAATTTTTTTAGAAGGTATAGATAAATAGTTGCAGTCGTATATTCGGCGTTCAAGCCAAGCTTGCGCCCTGATGTAAATCCGCACTCTATTTCCTAATTGGAGCCAAGGCTTCAAGAGCCGTGTTGCAAAACAGGTTTTAAAAGAGTTGGTTTTACCTATTAACCATCATCAAAAATTAACCAAAGCAAACTAAGAATTATATTTTATGTTAAATTAAGCACTTAATATTGGGTATTAAGCTGCTCCCATTTTTTGATTACAATCAAATTCATTTCCTGTTTTTAACAGTGACCATATAATGCGTGCATTTTTATTGGCTGTGAGTTCACCGATCCCAGGGATATTGAGAAGGCGGCGACATGAGTCATTTTTTTTGCAGATGTATTTTATTTTCTGGTCCATTCTCTTAATCCGTGCCTCTATAGCAATCAATTCGTCATAGAGCCCTCGCATTAACTCACGAGATGACGCGGTTAACTCATTTCCTTCATTATCAATAACATACAATAGAATATTTTTTACCTTTGCTGCTCCTTGAGGCATCGCAATACCATATTCTAAATTTAATCTCCTGATTTCATTTATTAAGGCTGTTCTGTTCTTGACTAATCGACTTCGTACTCGGTGTATCGATTGAATATCCTGTTGCTCCACTTGTTTCACCGGAACATAATGCATTGCAGGACGACTCGATGCTTCAACCATAGCTTCAGCATCATTGGCATCATTTTTATTTGTTTTAACAAAGGGCTTAACAAATTGAGGGCTAATTAACTTAACGATATGACCCTGACTCTGAAAAACTCGCGCCCAGTAATTTGAGCCACCACACGATTCCATGACTATCGTGCATTGGGACAAATTAGCAACGTATTCCGTTAATTGAGTTCGTTCAATGCGTTTTTTTAATATTTTTTTACCTTTTTTATCAGCACCATGAAGTTGAAAAATATTTTTAGCTATATCTATACCTAATACGTTAACATTCATTATGAACCTCCCATCCAGTTTCAAACAGTCAATTTGAATACTAAGCTGGTTACTATTAAATGCCAACTCAGTGGGTGGGATAGTTCATTACATTGGAGCCCTTAAAACAGAGTATATTTTACAATACATCACTGACAGGGACATTCGAGATAAAGTTCAACGCCAAATAAACAAGGGAGAACATCGCCATCAATTAGCACGCTGTATTTTTTTGCAAACCAAGGAAAATTTCAAGTTGGTGACTACGAAGAAATCATGAATAAAGCAAGCTGCTTAAGCCTCGTATCGAATGCTGTATTGTATTGGAATACGATGAAAATGACAGAAATTATTACCCAACTTAAAAACAACGGAGAAGTTATAAGTGATAAGACACTAACTCTTATATCACTTTTACCACATAAGCATTTGATTACAATGGGTACTTATTTTACCAATACTGCTATTGATCAATCGGAAATAGAGGATGTGGGAGAATTTACGGTTTTAGAGCAAATTTAGATCTCAAACCGTAAATTCTGACACGGATGGGGTCGCTACCCCACGAAAAAGACATAGTAAAAGCCAATCAACCTTAACCCCTTCCTCAATGGAAGAAGGTACTGTCCCATAGTTATCAGGTTTTAAATTTGTTTCCTTATTATTGTTTCTGTAAAACAGCTACGTAAATAAAAACCTCTCGGTAGGGTCTTTATTTTATTTCCCTCCTCATCATAGCCATAGCACAAAGATTTACCATTAGCCCCTTTAGGCCTGACTTGTAAATATACTCCGGCTTTAGCATCTATAGTCGCGAGTTGGCCAACGCTGATTTGCAATGTCAAATAATTCCAGTCCTCCGCAAGAACCTGCTCTTCATGGGGTTCAGGTGACCATAAAAAACCGCGGCCTATTCTCCTATGAAGATAAGGAATATCGGTATTTCCTTCAGTTGGAATCCATAAAATACGCTTTAATTTGGCATAACATTGCGACGATTTCCACTCTTCCTGATGAATAGTAAGCAAAGGAATTGAAGTAATAAAAGTCGACTCTGTCGGTTTGCCTGATTTAGCTATAGGAAGGGTTTTTAATTCTATTCCTAGATGTTGAAAATCGGGTACTGCTTTATTATTAGCATTAGCACCTAAAGCCAATTCAAGCGCTTGCCCTACCCAACCCTTCCTTTGGTTTGAATGTTCAGGAATAATCAATCCTAGCTCCATAGCCAATTGACCAAAGCTAAGTCCCTCGAGCATGTTACATCGCTCTATGAGTTCTTCTTCAGTCGTTGGTGGAGACATGTTTTTTAACTGGTAAATCACTATGTCCTTCTTTAATCTCAATAGAAATAGGCTCTATAGGAGGCCTAACTCCTGCTGCTTTAAACTGAGCGGTGATAGCAAATAGCACTTTTGATCTTATCTCAAAGCGGGTATGAATCTGAACATTAATGAAATAACGAGCCTCAAATTCAATTAATGCTTCATCAATTTTTTTCAGAAAAACTTGAGCCGGGGGATCGGGCTCTATTTCAGGAATGATAGCAAGAACATCCAAGATCAACTGTTGAATCATTACAGGATCATCCGCACGACTGACTTTGATTGGCACGACCGTTCTCACAATACTGTCTTGATGAGTCCAATTAGTAAATGGCTTATTAAAGGTTTCGGCATTCGGTATTAACACTTCCATATTATCCCAAGAAGAAACCCTCATAGTACGAATACCTATATGAGCTACTCGTCCCTCATGCTCGCCAATAGTAATTAGATCCCCTTCTCTCACAGGCCTTTCAATAAGAAGCATGATTCCACCGATTATATTGCTGGCAAAATCCCTTAAGCCAAAGCCCATACCGACGGCTAAACCGCCTAAGATCATGGACATGCCACTAAAATCAAGCCCAAGGACATGTAAGGTAATAAAAGCACCTAACATAATAATGGTATATTGAGTGAAAACGGACAAACTATTACGAATTCCAGCATCTTTAGCATTTTTAAATAACCAGCGATAACAAAATTCACGAGTCCATTTTGATGCCCAAACAAAACTAGCAAGAACAATGAAAAACTCTATGGTACTCATTACTGTAACGTGAAGACCGGGCAAATTCACAATGGTATATTGGGCCAGTTTTCCCAGGCTAGTCATCACAAGAGAATCAGAATGCCATCCATACAGTTGAAATAGAACTAAAATGCTTAATAAAAACAAAATAATACGCAATATTTTATCTATGGGTTTTAAAAACACTTCTATCCATAACCAACCATTACGCAGTGATGAAATCATCCATTCGGAGAACAACTCCAGAGCATCAAACACTAAGCCTCTAGTTAAGATGTAACCTACCAATACTAATAATAGATAGGCCTGATAACGACACATAGTCCAGGCTAAATTGACAAACCCCAATAAGCCGATAATCGCTGTTGTAAATAAAGTAATAGGAACCAGAATAACTAGCAAAGAAATTGCATTTTTAAAATACCGCTTTTTATATTTTAAAAAGGGTCTTAATAAATAAGGAATAACGTCTTTACTCTTCCAGGCTACTAAAGAAACAGCCAAGATAAACAACATGAATAATCGGTTAAAAATATCTTGTATCAATAAAGGCAAAGGAAATAAATGACTAAATACCATTAAGGCAGTAGTCCATCCTCCCAAAAGAAACAACCATTTTAAGCGATAATATAATTTAACATCTTTACCCGAAGAATCGGAAATTCGCTCAAGTAAACCAAGGCGTGCAATTAAAATTAATATTCTGAAAGTAAACCATACTGAGATTAAATTAAATAACAATTGATAATTAGCAAAAGAAATATTGGTAAAATATAAACTAGCCCACAGCATAGTAAATAAACAGAGATAAGGTATATTTCTCTGCAGCAGGGTCAAAGTTCCATCATAAAGGTAACCTGTTAATCTAGAACGTTCTTTATCATTGCTTAACGATTTTAAAAAGCGATTAAGTGTGAAGAAAACAACCACAGACAAAGAGAGAATCACCCATAAAATAGCCGCCGGAAGAGTATCCAGCCAGGTATAACTGTCATAAACTTTTAACGCCAAGGTTTTAACATATTTGTAAAATAAATTAGGAATTTCGATCAATTTATTAACAATAACTGGCAAATTCTCCATATTATATTCAGCAAGCGTCTGCCGAGAGGAGACTAGCTTTTTTAATTGATTTTGTGCGTCGTCTAATTGAAACAATACCGTTTGCTTTTGTTCTGTAATATCACTCAGTTGACTGTTTAATATTTTTTGCAAGGCATTAATAGATTTCTTTAAGTTGGTATCAACCGCCAACTTGGCTTCATTATTAAGGGTACTCGTCATCTGCTGTAGCGATTTTTCAATATTCGCGTACTGTTTAAGGCTCTCTCTGTAGGAGTCCAAGGCGAGTTGCAAGGTCTTCGTGTCTGTATTTTTTAGCAACAAAATCTTAGCTTTGATAATCATTTTCTGCAAATTCAGCGCATTAATGTTTTGATGGATCAAAGCAATATGCTGGTTATTGATCAATAGATTAACTTCATTGCTCAGTTGAAAATTAGAGTTATTGGTTACATGGTGTTTTTTATCATTATTATTGATATTACTCTGATACAGTTGGTTTAGTTCTTGATTTAATTTAGCTTTAGTTAGTTTTATCTGATCCAGCTTTTGTTCCAATTGATAATTCTTTTCCCAAAGCTCCAACTCTTTTATTTCATCCTTTAAAGCAACTTCAAGCTCTCTTGCCAAGGTTAAATTTTCATTAATTAATTCAATTGTTTTTTTATTTATAGTAAGCAACGTTTCAACTTTGGCCACCCGTTCCTGAATACTGATTTCAGCACTAGCAAGAGGCAACTGCTGCAAGTATTTTAACCGTTGATTCAGGGCGAGTTGTTGCTTATTTTGATTATCTAAGAATCCTTCTAAACTCTGAATTTTGGCATTTGTCATGGTTAACATTGACGAAATCTGCTGCATTTTCGAGTTATACTGTGCCTCGTTTTTGGGCTGGATATTCTGAGCAGAATTGTTTATAGCGATTGTTAAATGTGTTTTTTCTTGAGCCAGATATTCGATAAGCGTTGCTTTACTTTCTTTACTAGGTGTTGCATCAGCAAAGCTGCTCAACAAAGAAAGCAACAAGAAAAAAAATAAAGAGAAACGCCACCAATTTTTAAAATTAGTGGCGTTATCAATGGGCTTATTTTGTCGTAATATTTGGTGCAAGTCTAATTCCCAGTTCATTAAGTTGTGCTGTGCCAGTTGGTGACGGCGCATTAGTTAAGAGACAGGAGGCCGTCTGCGTTTTTGGAAAAGCAATAACATCTCGTATCGAGCTTGAATCAGTAAGAAGCATTGCCAATCTGTCTATACCTAAAGCAATTCCACCATGAGGAGGCGCACCATATTGTAATGCATCAAGAAGGAATCCAAATTTTTCTTGGGCTTCTTCCTCATTAATACCTATTAAGTCAAACACTGTTTGTTGTAATTCTGATTGATGAATACGAATAGAGCCCCCACCAATCTCATAACCATTGATCACTATATCATAAGCCTTGGCTAATGATTCAGTAGGCTTGGAGCGTAGTGCATCAGAAGATAAGTTTCGTGGCGAGGTAAATGGATGATGCATCGGTTGCAATTTCTCACTTTGATGATCCATCTCAAACATCGGCCAATCAACAACCCATAATAACTGCCATCCTTCATTGAGTAGTTTTCTGTCATGCCCCAGTTTAATTCTTAAGGCTCCCATTGACTCATTAACGATATACTCTTTGTCCGCCCCAAAGAAAATGACATCGCCTGATTGAGCATCAACACGATTCAAAATAGCTTCAATAGCATCTTCAGATAAGAATTTTAAAATAGGCGATTGCAATCCTGATAGACCAGCGGCACGATCATTGACCTTGATATAAGCGAGACCTTTTGCTCCATAAATACCAACAAATTGCCCATAACCATCGAGATCTTTTCTACTAAGATCACAGCCATTAGGTAATTTTAAGGCAACGACTCGCCCAGCAACATCATTTGCTGCACCAGAAAATACTTTGAAATCACACTCACTTACCAGATCAGCAACATCCACTAGCTCTAAAGGGTTACGTAAATCAGGTTTATCACTACCGTATCGTCTCATTGCCTCTGCATAAGACATGCGTGGTAATTTTTCAGGCAAATCGACATTAAGAATCTGCTTGAACACCACGTGTAACAAACCCTCTATAAGTCTCAGAATATCTTCTTCATCAATAAAGGCCATTTCAATATCAAGCTGAGTGAATTCAGGCTGTCTGTCAGCGCGTAAATCTTCATCTCGGAAACAACGTACAATTTGGTAATATTTATCAAAGCCAGATACCATCAACATCTGTTTAAATAATTGTGGCGATTGTGGTAATGCATAGAACTGCCCGGGATGCACACGAGAAGGCACTAAATAGTCTCGCGCTCCTTCAGGAGTGGCTTTGGTCAACATAGGCGTTTCTATGTCCAGGAAATCTTGTTGGTTCAGGTAATTACGAATACAACTAGTAAGTTTATGCCTTAATGTTAGTTTATTTTGCATTACGGTACGACGAAGATCGATGTAACGATATTTATAGCGTAAATCTTCGTTCACTACTTGGTGATCGTCGGGTAAAAATGGAGGAGTTGGAGACTGATTGAGAATTTCAAGCTTTGTGCCAACCACTTCTACACGGCCCGTAGCCATTTTCTCATTCACCATACCCTCGGGTCTTCCGCGCACAATTCCTGTAACACGAACCACAAATTCAGAGCGTAGTTTTTCAGCAATAGCGAATGTATCTTTATTTTCTGGCTCATAAACAACTTGTAATAGCCCAGATTTATCTCGAATATCTAAAAAAACCACACCACCATGATCGCGTCTATTATGTACCCAACCACATACAGTAATTTCCTTGTTTAAACTCGATTCATTCACTGCTGAACAGTAGTGTGTACGCATAAGACCACCTATTAATTTTTATTTTGTAGTTACTAATGGCATGCTAGCGTTGTTAGACTGCATGACACCTAAAGAGATAATAAACTTCAATGCCTCATCAATACTCATATTTAACTCAATGGCCTCTTGTTTAGGAACCATGAGAAGAAATCCAGATGTAGGATTAGGCGTTGTTGGTATAAACATAGAAATCATTTCATTATGAGTATGTTTATTAATTTCAGTATTTGCGCCGCCGGTCTGAAAACCAATGGTCCAAAGCCCCTTGCGAGGATACTCAATTAATAATACTTTACGAAATGCCTCACTATTGGTCGATAGAACCGTATGAATCACTTGTTTCACTGAATAATATATAGAGCGAACCAGGGGGATTCGTGACAAGACATACTCCCCCCAGTTAACAAGTCGTTGACCAAAAAAATTGGTGGCAAAAATACCCGTACTAACCAACAAAACCAAAGATAATATGACCCCTAAACCAGGAATATGTATTCCTATTAACTGCTCAGGTTGATAGGCCTTAGGTATTAAGGCAAGCGTGTTATCAAGCAAATCGATAATAAAACGAAGCACTACCATGGTTATCAGTATAGGTAACCATACTACAAGGCCAGCAAGTAGGTAACTTCGTACGGGCTTGAATTTCACTCAGCATCACCTTTAGTCGTTTTCTTTTCAGTACTTGCTGCCGGAGTCGCTTCCGTAGATGCCGTAGTACCTGAATCAGAACTAGCTCCCTCTTTTTTATTAGACGTATTTGTAGAGGACGTGCCTTTATTTTTAAAATCTGTGGCATACCAACCAGTCCCTTTAAGTTGAAAACCAGCTGCAGAAACTAATTTAACTACCGAATTATTAAAACATACTGGGCATTGTTTTACCGGTTCAGCCGTGACCTTTTGAATTAAATCAAAATGATGATGACAACTTGTACATTCATATTCATAAATTGGCATCGAAAATAACTCCATAAACTTCAAATAACATTAATTGAACATTTAATTATAGCTAACTAGCATAAAATGAACAACAGATGTTGCATTATATATGTGAAAGAATAGCTAGTTTTTTTCCCCAATTTTTAATTTTGCATAATATGCAAAAGTTCCCGCCCTGCTGCAAGCTTGCCAGAATACGGCGTAATACCCAGTAAAGGAACATGAAGCATTCTTTTTAAAGTTTCAATATTTTCTGCCAGGGCTAACATCTCAGAATTGAAACAATTTGCGATCCATCCGGCACAATTAATTTTATTAACCTTCAAAGCAGTTTCAGTCAGCAACGCATGATTAATGCAACCTAACTTCATTCCCACCACCAAAATAACGGGTATTTCGGTTTGTGTTAAAAAATCAATCCAGGTTTCCTTATCATTTAAAGGCACCATCAAACCACCAGCCCCTTCTATAAGTAAATTATCAATCCCTGTTATCTGTAAGTTCAAGCAATGATCGGCTATTTCACTAATAGATAGCTCTACCCCATCCTCTTTAGCGGCTATATGAGGAGATACCGGCGATTTAAATCGCCATGGATTAATTACATCAAGAGACAATCGGCTATTTTGTTGTAATTGTTGCGCATCAGCACTAACTAATTGCCCATCAATAAAAGAGCAGCCGCTTGCCACGGGTTTAATTGCAGCAGTATTAGCAAAAAAATTAACTAATTGAGATGTTACATAGGTTTTGCCACAATCAGTGTCAGTACCTGTAATAAAGTATCGTTTCATTTAATAAACTCTAAAATTTCTTTAATGAATAGTTCCGAATGCGATAAGAACGGCATATGAGCTGCTTTATTAAAAAGAACATACTTAAAGTCGGGATAATCCAGCTGCATCTTATGCATCGTTTTTACAGGCGTAATCGGATCCAATCGCCCAAACATATAACAGGTTGGTTGTAGCAAGTCTCTTATCTCTTCACGCAAATCCCATTCATCCAAAATACTTAGGCCAGACTCTAATCCATCCCGAGATGGGGGAGCACCCAAGGAAAATTGGATATTACTTTTATTGACTTGCAAAGCAATAAACTCATTTAGCGTTTTACTGATGTCTAGAGAAAGATTTTTATAAAAATGAGAAAAAACCTCTTTAGTAACTCCCGGCCAACTCTCCTCCGCAACAAAACGTGGGGACGAATTAATATTCAATAAATAGAGCACTCGCTTTGGTTCTTCTATCGCCAGCCTCGTAGCATAAAGTCCTCCCATAGACCAACCGGCTATTGCAAACTCTCTAGGCAGGAACTCTAATAAAAATCTTTTAAAAGTCGGCCAATCCATCATGTCAGTACGCCCAAAGCCAGGTAAATCGACTAAAACAAGCTCATAGTGGTTTTGTAGCTCTGGAATTAATGACAACCAAATTTGGTGATCAAATCCCCATCCATGAAAAAAGACTAAAGGCATCCCCTGGCCATAACGTTTAATGTGTACGTTCATAAATAGTATGCAATGTTTTAAAAAAATGATGGATTTGCTCTTCTTGATGATTATAGTTAAGAATAACCCTCAACCCTGTTGCTTTTATATTGACTGTAGGCGTCCTAATAGCAAAACAACTAAATCTTGCCTTTTTAAGCTCTTGTGCATAATGAAGGGCTAAATGAGGACATCCTAATTGCAACTGCTGAATAGGAGTAACAGAATCAGCCCATTGCAAAGGAGAGCTTGTGGTTTTTTCTCTGAATAAAACTACTAAGTGATTTAATTTTTCTCTTCGATTATCCGCATTAACTATCACGTCCAAAGTTTTTAATAGCCCATAACTTAGCGCAGGACTGACTGCTGTAGAATAAATTACAGAACGCCCCGCCTGTAATAAGGCCTGTATCCACTCTTGTTGCCCCGCGACAATCGCCCCTTGAGCAGCAAATGCTTTACCTAAAGGGATAACTCTTAAGGGGACGTCATGTTGTGTTAAACCATGAGAATAAACCGCTCCTCTGCCCTTTGATCCGAGAATACCAAAGGAATGTGCCTCATCAACCAATAGCGTCGTTTTATTGCTATGACATAATGCAGCAATAGCAGCTAAGGGCGCTGTCTGCCCACTCATACTAAAAATTCCTTCCGTGAGTACGACTGCTCCGGAAGCAACTGGGTTTAGTTTTTGTGCGAGATCCAACATATCATTATGTTGATATCGAGTATAGGATACCTGAGATAAAGCTAATCCATCATAAACAGAAGCATGAATACTTTTATCAACGACACAATGAGCTTTAATAGAACCTAATAATGCAGTAATTGCCAAATTCGCTGCGTAACCTGAGGAAAATAAAATGCACTCATCAACCTCTAATAGTTCAGCAAAGGCTCGCTCAACGGCTTGATGATTGGGGTGATAGCCGCTCAACAACATAGAGGCACCACTACCGCTAGGATAAGTGCTGTATCCCTGCCGATACGCCTCTGCAATGTCGTTATCCTGCGTTAACGACAAATAATCATTGCTATCAAAATGAATCAATGTCGAGTTCGTAGGTTCTGATAACTGCCTTACCCTCAACAGACCTTGTTGCCTTAGCTGCCCAGTATATTCTCGGATTTTCTCAAGCACGGTCATTTATACCATCTCGGTCAAGCCTAACTTGCTAAAAAGCACTTTATCTTTTTGCCGTTGAGGATTTTCTTCTGTCAATAATTTATCACCAATAAACACAGAATTTGCCCCAGCATAAAAGCATAAAGCCTGTAACTCATCACTCATTTCAGTACGACCCGCTGTAAGCCTAATAAAGCTTTTAGGCATAAGAATTCGTGCTGTAGCGATTGTTCTGACTAACTCGATCCCTTCCACCTGCGTTGAATTAGCAAGACGAGTACCCTCAACAGGAATCAATCGATTAATAGGAACACTTTCTGGGGGAGTGTCCATATTGGCAAGCGTCAATAAAAATTCGATACGATCTTCTCGTGTTTCTCCTAAACCTAAAATGCCACCACAACAGACATTAATTCCTGCTTCTCGCACCGTATTTAATGTATCAAGACGATCACTAAACTTACGTGTAGTCACCACTTTGTCGTAATAGGAAGGGGAGGTGTCTATATTATGATTGTAGAAATCCAAGCCAGCTTCTTTCAAACCCTCAGCTTGTTCTTTATTGAGCATCCCCAAAGTCATACAGGTTTCTAGGCCTAATGCTTTAACCCCTTCGATCATTTCCTTTAATTCAGGCATCGCTTTATCTGGTACACATCTCCAGGCAGCCCCCATGCAAAATCGCTTTGCTCCGCCATTTTTTGCTTCCTGAGCACTTTGTAACACGTCAGCAACAGACATCAGTTTTTCTTTTTCTACATGGGTCTTGAAGTGTCCGCTTTGGGAGCAATAACCACAATCCTCAGGACAGGCGCCCGTTTTAATGCTGAGTAAAGTCGCGAATTGCAATGAGTTTGGCTCGTGATGGTTTCTATGAGATAGGTGGGCTTGATGAAGTAAATCATTAAAAGATTGTTGATAAATTGCACTTACTTCAGCGATTGACCATTTTTTCTTAGCCTCAGACACAGTATTCCCCTTTTATTCATGATGTTGGACATGATAAAGTGGCGCACAAACTTGTCAACCAAATTTTAAATAAATGGTCAACGTAGAACAATTAATAGCAAGAGACTTAAAACATGTTTGGCATCCATGCTCCCAAATGAAAGACTTTGAGGCCTGTCCACCCTTAGTGATTGATCGTGCCCAAGGAAGTTATTTATATACTGATCGAGGCCCCTTAATTGATGCCATTTCGAGTTGGTGGTGCAAATCTTTAGGACATGGCCATCCTGCAGTTATTTCTGCTATTGAAAAACAATTAAAATCGTTTGAGCACGTCATTGGTGCCAATACAACACATCCTAATATGGTTGAATTAGCCGAGCAATTAACTCATATCACTAAAAAGCAACATGTTTTTTTTGCTAGTGATGGTGCAAGTGCTGTTGAAATTGCCATGAAACTGAGCATGCATGCAGCTCAATTGAAAGGCTATAAAAACAAAAACCAATTTATCGCACTAAAAAATGGGTATCATGGTGAAACATTAGGGACAATGGGGGTAAGCGACTTAGGAGTCTATAAAAAACCTTACGAAATTTTTAGTATTCCTTGTTACTTTATCGATAATATTCCTTATGTGAGTGGTGTTGATGATCCTCTATGGACGTGTTCTGACCATTATTGGGACACTGTAGTCAAGCAACTAGATGAAGTCAGCGAGCACGTTTGCGCGCTTATACTGGAGCCCATCATTCAAGGGGCTGGGGGCATGCTATGCTACAGTGCTGATTTCTTACAAAAGCTCTCTTCCTGGGCCAAATCTAAAGATATCTACCTGATTGCTGATGAAATAATGACGGGCTTGGGACGCACAGGACAATGGCTTGCCTGCGATCATGCCCATATAACACCCGACCTGATCTGTCTATCCAAAGGCATGACTTCCGGTTCTATCCCCTTAAGTTGTGTCATGGTGGATAATACTATTTTTGACTTGTTCTATGATGACTATCAAAAAGGCAACTCATTTTTACACTCTCATACGTATAGTGGTAACCCCTTAGCTGTTAGCGCGGCCCTAGCAACCATTAAAACGATGCATGAGGAACAAATTATCAGCCAAGCCCAACAGTTAGGAGATAACATGTTCAAATGGTTAACACAGGTTGCTGAGGCCACAGGTAAGTTGCACAATGTGCGTGGTATTGGTGCCCTGGTTGCAGCTGACTTGATGCCCATAGGCAATTACCGAATAGGAAATGAAGTATATCAACAAGCTCTAAAATATGGAGCATTGATAAGACCTATAGGCAGAACCTTATATTGGCTTCCGCCCCTGAATACAGATAAAGAAACTATTGGGAAATTAGCAGAAATAACACTAAACTCTATAAATGCAGCTTATACTAAAGCGCAAAAAAATGGACAAACTATTTCAAAAAATCTCGAGAATAATTTATAAACGGTTTACTTTTTTTTGGATGCTGGTTACGTTCCTCCTGCTTTTGCTCGCTCTCTATATTAATTGGCAGGTCAGTCTAGAAAAATCATACAAAGACATTTCGGATACAGCGAAACAGTTAGGGAATGATATGGATAGACTGATTGAAGATCTTTTTCAGGAGGTCTATACCCTTCCGGTATATGAAAAAAATATTTCTCAATGTAACGAAGGACTATACCCTCATTTAGAACATATCACCCTCAATTTTCCCCGTATTGCTGGCATCCTAGTAAGCGATAAGAACAAACTACTCTGTTCAACTATAGAAGATACTCAGGGATTAACTTTATCTCATAATAAAGCAAGAACCATTTTAGGGCCCTTCACCCTACCCATATTTGACCAACCGGTTTATTTGCTTCAACAAAAAATAGGTAATTATTATGTCGGTGTCCTAGTCCTTGCATCAATATTTAAAAATACCATTACGCCTACAGAAAAGACCCCAAGCATTATAGCGCTCTATGATTATCGTCAAAAAAATAATATTTTTAAAATAGAACGTGAAGATGGCAAATCAATCTGGTTCATTGACTATGATCGTGATGCCATCCCACTCTCAAACCCATGGGCAATGTTTGCGTTCAATAAATTATATAGTGTCGATGGAGTCAGCCTTGTTGTTTTTGTTAACGAAGAGACCATGTTTAATAATTTAGGATATAGAGAAATAGTCGTTAGTTTGATTATTTTTATTATTTCAGGTTTCCTCTATTTCATCATGCATGCTCTACTCTCTAAACGTTACTCATTAGTAGGCTCAATGAAGTTGGCAATTAAGAATAAAGAATTTTACCCTGCCTATCAGCCGCTCTTTGATCGAGAGGCGAACCAATATTCTGGTGTTGAAGTTCTATTACGATGGCAAAGTAATGAGAATAATGACGGAAACGAAGACAAAGTGATAATGCCAGACTTTTTTATCGTAGAGGCCGAAACTAATGGCTTAATAGTGCCGATTACCTTGCAAATTATAGAGCAATCCTTTATTGAAACACGAACTATCCTAAAGAAAAATCCCTCATTTCATCTTGGTTTTAATATTTCAGCCTGCCACTTTATTGATACTATGTTTTTTGAACAATTTGCTGTGTTAATGAAACAATATGCCATATCCCCGACTCAAATTATTCTTGAAATCACCGAGCGCGATTTATTGGATAAAAACAACAAAATATTTTTTAATAAGATGCGCCAATTACGTCAATCAGGATTTTCATTAGCAGTCGATGATTATGGCACGGGACATGCTAGTATTAGTTATCTACACCATTTTCCTTTCAACTATTTAAAAATTGATAAGTTATTTGTACAGGCTATAGGAACAAAAGCAATTACAGAATCGTTAAATGATGTCATTATTAATATGGCTAAGCGCTTGAATTTAATTATCATTGCAGAAGGTGTTGAAACAGAAGAACAAGTTAATTATCTAGCAATGAAAGAAGTACGATATTTGCAGGGTTGGTATTTTTCAAAAGCGTTATCCATTGAAAAATTAATTGACCTGTTAAAAGGGAGTAGAAATGAATCATCATATTAAATACTATGGATTATTATTGATGCTTGCATGCATTCAAGGATTTTCTGCGCCTATAGCAGAAAAAATTAACTTTTGGCAATGTACCACTCATGACAATGCTAACCAACAGTGGACTGCACGAAATATATACCAAAAAATGGCGCTCAATATTGCCTTTGCAGAATGCAAAAAAGGAAGTCAAACCCCTGCATCATGTAAAGCCTCAAAAGAGGATTGCGAAGAATTTAATCAAGGAATGAGTATAAAACCAGAATGGCGATGCACCGCATTAGATCAAACCGCCGAACCTTGGCAAAGTAATTTTTATAGACATCGTGATGATGCGGCTTTGGCTGCACAAGCTTATTGTAAGGAAAAAAGTGTGGTTCCTGATACTTGTTACATTAATTTGGTTACTTGCGTCAATCTTAATGCAAGGGAACAAATGTAATGGTATTTGCTGTTGGATTAACTGGTAATATAGCCAGTGGAAAAACTACCGCCGCCAAACTTTTTTCAAGTTTTGGTATTCAGGTTATCAATGCAGATCAGATATCCAAAGAATTAACTGTAAAAAATACACCTGCTTATAAACAAATCTTTGAACATTATGGTTCCGATGTTCTATTAGACAATGGAGAGCTCAACCGAAAACGTCTTAGGGAGATTATTTTTTCTCAGCCTAATGAACGCCAATGGTTAGAAAATTTATTACACCCACTAATTCGCACTCAAATAGAATATCTAGTTAGTTCATGTACCACCGCTTATTGCGTTGTTGAGATTCCATTATTACTGAAAAAAGAAAACTACCCTTATCTCAATAAAATAGTAGCAATTATCGCACCCCAAAATATGCAAATAGCACGCGTCATGGAACGTGATCAATGCTCTGATGCACAAGCTTTAGCCATCCTATCAACTCAACCAGATGATAATTCTCGTTTAAAAATTGCAGATGATGTGATCACTAATGACTCAGGACTGGATGCTTTACGACATAATCTAGAAAAACTACATCATAAATATCTTAATGAGAGCAGATCAAAATAAATTACGTACTGACACCATAGTCAGTTGACTAAAAGATAAAGATATCTTTTGTTTTCAATATCTTTTATGTTACCCTTAAGCCCCAGTTTATAACTTTTATACTTAAAAAGATTGAGTGCTAGAAATCAAAGTATGTTAGGGACGGCCAGATTTTATGTATGAAGATACAATTATTTTTCAACTAGCCACTCATTTTTTGTCACGAATTGCTCTACGCTTGGAATTTTTATTTAAAACAATTAATCAAGCATGTCATGAATCACATGAATTAATTCATCGTTTTGCTTTAAAGCATATTATTGAAATGATTGATGTTATAGAAAAGCCTGAGCTAAAAAGCCGATTTCTAAAAGAATTAATTCGCATAGAACATGTTTTAAAAAAAAGTAATCTTATAGAAAATAAAGCTCTGCTAGATAGTCTAATGACTCAAATTCACGCACTCAATCACACGCCAGGAGGATTTGGTAATTCAATACATGATGATGAGTTTTTAAAAACCTTAAGACAAATTCACCATCCAAATACCAAAGAATGTGAGTTTAACTCGCCTCATTTAGTATTATGGTTTGATTCAGCTCCGCTGATGAGACAAAAAACTATCACTCAATGGATGAAGTGCTTAATGGATTTAGAACAAACAGTAACAATTTATTTATCCCTTTTACGCGAATCAACTCAATATATACCAATTACGACTTATAATGGATTTTATCAACACAGCATTTCCCCAAAATCGGTGAATCACCTTATCTTATTAAAAATGGACAAGACTATGGGCATTACTCCAAAATTACAACTAGGGCACCATAGTGTAACGATTAGATTATATGAATTAGCTACGGCCCACGAGGTATGTGATAAAATTATTAATATGGAAATTGCTTTTTGTCAGATATAAATAGAATCGCTTATAAATGAAACTAATTACCTTAAATATATGGGGCGGCCATCTTAGAAATCCCCTATTAAAATTTATTCATGCCAATAGAGACGTAGATATCTTTTGTCTTCAAGAAGTCTATCATAATGCCCACAGAACCATAGCCAATAAAGATAAAGACAGAGAGCTAAGCCTTAATATTTTCACCGATTTACAAAAACTACTTCCAGAACACCACGCTATTTTTAAAGCCGCGGTTGAAAATGTTTATGGTATAGGAATGTTAATAAAAAATAACATTGATATTATTGGTGAAGGCGAGATTAATATCCATCGGAGACGACATTATCCAGGCATAGGCCTAAATCATGACAGAAATTTACAATGGATTGAATGTGAATTAAATAATAAGATTTATTCTATTCTTAATGTCCATGGCCTCTGGAATGGCCAAGGGAAAAAAGATACGCCCGAACGAATTGACCAATCCAACCGAATTCGTCAGTTTATGGACACAATTAATACACCCAAAATATTATGCGGAGATTTTAATTTAAGGCCAGAAACACAAAGCATGAGCATATTAGAGCGCGATATGAAAAACCTTATTAAAGATTATAAAATACGCTCAACTCGGACGCGCTTTTATTCGAAAGAAGAACAATTTGCTGATTATATACTTACCTCTCCAGAAATTATTGTTAACCAATTTGCGGTGATGTCCGCTGAGGTATCAGATCATTCCCCCCTGTTTATCGATTTTGACTAAGAACAAAGGCAAAACGTAGATTTTTACAAAAGTACTTTAAAATAAATAATGTGATTGAGTATCGTCCATCTTTTCAAGTAGAATTGCCACTAATTACATAGACGCAGGCTATGGTTACCATCATGAAAAAAACTCAGTCCTTCGCTCTTTTAGCAATGATAGCCTTAATGTACTCAACAATCTGTATGGAAACAGATATTTATGTTCCAGCTTTTCCGGATATGAAACTTTTTTTCTCAACCACAGCTGAGGCAATTCAAAAAACATTGAGCCTTAACTTTATGGGGATTTGCTTGGGAAGCCTGCTGTTTGGGCCTTTATCAGACTCATTTGGAAGGAAAAGAACATTACAATTAGGCTTAGTGGTCTTTACCCTTGCTAGTTGGTGTTGTCTTCTTGCTAATAACTTTAACTTATTTCTTTTCTGTCGATTCATTCAAGGCATAGGAGCTGCCGCACCTATGGTCATTTCTTTTGCTATGATTTTAGAGCAATACGAGCCGCAAAGAGTAGCTCAGTTATGTGGAGGCCTTAATCTTTTTATTACAGGGGTAATGGCTACAGCGCCTGTTATTGGTTCCTACTTAAATATCTATTTCGGATGGCAGGCGAATTTCTTTCTAATTGCCGTTTTAGCAACCTGCTCTCTTCTTGGGAGTTTATGGTTTATTCCTGAAACGCTACCACCTAAAAATCGCACATTATTTTCTTTAATTACAATAACCAAAAATTATGGCATTGTTTTGACCAGTTTTCGTTTTATGGCCTCATCCTTCATCTGCTATTTATCATTTTCAGGCTTTGTTGTTTTTATATCCAATCTCTCATTAATATTTATTGACTACCTTGGTGTATCGAAAACAAGCTATGGATTTTATCAAGCGTCTGCACCAGCTGCTTTTGCGGTGTTTTCTTTTCTCAGCATTTGGATCATTGGTTACTTGGGCACAGAAAAAACAAAAATTATCGGGCTAATCACCGCATCTATAGGGGCCATGTTCTTAATGCTTGCTGCGTCCACTGAACCGCAACCACTTTTAATTTGTGCGGCCATGATCATATTTTCAGCTGGAATCACACTAGCAGCACCTATCTACGGCACAGAATCGGCAAACGTCTACCCTGAAATGCGTGGCATTGCAACAGGAATGAGCAATGCTCTTCGCCACACCATTGTTGCGGGTATTGTCGGTATAGGAAGCTATTCTTTTAACGGCTCGATCAAACCTGTGGCGCTATTAATTATTAGCTCCATGGTTATTGTTGTATCATTAGCTTGGGCCTTGATTATTCAAGAAAAACGACCTTTAGTGCAGGCTGAATCAGGAAGCTAATTGATCATAAATAATTTATATAAGAGAATTCGTCTAATGGCGACAACTTAGGCTTTTATAGCTTAGCTCATGTTAGTGCAGGGTAATATGCGAATGTGGTCTAACCCGGGCTACACATCATTAAGTTGACACCACTAAATATTCGCCCGTTGGATTTAAGTGATAAGGATAATTAAACATGAGAAGCATTTCAGCAAGTGTAATAACAATACTTATTCAATCAATTATCTTAGCGATTGTGTTTATTGGATTTCTTCTTGATCCATTGCTCGGAGTATGGCTTGTTGGAATTTACTTTTTCATTATTGGCACATTTCTAATGTATCGATTTATAAAGAATATAAACTCGTCCACATAATCTTATTACCTGCATGAGTAACAACTTCAGTTAACGTAGGCCAAGGTCACCCGACAAAATATCTTCACCGTAACTCCTATCCAAAAATCACTAACATAGAACCAGTCCTATATCTCTGGCTGCTTTATTATAAAGTCGTGCAAAGCATGCGTAGCCTAGTGGCTTGCAACCAAGCAACCAAGCTACTACTTCTTCCCCATTGATCGCCCTGCTCGAATAAAAACGTGACTTAACGATTAAAACTCAGAGTATTGTCTATGTCTGTAAAGAGCGGAAGATAGTCCTCTATCACTATAGCATTAGAGGAAGCACCAAAGACCTTAGTACAAGGCTCTTCTTCCACTATTAACGTATTAACTTCTTCAAATTTGGATTGGGATAGCTCATAAGCTAAACCTATTTGTACATAGGACTGAGCAAATAGCGTTGCGCGGAAAAAGCCATCAACATCAAACATTGGTGTTGGTTCAGCGACGAGTTGTACCACATCCTTTCGCGCAGCGTGATTAGCAATCAATCTAATTAATCGAGTGCCGATTTTTTTATATTTATCGGTAAAAGGCTGATTAGCTTCTTCTGATTTAGGAGTGAAAGCACGACCAACAATATTCCACGGAGCAGTCAACATAGCCAATACATGGTAAGAGCTTTTTAAGATACCTTGTATTGTATCTGATATATTCCCACGCCGTAATTTCACACCAAATGCAATACCTTGTAATTCCCCATCATTATCTAAAATGAGAAAACAATCGGTCTTATTACGCTCCGATTTTAAGTGGGTCATCATGGCCTTAAATGTTTCGGTCCAAGCATAAATCAAAGTTTCATTTTTTCTATTATGTTCTTCTTTATATTTTTGTATGGTTTGCATCCACATCGCTAAAATTTCAATTAATTTTTCTTTTTTACTCGTATATTCTTCTGCAAGTACTATTTGTTCCTTCATGAAAACTCCTTTTCAATTTGTAATTCCATTTAAATTCCTTATTAATCGCTATGATTTTGTTGCATGAATTTCTTCAAAAAGTGGGATTACGACGATGTGATAAATAAAAATCAATAATATTTTCATGCTTCAAATGCTCTCTGCTCTTAACCTGAATATTAAGCAAATTGAATGCTTATTCCTGTGCCAATATAACGATCAAAGCCCCCCAATGTGCCGCTAATTCTATGCCCCACCTCTAAATCAATCGCTATATTTTTTCTAATCAAATAGAGTATTCCTGCATCAGAATTAAAGCCACTCCCTTCATGTGGTCCTGTTTTGCTCTGACCATAAATTTCTGCAAATAAGCTTATTTTGTTTGTGGACCAAGATAAGACAAGATCAGGATTGACAGTCCAATAACTATGTCCACCAGAGTCAATAGGTTGTGATTGTGAGCTGACACCTAGCATACCAGATAGATTAAACTCTGCTGTTAGATTATAACCAAAAAGACTATTAACTGTTGCCCCTGTTTTGCGACTACCAAAAGCTGCGCTGCCAGAAGGAAGAATGACAAATCCTTCCATAGATGTAACCCACTTTTCCCCTGTAGCAATTTCATGCTTAATACCTAATGAAGTTGCACTAAGACCATGGTGTGGAAAAATAGTTTGATGGATATAATTAGGCATTAAAACACTAAATTCAAACCGATTAGCAAGCCCAATGCGTAATAAAGCCTCCGGAAGATTTTGCTCAGTTCCTTGATTTAATAATTTCTGATATTGATAGCCTGTTTCTAATACAATCGCTTTGTAAGGAGCTACACAAACATTATCTTCAATAGTTGGTCTATCAATAAATAAAAGCAGATCATCATGAGCGCCACAAGGACTAGAAGAACTTATTGCTATAACAGAATGTATCAAAGTGAATATTAAGACGAGATAATACACGGGTCGTTTACATGCAAAATCCATTTAAATTACTCACATTTCAATCAATAAAGAGTCTTTAAAAGATACTCGCTCAATGTTCGTTACCATTATAAGTGAAAGCCCCTTCATAGCAAAGAATCTTCTACAAAACGCATTATGCCATACTCAAGAACCCCCTCGTCGCAAGCTCCTATGGATGACAGCGGCTTTCTTAACTTGTTGGTCGGGCAACAAATTACCCAATCCAATATCCTCGCCACAATTCATCTCAGAAAAATCACTCACATAGAAGCAATTATATTTCTCTTTCACCCAGATTAATCAATCTCAATCAGCTCTAGTCTGGGGATTAAGTCAAAAACTTTCTGATTCGCTTCGGGAAAATCGTCAGGATTTAAATTGTTTTTTTCTACCCATTTCATATTGAGCTGTCCTTCAAGGCAAGTAGGCTCACCAGAAAATTGAGTTACATGAAAAATAAGTAATTGCACTAATTTGTTAGGATACTGATGATTAATTTGACCAAGAAACTGGTATCGATGTATTTCAATACCCACCTCTTCTTTAATTTCCCTAATTAAAGCATGCTCAGCCAGCTCATTAGCTTCAAGTTTGCCACCAGGAAACTCCCAGTATCCCCCATGAGGAACATGAGAGGGACGCTGGGTAATCAGAATGCGCTGTTGATTATCAGTAATAATAGCAACAGCTACTTTCATGAAAGACTTCCATGACAGGATTTATATTTTTTGCCAGAACCACAAGGGCATGGATCATTACGACCTATTTTTTTTTCATGACGCTTATAGGTCGTGTGCTCTTGCTGTTGGTCATTCGCACCATATGGATCTTCATGATTTAAACTCATCTTATGAATTTGCTCTGCACGTCGTTGTTCTTCCACGGCATTAGCATCTTCTTCAGTTTGAACCTCCACAGACATCAACAGTTTAATAACATCATACTTTAAGTTATCCAACATCATGGTAAATAAAGTAAATGCTTCTTTTTTATACTCTTGTTTTGGATCTTTCTGTGCATATCCTCGCAAGTGAATGCCTTGGCGTAATTGATCCATAGAAGCTAAATGCTCACGCCATTGACTATCCAAAGTTTGTAAAATAACTGACTTTTCAAATTGAGACAGTACCGGTCTTCCTGCTCTTCTTACTTTTTCATCATAAAGTTCAAATGCTAAAGCGAGGATCTTTTCTTTGATCTGCTCAGGCTGAATATGATGATCTGCATCAATCCATTCTGGCACAGGTGCATTAATTTTAAATTCATCATGTAAAACATCACTTAATGCTTTAGCATCCCATTGATCTTCTAGACTTTGTGGAGGAATATAAGTGTCAACTAAGTTGTTTATTACTTCCTCTCTCATCATGGTAACTGCCTCTTCTGTATCCGACATTCCCATAATTGAGGCACGTTGAGTATAAATAACCTGTCGTTGATCATTAGCGACATTATCATAATCCAACAACTGCTTTCTGACGTCGAAGTGATAGCCTTCGAGCTTTCTCTGGGCATTTTCAATGGCTTTAGTAACCAGAGTATGCTCGATAGGCTCTCCAGGTTTCATCCCTAGACGCTTCATCATAGAAGCTACTCGCTCTGATGCAAAAATGCGCATTAGGTTATCTTCAAGAGATAAATAGAAACGGCTGCTTCCTGCATCACCTTGACGACCAGCTCGACCGCGTAACTGATTATCAATACGACGAGACTCATGTCGCTCAGAACCAATAATTCTTAAGCCACCAGCATTTAATACTTCATCATGACGTTTTTGCCATGTTTGTTTTACTGCTTCTTTTTCGGCATCAGTTGCAGTCTCAGCTAATTGAGCCAAATCTGCGGCTAAGCTACCACCTAGAACAATATCTGTTCCCCTTCCTGCCATATTAGTTGCAATAGTTACTGAACCAGGACGCCCTGCCTCAGCAATAATTTGTGCTTCTTTCTCATGGAATTTGGCATTAAGCACCTGATGCTTGATGTTCTCTTTCTTCAGTAGCTGACTTAAGAATTCCGATGCTTCAATAGATGCTGTACCAACGAGTACCGGTTGTTTACGTTCACTACATTCACGAATATCTTGGATGATAGCCTGGTATTTATCCGCCTGACTCAAATAAACCAAATCAGCCTCATCTTTTCTCATCATTGGTTTATTAGTTGGTATAACGACCACTTCTAAATTATAAATTTGTTGGAACTCATAAGCTTCTGTATCAGCAGTTCCGGTCATTCCAGATAATTTATTATACATTCTGAAAAAATTCTGGAATGTTATTGATGCTAGAGTTTGGTTTTCATTTTGAATGCTTACCCCTTCTTTAGCTTCAACCGCTTGGTGTAAACCTTCAGACCAACGTCTACCAGGCATAGTACGACCGGTATGCTCATCGACTATGACCACTTGATTGTCTTTAACGATATAGTCAATATCACGATGGAACATAGCATGTGCTTTCAGTGCTGCGTTAACATGATGCATTAGCATAATATTACTGGCGTGATATAAACTCTCGCCCGGATCCAGAAGTTTAGCTTCAGTAAGCAACTCCTCAATATGCGCATGACCAGCATCAGTTAAATGAGCCTGCTTTTGCTTCTCATCAATTGTATAGTCACCTTCACCACCCTCTTCTTCTTGTTTCGTCAATTGAGGAATTAGTTTGTTGATCTTGATATACAATTCGGAACTGTCCTCAGCTGCTCCAGAAATAATTAATGGCGTACGTGCTTCGTCGATTAAAATAGAATCGACTTCATCGACTACGGCAAAATTAAGCTCTCTTTGTACTTTGTCTTCAGGACTAAATGCCATATTGTCGCGCAAATAATCAAATCCATATTCATTATTTGTTCCATACACTATGTCAGCACTATAAGCGGCTTTTTTCTCAGCATGAGGCATATCAGGAAAAATAACGCCTACGGTCAATCCTAAAAACTCAAAAACAGGTTTCATCCATTGGCTATCTCGTTTCGCAAGATAATCATTCACTGTTACTATATGGACACCCCGGCCACTAATGGCATTAAGGTAAGCAGGTAAAGTAGCTACTAATGTTTTACCTTCCCCTGTGCGCATTTCAGCGATATTACCTTCATGCAATACCATACCGCCAATCAATTGCACATCAAAATGACGTAAGCCTAAAGTGCGTATAGATGCTTCTCTTACTGTTGCAAAGGCTTCAGCAAGCAATTCATCAAGACTTTCACCCTGAGCAAAACGTGCTTTAAAATGTTCGGTTTTTGCTGCCAATTCGGCGTCTGTTAACGCTTGCATTTGAGGTTCAAATGCATTGACGGCCATTACCGCCTTTTCCATACGCCGCAATGTACGCTCATTCCGGCTTCCAAACATCTTTTTAATCAACGTATTCAGCATGGCCTAGATATTCCTCTGGAGGTTCCAAATAACAAACTCATTAATGTACTCGAATTCAAGGTAAAATGCCACGAATACCTTAGGTTTGAATGATTTATCATACAAGTGACGCAGGCAAAAGCGAGTCATCACGAGTAGCTTTTGATTCTAAATCGAATAAATATGAGCTTAACTCATCAAATAAAGCAATATTTTTTGTCTGAACAATAAGCATTAGCTTTTTTTTCCACTGACTTGCGCCCGGTAAACCATGAACTAAATTAAACATAGGTTTAACTAATAGGCTCAGTGATACCCCTTTATTCAGATATTCATCTAATAAATATTCTTTATATCGTAACCATAATTGACTACGTGTTAGCGTGGTAGAATCAGGATAAAGAGCCTTATTAATTTCAGCAATTTTATAGGGATTATCACATGCCAACCGCCCCACCATTACACCATCCACATAATTTAAGTGATAATGAATTTCTTCGTTATTTAAAATATTGCCATTAATAACCATTGGTATATGAGGCATTTGTTGCTTCAACTTATAAACGAACTCATAGTTTACCGGTGGAATAGTCCTATTTTGTTTAGGATTTAAGCCATTTAACCAAGCTTTACGCGCATGAATAATAAGCTTGTCGCTCCCAGCATCCACTAAACGATGAGCAAAGGCACTAAAAAACTCAAAACTATCCTGATGGTCTATACCTATTCTTGTTTTAGCAGTAACAGGAATAGAGACGGCTTTTTTTATCGCTTTGATGCATTGGACAACCTGTTCTGGTTCGTTCATCAGACAAGCCCCGAAACGCCCCGCTTGAACTTTATCACTAGGACAACCCAGATTGAGATTTACTTCATCATATCCAGCCTGCTCTGCGACTTGGGCACATTCAGCCAAAGCATTAGGATCCGAGCCACCTAATTGAATTGCCAATGGATGCTCAACATGATGAAAAAATAATGCACGCCCCGGATTGTTTGCTATTGCTCCCGTTGTTTGCATTTCAGTATAGAGTAATGCATTAGGAGCAAGATATCGCATAAAGACACGAAAATGCACATAGGTCCAATCAATCATTGGAGCAATAGATAATTTTGATAGTAATGAATGAGACACAATGGTATTAAAACTAACACTAATGCAACTATTATACCCTATATACCTAGCGTATGTACAAAAATATACGTTTCTTATGTCCTGTGATATTTCATAGCCTGAGTGGAAGCAGTCCAGGTTTTACTTCGTTTCATCCAGGCTACAATTCCCAAAACTTATTACGGATTAATAACATTCATCGCTTGAATCAATAATTGCAACCGAGTTCTACCTTGGAAGAAATTAATATCTAACTTATAAGCCGCATGGATGTATTTAGCTCTATGATTGGGCCATGCTTTTAAATCAATGTTAAATGCAATTGCATCAACTTGTTCTCCTCCTTTGGAGGAAACTAAGGTCATTTTCAGATGATTTTGACCAACAAGCCGTTGATCCAGTATTTCAAAAACATTATCAAAAACAGGTTCGGCAAATTGTTGTCCCCAGGGGCCGGCCTGTTGAAGAAGCTGAGCAGTTTCCAAATTAAACTCCTCCGGTTGCAGTGGACCATCCGTCAGAATTTCCCCCTCACATTGCGATAACTCCAAATGCTTATTCACTTCAGCAACAAAGGCATTACGAAAATCATCAAGCGATTTAATATCAATACTTAAACCTGCAGCCATGGCATGGCCGCCAAACTTTGTAATTAATCCAGGATAATCTTTATCTACTGCAGCTAATACATCTCTGATATTTAAATCAGGGACAGAACGAGCGGATCCCTTCAACTCATGGCCATTGACTAAAGCAAATGCAATAACTGGTCTATGATATCGCTCTTTCATCCTTCCGGCTAAAATACCAATGACGCCCTGGTGCCAAGTTTTATCATAAAGACAAAGTGCGATGGGTAAGTGATCATTTTTATAATCTACATTAATATGCAGCTTATCTAAGGCATGCATCGCTTGTTCTTTCATTTCTGTTTCGATTTGTTTTCGTTCTTGATTTAACTCATCGAGCTGCTTACTGTAGTTTCTTGCTTGTTGCTTGTCTGTACTAATAAGACATTCTATTCCTAAAGCCATGTCATCTAATCGCCCTGCTGCATTTAATCGCGGGGCTACAGCAAATCCAAGATCAGATTCTCTTAAACGAGAACACTCTTTACCTGATATTTCAATCAGTGCTTTAATACCCTCACGACATAAACCTTGACGTATTCTCGCCATGCCTTGATTGACTAGAATCCTATTATTTTGATCCAGGCCCACGACATCTGCGACCGTCCCTAACGCAACCAAATCAAGAAAACTAGCCATATTAGGTTCGGGTATATCCATCTCCTCAAACCAATCGTTGTTGCTAAGATGCCTGCGCAAAGCAAGCATTACATAAAAAATAACACCAACGCCTGCTATAGATTTACTAGAAAATGGACAGTCTTGCTGATTGGGATTCACGATAGCACAGGCATTAGGTACTGTTTCTGCCGGCAAATGATGATCCGTAATCAATACGTCTATTCCCAATTGATTTGCGGTTTCAACCCCATCAAAACTAGCAATTCCATTATCAACGGTAATAATTAAGTGCGGTTGCCATTTACTTGCAACCTCGACTATAGCTGGAGTTAAACCATATCCAAATTCAAAACGATTAGGTACTAAATACTCAACAAATTGAGCCCCCATAGCTCGTAAAGCGGTGATGGCTACAGCAGTTGATGTTGCCCCATCAGCGTCAAAATCACCAATAATGAGAATACGCTGCTGAGCACGTAAGGCAATTTCCAATCGTGCGCACGCTTCATTAATCCCTTTGAGGGTATTGAAAGGAAGCAAGGTCTGTAATTGCTTATCTAGCTGAGACTCATCAGAAATACCTCTAGCTGCATAAATACGCTTTAATACATCAGGAGTATTAGGTAAATTCAAAGATACAGCAGGTAGTATACGTTGTTTAATAAGCATGAGTCAGGGCGCTCCAAAGACGAGTAAACCAGTTAAGCTCACCACTAGTGTAAGCAGTATTATTCCAATACCAGTGAGCAGATATTTTCTTTAGTTCTTCTTGATGTTGTTTACTCAAGATGTCCATATGGCTTACTAATAAAATAGAATATTGTTTTAGTGATACGGATGGGTGATAAAGGGTTACCTTGTCAGAGCAAACTTTAGCCATAGAAATCAATTGTTCATCAGCACAAACCGTTACTGCACTTTTACCAGATAAGGGAGCCCCACCCCACAACCACACTCCATTTATCACTGATTGAGCCGGTTGTGAAGCAAAAAACATCTGTCCTTCAGTAAAAAATTTTTGCCAATACATGCTGGAGTCTAATTGCTCTAATTCAGGCATCAAAGAACGGCTCAACAACTTGTGAACCGGCTTGGCCTTGATCATTGGTCTATTGGCGACGTGCAATAGCCAAGTTTCTGCATCGTAATAATGAAGCTTAATATCCTCATCTGCTAAATAATCAGCATACAGTTGAAACCAATATTTCGATGTTTCCTCATTAAGATGCAATTCTTTATTCGCCGCAACGATCATTGCATCATTATGAGTCGCTTGCCAACTGATAGGACTTAGAACCCACCATTTCTCCTCCAGTTGCAAAGAATGACTTAACATATCCGCTAAAGGAGGATCGAACGGGTCATGGCCGAGACATTGCAAAAAGTTTAGAGAGACCGTTCCCTCAGACATCAATGGTTTTGAATGTTCCGGAATGAAACTGCAATCCGAATTAATAACTACATCCATGCTAAATAGCCTTAAGCAAGCCGTCTCGCTTGAATAATGCTTTTAGATTTCTTAGTGCTTGGCGCATGCGATCTTTATTTTCTATGAGACCAAAGCGTACATAAGTATCTCCTTGCTGGCCAAAACCGATTCCTGGAGATACCGCAACTTGAGCCTCTTTTAATAAATACTTAGTAAACTCTAATGATCCCATAGAAGCATAATGGGACGGGATGGGAGCCCAAACAAACATAGTTGCTTTGGGTTTTGTTACTGTCCAACCAATCTCATTTAATCCATCACATAAAATATCGCGTCTTCGCTCATAGAGTTCTCTAATTTCTTTCACGCAATCATCTGAACCCTCTAAAGCGGTAATGGCTGCTACTTGTATGGGAGTGAATGTTCCATAATCCAAATAAGATTTAATTCGAGTAAGAGCAGCAACCAATTCCTCATTACCGCAGGCAAAACCTACACGCCAACCAGGCATATTGTAGGACTTGGACATAGAATAAGTTTCAATTGCAACATCGATAGCCCCGGGAACCTGCAATATAGAAGGAGCTTTATAGCCATCAAAAACAATGTCGGCATAGGCTAAATCGTGGATAATCCAGATTTGATGACGTTTTGCCAAATCCACAACTTTTTCGAAAAAGGAATACTCGACGCAATGAGTACTGGGATTAGCCGGAAAATTAATGACTAAAGCTTTAGGCTTGGGCCAGGTTTGAGTGATTGCCTCTTCAACTGCAGATAAAAACTGAGTTTCATCGATTAAAGGAACTTGTTTTACATTGGCTCCGGCAATAATAAAACCATAGGTATGAATAGGATAGGCTGGATCAGGAACCAAGACGGTATCTCCAGGACCACTGATAGCCAAAGCTAAATGAGCCAACCCTTCTTTTGAACCAATAGTTGCCAATATTTGGGTTTCACTATTTAAGTGAACGTCATAATTACGATGGTACCAACCGGCCATAGCCCGTCTCAGCCGAGGGATTCCTTTAGACATAGAATATCGATGGGTATCAGGTCGTTGAGCTACCTCTATTAATTTATTTACTATATGGGGGGGTGTTGGCTGATCAGGATTTCCCATTCCAAAATCAATGATATCTTCCCCACGCGCTCTCGCTTCAACTTTGAGTTGATTTATGGTGTTAAATACATAAGGGGGCAAGCGTTTGATGCGTGGAAATTGACTCATTATATTTACCTCTGTGATATACTCTGTTAACCACTATAATTTAATGAAATTTTTAAATCATGCATATCAATTTAGAAGCAGCAGAACGTCATGCAGTTCAGGCCTACAGTGATAAGAAGATTCAGATTAACTCCATTATTTACGAAAATAGTTTAATAGTTTCCCCAAAAGAAATCATTACCGATTTATCAATTAATAACATTGAAGACATTGATGCTCATTATCTTGACTTATTATTAAAATTTAATCCTGAACTTATCATTATTGGTCATAAAAATACAGGTAAATTTCCTCCTTTAGCAATAATTAGTGAATTATCACAGCATCGTATAGGCATTGAGTGCATGTCTGTTGGTGCGGCATGTCGTACTTATAATGTTTTACTCAGTGAGCATCGTATTGTTGTAGCTGGATTTATTTTGTAGATCATTATTAATGACGTAGCCGACACATAGGCCGGGCAACAACTTGCCCGACATTGCGCTCAACACCGATAGGGGAGCAGACATATTTGGCAGATTCCGGCGAGTTTTCAAAAAGGAGTTTTGACGTAGGCTAAAGTACACGTCGTGCTTCAAGCACATTAGGAATTTGCTCCAACTTCGTCAGCAAACGCGACAGACTACTTAATCCATCTATTTCAACAGTTAAATTAATATAGGCCATATTTTCATGCTTGTTGCTGCTCGTTTGTAATGAATAAACATGGGCTTTTTCATTAGATAATAACGAGGTAAGGTCCTTTAATAATTCAGTTCGGTCAAAGGCTTTTATTAACACATCCACAACATAATTTTCTCGTGTCGCACTGCCCCAATGTACTTGCAAAAAGCGCTGTTTTTGTTTTTCACTAGCATGAATAATGTTGGGGCAATCTCTTCTATGTATGGAAACTCCTCGGCCAACTGTAATATAACCCACCACTTCATCACCAGGAACCGGTTGGCAACATCTTGCCATGAAAGTAAGCAGATTCCCTACCCCCTCAACTTTTAAATCGCTACCCGTAACTTCTGGCTGTTTTTGTTGCTGTTTTACAAATTTTAATAGATTTTGTTCAGAGATCTCTGGAGGCGCAAGTTTATTAATTATTTGCCCTATTTTAACGTCGCCTCGACCTAAATTAGCATATAAATCGTCTAATCTCTTAAAATGCAACGATGCAGCAACATCATTTAATTTATCCGACTTAATGCCTAGTGATTTCAATTCCTTGTCTAGTAATTCGCGACCATCTTGAACGTTCTCATCATAATCTTGCATTTTAAACCAATGCAAAATTTTAGCCTTAGCTCTAGCAGTTTTTAAATAATTAAGATGGGGGTTGATCCAGTCACGAGAAGGTTTAATCTCTTTACCAGTTAATACCTCAACCTTATCACCAGTTTTTAATTGATAGGTTAAAGGCACTATAGCCCCGTTGATCTTAGCACCACGACATCGATGCCCCACATCACTATGGACATGATAAGCAAAATCAAGAGGAGTCACTCCTTGCTGCATATCTATTACATCCCCATCCGGAGTGAAAACATAGACTCTATCTTCAAGAAACTCCGTCGTAATGCTCTCAGCAACCCCTTTATTCGAGGCCATTTCTTGATGCCAAGCTAATACATCACGCAACCATTCAATTTTACGTTCATGGCTTTCTTTTTCTTGTACTCGACCTTCTTTATATTTCCAATGGGCAGCGACCCCCATTTCCGCCAAATCATGCATATGAAATGTTCTAATCTGTACCTCAAAAGCCCGACCCTCTGGACTTTCTACTGCTGTATGTAATGATTGATAACCATTAGGTTTAGGATTATTAATATAATCATCAAATTCAACAGGAATTTGCTTCCACATACTATGAACCATTCCTAATACTTCATAACATTGAACTTCTGTATCAACCAATACTCGCACAGCAGTAGCATCATATATTTCATCAAGAGAAACATTTTTACGCTGCATTTTTTTGTAAATACTATGAATGTGTTTAGAGCGCCCATAAACAGCAAAATGATGGGCCCCCATTGATTGAATTTTATGATTGAGTTGAGCAACTATATTGTTAACAAAACTATCCCTTTCCAATCGTTTGGCTTTAAGTCCTTTTGCTATAGCTTTATAATCATCAGGATGTAAATATCTAAAAGCTAAATCTTCCATTTCCCATTTAATAGCCCCAATTCCCAGCCTATTAGCAAGAGGAGCATAAATTTCCATCGCTTCAGTAGCAATTTGTTTGCGAGTTTCCTCAGGCAAATGTCCAGCCGTTCTCAGAATGCACAAACGTTCGGCAAGTTTGATTAAAACGACCCGTACATCATCCACCATAGCCAATAACATCTTTCTAATATTATCGATTTGATGTTTATTTTGTGGATATTTATTAAGCACCTGAAAATTATTCATGGCACTCATTTTTTCTATTCCTTTAACTAGCTTGGCAATATTATGGCCTAATTGCTCCTCCACATCATCGATAGACAAGCCGGCGTAATGGACGTTTTCGAAAATGATAGCAGCGGCTAAGGTTTCCTGATCAACCTCAAGATCTGCAAGCAAATCAGCCATTGCCAAACCTTGTTGTAAACAGGTTTGTCCTGTTTCCGTTGCATGTTCAAGCCCAGCTAATTGACTTAAGGTACAGGTATTACGAATGAGCTCAAGATTTTCCAGATAGCCTTTAGATCCAAGCTGATGTAGCCACATTCCTACATCAATACTACCGTCGGAAGATAATGGAATGGTATCTTTTACTCTGACCATGAATTTTATCCTTTTTCAAATAAAGCTATTGATTCAACATGAGCCGTATGAGGGAACATATCCATAACACCCGCACTTATCAAAACATAGCCTTTTTGATTTACTAATATATCTGCATCCCTGGCTAATGTTACTGGATTACAGGATACATATACAATCCTCTCAGGGTTAAGGGAGTCCATTTGCTTTACAATTTCCAAGGCGCCCGATCTAGGCGGATCTATTAATACTTTATTGAATGATTGTTTCACTAGATTATTAACTTCAGCTATATCATCCAAGTTGGCTGCATAGAAATCAACATTCGTCAGATGATTTGCTTGAGCATTCATGTAAGCCCGATCAACCATAGTTTTGCTGCCTTCAACGCCAACAACTTTAGAGCAAAATTGAGCCATAGGAAGCGAAAAATTACCCAACCCACAAAATAAGTCTAGCACTATATCAGAACTTTTTAAGTCCATTAATTGTAGTGCGCGATTAACCATTAGCCTATTTAGGTTAGCATTGACTTGAGTAAAGTCATTAGGGTGAAACTGAAAAGTTATATTATAGTCAGATAATTTATAAGTTAAATATTCACTTGCCTCTGGAGGATAAAAACAATAAACACTATCAGGACCCGCTGGTTGAAGAAATATTTTATACCGGCACTGCTCGGCAAATTGTTTGATTTTTAATTCGTCATTGGCCGTTAACGGATTTAAATTTCTAAAAATAAGTCCTATTTCCTCATCACCAGCAGCAACTTCAATTTGTGCAATACAATGTTTATCTTCCATTGCATCAATTAATTGCCTTAAAGGGATAATATCAGCATCTAATCTAGCATTTAAAACGGGACACTGGGTGATCTCTGTAATGTAGCGAGGGTTATTGCGCTCTCTAAAACCAACCATAGAAGCCTGTTTTTTCTCTACATAGCGCACACTTAAACGAGCTTTATTTCTATAATTCCAATGATTGCTAGCCAAGGGTGATAAAACTTCTTGTGGCTGTGTGTGGCCAAAGCGAGACAATAAGTCTAAAAGCTGTTCCTGTTTAAAATGAATTTGCTCTTTTTCACTTAAATGTTGCAAGGAACATCCCCCACACATTTCATAATGAGGACATTTAGGAGTAACTCGCAAAGGAGATGGGCTAATAACAGACAACAAGCGTCCCTCATCAAAATCTTTTTTTACCCTTGTATATTGAAACTCAACGGTTTCATCAGGTAGTGCTCCTTGAATAAAAGTAGCTTTACCATTGATACGTGCCACACCTTTACCATCATGGCTTAAATTAACAATTTGAGCCGAATGAGGGCTAGAATCTGGTCTTGATTTGACTCTTTTCATTAAATTATTCTCTAAAACTATCACGTTACATCAATAGACCTTTTCAGAAACTCTACTGATGGGGAAATTGCTTCGTCGCTTCAGTGCCCGAACCTGCGCGTACACTCCTATTCGGTGCATCATCTCACCTCGCACTTCATCCCCCTCAGTGAGTTTCTGAAAAGGTCTAACTTGGCGATTTTTGAGCAAATATCATCATGCACTCACTGAATTATGACTATTAATTCAACATTTTAATTAACGGAATGCACTATGGCGAAGAATATCACACGAACTTTGCTATTGTCATTTATGACAAAGCAAACGTCATGTCATGACGAATATTTTTTGAACTGTTGCTTCAGTTATATTATCCCCTTCCTCCGTAAATATAACATAATGCGGTATCCCATGAACATTCAACACGAACTGTCTTGTTAAAAGTTAAGCGTTGTAAGCTATTAATGGGACGCGTCGATAATACAGTATGAAGACTCGGCGTATTCTCCAGTACTTTTCCTAATTTAGTTAATAATGAAGGTGTAAAACAAGTAGCATTGATTACAACGATAGTTGCATTGGGTACAGGAGTTTCTAAAAAATCTCCTAAAAAAAATCCAAGCTTTCGCTCACCGTCATAGAACTCAGGCAAATCACATTGCAGCTTTTTAGCTGCATTTATAGCCTGTTGGTGCAATTCAGGCGAAAGTTCTATGCCATAAGAGGCTTTTACTGCGGTTTTTAGAAAAACATGTATTACAATTTTTCCAAGACCTGAACCATAATCAACAAAGACATCATCATCAGAACACTTGATTATTCGTAATAGTTTATCGATACTCGGTAGGAGAATTTCACCATAGGTTGTACAGATATTTTTATCTGAGCGGCGCTTCTCGAACGTAGTAGAATACAGAGTATTTAAGTAATGATAACATAGGGTATCAATGTCATTGATATTTAAGTTGGATAATGAAGAATTAGGGTCAACCATTTTCTCATTCACCTTTTTTTGTTTGTAGGAGGCTCTTCTTGACTCGAAGCAATTTAAATAAATGGCACAAAATGACGCTCCTTGTAAATCAACACTCTCAACAACTTCAGTCTACTCCTTCGTTAGAAAGTCAATTTAAAAAACTTGTTTTACAACGTCTACTCATCATAAATTGTTTTACCTTTTTGCTACAGTACAGTGGTTTAAAGCTAAGTACTTTATTGCCATTTCCAGCCCCACTATGGTATGCCACCGGGTCTGCTTGTGCACTCATTTTTTTACGTGGCTATAGTATATTACCAGGAATTTGGGTAGGTAGTTTTCTTGCATACACTCTTGAAAGCGCTATTTTTGTGACCGCAGTAGGTTGTGCCACTGTCTTCTCATTACAAGCAGTGCTTCTTAGAGCATTTCAATATCGTTTTCTTGCCCCAACATTGATTTTTTATCGATTGGCAATGTATTGCAAATTTGTTTTATTTACAACAATGTTAACAGGCCTAACTACTATTTTACTTATTTTTTTCTACTCTTTATCAATGCCAAATCAAGAGATCTCATATCAACAATTTTTGCAATGGTGGTTAGCCAATTTAAATGCCATTCTTATTTTTTCTTGTGCATTAGTTACCTGGGATAGCCATTTCCAGCTACCCCTTTCCATCAAAAAACTGAGCATAAAAGGGCTTAGTTTATATTCATTATTACTAGTCATTAGTTTTTTACTTACCCAAAACCATGCTCCTTTAGTTACAATTTTACTTGCCATAGCCAATCTCATAGTTACGATTATCATTAGCGTCTGTTACGGTTGGGTTGGCACTATGGCTGCTGTATTCTTTTCAGGATTCCTGCTTAGTTTTGCCGTATTTTTGAGAGCCCCTTTATTCGATACGAATCATATATCGATGGCTGTTTTTTTAATTCAACTACTTTTGCTTTCTGAAATAATTATTGGAGTAAGTATGGCACTCAAATGGAGCACCACTATAGACGAAAAGTAAAGAGGCCGTGTTCTTATCACATCAAGCATTTTTCACATAAATACACAAAATTTACATCGATATAGCATGAAAATTGTATTTATAAACAACAAATTGGTAGGGGCTATATTTCCATAAACTGTTTCTCTCGATTTTAATGCAGATAAATTCACCAGTCGGGACAAAAAAAAGCTAAATAATGTATAATGCTAAAAATTCGATAGATAAGGTTAAAGGTAACTGTATGATTAATATCACATCGACATTCACTGCTGACATACTCAGACCCTCTTTGCAGTCGATTTTAAAAAAGTTTTCTGAGCAAAAAATTCAGTTCTTTTACAACCAAACTTTTCAACAGATACTCTTACCGAATAGTGAATTTAACCAAAACGAAGAAGGTGTTAATGTCATTTTAGTCAGGCTATCCGACTTGTTTAACCCATTAAATGATTCGGCTCAAAGCCCGGAAGAATTATTGACAGCATTACACCGCTTTAATAGAACCAAACGTATTCCCCTATTAATCATCATCACACCTACAGAGGTTAAATCTCAAAACGATGAACAATTTTACACAAAAATTGAAAACCAGATCCAGCTAGAAAGCCATGCTTGGAAAAACACTCTGTTGGTGACCTCAAAAGAAATGTTAAAGGAATCTAATTTATCTCTTATATTTGATAATTTCACCGAAAAACATGGACACATTCCATATAGTCTAGATTTTTATAATTTGATGGGATTAACAATAGCAAGAAAATACTCCTTACTTTCAAGAAAGCCTAGCAAAGTTATTGTACTAGACTGCGACGGTACATTATGGAATGGAATAATAGAAGAAGATGGGATCAATGGCATTATCATTGATGAAGAATACGTTGCAATACAAGAGTTTATGATTGAACTTCATCATGCCGGATTCCTATTATGTCTTTGTAGTAAAAATAGCGAGTCCTCTGTTTTAAACGTGTTTAAGAACCATGAAGATATAGTGTTAGATCTTGAAAAGCATATTTGCGGTCATAGAATTAATTGGCAACCCAAATCAATTAATATTCAATCTTTAGCTCAAGAGCTGAATCTTGGTCTGGATAGTTTTATTTTTATAGATGATAACAACATAGAATGCGCCGAAGTTAAATCTACTATCCCCGAAGTATTTGTTATTGAATTGCCCAAAAGAAGTAACAGTGAAAAAAACTCTAACTTTAATAGATCACATTTTTTAAGAAATATCTGGGCTTTTGATTACCTTGAAAAAAGTAACGAAGATGAAAAAAGAACTGAATTTTATAAACAAAATAAATTACGTCATCAATTAAAAGAAAAAAGCTTTTCATATGAACAATTCATAAAAAATCTCAAAATTAAAACCTGCATTCGTGAGGCAACAACAAATGATTTACAAAGAGTAATCCAATTAAGTCAAAGAACCAACCAATTTAATTTATTACCCAACACCATATCCGCTGTCGAATTTGAACATAGTATCCATAATAAAAAGCCACATTGTTTAGTTATAGAGGTCTCAGATAAATACGGTGAATATGGATTAGTTGGTGTTGTAGCATATGATTTTCATAATAATGAACTTATTATTAATGGCTTCTTTTTAAGTTGCCGAATTTTAGGTCGAGGCATAGAATTCGAAATAATAAAGCATTTGGCAGATACTGCGTCACAAAATGGCATAAGCACGATAAAGTTACGATTCACGAAAACAGAAAAGAATATTCCTGCTATTAATTTTATTAAGCAATTAAATGGCCAGAATAATCAAGAGCCAATCGATCATATAATACTATCCATTGATTTTATTAAAGAAATTTCTCCTGAAATTTTTGAGCAAAAAAATCAAAGTACAATACAAAACAAAAAGGACTCTCATCAAACGAACATTTCGAATGGTTTTATGTTGGAAATTGCCAATGAGCATTTCCAAAAAAGCATGAACACTAAAGAGTCGAAACGGAATATCACCCAAGGTACCGATGCTCTTGAAATCAGCATATTAGAAATTCTGAAACAACATGATTTATGGACAAAAAAAACTGATATCTCATTTATTGATCTTGGTATTGACTCGCTTAAAAGTGTATTAATTGCTAGCGATATATACCAAAGATATCAGATAGAAATCACGCCTTTTGATTTATTAAAACCTAATTATACTATAGACAAATTCCTCAAGCTTTTATTAAAAGAAATTAAGCAAACAGAAATAAAAGCCCCTGCTTTAAATTTAATAGGATACGATACTATTCCACTATCATCTGCGCAAAAACGAATATGGTACGATGAAAAAATTTCTCCGGAAAGCAGAAAAAACAACATATTTGTCGCTTATGAAATCAAAGGCAATGTGAGTAAAGAACACTTAAAGAAGGCTTTTAAACAGCTAATGGCCCGCCATGATGCTTTACGATTTTCATTCTCAGAACAAGAGAATCAACCATTTATAATTTTAAATCCGTTAGAATCAATTGATTTCAAAATTGATATCTTTAAAAATTTAGCCAATCAGGATTTCGGAAATTATCTAAAGAAATTTAAGCACCAACATTTTGATCTTGGGGCCGCTCCTCTATTTCGAGTATCCTTAGCTCACATAGAAAAAGACAAGACCATTTTTCTATTTTGTATTCACCATATAATACATGATGGCTGGTCATTAAATATTTTGTTACATGATCTCAGCCAACTTTATAATACTCTTTCGAAAAATATTCCTTTATCTATAACAAACCAGTCCTCATTTCTAAATTTCATTTCTTGGCAAAGAGATAATATATCGGAAGAACTGTTAACGAAACAAAAGGATTTTTGGGTAAAACAACTAAATAAAATGCCTAAACTAGAGTTAATTTATGATAAGGCTAGAAAAGAAGGAACTGAAAAACAATTAAGCAAACGGATTAATTTTAAAATAAGTAATACTGTTACACGACAACTTAAAAAAATCTCTATTAATAATCAAGCCACTTTATACGATGTACTTATTACCGCTTTTGGATTATTTTTATCACACTACTCCAACCAAAATGATGTTAATTTTATAACTGCTGTATCAGGAAGGCACCACTCTCATGTGGCGCACGTTATAGGTTTTTTCGTTAATTTGCTTTTAATTAGATTACATCTGAATCCTGATGAAACATTTGATGCACTAATTAGGAAAAATAAAAAATTATTACACGACGTATTTGAAAACCAAGATTTTCCTTTCAATGAAATGGCGCAACTAACTGGAGAACAGGTCAACTCCAAAATTCATTCGTTTAGTCAAGCTGGTTTTATATTTCAAAGTTACCCCATTAATGAACTCGTAATTAACAATGAAGTATGTAAAAGAGTTTATTCAGACGATCATGCTGAATTAATTTATGACTCCTGCGATGAATGCAGATTCGGAAACCTAGTTTGTTATATGCAGGAATTTAATTCTGAATTACATGGAATATTTGAATACAATACATTACTGTTTAATAAAAACACCATTACACATATGATTTCAGCGTTTAAGACGCTTCTCAAAAATATAGCTGTCTATCAAGATCGCCCCGCTCTTAGTATTCCTCTGTTAACAGACACGCAAATAAATACTCTATTTTATAAATGGAATCCACCGATTATAAATGAACCAGAGCATGTAACCATTTTAAATTATTTTGCCGAACAAGTATCAGCCCACCCGAATAAAATAGCCGTAAAACATCATGAAAATACTTTAACCTATGAGCAACTAGACAAAATTTCTAATCAACTGGCTCATAAATTACAAAAAACAATGATCAGTCCAGAAATGCCTATCGGTATTTTTCTGGAAAAAGGCATTAATCGAATTATTGCTATTTTGGGTATATTAAAAGCCGGTGGATGCTATGTTCCTTTGGAAATTGATATACCTGCTGCTCGCATTAGCTACATTATTAATAATGCCAGTATATCAATCATTATCACTAGTAATGAACTTATCCCCAATATAGAGGAAATATCACCCTCTGTGACTAAAATATCTATTACTGATAATAGTATCCAGGCTGAATCAGATTCACCTGTAGATAATAATCAATTTAATCCTAATCAGTTAACTTATATTCTATATACTTCTGGCTCCACTGGAACCCCTAAAGGTGTAAGCGTTGAACAAGCAGGAATACTAAGATTAGTAAAAAACGCAAATTATATAAAAATAAAATCATCCGATAGAGTTGCTCAAACCTCTAGTTTTCTTTTTGATGCAGCCACTCTTGAAATATGGGGAGCCCTACTTAATGGTGCTACATTAGTACTTATTGATAAACAGACTCTTCTCGATGAGCACTTATTTTCATCTATATTAAAAAACGAAGAAATATCCATACTTTTTCTAACAACTCAACTATTTCACGCATATGCCTATACCGCACCTTATCTGTTTCAGCATCTTACTTATCTAGCTGTTGGCGGTGAAGCTGTACTGTCCGAGGCGATCGAACGAGTATTTCAACAGAAAAAAAGACCTCGCTATTTTATAAATGGATATGGACCAACAGAGAATACTACTTTTTCAACAACTTATGTGGTTAAAAATCAAAGAGATATAGTGAATCCTATACCTATTGGTCAACCGCTTACTGGTACCCAAGTGTATGTATTAGGTAAAGATATGAATCCAAAACCCATTGGTGCCCCTGGAAAATTATATTTAGGGGGAGTTGGGTTAGCTCGCGGATATATTAATCAGCCTCAATTAAATCAAGAAAAATTTATTACTCATCATAATAAAAGACTTTATGACACCGGTGATATTGTTACCTGGCAAACCAACGGGCATTTAAAATTTATCGGTAGAGAAGACAATCAAATTAAAATTAATGGATACCGCATTGAATTGAATGAGATTGAGGCTCAATTAGAAACTCATCATCTTGTTGAACAAGCAATAGTTCTTGTAAAAAATAAAGATCATCATCACCAACTATTTGCCTACGTATTATTACAAGAAGGAAACTCACTTACTGATATTAATTTGTATCATTATTTAAAAACCTTTTTACCTCACTATATGATCCCCAATTTTTATCACCAAATAGATACAGTTCCATTAACAGAAAATGGCAAAGCAGATAAAAAATTACTCGCCAAGATGGATTTGCATTACACAAGCTATACCGAATATGAGTCTGCTGCTAGTTTATTGCAGGAAAAATTAATATCTATATATGCTGAAATATTACGTATAAACCCCAAGAATATTAGTATTAATGCAGAATTTTTTGATATAGGCGGAAATTCTATTTCAGCACTGAATCTCATAAGTAGGATAAATGATCAATTTCATGTAAAAATCAATTTCTCTCTATTATATGAATACGCAACTGTTAAATTACTAAGTGAAAAAATCAGCCTTCTAATCAGTGAAGCACATTTTTCATCTACTGTTGATCATGCAAAACAGTATGAGAATGCACTTAAGATTATTAAAATTGGGAGCAATCATAAAACCCCTATCGTATTTATCCATCCAATAGGTGGTACTGGTTTTTGTTATCTTGATTTAATCAAACTACTACCCAATGATCAACCTTGCTATCTTATTCAAGATCCTAGCATCGATGCTAATCAAATTTTATTTGATGACATACATTCCATGGCAAAATATTATAATCACCTACTTTTAAAACAAATAAAAAATAGCAAGTTTATTCTCGCAGGATACTCTTTTGGTGGCATGCTCGCCCTAGAAATGACGGCCCAACTCGAAGAAAAAAAACTTGATGACTGCATTGATTTTATCATTTCCTTTGATACGTGGGTTGTATCAGATTTTATGGATATAAGTGCAAAAGAAGCACTGAAGGCAAGTATCATGAATCAATATGAACGAGTAGCAAAAGCACTATCCAATGAAAATATTGACCCAAAACCATGGATGGAGCTTTATTACTGCCGCTTGCAAGATTTAGGATTCGCTTATACTCCACCTAAAATTAAGAAAAGAATTATGTTATTTAAAGCGCAGCAACAAGCAGGCGAGTTTTCAGCCATGAATGATGCTACAAATTTCTTAAGTCTTCATTCAGCTAAAGAAATTGACGTTTATTTAACACCTGGGAACCATGATTCAATTCTCCAATTTCCCAATGTAAGGTATATTAGCGACACACTACACAATTATTTTGCGGATACTTTGAATGAGTTGGATTGCTAAAAAGATATTGAATTTTTTATTAAATAAAGCATTTAACAACTCTTCAATTCATGTTTTTTGGGTGAATAGCGAGGATGCATACTTAGGTTGCAATGAATCATACCGTAAGTTTCTTTGTTTGAAGAGCAAGTCTGATTTAATTGGTCAAACACAGCATTCATTTATTGAAAATTTAGGAATTCGTTTTTCTAATAAAAAAATGGACCCTGAAAATATTGGCTCATTTAATAGAACTTATTTCATTGCCCTCAATAAATCAGTAACCTTTCAAGTTGTTCAGATCTATTTTTGTGGCATTACCGTTTTCTTTGAAAAGGATTTATCTGATGATTATGAGTCTATTTTTTCCCTAACCGAAAAAATAGACTCTTTACAAAAAAATCAAAGAAAAACAGAGACTTATCTTGACAGTTTAATTCACCTCATCCCTGCGAATATCTATTGGAAAGACACACATAATGTTATTTTGGGTAGCAATTTATCGCATGCAAAATTGGCAGGATTCAATGATCCATCAGAAGTAATAGGCAAAACAGATTATGATTTTGTTTGGAAAGATCAAGCAGATAAAATCATTGAAACTGATCAAAAAATAATGAGTAGCCAAAAAGGAATTAAATTAGAAGAAACAGCTACTCTAGCCGATGGACAAGTCCATACCTTTCTTACCTCTAAAGAACCTTTACTTGACAAAGATAATAATGTCATAGGAACTATTGGTATTTCTACGGACATTACTTCCATAAAAAAAATGGAAGAAGAACTTCGAGCTTCCAAAATAGCCGCAGAAGCGGCTAATCAAGCTAAAACGGAATTTATTGCCAATATGAGTCACGATATTCGCACACCTCTCACGGGAGTTATTGGCATGTCCAAAATTATGGAAGATAAAACTAACGATGCAGAAGAAAAACAATATGCTCATTGGGTTAATGAAAGTGGCAAACAATTATTAAGCTTACTCAATGGGATATTGGACGTAATTTCCGCGGAAAATGTCAACGATAGTGATCTTTTAAATGAGACGTTTGATTTATATAGTTCCATTCAAGATATTGCGGAACTTGAATTACCAACAATCAAACTAAAAAATCTCGATCTAATAATTAATATCCCGGAAAAGGTTCCCCAGTATCTCGTGAGTGATCCTACTAAACTGCATAGAATCTTATTAAATCTAGTAGGCAACTCTATTAAATTTACCGAAAAAGGGTATATTGGTATTGACGTTGAGCTACTTGAACGTTTTGAGGACTCTGTTCGTCTACGATTTAGCGTCATTGATACCGGTATTGGTATTCCTGAAGAATTGCAATCAAAAGTATTTGATCGTTTTTTTAGAGTAAACCCTTCGTATAAAGGCGTATATAAAGGACATGGAATTGGACTACATATTGCTCAGTCTTATGTTGAGCTTTTAGGTGGGGAAATTAAATTAATTAGTCAAGTTAACCATGGAACCACTTTCTATTTTGATTTGTTATTAAAAATTGGCCTCGCAGAAAACATCAAATATGATGAACCTAACATTGTAAAAGGAATGGAAGAAAAAACGACAAACACCTCTTTAGATAATCAAATTCCCCTAAATCAACCAATAGTAATTAATCCAGAAGCTCCCTATCTATTATTAGTAGAAGATAGTCCTATCGCCCTTAAAATGTTGCAAATTGCCGCTAGCAATGTCGGTTGTCGTTATGAATCGGCTGAAAATGCGTTATTGGCTCTAGAGTTAATAAAAATTAAGGCCTTTGATTTAATTGTAACAGATGTTGGTTTACCAGGTATGTCAGGTAGAGAACTAACTAAGGCTATTCGTCAATGGGAAAAGCAGTCTAATAGAAAAAGAACACCTATAGTAGGATTAACGGCACATACTGTAGGTGCAGAGACTGAAAAATGCCTTCACGGGGGAATGGATAAGATACTGATCAAACCAGCCACATTCAAACTTATTCAGGGTATTGTTGAAGAGTTTATCAATCATAAAGAAAAGAATACTGCAAATGCAGCGACGATTGAACTCCTTAAAAAAACCGACTTACCACCTGATGAAGAATTATTAAATATCTCTCAGTTTCCCTTATTTGACTTAGAAAAGGGAATTAATATTTTAGGAAATAAAAAGTTATTATCCGATATGGTCACTCTAATGCTTCACCATGGTATTGATGAAGACAGAATAAAAATAGAACAGGCCTATGCCCAAAAAGATTGGAGTAAAATACAATCTCTAGCCCATAAAATGAAAGGAGGTGCAGCTTATTGTGGCATGATTCGATTCAAAATTGCTTGCGAATATTTAGAACGTTACCAAAAGAATGGACAGTCTAATTTACTGGAAGAGTTATATAAACAACTCATGGATGCTATTGATTTGACGAAAGAGCATATTAGTAATTGGCTTAAAAATCAATAAGTAATTAGAATAGATACTATTATATCCATAACGCCTATGCCCTCTTCAAGAGATCCATCATCGTAAACTCATCAGGATGACGAGATTTTTAAGGCTCCCAGACTTGTTACATTATTGCTGGTTGAGCTAATGCCGCACCTATAGATCGAACAACAAATTGCCCGACATTATGGTATCCATTAAGCAAGAAGCTCAGACTTGTAGATTGGGTTAGCGCAGCGCAACCCAACAATGACACGAAGCAATAATCAACTCTTAGGCAACGAAGCAAGAAAATCACTCACTTCTTTAGGAGTTAACTCATAAGTTTGACCACGAACTAAAAATCTTGGCATGGAAATCTTTCCATAACGGATTCTAATTAGGCGACTTACCTCAACACCTTGTGACTCCCAAATACGCCTCACTTCCCTATTTCGTCCCTCATTTAGAGTAACATGATACCAAGAATTGGTGCCTTCACCACCACGAAACTCTATATGAGTGAATTTGGCTGGGCCATCATCTAAAGTAACCCCTTTTTCTAAATTACGTAACGCCTCGGGGGTAACTTCACCATGAACCCTAACAGCATACTCTCTTTCAAGCTCGTATTTAGGATGCATCAACTGATTCGCTAATTCGCCGTTATTAGTAAAAATAAGTAAACCAGAAGTATTAAGATCCAAGCGTCCAACTTGTATCCAACGTCCTTGCCTTAAATGAGGCAGATTATCAAATACTGTTTTCTCATGTTTAGGATCATGGCGGCTTGATATTTCACCAACAGGCTTATGATAAAGCAAGACTCGTATGTTTTGCTTTACCTTCAATGGATTAGCTATTAATTTTCCTTTTACTGTGATTTTATCAAGAGGGCCTGCTGAGTCACCCAGTTTCGTGGGTTTACCATTAACCTGAACCCATCCATTTTCAATCCATCGTTCCATTTCACGACGAGAACCGAGTCCCGCCTGACTTAATATTTTTTGTAACCGTTCACTGCTCATTCAATAATACACTCTTCATTAGTTTGATGTGCATTATGCTGCACAGTCAATGTTTCTAGAACCTCTGGTAACGCAGGAAGTTCATTTAAATAATTTAAATTAAAATAATTTAAAAACTCTTTTGTTGTTGTATATACAGCCGGTTTACCTGGAACATCTTTATGGCCTGCAATGCGGATCCATTCACGCTCCATTAAAGTTTTTATAATTTGACTGTTAACTGCCACACCTCGTATTTCTTCAATATCAGCACGTGTCACAGGTTGCTTATAAGCAATTATGGCTAAAGTTTCAAGTAATGCACGTGAATATTTGGTCGGTTTTTCAATTTGCATACGAGATACCCAATAGCTGTATTCAGATTTAGTTTGCATTTGATAACCACTAGCAACATGAACTAATTCAAAAGCACGCGTTGAATAATCCTCTTTTAAACAGGCTATGACATGGTTTAACTCTTCAATAGTTGGCCTTCCCCTCTCATCAAAAATTTCTTGTATTTTTTCCAGAGTAATAGGCTCATTTGAGCTGAGTAAAAGCGCTTCAATGATATTTTTTAATTTATTCTCATCCATTTTAAGCCGCCTGCAAATGTATTGGCGAAAAAGGGTGCGTTTGGGTGATTATTAATAAAGATTGTCTTGCTAGCTCAAGAATAGCTAACAAAGAAACGACTAAACCCATTCGTCCCTCTTCAAGAGTGAATAACTGAGTAAATTCTATAACCTTATGTTGCTGCACTTGCAAAAGCACCTGACTCATTCGTTCGCGAACGGACATAATTTCCCGAGCAATCTGGTGATGTGCTAAATGCGCCTCCCTTTGCACTAAAGATTTCATAGCATCAATTAAATCAGCTAATTCAACTTCTGGATGAACTTTAATCGTTTCAAGTTCTGTAGGCATTACTTGAACGGCAAAGTTGTCTCGTTCTTTTCTTGGCAAGGCATCGATTAATTCAGCGGCTTGTTTTATTTGTTCGTAGGCCTGTAGTCGTCTTACCAGCGCCATACGTGGGTCTTCCTCTTCCGGCTCATCAGCATTAGCAGGGGTTGGCAGTAATAATCTGGATTTAATTTCAGCCAGCATAGCAGCCATCAATAAATAATCAGCAGCGAGTTCTAATCGACGACACTCCATCAACTGAATGTATTGCAGATACTGCTCAGTAATACTAACCATAGGAATATTAAGTATGTCTATATTCTGTTTACGAATTAGATAGAGCAGTAGATCAAGAGGACCACTGAATGAATCCAGCAGTACCTCTAAAGCATCAGGGGGGATAAACAAGTCATCAGGAACTTGAGTTAACTCTTTACCATCAACTATAGCCCGAATTTCAGGTTTATCCGACAACTCTGTACTCATCAATAATCCAAGCCCATCACTTCTCTGACCGTATTCAATGTTCTACTTGCCTCTTCTCGAGCAGCCTCACTCCCTTCGCTCACAATACGTTTCACAGATCCTAAATCAGCTTCGTACTCAGTAATAGATTCTTGGATAGGAGCTAATTCCTGTTTAATTGCATCGATCACAGGTCGTTTACAATCAATACAACCAATTCCCGCAGAGCGACACCCTGTCTGAACCCAATCCTTAACCTCAGTAGCAGAGTAAATTTTATGGAATTGCCAAACGGGACATTTTTCCGGCTCACCAGGATCTGTGCGTTTCACTCGCGCAGGATCAGTAGGCATAGTTAAAACTTTCTTTTCAACCTGCTCAGGAGTCTCTCTAAGCATAATGGTATTATTATACGACTTGGACATCTTTTGTCCATCAATTCCCGGCATTCTAGCTGTTTCAGTGAGTAAGGGATGTGGCTCTGGTAAAATTATTTTACCAGCACCTTCCAAATACCCCAACAAACGCTCTTTATCACCAATAGATAAATTAGACTGATCTTCTAAAAGGGCCCTCGCAGTCTCTATAGACTCGTGCACCCCATTTTCTTGGAATTGTCGTCGTAACTCGCTATAAATTTTTCCATTCTTTTTACCCATTTTTGCTATAGCTTCTTTAGCTAGCTCTTCAAAGTTCGCTTCTTTACCGTAAATATAATTAAAACGACGAGCAACTTCACGCGTTAACTCGATATGGGCGACTTGATCTTCACCAACAGGTACATAATCTGCGTGGTAAAGTAAAACATCGGCACTTTGTAATAAGGGATAGCCTAAAAAGCCATAAGTTGATAAATCTTTTTCTTTTAGCTTTTCTTGCTGATCCTTGTACGTAGGAACTCGCTCCAACCATCCTAAAGGAGTAATCATAGATAAAAGTAGATGTAACTCGGCATGCTCAGGAACCCAAGATTGTATAAAAATTGTAGATAGCCCTGGATTTACCCCACAAGCAAGCCAGTCAATGATCATATCCCAAAGGTTTTTTTCAATTGAGCTAGGATCTTCGTACTGAGTTGTTAAGCCATGCCAATCTGCCGCAAAAAAGAAGCAATCATATTGATGTTGTAATTTAATCCAGTTTTTTAATACACCATGATAATGCCCAAGATGTAACCTTCCACTGACACGCATTCCAGAAACAACTCGTTTATTGGAAGTAAATAATGATGACATCAATATCCTCTTTTAGTTGATAATTAAAACAATATGTTGTTCCTGAATTACCTAAAGGGTTCAGGATCCCCTTTTCCCTCTCTTAAAATCACTGGATAATCACCAGTTAAATCAATCACTGTGGTCGGCTCGTGGCCACTATTACCACCATCTATAATGAGATCTATTTGATTGCCTAAGAGATCTCTTATCGCTTCAGGTTCACTTAGTGGAGCACTTGCACCCGGAAGAATCAAAGTAGTACTCATCAAAGGAGCCTCTAAACATTCTAACAAGGATAGTGTTATTGTATTGTCCGGTATTCTAAGCCCCAACGTTCTTCTTTTAGGATGCAGCATTAATCGAGGTACTTCATGAGTAGCATTGAGAATAAAAGTATAGGCCCCAGGGGTAAATGCTTTTAATAATCTAAATATGGAATTCGATACTTTAGCATAAAGACCTAGTTGCGATAAATCGCGGCAGACTAAAGTCATATTATGGTTCTTATCAAGCTGTCTTAAACGTCTTATCCGTTCAAGTGCTGATTTATTTCCAAGCCCACACCCCAATGCATAACCAGAATCAGTTGGATAAACAATTAATCCACCTTCTTCAATAATAGAAACCGCTTTTCTCAATAAGCGAGCTTGAGGATTATCAGGATGTATTGCAAAAAACTGACTCATAAAGTCCCCTGTTAAATGTTCCAATTGTGCCAAATAGGTTGACAGTTTACTGGTAGTTGCTGCTGTCGTCCAAGATTTATGCGAGAAATTGTGTCACCATGAAAGTCTGAACCGGAAGAGGCCAATAAATTGAATCGTATACATGTTGCAGCCATTTCTTGTATTTGTGTCACTGTCACTTCCCCTGAAACGACCTCCATGCCGACACCTCCAGCCCCCTTAAAATCTTTGATTAACTCATGCAGTTTAGAACGCGTCAATCCGTACTTAAGTGGATGGGCTATAACGGCTTCGCCACCAGCCTCTATTATTCCCTTAACGGCTTCCTCTACAGTAATCCATGGAGTTGGAATATAGGCCACTTTGCCCCGCCCCAAAAACTGTTTAAAAGCAGATTTCATGTCTCGTGCCTTGCCTTCATTAATAAGAAGGTGAGCAAAATGCGGTCGTCCAATTCGTTTATGACCCGCAAGCACACAGGCTTTGTTATAAGCATCCTCCACACCCACTCGTTGCAGCAGATTAGCGACTTCTATTGCCCGATCAACCCTACTTCGATTCTGATGTTCAATTAATTCATTGAACTGAGATGTATGATTGATTTGATAGCCTAATATATGAATATCATATTTTTTCCACCGCGTACTCAATTCTATTCCATGGATAATTTTAATATCAGTACTTGCAGCCGCTTGATTTAGTGCAGTATAACCAGCCACAGTGTCATGATCAGTAAGAGACAAACACCTTACCCCATGCATTTGAGCTTTTTTTATCAATTCCTCAGGACTTAACATCCCATCAGAGAAGGTACTATGGCAATGAAGATCTATCATAAAAATGAATTACTCTAAAATCAAAAGATTATAACATGTATATCAACTAAATCAGCATTTCGTAATCAGTTTTATGAGTAATGTAGGCTCTAATGGCACTACCTTAAAGAAAAGAAGATACGTAATCCGTACTAGCGCGGTGTAATAGGGAAGATTTAGTTTTGGCCTGGGTGCAGCGTTAGCGTAACCCAAGATCAAGATTGACTTTATTGCACCATAGTTGGGTATACAAAGAATTTCTAATGCGGTGTTTCTCCTGATTTTTGCTCCCACACCGTTCCTGGGGTATGCTAACGCAGCATCCAATCTACATTGTCCCGCGCTCGTATCCCAAACTCGCGATTAACATTAATTAGATCGATTAAACTTGCAGAAGATATAGCTTTTGAACTATTCTTAAAGTATGGTTATTAAGTAGATTAAAAGACCCTTGAGTAGTACGCTGAACAGTAACATTATAAAATTACCACCTCTTAGTACGCAAGAAATTGCCAATCTTTGCGGAGTTTTACATAGTAATTTTAAATTTCTAGAAGAATATTTCAATTTAACCATAAAGCTTAAGCAGAACGTTGTTATTCTACACGGTCAGCGCGAAGAGCAATTTCATGAAGTAAGAAAAATACTTAACTTATTGTATCCTTTATCGAAGAGCCCCATAGATATACAAACAATTCGTGTTTTAATTAGTGAGGATTATCAAAGCGCAATGACTCATCATATAAAGTTATCTCGCAAAATAATTGCAGCCCGAAATAATAAACAAGCAGAGTTCCTTGATGCAATTGATCGTTGTGACATCACTTTTGCTGTTGGACCAGCTGGAACAGGTAAAACCTATCTTGCAGTATCTAAAGCCATAGAAAGTTTTGAAAAAGGAGAGGTACATAGACTTATTTTTGTTCGCCCCGCGGTTGAGGCTGGTGAAAAATTAGGATTCCTACCTGGAGATTTAGTCGAAAAAGTACTCCCTTATCTACGGCCAATATACGATGCCTTATATGAAATGATTGGTTTTAAAGAAACCCAAAAAATGATTCAGAGTGATATTATTGAAGTTTTACCTCTCGCCTTTATGCGTGGTCGCACTCTAAATGAATCATTTATCATATTGGATGAGGCTCAAAATACAACGATCATGCAAATGAAAATGTTTTTAACTCGAATGGGTTTCGGCTCTAAAACAGTCATAACTGGTGATATCACTCAAGTTGACTTACCCAAAGGAACTGATTCTGGACTTGCTCATGCGCTCGATTTATTTAAAAATATTCCAGAAATAAGCATTCATAAATTTACTAGTCGTGAAGTTGTAAGACATCCCTTAGTGTCTAAAATTGTCGACTGTTATGACCATGAATATAAAGAGAATAAAAAATGACATACCATATTGACCTCCAAAATGCCACTGATACCCCATTGCCTTTAGCTGATGGTGAATTAATCAGTCTGGCTGAGCTTGCGCTCAGGGATCATCAAGATGATGCTGAATTAACGATACGTTTAGTCAATTCTGACGAAATGATTTTTTTAAATCATACCTATAGAAAACAAAATAAACCGACTAATGTGCTTGCCTTCCCCAGTTCAGTACCTGAACATGTAGAACTTGAATACCCTCTATTAGGCGATATTATTATTTGTCCTGAAGTATTACTGGCTGAAAGCCAACAACTTAACAAATCACTTAAAGAACATTGGTCTCTAATAGTAATTCATGGAGTCCTGCATCTGTTAGGCTACGATCATATTAAAGAAGACGAAGCCTCTGTAATGCAATCACTTGAAATAAAACTTTTAAATGAGCTAGGTTATTCCAATCCCTATGACTTAGAGGTAAATGATCTTGAATAAAGAGGAAGAAGGTGGTTCGTGGTTTGTTCGACTGAAACAGTTTTTACAAGGTGAGCCACAAAATCAGGAAGAGCTTGTAAATCTATTAAGAGATGCACAAATCAGATCTCTAATTAGTTCTGAAACTTTGGCCATGATAGAAGGCGCCATTCACTTCTCGAAAATGCGGGCACGTGACATCATGCTGCCTAAAAATCAAATGGTTTGTCTCAATCAAGATGATGAATATAATGAAATCATTAAAGTTGTTACACGAACTGGACATTCACGCTTTCCTGTAACTGGTGAAAATTCAGATGAAATTATTGGCATACTACATGCCAAAGATTTATTAAACTCTCAAGTAGGAAATCCTGATTCTTTTGATTTGCTCGATACCTGCAGGCAAGTGACCTTTGTTCCTGAAAGCAAACGCCTAGACAGTTTGCTTAGCGAATTTCGTTGTAATCGCAATCATATGGCTATCGTTGTTGATGAATATGGAGAAGTTTCTGGTTTCATCACTATAGAAGATATTATTGAACAGATTATAGGCGATATTGAAGATGAGTTTGATATAGATGATGACGCCTATATCAAAACTCACCACGACCATCATTATATTATTAAAGCACATACACCTATTGAAGAATTTAATGAGCAGATGCATACTAATTTCAGCGATGATATCTACGATACAATTGGTGGTATTGTGATGAATAGCTTTGGATACCTACCAAAACGCGGTGAAACGATCACCATAGATAATCTAGAATTTAAAGTAATTAATGCCGATGCCCGCAGAATTAAATTATTAGAATGTATCGATAAACGACCTCAAAGCAACAGCTCAAAAACTAATATTGAAGGATAATTAATGAATAGCAATATTCTCATCGTTGATGATGACGCAGAGCTTACTGACTTGCTCACCCAATATTTGGAGCCCGAGGGATTTAATGTAGTATGTGTTCATGACGGCGAAAGTGGTATTAAAAAAGCATTAAACCAGGTGTTTGACGCGATTGTTCTTGACGTAATGTTGCCTAAATTAAATGGCTTCGAAGTCTTAAAAGCAATAAGAGAACACCTAGAAACTCCTGTTTTAATGTTAACCGCCCGAGGAGATGATATAGACAGAATCGTGGGATTAGAAATTGGTGCAGACGATTATTTGCCTAAACCATGTAATCCTCGTGAGCTAGTTGCTCGTTTAAGAGCTATTTTAAGACGGACTATGAAAATCCCCATATCGAGACCGGTTATTGAGCACCATGATATTGTTGTTGACTGCTCAAAACGCCATGTCACTATGGCAGGAAAATTTCTTGAATTAACTAATGCTGAGTTTAATATTTTAGAAATGTTAATTAAGTCACCAGGGCAAGCCTTTTCGAAAGAAGAACTAACAGAATACGCCCTAGGCAGAAAATATACTGCCTATGATAGAAGTATCGATGTCCACATTAGTAATTTGAGAAACAAATTAGGTGATAATCCAGAAGGAGAACCTATAGTAAAAACGGTTCGCGGATTTGGGTACATGTTTAATGCGTAGTTTGTATTGGAAAATATTCGTTTCGTTTTGGTTAGCCACCATACTGATTATTTTCACTACAGCCTGGGTTACGAGTCAAATTGCACAAAAATCATCTCAACCCGTGCGAGAACAAATGTTTATGGACAGCTATGCAAATGCGGCTGTCGCTACCTTTGAGTCAGGACAAAGGTCTGCTCTACTCAAATGGCTTAATCAAATAGGCCTATCCCGGCATATGTCCCTATGGTTGCTTTCAAGCAGCGGCGAAATTGTTGGTGCGCAAGATCCTCCGGAAAGCGTCAAAAAAGTTGCTGAAAATCTTATTAACGATCAGCTGAGTGAAGGGATCTTTACTGCAGGAAAATTAATAGTCAGCCATGAAATTTTATCCACATCAGGCAAATTTTATAGATTAGCCGCTGTAAGTGAAAAACCTATATCTTATTTTGTTCAAATTCCTTGGGCAGGACTTGCCATACGCCTAACTTTAGCGATTTTTATTAGTGGTCTTATTTGTTACTTACTCTCCATGTATTTAACCCAGCCACTCAGAACGTTAGGAATGGCAGCAAAATCCATAGCGACAGGAAAACTTTATACCCGTGTGGGGCATTTTAGAGGCCATAAAAAAGATGAAATTGCCGAATTAAGTAAAGATTTTGACCGCATGGCAGAACAATTAGAAGCATTAGTTCGCTCTAAAGAACGTTTATTACAAGATATTTCCCATGAGTTACGCTCCCCATTAGCACGTCTGAATATTGCTATTGAGTTAGGCAAAAAGAAAACCAATCATTTAGCTGACAATGAGTTTAATCGTATGGAGCTCGAAAGCTCTAGATTAAATGCTTTAATTAGTGAGATCTTAGATTTTGCCCGTTTGGATAAATCAACCACAGATCTTCAATTGGCTAAAACTAATATCCCTGAATTAATATCAGATATTATACATGACGCTAATTATGAATCAGGAGATCAGCTCAATCGTATTAGCACTGAAACAATAGAGCCCTGTCAGCTAATAGTCGATAAACGTTTAATTCATAGAGCCATTGAAAATATAGTACGTAATGCCCTGCACTATACTCCGGAACATCAACAAATCCATATATCCCTTCACCATAATGATGCTAAGGATAAAATCTATCTGGATGTTAAAGATAATGGTCCGGGAGTTCCCGAAGATCAATTAGAGAAAATATTTAACCCTTTTTACCGAGTGGATACGTCAAGAACGAAGAAAACCGGTGGTTATGGTCTAGGATTAGCCATAGCATCTAGAGCGATAACCTTACACCATGGGGAAATTATTGCTAAAAATGCAGAGGACGGAGGGCTATTAGTTCGCATTATTCTTCCTTTACGCTTATCTCCAAACAATGAAACGATAAACTAATTATTTTAAATAGTATCCGTTCATCATCCTCTACTTTACTCTAAATAGTCCAAAAGCCACTTTAAATTGCTAAAAAATAGAAATAGTTTTTTAAAGTTAGCATTTAAACCAATTTTCACTGGATTTTAGTCACAAATTCATGTAATATGTACAAAAAAATATCATGTTGAGGGCTCGGGTTTAATGAGTACAACATCAATCTTGGGTAAAGTTAGTTCATTTTTCTTTCTTTCTGGTTTCGTGTGTGGGAAAGCTCAGTACCTACCGTTCCCTCTTGCTGCCCCTATTTGTAATGGGATCTCGCTAATACTCTATATGATGGGGTATGGCGTATGGTTTATAAGCAGCCATTTCCATCCAGAGCATACTTATAATGAAGAAGAATGGTATGGTTTTGCACAATTTAAGGAGCAACACCTATTTGCAGCCATTCTTGGACTTATTGCAACGGTGTTAAGCATTGCAGGATTTTTTGCTCCTGTACTATTACTCCCCGCAGCTTGGCTATTTGTAGCCAGTAATTTAATGTGGGCCACTAGTGAATATCACAAACTAAACAATCCCCACCCTAAAGACGAAAATTACTCTCATAGTTATCAAGAGGCTTATTCGTCCTATGCTACCACGTTAGCAGCTATTAGCGTGGCAACAGCCCTTAGTGCTACCTTAATTTTCTTATTTCCTCCTCTGACCATTCCTATACTTGTAGTTTCAGCTATCACTATTGCAGGCCTAAGTATCCTTGTTGCTGAAATTTGGCTAAATTATACCTGTGACAATCATCCACCAACTCCTGTTCCATCGACTAGCCACGATCAAATGGTTAAGTCATTGGGGCCGAAAAATGAACTTGAAGAAATAAATTCCCCTCGCCCTTACCACGGTAAAGGCCCATTACATGCACATGAAGAACCTAAAACTTATCAATTAGAATTAGATGATGTGCCTCTTTCCAAACAACAGACTTGCTCAATGACTCTGTAATTAGTATATTCTTTCGGTTACTCAAGAGGCTGATAATGAATAATACAATTGCACAAATGATCAAAGAGGCATATAAGGCATTACCTAATGCTTATACACCCTATTCTCAATTTAAAGTTGCGTCGTGTATCTGTACAGACAAAGGTAACTTATATACTGGAGTTAATGTAGAAAATGGTTCTTATAGCTTAAGTATTTGTGCTGAGTCATCCGCCATCTGTCACATGATTGCTGCGGGAGAGCAGAAAATTAAAAGTATCGTCGTTGTAGCTCATAATAATTTATTATGCCCACCGTGTGGCGCATGCAGACAAAGAATTCATGAGTTCTCAACCGCTGATACGATGGTTTATTTATGCAATGAAAAGACAGTGTTCCAAAGCTTGTCTATTGATCAATTATTGCCTCTAGCTTTTGATTTTAACCCCTAATCGGATAATTATATGACTAATCCTATAACAAAAAACACTTATCCTTATTTAGCAGCAGATCATATTAAGAAGCTGCTCCCATCATTTAAACCAACTGTAGGAGTTGTTTTAGGTTCTGGACTAGGTAAGTTTGCTGAAGAGTTAGAGGACTCTGTCTCTATAGACTATGACCAACTACCAGGATTCCCCAAAGTTACTGTTGAAGGACACGGAGGAAAATTAATTCTTGGTTACTGTAACGGTGTAGGTGTAGTGTGTTTGCAAGGTCGAGCCCATACATACGAGGGCTTAGAAAATTATGAAGTTGTTAAAACCTATGTTAGAACATTGAAAGTTCTAGGTTGTAATTACTTTATCGCAACAAATGCATCAGGGTCTCTTAGAGAGGAAGTTGGTCCTGGCGAGTTAATGCTGATTACTGATCATATTAACTTGCAGCCAAGCAACCCACTGATTGGACCTAATGATGATGAATTTGGACCTAGATTTTATCCTCTAGATAATGCATATGACAAAACAATGCGCACAGAGCTATTAGCAACTGCTCAAAATAACGGAATCAGATTAAGCGAGGGTGTTTATATCTCTGTATTAGGTCCTCATTATGAAACTGCTGCAGAAATTAGAGCATTTAAAATATTAGGAGCAGACGCTGTAGGCATGTCTACTGTTCCAGAAGTATTGGTAGCTAACCACTGTGGAATGAACGTCGCGGTCATTGCCATGATAACTAATTACGCAACAGGCCTTGCTCAAACCAGTCATAGTCATGATGCAGTAGTTAAAATGGCATCCAGTGCAGCTGAAAAGCTTAACACCTTAATGAAACAATATATCATAGGGTTAGCGTGACTATAGAAACTCATTTAAATAGTGTTTTAGAGCATTTTCTTTTTACGAGAGTCAGCCTCTCGGAAATAACTGCTGATCAGTTGATCCGAACCATGGATTTGACTCTGTTAAAAGAAAATGCCACTGTCAATGAGTTACACCATCTCAAGAACTTAGCGCAGCTCCATCCGGTAGCTGCTGTTTGTATTTATACTTATTATTTAAACCAGTTTAAGCTAGAAAGTACTACAAACCTTGCAACAGTTATCAATTTTCCGACAGGAAATGCTTCTATAGAAGACTGCATTAATGAAATAAATACAGCGCGGGAGTTAGGTTTTAAGGAAATTGACTATGTCTTCCCTTATCAAATATATCTAAGAGAAAATAAAAAAGAAGCATTAAACCACGGCAGTATTATCGCTGAATATTGTAAGCAACATGGCCTTACTTTAAAGATAATTTTAGAAACTGGCGCTTTCCCAGAAATGCAAAGTATCTACCAATTATGTATAGAGCTCTTAAATTTTCACTGTGATTTCCTTAAAACATCAACAGGTAAAATCAATCAAGGTGCTTCACTACCCGCCCTAATTGCCATATTAAGTGCTATACAAGACTCTGGTAAAAAATGCGGCGTGAAGGTTTCTGGAGGAATAAAAACTCCAGAGCAAGCTAGAAACTTTGCTTATCTGGCGGAATTAATAATGCACAAAAAAATAAGTAAGGACTGGTTCCGAATTGGTGCAAGCAGTCTTTTAGAAGATCTAGTAGATAAACAGTCAATCAACTAATAATGTCTTAATAAAAAATGTGCATGATTTAGTGGAAGTCACCTTTTTATCACTATTAATTCTTCCCGATTATTGTGGTGATACAAAGAACCCAATAAATAAAAATGAATTAAACATTCAGAAAAACTCGGTTAAAATAACGAGATGCTTTTATAATAATTATCGGAGTTTTAATCACCATGAGAATAAAAACCGTATTTAAATCCACTCTAGTGTCTCTACTAGGACTTTTCTTAGTAGCTTGTAATAAAGATCTACCTCCCGGTGAATATGATGCCAATGAAATTGGTAAAATTAAAAAGGTAATCCCTGGCGTGATTATTTCTAAGCGAGCAGTTAATCTTCATAGACAAAACGCAGAGGGGACCAATCCTAATAGCAAAAACTTTATGGAAGGAGGATATAATCAAACTCACGGAGTTGAGTACGTTATTAAACTCAATTCAGGGGGTATTATTTCCGTTGTACAATCTGAAGATTTAAAGCTTAAAAACAAGCAAAAAATATTGGTAATCTATGGACGACATACTCGCGTTGTAGCCGATAATGGCAGCGATATTTATTAATCATGTAGCCGGCTGCAAGTAACGAATGGCACTTAACTTAAGGAATTCGCTACGCTCATGGTCTCCCGGATTGGCATCCGGGAAAGCTATAAGTAACGCGAATTCTTCTGTTTTTTTCTTATTAGTTACTTGCAACCAGCCACATTATAAAAGCCTTGACGACTTTTACATCAAAGCCGCTCCAACAGCAAACCACATCAATAATCCATAATAAATACTAACTGTAAAGGCTTTAAAACAATCCTCAGGCACTCTTTTACTGATTAACTTTTGTTGATAAATCAATATCAAAATAGCTGCGGCCCAAAAAACGTAAAATCCCAATTGAACTTTATTGATCAAAGCCCAACAGAACCATAAGCTATGAAGTACAAATAAAAGCATCCCAATAATTAATAGATCGTAATTAGCAAAATAAATAGCGGTAGATTTTACCCCTATTTTTAAATCATCTTCTTTATCCGTTATTGCATACATCGTGTCATAAGCGAGAATCCATAAGAAATTAATAACGAATAAAACGATAAAATTGCCATTTAATGCTGTTTCAGAAGCCACATAGGCCATAGGTATCCCCATTGAAAAAGAAAGCCCCAGAATCATTTGGGGCGCTTCTAAAAAGCGCTTACAAAAGGGATAAAGCAAGGTAGTCAATAATGCAACCACGGCTAAATAAAAACAGTTCACTGGCAAATTCAGCGCAATGACTAAGGCTCCGCTCCACAAAAGAAATAATAAGATAAATGCCTCTACTAATCCTACTTCCCCTGACGTAATAGGACGTAATTTTGTGCGCGTTACATGCTTATCAATATGTCTGTCAGCAATATCATTGACAACACATCCGGCAGCACGCATTAAGATAGTACCTAGTGCAAATAATAAAAATAATTTGAGCGAAGGAGCACCGTTATTGGCAACCCATAACGCCCATGCCGTCGGATACCAAAGCAAAAGAGTACCTGCAGGTTTATGTAACCGTAATAATCTCCAATATGCGCCCCACTTCAGCATGATAGACACTCTAATTCTGGTAACAGCAATTCAGCTAAATAAAAAGACTCTAAGTAATTTAAAGAATACTCCGCTAATCTTACCCAGATAATGCCATCAATATTGTTTAGATGTTTTTTAACCCAGTTAAATTCAATACATTGCTTATCTATTGGGTAATTAAGCATCGTCACCCGATGTACTTTAGAGTTATCAAAAATCAAATTTCTTATAGATTCTTTTTCAAGACGCTTAAAAAATTCGGGGTCGCTAAAATAACATTTTTTCGGAATTATTGTTCGAGCATACCAATAGTCGGTATGGTGATGTTTCATCATAATTTCGCGCTCAAAAATGAGTTCATCATCAATTTGCAGCAAATACCTATCCCACCACGTTGGTCGTGTCCACTGTTGTGAAATCACAGTTAATTGAGTGCTTCCCCTTGCTGCTTGGAGCTTATCCGTTAATGAATGACGACACTCTCGCCAATCGAGGAGAGAATGGGGATTTTGGGGTTCAGCTACAAATATGGGCTGATTATTAATAAACATAGATAATAGTTCACTAAACTCCTACATCATGGGATATTACAAAATTAGTAAGATGTGAACAAGGGTACTTCCGTCTTTGTGGTGGAAAATAAGTCTATTTTTAATCACGAATCCGATTTAACTTTTACTCTTCCAAGTCTATTTAACACAATGATCAAGTGCTCCTTGGTATAAGGATTAGATATCACAAATTTGCCATTACTCATGGTACTTATGGGATTATACGATAAAATAATTTTATTAAGTGAGTGCACGCCATTCCAGGTAATACTCCAGCGAGGATGATGCCACTCCCACTGATACAAAAGCTCCATTGCGTTCTTTTTACTATTATATTGCGTTAATTTCATCCCACTCGACCAATTGTGCGATTGATGATCAAAGGGAGTAAGATACACTGGGCTGCCTCGAGTAGCGGCTTGAATTTTTGCATATTGTATCGCAACTCGAATCTCATCGATTATAACTTGGCGTTCATGATTATATTTTAAAAAGGAAGCAGAAATAACACCCAATAAGGATAAGCCTGCAAAACAAATTAAAGCGATTAAGGTCTCAATTAATGTAAATCCCTTTATGTTCATAAAGCCACCTTATATTTTTAGTTCTGAGCATTTTTGCTACATTCAACATCGAGCCGAAGCTATTACCCTCTTATCTACTCCATGTGTTCAAAGAAATTTTAATTTGTATGTGTTGATTACAACATGTTACTTTAACGGGAATTCGGCATAAAAATGGTTTGTAACCTGGGTGCATTGTCCCGCGATCTTATCCGAAGCTCACATTAATTTAATAACAGTGTGCGAGCTATAATATTAATTTTTTAAGAACTTATTTGCAAATAGGCTCTAAGTCGAGTTAGAACTTGAAAAACTTCTCTTTTAGATAGAGGGTTATCCAACAAATACTCAAGAGCTAACCCTTGAAATATAGGGTAAGGCAAATTTAAATCGTTAACATTGGGTCCCAATGATAATAAAGCCTGAGGAGCTTTATCTAGCAATTTATTCTCTAACTCTTGTTCTCTAACCGCAACAACTAATACCTCATCTTGCGTTATATCAATATAATCCATCATTTGATTAAAAAGAGAACGCATCTTATCACTCAATTCTGTAGAAATAAGAACAATTATTGGGTGAGTACTCGTCTCATTGGGTTGATCTATTAAATTTGGAATGAGCTCTTTATTTACCCATGGAGTAATTCCTATTTGATTAAGGTAATAAAGAGTTAAATTACTATACATATCAAGATTGAGAGCAAAAAAAGAAGTATAACCTGAAACAAAATTTCAGTCAGCTTTTTCCGTATCGGCATAGCCTCTACCAGGAACGTCATTCTGTGCGCAGCGAGGGATCTCCTCGATGTGGCTCATGCAGATCCCTAGTCGTAAACTCATCCGAATGACCGAAAACTGCTTAAGTTAACGTCAGTTTCGGATACGGAACTCAGATTTTACTTTGCCTCGTTCGGCCTGATGAGGGCTAAAGCGACGCCGCAGGACGAATGGATCGTAATAGAGACTGGATCTAATACGCTTCTTATCCAAAAAGTTAATGACAGTGATGTTCGACCTCCATCGGCGAACACCCATATTCTGCTCACGCGGGAAAATCATTAATATGGAGGGGGGAGATAAATAGCCAGCTAAGTAATATCAGGTTTCACCAAGTTTTACTCCAATTAATTATAGACTAAAACTTAGACGTTCTTCCTCGACAGAGTCCTCGCTAAAATCATCATAATAAACTCCGTTCACTACCGTTTGCAGAGGCTCTTCTCTTTCACACAAACTAGCTAATAATTTAGGAATTAAAGCATGTTGATTGGTACTAAATAATTTTAATACCCTCAGACATTGGGGAATAGATAAATCCCATTTATCATAATATTCGGCTTTAAATAAATTAGCGCCACTGTACATTAAATGCCGAAAGTCTTGTAGCGCACGGTAGAGTTCCGCACTCGGATTTTCCTTAAGCTCTCTTATAAATTTAATAAAAATGTGAAGAACAATATTAGACTCATCCTTTATCTTCTCCAAGTGTTCTAAACATCGAAATGGGGATTGTAATGTTAATGAATGTCTCGCTACTTCCAGTGTCCTTTTATCGATGCTGCTTTTTACAAACTCAGAGGATATCTTAAGAAAAATTGGATATACAGATAATAAAACATTATGATTTTCCTCATTGATTTCAAATTGCTCCTGAGGAATATCATTACCAAAAAAGGTTACTGAATTAGATTCAGCTGCTACAACAGGTTTTGCACTGTCGGCAGCACCAGCGGCTGGTTTAAAATAAAGCTCTCTTAATTCTAAAGATTGTTTCATTAATGACGCTCTATTGGGTAATGAAGATTGAACAATTAAATTATTAACAATTTCAAACCAATGTTTATCACCTCTATAGCAACAATAAGACAATAAATCTCCTAGGGAATGAAATGTAGAATACATATATTCCTTATTTTCATAAGTTCCATTTTCATTCTTCTTATAGCGCACATCTAAATAACTTTTAGTAGTCTCGTATCCCTTTTGAATCACTTTATTTCTGACATCATCTTCTATAGTAAATGATGTGGTAGAAACATCATCAACGTTAACTACTAGCGATTGTGCCGCATATTTTCGTAATTTCATCCTATCTTGTTCCCAGCCACTAGCCGGATCACTAACTCCGGTTATAAGGCTGTATATCCAATTTAGAATGAAATTTTCTCTATAGACTTGTTCTAATCTATCTATAGTGAATCGTTCTGTACCATTATCAAACTGAACTGCTAAGACTTTTAGGTTGTTACCATATTCTGATTCTAATAACGTTGTATGATCATCCCCAAAAGCCTCTGTAGGGAAGTTGCTTAACACTCCTCCATCATTATGTTCTTCTCCATCAATAAATGTGCCTCTGTAAATAGGGGGTATACTTGCTGATATTTTAACGGCTTCACTGACCTCAAAGTTTGGCGATCTGGTTAATGAGAAGTAGCGCGTCTGCCTTGATTTCTTCTTGGTGGCGGTTACTATCAACTCCTCCCCTATGCCGCAATCCGGACACTGTTTTTTCAAATTATCCAACGTAGCAAAAGTAATCTTACCCTGAGGAAATGGGATATTATACTTAGCAACAATTTGTTTTACCTTGAGTGCAATCGCATAATCGAGAGAGGTCTTTAAAGCATGAGGATCAGATAAACCATTTCTATCTATATCAAAAAAAACTAAATGCTCTTGTTTAAAATGTTTAAATAAATCAGTAATTTCATCCGCAGAATAGCCTAAGTAACAAAACAAGGACATAATTGCCCCAGCGGAACTTCCAGCAAAATGTTCTAACCGTATATTGGCTTCGCAGAGTGCTCTCCAGACACCAACGTGGGCAAATATTTTACCTCCGCCACCACAAAAAACTGCATTATTGATATCAGGACGCTTTTCTTGGACAATAACTTCCTTGGTTATTTCACGTTCGTATATTTTAACAGTTTCATTTTCATACAATAGCTTAAGGCTATTATCTACAGATGCCCTCTTTTCAACTTTTTCCTCTGGATAAAAGAATGAAACAAACCACTGCCAAAGACTAAGATACCAGGGTTTGTAGTCTGCATATTTTTGCATTTGTCTGTAATTATACATTTCTGTATAGCGCGCATTGTAGTCCGCTATTACGATTGATTGAGGATGGGGACTTCTGCATACAGACTCAAAATTAAGATTTTTTAAGTTAACTCGAGTTAATTGCTCAACTAATTTATCTGTTATAAAAACTCTTTTGGCATTACCAAGAGGCTCTTTTTCTAAATCATCGGGAGCTTTATATTTAGTGCCTGAACGAGGGGCTAAAAATTGATTAAATCCAATTAAACTACCATGATTACCATGACAAACTTCAATACTAGTAAGTTGATAATTAAGAGATAAACTTAAATCGGTTATTTTCCAAAGTTCTGAAAACCTATTTTCGAACCAACTCAATAACCTTCCCCACCAGCTCAAAGCAACTTCAGCAGTAAACCCTCGATATTCATTAACATGAACACCATTAAAATAATCAGTTTCTTTTTCTGCTTGATGTGGCTCAAGAAGCCATTTTAGAAAAAGCTCTTTTTTCTCATCACTTAAACGAGTGTAATCAAACATCACTCGTTCTTCATCAAATAGATAATTAGCTAAAGAAATTTTATTATCAGGAGATTGTCCATTGACTCTAAAACGCCCTAAATATGCAGTAATAATTATTTTTTTTAAAAGATCTAGATTTTTAGGATATTTTGTGTCAGATTCTAGCAGCTGACTTATCACGTGCTGTGGGGTCATCGCTCAATCCTCAAAAAGTGTAGAGATTGTTGTATAACAATCTAAGTAAGAGGCAATCTTATTTAAATACTTATTTACTACATCAAATATAATTAACATAAAAACACCTAAAATAAAATAGGTTAAATATCATTCATACTATGCTATCCCTATTTCATTTAAAATTTCGGCAACAACGATTGCAGGATTTAAAGCCTGAGTGATGGGCCGCCCCACAACAAGATAATCACTCCCTTCATTAACAGCTTGTCGCGGAGTCATAACGCGTGATTGGTCGTCCTTTGAATTACTTGATAATCTTATTCCTGGCGTTATAGTTAAAAACTCAGTCCCACATATTTGCTTAATTGTTTTTACTTCGTGAGCTGAACTGACCACACCATCTAACCCAGCATCTCGAGCTAAAGACGCAAGATGCTTTACTTGTTTCTCAATAGAACAATTAATTCCTAAACCGGCTAATTCCTCTTCTTTAAAACTTGTTAAAACGGTTACAGCAATAAGCAATGGTTTGTGACTGCCATATTCTTTTATTGCTTCTTTTGCGGCCTTCATCATGGTAAGTCCGCCAAGTGCATGAACATTAATCATCCATACCCCCAACTCAGCGCAAGCTTTACATGCTTTTGCAACTGTATTAGGTATGTCATGAAACTTTAAATCGAGGAACACTTTGAACTGCCTATTGATTAGCGACTTAACAAAATTTGTTCCAAACAAGGTAAACATTTCACTACCCACTTTTAATGCACAATGAGTAGGATCCAGTTTATCAATTAGATTTAAAGCATCATCCTGATTATCAAAATCCAAAGCGACTATAAGCTTGGACGTCATTATAGCACAACCTCACCATTTCTGGTCACTATTAAAGCATTTTTTACAGCAGAAACAACTTTCATTTGCTCGTTTTCATCCAGATAAGGATGCATAGGCAAGCTGATAACGTGGTGGCTAGCTTTTTCCGCATGGGGGAAATCACCGGCTTTGTAATTTAAATAACTTAGTGCTTTTTGCTGATGCATGGCAACAGGATAATGTATTGCAGTTGGAATCCCCTCCGTTTGCATTGCTTTTTGAAACAAGTCTCGGCTCTCTACCTCAATCGTATATTGAGCATAGACACTTGTGTTATGTGGTAGAACATGAGGGGTTTTTACTACAGAAGAAAGCATTTGGTCATAACGTTTAGCCACTTGTTGACGCAATTGGATCTCTTCAGGAAATAGTTTCATTTTCTCAATTAATATAGCCGCTTGAATAGTATCCATTCTTCCATTGATACCAATTCGACTATGGCAGTAACGAGCATTTTGTCCATGTATTCTTATTTCAATTAACTTTTGTGCAATATCATCATCGTTAGTAAAGCAGGCACCTGAATCGCCATATCCCCCTAAGGGTTTAGAAGGGAAGAAACTTGTACAGCCTATAGTAGACAAGGCACAAGAATGTTTACCTTTATAGGTAGCACCAAAGCTTTGAGCCGCATCTTCAATAATAGGAATACCGTATTGATCAGCAATTGCATTAATTGCATCATGCTCAGCACATTGACCATATAATCCAACGGGTATAATTGCCTTTGTTTTCTTAGTAATTGCAGCTTCCAAGTGCTTGGGATCTAAATTATAAGTTAAAGGATCGATATCAACAAAAACAGGAACCGCATGACAAAGACTAATTACTTCAGCGGTTGCAAAAAAGCTAAAGGGACTTGTAATTACTTCATCGCCAGGTTGAATATCCAATGCCATCAGTGCCATTAGTAGTGCATCCGTACCACTAGCATTAACAATCGCGTGTTTAACACCTACAAAAGAGGCTAATTGCTGCTCAAGCGCTGCAATTTCAGGCCCCATGATATATTGACCATGATCCAAAACTTTTTTTATACTATTTAAGATATTATTTTCTATTAAAGAATATTGTTTTTTTAAATCAATAAAATGCATTTTAATCTCACTCTAATCGTAGTAGGTGTCCATCCCCCATTTCTACATCCCGCGCTTAGCCACGGGCTTAGGAATCCTCGCCATTATAAGATCCTGCGAACAAGTCGCGGGAAGCCTAAGGAGAGATAACCATTTACCTCTAGTCCCCTTCCAAACCATGAATAGGTTTCATTCTTCCCCATTGTTTACAACTTGGACAATGCCAATGTAAATGTTTACTACCAAAACCACAATGACCACATCTGTATATAGGTTTATTTTCTAAAAACTTACTAGTAATGTCATAAAGCATTTGCAGCTTTTCTCGAACCTTTCCATGAGCGGATTCTAGATGCCAATAAATTAAGCGATTTAACCCTTTAATTGAAGGATGTTTACTTAAATTATCCGCAACAAAATCTATAGCAACATCCATATCTTTAGTTTGACGTAAATACTCAGCAATAACGAAAATTATTGAAGCCCTTGGATGTTCAATCAAGGCATGTTCAAGATAATGAATGCAATCAGCCATTGAATCTAATTCTTTGTGACAAAAAACTAAAGGCTCAATAATTTCTGATAAAAACTCAGCATCTTGCTCTGGAACGCGTTTTAGCGAGCGAATGGCATGTTTATATCGCCCTTCTCTTATTTCTATATTAGCATTCATCAAACTGGCTCGGACAGATTGCGTATCGACATTCATTGCTTGTCTAATACAATAAATGGCTCTATCCAAAGCATTTATTTTAAGTGCCTGACTAGCCATTTCACAATAATAATGGGCTGCCTGATGATGAAGACTTGTATTTGTTGAAATTTCTAATTTTTTTATAATATCTAATGCCTTTTCCCAGGCTTTCTCTTGTTGATATATTGCTAATAATCCTTGTAAGCTGCTTGTTTCTTTGCTTCCACCTAATTCAACAACTTCTAAAAAAATGCGTTCGGCTCGATCGAATACTCCGGCTCCCATATAATCTTGGCCTAAAGCCATCAAAGCCTCTTTTCTTTGTAATAAGCTAAGTTGCGGTCTTGCAATTAAGTTTTGGTGAATACGAATAGCCCTATCTACTTCTCCTCGGCGTCTAAACAAACTACCTAACGCTAAATGTGTTTCTACCGTATCACTATCTACTTCTAGTAATTTTATAAATATGTCTACTGCTTTATCAGATTGTTCGTTTAATAAATAATTAAGTCCAACTACATATTCACGTGATAAACGATTACGTATATGCGAATCTTTATCTGAATTATTGCGATTTGCTATCCACCACCCTGACCAAGCAGCTGCAGGCAACAATAATGGCCATAAATCAATCATTTATTAATTTCCCTCTCTGCATATTGGGTTTCCTAATAATAAAAGAATTAGTGCTGATCCTGCAAAGGAATTGAGCGTAAATTTTTGATTTCTTTTTCCGTTAATCTTAATTGATTTTTTATTTTACGGTATTCAATTTTTAAACGCCAATAACGAGATATAAAAAGTAGAAATCCGATTAAAATGCCAACCCCCAGCATAATGGTCATAAGAACCGATATAGGCATGGATACTGTTTTAAAATAAAAGTTAACGTCCACGGACGAAGCATTTAAAGCTGCAAAACTAACGCCAATAATAATAAGCACTATATATATAACCAGCATTAATAGGCGCATTTAATATTCCTTATTATCTTTAAGCTAATGAAGCATCATATCATGATCTTTTATTAACTAAACAAAAAAAGCGTAGATCACTCTACGCTTTTTTAATTATTTGCTATAAAAAGACTATTCGCCTTCTTTACTTGCCATTTTTTCTTTTAGCAAATCACCAAGAGTAGTTGTTGATGAGCCTTCAGTTCTAGAGTATTTTTTGATCGCTTCAGCTTCATCTTGAGCATCTTTCGCTTTAACTGAAAGAGCTATTGATCGGCTCTTACGATCAACATTCATGATTTTAGCTTCAATCTCATCACCCTCTTTAACAAGAGTGGTAGCATCATCAACTCGTTCATCAGATAATTCACTAGCACGAATAGTACCAGTAACTTCATCTGATAATGCCACTGTAACGGACTTAGCATCAACGGCGATTACTTTACCTTTAACTATCGCACCTTTAGTGAACTGCTCAACAAAGCCTGTAAAATTATCTCCTTCAAGCTGTTTTAACCCTAAGGAAATACGCTCACGCTCAGGATCTATAGCTAGAATAACGGCTTCTAATTCTTGGCCTTTCTTGAATTGTTTTACAGCTTCTTCACCAGCAACAGTCCAGGAAATATCAGACAAGTGAACCAGTCCGTCTATTTCACCATCAAGACCGATGAATATTCCAAAATCAGTAATAGAACGAATCTTACCACTAACTTTTTGGCCTTTAGCATGGCTTGCAGCAAATTGTTGCCATGGATTGCCTACGCATTGCTTCATACCCAAAGAGATGCGACGTCTTTCTTCATCAATTTCGAGAACCATAACGTCAACAACATCACCCATAGATACGACTTTGCTTGGATGAACGTTTTTGTTAGTCCAATCCATCTCGGACATGTGTACTAAACCTTCTACGCCTTCTTCAATTTCTACGAAGCAGCCGTAATCAGTGATATTAGTTACTTTACCTTGTAATTTTTTGTTCAAAGGATATCTTTCAACTAAATCAATCCAAGGATCATTTCCTAATTGCTTCATACCGAGAGAAACACGGTTTCTTTCGCTATCAAAACTTAATACTTTTACTTTAACGTCTTGGCCAACTGATAATAGTTCGCTTGGATGTTTAACACGTTTCCAAGAAATATCAGTAATATGCAACAAGCCGTCGATGCCACCTAAATCGATAAATGCACCGTAATCGGTAAGGTTTTTAACAATACCATGTAGCTCTTGACCATCATGCAAGGACTCAAGTAATGCTTGTCTATCAGCACTGCTTTCTTCTTCCACAACTGCACGACGAGAAACAACGATGTTGTTTCTTTTCAGATCCATTTTGATTACTTTAAATTCTAATTCTTTACCTTCAAGGTAAGAAGGATCTCTTACAGGTCTTACGTCAACTAATGAGCCAGGTAAAAACGCGCGTATAGTACCAATTTCCACTGTAAAGCCGCCTTTGACTTTACCAGAAATAAGACCAGTAACTGTTTCATTGTTTTCATGACACTTGGATAATTTGCGCCATGCTTCCTGACGCTTTGCTTTTTCTCTTGAAAGCAGCGTTTCGCCGTGGCCATCTTCAACTGAATCTAATGCCACTTCGACAGTATCACCAATGCTAACTTCCAATGCGCCATCTTTGTCATAGAATTCTTCTACTGCAACAATACCTTCTGATTTTAGACCGGCATTTAAAGTGACATAGTCATCATCTATATCAATGACTTTAGCAGAAATAATGGCACCAGGATAAAATTGAGCACCGCTAATACTTTGCTCAAACAGTTCTTTGAAACTTTCAGACATGTTAGTAAACTCTTTAGTAAAAAAATGAAAGAATGAGTTCCACCCATCTTTCCCCCGTAATAGCTATGAACTTTTCAAGCGCTCATCCGTTAATTTTAATACAATATTAAGCACTTGTACAATTGATAGCCCAGTTGTATCAATCTGTACTGCATCTTCAGCAGGTTTTAATGGCGCATGTGTGCGTGCTATATCCCTTGCGTCACGTTTAGCCAGTTCTTCTACAACTTGCGCGAGGCTAACATTAATTTGTTTTTCTTTCAACTGTAAAAAACGTCTATTTGCTCTTTCCTCTTCACTTGCATAAAGGAAAACCTTCAAAATGGCATTGGGAAATACTACAGTACCCATATCACGCCCATCAGTGACTAGTCCAGGGAGTTTTGCAAATGCACGCTGCCGCTCTAATAAAGCAGCCCTTACTTCAGGAATTACAGCAATTTGTGATGCATCTTGTCCACATTGTTCTGTGCGAATTTGCTCATTTATAGATACATTATCCAATATTACACTGGACTCATTATTTCCCACAGACTCAAAACGAAGATCTAAAGTACGCGCTAAATGGGTTAATTTATCAGTTTCGTGAGTTTCTATATTATTTTTTCTTGCCGCATAAGCTAAAACACGGTAAATAGCACCACTATCAAGCATATTCCAATGAAGATGTTTCGCGAGCAGGAGACAGATAGTCCCCTTGCCTGTCCCACTTGGTCCATCCAAAGTAATAACGGGTACATTTCTGTCATGCATTATCAATTATTTCCTCTAGTCGAAAATGAAGTTTAGTTGCTGTAGATACAAAGGTAGGAAAAGATGTCGCTACATTAGCGCAGTTCTTGATGGTTATTGGTGTCTTGGATACAGCGCCAGCAATAGCAAAAGACATGGCAATACGATGATCCCCCCTGCTATCAACCACCCCTCCCTGCATGGTTCCTCCTTTAATAACCACTCCATCATCAAATCCTTCAGCCTCTATCCCAAGCGCAACAAGTCCGTCAACCATAGCCCCTATACGATCGCTCTCCTTTAGTCTCAACTCTTTCGCTCCTTTGAGCGTTGTTTGACCATGAGCACATGCTGCAGCGATAAAAATAATCGGAAACTCATCAATTGCTAAAGGCACCATAGCAGGAGATATATCAATTCCTTTTAGCGGAGAATAAGTAACGTGTAAATCAGCGACGGATTCTTCCCCCCACTGACGTTCATTGATCATTTCTATATTAGCACCCATTTCCCTTAATATATGAATAATGCCTGTACGTGTTGAGTTAATACCCACGTTACGTATTACAACATTAGCGCCAGGAATAATAGTTGCCGCGACAATAAAAAAAGCGGCTGAAGATAAATCACCGGGAACATTAATTGTAGTTCCGAAGCATTCGCTATCTGCATTAATTTCTATTGATTGCTCAGTCTGGTGTATGGGATAAGAAAATGTTTTTAACATCAATTCCGTATGATCACGACTCACACCTGTTTCTGTTATTTTGGTAGTCCCTTTTGCATAAAGGCCAGCTAATAAAATACATGATTTTACCTGGGCACTTGCTTCTGGCATTAGGTAACTGATTGCTTTTAGCTCCTTCCCACCTTTTATAATAATCGGAGGCTTCCCTTCATTGGTTATAATCTCTGCCCCCATTTGAATTAATGGTTTACTTATTCTCAACATAGGTCTTTTCAGCAAACTTTCATCGCCAGTCAACTGACTATCAAAAGGCTGTGCAGCAAGCAGTCCCGCAAGCAAACGCATACTTGTTCCTGAGTTTCCACAGTCAATAACGTGGTTTGGCTTTTTTAAGCCGTATTTACCTACTCCATGTATTATTACTTGCTGATTTGTAGGCCCCTCAATGACGACCCCCATTGATTGAAAAGCAGCAAGAGTGGCCATACAATCGTCTCCATCAAGAAAACCATTGATGACTGTAGTACCTTTTGCTAAAGAACCAAAGATGATGGAGCGATGAGAAATAGATTTATCACCAGGGACAGTAATCTCACCGGCTATAGAATGAACGGGACTACTCACGAAGTTAAGTATGCTCACTAACTATTTTCCTTCTCAAATTGAAACATAAAATGAATTAAGGAATCGACGCCAGCCATCGGCATCGCATTGTACAGACTGGCTCTAAGTCCCCCTACATAACGATGTCCTTTTAATGCATAAAGTCCTTGTTGCTCTGCCTGGGTAATGAATTTCTGCTCCAATTCTTGTTTTTTTAGTGAAAAACAGATATTAACTATAGAGCGCGCCTCTTTTTCCACAGTAGTTACATAAAAATCCGTTGAATCAAGATATTGATATAATTTTGCTGCTTTTAAACAATTCTGTTCAAATAATGCACTAACACCACCGCGCTCTTTAATCCAATTAAACATTTTCTCTGCTAAATAACAATTAAATACCGGGGATGTGGCATAAAGAGAATGGTTTTCTGCTTGAATTTTATAGTTCATCATGGTCGGAACAACTGGAGTGGGTAATTTTTCTAATAAATCATCACGAACAATGACAATAGTTAAACCCGCATTAGCAATATTTTTTTGAGCTCCAGCAAATATTAATCCATATTGCTTAATGTCTATAGGCTCACTCAGTAAGCAGGAAGTCATATCAGCGATCAAAGGAATACTGGCGATTTGAGGAACGTAGGGAAATCGAACCCCATTTACTGTTTCGTTAGGGGTATAATATATATACGCAGTCTCTTTTTTTATGTGTAAACTATCTGCTGTAGGTATGGATTTAAACCCATTTCCCTCACTACTCACAATACAGTATGCATTTTTAAGATGTTGCGCTTCCTGAAGGGCCATTTGAGACCATATGCCGGTAACAATGTAGCCAGCCTGCTCTTGTGGACTCAAGAAATTCATGGGAATCATAGCAAACTGCATTCGAGCGGCGCCGCCTAAAAACAACACCTGGTAATTCTCTGGTATATTCAATAACTCTCTTAGAGATTGTTCTGCATGCTCTAAAAGTTGGGTAAATTGCGGCGTTCTATGCCCTAGTTCAAGTATGGAAATACCATGGTCTTTCCAGTTCAAAAACTCTTCCTGAGCCTTTTGAAGAATAGGCTCAGGTAACATTGCTGGACCAGCACCAAAATTATAAATCTTGGTTTTCATCGTTATTTTCTTCAATTTCAGTTGAGTCCACATCATCAAAATCATCGGATTCATCAACTAAATCTTCAATTTTTTGCATACCGACAACGTGCTCACCAGAACTGACATTAATCAGACGCACTCCTTGGGTATTTCTTCCAATGACAGATAATTCATTTACTTTAAAGCGAACTAAAGTTCCTTTATCAGTAATAAGCATTGCTTCATCACTATCTGTAACTTGTACTGAGCGAACTACTTTTCCATTACGTTCAGTAACTTGAATAGAGATCACGCCCTGGCCGCCTCGTCCTGAAACACGATACTCATCAATATGAGTACGTTTTCCATAACCGTTTTCTGTCGCTGTGAGAATAGTACCTTCAGGATGAACCACAACAAGAGATATCACTGCTTGATCTTCTTCGATTCTAATCCCGCGAACACCTCGAGCAGTACGTCCCATTGGTCTTACTTTATTCTCATCAAAGCGAATTACTTTTCCTGCATCGGTAAATAACATGATATCTCTAGTACCATCAGTAATATCAACACCCACTAAGCTATCATCTTCATCCAAATCTACAGCGATAATTCCGTTAGATCGAGGTCTGCTAAAGGCTTCAAGGGATACTTTTTTAACAGTACCTTTCTTCGTTGCCATAAATACGTAATTTTCTTCTTTATATTCACGTACAGGAAGCATGGCTGTAATTTCTTCGTGCTCAGTCAATGGGAGAATATTAATAATAGGTTTGCCGCGCGAAATACGACTGGCCAAAGGCAATTGATATGCTTTTAACCAATACAGCTTGCCGTGGTTAGAGAAACAAAGCAACGTATCATGAGTACTTGCAATCACTAATCGCTCAACAAAATCTTCATCTTTTACGTTGGTTGCTGATTTACCTTTGCCACCGCGACGCTGCGCCTGATAGGCTGAAATAGGCTGGTACTTGACATAACCTTGATGTGATAAGGTTACCACTACATCTTCTTCAGTAATTAAATCTTCAATAGTTAAATCTTCTTGGGACGCAGTAATTTCAGTACGCCGCTCATCACCAAACTGAGTCTGTATTTCGACTAACTCATCACGAATCACTTGCATTAATCGTTCGGGAGAGGCAAGTATATCCAGCAATTCTTTTATTAGAAGTAATAACTCTTCGAATTCATTTAGAATTTTATCTTGCTCTAAGGCAGTTAACCGATGCAATCTCAACTCAAGAATTGCCTGGGCTTGTTCAGCAGATAACCTATATCCATCAACATTCAAGCCAAATTCGGTACCTAAATCATCCGGTCTAGAAGCATTGCTTCCAGCTTTTTCCAACATTGCTCTAACTAAGCCTGGCTCCCACGCTTTAGCAAGCAATGCTTCTTTTGCTTCTTGCGGTGTAGGCGATTGTTTAATCAGAGCAATCATCTCATCAATATTAGCTAAAGCAATCCCAAGCCCCTCTAATAAATGAGCCCGGCTTCTTGCCTTTTTCAATTCAAATATCGTTCTTCTAGTGACGACTTCACGTCTATGCTTAATAAAGTATTCTAAAATTTGTTTTAAATTGAGGGTACGTGGTTGCCCATCGACTAAAGCGACCATATTAATCCCAAACACATTTTGCATTTGAGTGTGTGCGTATAGATTATTTAAAACTACATCGGCAACTTCATTACGCTTTAATTCAATAACAACGCGCATACCCTGCTTATCAGATTCGTCTCTTAAACCCGATATTCCTTCAATTTTCTTGTCTCTAACTAATTCCGCAATACGTTCAACTAGGCGTGCTTTATTTACCTGGTAAGGTAGCTCATGAATAATGATGGCTTGACGCCCAGACGACTCGTCCGTTTCTATCTCCGTTTTAGCACGGATGACAACTCGCCCCTTCCCAGTACGATATCCTTGAATAATTCCTGCTCGACCATTAATAATAGCCGCTGTAGGAAAATCTGGTCCTGGAATAATTTCCATTATGTCATCAAGGCTCAGCTCAGGATCGTCGATCAAAGAAATACAGGCCTTAATAACTTCCGTTAGATTGTGTGGAGGAATATTCGTTGCCATTCCAACCGCAATTCCTGATGATCCATTGACTAATAAATTAGGTACTCTAGAAGGTAAAACGACAGGAGCAAACTCTGTCTCATCGTAGTTAGGGCTAAAATCAACGGTTTCTTTATCTAAATCAGCCAATAATGCATGGGCTAATTTAGACATTCGTACTTCGGTATATCGCATAGCAGCAGGCGCATCACCATCAACAGAACCAAAGTTTCCTTGGCCATCAACTAAGAGATAACGCATGGAAAAAGGTTGAGCCATACGAACTATTGTATCGTACACAGCCGTATCACCATGTGGGTGGTATTTACCGATGACATCCCCCACCACACGGGCAGATTTTTTATATGGTTTATTCCAGTCATTGTTCAGCTCACTCATGGCAAAAAGAACTCGCCTATGAACGGGCTTTAATCCATCACGAACATCCGGCAACGCCCTACCAACAATGACACTCATTGCATAATCCAGGTAGGATTGCTTTAGTTCGTCTTCTATGTTAACTGGTAAGACTTCTTTGGCTAAATAAACCATGATTTGGACGTATCCTTATTCGATGATTAAGATAAATTCAGCGTAAGAGGATACCATACAGACAGGTGTAATTGAATCATCAACACCAGGAATCTATTTAATCAGCAAAAATTCCCTATAAAACTCATCTTTAATTGAGGATAATTCTACTAAAATAATATATTTTCCTGTTCATCCATAAAATTCTCTACCATAATATAGTTAGTATCGGAAACATTGATTTTCTCAATCTATAAATCTAGAGAAATAGTTGAGTTCCAGCCGTTTTTCTAGATTTTATTCCAAACATTAATACTAACAATTAAAGAGTAAATTAATGTTTAAATTGACTGCGGGTAGCCATTTTTATATAGTTCCGCACAGTAAGATTACTATGAATGCTTATAGTATAAAAATAATCAGGAGACGCAATGACAAAAAAGACAGCTAAGCTAAGCATTGAAGGGCAAGAACCACTTGAACTACCAATCTATACTCCTACTTTAGGTAATGATGTAATTGATATTACCCAACTTGGAGCAAGCGGTGTCTTTACCTTTGATCAAGGTTTTTTATCAACAGCCTCCTGTGAGTCTAAAATCACCTATATTGATGGAGATAAAGGCGTTTTGTTATATAGAGGCTATCCTATAGAGCAACTCGCAGAGAAAAAAGACTTTCTTGATGTCAGTTACCTCCTGCTTAATGGTGAATTGCCTGATGAGGAAGAAAAGAAAGAGTTTGTTAATTTAATTAACAACCATACCATGGTACATCAACAAATGTATCAGTTCCTTAATGGATTCCGTCGTGATGCGCATCCAATGGCCATTATGGTAGGTATTGTTGGTGCTTTATCAGCATTCTATCATGACACCATGGATTTAAATAACGCACAAGATCGTTTTATTTCTGCAATTCGCTTAGTTGCCAAAATGCCTACTTTAGCCGCAATGAGTTATAAATACTCCACTGGCTTACCTTATATGTATCCACAAAATAAAATGACTTATGCGGAAAACTTTTTACATATGATGTTCGGAGTTCCCTCAGAGGATACTACTCCAGATCCAGTATTGGTCAGAGCCATGGACACCATCTTTATTCTGCATGCAGATCACGAACAAAATGCATCTACATCTACTGTTCGTCTCGCGGGTTCAACTGGCGCCAATCCATTTGCTTGTATTTCAGCTGGAATTGGAGCTTTATGGGGGCCTGCTCATGGTGGTGCGAATGAAGCATGTCTTAATATGCTAAAAGAAATTGGCGATGTCAGTCGTATAGGACATTATATAGAGAGAGCTAAGGATAAAAATGATCCTTTCCGTCTAATGGGCTTTGGACATCGTGTCTACAAGAGTTATGACCCAAGAGCAAAAGTCATGCGTCAAACTTGCTATGATGTTTTGGAAGCAGTCGGTGCAAAAGATGAACCCCTATTTAAGTTGGCCATGGAATTAGAACGTATCGCTCTTGAAGATGATTATTTTATTGAGAAAAAACTCTATCCTAACGTCGATTTTTATTCTGGTCTTACTTTAAGTGCTATAGGTATCCCAACGAACATGTTCACGGTTGTATTCGCCTTGGCTCGTACCGTGGGCTGGATGAGTCACTGGATGGAAATGGTCGCTAGTAAATCAAGAATAGGCAGACCACGTCAGCTTTATACTGGTGAAACTGAAAGGGACGTAAAATAATCCTTATGTAATGTAGGTTGGGTCAAAATGGCTCATAGCCATCAAAATGAGATAAATTTCCCTCTCCCCCTCAATGGAGGGGGAGAGGGAATAAAAGGTAGAATACTATATCAGAGAGCACGAGAAGTCCCCTCGCCCGCGTGAGAAATTTTAATTAGAATGCAATACTCACTATAATTTTGTTCCTACATCAGCGCCCTATTATATCTTCTATCATTATAAGAAATTTCTTGCACCTATTTAGAGCAAAGTCCCTTATTGTATTTTTTATCCTTTGCTATACTAATTTCAGAGTAAGGACAATGGATGTCTTAAAAGGACTTTAGTCTCGGTATCAAGGACGATGCCCGCCACAAGGATGTGGATGATTACTCAAGGCAATGGACTATGGACTCATCTGGAAAGATGAGTCTCTTCTTCTCCCTTATAAAATGATTTCATCATACTTAATAAACAATTTAGCTCTTTTTTATCGCACTTGGTTAATAGAAAGATTATCAAGCTAGGTCTAGGATTTTAGAGCTTACCCAAGGTGTATTCACAGAGTTATCCACAGAAAGTGGGGATAAGTTATGCTTTGTATAACATCCGATAAAGCGCTACAAAGCCATATAAGGCAAGATGTTTCACAAAAATAACCTATAAAGATGGAATGATGCTTGTATTATAAAAAGAAGGATATCCACAGAGAGGAAAAAAGGAATAATACCATTGCGGTCTGTCATCATAACAAAAAAATAATAAAAAAACAGTCTTGACTTGGATTTTTTTAATCTTCAATAAAATTGGAATTGAAAAATCATTATAGCACAGTGCGCTTTGCGAGAGCGCCTTCGCGAGCTGAGGTATCCCTCCAAATATTGATTAAAGATCAAATTACCGTGGCTTGACCACGGTATCTACAAGAGGGGTAATGGTTAGAAATAGACTCGATTAAATTTCATTTTTAACCACTTCATTGAAGAAATACAGATGGTTTAATAATGCAACGTGTGGATACCGTGGTCAAGCCACGGTAATTCGAGAGAAGTTATAATTTTGTGGGGATACCTCAGGTCTCGATGCTCTAGATGACAGAGCTTTACATAAACATCTTAAGACATTAAATGATGTAATGCATCTTTCCATCCTTTATATTCTTGTTCAACAATCTCGATTGATTTAGTTGGGTGAAACGCGCGCTCGGTATTGCATATATTTTTTAACTCGTCTAACGAATCATAAACTCCGTAACCAATTGCTGCTAAAATTGCAGCTCCTTTAGCAGTTGTTTCAATATCTGTGGGTTTTTCAATAGGAAGCTGACATTGATCAGATAAAAACTGAAGAAACCATTGATTCACAGCCATTCCTCCGTCAACTCTTAATAAAGCCAAATCCACATGACTGTCCTCTCTCATACAAGTAAGGATATCTCGAGTTTGATAACAAACTCCTTCTAGAGCTGCCCTTGCAAAATGAGCTCTACTTGTTGCTCTAGATAATCCAAAAAGGGAGGCTCCCGATACAGATAACCAATGCGGAGCTCCAAGTCCAGTGAAAGAGGAAACAAAATAAACTCCCTCATTGCACTCTAAACTTTGCGCCAAGGTCTCAGTTTCAGCAGAGCATGAAATTAACTTCATCTCATCACGAAGCCATTTAACTGTTGTACCAGCATGATAGATACTTCCTTCTAAACCATAAGCGAGCGTTTCTTTTATCTTATAAGCAACCGTAGTCAGAAGTTTATGCTGAGAATTCACTGGATTTGAACCTGTATTAAGTAATAAAAATCCCCCTGTCCCAAAAGTTGCTTTTACCATACCATTGTCAAAACAACCCTGACCAATCAGTGCTGCCTGTTGATCTCCTGCAACCCCTGTTATAGGAAGCTCAAAACCTAACCACTCTTTATCTATAAGGCCAAAATGTGCGTCACAAGAATAAACCTGGGGTAATGCCGATTCAGGAACATTAAATAGCCGCAATAAATCTTTATCCCATTGCTCGTTTTTAATGTTAAATAACATAGTCCTAGAAGCATTAGTAATATCCGTGGCGTGTTTACAACCTTTTGTTAATCGCCAAATTAAGAAACTATCAACTGTACCAAAAGCAAGGTCTCCCTTTGATGCTAGTTCTCTTGCCTCAGGTTGATTTTTCAATAGCCAGTTTAATTTACTTGCTGAGAAATAAGGGTCAAGAAGCAATCCCGTTTTTTCTTGAATTAAAGAGGAATACTCCATCAGAGAAAGACAATAACTCTCTGTACGTCTATCTTGCCACACTATAGCGGGCGAAAGACAATCCCCTGTTTTTTTATCCCAAATAATTGTAGTTTCTCTTTGATTGGTAATACCACACGATAGAATCTGGCTTCCATCAACTTGTAAGACCACATCGCGAATGGCAGTTAATGTTTTTTGCCATAACTCCTCAGGATCATGTTCAACCCATCCTGCGTGAGGATAGTATTGGGTGATGGGATATTGACTACTTGTAATCAACTCTCCTTGAAGAGTATATATCATAGCTCGAGTACTGCTTGTCCCTTGATCTATAGCCAATAAATAATTCATCGATAATAATCCTTTTAACCTATTTAATTTTTATATCCATCTTAAATGAATTAGAGGGCATTAATAATACACGGATAACATATCTCTAAAACACGCCATGAATGCAGCATCATATAACACGCCATAAAAAATATTGGATACAGTGTAATTCTTATTAGATATCAAGGAAATAGCGTGATTCTATAGAGTGGATACTCTATTATTATATTAGACTTCTTTCCAAACTCTACTGCTGTGGATAATTGCTTCGTCGATACGGTGCTCGAATCCTCATGTACTTGCTTGTACACTGCGGTTCTACACTCCGTGTCCTCTCGCTCTTTCCTCCCTGCAGCGTATTTGGAAAGAATTCTATTTATTCTATATCTTTTTTTGAGGAGCAAAATATGGAGCAAGTTTTTGATGTTGCAATTATTGGCGGCGGCATCAATGGTTGTGGTTGTGCCGCTGATGCAGCCTTACGAGGACTATCTGTAGTACTCTTCGAACAAGATGACCTAGCTTCCAAAACCTCCTCAAGTAGTACTAAATTAATTCATGGAGGATTAAGATACTTAGAAAACTATGAGTTTGCTTTGGTAAAAAAAGCGTTAGAAGAAAGACAAGTATTATTAAATCTAGCGCCGCATTTAGTACATCCTCAATCATTTATCTTGCCTTACCAAAAACACATGCGCCCGGCCTGGTTATTAAGATTGGGCTTATTTTTTTACGACCATTTAAGCCGAAAAAATCATTTGCCTAAATGTAAATCGATCAAGAGAACAAAAAAAAATAATTATTTCACCCCATTAATTGATCAAATAAAACGAGGATTCTTGTTTTATGATGCATCAACAGATGACGCTCGTTTAACGATTACTAACGCCCTACAGGCTAAAAATCACGGAGCGAGCATTCGTCCTAATTCTAAAGTGACACAGATTGAAGCGGGTAACAAAATTTGGCAGTTAACGATACAACCGAAGTCAGGAACACCCTATAAAATCAAGGCTAAATCTTTGATTAATGCAGCGGGGCCCTGGGTTGCTCCCATAGCGCAACTTACCCAAATAGCGGTGAACCGTGAAATAACCTTAGTAAAAGGAAGCCATATTATAGTTCCTCAACTCTATGAAGGGAAACATGCCTACTTTTTACAACATGACGATAAACGCGTAATATTTGTTATTCCTTACCACGGCTTTAGTATGATAGGAACTACCGATACATTATTCAACGAGTCCATCAATAGCCCCGTGCGAATTAGTGTAGAAGAAATAGATTATCTATTAAATTTAGTAAATACATATTTTAAATCGCAACTAAGTTCTAAAGACCTTATTTTTTCCTGGAGTGGAGTTAGACCTTTATTATCTAGCGAAGGAAAGGATTTAAAAGCCTTAAGCAGAGATTATAGTTATGAATTTAATATCACGCCCGCGCCCATTGTTACTATTTTTGGAGGAAAAATCACAACCTATCGCCAATTAGCTGAAGAAACTATTAATCAATTGGTCTCTATTTTCCCTCAAATGCAATCGTGTAAAACAAAGCGCACTCCTCTTCCTGGAGCTACTTTCGGCACAGTCAATTTTGAACAATATCTGATTTATGCGAGAAAAAAATATCATTGGCTTGATAAAGAACTACTTAATCGCTATCTATACAGCTATGGAAGTTGCACAGAACATTTTCTATCTAAATGTACCAGCATCGAATCCATGGGGAAAAGATACGGCACATCCCTCTATCAAGTTGAATTAGATTATTTAATCTCAGAGGAATGGGCCAGACATATTGAGGACATACTAGAGCGCAGGACTAAGCTTGGATTAGTTATAGATAGTTCTAGCAAAAAAGAACTAGAGAACTATCTAACCAATATTAATCATTGTCCTGCTGATCAATCTGAGTCCGTATGTCACTAACATCCACATCTAAGGCTTGCTGAGCAAGTTCCTTAAGAGTAGATTCAGGCATACTTCCAGCCTCAGAATAGATAACTATTCCCTCTTTAAATACCATTAAATGAGGAATAGAACGAATTTCAAAAAAATCAGCCAACGCCTGCTGCTCTTCTATATTGACTTTGACAAATCTAATAATGGGGAATTGATCTGCAACTTTTTCATAAACTGTCGCAAATTGCTTACAAGGCGCACACCACTCTGCCCAGAAATCAATAAAAACTATTTCATTTTCATTAATAAAAGATTCAAATGCATCACGCGTCAATGTTTGGCTTGGCATTCCTCTTCCCTTTCATCGAGTATGGTTACTATATCGTCAAAAACCTCGTCCACACTACCCATACCCGCAATACTATGGAATTGAGGTGCTCCATGTGTTCGATCTTTAGCCCAATTTTTGTAGTAGTTTATCAATGGTGACGTTTGATTATGATATACAGCAAGTCTCTTTCGCACCGTTTCTTCCTTATCATCTTCTCGCTGAATCAAAGGTTCACCAGTAACATCATCAATACCGGGAGTCTTAGGGGGATGATTCACTACATGGTAAACTCGCCCTGACGGTTGATGAATTCTACGCCCACTAATACGTCGGATAATTTCTTCATCATCTACTTTTATTTCTATAACGTGATCTAAAAATACACCCGCTTGTTTCAATGCATCAGCTTGAATCAGCGTTCTCGGAAAACCATCGAAGAGAAAACCATTCTTACAATCATCTTTCTGCAAACGCTCTTTAACTAAGCCAATAATAATGTCATCAGAAACTAAACCACCTGACTCCATAATTTTTTTTGCACTCAATCCTAATGGTGAGCCTTGAGCAATAGCAGCACGTAACATATCTCCGGTTGAGATTTGTGGGATCTTGTAACGTTCAATTAAACGCAACGCCTGGGTTCCTTTTCCAGCGCCTGGTCCGCCTAAAAGCATTAATCGCATCAACAACTCCTCTTCGAGAAACCTAAATATAATCTTTCAAGTATACTACGTCTTACTATAACCATGAATGTGATTTCATAGATTTTTTACACGAATTTAACTGCATGGCATAGATTTGCGATTTAGCGCTAACCTTACGAGCCACAGAAACTAACCACGGCTTCTTTAAATAGGTTTTACGCTGATACCCACCTATCCCTTCATGATAGGCTAAATATAGGGAATAGGTATCGGTTCTTGCAATTCTTGCTTTTTTATTCGCTTCGTTAGCATACCAGCCAATAAAATCAACACCATCACCAAAATCATCGCGAGACGACCAGATCCAACCATGGGTACGTTTGTATTGAGCCCAGGTAGAACGTAAAGCTTGAGTATAACCATAAGCAGTTGACTGTCTTTTCCACGGGATTATTCCCAATAATTTCTTATGTGGGGGACGAGCACGGGCATCAAACTTAGACTCTTGATGAATAATAGCCATTTGTACAGGCACCGGCACTCTCCAACGTCTTTCAACGTCTTTAGCATCACGATGCCACTTAGGATATTGTTTAAATATAGTACATATATTATTAACATCAGATGGAGGCTTACTAACACAAGCCGTTAAAGAAAAAATCAAAAATAATAAAGCATATAGTCTAAAGTTCATGATTTTAATATATAAATTATTGATAGAGTGAATCGATAGCTCAATAGGCTAAAAAAATCCATAGTAACAAATTTATAATCTACAATCTATGTCATTTATACCACTTCATAATATTTGTAATAAAAGAGCAAACGGCAAAGATTGGCTTTTAGCCAATCCCTATGAATTTTGCCTCGATCTTCTGATTACTGGAAACAATAGGCTGTTGCTACTATCCACACCATGCTAGAATTCGACAGAATAATAACAAGCCCTCCTATTTTGTATGACCATACTTGTATTTGATATAGAAACCATTCCCGATATAACAACGGGCCGCAAATTATATAATTTAGATAATTTGTCAGATGAAGATACAGCCCTAGCTATGTTTGCTTTGAGAAAAGCTAAGGTAGGTAACGATTTTCTTCCTCATCACTTACAAAAAATATGTGCCATCTCTGTTGTGATGAGCTCAGGCTCACACGTTAAAGTTTGGTCATTAGGCGATGAACATTCTAATGAGCAAGAACTTATAAAGCGTTTTTTTTCTGGAATTGATAAACATACTCCCACATTAGTAAGCTGGAACGGCTCCGGATTTGACCTACCGGTTTTACATTACCGTTCGTTATTACACGGCATTACTGCCCCTACTTATTGGGAAGCTGGAGAAAATGAGCAAAGCTTTCGCTGGAATAACTATTTAAGTCGTTTTCATTATAGACATATTGATTTAATGGATATCATTGCGGGCTATCAGAATAGAGCGTTTGCGCCACTTGATGAAATTTCTTCAATGCTTGGCTTTCCAGGAAAAATGGGGATGAGCGGCTCTAAGGTTTGGGAGCAATATAAAGCAGGAGAACTTAAAAGTATTAGAGATTACTGTGAAACTGATGTGCTCAACACCTATTGCGTGTATTTACGCTTTGAGTTAATACGAGGCGTCATTAATATGGAAGAATATCATCTTGCCATAGCACAACTAAAAAACTACTTAAGCACCGAAGCGGATAAAGAGCATCTACAAGAGTTTTTAAAGCAAATGCCCTAAGTAAGATTACTCACCACCTCAGACGCTGACCAAACTCAACAAAGTTCTCTATTTCCGCTCATGACTGATTGTGGTTGTTTATCGTTAGTTTCCTGAAGAAACTCTGAACGATTTTGAAAAAAGAACGAGTCTTTTTGTTCACTAAGCGGCCTTGATTTTGATTTTTCATCCTTAGATTGAGTTTCCATGCTATCTGATAGTTGTTCAAACAACATAGAAAATTCGTTGAGATAAGAGGTATGATTACCTCTTGTTGCAAGCTCAAGAGCTGTCTGTCCTATTTTATTGGGCAGAGCAATATTAATTGCTGGGACATTTTTATAAATAATAGTTAATAATTCAACATCCCCTCTTTGAGCTGATGCATGTAAAAGAGCCTCATAGAAAATATTTTTTAAATGATTATAAAAATTATGATTTTTTCGCAAATAATCGCCAACAACAGCCCAAGCTGTATGCATTTCATTCCAATCCGTTTGCAAAATTTCTTCGCGCCGGCTTGCATCATCCAAACGCATATTTTTATTTAAAAAGTAATTACTGAAATATTGTTTTAATTGAAGAGATGCATGAGGCAAACTTTCTAAACCGATATGATATAAAGCGTGCATAGCAGATTCAAATGTATATTTATTATCAGATTGTAGAAAAGGAAGCTTATTGTGTGATAGAGCTTTTTCAAGCGTATTATCACCACATACTCCGACGATAGAATCCGCGAGATGATATAACTTATTGTAATCGCCATCCTCTAAACAAAATCCGGCTAAAATTCTAACCGTTTTTTTAACAGTTGGAGAAAAGCCAAAACGTATGATACGTATTGCGCCATTAACATTAACCTCTACATTAATTTCTACATTATCAAAATTATATTTTTGAAAGCCATCCTTAATTAATACAGACTCAAGCTTTGGCACTACAAATTGATCTTCCCTATTTTTCATTGAGGAGAAGAAGTAATTATCTAATTCTCCAACATCGTGCATATAACATAATTTAGGATCAAAAATAGGATTACTATTAATGTGAAAAAGAATATCTTTACCTGAATTTTTTTCATGCTCAAGACAGTATAAAATAAATTTTATAATACTGCTTTCCTCTTGTAGATAAGCAGTTATTATTTGGGTTCTATTAATAAAATCAGTCAGCTCTTCTTTTTCGATTAACTGAGAGCTCTCTTTTTTAAGTAAGGTTCGTACATAGCATTGATCAGTAAAAGTTAATAATGCCTCTTCTTTAGAAATTTTTAAGGGAGAGTGTAGCTTAATACCATACCTTAACGCTCCTTTCCCTAATGATTCCGCAATTCCCATCCATCTATCGTTGATATTTTTTTCATTTGTAACTTTATCCCTCTCGTCAAAATCTCTTGGAAACGGATGAAAGGAAGCAGTAGTACGCAATCCGGCGTGTTCTGAAATATTGACAATAGGAATGTCGGGATAGCAATACCTTAAGAGAGTGTCCTTCTGATATTTAGTAGTTGCAGTAGAAATCTGAATAATAATTAATGCGTTTTTTAAATTACGTTGTAACTCAACTTCGCTTGCTACAAACTCAGAGAATTGCTGATTCAGCTCCTCTAAGGAAGGATGTTTTTTTTCCATAGTAAATATGAACGTCTTTAAATCCATATTTAAATTATTTAAGCGCTTTTTTACAGACTCCTCAAGGTTAGAAAGGCATAAAACTAAAGGAATAACCTCAATTCCAGATTGCAATGCTAAAGGATAAATTTCTTTTGTTATATCGAGCAAATGCTGAAAATCACCAATACCATCATAATGAATGTAATTAACTAAAATAACAGTTGCCATAAAAGTATTTATTAATATGATGTGATATAAGTATATCTATTTGTTCATTTAGGCGGTGTTTTTTCTGAATTTCATAAAAAGAATAGATTTTCTTATCCACCATCAATTATTTTCGCATGATCCTGGCCAAACCTCAAATAGAAACTCCAGACATGGCTACTCAGCTAGCTTTACTGAAATCCTGAGGTGGTAACAACCTATTAAACTGGTAAGTTCAAAAAAGTGGCAATTATTGCTTTCATTCATAAGCCATTAATCTTCTTTTTAAGACAGTTGCTATCCTGGCTGCTGTCACCATAAACCTGCAACGCGATGCTTTCTAAAGTATCCCCAGGCTGAACTGTATAAGAACCAAGATTGTCTTGCGGCACATCAGGCACCCAGCTCTCGCTTCCACCATTTAAAAATCCATTGATGCTCTGCTCACTCGTTGGACGACGCCATGAATACTCAGCCGCAGGCCCTGCTTTTCGCTGCGTGCCCGTACGCATAAATCATCCATAAACCGTTAATTGTTGATTGCCCTCTTGATCTACGTGTAAATCACCTATCGTTTTTCCTGCAACACTCAAATAACTGGTTTGAGCATCCTTGTCCTGTTGAGCATTAACTTGAGTTAATAACTGCATCGTATTCATATCATTTAAAATATTTGTAATAATTCATTTGTCAGATTTCATATATTGGCTAAAGAAATTACTTCTGATTTCTCTTCAAAATTTTTTCCCTCTAAGTACTTAACGTATAGAGTGTTATTGATAAATTTTGCTTCTATAATAGAACTGTACAAAGTAGCCGTCGGTGACCAGTTTCTTTTTATGCTATATAAAGGTTTTTTTAATTTACCAAACATATTATAAGCCACTAAATGATTACTTTCTGCAACAACCACTATCTCATTTTTTATATCTACGGCAACTACAAACTCAAAAGAATTGGAAATACCAAATTTTGAATCAAAGAAAATAGTGTAATTACATGGCGATCCACAACTAAAAAAAAGCTGACTAAACTTTTATTCAACGCTTTAATTGAAGGAGATACAGTGTTTTGCAACAAACGTATTTTGTTCGTATTTTTTCCTTAAGATAAATATCACATAAATCATTATTGCATTCCTCCCAAATATATCCTGAGTTATCTGGAAGAAAAAATTTATTTATCTTCGCTGAAAATGCATTATTTAAAAAACACCCATTAAAATAGATAGCAATATAATTGCCAATCTAGTTCTTTTTGTATTTATAAAATGCAAAATCATCTTTTCCTACTCCAGTTGGGTAAACTCTCCTAAGTTCATCCCATCTCCAATTTAGGACTAACTTATATTCCTTTGACCTCGATGATAAGATCTTTTGTGCTTTAGGACTATAATATAAAACGGCTCCATTTGTTGTATCTTTAGTTATACCTAAATAGACTGGAGCTACTCCATTCACACTGCTGTCATTGTCTCGATTTAAAAATCCTTTGATGGTCTGGATGCCCTTAGCCCGTTGCCAGGCGTATTGACTGGTTGATTCTACCTGTTTCGCGCAATTGGCCATTCTCATCATAAAGCCTGCGACTCCTGCCGCTACTCGTGCCTCCCGCATCATTGATTTGCATCGCATCATCAACACTTTGCAAATAATTATCCCAAAGCTCGTGACTGTAATGATGTTTTAGCGTATAACCCGAGTTTTTCCTTTGCCCCGTGGCGTGAAGCTCCATGTCCGTCAAATTACCCGCAGCATCATAAGCATGATGAGTGAGATTACCGCGAGTATCACGATGCGTCACCTGATTGCCAGGGTATCATACCAAAATGCCGTTTATTCGTCGGCACCATTTTTTTGAGTAACTGCCCAGCGTCATCGTAGTTATATTACTGACGGGTTTTAAGCGCATCCACTGCGAATAATCGATTCGAACTGTTGGGTAAAGGAGTCTTTCCCTAATGTTGAAAGGAAAAAAGAAAGGCCTATCTCATATGTACTTACAGGCCAAGCGTTTTTTCCCCTTCTTGGATTGCCATATTGCCGATGCCCCTACGGTAAGTGGGCAAGAGTCGCCTCTAAACTAGGAGGTATGCGCTTCGAGGACAAATACGCCCCTTCGTTACGATTAGCCTCCATTTTTACAAGTAGACGGAGAGGCCGCTTTACTCATATCAACGTTCATTATATGTTTCGCTTTATTTTCCCAGCCAACATTAATTCGCATATCATCCTCCTCATCAACTAATGCATAAGGAAAAAAAGAGTTTGCTTTTAAAGTATCAAAATATACTTTATGAAAATCCGCTTCACCAGGTGCCCTGGGATCTGGTGAATATTTAAATTTTGCATAAAATGTTGGACACGTTCCATCTTTAGAATAGCTTACTTTATATAAGGAAATACCATATTTTTTAAAAACTAATAAAACAGGATGATTCCAATTTTCATATCGTTCAACCAAAATTTTCTTTGCTGCATTAGATGTATCTAATACTATAAATAGCATGATTAAAATAATGGCTTTTAATTTAATAACCATAATAATTCCTTGCAAATTCAATAGCTTTTTTCATAGTCGGTCCTTTCATCACTTGAATTAAGGAGTCAGCATAATGAGGATTATTCCCTGCATATTTGGCTCTTTGCAAAGCAAACGCCTCTTTTTCAGCATTACCTTTTATACCCGGCTTAAATAATTCAGCATATCTTTTATTACTTCTTAAAAACTCTACTCTATCTTGTACACTCTCCTCTATACTTTTATATACTCGGAAGCTACTCGGTTCAAAGTACTTCGTACCATCATCACGATACTCTAAAGCACCATCTAGTCTCTTAACAGGTCCTTTCCACCGAGTATCTCCTTTCTTAATATTAAACATATTGTTTGTACCAGGCAGAACGTTTGCTCCCCAGCCAGTTTCTTGTGCCCCTTGAGCCAACATAAGTTCTAAAGACAGACCAGATTTTTGTGAGGCAGCATGTACCAATGGGTATAACTCCACAATATATCGAATTTTGGGATCTATTTTATCTAAACTTAATTCATGAGATAATCCGACTTTAATTTCCTCATAAAAATGCTCTATTTTATTTATTTTTGAAAACATAAAATCATTCAATCGAATTGCAGAATCCTCAACAAACTGCCCCATCCCATGCTCTTTAGAATTCCAATACACTTGACTCTCAAAACCAAGCTTGTGAACTCCATCATTGCTAGACTTAAACAAATCCGAATCCAAGGGCAAGCGTTCATAATTCCCTAAACTGCGTGTTTGCTGATTAGTAAGATGGGGTTGAGCAGATTCATATCCCTCGCTACCACTTAACTTCCGCGCATCATAACTATCTTGCTCTTCCTGCTCCAGCGCTAAGGCGGCGGCTCGTTGATGGGCTAGGATTTCTTGATGGAATCGTTCATAAGTACCTTCAGGTATAGAAGAATAAGCGCCTTCTTCAGTGGGGATAGGACAATACTCATCCATCTCGTCGATTTCTTTTAGTTTTAATCGTGCTAAATCTTTGCCTGTGATTTGCGACTGTTCTAATTCGCTCCTTTTATCCGTTATTGCAGAGCCAATTGCAGCCCCTAAATTATCTTGAAGCACATCCAATGCATTGAGTTGGCTGCCGGCAACCGCGATGTTTAATCCCGCGTTGGTTAAAGCCCTTAATTCAGAGGTCAACATGCCTGTGTTGTGGTCTAGGCCTCTTAGGGTTTTATCCAGTTTGCTTCCTAGGGCTCCGCCCATTAGACCCGCGGTGACACCAGATACGGCGAGTTGTTCCCAGTCGAAGTGTTGGTGTTTTTGCAGCGAAAGGCTAATGCTCTGGCTTAACGCGTTTTGCTCCATTAGTTGCGCAGCGCTGGAAATGCTAAAGGCTTTCGATACAGATAGTTCATCCATAGTGTTAGTGAACTGTTGATATACTTTGCTGCCATTTAATCCTCGTAACAAACCACTGGAGGCTGCAGTCGCAAGACCGGTAATCAACGCGCCTTTAAGAGAAATGCCCTCTTGCAGCTCCATCGCTTTCGCAACCCCTTGGCTTGCTATATTGCCAATGAACCGCAGTAAAACCAGCTCCGAGCGTTGCACCTAAACTATGCATTAAACTACCGCCAAGAACCTCCATCCCCGTCCAGATTGCACTGCTAGATGCCGCTAGTCCAGCACTTTTATCAATTATCTTATCTTTTTACTTCATATCTATCTCTTAAAACTTTATATTGGGTCATTGGAAATTTGATATATTCCCGTACATCAGCAACGGTCAAAGCTATAGCTCCATATAAAGCTTTATAAACATCATCATCCAGAACATATTTATCTCCCTGCCATATAAATACTAAAGGAAAAGTATAATTTACAGCATTTTGTTTATCGCAAGCACCAATAATAGTGACATCGCGTTTTTTTCCTCCATGCATAGGGTAAAATGAAACAGCATGTATAGTGCATATGCTACTCCAAAGGTTATTCTTAGGTTTAGGAAACTCATAAATTTTATCTGGGTTATTCATTTTATAATAACCATACCATAAAGAATCACCCGTATTACCATCACCATGAACATCAGTTCCAGGAGCAGGGTTAGTTATGTAAAATGCAAAAAAACAAGCCTTTTCTTTATCTACTGTAAAAGAATAGACTGTACTTTTAACTACTTTATAACCTCTTATCTTTGACAAGCACTTATTTATATCTGCAGGAGCAGATGTTACATATACTAATGTTATAATTATCAATAACAACTTTTTCACTATTACTCCCAAAATCTAAAATTGTAATATTTTTATATATCGATTGTAGGATTCTGCTCGTCTATCAATATGAAGGGCTCCAGAGTTAATCTTGGTAACAGCCGCTATAAAATTTTCATCCAACACTTTTCCTCCCGGGTGTATTGTAATGTGCGAGCCTAACGAATCAGCCCTCTTGCTTAAACCTCTCCAATTCCAATAAATAACTGCGGCTTTAACATCGTGATATGGCTTCGTAGCTAGATCAGGGTTATTAATAAAATCACTACCGCCAACCCTCATATAGTTCTCTCTACCCGAATAGTGAAATAATCCACGCCCTCGAAACAAATAGCCATCCCGACTATTCACATCACCATTACCATTTATACCAGCATAAATAGTATTAGCGAAAAGCTCTCCATTACCTAATGCTTTAATTTCTGCATTAGACATACCTTTTAACTTAGTAGGAAACGTAGTCCTAGCATATTCAGGATCTGTATAGGTAAAATTATTTTCTACAAACGTGGTCATGCCTCCCGTTTCTTCATTCACTGTAGCGAAGAAATAAGCTAGCCTTTTGGGTGTGTTGATGCCACCAGCGGATAATTGCGCATTAAATTCAGGTAAGTATGAGTCTATTACCCCTTTCTTTGCGCGAGGAAACATTAACCTAAGTTGTTCTTTTGTAATGATTTCACTCCGTTTAGAAAGCAGAGCACCGGCACCAATTTTAAACTCAGATGAGTCGCTACTTGGAGTATTATTAATAAATCCTAATAATTTAGAACCATACACTCCGTCATAATTATCTAAATTTATATTGCCTCCCCTAGCACGCTGAGATTCATATCCCTCGCTACCACTTAACTTCCGCGCATCATAACTATCTTGCTCTTCCTGCTCCAGCGCTAAGGCGGCGGCTCGTTGATGGGCTAGGATTTCTTGATGGAATCGTTCATAAGTACCTTCAGGTATAGGAGAATAAGCGCCCTCTTCGGTGGGGATAGGGCAATACTCATCCATCTCATCGATTTCTTTTAGTTTTAATCGTGCTAAATCTTTGTCTGTGATTTGCGATTGTTCTAATTCGCTCCTTTTATCCGTTATTGCAGAGCCAATTGCGTCGCCTAAATTATCTTGAAGCACGTCCAATGCATTGAGTTGGCTGCCGGCAACCGCGCTGTTTAATCCCGCGTTGGTTAAAGCCCTTAATTCAGAGCTCAGCATGCCGGTGTTGTGGTCTAGGCCTCTTAGGGTTTTATCCAGTTTGCTTCCTAGGGCTCCTCCCATAAGCCCCGCGGTGACACCAGATACGGCGAGTTGTTCCCAGTCGAAGTGTTGGTGTTTTTGCAGCGAAAGGCTAATGCTCTGGCTTAACGCGTTTTGCTCCATTAGTTGCGCCGCGCTGGAAATGCTAAAGGCTTTCGATACAGATAATTCATCCATAGTATTAGTGAACTGTTGATATACTTTGCTGCCATTTAATCCTCGTAACAAACCACTGGAGGCTGCAGTCGCAAGACCGGTAATCAACGCGCCTTTAAGAGAGATGCTCTCTTGCAGCTCCATCGCTTTCGCAACCCCTTGGCTTGCTATATTACCAATGAACCCCGCAGTAAAACCGGCTCCGAGCGTTGCACCTAAACTATGCATTAAACTACCGCCAAGAACCTCCATCCCCGTGGCAAATAAGCCGCTACTGGTGGCGCCAACACCCGCTAAAGCACCCATAATACCCGCAGTCATCACCGTCGCCACGACAGAAACAACGGCTACAACAATCTTGGAAAATAAACTATGCTTTTTCGGTAATGGCGGTGGGGTTGGGGCTAAGGGGGCTATTACTGTAGCACTGGTATCTCCTATCATTTGGTTGGCATTGAGTACCTTATGCGTTGCCTGGGTATGGTGTTGCCCTACTGCAGCTGCAGGAATAGTCAGACGTTGACCAATATGCAGTTGGTCGCTGCGGCCTGCTTGGGCGTTTTTATCACTAATGCCATTCGCACCCGCTAATAAATACCACAGGCTGCTGTCGCCATAAAGCTGTAAGGCGATGCTTTCTAATGTATCACCCGCCTGAATGGTGTAAGACCCGATATTATCTTGCGGCGCATCAGGAGCTACTCCATTCACACTGCTGTCATTGTCTCGATTTAAAAATCCTTTGATGGTCTGGATGCCCTTAGCACGTTGCCAGGCGTATTGACTGGTTGATTCTGCCTGTTTCGCGGTACCCGTGGGCGTAAAACCACCATACACCGTCAACCGCGAACTGCCTAAGAGGTCTTTATGTAAATCACCGATGGTCTTACCGCCAATGCTTAAATAATTAGTGCGGCCATCCTTATCTTCTCGTATTTTAAGACCATCCAGGGAGCTATTGATGTAATGAATCGTATTCACTCCTTGGTCATCAATGGTATCGCGCAATTGGCCATTCTCATCATAAAGCCTGCGACTCCTGCCGCTACTCGTGCCTCCCGCATCATTGATTTGCATCGCATCATCAACACTTTGCAAATAATTATCCCAAAGCTCGTGACTGTAATGATGTTTTAGCGTATAACCCGAGTTTTTCCTTTGCCCCGTGACGTGAAGCTCCATGTCCGTCAAATTACCCGCAGCATCATAGATATATTGACTGCGCGAGAGTTCGTTACCGCCGCGCCCTTCTTCCGTTCTTTGCGTCTCTAATACCCCATTGCGGAACGACATGATGTTATTCTGCGCTAAATGACCGCGTGCATCAAAACTACGCTCTAAAACTACCCGACCGGCTTTATCATAATGCTTGGACTGTAGATTAATGCCGTTTTGTTGAATCAACTCCAGTTGATTCTCTTCGTTGTAGACATAATCATACTTCTGTAACACCCCTTTTTCGTATTTACTCGACTTCTTAATATTCCCTGCAGCATCATAAGTCGAGGCACTGCCTTGGCTACTGGTTATCCTGATGTGACCATCAACTAATTGCCCTTTATTGACGACCATCCTATCGTTTTCATCGTACAGATAATAATCATCACTAAAAAGCCACTGGTTATTCGTCGCGTTGTAATTAGTACTCACACGCGTATGACGTATATTACCTACCCCATCATACTCATAATCAATAGCCAGAAGACTACGGTCTTTGTTAGGAAAACGATTGTCTGTGTCTTCTGGATTGCGTCGTCTCACCTGCACTAAACGACCTAAAGCATCGTATTGATATTGGTCAACTTCGCTAAACCAGTGATCTTTACGACTGGATTCTTTGCCAATCAATTGGTCTTCAGCATCATACTGAAAACTCACCGACTCATTGTGTCCTTCATCAACATACTGTCTTAATTGACCGTCTCCATTGTAGTTGTATTTGATGTTTTTTCCTGTCGTCGATTGCTCTTTAATCACTAAACCATTTCTATTGTATTGATACGTCGATGTATGCTCACCTAAATCGGTATGTTGCACCAATTGCCCTTGCTCATTATAAAGCCATGACTGACTGTGCCCTAAGGCATTGGTTTCTTTAGTTTTATGACCTGCATCATCATACTCATAAAAAGTGAGGTAACCGCGGGTATCACGACGCGTCACCTGATTGCCCAGGGCATCATACAAAAATGCTGTTTCTTCTTCGGCTCCATTTTTTTGTTTGAGTAACTGCCCTGCTTCATCATAATCATACTGCTGACGGGTTTTAGGTGCATCCACCGCAACTAATCGATTCGCCGCGTCGTACGTGTAACGGGTGACTCCTCCCAACTCATTGGTGAACTGAGCTAATTGTCCGAGTAAATTGTACTTTTTGCTACGTTGATTGCCTTGGGCATCTCGCTCCTCAATCACATGCCCCATCGCATCGTATTCTTTGCGAACAGTATGTCCATTGGCATCAATCATCGCTAGTGAACGACCGAGTTCATCATAGGCATAGTGATTCACAGGCCTTAGGATACGGCCAATGCCCTGCTCATCCACGACCTGAACTTCTGGCAACTCCTGTTTAATGACCTGGTTAAAGGCATTGTATTCATAACGCGTTTCATAGCCCAATGCATTGATAGAACGCAACATATTGCCCCAGCGGTCTACCGTTTGTGATTGATGAGCATACGTTAAAGACCTGTCACCAACTCCGACAGTCCACTCTTTGCTCTGCCCCACCAAGCGTCCCAGTAAATCATAGACATTATTTTGGCGCTGTAGGTCATAACGCCAATGGTCTTCGTCATATCCTATCTTCGACTCAAAAATATCTTCTGATAAATCCGCTCCTAAATCACCGTATTGACCAGTATAATTATTAGTCGAGGTCACTACTTGAGTGACATGGTCCATTAAATCGTATACATAAATTTGATAAAACCCTTGGGTATTAGAACGCCATACTCGACCTAAAGTATCATACTCAACATGAGTGGCGTACTGCCCATTAATCCCTTTAGCAATCACCTCGCCAAAAAGATTATATTTGGCATCTTCAGTGCGCATGATGCCTGTGTTTTTAAACGTAGCCGTTTGCAACAAACGCTTTTCGCTATCGTAGGTGTAGCGTTTGTCTTGAATTAGTACGCTACCATCGACTTGTTTTAATGACCGCCAACTGCGTGCCAGATTACCATTGGCATCATAGCTGTAATAAACCTGTTGGTTTAAGCCATCGCTCTCCGCAATGACCTGTCCTTGCGCATCATATTCTTGTCGAGTGATTAGATCGAGATTAGATGCTCCATTTAAAATAAAGTGCTGTTCGTCAGCGGCGAGAGCCCCTTGCGCCCATTGTCTCGTTTCTGACAAACGTCCTAATGCATCGTAAGAATAAGTCGTTGCAGCGCGCCCCTCTCGTGTTTGCGGCGCTACTTTGGCGATTAACTGACCTAATTCATCGTAATAACAATAGGAGGTATGGCCCTGTGCATCAGTGCTCTTTGTCATATGACCTAAAGCATCATAACTATAGGTGGTCGTTACATCTTGGGTGATGCTTTCATAGTTGTTCGTCCCTGATTTTAAACGCTCAAAACGAACTTGCTTTAAGGTTTTACTGGTCATTTGTCCTAAAGCATCATAGCTATAAGTCACAGTGCGGTCTTTATCGCTGATTACAGCAGGGCTATAATGCTCCGTATTCCACTGTTTGGTCGCTGTTGCATACTCGGTCATGCTGTCGACCTCACCAAAACCATTGATTTGATAAGTCGTTACATAGCCTTGCGCATCAATAACCGCCGTTTGATGTCCGTCTTTATCGTAATAGGTATAGGTATCAGCCCATTCACTTTGATTTACTCGAGTCGATGATTTAATGACGTCGCCAAAAGCGTTATAGGTATAGCGCGTCGTTGGTTTCAGATTTGCATCGTATTGGCCAGTCTTGGGATCGTAATTTCGAATAGGGTTACGACTTGTCTCAATGACTTGGTTATCTAAATTGTAGACGGTGTATTGGTGACGGTCGTATTGGTTTGGTCGTAATGCTTTAGCAACTGCCTTACTGGTGTACTCAAACTGGGGACCTCGTTTCAACGCAGTAGCGTAAAGCGTTTTTTCAATCAAGCGTCCCAGGGCATCATACTTGTATGCAGTGACACCACCTTGAGTATCAACACTGTACTCCAATAACCCTTGATGATCGAATACTTGGTGCTTCCAATTACCGACTTTATCGCTAGTCGCAATCACCTCGCCAAAAGCATTGTATTGAATTTCTTCTGCTACAGTCTGAGTGACTTCCTGCCTTTGAGCGGAGGCTGTAGCACTGGCACAATTGAACCTCACCTCAGGATAAATGGTTTTAACGAGACGATTGGTGTTATCAAATTCATAAAATAACGTTTGTTTGAGTCCTTCAGCATCACGCACCACCGCAATTAAATTGCCGAAACTGTCATAACGATTGCGGGTGATAATGGAGCGCTGCTCCTGTCCCCTGGCAGTGCTTACTTTAACAAGGGGGGAGCGTGTTTCAATCAGTTGATTACTTTCATCATAAAGATAGCTCCAAAGCGTCTGATTGGCTTCGATTTTACTTAATACATTGCCTTCAGCATCATAAGTGTACTGCGTTACCGCATGCAGTGCATTGTCTTGGTTTACTAATCGACCTGCAGCATCGTATTTATATCCTGTTATTTTAGCGCGTTGTTCTTGAGCGTTAAGTGCCTTTTGCATTCCTTCTGCCGTGTAAAAGGATAAATGCAGTGGTAAAGCATGGGTTAACTCTGCGATGACATTGCCCACCCCATCATAGCGGCGCTCCAACACGCGCCCTTCACTACTGATGCGGTATAATTCTTGGCCTGCAGTATCATAAACAAAGTGGTTGGTTCTATCGTGAACACTTTTAACTAAATGCTGAACGTCAAGAACCCCTGCATCGTGAAAGACAGTGCGCGTCGCATAAACTGTACTAGCAATCATATGACCTAATTGATCGTACTCGTAAGATTTGGCAATGCCTTCGGCACTTAACTCGAGAGTCATGCGCCCGGCTTTATCGTAGCCATAACGGGTGGTTTGATCAAGTTGTGGATTGGTTTTTAACGCGTTCACCACGTCTTCCACAGCCCAATCTCTGGTATTGCTCAAATGGATTGGTATCGCATATTGGGTAGTCCGTACTAATTGGCCGCTCTTGTCATACAGAGACTCCTTGACCCGCTTATCATTACCCCATTGAAAACGCAGTTTATTTAAACCATCATAGACAAACCATTGTTCTCGTGCTCCTTCAGTTGATGGTAAATCTCTCTCTCCCTTCTTTAACTTCTCTAATGAAACGGTATGAGCATACTGGCGAACTAATATTAAGTTGCCATTACCATCATAACGATAAGTAGTGGGATAACCTAAGGCATCATACACAGCAGTTAATTGACCTAACAAGTTAAACGTACGAAATTGATAGTGATCATGAGTTGGATCATCTTGCAAAATAGACCGTACACTTTGTTCATCATAATGGGATAATGGGATAATGGGTTTTGCATAGATTATCGTCTGAATTTCATTACCATTAATATCATAAACATGTTCGGTAACTATCCCGCGCGGATTAATTTGATAACGACAGCGATTATTGACGTCATAAATAAAGTGAGTGCTGTGTTGATTGGCATCAATCTGAGTAATGAGGTTATCATTGGCATCATACTCATAGCTTGTTCTAAGCCTTAACCCATCAGGGTCGATAATCGTTGCAATTCGTCTCCCTAAATGATCCCATTCATAAGCAACGACTTTATTGGCTCCATGAGCGTTTATCTCAGTCTGACGAATTAATAATCCCCTGTCATCATAAATAAAGCGAGTCACTAAATTTAATCCTTGAGGATCAACACCGGATTGCAGTAAATGACCTTGATTGTCATAAACAAATTGCTTGATGCACCCATTAGCTTCAATAACTTGCAATTGCCTCCCTATGCCATCGTATTGGTAAGAGGTTCTTAATTGTAATCCATCGGGATCGACTGTTTTTGTTAGAGTATGTCCTGCTGCATCATAACTATAAGCAATCAGTTGACCATCAGACTCATCTTGCCATAAAAGATTGCCAGACTCATCGTAGTGGTATTGTGTCCATGCCTGTTCTGGAGAGTCTTTGCGTAAGAGCTGTCCTTTTTCATCGTAATGAAAATCAGTAGTGTATCCCTTGGCATCAGTCACTGACACCTTATCGCCAAAGGCATTAAACTGGGTACTCATTTTAGCATTATTTTCAAAATGAGTGACTACCAGAGTATTATTTTGATCGTTATAACTAAAGCTTTTTATACCCATAGTATGAGTAAAATCAGTCTCATATAATACTCGACCAAAAGCATCATAACTCATTTTTTTAAACTGGTTGCTGGCATTAAAAATTATAATCTGCTCGCCTCGCTTATTCAGCATAAAACTAGTTGCATTCAAACGCCCATCCACTTTTTTAGTCACCCCACCAAAGGCATCATAATCTATGGCATTCTTTCTCGCGATTCCATCAGCATCTGCAATGCTTTGGGCTAATAATCCTCGTTGATTATAGATAAAGGATGTCGTTGTTTGCTGTTGTGCGCCAATTTTTTGCGTGCTGGACTCCAGTTCACCAAAAGCATTATAACGATGAGTCAATAATCCGGAGCTTCCACTATATCGCGCAATGACCTGCCCTAAGGTGTTGTATTCAAAATGAGTGAACTCATCAAAGTTATCATCGGCTAGAACTTGCAATCGTCTTGCTAATTCTTCGGTACTTAAGCCTCTAACCTTCGTTTTTAAGTACGCACTGTAGGTTCTGGTAAAATCCACCTGGCCAAAGTGATTATAATTCGTTTCGGTAACTGCGCCGTCTGCATTAACGGTATAGCGCAATGCTCTTGCTTCATCATAAAAATAAGAGGTGGTTTGATTTAGGGCATTCGTTTTAGTCAACAGCAGCCCTGAATGGTCATACTCAAAACGAGTACTGTGTTGTTGCCAAATTAACTCGATTTGTTCCGGAGAGAGAGTGCTCTGTTGCTGGATGAGCGCGGCCCCTAGTTCATCAAGACTTTGAATGACTCGTCCTAAGGCATCATAGCGATAACGTTGTTGTCGCGTCGCATGAGTGCGCTCATCCATTATTGTTTTAGTAGTTAATTGCCCTAACTCATCATAAACGTAGGTCGTGACTAAGCCACCTTGTGTTTTTTCCTCAATTAATAATCCTAAATCATTGTATTGATACGCGGTACGATGATCATTGGTTTGAGTCTTAGGTCTAATTTGCTCTAGAGTGGTTGTTTCATTAATAGGAGTTGTTTTCGCTACGGCCTGTTCATAAGCGCATTGCTCTTGCAATAAACCACGGGCATCATAACGGTATTCGGTTAAATAGCGCTCGCCATCAATATCCGCCATTTTAAGTCCACGACCATCATAAATGCTATAAAGATGAATGTCCTTATTATTATTTAATACCGGTTTATCTTTAGACCAATCGCCACAGTAAGACTCGATCACTTTATTAAAATAACGGCAGGTTTCAATAATATGCCCTAGGCGGTCATACACATAAGATGTAGCAAAACCGTCTCCGTTAACTTGTGCTTCTAATCTGCCTAAGACATCGTAGTAATAATAAATAGTTCTATCCTTAACATCAGTTACCAATTGAATGGAATTCATCGTCAGCAACTGCTCTGGATTAAAAGCACTTAGGCGTTTGGCATAAGCCTTAGTACTAATCACCTGACCTTGAGCATTGTATTGATAGGCGATAACCGCGCCTTGCGCATCGATGCGATAAGCCACTTGATTATATTGGTTATAGACTATTTGACTTACGCGATCGCCAATGCTTTTTTGTGCTTTGATGGCGCTAAAGGCGGGAATTTGCTCTAACCAGCCTGAAGTCACCACCGAGTGCTCGTACTCACGGGTTTGTATTACAAATCCTTCCTCATTATAAAGATACTCAATCAGATGGCTGCGAGTATCTACTTGTGCCTGCACGCGCCCTTGCTCATCATAAAAGGTATAAGTGGTGAGTCCATCAACTCCTGTTTGCGCAATCAAACGCCCTGCTGCATCGTATCGATAGGTTGTCGTGCCATAGGCATGGCTGTTGTCCAAACGGGTGACAGCAAGCAATAAACCGCTACGGTCATAAAGACGAATGGTTTGTAACCCATTAGCATCCGTTTGGATAATGCGTTGATGCGCGTCATCATATTCAATGCGTTGGCTATGTTGCTGATTGTCTATCGTCTGAATGAGTCGCCCTAAATCATCATAAATGTAGTGGGTGATGCTCCAACCACCGTCTATAGGAACACTTTTTTCCACTAACCGTCCCGCTGCATCAAAACGACTTCGTGTGCTGAGTGCACCTAACATTATGCCCTGTCCTGTGGCATCTACTTGTCCATAATGAAGTTCTTCTATAAGCTGTCCACGCCAATCATAACGGTAATCAATCAAACTCACCTCTTGCGGATTTTGCTTGGCTCCCCATGCTTGTAGTGCATCCTTGCTCACTAACTCATCAAAAGACAAGGCACTTAAATCGTAACCGGTGCGTAAATAACAACGCGTACTAGTAAGTTGTCCTTCCTCATCATAACGTCGTTCAGTCACTGTTCCATCGGAGGCGATGGTAAATAGCAGATGACCGCGTTCATCATAGATATAGCGGGTCGTTTGAGGATGAATGGGATGATGAGCACCATCAAAATGCTGATAACGCGTCTCAGCAACTAAGCGATGCTCGGAATCATACATTCGTTGAGTCACTTGGCCGGTGGGCTCTTCAATATAGATGCAATCCCCCGCATCATTGTAGCGAAACCACCATACTTGATTGCCCTGAACTATGGAACTTAATTGGGTTCCCTCGTAATAATAACGCATACGGTACTGCTCTGGACCATCGATGCCGGTTAATCTATTGTGATCATCATAGTAATAGATCCAGGACTCACCTAAGCCATCAGTCACTGTTGTTTTTCCTGATTGATAATCATAAGTACTGATGCGTCCTTCCCCATCAATCAGCTTTTGAACTCGTCCTTGAGCGTCATAGTCTATATGCAGTTTGGTGCCATCAGACTGTCTTATCTCGCTAATGCTATTGGAATCTCCGGCATAATCATAAGCAATCCAAAATGTTTTACCTTGACCTAAATCGCGACTGACATGGCGCAAACGTTGCTGCTCATCGTATTCATAATGAAGATGATGAATCACTACCCCCTCGCTGGTGGTTGTCACGTCCTGTAATAAACCCTGGTGAAAAGACCAGATGACTTGTTGTTTGCCATTACGATCAACGATAGAAGACAGGTGGTTATTCTCATAATGAAAGGAAATGCTATGTCCATCACGATCGCAAATCTCAACCAACTGTCCGTCTTGTGAATAGTGGCAGGCTGTCTTTTGTTCTCCCTCTCTATAAATCCAGACATTTTGATTAAAGCTAAGGAGTGCAGTGCCCCCCTCCTGAGGAAGGTACGCATTTTTCGTCGCATCAAAAAGAAATACACTGCGATGCCCGTCTTCACCAATACGTGTTACCGAGGAGCCTATTGCATTGATTTCACCAACTATCTCCAAACGAGATTGCCAATTAAAACACCAGGATGATGCCCCTTCGCCTCGCGAATTGTAGGTTTGAAATAAATCCAGGCCAAAACCGATGTCAGCTAAAAATCCATCGGATTGACGCAGCACTAGATTCCCATTAGCTGCATTAACATACACAGACTCCCCTCCTTGGCCTAATGCGGCAACTCCCTTAGGTCCGTAAGCGCCTAGACCTATAGAGGAACCTTGTAATCCTAATCCATCACCAGTGAAAATCTGTGTCATCATACGTCCTTAATGCGGTGTTTAACGTTCTGTTAGTTTGTCTCAATCAATTCATTACTGTCAGATCTAAAGAATAAACTTCCGATACCCCTCCAGGAGTATTTTTTATTACTACCTTTATCCTGATGTCTTCATTAAGTTCACCAGGGATTCTCTCTGCAATTAACTTATTATTTTCTATTCGTAACCAAGTAGGAGGTACGAAATCTTCAGCATATTTAATTTCATATGGCACTTCCTCATACTCTGGAAAAACATCTCTATTCGCTGCAAAGTCATAATAAAAAAATTGATCGGGATAAATCATAGGCATTACAGGGTTCGCAGCCTTAAAGCGAGGTTTTTTATCGGGATCAAAATCAATTTGAAAAGGAATTTTTATTGGATCTGAACTGCCCCCAATGGAAGTACTAGCACGCAAGGTGAGTTGAAATAACTGTCCAACGGCCTCTAGGGGAACAACACCTTCTAATACAGTAGGATTGGAAGATGAAATACTGAGCCATGATGCAGCTGGCTCTACTTTATCCAAGACCACTTTAAGAGAGGAATTATGGGCTGGATCTTTAACGTAATCTGCTAGATTTTCATAGATGTTAGTACCAGCGGCCTGTTCTAATTTGAATGCATTAATCTCTGGTTTCTTTGTTAGATCGTAGGCTATGGGAATTCTAACTTTCAAAGGGTCGGAATCCCCACCAGTATTGGAGCTGGCAACAAGGAGAACATCGACCTCCTGCCCCGCTGCATCTGGCGGTACATCGCCAACTAAAAGAGTAGCATCGTCGTGAGCGATGCGTAACCATTTAGGATTACAACTATTGGATTCGATACGAAAAGACACCTGATTAGTGACCCAATATCCAGGCCGAAGTTCTACCAGTTCCATAAGGTTCATAGAGTATTTCTGTTCGGGCAACGCACTGACCATGGAATAATGAGGTTTAAATCTTGGCTTGTCTTGAATATTAGCCTGCACTTTAATAAGTAAGTTCTGAGCTGCAGTTGCCCCATTAGCATTATGAACGGAAACGCTGAATTGGTAAGTACCCATGCGTTTCGGTGTTCCCACTATAGAAAAACTGGCGGGGTCGAAACGTAATCCATCTTGTTCAATGGGATGAACCACTGCTTGAGCTGGGACTCCTGCCATCTGATTTTCATCATAGTAGTTCACTGCCGATTTAAGAGGATAAACAAAGGGCTGATTGGCAGTAGCATTCTGCTCTGGGATATTTAACATAGACAAATGATGAGGAATGACAGTAACCTGAAATGGTCGGGAAGAAAATGGATTATTCCATTGATAATGATGTGGCCATTTACCATGTTCACCCCAGAGACTATAAGTTAATACCCCTGATATAACCCGCCCCATTACATTACCAGGTATTACGAGCCTCATATGACAAATACCCGCCCCCACTGCCCATCATCATAAGGGACATAAGGGCAATGCTTTGAGACAGACTGTAAACTACCTCCTGGAGGAACCGACCACAATTTATATCCCTGAAGAGCAAAATACTGTAAATCAACAGGCACAACCAGTGTTTCACCATAAAAAACTGTGGGTGGTACGCTGCCCAAATATATTGCAGCACTGGGATAATGAAAGCCAAAAGAAGAACAACAAAAAAATGACAAACAAAGTAAGATTAATTTTTTCACAATATCATCCTTTTAAAAGGATGGAAATAGTGAAAACTTGGTGTTTTACTAAAAAAAGACATTAGGTTTTCCGTTAGTTTTGATTGTTGGCACTTACTTAATTTTTTCATGAGACTACTCCTTAGTTTTCATGCGGCACTTCCAAGCCGATTGCGATAGTAAACAAAGGAGTGAAACACGTCAATTAGAAAGAAAAAAATATTTTATCTTCATAAAGATATGCTGGCACTAGAGTTATTTTTTGTTCAATTACATTTGTTAAAAATCAACTTTTTTATAATGATTGATTTAAATAACTAGTTATAACGTTTGAAACTTTAGAATAACTTATTTTGATTTATGGTTTCCAATGATCAAAAAGCTCTAGAACGAGAAAATAATGGGGTATCAGCTTCTTCTTGAATAAGAGTCGTGGCCTCTTTATATTCTTGGCTTTGTAGATAAGCTACCGTTTTTTTGAAAGACAAATCCCCGTTTGCCTGATAAACCTCTAAATCTACTGCATCAGCTTTATTGGCCTGTTGTGTCCAGTACCATAAAGTAATCCACCACTCTACAATTGGTTTATACACTTCAACCCAGGCCAATACTGGCTTCGTAACGTGTTCTGCACCAAAATAGAAAGTTAAAAATTGTAGTTGTTGCTCTGAAGATAAATCAGCTTCAACGATAAAATAAACCAAGTCTCTGACAAAATCGTTGTTTTTCGAATACTCCCAATCACTCATATACATTCTTTCTGCAACAACTTTATCTTTTTTCTCTATGCGCGATAACATAAAATTAAACGGAGTCGTATCATTATGACAAGGGCTTAGATTGATATCATAACAGCCAAAAAGTTCTTTTAACTGCTCCATCTGATTTTCTATAAAAGCTACATCGCTAGGTAACTGAAACTCCATACTTTTTAAGGCATTTAACAACTTCTCACTAGGCTCAAAGATACCCATGTCATTGTCAAATAAACTGGAGGAATGCAATCTACGCATTAAACCTGCAATTGTTACTAATATGTCCATCCTTGCATAGGCCTCTTTATCAAGAGGTATCACGCCTTCAATAAAGCGTGTTAACTGTAAACCATCTTCCGGATCAAAAAAATCAATAGGCACATTAAGGTCTAATTCTACTGCCTGACGTGCATTACGTGCCTCATCTGCCCTACATATAAACGCAGAGGAACCTTTGCCTGGCACTCGCAACACGCCTTTATATTTCATACCTCGTGTCTCAAGTATGAAATTAAGGTTAGTCATACCTCCAGATAATATTTTTAATTTTATTACATCAAGACCTACCCCCTTAAGAAAAGGGATACGATGAATAGTAGGTAATAGATCTATGTATTTTCTAGTAAGAGCGGTGTATTTATTCCAATCTTTACTTACGCATGCAGCAGATCCAAAACTTCTTGGATCTAATAGGCTAAGTATGTAGGTTACTACGTCTTCATCTACTTCAGGGTTTTTACTGCCAAAAAAGCTTAATGTCATAATGTATTATCCTGATTGGAATTCGGCTCTGTACTTAAGATAGTCAATCTTGTGCCTTATCTATCGAAAAATTCATAAAAAACAGTATATACTATAATAACTTTTTTATGATTTTAACTATTCAAGGTTAATGTAATGTCTGAACCACTTATCTCCATCCCGCGCAGACAGGCCTTGATATTTGCTTGCTTCCTCGTTTTATATGAGTTTCTAACCTATATTGCCAATGACATGATCATGCCCGGCATGATTAGTGTCGTAAAATCGTTTAATGCACCGGAAACAATTGTTGCCACGTCTCTTACTGTCTATATTCTTGGTGGCGCCAGTTTACAATTAATATTGGGCCCAATATCGGATTCCTATGGTAGAAGACCTTTAATGCTCATAGGAGCCTGCCTCTTTTTTGTATTTACTATATTAATCGCCTGCTCTCACTCCATGAATCAGTTCTTAATTGCCCGCTTTTTTCAAGGCATGGGCTTATGTTTTATTGGTGTGGTAGGTTACGCTACCATCCAAGAAATGTTTGATGAAATGGGAGCTGTTCGTTTGATTGCTATTATGGCCAATGCCGCCATATTAGCTCCCTTACTTGGCCCTCTTCTGGGGGCCATAGTTATCCATTACACTTCATGGCGTTTCATATTTGTTATGATTGCCATTTTAGCTCTCGTAGCATTTTGGGGCTTATGGAAATTCATGCCCGAACCCTTAGGGCAAGTAAAAAAAGATGGACAAATAATACCGAAAATACCCTTCTCAGCAAAATCAGTATTCTTAAATTATAAGAGGCTCGGTACTCACTTAACCTTTTGTTTTAGTACTATCGCTATAGGATTAGTCGGGCTTCCATGTATTGTCTGGATTGCTCTGGCTCCTGTAATTCTTATCGCCGAAGCTAAATTAACGGTTATTCAATATGGACTATGGCAACTGCCTATATTTGGAGCAACTATAATTGGCAATTGGTTTTTGCATCGATTGACCTACAAACATGAGATTAAACAGATCATTTTTCTAGGATGTATCATTATGAGCATCGGAGTTATTTTAGTTGCTCTCCTACCCTATTTTTACGGTAATAATTATCTGCTACTAATTCCAGGTATTATTATTTATTTCTTTGCTCTAAGTATTATCAATGCACCTTTAAACCGATTTTGTTTATTTATTACTCCAGTAAGTAAAGGCACAGCTTCTGCATTAATAAGTTTAAGTGTCATGGTTATTGGCGCTACGGGAATAGAAATAGCAAGTGCCTTTTATCATGAGCACATTAATCTATACCTTGGCATTTTTTGCATGGCAGTAGGTGCGCTCTTTTTATTATTTATCAGCCTTGCTTTTGTATCGAAAAAAGAACAAAAAAAAACTATTGAAACATCCTAACTTTATTCCTAATCCAATGTTTTCCTAAAAAGAACAATACTTAAGCTAATAATAAATATCATAAATAGGATAATCGGCCATATATCCGGCCAAAGAATATCAACAAAAAGTGTATTATATTGGGGGATGATTTCAAACATGTAACCCCGAATAAAGAATATATCATTTCAGACACAGAGTTATCCGAGATAAAAACTGTTATCAAAGGTACTAACTATCAAGAAGATTTCATAAAACTTAATGAAGAATTAAAATCTTACCAATGCCTTCTTCCTAATGCTATTAAACATAGTATGAGTTTCTGTGAGCAAGACGGTACTCGAGTTCTGGCTATTGGGTTTGATCCTGATTTTGGCAGTATGGATATCTTTTCCTTTGTGGAAGTAAGTAAAATAAAACCACTGAAACTCAATAAATATTCTAAACTTATTAATGCTAATTAAAATGTCATTTAAATCAGGAAGAATTAATGAAAATTCTTATGTGCGAACCCAAACATTATAATGTCAGCTACGAAATTAACCCTTGGATGAATAAAGAAATACCGGTAGATAAGAGTAAAGCGTTATCCCAATGGGTACAATTTAAAGACACTCTTCATTTCTGTAACATTGATACTCAGCTCATTCAACCAGTTGAAGGCTTACCTGACTTAGTTTTTACAGCTAACGCGGCTCTTATGATTAATAAGAAAGCGTATTTAAGTAATTTTCGCTACGATGAAAGAAAAAAAGAAGCCCATTACAATAAGTTATGGTTTATAGAACATAATATCCCTGTCGATGAGAGTGCTTTAGACAGTAATTATTATTTTGAGGGCGAAGGTGATGCGCTTTTTGCAGGATCTCATATGCTATTTGTTGGTCATGGTTTTCGTTCAGAAAAAGCTTATTTTCATCACATACAACAGATTTTAAACCTAGATGTTATCTATTGCGAACTGGTTAATCCTTATTTCTACCACCTCGACACCTGTTTTTGCCCATTAGATGAAAATACAGCTTTATGGTGGCCCCAAGCATTTTCTGAGTCAACTCAAACTGCAATTAGAAATGCTATTGACGTTATTAGTGTTTCGGAAGATGAGGCAAAGCAATTCTGCTGTAACGCTGTAGTTTCCAACAAGAATATTATCATTCCTTCGGGATGCAATGAGGTTAAAAAACAGTTAGAAAGTATGGGTTTTAAGGTCTTTTGTTGTGATATGAGTGAGTATATTAAGGCTGGCGGAGCCTGTAAATGCTTGACTCTAATACTGGAATAGATAATTGATTAAAAAACGTACATTGGAGCAAAATGCCCCAACGTACAACTGTTCATTCCATCGTTATTATGCTGCGCTCTGGATAATATGAACCTGACGACTTGGATGCGATTCTTTAAGTAAGAAAGCCGCAATAAGTAAGCTTCCCAGAAAACATAAAGGCATGACTAATAACGCAGTCTGATAGCTTGAAATGCTATAAACATGCACCCCATTAACTAAACGAGATGAATCTAAATGTTGCAAGATGTAGCCTACTAGAGGTTGAAAAATTGCACCACCAATTAGAACTGACAAATTATTAAAACCAGAGGCAGTACCAACCAACTCCGGAGGATTATTTTCTTTAACTACAGCAAAACTCACTGTTTGACCGCCGGCTCCAAGACCTAAGACAAATAGAATGACGTATGCCCATCCCAAAGTTAAATGTGGCGAATAGAGTAAAATTAACGTAGCTGTTAAACCTAATATAGCACTAATGATTAAAGCACTACGCCTACTTTCAATTTTATCACTAACCCAGCCCAATAAAGGACTACCCACCCCGATACCAAGCCAGATCATACTGCATAGACCTGATGCAGCGACCACACTTACATGAAACTTTTCTTGCAAGAAAGGAACGCCCCAAAGAGCGGCAAATACCGCTATAGGCGTCCAAATAGCAAAAGCATATCCACCGATGATCCAAGTATGTGCGTGTCGACAAACAGCAACAAGCCTTTTCCATTCCTCTCTAAGGTAATGCTTAGGTATCGCTTGGTTTTGCTGATGAGGGTAATCACGTATATAAAGCCAAAAAAATACGGCTAGAATAAAGCCAACTCCGGCCAAGATAAAACTCGCGCTACGCCATCCTACACAATCAATGAGCGCAGCCAGTGGCATCTCTCCAAACATGGCACCGACAGAACTCATTAGTTGAGCAACCCCAGCAAGAATAGCGAAATAATGAGGAGGAAACCAACGAGAAATAAGGACTAATACACCGATAAATGAAAAAGCAGAACCTATCCCTATTAAAAACCTGCCAAGAGATGCTGTAAGAACACTGTCCGTTGAAGCAAAGAATGCAGAACCAAAAGCACATAAAATAATAGCAAAAGTCATTAACTTGCGAGGACCATATCGGTCATATAAGACTCCTGCAGGTAATTGAGCGGGGGCATAAGCATAAAAATAAAATGCGGAAATAAAACCAAATCCCTCACCAGTAACGCCAAAAGTTTTCATCATAGACTCAGCCATAACGCTTGGCGCCACTTGTAATACAAACTCATATAAATAAAAAGACGCTGCCAAGAAAAAAATAACATAAGCAGCAGTAAGATTATTCTCAGACGAATTCCATGTGTTTTTTGTATAATGTTCGTTCAATTTAAAATCACTCAAATAAGAATCACTCATTAAATCCCATGCTGATTTACTTTGTCAATAGACCTTTTGCATAACTATCAGATTTTATTATTGGATATATTGCCCCCAAAATAGCAGCCCCTTTTGCTCCTGTAATTGTCGTTAAATTCACAGGGATTTGATTTATTGTTTGCGCAGCTAGCCAAGCAAACATCATAGCCTCTAAATAATCTGGGCTCACACCAATATCCGCTACACTTTTTACAGCGATGCCTGGAAGTAACTCGATTAAGAGCTTACGTAAATAAAGATTATGAGTACCACCACCACATAAATATAAATGTTTTATATTATCTTTTTTTAAGAGTGTCGCTGCTATAGAGTGAGCGGTTAAAGCCGCCAAAGTAGCTTGAACATCAACTGGATTATATTCTTCATCTATATAGCTTTCTAACCATGATAGAGAAAAATATTCTTTACCAATGCTTTTAGGCGGGGGTAGTCCTAAATAAGAATCTGACAGTAGCCGATCTAATAATGAACTGATTATTTTACCTTGGCTAGCCCATGAGCCATCTGCATCAAAAGCCACGCCTTGATGCTTATTAATCCACGCATCCATTAAACAGTTACCTGGACCTATGTCCCAACCCTTGGTCTGTTGCCCTGGGGAAATAAAAGTAACATTAGCGATTCCACCGATGTTCAATACAGCAACATCAGTGTTCAAGTGGTTAAATAACTTCTGATGGTACAACGGAGCAAAAGGTGCCCCCTGCCCTCCATTAACCAAATCTCTTGTTCTAAAGTCAGCAACAACGGTAATACCTGTACGTGATGAAATAGTATGGCCGCAACCTAACTGTAAAGTATAAGGGATAGCAACTTGAGTATCATGGCAAATTGTCTGTCCGTGACTACCTATAGCGATGATATCTCTCGGAGACTTTTTTGCTTCACGAAGTAAATCAATTGTTGCCTCGGCAAACTCTTGTCCTATAAGAGTATTTAACTGGCAAATTGCCGCAAGGCTTAAATTATTCCCTTCTATTACATCCTCAATACGTTTTTTTGTGTCATCACTATATTTTTTTGTGATTCCACAATGCAAGTTATTTGTAGGGATATCGACCAATGCAGCGTCTATGCCATCCATGCTAGTGCCAGACATTAATCCTATGTATAAAGCCATTGCTTACTCTTTAAGATAAATAACCTTATGATACTAAATCTTATGAGTCAGGCAAAGTCAATACATTTAACACTATTCTTGCTGACATAGGATGTTCTAAATAAAGGTTTTTTATTGATGTAACTTAAAACAATTATAAAAATTTTGCGTAGTAATTTCGGCAATTTCCTCATACCTCATTCCACGTAACTCTGCTATAGCTTCAGCCACATACTTCACTAAGGCAGGATGATTTTGTTTTCCACGAAAAGGTACTGGAGCAAGATAAGGTGAGTCCGTTTCAATTAGTATTTTATCCAATGGAATATGTCTCGCGACCTCTTGTAACATTGTAGCATTTTTAAAAGTCACGATGCCTGAAAAAGAAATATAAAAATTAAGGTCTATAGCCCTTAAAGCAATATCCAAATTTTCAGCAAAGCAATGCATTACTCCACCAATTTGCTGAGCATTTTCTTGTGCCATTAGCAATAAAGTGTCTTCAGCAGCCTGACGCGTATGAATAATTAATGGCTTTGAAGTAGTTAGTGCTGCTTTTATATGCTCTCTAAATCGAGAACGTTGTTCTTCTTGAGCTTCCTCGGTATGAGTTCTATAGTAATCAAGTCCTGTTTCGCCTATGGCAATACACGCTGGATTTGTAGCCAAGTCACATAACATAGCGGCGGTAACTGGATACTCCATCTCACTATTAGGATGTACTCCAACAGAAATGCTGATATTAGGATAACTCGCTGCTAATTGCTCTAATTGAGGATAATCGCTCAACTCGACACAAACGCATAAAAAATGCTGAACACCATTTTCTTTTGCTTTGAATAATACTTGAGACATATCATTATTAAATTCGGCTAAATCTAAAAAATTTAAATGGCAGTGTGAATCAACTATCATTGGAGTCCTCAATTCTGATCCTATAGAGTATCTGTTAGCTGCGTGGATTTTAACATTCCAGCCAAATAAGTCTCTATTTTATTACATAAATATCGACTATTCTCACCTATGAATTGAACACCTATTCCCGGTGGCTTATTTCCCTGTGCCCCCTTCGGAGTAATCCATATTACTTTCGCGCGAACCAGATAAGGCTCATGTTCGTTAATTAATTTAAGTGATAGCTCCACTCCTGTTCCTAAAGGACAAACATGATTGGTTCTTAAAAAAAGACCGCCGCCTTTGATAAAGGGCATGTAAGATAGATATAAGCAGGCTTCACTACTAAATGAACAATTGATTAATTGTGCTTGCTCATCCATAAACTCTCCGTGTACATAAATTAGAGGCTCAATGCAAACAATAAATCCTCTAAGGCCAAGATATGATTTACATTAATATTATGGCTTATTTTTCTTAACAATGTATTTATTATGTCAATTTGTTTAAAAATCACCATGGGATTTAATAAAGAAGCTAACTGATTTAGTTGATGAATAGCAGGCCCTTTGGTTACTGAAATGCTAAAAAACATTTGCTGTAGTTGCGAATATACTAAATATAAAAACCATAGCAAAGCACTCAATTCAAATTGACTCCATTGTGATGCCAAAACACAAGGATGCTCTCTTCGTTCTATTACAGCGATTAATCCATCCAAAATTGATTGCGATTGATTTATAATCAATGCTCTTTCAGACTCTGCCGGGTATTGTTCGCCTAACATCAAAAGGTTATTACTGTATTCATCTGAAGATGAGGAAAAAGTGATGATCTGACAACGACTTAAAATTGTAGGAAGCATTGTGCCTAATTGTTGAGCAATTAAAATGAATAGCGTATGTCTCGTAGGCTCTTCTAGAATTTTTAATAACGCATTTGCCGCAGCAATATTCATTCTGTCTGCAGCTTCAATAACTATTAATTTATAATTCGTTCTTTGCGGTGTTAAATAAGCGGAACTTTGTAGTTCTCTTATTTGATCAATTTTAATGACACCACCATTTTTTTCAGGCTTGATCCATTGTATATCAGGATGCTCCATGCGATGAATCATTTTGCACTCAACACATTGATAGCAAGGTCTATTTATTGCCTCTTTACACGAGATTAATTGCATTACGTTAATAGTGAATTCAGACAATGCACAATGTAAAGGACCAACAAATAACATAGCCTGAGCAATGCGTTTCTGGTTCAAAGCCGATTGAATTTGCTGCCACTGAGTGGGATGGTTTATCATGCATCCTGCTCTATAAATTGGGTTAAAATGTTTTGAATAGCCTGTCTTACATCGTGTAAAGAACGACTAGCATCAACAATAAAAATCTCTGGATCAGCATTAACATACTGCATATAAGCATCATGCACTCTATGAAAAAAATCTATAGATTGTTGTTCAATTCTATCAAATGCCCCTCTTAATTTGGCTCGCTCCATACCCAATTCAGGAGTAATATCCAAATACAAAGTAAGATCTGGCTTAATCCCGCGAAGACAAAAATCAGATAAACTTTGGATCATGTTCCTATCCAATCCGCGACCACCACCTTGATAAGCTCTGGTAGATAGCTCAAATCGATCTGCTATTACCCAATGGCCTTGTTGTAAAGCGGGCTTAATTACTTGCTCTATAAGTTGGATTCGTGCTGTATAAAGCAATAGCAACTCACTTCTATCATCTAAAATACCACCGTACTCGGGATTTTTTATGATGGCTCTTAATTGTTCGCCTATGTTTGTTCCACCAGGTTCTCGAGTAGTAATTGTTTTAATATTAAGTTGAGAGAGGAAATCAATAACTACGTTTACAGCAGTAGATTTTCCAGCACCTTCCAAACCTTCAATTACTATTAATTTCCCAGTTAAAGATGACATTAAAAATTCCTATGCATATATTGATCAATAGCCTGTCTTTGTTGACTATATGTTTCAGAAAATTGATGAGTTCCATCCCCTTTAGCAACAAAATATAAATAATTGGATAATTGAGGATGAGCGGCGGCATCTATAGCCTCTTTGCCAACCATAGCAATAGGTGTAGGAGGAAGTCCTCTATTAAGATAAGAATTATAAGGGGAGTTCACTTGCATGTCATTATGAGATAATTTACCTTTATATTCACTTCCCAAAGCATAGATTACAGTAGGATCCATTTGTAATGGCATTTTTTTCTTTAATCTATTGACCATCACTCCAGAAATTAGCTTTCTCTCTTGAGGGACTGCTGTTTCTTTTTCAATTATGGAAGCGGCAATCAATAACTCATATGGAGTCTGATAAGGTAAGTCGGGGGCTCTATTAGCCCATGCACTATCTAAATAATTGACTAAATTACGATGAGCATGCTCCAAAAGTGTCTTACTACTACTTCCTCCATTATATTGATAGGTATCTGCCAATAAGAGCCCTTCTGCACTAGAGTACTTATCTTGAATTGCTAACCAGTCTTCAGGAGAATATTTTAAATAATTTGCCTTCATTAAATCGTCGGATATCTTCTGTTGAGTGGTTCCCTCAATGATGACAAATTTTTGTGTTAAGACATCGCCAGTGGCTACCCGATGAAGCAATTGCATTGCCGTTTCACCAGGATTAATTTGATATACTCCTGCTTTTAAATGCTGAGCCATCCCTGAAAAACGAATCATCAGTTTAAAAAAATTGGGAGAGTCGATTAGGTGTTGATCTTTTAGAAGCTGTGCAAATTTAGATGCTGATGTTGATGCATCAACATTAATGATTATTGGAACATTGTTCTTGGATATAAGAGGAGATATGGCTAAATTATAAATATTCCACCCTAGAATAAGAAAAGACATAAAAAACGCTATAAAAATATAAATAATCAGTTTTTTATGTCTTGGGTGTTTCATTTAAATCCGTTTAAATAGCAAACTACCATTTGTTCCACCAAAACCCAATGAATTACTTAAGACGTAATTAATACTTCTTTTTTGGGGTTTATGAGCAACATAATTCAAGTCACAACCTTCATCAGGGTTGTCTAAATTAATTGTGGGAGGAGCGATTTGCTCTCTTAGCGCTAAAACACTGAAGATGGCTTCTACAGCGCCAGCTGCTCCTAATAAGTGCCCGGTCATTGATTTTGTAGAGCTAACTGCTAAGTCATAAGCATGCTCTTGGAAAATACGCTTGATAGCCTTAGTTTCATTCAGATCATTAAGTTCTGTTGAAGTCCCATGCGCATTAATATAATCTACTTGGTTAGGAGCTATACCTGCATCATGAATAGCCGCTTCCATGGAGCGAGCAGCACCATCAGCATCTTCATCAGGTGCGGTAATATGATAAGCATCTCCTGACATACCAAAACCGACTAATTCCGCATAAATTTTAGCACCGCGGGCTTTTGCATGCTCGTATTCTTCTAAAACCAGAATACCGGCTCCCTCACCCATAACAAATCCATCTCTGTCTTTATCCCAAGGTCTTGATGCTTTTTGAGGTTCATCATTGCGCTTAGAAAGAGAACGTACTGCAGAAAAACCTGCTAAGCATAAAGGTGTTGTGGTCATTTCAGAACCACCACAAACCATAACATCCGCATCACCATAGGCAATTATACGGCCAGCAAGTCCAATATTATGAGTGCCAGTTGTACATGCGGTTACAACCGATATATTGGGCCCTTTAAGATTGTGTTTAATAGAAATTTGCCCAGCAACCATATTAATTATGCCTGCTGGAATAAAAAAAGGAGAAACCTTACGTGGGCCTCCTGCAACCAGTCTGTCCTGGTTATTAGTAATAGTCTGAATACCGCCTATACCAGCGCCAACAGCAACACCAGTACGACGAGACAAAGCCTCATTCATTATTAAACCTGAATCAAGCATCGCCTCTTCTGCGGCGGCAATTCCATACTGAGTAAATACATCCATTTTTCGAGCATCTTTGATGGGCACGTAATTCTCAATGTTAAAATTCTTGACCTTAGCCCAAATCTTAGTAGTGTATTCAGTAGTATCAAAATCCTCTACCAGTCCGACCCCACTAACTCCAGCCAATATGTTTTGCCAAGTTTCCTGTACATTAAGACCGACTGGAGTAAGCATCCCCATACCGGTAATTACTACACGCCGTTTGTTCAATGAAAGCTCCTCGAAAAAATTAGGCTTCTTCTTTATTCATATTTGATTCAATGTAATCAATAGCTTCTTGAATCGTTGTTATTTTCTCTGCTTTTTCATCAGGAATTTCTGTTTCAAATTCTTCTTCAAGAGCCATTACTAATTCTACAGTATCAAGGGAATCAGCACCCAAATCGTCAACAAATGACGCATCGTTTTTTAATTCCTCTTCTTTAACACCTAATTGTTCAACAACAATTTTACGAACACGATCTTCAACTGTACTCATAACTTAATTTTCCTCTTCGGTTGATAGAAATAATTTTTAAAATACTGATGGGTAGTTTATTCAATTATACAGATAACGCAAGTGCATTTAATCCATATACATACCGCCATTGACATGAATTGTTTCACCTGTAATATATTTAGCTCGGTCTGATGCTAAAAAAACTACCGCGGCAGCCACATCTTCAGCCATCCCTAATTTACGTAAAGGAATCCTTTTTAACATTTCCTCTTTAACCATATCCGGTAATGCCGCAGTCATGTCCGTATCAATAAAACCAGGAGCAACAACATTAACAGTAATTCCTCTGCTGCCGATTTCCTGAGCCAATGATTTGGAAAAGCCAATGACTCCTGCTTTTGCCGCAGTATAGTTAACCTGGCCTGAATTTCCACTCGCACCCACTACGGAACCTATAGAAATAATTCGTCCCCAGCGCGCTTTAAACATAGGCTTTAAGCATGCTTTTGACATTCTATAGATAGAGTTCAAATTGGTTTCAATGACTTTATACCACTCGTCATCGTCCATACGTAATAACAAATTATCTGATGTAATACCTGCATTATTAACAAGTATAGATGGACTGTGATCGCTTTCAGAAAAAAAAGCCATTAAGTTGTCCACTTGCTCTGCATTAGTTACATCAAGCACCATTCCTTTACCAGCTAACTTTTCTTTTTCAAAAAAAGAATTAATTAAATCAGCACCTTGGTTTGTTGTTGCCGTTCCATAAACAAAAGCACCTGCTTTAGCCATTTCTAATGCAATAGCCTGGCCTATTCCGCGACTTGCTCCGGTGACTAATGCAATTTTACCTTCTAAATTTATCATTAAAGCTCCTCTTAAGCTGGAGTATGTAGTTGCTCTAAGACCTGATCCAAACTAATTGTGTCATAAATACTAATAGTATTTAAACTTCTATCTATTCTCTTGACGAGCCCATTGAGCACTTTACCTGGACCACATTCAACAATAAGTTCTATCCCTTGATTTTTGAATAATTGAATGGTTTCAACCCAGCGTACAGGACTGTATAACTGTTCTTTAAGCTTAGTCCTAATATGTTGCGCAGAATGATAAATACTTAAATCAACATTACTAATGACATCAATAGAGGGGTTTTTAAACTCAACCCGTGCGAGATCATCAGCAAATAACTCTGCCGCATCAGAGAGCAAAGAACAATGACAAGGAACACTTACTGGTATTATTTTTGCCAGTCTAGCACCCTCTTCGTCCGCCAAAGCAATGACTCGTTCTACTGCCGGAGTATGACCTGCAACAACCACCTGACCAATTGCGTTATAATTTGCGGGAGAAACACGCTCATTGGGTTGGCTCGCCTGCTGACAAAGAGCTTCTACTTGCTCATCAGTTAGTCCTACTATGGCGGCCATTGCGCCAAGTCCCAATGGAATAGCTTGTTGCATCAATTGACCACGTTTAGCGACCAAACGCACCGCATCGGTTAAAGACATTGAGCCAGCGCATACTAAGGCAGCATATTCGCCCAAACTATGTCCAGCCATAATTAAAGGTAACGACAGACCTTGTTGTATTAATAACTTATATATTGCAACATCAGCAGTTAGCATAGCTACTTGCGTGTGTTCTGTTTGATTGAGCTTTTCCTTAGGCCCATTCTGAATCAACTGCCAAAGATTATATCCTACTGCGTCAGACGCTTCAGCAAAAAAATCAGTTATAATTGGATATTGCGGCATAAAATCAGACAACATGCCTACAGATTGAGATCCTTGTCCAGGAAATACAAATGCTGTGTTTACCATAAAAGAAAAACCCTTTTAAATTAAATAGTTAGTAACGGATAACCATTGCGCCCCAAGTCATTCCACCACCGAATGATTCAATTAATAACAACTCATCTCTTTTTATCTGATTGTTTTTAATAGAATAATCAAGTGCTAATGGTATGGAGGCAGCAGAGGTATTTCCTTGATTACCAATAGTAACTATGACTTGCGACATAGGAAGTGATAATTTCTTTGCAATAGCTTGAATAATACGAATATTTGCTTGGTGTGGAATTAACCAATTAATGTCGGATTTTTTTAATTTACTGACTTCTAAAACCTCATCTACAACATCACCCATGATATTGACGGCGAGTTTAAATACTTCATTCCCACGCATAGTTACAGTGGTAACTTCATTATCAAAAGAACCATTACGCAGCGTTAGTAACATGTCTGCATCAAAAGCAGAATGAAGAACGCTCCCCATAATTCCTTGCCTTTCGCTGGCACTTAAAATAACCGCTCCGGCTCCGTCACCAAATAAAACGCACGTAGCGCGATCTGTCCAATCAACAGTGCGAGACATTCTTTCACTACCAATAACTAAGACATTTTTTGCCATCCCGGTACCAATATATTGTCTTGCAATATCCATAGCATAGACAAAACCACTGCACGCAGCTCCAATATCAAAAGCAGGGATAGGCTTTTTAATTTTTAATGCATGTTGTACATGACATGCTACACTTGGAAAAAAATAATCAGGAGAGCAAGTAGCTACCACAATAAGATCAATATCATCTGCACTAAACCCTGAAGATTCAAGTGCTTGTTCAGCAGCTCTAGACGCCATAAAGGATGTTGTTTCATGCTCATCAGCTACACTACGGCTACTAATTCCTGTTCGAGAAATTATCCATTCATTATCGGTATCAAGCGTTTTTTCAAGCTCAGTATTAGTAATTTGCCTTTTAGGAGAATAACTCCCTGTGCCACTGATAATAGCATTCTTCATAACAGCAGTCCCTGATTTATAAAATCGTTTATTTGATCACGTACTAAATCTACAACATTATTCTTTGCTTCAAGAATTGCCTGTTCAATAGCGAACTCAAAACCTCTCTCATCAGCACCGCCATGGCTTTTAACAACAATACCATTTAAACCAAGCATGCTAGCACCATTATATCGCGATGGATCTAAGCGTTTTTTTAAGTTTCTTAAAGCAGGTAAGGCTAGAAATCCAGAAATCTTTGTTAACCAATTTTTGTTAAATGACTCTTTAAGTACATCTAACATTAGCCGGGCGATCCCTTCACTTGCTTTTAATGCAACATTTCCAACAAAACCATCACAAACGACTAAATCGACATCACCTGAATAAAAATGGTTACCTTCAACATAACCGACGTAATTCATCACAGAGCATTCTGCAAGCATATGAGCAGTCCGTTTGACCTGATCATTTCCTTTTATTTCCTCAACACCTATATTCAATAAAGCAATTTTAGGTTTAGGTTTATGTTCAATAGCCTGAATCAATGCAGATCCCATTACAGCGAACTGAAATAAATGTTCGGCACACGAATCAACATTTGCCCCTAAATCAATAACCCAAGTCTTGCCTTTCATTGTAGGTAATTCAGAAACTATGGCGGGCCTATCTATACCTGGTAATGTTTTTAATACATAACGAGCGGTAGCCATTAAAGCGCCTGTATTGCCAGCACTAACACAAGCCTGTGCTTTCCCCTCTTTCACCAAGCTGATCGCCACTCGCATAGAAGAATCTTTTTTATTACGTAATGCGTGCGATGGCAATTCATCCATAGTCACGACTTCAGAAGCATGAACTATAGATAACTGTTTCGAAGACTGGGCTCCGTACTTTTGTAAAAAAGCACTAACCTTATCTTGTACTCCGACTAGTATAATATTTAGATCAGGATTTTTTTTAGCTGCACGAACACAGGCAGGAATCACAACGCTGAGTCCGTGATCCCCACCCATTGCATCTACAGCAATGGTGATATTGTTCAAGAAAGATTACTCTTCGTCTTCGTAAGCAGTATCAGCGTCAATAATTTTCTCGCCACGATAATAACCGTCTTCTGTCATATGATGACGGCGATGAGTTTCACCAGTGGTCTGATCAACTGAAAGAGTTGGCAAACCTAATTTGTCGTGTGAACGACGCATGTCACGACGTGAACGTGACTTTTTATTTTGTTGTACAGCCATTGTATTACTCCTAAACAATTTGCATTCATAAAGCGGGAATTTTACCGATATTTTGGTTTCAATCCAAGTGTTAATTACACAAATTATCAATAAGGTTCATCTTTTTGAGTTAAAATTTGATTTATTTCACTATCACAATCATTATTATTAGGGTGAAATTGCGGTGCATATAGATGTAGCTCATCAGTAATTAAGTCATTTAAATCAACATGCCAATTGGATGAAACGATGCATTCATACAGTTCCAATACTTGTTCTGCCCGTTCATCACTTCGACAAACAGCTATTGTTGTTTCATTATCATAAGAAAAATGAAATTCCTGCATACAACGCTGACAAATAGCATTTAAATCACCTACCACCTTTAAATGGAGCAAGTAAAAATCATCTTCTACTTCTACATGGTAAGTAACATTTAGTTGACAGGGAGAAATTAGAAAGCTAGGCAAACGGTCGTCTATTCTTATTATTTTAGTTTGCTGCCCCTGTTTCGCTATTTCTGGCAAATGAAGCATAAAATCCCCTAAAGAAATCAACTATTATCTAAGGAATTGCCAAAATTATCAAATTAATTAATAGATTACCCTTGACCATGAAGTTGTAATACATAAAAAACTATGCTAATGATCATCAGTTAAGTGGATGGCTGTATTCCACAGACAAGCAGTATCATTTTAAACTTATTATAAAATGGAAAGGAATGAAACATGGAATTAATTAGTAAAAATATAAAAAGCTGTGGAACTAGCCGGCATCGATTTTTACGCTCCACTTTGACAATCGCTTTATTAGGCCTGGCTGGGGCTGTTTATTCTTATACTGCTGTTTCCAGCGGACAATTAGTGATAATAAACGGCTTAGGTAATGACGCATCAACAGGAGCTACAGGAAGTACTGCTTCTAGTGTTTCTGTAGTCGTTTCAGATTCTACCGGTCCATGCTCAACAACAGCACTGGTTGCCTATAATGGAACAGTAGTAGTCAAATGGGCAAGCTCAGCTACTCACAGTGCTACCTCTTGTACTGGTATTACTTCAGTAGCAGTAACGCCAATTAAAACAACCGTTGGTTCCGTCTCAACAATCGTATATGACTCAGTAAGTACCACTACCGTTCCCGCTGCAACTGCTACGGCAGCCATTACTTATACCCCACCAACCACTGCTTATGCGAACTTAGCATTGATCATTACTGGGGCTGGAGTTCCTGCATCAGCAGTTACTGCCAGTGCTACTGTATGGGGTGTGGGCGCTGCCTCTGCACCAGTATTTGATACAGGTAACGGTGGGTTGACTACTGTAGGAGTTCCTGGTGGTATTGGTGCTGCAGGTCTCAAGGCAGAAACCATGATGCGACACCATGCAATTATTCCTATGAGAGAAGAAGGCTAAATAATTTAATATGATGCGTTCTTAATATTTCAAGGAAGATGAAACTTTTGAAATATCATCGCATTGAAGTATATAAAAAGTGATGATAAAGCTTATCAAGAGTGGGCAAAATATCTCGTTGATAAACAGTATCATTTAAAACCTATTACTAAAAGGAAAGGAATGAAATATGGAATTAATTAGTAAGAGTATGAAGAGTGGTGACAAACATCGATTTTTACGCCCCGCTCTAACAATCGCTTTATTAGGTCTGGCTGGAGCTGTTTATTCATATACAGCCGTATCTAGTGGACAATTGGTAATAGTCAACGGCTTAGCTAATCCATCTACAACTGGTTCTATAGGAAACACCGCTTCCAGTATTTCAGTGGTCGTTTCAGATTCTAGTGGCCCATGCTCAACAACTGCTCTTGTTGCCTATAATGGAACAGTGGTAGTCAAATGGGCAAGTTCTGCAACTCACAGTGCGACGTCGTGTACTGGCATTACCTCAGTAGCAGTAACGCCAATTAAAACAACTGTTGGGGGCATATCAACAATCGTATATGACTCAGTAAGCACTACTACTGTCCCGGCTACAACCGCTACAGCAGCCATTACTTATACCCCACCAACAACAGCTTATGCTAACTTAGCATTAATCGTTACTGGAGCAGGAGTTCCTGCATCAGCTGTTACTGCTAGTGCTACTGTATGGGGCGTGGGCGCTGCCTCTGCACCAGTATTTAATGCCGGCAATGGTGCATTAGCCACTGTAGGTGTTCCTGGTGGCTCTGGTGCTGCAGGTTTCAAAGCTGAAAAAATTATGAGACGTTATGCAGTTACACCGATAAGAGCAGACGCTTAATCACTGTTAAAATTATTGAGCATCAATAGATGCCATATCATAAATTCCGGTTTAGTCTCGTACTAACACCGGAATTTTTTTGCTTTATAAAAAGTATTTCCTAGTTAATTAATCGCTTACTCATTGGTATTGTGAGTTGCAAGTCGGACAACAAATTGCCCAGCATTGCTGTACTTGACCTGGCGGCCATGGGGCAAAATGCCCCAACTTACTATGTAACTGTCGTTAAATGTGCACATGCCATATCAAAATCTGTAAGTTTTTTGCGAGTATCCGTTCTAAAAAAACTACAGCTGCAGAGATGGGTATAAAGAAAGCGAGAAATACTATTGTTGTGACAATCAATTAGATCACTATTTTCTTCACTATTGAGAATATTATGAATTTCTTTAGCAAAGGAAGAAGCTAATTGCTTACGTTCATCGGATGTTTTATTTAAGAAACTATATGTTTTCTTGACTAAGCTAAGGGTTAATTCTAATGTGCTTTCTGCCTTTAAACTACGCTGCTCTGTTTTGTCGGGTTCGTCCATCAGTGCAATACTTTTTTCTTGCATCACTATCAAGGTGTCATATAAGGTAAAATAATTTTTTGCGATTTGAGGTTCTGTTTGAGAAATGCTAACCGTTTTACTATAAATTTCTTGCGTCAGCTTCTTTAATTGTTCTAATGGTGCCTCATCAGGTAATAGAGAGCTGACTTCTTGAGATTGCCCCTGACTTTGTTGTGATGTTGATGGAGGCAGAGAGTCTGATAAATTACCAGTCCCTGATCCAGCATGAACGGGTTGCTCTTTTTGCTCCGTACTATTCTTTTGTTTTATTACAGGCGGTGAAATGCTTTTCTTCTCAATAGTATTCGTTTCTTTAAAATAACGCCCTAATACAGACTCTACGACCTCAAGCATTTCATAAGCTACAGATTGAGTAGTTTCCTGATTAATTGCTTTTTTCGCCTTTTTACGACAACTTTTAACCGCCGCACCTAATCGCTCAACACCAACAGCAACTGAATCAAGTAAACTTCTAACTTCGTTAGGAAATTGTTCCTTTCTCGCTGCCTGCATCTTATCTTTATTCTTTTCCTGTAACGCAATAAAATCATCAATACACGTTTGCATATCGGCTTGAATTAAAGTGCATAATTTGGCCATAGCGCTAAAAATTTTATGGAAATGCCGCGGATTTTTAACATAAATTTCACCAAGCTCTTTGATACTTTTAGACAAATGAATACATACATATTGCAAAGAAATCACATCATCAATTAATTTTGCAAAATTCGCTACGATTCGACTACGCTCAACTAACAATGCTTCATCGTGAACAACATGGAATTTTTTATCAGATGGTTTGTAGACCGTACTGATAAAATTATCGCTGTCTTTAAAAACCTTGGCGATAAGTTGCAATTGTTTTTTTATTTCCTCATTTAATTTTTTAACTTCTTTTTCTGAGTTACCAATTGTTCTATTAGCTAAATAGTCTTCAGCTTTTTTTAAGAAGTTAAAAAAATCTTCATAAATTGGAGCTTTTTCATTTTTTTGACCCGTCTCAATACTTAATGAACTTAGATAATACAACGATAAATTTTTTAACCATCCTTTAAATACAGACTCAGGCACCTCAATTTGATGATCAGCAACAAGTTCAATCCCCCATACTTCTTTGCGGATGTAATGTTTCCGTAATATTCCATCAATAATTTCAGCATGATTAACAGTGGCAGCAAGATCAGTGTCACTTTTATTAGCAATCATTTTTACGAAAGTCCTGATCAGTAGATCACTATGCTGCACGCAATGATCTCTGAGCGCAGAAACAGTTTCTTCTAAAGATAAAACTTCTTTATGCTTTTCTAGTTTTTGTTTCGCTTCTAACAAATTAGCATAAACTTCTTTAAGGCGATCAAAATGCTGACTATGCTCCGCTCTTCCGAGTGAAGCATATTCATTGATAAACTCAGTAAGAGCCCCTAAATAAGCAATGTCGTACTCATAACCCAAAAAATTTAAACATTTGCTATCAATCATGTGTAACAAATAAGAGAGTACTCTGATGGTAACCTCATCAGACTCCTCATCCTCACTTTTTGCGCGAAGAAAATAATACTCTTTTAACTTTCTTAGTGCTGCTCGAATCGACTCTCTGTAACTGACTAAAGCTACATCGCCACCGCTAGGTAGTAACTTTCCTATATCCTTAACTTCTGCCAAAGTATAATGCAGCGACTCGTATTTGTTTTCTTTATTTAATTGGAATACAGGTGGAAAGCCATCGATAGAACCATAAAATGGAACGGTTATCTGTTTTAATCGCTCGGTATAAAGTTGATTAATTTCTTCGATTTTTTTCTTATGCTTTTTTTCTTCAAATTTTTTATATTCTTTATAAGTAAAGACCGCTGCCGCAACAGCAAGAATGGCCCCACCAACCACCAAGCCTGGAATAGAGGTTGTTCCTGCACTGGCCAAAAGACTCAATGCACTAGGACTGCCAAGTTTTACGATATCATCCATATTCATCTCCTTATGAATTAGGTCGCTTGCATCACAGCTGCTTCATTAGACTTCATTCGAAACTCTACTGTATCGAACGAAGTCTATTTGATTTTTACCACAAGATGCTCATTCCATTTCCATAGTAGGCATAAAGTAGTTAGATATTCTAGTATGGAGAGAAAATATAAATAATCCACCCTGACAATAACAACGCCCTCCATCTTTGTCTTCTTTTATGAGATAATAAGTAATTTTATCCTGTGAGCCACCCAATAAAACGTTTATGGCTCTTGGTATATAGCATCTTATATAAAGCGCGGTAGTATTATTTATGAAAGCTAAAGTCATTGTTGGTATGTCTGGTGGGGTTGACTCATCCGTTGCAGCCTGGTTGTTAAAAGAACAAGGTTACCAGGTTGAGGGATTATTTATGAAAAACTGGGAACAGGATGATAACAGTGGATTTTGCCCCGCAGCCCAAGATCTAGCTGATGCACAAGCAGTGTGCAATCAATTACGTATTCCTCTGCATAAAATTAACTTTTCTGAACAATATTGGGATAAAGTATTTGCTCATTTTTTAAGTGAATACGAAAAAGGTCGAACACCTAATCCCGATGTTTTGTGCAACAAAGAAATAAAATTCAATGCTTTTTTAAATCATGCATTAACACTAGGAGCCGATTATATAGCCACCGGACATTATGCCAAAAATAAGACCTCAGGTACTATTGGCTATTTATATAAAGCTAAAGATAGAGATAAAGATCAAACTTATTTTCTACATGCAGTAGCTCCAGAGGCCTTGGGAAAAACTTTATTTCCAATTGGTGACTATACTAAACCCCAAATTAGAGAGTTTGCCAAAGATCTTGGCTTAGTAACTCATGCCAAAAAAGACTCTACTGGGATTTGTTTTATTGGTGAAAAGCGTTTTAAATCCTTTTTAAATGAATTTATTCTTGCTAAACCTGGCGATATTAAAAATATGGATGGTGAGGTTTTAGGCAAACATGATGGTTTAATGTTCTATACTCTCGGACAACGTCAAGGATTAGGTATAGGTGGCTTACATAATGCTACTGACGAACCATGGTATGTAGTAGATAAGGAAGTAGCAACAAATACCCTATACGTTGCTCAAGGCACTCATCACCCCATGCTGTATTCACAAGGTTTAATTTGTGGGCCAATACATTGGCTTGCAGAGTGTCAAGATAATTTACCTTTAACTTGTTATGCTAAAACAAGGTACAGACAGGTAGAACAAGCATGTATGATTTCGCCTGAGGATAACGGACAACATTATGTGATGTTCTCAAATCCACAAAGAGCAGTAACACCGGGGCAATATGTGGTTTTTTATGACAAGAACCAATGTTTAGGTGGCGCAACGATTGAACAAATCATTAGGTAATTTGATATAATTAAAAAGAAACCCTCTCTAAATAGGGTTCTACATAAATTGGAGTTAAATATGGCTGCTATTGACGTATCCCCTGCTACTACTGATATCACCTTTTCAATAAGTGCTGCCGATAAAGTAGCAGAACTAATTAAAGAAGAAGATAATTTTAATTTAAACTTGCGTGTGTTTATCACAGGCGGCGGTTGTTCTGGTTTTCAGTATGGTTTTAGCTTCGATGAACAAGTTAATGAAGATGATACTGTAGTAGAACAACATTGTTCCGATGGTGATACTACTGTCAAACTGCTTGTTGATTCTATGAGTTATCAATATTTACATGATGCTGAAATTGATTATGTTCAAGGAATCCAAGGTGAGCAATTCATTATTCGTAATCCCAATGCTAAAACAACCTGTGGATGTGGTTCATCATTTAGCATGGATGATGAAGACGATCTATAAATAGATCGCTAGCATAATCAGCTCAAAGACGCGGTAATCTAGAGCTCTAATAAAAAACACACTATAGAAATCCTTTTATAGCGTGTTTTTAGGGCTTACGGCGCTGCTACATAATCTTTAATTAATAAGATTGAATCACTACCTTAGTTCCAATTTTAACAAAATTGTGACTAAGCCACGCTGCATCACTGGGAGATACTCTTATACACCCATGGCTAGCGTTATAATGAGGTAGCTCATAAGAGCCATGAATCGCATAATTTTTGCTAAAGAACATACAATAAGGCATTGGAGATCCACCACGCCCGACAGGGAAACGACTGGACTTGCAGCCAGGCCCCCCTTTTGAAAATACATGATAGACACCAGATGGTGTTTTACAACCACGATGAATGTCTGGACAATATCGTCTCCCTCCAGAGGCTCTTCCGGTTCGTACAACCTTGCCATTAGCATTAACTGCTTTCCAAGATAAAGTATTGGGATTAAAGATAAATGTATTTCCCGCAGCAAAGCTAGTAGTACTCAAGAACACAGTAGAAAACAATAATATGAAAAAACGAATCAAGAATTTAAAGCAAGAATTGGACTGTTCCATAATTATTCCTAATTTGATTCCATCTCACTCTGATTTTAGTTTAATTATTAAACAAATCAAATTATTTAAGCACACCAATACGGTTTAATGCGCATTTTTCAGTCAATTATTCAATAAAATCAAAATATAATTAGTCGGACTAAAGGCAATTTCAAATATTATGATCTACTATTTAATTGAGACCTAAAAATAAGGATAATTCATCATGTCAAGGAAATTTCTTATAGCAACAACCATTGCGGTAAGTAGTTCTTTTATTCCTTTTATTTCTAATGCAGATGATACTGCTACTAAAAGTGCTCCAAGTACCTCCAGTTCATCAGGCGAAATGTCAAAGGACAGCTGGCTAAACTCAATGACACCTATGTTGCCTGATTTAATCTGTAAAGGGTTTATGCAGGACACTGATTTAAAAAAACGCTTTGATGAAATTAAGATGACTTATGAAAAATGTGTGTCTTTAATCCCAGGAAGTGCAAAAAAATGTCAGGATCAGATTTATGCAAGTATACCTGACAAAATAAATAGCGAAACTGCCGGAACATGGGGCAAGACCCTTGGGGAATGTATAGGCAAAGATTTTGCTGAAAAATATTTAATTCCAAAATAAGGTAGTTTCGACATAAATGGTATAGATATACCATTTATGTCACAAAAATACTTATTATCTCATCAAAACTCATTCACACTAGAGCCGCATGTACTATGGATGAATAGTGGCGTCAACTTAAGGATTTTGATGCAACAGGTCTTAGCGTAACCTTGCTTTGGTCATCCTGAGCGCCGGAGAAGGATCTCCCGCAAAGCACATTGTGCCACAGTCAGAAGATCCTTCGTCGTAAACTCCTCAGGATGACAGGCACGACTAATTCCTACGGTGATGATTAATCATCCCAATGGTTAAGCCCTGATTTCTTAACCAAGAAGTTTACAAAATCTTGATGTAGATCTAACTCATTTTGGTTTGCACTTAGTACAATGGGATTTATTAAATGAAGTTTCGCTACCTCTTGAACTTTTACTTTAGAATGAGTCGATGTGGATTCAACTTCAGTAAATAAACTACTTTGACCACCAGTCATTGCTAAATAGACAAAAGCAAGAATCTCGGCATCAAGTAACGCCCCATGCAATTGTCTATTAGAATTATCTATATCATATCGCTTACATAAAGCATCTAGGCTATTACGTTGCCCAGGGTGTTTTTCTCGTGCAAGAACAAGTGTATCCAAAATATCACAGTAGTCTTCTAATTTTTTCTTCCATTTAACATGATTTAACTCAGAATTTAGAAAACCGACGTCGAATGGAGCATTATGGATAATTAATTCAGCGCCACCGATAAATTGGAGGAATTCCGAAACAATATTTTCAAATAAAGGCTTATCTTGTAAAAACTCAGTACTAATACCATGTACGCGAAAAGCACCCTCATCGACCTCTCGTTGAGGATTTATGTAAACGTGATAATGTTTTCCCGTTACTTTTCTATCGATTAACTCAACGCATCCGATTTCAATGATTCTATGGCCATGCTCAGGCCCTATGCCTGTGGTTTCTGTATCTAAAACAATTTGTCGTTTCATTATCTAGCTCAATTTATGTTAATTCGTTAATACCTTGATTTGCTAAAGCATCGACCAAATCGTTTTCAACATGGCCAGAATGACCTTTTACCCAATGCCATTTGATTTTGTGTGTGGAAGCTAGGTTTTCGAGTAGCTTCCAAAGATCCGCATTTTTTACAGGTTCTTTTTTGCTATTAATCCAGCCATTTTTTTTCCAGGCATGCAACCACTCCATCATACCTTTTTTTAAATATTGTGAGTCAGTATATAAATCTACCTCACAGGGACGAGTTAAAGCTTCAAGTCCCTTTATTGCAGCCATTAATTCCATACGATTATTAGTAGTATGAGACTCTCCACCATGTAAGGTTTTTTCTTTGCCATTATAACGCAATAATACGCCCCAACCACCTGGTCCGGGATTTCCTTTACAGGCACCATCAGTATAAATTTCTACGATCATATAAATAGTTCTATTAAAAATTAACGTTCATTCTTTTTTCTAATTTTAAGCCCGCCTACCAGTGCTAAAAACTTATTCATCAAAATTCCATAAGGAGGATAAAATAAAGGAAAGGTTGCAAATCGACTTTGTATGAATACTGGCTTTAATTTTGAAAAAGTATCAAATCCTTCTTGCCCATGATATTGCCCCATACCACTCATTCCAACACCACCAAAGGGCAAATCATCGACGGCCACATGAATTAATGTGTCATTAATAGTCAAAGCGCCAGAAAGTGTTTGCGTTTTAATATAACTGATCTCTTGAGAATTTTCACCCAAATAATATAAGGCTAAAGGATTAGGAAAAGAATTAATATAATCTATCGCCTCATGAAATGACTTATAACTGAGCACAGGTAGAATAGGTCCAAAAATTTCTTCCTGCATTACTTTCATTTCTTTGGTAACGTCAAATAATATAAAAACAGGAATTTTTCTACTAAGTGGATCTAACTCACCCACCTGGATAAGATGAGCGCCTTTATCTCTTGCATCTTGGACTAAATCTAATAGACGTTGTTTGTGATGCTCAGAAATAATTGAGCAATAATGATTGTTATTCATTAAGTCAGGATAATGCAGATGCATTAATTTTTTGAACTCCTCCTCCACTTTCGCTTGCCATCCATCAGGAATAAGCAAGTAATCGGGAGCAATGCAGGTTTGTCCTGCATTAAATAATTTCCCCATAACTAATCGGTTAAAATACTTTGGATTCATTGATTCTGATAATAGCGCAGGAGACTTCCCCCCCAGCTCCAAAGTCACGGGAGTGAGATTTTTGCTCGCCTCCCTCATTACTGACTTCCCTACTTCTATAGAGCCAGTAAACAATAAATGCCCAAATGGCAAGGCAGAAAACTCTTTTGCAACATCAACATCCCCTTCAACAATTCGTATAAAAGTTTCAAGGCCTAATGAATGTACGATTGTGCGTAGTGTATTAGCAATGTTAGGGGACAATTCAGACATTTTTATCATCACTCTATTTCCAGCAGCTAAAGCATAGACTGCTGGCACAAGAGCCAAATACAGCGGGTAATTCCAAGGCACCATGACGCCAATAACACCCAAAGGCTGAGGAATAACATACGCTCGAGCAGGAGCAAACATCCATGATACATTTCGTACTCTGTTCTTCATCCATCTCTTTAGTTTTTTAATACAAAAATCGATTGCTTTAATCGTAGGAAAGATTTCCAAAAAAAATGTTTCTTCTTCTGCTCGATAAGAAAAATCTTTGCTAATTGCCTCAGCTAGACTATGAGCATCATTTTGTAATCCTGATTTGATGGCTATTAATATTTTTTTTCTCTCGATTAGAGAGGGATAAGGATTAGTTTTATATTCACTTTGTAATGCTTTGAATTGTGCATTTAAGTCCATTATTTATCCTTACTTTTCAAATCGGTAATTGTGCGTCTATAAGAATTTATAACATCAATTATCCCCTGGAGGGATAAGAGGAAATGTCCTCACTCCACCTTAAACCTGACGACTATAAGTAAAGCCCCATAGCCGTCAAGCTACGGGGTAAAGACCCAACCGGCTTATTAAATTAATCTTATTCCCTGAAAACACCCATCGCAAATTTACCATCAAAAACCCCCTGCTTAACAATTAACAAGTCAGGAGCAAAATATCTATCGCTATCATAGGGAGGAACATCGCGACGGATTTGGCTATAAATTTCCTGCAGTTGGCTCGATGTTTTTAAAGGTTTATGAAATTCTAACCCCTGGCTTGCAGCAAGCAATTCTATAGCTAAAATGGTTGCAGTATTGTCATTCATCTCATGAAGACGTCGAGCGGCACTTGTTGCCATTGACACATGATCTTCTTGATTCGCAGAGGTAGGCAAACTATCTACCGAGTGAGGGTGAGCCAAGGCCTTATTATCACTTGCACAAGATGCAGCTGTCACATGAGCTATCATAAAACCTGAATTCAATCCACCTTCTTTCACTAAGAATGCAGGAAGCCCACTAAAATTCTTATCAATCAATAAAGCAATACGTCGTTCAGCGTTAGCCCCCATTTCTGCAATCGCTAAGGCAAGATTATCCGCTGCCATGGCTATAATTTCACCGTGAAAATTTCCTCCGGATAAAACATCCCCCTGTTCGGCAAAAACTAAAGGATTATCAGAGATAGCATTAGCTTCAACTTGAAGAGTATCGCTTACAAATTGAATTTGGTGCAAAACAGCCCCCATAATTTGCGGCTGACATCTTAATGAGTAGGGATCTTGTACACGCGTACAATGCCGGTGTGATTCTCTGATCTCACTTCCGGAGAGCAGCTCTCTATACATAGTAGCAACATCACACTGGGTTTGATGACCTCTTGCTTGATGAATTCGTGGATCAAAGGGAACATCACTGCCACACGCCGCATCAACTGATAGCGCGCCAGCAATAACCGCCGTTTCAAATAAAATCTCTGTAGTAAATAAAGCGTTAAGCGCTATAGCGGTGGACACTTGCAGTCCGTTAAGGAGAGCTAAACCTTCTTTTGCCTCTAGTTCTATAGGCTCCAATCCCGCTATTTTTAAGCCATCGATAGCACTCAGAATCTGCCCTTGATATCGCACTTCCCCCTCACCTAGTAATGGCAAAGACATATGAGCTAGAGGAACAAGATCGCCGGATGCACCAACAGAACCTTTAGCCGGAATACAAGGATATATCTTATGATTATATAAGCGAAGCAAGGCATCAATCAGTTCAAGTCTTACCCCTGAATAGCCTTGTGCTAAATTATTAATTTTAAGCAATAAAATAAGAGAAACGATTTCATCAGGAAGCAACTCTCCTGTTCCACAAGCATGAGATAAAACGATATTACGTTGTAACTGCTTTAAATGCTCTGATGAAATAGTTTGATTTGCCAAAGAACCAAATCCCGTGTTAATTCCATAAACAATTTTGTTATCATGAATTACCTTTTTTACTATTTGATGCGAAGCCTCTATCAAACCTAAAGAATTTGGAGATAATGAACAGGGTAACTGTTGATTTATGATTCGCTTGATAGAGTGTAAGGTTAACTGCCCCGGTTCAAGAATAAAATGCTCAGACATTGACACACTCCTCTTGAGACTCCATAGGTAACCATAATGAATTATCTCTAGCACATTGTTTAGCTAGCGTATAACCAGCATCAGCATGACGCATTACGCCAGTAGCAGGATCATTATGTAAAACCCGGGCTAACCGAACAGCAGCCTTTTCGCTACCATCAGCAACAATAACTACACCAGCATGCTGAGAAAAGCCCATTCCTACGCCACCACCATGATGAATGCTCACCCAGGTTGCACCGCTAGCACAATTTAGTAATGCATTAAGCAATGGCCAATCGGAAACAGCATCACTTCCATCCAACATTCCTTCTGTCTCGCGATTAGGGCTGGCTACGGAGCCTGAATCCAAATGATCACGTCCAATGACAATAGGAGCTTTAACTAGTTTATTTTTTACCATTTCATTAAATGCTAAAGCCAAACGCGCTCTATCTTTTAGACCCACCCAGCAAATTCGCGCCGGCAATCCTTGAAAAGAAATTTTTTCACGCGCCATATCTAACCAATGATGTAAATGCTTATTATCAGGGATTAACTTTTTAACCATCTCATCGGTAGCATAGATATCCTCTGGATCTCCTGATAAAGCTACCCATCTAAACGGCCCAATACCTTCACAGAATAAAGGACGTATATACGCAGGTACAAATCCCTCGAAATCAAAAGCATTCTTTTCTCCTGCCTCAAATGCCATTTGTCTTATGTTATTGCCATAATCAAAAACAGGAATACCCTTCTTTTGAAACTCCAGCATAGCATGTACCTGGATTGCCATAGATTTTTTTGCCATCTCAACCACTTTTTCAGGAGACTTCTTTCTCTTAAGAGCAGCTTCCTCTAATGACCATCCTATAGGAAGGTATCCATTAAGAGGATCATGTGCGCTGGTTTGATCAGTGACCAATGCGGGATTAGCGCCTCTTTGTACTAATTGTGGAAAAATTTCTGCCGCGTTGCCTAGAATGGCCACCGATAAGGGTTGCTTTTTCTGACACGATTCATTAATCCAAGATAAAGCCTCATCTAGATCCGTTGTATATTTATCCAAGTATTTGGTTTTAAGGCGTTTTTCAATACGAGAAAGATCACATTCGACAGCAAGTACGCTAGCCCCCGCCATTGTTGCCGCTAAAGTTTGCGCACCACCCATGCCGCCTAAGCCACCCGTTAAAATCCAACGCCCCGATAAATCACCGTTATAATGTTTTTTGGCTGCTGCTACAAAAGTTTCGTAAGTACCCTGAACAATTCCTTGGGAGCCAATATAGATCCAACTCCCTGCTGTCATCTGACCATACATCATGAGGCCTTTTTTATCTAAGTCATTAAAGTGCTCCCAAGTTGCCCAGCGGGGAACTAAATTAGAATTAGCAATTAATACTCTTGGTGCATCTTCATGAGTGGTAAAAACCCCTACAGGTTTACCTGACTGAATCAACAGCGTTTGATCATTATTGAGATTTTTCAGTACTTGAACAATAGCATCGAAACAGTCCCAGTTTCGAGCAGCTTTACCCAATCCTCCATAAACAATTAATTCATCAGGATTTTCAGCAACATCGGGATCTAAATTGTTACACAACATTCTTAAAGCTGCCTCAGTTAACCAGCTCTTTGCTTGCTTTTCTGTACCTCTATGTGCCCTAATTTTATGTTTATTATTTTCTTTATCCATCAAGATAGCTCCCTAGCATTACAAAACTTAATAGACTTCTTCGGAAACTCGCTCCAGAGAGAGAAGAAGTTTAATGCATCATACACTAGAGTAATTACCACGGGAATGCACCATTAGGATGATAAAAAAATTTTAAATTTCAGTTAGGTTAACCACCATTAAGGAGATATAAAAATCAGGCCATTTCAATTAATGGCTCCCCTGTTTTTCCTGTGATATACTTAAAAAAATGAATCTGAACCACTCTTAATCAACAGCATACTCTTACATTATGGAAAAACACCCTAAGTCACTAAGTATCTTTTTTGCCACGGAAATGTGGGAACGCTATGGTTTTTATGTTGTTCAATCTTTATTAGCGCTCTATTTAGCATTGCATTTCAAATGGCCTGACAAACAAATCTATGCTTTAGTTGGCTCGTTTACTGCACTCACTTACCTTTCTCCTCTGGTTGGTGGTTGGATTGCAGACAAATTGATAGGACAAAAAAGAGCTATTTTGTTAGGAGCAGTTGTTCTTTTTATTAGTTATTGCCTCTTGTCTCTTGTAGACAGCAATTTTGCTCTTACTTCCTCACTTGCCGGTATCGCTGTTGGTACAGGATTATTAAAACCGAATATTTCCTCGCTACTAGGCAATGAATACCTTTCAGGATCGGCGCGTCGCGAAAGTGGATTTACCATATTTTACATGGGAATTACCACGGGCATTATCTTGGGTACCACTTTGCCTAGCCAATTAAGTGAGCATTTTGGATGGGCTTCTTCCTTTTATAGTGCAGCCCTAGGCATGGTTATAGCTTTTGCAGTATTTTTATTTGGAATGATCAAATTTAAAATAAAGGATTATAATCCTTTTGTTTTTGAATATAAAAAAATCTTTCTTGCTTTTGGACTAATGGCCTTACTTTGGACTCTTTCCTTTTATGTATTGAGTTTACCCCAATTAGCCAATCTGGTCTTCGGCTTAGTGGTACTATTTTCTGCTAGCTATGTTTTATACTCTGTCAATAAAGAAGGTGCTAATCAATCTCGACAAACACTAGTTATTGGCTTGTTATGCATCATTTCCGTTATGTTCTGGTCATTTTACTTTCAGATGTTTATGTCTTTGACTCTTTTTATTTCTCGAGTCGTGCAGCCAACATTCCTTGGTATCCAATTTCCACCACCTTATTACATTACAATACAAAGTATAGGTATGTTAGTTATTGGCTTTATTCTGTCACGTAAATACCCAAGGCAAACTCTAATTGAACGCGGCTTAAGTACTGGAAAGAAGTTTCTACTGGCTATGTTATTTATCACCATTGCTTATGGAATTATCGCTTTGGTAAGCGCCGTTGTTAGCAAAACTGTTTTAATTTCGCCGTTACTCATTATTCCAGCCTATCTTCTGATTTCACTGGCCGAATTGCTTTTATCTCCTGTTGGTTTATCAGCTATTACTATTCTTGCGGATAAAAATAAAGTAAGCACCATGATGGGAATCTTTTTTGTATCCTTAGGCATAGGAGGCTTTTTGTCAGGGAAATTAGCAGCATTAACCGCTATTCCACCTGGAGAAACCGATCTGAGTATTTTAAAAACTCTTTATGCCAGTGCGTTCTCTCAGCAACTAGGAATTCTTTTCATTGCTACACTGATATGTCTAGTTCTATTTGCAGTAATTAAATTTTTATTAACAAAAGTACAGGTTGTTGAAGAATAGAATTTAAATTATATAGATAAAAGATTATTGCGATATATGAGCCCAAAATATAATTAGCTCTTTTTATATAAAGCAATTACTGATATCATTTGCCGCTTTTTGATAGAAGATTACTTTATTTATGCTAGAACAAAACACAATGTTAAACAAACTTCTTAACTCATTAGAAGACATGCAAGCTATAGACGTCAAAGTGCTTGATGTCCGTCAACAGACAACAATCACCGATTATATGGTTATTGCCTCTGGACGCGCATCACGACATGTGAAAGCTATTGCTGAAAAAGCGATGGAAGACATGAAGCACGCGGGGTTGCCTCCATTAAGCTCTACTGGCATAGATAATGGAGATTGGGCATTGATAGACTTTGGTGACTTTATATTGCATGTCATGCAAGCAGAAAGTAGACAATTCTATAATCTTGAAGGCTTATGGGAAGAACACCCCAAAGTTTAAACAACCTATGTTGAAAATTACAGTAATTACTTTGGGCAATAAAATGCCTGATTGGGTAACCAAAGGTTCTAATGATTATGCCAAGCGTTTTAATGATGGCATTCAATTAAAAATCATCGAAATTCCTTTGATTCGCCGCAGTAAATCATCAGATCTAAATCGCATTTTAGAAAAGGAATCCGCTTTAATAAAAGAAGCACTGCCTAGTGGGGCTCGACTTATTGCCTTAGAGATAGAGGGTAAATCCTTTAGTAGCGAAGAACTGGCTCATAAAATAACCCAACTACAACAAATCTCCAGTCATTTTTGTTTTCTAATAGGTGGTCCTGAAGGGCTATCCTCCGAAATTGTTAATCTCTGCGATGAGCGCTGGTCCTTATCAAAACTTACCCTACCTCATCCTCTTGTACGCATTATTTTGCTGGAAACCTTATACAGAGCCTGGTCGATTATTAATAATCACCCCTATCATAAATAGTTTAAATTGTTATTAGGTCATAAGAACCCTGCCAACTCGCAAGATCGTGTCGACAAGGACTGTATGCCAAAAGGCTTTCGCAAACCTTCGAAGCGCATGGATGGCTTTATGCGTGTTTGTGGAAGCCTTCTGGCAGATAAACCTTGCTGACACTAAATTTTTTAGGCAAGAATTTCTAATAACTGACAATGATATTGGTAAAAAAAATTATTTTAGGGTACTATTCATCTCTTTGTTACGTCATCTAAAATGATTATTGTATGCAATGCGCCTAAATCAATCTTTCAATAATTATCGTTCAGAATCACAGAATCAACGTTTTAGGCTCAATCTTCTTGTAGCTATACTTATTATTTTATCTCTCATTTTAGTTCTCAGATTAGCGTTTTTGCAGATATCAGAATTCAAACGATATCAGACTCTATCTTTAAAAAACCAGATGAGTATTATTCCTATAGCACCACCTAGAGGGGTTATTCTCGATAGAAATGGAGTCTTGCTCGCGGAAAATATCCCGGTGTATGTCTTGGAGATCATTCCAGAGCATGTGAAGGATATCAAAACTACTTTAGCTAAATTACAAGAATTGATTCCTTCCATTACTGATGACGATATAGACAACTTTAAGCGTGTTCGTTCACAAAATCGCTCTTTTGTACCTATTCCTATAAAATTAAAACTAAGCCAAGAAGAAGTCGCTATTTTTGCTATTAACCAGTATCGCTTTCCTGGAGTTAGCATCAAAGCTAGGCTAATGCGCCATTATCCTTTAGGCGAAATGACCGCTCATGTATTAGGTTATGTTGGCAGAATTAATATACAAGAACTAAAAAATGTAGACCCCACCAACTATCGCGGCACCAATTTCATTGGTAAAGCTGGAGTAGAAAAATACTATGAAGATATTCTGCATGGTAAAGTAGGCTATCAAATGGTAGAAACTGATGTCAGTGGCCGTACACTTAGAGTAGTCAATAAAATTAATCCTCGTTCAGGTGCAAAACTGTATTTAAGCATAGATACCCGATTGCAAAAAGCAGCTTATGATGCTTTAAAAGATAAACGTGGGGCGGTTGTGGTCATTAACTCACATAATGGAGAGATTTTAGCTATGGTAAGCTCTCCAAGTTTCGATCCTAATATTTTCGTTGGTGGAGTTAGCTCTAAAGATTACAAAATTTTATCTAATGCGCTGCAAAGACCACTTTTTAACAGAGCAGTAAGAGGCGTCTACCCACCTGCATCTACTATCAAACCTTTTGTTGGTTTAGCCGGATTGGATAAAGGCTTTGTCACGATAGATACCGCAATTTATGATCCAGGTAAATTTAAATTACCTACGTCCAGCCATCTCTTTAGAGATTGGAAAAAAACAGGTCATGGAATGATTAATTTTAAACGGGCAATTACGGTGTCTTGCGATACTTATTTTTATCAATTAGGCCATAAAATGGGAATTTCTAACATTGAAGACATGTTAGTAAAATTTGGTTTAGGCCAATTAAGCCATATAGATCTTTATGAGGAGGCTAATGGTATAGTACCTAGCTCTCGCTGGAAAAGACAAGCTAAAGGCGTTTCCTGGTATCCAGGAGATACTTTAATCACCTCTATAGGTCAAGGTTTTATGCTCGCAACCCCATTGCAAATGGCTAATGCTACTGCTTCATTAAGTCAGCGTGGGCAACGCTTTAGACCCCATTTATTAAGTAAGACCGTCAATAGTGATAATGAGGAAATTGAAGAATATAAGCCTGTAGAAGAATACCCTGTCTATCTAAAAGATGAAGACAACTGGGATATAGTTGCTGATGCTATGCATAACGTATTAACGAGTAATGAAGGTACTGGTTATAGATTTGGTCGCAATCCCCCCTACCCAGTTGCAGGTAAAACTGGTACAGCTCAAGTGCATAGTGGTAGACAATATGAAAAAGCAAAATATGAAGACATACCGGAAGCTCTTCGTGATAATTCGCTATTTATTGCATTTACACCGGTAAAAAAACCAGAAATAGCTATTGCGGTTGTTGTTGAAAATGATGTAAGTGCTTCAACAGTGGCACGCAAAGTTCTAGATGCTTATTATCAACTTTATCCAATGAAAATACCCAATGAATAGAAGACATACTAAACCAGTTTATCGTTTTACAGCAAAATCCCTGCATGTAGATCTTCCTCTATTGGGATTATTACTTATTTTGATCACCTTTGGCCTTCTCATTTTATACAGTGCTTCAAATGCCAACATGGGAATGATATTACGACAGTCGATGAGGTTGGTTATTGCAACATTTATTATGCTTATCTTGGGTTTTATCCCCCCACATAAATATAAAATTTGGACTCCTTGGATATACGGTATAGGCTTAACATTGCTAATTGCAGTAATGTTAATGGGTAAAATCGGTAAAGGGGCGCAACGCTGGCTAGAACTTGGTTTATTTCGCTTTCAACCATCGGAAATAATGAAACTCGCCGTTCCCATGATGGCAGCCTGGTTTTTTGACCGCCAAGCCCGCCCCAGCAGCCTTAAATCAATTTGTATGGCAGGATTAATTATCTTTATTCCCGCCCTATTGATTGCGAAACAACCTGATTTAGGCACAGCAATCATGGTGAGTGCGGCAGGGTTATGTGTCGTATTTTTAGCAGGTATCCGTTTTAAAGTCATTCTATTAATCTTGATTCTCTTGGGCTCATCCGTTCCAGTGGTTTGGCATCTAATGCATGATTATCAAAAGCAAAGGGTATATACCTTACTTGATCCAGAGCAAGATCCGCTTGGTTCTGGTTATCATATCATTCAGTCAAAAATCGCCATAGGTTCTGGCGGATTGATCGGTAAAGGATGGCAACAAGGAAGTCAATCCCATTTAAATTTTTTACCTGAACATGCAACTGATTTTATTTTTGCGGTTAGTGGAGAGGAATTTGGCTTTGCAGGCGGCTTTGCCATCATTGCACTTATAGTATTAATCTCTCTAAGGAGTTTAAATATAGCCAGCAATGCACAGACGACCTTTACTCGTCTTCTTGCAGCGAGCTTAGCCATGTCATTTTTCCTATCAGGTTTTGTTAACATTGGCATGGTTATGGGGATTATTCCTGTTGTTGGTATTCCATTACCCTTGGTCAGCTATGGCGGTACAGCCATGGTTACTTTTTTAGCCAGTTTCGGCATTTTAATGTCCATAAGCTCTCACAGGATCTTGTTTAATAGTCTCCGTTAATAGTACGCAGAGATTCAGACACGTGGCCTGGTTGCTTGCAACCAGGCCAGCACTTTGCATAAAACGCAAACAAACTATATCTTAGTCGCAAAAGAAGAACACTTACAGTAAAGCAGCTACTGGAGCATAACTTCGTCTATGAATAGGGCAAGGGCCAAGACGCACTAGTGCCTCTCTATGTTCTACAGTAGGATAGCCCTTGTGACCTGCAAACCCATATCCTGGGTAAATTTTATCGAACTCATCCATTTCCTCATCCCGAAGAACTTTTGCTAATATGGATGCGGCACTTATTGCAGGAACTAAACTATCTCCTTTGACTATAGCCTCACAAGGCATACTTAGTTTTGGAACATGTAAACCATCGATTTTCACAGCATCAGGCTTTATAAGTAGCGAGTCAACTGCTCGTTTCATTGCCAAAAGTGTTGCATGATGAATATTTAATTGATCAATTTCCTCTACTTCAGCCCGACCATATGCGTAAGCTAATGCTTCTTCCTTAATTCGCAAAGAAAGTAGCTTGCGATTTTTGGCACTTAACTTTTTAGAATCACAAATTCCAGCAATTGGCTCTTTTAAAATAACTGCGGCGGTAACGACAGCGCCAGCTAAAGGCCCTCGCCCTACCTCATCGACTCCAGCGATTAGAATTAAATTGTCACATGCCATCTCATATTTCCATACTAAAAATTAGTTGCTGTATTTTACTAAAAATGATGAAAAAGGCACGCTCTTTAAATAGACCACATTTATGCAAATAAAATTTACAAAGTACTATACAATAATCCCCATATAAAATTGATTTATCATTTAAGAAATGCGATCATGCGTACAAATTATTATCAAATGATGTCTATGAATAAAATTCGATGTGCAGTAATTGGTATCGGCTATTTAGGTCGATTTCACGCCCAAAAATACCAACTAATTCCTAACGCCGAGTTAGTTGCAGTTTGTGATGTTAACCCTGAACTATGTGAAGCAGTATCTCAGGAGCTAAAAGTCCCTGCCTACCTAGATTACCAGGACTTATTCGGTAAGGTTGATGCAGTGAGCATTGCAGCAACTACCAATAAGCATTACCAAATCGCAAAGGCGTGTCTGGAACAAGGCATACATGTGCTCATTGAAAAACCTATTACGGAAACAACAGCTCAAGCAGAAGAACTAATTCAATTAGCTAAAAAACATAATGCTAAATTGCAAGTAGGACATCTAGAGCGATTTAATGCAGCACATCTAGCATTAGAATCTCATTTAGACTCCCCGTTATTTATTGAATCAGAGCGTCTTGCCCCATTTAATCCCCGAGGAACAGATGTTAATGTTATATTGGATCTTATGATTCATGACATAGATATTATTCAAAATATGGTTAAAAGCCCTATCCTCTCTATAGAAGCGCAAGGAACACCGGTACTGACTAAAGCAATTGATATAGCAAACGCACGGATTACCTTTGCCAACCGCTGCGTTGCTAATGTAACTGCCAGCCGAATCAGTTTTAAAACCGAGCGCAAAACGAGAATATTTCAAAGCAACTCGTATATTTCTATCGATTACCATAATAAGCAATTGGCCATCTTTAAAAAGAGTGATGAAGAAATGTTTCCCGGGATCCCCGCAATTACAAGAGACCAAAAAGAATTTGATAAAGGTGATGCCTTATTGGAAGAGATAAAAGCCTTTTTGCAATGCATAGAAAATGATACAACTCCTCTTGTTACTGGTGAAGAAGGAAAATATGCTTTAGAAACTGCAGAAAAAATTACTTCACTAATCAACAATAATCTCACTGAGCATTATGCATAAAGCTAAAAAAATAGTCATTATAGCTGGTGAAGAGTCAGGTGATATTCATGCCGCAGCTCTTATTAAACAGCTAAAAACACGCTTTCATGATATAGAAATTAGCGGCATTGGTGGCAAACACATGCAAGATGCTGGCGCCACCTTAGTCTATAATCTTGCACGCTATGGTGTCACTGGACTTACTGAAGTCGTTCGTTTTTTGAGGATACTTCGTAAGGCTTTTTTAGCAATTAAAAACCATTTAAAGACAGAAAAACCCGACTTACTTATTTTAGTTGATTATCCAGGATTTAACTTAAGGCTTGCAAAGTATGCTAAAAGAAAGTTGGGTATTAAAATTATTTATTACATCAGCCCACAAATATGGGCATGGAAAGGAAATCGCATCCATTTGATCAAAGAATGCGTTGATAAAATGGCGGTGATCTTGCCTTTTGAAAAGAAGATCTACGAAAAAGCTGGGGTTCCAGTCAGTTTCGTCGGCCATCCTCTAGTGGAAAAAATACCCTCTACGGTCAATTTATTGACTGCTAGAGAGAAGCTACATCTTCCTTCACAGAAGATGATTATTGCTCTATTACCTGGCAGTCGTAATAATGAAATCGAAAAGCATATGCCTATTCTGCAAGAAACAGCTGTATTATTGAATAAGCAATTGCCAGACATTCACTTTGTTCTTCCCATTGCAGGAACTATTAATGATCAGAAGATAAAAGCCTACTTTTCCAATGAAAATTTGTCTATCACCTATAGTCAAGGTAATGCCATTGATTGTATGACAGCAGCAGATTTTGTCATTGTCGCCTCAGGAACAGCATCGCTAGAATGTGCCCTACTAGAAAAACCCATGTGCATTATTTACAAGTCGTCCACTCTCACGTACATAGTGGCCATGTGGCTTATAAGAGTAAGGTTTTTAGGATTATGCAATCTTTTAGCTAATAAAATGATAGTCCCAGAATTTTTACAATATGATTGTAATGCCATTGAATTATCTCAATTTATTTTAAATTTTCATCATGATTCAAGTCAGCCACAAAAAATGATTAGCCAATTGACCAGTATCAAGGAATCATTATCAACAAATGAAGCAGACTGCACCCTATTTGATCTAATAGAGGCTGAGTTGTCCTAAATAACCGCATGTTTTTCATTATAAAATATAGATAATCATTTAGCCTTCATGTACAATTAATCTTGCTTTCATTTATAAGTGTAAGCAATTGGACTGTATGAGTTAATTAATAATAAGGAAGTTAAGATGAATGTCATTGAAACGCAAGCTACTGCTCAATCCGTTAAACAAGAACAAGGTTTACAGGATTTAGTATACAGTTTGGTAACTCGTTTTCTCGCTGAAAATAAATCCAAAAGTATTGATGATCTTTATGACATGATTTTGTCTGAAGTGGAGCCTCCTTTACTGCAAGCCGTAATGGAAAAACGTCGTGGAAATCAATTACAGGCTGCCAAGATGCTCGGTATTAGTCGTGGAACAATAAGAAAGAAACTACAAAAATATTTCGGTACTAAATACTTTCGTTTAACTGATGAATAAGTTAAACCTTATAAAAAAGGCTCGGCTATCGAGCCTTTTTTTTGCATACACGATCTTATCGATTCATGTAAATCATATCATCACAACCATCTCTCCTAAAGAACCGTTGTAGGTCAGGCACCAAATTGTCCGGCGTTGTTGTCCGCTAAAAAGCTTTAGTGCAAGTATTGCTCCTCTCTCGATGCTTAAAATGTAAAGAATGTTAGGAAATTGAAAACAATATGTACCAATTATATAAACAATGTTAAAAACCGGGCTTTTAAAACTATTTTCCTAGGAGAAGGATATATGAAGCCTACTATTTTCTTTACAGATCCAGCTAAAGATGGTGATGATTTACTAGCCACCGTTCACCTGATATTACAAGCCAAAGCCGCCGGCGTCATTGCCCCTGATACACCAATCAAACTAGTTACTACCGATGAAATCCGTTGCAATGAGAAAGGCGAGCAGGATCCGCGAGGAAAATATGGTTTACGTGCACTGTATCTCAACATGCACTTAGAGAAAATACGTCAACAATTAGCATTACCCAATAATGTGTTCCCTGAAATTATTCCTGGCCCTTTAAGCACTTATTACACATACAACCAGGAAAAGGGAAAGTACTACAATAGCGCATCCGAAAGTGATGCATTTTACGCAAATGAAGAAGTAGAACTCTACTATAGTACCCAAAAAGTACCAGAATCCTGCTCATTAAATCTTAAAAAGCCTAACGCTTGGATTAAATTAATAAAAGATATGGCTCCAGATGGCGCAACATTAATAAGTATTGCTGCATTTAATGGTGTTAGCGATTTTATAGCCCAGGTTAAAAAGAAAGATCGCTCTAAATTTAGTTTACTAGCAATGGGATATAATGCCCCCTACTCTAATAATGATGAATATACAGCGAAAGTAAGAAGTCCTAATACTTTACCCTATAATGCTCGTAGCACAACTCCCCAAAAAGCAGTGCATTCAATCAATGCCATGATGACAGTTGATGATAGCCTGCATGTAGTATCAGGAACTACTCGTTTGCTTCCCAAATATGACCAAAGCTCATGGCTCTCCAGCTTCATGGAAATTATGGCACGCGCCTATCTATTATTGTCCGCAAGCTATTCTACAAACTTGTTATCTGGAGCAGTTAATTTCATCAAGAGCTCAAAATATAAAGCATTTTGGCCTCACGATGTTGTACCTTCGTTGATGATGGTTATAGCTCAAGGCAATTGGGAAAGTCTAGGTTTACCTCCACTAAAAAAAGAAATGCTATTTGCACAAATAGAAAAAGTACCCGCGTCACAACTGCATATGCGAATGGTCAATGATACTGGGGTATTAATCGATTCAACCATTCCGCATGAAGAAAACGATAAGACTATAGGCGCTGACTCTCAATTTTTTACTTATGGTAAAGAATTAGATGTTGTATTTTTCACTTCACTCTTACATTTCATTGCACTACAAGCGCTGCCAAATGAAGAAAAAGAGGCAAAAAAAAATCTCCTAATGTGCTACAAGACCATTTTGGAATTAAAAAGCCGTTTGTATCATTTAAAGCAAAACCAAGAGACTAGTAAAATAGAGAGTACCAATTTAGAGCAACAAATTAAGTCGGCTTGGGCTACTGCTTGTTTTAGCGAATTACAACAACAGTTATCCCTGATAGCACAAGGCAATCCAAGCAATGATGCACAATACGTTCTTGGTTCGCACTCCACTTCATTCGGATTAGCTAAATTGACCGCAGAACAAGCGAAATCACTGAGCGCCTTGATAGCATCGATACTTGAATGGACTAATGCAAAAGATATAAATAAAGCATTACTTGATGAAAATTTACTGAAATGGATCAACGCAATTTCAGAATACATGTTAGTTACTAAAAAACCACTAACTGAAGCCACACTTACTGATCTTCGTACAGCCTTAGACAAAATACCTCAGCCAGCAACTCTTGCGCCATTGACAGCAGCATTATTTTATAGGTTACGAGAACAACTCATGCCTTCTGACAATGCTGTCAATTTACTAAAACAAAAAGGCAACCTTGGACTGGAGTTCAAAAGAACTGGTAACAGTTTAATTTATGCTGAATTAAGTCTTGGTGGTAATTTATCCATTCCATTTCCTAAAGGAGTTAGTGGTATATCAGAAGGCTATAGAAACCTTTTAACATTAAAAAATCATTCAGAAACCAATAAACTTGCGTTTAGACTTCATTTGGCCATCCATGATGCAGGTAAAGGTGATGTCATTAAAAATGATGTAAAACTAAATCATGATGGAACGTATTTTGTACGTCTTCCTGATAATACTTATTATCAATTAAATGCCGGGCAAATAAAATTAAGCGATGAAATGCAACTTCAAGCTGCTGCAGAACCCGTAGATCATGATGCCGCATTAGATATATACAGCTTTGTAGGCAGCAAGATCCAGAAATGCTCTCCAACTGAATTTTTGATATGGGGGCAAACTGCGCCAGAACATGTAGATAAAGAAGCTATTCGCATTTGTGATGAGCTTATTCCATTATGTAATGAAATGAATATAGCTCAAGTTATTCAGGGTGAAATACCCTTTGATGGTATTAAAAAAGGATTGGATCTATTTTTTGCAGCATACAAAAAAGATCCTAAAATGGCAGAGTTAGTATTTGCCCACCATTGTTTTGATATTTATGGTGCAGCGCCATTAGACTCATTTGAAAGCATTAGCGCAGGACAACCAGAAGTCCAATTAAAGATAGAGTTATTGTATAAGACCCTCTTATCCGTAGCGCAAGATAAAGAAAATCTTGAGCCTAGTAAGACAGCATTCCAACTTTATCGTCAGCGATTAGCTAAAGCGGTTCCAGAAATACTTCATACAGAAGAGAATACTGAGAAGGCACAAAGAGTTATTGCAATTACTCGTGTTGCTCAGATGTTACGTTGTCATTTATTCAAGGTAAAAACTGACGCAAACAGCGTGCAGAAGTCAATTGCTGATGATGGTGAATATGAGCAAAGAACAAAGCTTTTTGTTGCAAGTGTTAATGAAGCATTTAATCAACTTGCGGCAGAAGAACAACAACAATTAGTTGAAGTTCTCAACCGTAATGATAGTACAGAAGGCAAACCAGCAATAATGGTGATGTATGGCCCCAAATTGCTATTAACAGCAGTTACTGGTACTGAATTTGCTCCTAAAGACCCAGAGGAGCAAGCAGTAATAGTAGATCGCCTAATCCCAATACTTAAGCTTTATGTAAAATTATACAACTTACAAGCCTTGGGCTCGTCTCAATACAGTGCAATAGAAATTGGAGAGTTAGCACAGATTCTTGAACGAACCTTTACTTATTACAAAGAAGCCAATAAAGAACAGAAAGAAGACTTTACTAATTTCTTATTGATGTTACAAAAAATAAGTAAAGAGCAAAAAAACAATAAAGTTAAAGAGTTTCTTGAAAAGCTACCTTCACTTGCTGAAATGAAAAATAAATCAGCACAAGAACAATTGCTATGTATTCAAGAAGCATTAAAAGCAGTTAACGTTGCCTTGGATTTCCCTACGACCCATGCCGAAGTGAAATCAGAAGTAAAACAAGAGTTAGAACCTCATCAGGATATTTTGAAAAAAATACGTGATAACAAAAATGTTCTTACTAAATACGCGCTACAAGAACTTTTAATAAAAGAAGTGCAACAAGTAAGTTTAACACTTAACCAATACGTTGAATTGTATGATGGCACTAAAGGCATTGAGGAATTAAATACTCACACAAACCCTTCTTGGGACCGTTTTTTTGGCATTCACAACACCGCTTCGTGGAGTAATACATTAAAAACGATAAGAGAGAATGCTCTAAATAAGCTATTGAAACAATTGGATGAAATGAATAACGATGAAGAAAAATTAGCGCTATTAGAGGATGCGAAGAAATTACCTCTATTCTGTGAACACCGTAATAATTTCATTATACAAGGCGCTTGGGGTAGAACTCATAGTGTAAAACTCATAGAAGAAAAAGAGGATGAAATTCGACAGCATTCTTTAAGTTTGTCGTAATAACAAGCCAACATCTACGCTCCCGTATTACGCTATGCTAATACGGGTTACGTATAAAAGCTTAAGTTCATTCACGGGGTATACTTGAATTTAGGTGGGAAACCACTTCTGGAATGCCGCGCACAACTGTCGCGGCACGTAGGGAAATAAAAAACAGAATATAATTCAGTCTAAAGGATCTATCAGTAAATCACGAGGAAACTAGTAATTTGTTTACTCGATTAACAAAATCTGCTGGATTATCCAATTGACCGCCCTCTGCTAGAACCGCTTGTTCAAATAGCATGGTAACCCATAATTCAAATTGAGTATCATCCTGAATATCATGTAGGCGTTTTATTAATACATGTTCAGGATTAATTTCAAATATAGGCTTACTTACCGGTACTTGCTGTCCTGCTGCTTGCAAAATGCGTTGCATTTCTAGCCCCATATCTTGCTCATCAGCAATAATACATGCGGGAGAATCGGTCAATCTATTAGTGATTAATACATCTTTCACACGCTCATTAAGTACTGTTTTAATATGATTGATTAAAGGCTCTAAAGTTTTTTCTTTTTCCTTAATTTCCTCTGTAGGCTCATCTCCTAACTCAATTTTTCCTTTAGAAATAGATTGCAGTTTTTTACCTGCAAACTCATTCATATAACCTACTAACCACTCATCAACTTTGTCGCTAAGTAATAATACTTCTATACCCTTTTTATTAAAGATTTCTAAATGAGGGCTATGTTTGGCTGCATTATAACTAGAAGCAGTGATGTAATATATTTTATCTTGTCCCTCTTTCATCCGACCTACATATTCTTCCAGGGTCACTTCCTGCTTATCTGAGCCATTCACGGTAGTAGCAAAACGAAGCAATTTAGCTATTGTTTCTTTATTAGCAAAGTCTTCAATAGGGCCTTCTTTAAGTACCAATCCAAATTCATTCCAAAATTTTTGATAATTTTCTTTATCATTAGTGCTCATTTTTTCCAGCATCGATAATACACGCTTAGTACAAGCTGAGCGTATGCTTTCTACTTGTTTATTATCTTGTAAGATTTCGCGTGATACATTGAGCGGTAAATCACTGGCATCAACAATACCTTTAACAAAGCGTAGATATCTTGGTAAAAATTGAGTTGCATCATCCATAATAAAGACACGTTTTACATAGAGTTTCAAACCATGCTTTACTTCCTGTTGCCACATATCATAGGGAGCATGAGAAGGAATATACAATAAAGTAACGTACTCATGTTTCCCTTCAACATGGTTATGTGACCAAGTAAGAGGATCGAGATAATCGTGAGAAATATGCTTATAAAGTAATTTATAATCTTCATCACTAATATCAGATTTTTGCATAGTCCATAATGCAGTTGCCTTATTTACTGTCTCGAATTCATCTAATTGTTTACCCTCTTCTGATTTCTTTTTCATCACTATGGGCCAACAAATATGATCTGAATATTTACTGATAATGCTACGAATACGCCAATCACTTAAAAACTCGTCATCACCTTCTTTTATGTGCAAGGTAATTTCTGTACCACGAGTGCTTTTTGTTTCATTACCAATAGTAAATTCACCGGAACCGTTAGACTCCCAAACAATTCCCTCTTCAGGCTTCAATCCAGCACGGCGACTTTTTACTGTTACTTTATCTGCGACAATAAATGCAGAATAAAAACCAACACCAAATTGACCAATAAGTTGTGAATCTTTAGCATTTTCGCCTGATAATTGACTGATAAATTCTTTAGTTCCAGATTTTGCAATAGTACCCAAGTTTTCTACCGCTTCATCCCAACTCATTCCAATACCATTATCGGAAATGGTAATCGTTTTAAGTTTTTCATTACTTTGGATAGTAATTTTCAAATCAGAATCATTTTCGAAAAGAGAGCCATTTGATAAAGCTAAAAAACGCAACTTATCTAAGGCATCCGAGGCATTGGAAATTAACTCTCTTAAGAAAATTTCTTTATTGCTATAAAGAGAATGCACTACTAAATGAAGCATTTGCTTTACTTCAGTTTGAAAACCCATTGTTTGTTGCTTATTAGCCATTAACTAATCTCCTGTTATACGTTTAGATCTCTAGCCCTATTTGCAGATTTTTTTTGAGTGTTACGTTGTTAGAGTTTCAGTCGTATTAATTTACTTGTAGGTAAACCTTACTCCACGAAACACGTACGTCTTGCACTCGAAAAAAAACAGCTCATTACACTAGCGATCTATTTTTCTACTTTCAAATTTATTTAAAACATATGAGGTTCCTTTATTGAATTTCAAGGGGGTAAAAAGGAATAAATTCAAGAATCTTAAACGTTATGAGAAAAAACTGTTCGCGAATCAGACTCTATAACCTCTATATTATCCAACGAACTTTTTACTTGACTTGGTAATAAAGAAAAAAAGGTTATCCGACTACATAATGAGTGAGGATAATATAGGTAATACTCTAGTCGTATGTATAATGACGAGGTTGGTTTTGGGACCACCAAACTTACCTCACGTCATCCCCTTGATCACAGGTCAATAGCCTATATAATCCTAGTTACAAATTCAAATCAATGATTGGGTGAAAGCTCAACCATTGCTAGGCTAAAGGATACCAATGTTTCGATCAATCTTAATAATTGCGCTAATGACTTTTAGCATTATCACTCAAGCAGCCCTGCCTGTTGATCCAATCCAGCACTGTTTAGATGTTAGAAGACTCGCGGACTTTACCACAAGACAGAAAATGGCCGCCAAAGAGCCCGGGGTATTACGCTTTAAATTCCATAAAATTTCACCTAAAGAATTACCGTTAGATAACGCTACGGGCAATATGGATGAAGTTATCAAGGCATTAAATAATCAGATTGAAAACTGTAATAAGAGCCGTGGTGAATTCCAGACAGTGACTATTGCTGGCCATAAATTCAAACGTCAAGAATGGTGCCTTAATACCAACAAAAAAATGCTCGCTCTCGCAAAAGCTGCCCATGGCAGTTTTCAAAAATATTTATCAAGCATCAAAGTCGAATTTGATTGGTATAAAAGCGATGGCTGGCCTGAAAATCATTCAGGATTTAGAAAAGGTGAGTTTCAATTTACGGCCTATTATGCGCCAGCGGCTGTTGAAGCTCGCACCAAAAATGAAGGATCATTTTTATATCCAATCTATAGTAACCCAGGGGTTGTAAATGTAGCCTCGGAATGCAAAAAACTTAATTTGAAATCACCTCTTTGCGGTGTTGACCCACTTACCAAAATGGCAAGAGGATTTTGTATGAAAAATGCTAATGGCACATACTCTGTAGTCCCAGACCGAGATGAAATTGATCGTGGAGCTTTAGATCCCAAATATGTAATTGGCTATGTTAAAGATGCTAATGACCCAGCTTTTTTAATGCTTGAGGGCTCAGGTTCATTAATCCTTGATGGCAAATTATTTCATATCAATTACGATGGCGCTAACGGCAGGCCACGCACCATGCTTGGTCGCATAGTCCAATGCGCACAGGACCCAACCTGTGGTGGTAATCTTGATAACATTGAACGTTGTGCTAAAGATCCTAAATGTCATGATGAAGCAAAGTTACGCTGTAACGTGTCTAAAGCAATTAGACAAAGCGCTGCGTCAGAAAAACTAATTCGTCGATATCTAGATAACCCTCTTAACCGCCCTAAAGCTGCCAACTTGCGCAATCGTGATCAAAGTTATGTGTTTTTTGCGAAAGAAGACGGAGGGCCATATGGTTCAGAAAATATTTCTCTAACGCCACATGCTTCATGCGCAACAGATCACAAGGTAATTCCTATTGGAATGAATATTATTTATAACTGCAAAAAGTCTACTTCATGGTGTGTGGCCCAAGACGCAGGTGGTGCCATTATGGGGGCTCATATTGACATCTATAAAGGTGAAGGTGACCAAGCTGGAGTAGAAGCAAATGAGATAAATCACACTGGCTCATTATTTGTGGCACTGCCAAAACGTAAATAAATCCATTGGTCGGGCAATTAGTTGCCCAATGGTGCTACCTTAAGAAAAGGAAGAAAAAATCGTAGCCCGTATTAGTGCAGCATAATACGGGAATACCCTAGCTCAGTGCACTGAAATCCCGGATTACGCTGCGCTCATCCAGGCTACAAAAACTTAAGGTAGCGCCATTGGGCAACTAATTGCCCGACCAATGTGTAACCTAGACCTTTTACATATCGAATTGTTCAAAAAAATTATGCTTTCTAGTGACTGTTCTAATAGGCATAAATTACAAGTCGAAGCCGGCCATGGTTAAGGTCCCGCCAGAATGAATAATCAGCACGTTACCTTGTAAATGATTTACTGTAATGTAACTTCGAGTTTCATGAAACAACTTGGCCGCATAAATAGGGTCCGCTAAAATTCCCTCTTCTCTTGCCAATCGCTTGATTTCCTTTTTTATAGTTTGATTCACGGAACCAAAAGACTTTGCTGTGCTAGGATAAAAGCAACTATAATTTCCAGGATTCATCCCAATCCAATGCTTCAGTTTATCTTCAAATGTACTTTTATCATCTGCCAACAAAAGAACATAAACCATAGATTGATGATTAAATAAAGTTAGTCCTTTGATCAGTCCAGCAGCAGAAAAACCCGTTCCAGCATCAACAAATATATGCTGAAAATTACAGCCTAAGGTCTGTTCATTACGCATTATATCTGCAGCAAGACTCATTGCCCCATCTAATGCCTCTGGTACACTGGCCCCTTCGCTCAAAATAAATCCGGGCTCTTTTAAACGACTTAAATAATTAAAGGCTATCTCTTCAACGTTAGACCATTCTTCTCTATTGACCCAAATGATTTCTTGCTCATTTAAAAAAAGAAGACTCAATCTAAAATTGCCTTGAATCTCTAAGCTTCTTGGTCTGATTAAAAATGCAGTAACTTGTAAGTTAAACTCGCGCGCCATTTGTAACGCAGCAAGTAAATTATTTGATTGTGGACCTGCAATAATTAACAAATGACGAATACCTTTTTGTATTAGTGCGGGCATAAGGCTGGCATATTTCCGCATCTTAGATCCACTAATACCACAGCCTAACTCATCATCTCTTTTCGCATAACAGATCACTCCTTCATTGGGAAAATGATTGAGTTTATGGACACGACTAGACAAATTCCACATTGGCTTCCTTCACTTTTTAACTCATTAGCCTCTAATAAAATTCAATTGGTTGTCTGTGGAAGACTCTATACTGAGTTGATAATCAAGTTCATTAAATTCTTTAAGTTGTTCCAAGTTATCAATCCGATTTTGCATAATAAATTTTGCCATCACCCCTCTTGCCTTTTTAGCCAGAATACCAATCATTTTAATTTCATTATTTTTGCGTTCATAGAAATTAATGGTAATCACGGGATATTTAATTTTCTTCAAATCAACAACTTTGAAATATTCAGTAGATGCCAGATTAATAAGTAAAGGATTGTCATGTAGTTCTAACTGTTGATTTAAGAGTTTCGTCACTGGTTCAGACCAAAAAGCATAAAGACTATTGCCGTAAGGATTAGTTAAACGCACACCCATCTCAAGTCTGTAAGGCTGAATCATATCAAGAGGTTTTAAAAAACCATATAAACCAGATAAAATTCCTAAATGAGACTGAGCATATTCAATGTCACCAGAAGTCCAACTAGCAGCTTGTAATCCCTGATAGACATCTCCTTGAAAGAGCAATAAAGCAGGATAAGAATGAGTATCATCATTTTCTTTCATAGAAAATTGCTGATATCTATCATAGTTCAAATTCGCTAATTCTTTAGATAAATTCATTAAATCAGCAATTTGCTCCGCAGATTTAGACTTCATAATCTTAGCTAACTTTATAGTTTTTTTTATTAATAAAGGATGTGATACATCACTTGAGTAAGGTTGAAAATTAGTTAATAATTTTTTTGCTGGAGATAACAAAGTTAACATAAAAAGTGCACCTAAATTAGCGTTAAGTTCGATATAAAAAGAGATAATACCCTACTATAGTTTAGTGTCCTGCGTTATGCCCCATTCCCACACGTGGTTGCTGCATATAGATCGTAATAGTGTCACTCGTTATAAGCACTTTACCATTAGCATTGACCACTTGGATGGCAATAGTATGAGAGCCCCTATACATGCCATTGAGTTCAAAAACTGTATTGGGTTGCGGATCACCGAGTGGTGATCCGTCATAGATCAATTGTAATTTATCACCATCAGCTAACTGTGGTTCCACCTCAACAGAAACAACAGTGTATCCTTGAGGATTACGAATTGTTGCTTGATTTGACGGTTCTCTAATCGCTACTTTAGTGTAAGAGTGCCCATTATCATCGATATTATCATGAGTGGCAGGAGCAATTTCCTGCTTAGGCGTTGGTGTTGGGGGTGAATAAGTTTGTGAATCAGGGATATCTATTTTTTCTGCGCCTTGATGAGGAGTATCACTAAAATGAACAACTCCTTGACTGTCAGTCCAAGTGTAAACTTGCGCAGAAGAAGCACAAGATACCACTAAGAAAAAAATACCCCATAAAAACTTATCCATTACCCCAATCCCTTATCCTTATAGGCTGTAATATAACTCAAATTCAAAAGGATGAGTCAAGCTTCTGATTTTTGTTATTTCCTCTTCTTTCATTCTAATGTAATTATTAATAAAGTCTCTAGTGAATACATCACCTTGTAGCAAGAACTCATGATCATTTTGTAAGTGGATCATTGCTTGCTCTAAAGAAGAACATACAGTTGGTACATCTACAAGTTCTTCAGGTGGTAAATCATAAAGATCTTTATCCATAGGTTGTCCAGGATGGATTTTCTTCTGAATACCATCGAGCCCTGCCATCATCATTGCTGAAAAAGCAAGATAGGGATTAGCTGTCGGATCAGGGAAACGTACTTCTATACGGCGAGCTTTAGGATTACTGACATGAGGAATGCGAATTGCAGCCGATCTATTACGTGCTGAATAAGCTAAAAGTACAGGGGCTTCAAATCCAGGAACAAGACGCTTGTAACTATTAGTTGATGGGTTAGTAAATGCATTTAAAGCTCGAGCATGCTTTATTATTCCACCAATATAATACAGGGCGGTTTCAGAAAGACCAGCATATTGATCTCCCGCGAACAAATTCACCCCATTTTTTGTTAAAGATTGGTGGCAATGCATTCCACTTCCATTATCACCGACTAAAGGTTTCGGCATAAACGTAGCGGTTTTTCCATAGTTATGTACCACATTATGAACAACATATTTTAAGATTTGCAGCTCATCTGCTTTTTTCGTTAAGCTATTAAACCGGGTAGCGACCTCACATTGATTGGCTGTAGCCACCTCATGGTGATGCGCTTCCACTACCATGTCCAATGACTCCAGCGTTAAACAAATTGCAGAACGAATATCATGTGAAGAATCTACTGGAGGAACAGGGAAATACCCACCCTTTATAGAGGGTCTATGACCAATATTACCACCTTCTATTTCTTTGCCAGAAAACCAATGAGCTTCTTCGGAATCTATTTTATAAAAGGAGCCGCTAATACCTGTTTCCCACTGAACATTATCGAATATGAAAAACTCTGGCTCTGGACCAAAATTAGCGCCATCGGCTATACCTGTTGACTGTAAATAAGCTTCAGCACGTAATGCTAAGGAACGGGGGCAACGGTCATATCCAAGCATGGTTTGCGGATCCACAACGTTGCAACGAATGAATAAAGTGTTGTCTTGAAAGAAAGGATCTAATTTTACTGTCTCTAGTTCAGGTACTAAGGCCAAATCAGACTGATGAATTTTCTGCCATCCTTTAAATGATGAACCATCTATCATTTTGCCATTTTCAAAAAAATCATCATCTACTGCAGATACAGGAATAGTGTAATGTTGTTCTTTGCCACGTATGTCGGTAAATTTTAAATCGATAAACTTGGCATCATGTTCCTTTATCGCCTCAAGCACTACATTTTTATTCATTGTTTTAGTCTCCAGGATAGTTCGGCTGTAAGTTTACCTTAAGTGACTTATTAAACCCAATAGATTACACTCTATAGTTTTCAACTATTGTAAAATAATATGGGCGCGTACCAATATCAAGCGCTAAAGAAAAATGGCAGTGCCAGTAAAGGGGTTATCGAAGCGGATTCGGAACGCCAAGCACGCCAATTATTGCGTGAACAGGGATTAATACCCACTCAAATACAAACGCTAACACAGCAACGCGCAGCGAATACTAAAAGTAAAATCTCAGCCGCAGACCTGGCATTGCTGACCAGGCAACTAGCCACCTTACTTGCAGCAGGTATCCCTGTGGAAGAATCATTACGAGGAGTTAGTGAGCAAACTGAAAAAGATAAGGTAAGAGAACTTATTATTGGAATTCGAGCCAAAGTACTTGAAGGTTATGGTCTAGCACAAGCTATGTCCCATTACCCTAATGCATTCCCAGAACTATATCGAGCTACCGTAGGTGCAGGAGAGCAAACTGGCCGTTTAGATTTAGTTTTAGAAAAACTAGCTGATTATACAGAAAATCAACAAACTACGCGGCAAAAGGTACAGCAGGCATTGATTTATCCGTTACTCATGATCATTGTTTCTACGGCAATTATCAGTTTTCTACTGACTTTTGTTGTTCCTAAAATTATTGAAGTATTTACCAGTAGTGGTCAAACACTACCAGAAATGACGCTCATGCTCATTTCAATAAGCCAATTTATTAAGAATTATGGCCTTTACACCGTACTTGCTATTATTTTGGCTATTACGGCGTTTAAGAAAAGTTTGAATAACATAAAAATTAAAACAGCGTGGCATAAACTAATTCTTAAATTGCCTATAGTGTCTTATTTGGTAAAAACTATTAATGTCGCACGCTACATACACACTTTTGGTATTCTCTTTGCTGCCGGGGTTAGTGTACTGGAAACCATGCGTGTTTCAGCGAGTCTTATTACTAATGTTGTTATGCGGCAAGCTTTTGATACGGCAACTTTAAGAGTGAGGGAAGGAAGTGGTATACATGAAGCATTAAAAGAAACACGATACATTAGCCCTATGGCCATACATTTGATTGCCAGCGGTGAAAAAAGTGGTCAACTATCCAATATGATGGAACGTGCCGCTAGCCATCTTGATAATGAGGTTAAACGATTAATTGATACCTCATTGACTTTATTAGAGCCACTAGTGATTTTACTTATGGGAGCTGTTGTTTTATTTATAGTTTTAGCTACATTATTACCTATATTTTCAATGGAACAATTGGTAACCTAAACACGCTATGAAAATAATTCATAGCGATGTTATTTTATGACTTTATTAGGAATGTAACGTCAATAGACCTGATTTTTGTTTTTTAGTATACTAAACATCCTATATGTGTTATTATTGCCCAATCGGATTTAAGAGGAACAACGATGAATAGACAAAAAGGTTTTTCATTAATTGAAATTATGGTTGTAGTCGTAATATTAGGTATTTTAGCATCTATAGTAGTACCTAAAATTATGGGCCGCCCTGATGAAGCACGTAAGGTAAAAGCAAAACAAGACGTCCTGGCCATTCAAAATGCACTTGATTTATATAAACTGGATAATGGTACTTATCCCAGTACTGATCAAGGCTTACTGGCTTTAGTTGAAAAACCATCAAATAATTCAACAGCTGCTAATTGGAAGCAATATCTTAAATCTGTTCCTAAAGATCCTTGGGGAAGAGACTACCTTTATTTAAATCCAGGACAGCATGGAGATGTTGATGTATTCACCTTAGGTGCTGAAGGACAACCTGGTGGAACAGGCATTAATGCAGAAATTGGTAACTGGGATGAACACGCATAAGGGCTTTACCTTAATTGAAATTCTAATTGTCATTGTTATTATAGGCATTACCATTGGTTTTGCCTTAATTGCTTTTGGGGATTTTGGCGAGAGTAAGCGTATTTTATTTTCTGCTGAGCAACTCGCCAGCACCCTTAAACTAGCACAACAACAAGCCATTTTAGAAACGAGCACTCTGGGTCTTCGTATAGACAATAACAGCTATCAAATTTTGAAATTTCAAAACTCATCAACTTGGGCTCCTTTGCCCAATAAAGGAATTTTTAAAATTACCTACTTTCCTAAAAATACAGTAATTACGCTTAAAACCAGTAATAAAAGCTCACCTGGCTATCCTTCTATAATTATCAATTCTTCGGGTGATATGACCCCTTTTACCTTAGGATTTGGTACCAATAAGGAAACAATAATGACATTGCTTATTGGTAACCATAATGGCAGTTTGACATTTTCTTCTGCAAAACCCAAATGAAACTTAATAATTTAACTCCCAAAGAAACCGGATTTACTTTGGTTGAAGTGCTATTAGCTTTAGCAGTTATTGCTATTGCATTAACCGCATTATTAAAAGCTACAGCCCAAAATATAGAAAATACACAAAGGATCAAAGAAAAAACCATAGGCCACATGGTTGCGATGCAAGGAGTGTCAATGATTCAATTAAATCTTATTCAAGTAAACTCTAGCCAAGAATCAACACAGGCTACCACTATGCTTGGAGAAAAATGGTATTGGAGAGCGAAAATAAGTAAAACCCCATTCAAGAACATTCAACAAATTACTATATCAATTAGCTTGAAACAAGCAGGACCTTTCCGTGAAGAATTAACTGCGTTTAGGTACTTATTATAATGAGAGATAATCAAGGATTCACTCTAATTGAAATTTTAATTGCACTCACTGTCTTTGCAATATTAGCAACGATTACCTCATCATCTTTATATTACGCATTTGATACACGTACTAGAGTAACGATTCAGGCCGAAAAATTAAATACCTTACAATTAGCAGTCAGCTTAATTCAACAAGATACTTCACAAGCAGTTGAACGTGCTATACGGGGCAATGAAATGCGTCTATTTCCAGTTTTTGTAGGACAGTCACAATATTTAGAGTTTACTCGAGATGGTGATATCAATCCTCAAAGCATTGAAAAACGAAGCGCTCTAAAACGTATTGCTCTACTATGCAAAGATAGAGCACTCCTACGTAGAACTTGGCCTACTCTTGATTCCACCAACAAAAATATTTATGAAGATAAAGTATTACTTGATGGCGTCACTGAATGTCATTTCAATTATTTGAATCAAAGCTCGCAACTACTCCCAGAATGGCGTGAACAAGCTGTAAATCAAAACCAAATTAAGGAACCACTCCCTCAAGCAATACAAATCAATCTTACCCTAAAAGAATGGGGTGAAATGAACTTACTCTTTGTTATCCCCGAGGCTCTTTATGCGCCCATTTAAAATGAAACAAACTGGCAGCGCCCTTCTTACCGCACTGTTCATCATGACATTAGTTGCAATCGTTGCAACAGCTATGAGTACGCGATTGCAGCAAGATATATATAGGACTCGTTTAGTTGTTACCCATGACAAACTTTATTTCGCCTCCCAGGTTGTAACCTTTTGGGCATTTGATCAATTAAATGATAAAGCACAGAAGTTTTCTAAGGCCAATCAACAGGGATTAGTAGCTCAATACCCCAAGAATATGGGAGAAATTGTCAATAATATTAAAGTAAGTGGTAGTCTTTATGATCTACAAGGCCGCTTTAATTTGAATAATTTAGTTGACAAAAAATCCATGGGCATGTTTATCAGTCTTCTAAGCAACACAACTACAAAGTTAAATAATGAAGACCGACTTAATTTGATGCTTGCGGTAAAAGATTGGGTATCACCTTATGATCTTGCCCGAGGAAAAGACAGCTACACTGACTACTACCTGTCGCAAAAACCGCCTTATTACCCTAGCCATCAATTAATGACTAGTGCAACAGAGCTTAGATTGGTAAAAGATGTCAATGCCTCTTTATTTCAATCACTAGAACCTTTTATTACAGCATTACCAGAGGCAACACCAATAAATATCAACACAGCCTCTAAAAAAGTACTTATGTCCCTAGGTAATGGACTTAATGAAGAGCAAGTTAATGAAATAATTATGGCGAGAGGTGAGGAAGGAATAAAAAACCTTAAAGATATTAGTGAGTTGATGAAAAAAATTAATTTATCTAGTGAGCAAATTACTATAGAAAGCAAATACTTTCTCTGCGTAACCTACGCAAGTAGCGATGAGTTTAAGTTAGCTGTTTATACTTTGCTAAAACGAGGACAAGACAAACAAGCACGAATAACCGTCAGTATCGTAAGAGAAAGCATTAGTGGATAACTAGTCATCATTTTGAGCTTTACTTTCTAAAGGCCCCATTTCTTTAATTATTTTATCAGCTTCTTTTTTATCCTGTTCAGACAATTTAGCGCTTAAAACTTTAAGTTCTTTTACTGCTTCTTCATTCTTATTTTCAGCGGCAATTTTCAACCATACATATGCTTTTACTAAACTCTTAGGTACTCCCAGCCCAGCGAGATACATGTATCCTAGTTTTGCCTGTCCTTCAGGATTGCCTTGAGCAGCAGACTTATTGAACCAATAGGCTGCTTGTTGATAATCCTTATCAACACCGATACCCGTTAGCAGTAATTGGCCTATCTGCGTTTGGGCTTCTGGTTGCCCCTTCTCCGCCGCAGCTTGATACCAATAGGCAGCTTTTTGGGGATCAGCATCGACACCGTATCCTTTCAGATAATAATAAGCCAAATAAGTTTCAGCATTCACATGTCCTTGATTTGCGGCTTGAGAAAACCAATAAAAGGCAGCTTTATCATCTGCCGGCACTCCGCCTTGCTGACCGGTATATAATAGACCTAGACTATATTCCCCTTTATCGTCACCTTGCTCAGCAGCTTTCTGATACCACACCAAAGCCTTACTCACATCTTTAGGTGTGCCTTTACCCGTCATATATTGAAATGCTAAATTAACTTGGGCTTTGCTATAACCCTGCTCAGCTGCTTTTTTAAACCAAATAAAAGAATTTGTATCACTTTCTGCTACGCCATCTCCAGTAGCATACATTAAGCCTACATTTCTTTGTGCAATAGCATTACCCTGCTCTGCAGATTTCATATACCACTTAAATGCTTCTGGATAATTTTGTTTTACACCTTTACCAGAATCATATAAAAAACCAAGACTTAATTGAGATAAAGCATAGTTTTTTTCAGCAGATTTTAAATACCAATTTTTTGCTTGCTCATAATTTTCAGGCACGCCATATCCATATTGATACATTCGCCCTAATAGATACATCGCCTCTTCATTGCCATCCTTTGCTGCCTGCATCAAATGAGGGTAAGCAGTGTTGTAATCACCATTTTCATAGGCAGAAAAACCAACTAACTCATCAGCAAAAACCGAGCTAATGACAAAAAATAATAGTGCCGAAATGAAAACGCGCATGCCCACTCCAATTCTAATATCCTTATCTAAAGAGTAGAATATGGAACCAACAAAGCAAGTTATTGAACAAGTTTATGAATAAAAATTATAGCGTTGCTTCTCTTAGCAGGAGCAAATTGCGGTAAATGAACCATTGTCGTAACCGTCTTGAATTAAGTTTTACCGAGTAATTTATTACCTGACCTATGCCGTCATCCAAAGGATGATGTGCCACGTTCTCGATGACCGTATTGCAGGGCGGACAATTTGTTGTCCGACCTGCAACGTATAAGGAATTAACTTCTTATAATGCTTCAAATACAGCAGCAGCTCCCATGCCAGTACCTATACACATGGTGACCATTCCATAACGACCGTTAATACGCTTTAATCCATGCAATAAAGTTGCCGTTCTTATCGTTCCGGTTGCTCCTAAAGGATGTCCCAAAGCAATAGCACCACCTAGAGGATTGACCTTGTCTCTAGGTAACTCTAGCTCCTTAATTACAGCCAAAGCTTGCGCAGCAAATGCTTCATTTAACTCAATCCAGTCTAATTGATCCATGCGGATGCCTGCGCGCTTTAGTGCAACAGGAATGGCTTTAATCGGCCCTATTCCCATAATTCCTGGAGGAACGCCAGCAACAGCAAAGCTCAATAAACGTCCCATAGGCTTTAAATTATATTGTTTTAAAGCTTGTTCACTTGCCAATAATGCAATACCAGCCCCATCACTAGTTTGTGAGCTATTCCCTGCTGTTACAGTTCCTCGTGCAGCAAAAACAGGTTTTAATCGAGAGATAACGTCGTAAGAGGTATCAGCTCTAGGACCTTCATCATCACTAATTAATTTTTTCTTTACATGCACGGAAGAGTTTTCTAAGTCAGCTTCTCTTATGGTGATTTCCACGGGACTAATTTCTGCTTTAAAATATCCATTTTTCTGAGCTGATACAGCTTTTTTATGGCTCTCGGCAGCAAACTCGTCTTGTTGCTCACGGGTAATTTCCCAACGCTTGGCAACATTTTCAGCTGTAATCCCCATACCATAGGCTATAGCAACATGCTCATTATTAAATATGCCTGGATTAGCGGTGTATTTATTACCACCTAAAGGAACCATGGACATACTTTCAACACCACCACCTAATGCTAAATGAATATCTCCACTGCTTATAGTTGCCGCAGCAGTAGCTATACTCTGCACTCCAGAAGAACAAAATCTGTTAATAGTCATTGCTGGAACACCTTGAGGTAATCCACCTAATAGAGACGCAATTCGAGCTACGTTCATTCCTTGTTCTGCTTCAGGCATAGCGCAACCAATGACTACATCTCCTATTTCCTGCCAATCAACAGACTGGTTTCTATGAGTTAAATTTTTAATAGTATGTGCTAATAAATCATCGGGTAATGTATTCTTAAAAATACCCCTGGGTGCTTTACCAACAGGAGTTCGTAATACATCAACTACATAAACATTAGTCATCTCTCAATCTCCTCGCTTAATTGCGCAGTGGTTTGCCAGTCTCTAACAAATAGCTGATTCGTGCTTGAGTTTGGGGGGTTGATGCAAGCGTAACAAATGCTTGCCTTTCCTGTTTCAACATCCACTCTTCATCAACCAAGGTACCTTGATTCAGATCTCCACCACAAAGTACGGCCGCCAACTCATTTGCCAAGGTATAATCATATTGTGAAATGAATCCACCTTCTAACCAATTGACTAACCCAGCTTGCAAACGTGCATGCCCTTCTATTCCAGCAACTCTAAATTTTTTCCGTAGAGGAGGAAGATAGTTAGCTGCTTGCATTGCATTGATTTTAGCTAAAGCGACATACAAAACTTCATCGGCGTTCATTAAAACGGTATCTGAATTACGTAAATACCCCATTTGCATTGCATCTATAGCACTTCCGGCAACTTGAGCGGTAGCAATTTGCTGAAAATAAGGCTGAATAAATGCCATTAATTCAGCTTGTTGAGCATGACCTGCGGCCCTCATCGCCATTTCAGTGCAGCCGCCTCCAGCAGGAATAACCCCTACCCCAAGCTCAACTAAGCCTGGATATGATTCAAACGCAGAAACCACAGTGTCACAATGCATCATTAATTCACAACCACCTCCAAGTGCTCGACCACGTAAAGCGGCGACTGTAGGAATAAAGCTATATTTTAAACGCATAGCGACTTGTTGAAATTGAGCTATCATTTCTTCTAAGGCTTGCATTTTATTTTCTTGAATTAATTTAGAAACACCGCGTAAATCAGCTCCAGAACTAAAATTAGAGGCATCGTGTTGATAAATAATTAATCCTTTAAATTGCTTTTCTGCTAATGTTAAAGCTTCCTCTAATCCATCAAGGACTGGCTGACCTATAGTATTCGCTTTACTGTTAAAGCTAACTACAGCGACATCATCCTTCAGATGCCACAGACGAACACCTTCGTTTTCATAAACTACAGAGGTAGGATACGCTGATTCTTTTATCACTCTATCAGAAAAAAACTGGCGCTGATAAACAGGCAACTTGCTTCGTGCTTGATATTGATTTAGCTGAGGTGAGTATGCTCCCTCTTCGGTGTAAAACGCTTTAGTTTCGGCAAGCCAATCAGGTAATTTAGCATTGCTTAATGCAGTCTTTGATTCAATGGACTGGCTAATAAATTGAGTTACTTGATGCAGATCTGCTAATTGCCAGGTTTCAAAAGGCCCTTGCATCCAGCCAAACCCCCAACGAATTGCTAAATCAACATCTCTTACATTATCAGCGATAGTTTCTAGATGAAAAGCGCAGTAATGGAATAAGTCTTTGAAGCAAGCAGCGATAAACTGAGCTTGTTTATTAGTAGAAGTAAACAAATTTTTCATGCGAACTGCAGGATCTTTTATCCCCATAATTTCTTTCAGTTCGTCACTCACCTCTGATTTCGAAGGGCGATAATCTCCTGTTTTAATATCATAAACTTCAATAACTTTGCCATTTTTCCTGTAAATTCCTTGTCCAGTTTTTTGTCCTAAATGCCCTTCTTTTATTAGCGAAGTCAACCATTCAGGTAGGTTGAAGCTACTATGCCATGGATCTTCTTGTAATTGCTGTTGCATAGTATGAACCACATGTTGCATGGTATCTAATCCAACAACATCCATAGTACGAAAAGTTGCAGATTTTGGTCTGCCAAGCAAAGGTCCAGTGAGCGCATCGACCTCATCCAACCCCATACCCATCGCCAAAGTATGGTGCAACGTAGTCAACAATGAAAATACGCCTATGCGATTTGCAATAAAATTGGGCGTATCCTTAGCTCGAACTACCCCTTTTCCTAAATGACTAGTTAACCAAGTTTCCAAATTATCCAATAAGGCTTTAGAAGTAGTTTTAGCAGGAATTAATTCAGCAAGATGCATATAGCGAGGAGGATTAAAAAAATGGACTCCACAAAATTGCTCTCTATGCTGGGCTGGTAATACATCACATAAAGAGTTAATGCTAAGACCCGAAGTGTTACTTACTAAAATTGATTTTTCAGATAAGTAAGGTGAAATACGTTTATATAAATCCTCTTTCCAGTCTAAACGCTCAGCTATTGCTTCAATAATCAAATCACATGAAGAAAGATCAGCAAGATCTTGCTCGTAATTTCGCGCTTTGAGCAACGCGCCTGTTTGTGCGCTTGCTAAAGGAGCTGGTTTCAATTTACCTAAATTCGCTATAGCTTTATCAATTAAGCCATTAGTGGGACCGTCTTTAGTTGCCAAATCAAATAAGAGGGTCTCTATTCCAGCATTGACACAGTGTGCAGCAATTTGAGCCCCCATCACTCCTGCACCGAGAACCGCAACTTTCTTTATAAAAAAAGATTCCTGCATGTTTGTATCCTCTTTTTTGTCATGAAAATAATTAAATCCAATTTATCTTAACCACTAGGTACTAAATAAATCCTTATTTTGAACACGATACATCATTCATGCCAGGCGGGATCCATAATCGTCAAGCTAAGAGTGAAATATCATTCTAAGGCCCTCTCCCTCCCCCTCGCGCGGGCGCGGAGACTTGTCGCTCCATCTGAATATTATTCTACTTCTTATTCCCTCTCCATCGTGGGGGAGGGCTAGGGAGAAGGGGAATTTGCCTCATTTATTCCGTAGCTTGACGGCTATGGGTCAAGACCCAACAATTATAAACACTAGATTGACGGCGAGGGCAAAGTCCCTGGCCGCTAAAGCATTTATTTAAGATAGTGAAAAACGAATACCCTGAGCTAAAGGCAGCTCATTTCCCCAATTGATTGTATTCGTTTGACGCCGCATATAAGCTTTCCATGAATCCGAACCCGACTCACGACCACCTCCGGTCTCTTTTTCACCACCAAATGCCCCACCAATTTCAGCTCCTGATGTGCCAATATTAATATTGGCAATACCACAATCACTTCCCCACGCACTTAAAAAAAGCTCTGCATTTTTTAAACTTTGAGTAAACAATGCGGAAGACAAACCTTGAGGCACACTATTTTGTAACTCAATAGCATCATCTAAGGATTTATAGGACATAACATAGAGAATAGGTGCAAAAGTTTCTTCCTGGACTATCTCCCAGTGATTTTGTACCTCAGTAACTAGTGTTGGTTGAACAAATGAACCAGGCTGTTTTAGTACGTCGCCACCAAAAACAATCTGACCTCCAGACTCTTTAATTCTGGTGATGGCTTTTTTAAATTGTTCTACTGCATCTTGATCAATCAATGGCCCCATTAAATTTCGACTGTCTAGAGGATCCCCTATAGTTATTTGTTCATAGGCATGCTGCAATCTTTTAACTACATCAAGATACTTAGACTCGTGAACAAACAATCGACGGGTTGTAGTACAACGTTGACCTGCTGTACCAACGGCACCGAATACTACTGCAGGGATAGCCAAATTAAGATCTGCACTTTCATCAAGAACAATCGCATTATTTCCACCTAATTCTAAAATGGTTTTTCCAAGCCTAGCAGCAACTTTAACTGCGACTTGTTTACCTGCGGCAGTAGAGCCTGTAAAAGAAATAAGCGGGATACGTGGATCATTAACTAAAGCATCAACGACATCGTGAGAGCTAGGAATAATGAGACTAAAGATCTCTGGGCAGTTATTTTGTTTTAACACTTGATTGCATATGTGCTGCACTGCCACTGCACAAAGAGGGGTTTTTGCAGAAGGTTTCCATAGAGTAACATTCCCACATATAGCTGCTAAAAATGCATTCCACGCCCATACCGCTACAGGAAAGTTAAAAGCAGAGATAACACCGACGATTCCATAAGGATGCCATTGCTCGTACATCCTATGATTTGGCCGTTCTGAATGCATTGAATTACCATATAGCATACGCGACTGGCCAACAGCGAAATCAGCAATATCAATCATTTCCTGTACTTCACCATCACCCTCTTGCTTTGATTTCCCCATTTCCAGTGAAACAAGACTACCAAGACTGTCTTTATGCTCTCTCAGTGCTTGACCAATTTGTCTTATGATTTCACCCCGTTTAGGAGCAGGCACTTTTCTCCACTCTTCTGCTGCTTTTTGTGCCCGACTCATAACTCGTTGATAATCGTCCATGGAACAAGCAGCAATTTCCGCTAGCTTTTCTCCATTTGCAGGACTAAAAGAGACTATATTCAAACCATGATGTTCACTATGCCATCCGTGTGCACTAAATGCTCCTGGATTGATAGGTTCAATTCTAAGTTTCTTTAATAACTCCATGAAATACCTCCCTAAGCGTAGTATTGGCCAAAACGATTTTCTAATACTCGAGACAATTGGAAACTTTCTTGTAAAATCAATCCTTTATACTCATTTTCTTGCCCTAATACTAAATCCACTACGGCACAAATACCGGACGCAGTACTCACTTGTATCGCTGACCACTCCAAACCACGAATGACCTCAGGATAAACTTTTTTCACGTAGCTTTTTTCAGTTAACTCACCGCGCTTAATACCTTCAACGGTAACATAAACAATGACAATATCTTGATAAGTTTTAGGGATAGCGTTTTCAAGAATTCTCTTTAGGGTACCTCTGTCTTCATTTAAGCGTAAGTCATTCATTAATAATCGCATTTTTTCACAATGACCGGGGTAACGCATAGTTTTATAATTCATAGTCTGGACTTTACCAGCATACAACTCACCCAAACTACCAAGTCCACCTGAAGTATTGAATGCTTCATATTCGCAACCATCTATCTGTATGGCCTCTAACCCTTCAAGCGGAGCCATCATCACCGATTTTCCAGATTCAATACCAAAACAAGGGTTACCATATTCGTTAATCACTCCATCAGTAGACCAGGTTAACGAGTATTGAAGTGCGTTATTCGCGCGTTGTGGTAAAGCGCCAACTCGTAGTTTCGCATGAAAACATTGCTCAAACTCTTGCATTAAGCTATTAGCCGCAATACTGATAAATCCAGGAGCTAAACCACATTGAGGTACAAAGGCCGTATCTGCGTTTAAGGCAATAGCTTTAACAGCCTCAGTAACAGAGGTATCTTCGGTTAAATCAAAATAGTGTGCTTTCGCAGCTTTCGCAGCTTGAGCAACATAAGTATTTAAAAAATAAGGTAAACTAGAAATAACTGCAATAATGTTATGCTTTGTCATGTAAGCTTGCGTCGCCTGCTGATCTTTGACATCCAACGCAACTGTCTTAATTTCAGGCAATGCCGCTAGTAATCTTTTTACATCCGATCCATTAAATTCAACATCTGCCAGATGAACCTGATAGGATCCACTATCCGCTAATAAACAAGCAATTAAACTACCTATCTTCCCAGCACCAGTAATCATTACATTATACATACAATCAATCCCTCTCTGTTGTAAAACGTGATAATCGTACACAAAATATTAAGCATTGGATAGAGATAATTAGACCAAGCTCACATAAAAGATATAATATTCTTAAATTTATCTCATAAAAAAATAGTATTATTTTTCATGAACTTTTTATGCACATTGCGCTTGCTGCTGTGATATTTGAAACGATGCTCTTGTCCTTATATCATAATAACATCTATAATTCCTGGTCCGAGTCTTGTACTCATTTATTTTGACCACTTTAATCGATTGATCACACCATGAAGCAAGCTGCTTTGACTAACTCTGTACTCTTTGATGCGATCATTAGATCCAAGTGTGTATTGTATTTTTTCATTTTTATCGTAGGCTTATTAGCCCCTCTTGGTTTTGCCCCATTTCATATGCCCGGCATTACCATTTTGAGTTTGGCATTCCTGTATTCATCGTTATTAAATAGCCCAACAAAGCAAGGAGCTATTCTAGGTTTTATTTATGGGATAGGTTATTTTGGATCAGGAGTCTCTTGGGTTATTGTTAGTATTCATGACTATGGTCAACTCAATTACGTTTTATCTGCATTAGCAACCCTTCTTTTTATACTCTATTTAGCCCTATTTCCTGCTTTAGTTACTTATATTTTTAAATTGCTAGAACCAAGACATAATAAATTATTGAGTATTCTTCTGTTTAGTAGTCTATGGTGTCTTAGTGAATTTATGAGGGCTAACTTATTTAGTGGTTTTCCCTGGCTATTAATTGGTACAACTCAAATAGATACCCCCCTACGTTACCTTGCACCACTTATAGGGATATATGGCTTAAGTGTATTTTGCGCATTTTCTGCTGCTCTACTAACTATTGCCATTCGCGAAAACTCGGCGAAACGCTACTATTATCTTATCTTGTTTATCCTCATTATTATTACTCCGTCCCTTGGCAAAAACATTCAATGGACGAAGGTAAAGAATGAACCTATTAGTATTGGTGTTATTCAAGCTAACTTATCCATGCGTGATAAATGGGATGATGCATTATTCTGGAGTTTATTAAAATATTATGGCCACGCCATTGATAAATTATTAGGAAAACAATTAATCATTTTGCCTGAATCAGCTATTCCTCTACCATCTAATTATCTAGACGAATATCTCCTGAAGCTACATCAAAAAGCACTAAAAGCTAAAAGTGCCCTAATGCTAGGAATATTACAGCCTACCAACAATAGCGAGACGAATTACTATAATTCTATTATTAGTCTGGGACATGCTAAAGGAAAACATCTAAAGCACCAATTAGTCCCGTTTGGAGAATATATACCAGCCCCATTCGTCTCAATCAATCGATGGTTAAACTTACCTGAGCCCAATATCCTGCCTGGAAAAACTAAACAAAAGTTAATTAACGTAGCCAATTACCCTATTGCCAGTCTAATTTGTTATGAAATTGCTTACCCTAATTTATTAAGATTACAAATGCCTATAGCCGAATGGATAGTGTCAATTAGCGATAATGGTTGGTTCGGACGCTCCTTAGCCAGCTATCAACAATTACAAATGGCGCAGATGCTCTCTTTAATGACGGGAAGATTTCAGATTGTTGTAAATAACGATGGCCTATCTTCTGTTATCAATAGTGATGGCGATATAGTTAATGGTTTACCTCCTTTTAGCTCTGGCATATTAGAGAGCACTATCTTTCCTGCAGAAGGGACAACACCGTGGATAGTTTGCTATGACTATCCTTCGATAATTTTTTGCTCATTGTTGGTTATTTTTATTCTATTTTTGCAGTTTAGACGATTTCCAAAGAATTATTCTATTGCTGGCGAGGACAAGAGGGAGTATTCTAGCGCTTCACCGTCACTTGATTAATTGGACTATGGATAATATCTATAAACCTGAAGAAATTGAAGAACAAGCCCAGCAATATTGGCATAAGAAACAATCATTTAATGTTACTGAAGATTTAAACAAAGAAAAATTTTATTGTTTGTCTATGTTCCCCTACCCTAGTGGTACTCTGCATATGGGGCACGTGCGCAACTATACCCTTGGCGATGTTATCTCTCGCTATCAACGTGCATTAGGTAAAAATGTTCTGCAACCCATTGGTTGGGATGCTTTTGGCTTACCAGCTGAGAACGCAGCGATTAAAAATGGCATACCACCAGCCGAGTGGACTAAAAAAAACATAGCTGCAATGAAAGAGCAATTTTTACGTCTAGGTAATGCTTACGACTGGAAAAGAGAAATCACAACATGTGATCCTGAATATTATCGTTGGGAACAGTGGTTTTTTATACGCTTATTTGAAAAAGGACTAGTTTACAAAAAAAATGCGGTCGTTAATTGGGATCCGGTAGATCAAACTGTTCTTGCAAATGAACAAGTCGTTGACGGCAGAGGATGGCGTTCTGGAGCACTAGTTGAGCGCAAAGAAATTTCTCAATGGTTTATTAAGATAACCGCCTATGCTGATGAATTACTCACTTCATTAGACTCTCTTGATGAGTGGCCAGCACAAGTCAAACAAATGCAGCGTAACTGGATTGGTAAATCAATTGGTACCGAGATCAGTTTTACTGTAAATAATTATCCTAAACGTCTAAAAGTTTATACTACACGACCAGATACTTTAATGGGAGCTACCTATATAGCGATAGCTACCGATCATCCGATAGCTAAAGAAGCAGCAGCAAATAACCCTGAAGTTAAAGCATTCATTGACAGTTGTCAGGGAACAAAAATGGCCGAGGCAGAACTCGCTACAATGGAAAAACGTGGTATAGCAACGGGAATGACAGCTATCCATCCTATAACGGGTAAAGAGTTGCCTATATGGACTGCTAATTTTGTACTCATGCACTACGGTTCTGGTGCAGTGATGTCAGTGCCGGCACACGATCAAAGAGATTGGGAGTTTGCCCAGAAGTACAATCTTCCGATGATAGAAGTAATTAAACCAGAGCATGATCAAAATCACGATTTTACACAATCTGCTTATACTGACGAAGGTTTGTTAATTAACTCCGAACAATTTAATAATTTGCATTCATCACAGGCAACTCAAGCTATTACTCAATATCTTGAAGAACATGAAGCAGGCAAAGCGACGATAAATTATCGCATCCGTGATTGGGGAGTGTCACGGCAACGTTATTGGGGAGCACCTATCCCTATGATTCTATGTGAACAATGTGGAGTTGTTCCTGTTCCAGAAGATGAATTACCTGTAGTTCTACCTGAAAATGTACAATTTACAGGATCTGGTTCACCACTGGCGCAATGTAAAGAATTTATTAATGTCTCTTGCCCCAAGTGCGGGCAAGATGCAACAAGAGAAACAGATACTTTTGATACTTTTATTGAGTCTTCTTGGTATTACGCTCGTTTTTCCTGTAAAGGGCAAGAAAATGCGATGCTCGATGATAGAGCAAAATATTGGACCCCTGTTGACCAATACATAGGTGGAATAGAACATGCTGTAATGCATTTACTTTATGCGCGTTTTTTCCATAAATTAATGAGAGATGAAGGATTACTCAATTCTGACGAACCATTTAAAGCTCTACTGACCCAAGGAATGGTGTTAAAAGATGGGCATAAAATGTCTAAGTCACTTGGCAATGTGGTTGATCCCAATCATTTAATTAGCACTTATGGGGCAGACACAGCTCGTTTATTTGTCATGTTTGCCGCACCTCCCGAGCAATCATTAGAATGGTCTGATGCCGCCGTAGAGGGTGCGCACCGTTTCCTCAAACGTATATGGGCATTTGCCCACCAACATATCAATATGCTTGTTGATATCAATGACATTATTTTGAGCGGCAACGGGCACATTAATTGGCAAAACACAGAAAGCAGACTAAAAAAATCACGACACGTTGTTCATCAAATTCTTGCCCAGGCAACCAATGATTATGATAGAAATCAGTTCAATACAGTGGTTTCTGGATGCATGAAACTGTTTAATGAGATGACAAGCTACTCCATTGAAACAGAAGATGATAAATTCTTTATACATTCTTGTATGAGTATTTTATTGAGATTATTAGCCCCTATTACTCCACATATATGCCATTCTTTGTGGCAAAATCTAGGTTTTGAAAAAGCGATTATTGACGCTCCTTGGCCCAGAGTTGATAAAGGTGCTCTCAAAACAGATGAAGTCAATTATGTGGTGCAGGTTAATGGCAAATTAAGAGCTCAGTTCACAGCAAGTGTTGATGCAACAGAAGAAGTGTTGATTGAAACAGCCAAACAACATGTTCATGAGTATCTCGCAGAAAAGACATTAAAAAAAGCTATAGTTGTTGCTCATAGACAATTAATTAATTTGGTCATTGCTTAAGAATGTTTATTAAGTTTTTTTCCAAACTCAGCTGCAGTGCAACAGCGCTTCGCTGCAGCGTATTCGGAAAGAGCTCTGTTCCACTCGTTTTAGCTTTACTCTTATCAGCTTGCGGTTTTCATTTACGCGGCCTTATCGATGTTCCAGAATGGCTAAATAATGTATCGATTATTTCAAAGGATGGAAATAAAGAACTAATTTCCATATTAAAATCTCAATTAGAAGGTTATAAAATAAGAGTTAACCCCGATCCTGCTTTTGCTAAATACTGGCTCATTATTAGCAATGTTAATGTCCATCAGCAAGTAGTTAGTATTGGTGCAAGTACCAATCCACGACAATATCAACTTATTTTGACTCTAGTATTTACACTACAAACATCAAGGGGACAAGTAATAAAACCCCCACAGTATATTTCAGTAAGTCGTCAACTTACTGTCAATAGTGATCGCATTCTTGGCTCCAATGACGAGGAGACTATTTTAGTTAATGAAATGAAAAAAGAAGCGGTACTTCAAATAATTAATCGCCTAAGTCGAAAATAACCATGCAAATTAAGCAGTCAATGCTGGTACAGCAATTACAAAAAAAAATTGCCCCACTTTATGTCTTAATTGGCCAAGAATATTATCTTCTGGAAGAAAGCTTAACGATAATAAAATCAAGCATAAAAAAAACTTATGAATGTGATGAAAAAATTTTTTCTCTTCAATCTTCCGAGGAGTGGACAAATATTACGGAAGAAGCCAGCAACTACTCTCTATTCTCAGAGGCATCTTTGCTAAATATATTTTATGATAAGAAAACAATTGATGCTACTGGCAAGAAAGTCATAACGGAATACCTACGCGCCATGAATTCGCATTGCTTTGCAATTATCCGCGCACCAAATATTCCAATAAAGCAAATACAATGGTTATGTAATCACGAGAATGCCGTGGTTGTTGTTGCTTATCCGTTACAAACGGATGCAATGAAAAGTTGGATTAAAAATCAATTCAAAAAAAACGCCCTAAAATTTGATCATCAAGTACCTGATTTAATTTATAATTATACTCAAGGTAATATGTTAGCTTGTGCCCAAGTTATAGAAAAAATTACGTTAACTCATGCAGCAAACAGTCAAATTAACGCACACGATGCATTAGAGCACTTATCCGATCAATGTGTTTATACTCTTTTTGAATTAACAGATGCCTGTTTATTAGGCCACAGTAATAAAGCAATTCATATCTTAAGACAAGCTGCTGAGGATAAAACAGAGGCGATCTTGGTTTTATGGGTATTAACTCAAGAAGTAAGATTACTATTGCAATTACTTTTTCACGTACAGCAAAATATTGATTTTAAAACTGCTTGCAGCCAATTAAAGATATGGCCTCAACGCATGGCCTTTTATCAGTCGTCAATTAAACGATTAACATCTTCTTTTTTAGAGCAATTATTGCAGCAGTGTAAGCTTATAGACGAACAAATTAAATCCAATTTAAATACCCAAGTCTGGAACTCTTTGGAGAAATTGTCACTATCTCTATGTTTAGGTGAAGTATGCATACTATAGCTATTTTTGGAGGAACATTTGATCCTGTGCATTATGGACACATACAGACCAGCCTATCGATCCAGTCTCATTTTAGTTTTGATTCCTATTTTTTTCTTCCTTGTAAAACTCCAACACTAAAGCCACCCACCCTTGCTAATAATCAACAAAGAATTGAGATGCTTCAATTGGCAATTCAACCTTACCCTCAATTTAAACTGGATTTACGAGAAATTAAGCGCGACTCACCTTCTTATATGGTGGAAACTCTATCGAGTTTTAGAGCAGAAAATAAAGATGCCTCAATCACTTTGATTTTAGGATTTGATGCTTTTTTATCATTAACTCAATGGCATCAATGGGAAAAAATAATTCAATTAGCAAATCTGTTAATTATCAATAGAAAACTATTTGCCACCATCCCTGTAGCGAAACCTATAAGAGAATTATTAATAAAGCATGAAACTAAAATTAAAGACGCCCTTCAGACACAGAAAGCAGGCGCCATTCATTTGTTTGACGCCGGAAATTATGAAATATCATCTACTGATATTCGCAGAGCACTCAGTACAAATAAACAAGCAGAAACCATGCTCCCTAAAGAAGTTTATCAATACATTAAACAACAGGGATTGTATCAATAACATTTTCAGTTTTATCCACTGCCTTCATTTGCTTTATAAACTCAGGTAGATGAGCATAAAGCAAGTCAACGACCGGATCAAAACGTGCATATAGCATCGAATCTTTGGAATATTGTTGATAAGGCAAGGAGGTCATTCGAACTGCTAACATAATAAGAGCAATAATAAAAACCCCGCGAATAAAACCAAAAAGCATACCTAAAGTTTTATCTGTACCACTTAAACCGGCACGTTTTAAAATAAAACTCAATAAAGCATTAACTACGCCACCAACAAGCAACGTAGCAAATAGAATGATAATAAATCCTACTGCAGTACGAGCGGACGCTTCTTTAATATAAGAGGATAACCACGGATCCAAACTCTGACTGTAATTAAAAGCTAACCATATAGCCAATACCCACACACACAAGGCTACAAGCTCTTTTACGAAGCCTCTAAATAAACCAGTTAATACAGACAAACCAATAACAGCAATAATCGCTATATCAATCCATTGCAATTGCATAATTAACTAACTCCAGTATTTACGACAAAACCGTTTAATTGCATTGCGCTAGCTAATTGAGTTTTTAGTCTCAAAACATCTGTTTTACGTGGTGAGTGCCCTACATATACCTTATAAACAGCGTTGCCTTGTCCAGTAGGAATTTTAACAAAATTTGCTTTATACCCTTTTACACGTAATTTATTAATTAAAGCTTGGGCATTAGCTAATTGAGAAAAAGAGGCTAATTGAACTGCATATATATCTTTTTTGGTTACTGTCTTTTTATTGACTCTAGCTATTTGCTTATTAACTACAGGACGAGATATCTTTGTAGGCTGCTTAGAAGACGGTCTAACGATCGTAGCAACTTTTATAGGCTGTTTAGCAGGCATAGATTGTGCAATAGATTGAACTCTTGCAGTTTTAATTATTTTTTTTGCAGTATGATTGGCCGCTTCATTTAAAGCAAGATGAACAGGCTCAGCCTTAATTTCCGATTCAACAGCTTTAGCTATTTCCTCAGCTTGCTTGTCTTTAAAAGTCGCAGAGCGAACAGGTTCTGCTTTTACCATTTCAGTTAGCTGCCGTCCTTCAGGCACGGGTTGAATTTCAACCTTAGCTACTTTAATTGTTTTAAACATTTCTTTTTCATCACTTAATACCACATCAGGAGCGATAGGCTTTTGCGGCAACTTGATATTGACACTCATATTATGGTCAAGACTCTGACTCGATTTTTTCATCATTGCAGGTGCAAAAATTGCCCCCAAAGAAATAATAACAGCTAATCCAATTAAGCGGTGTTTCAGTTTCTCATCCATTTCCAGTTTCATAAAATCCCCTTTTGCTCCAAGATGTTATGTTGGGCAGTCAATACATGACCTACCGTAAAAAATGACCCATAAACCACAATTAAGTCTCCAGCCACAGCATGATCTAAAGCGGCTTGAAAAGCAATAAAAGGATTAGTATAACAGATGTCCACAAATATTTCTGCATCTACAAATCGAGCAAGTAATAGCTCAGCACTAGAAGCGCGTTTATTATCCAATTCAGCTGGGTACCATAGATCGACACAATCCCTTAATGGAACAATTAGACCTAAAATATCCTTATCTTTTAAAGCAGAAAAAACAGCGTGTACACGACCTCCTCCCTCTATTTTTTTGATAGCCTCAGCCAGTAATCTCGCTGATTGCGCATTATGGGCGACATCATATAAAATGCTGATGATATCTTGTTGATATTGTAATCTACCCGGAAGACACACTCTATCTAAAGCGACGTAAAAATGTTCTTCAGCTAATGGAAGATCTTGTTGTAATAAGATAGAGGCCATTATCGCTGCTGACGCAGATTTTAATTGTATTCGTGGTTTAGGCAATTTCTTTATATTTCTTGACCCGCTGCAAAACTCCCACTCATCGCCGTGCTCCCGAACAGAAAAATCTGATCCAAAAAAATAGCTTGGAGCAGCTAACGCGCGTGCCCTATTAATAATACTGAGTGGTGGATTATTATCTGCATAAATAAATGGCTTACCTTGGCGTAAGATCCCTGCTTTTTCTTTGCCAATAGCCTCAAGCGTATCACCTAAAAAATGCTGATGATCAAAGTCTATAGTAGTGATAATTGATAAATCTGCATTAATGATATTAGTTGCATCCAAACGCCCTCCTAACCCCACCTCAAGAATAATGATGTCTAAATTTTGCTGTTTAAAATACAACAATGCAGCAAGAGTAGTCATTTCAAAATAAGTAAGAGGAGTTTGCTCTCGAGCCTCTTCAATAAAAGAAAAGGCTTGACATAAATCCTCATCGGAAATGGGATTTAGATTGACACGAATGCGCTCATTAAAATGGATTAAATGAGGAGAGGTATAAGTACCTACTTTGTATCCCGCAGTATGATAAATCATTTCTAAAGCACTAACGGTTGATCCTTTACCATTAGTGCCTGCAACGGTAATTACTTTACATTCAGGGACGTGAACATTGATTTTTTTCGCAACTTCGAATATTCGCTCTAGCCCCAATTGGACTTCCTGAGCATGTCGATGTTCTAGATCGGTTAGCCATTGATTTAGGCTCCATTTAGTCCATGCTTTTTGCAAAAAAACTCTCCGTACCCTGATGGGTTAACTTAGATATTAACTCAGAGATTGTAGAACGAAGAAATTTACGTTCAACTATCATATCAATATGACCGTGCTCTAATAAAAACTCACTACGCTGAAATCCTTCAGGTAAGGTCTGGCGTACTGTTTGCTCAATTACTCGTGGACCAGCGAAACCAATCAATGCATTGGGTTCAGCGATAATGACATCACCAAGACTAGCAAAACTAGCGGAAACGCCTCCCATAGTAGGATCGGTTAAGACAACAATAAAAGGAAGGCCTGTTTCAGCAAACTTAGCAAGAGCTGCGGAGGTTTTGGCCATTTGCATCAAAGAAAACAATCCCTCTTGCATCCGGGCACCGCCACTAGCAGTAAAACAAACGTAGGGCCGATTTTCTGCTACAGCCACATTGACCGCACGTACAAACTTTTCGCCTACAGTAGCTCCCATGGAACCACCCATGAAATTGAATTCAAATGCACCGGCAATAATCGGTTGTTGAGACAAAGTTCCCTTAACCACAATTAAAGCTTCTTTTTCTCCAGTCGCTTTCTGTGCTTGTGATATTCTGTCTTTATATTTTTTCGAATCTCTAAATTTTAATCTATCTTGAGGCTCTAAATTTGCTGCGATTTCTTCTTGACCACCTTCATCAAGAAATTGAGCTATTCTGACACGAGCAGATATGCGATGATGAAAATTGCATGATGGACAAACCATTAAATTTTTTGTTAATTCAGTGCTATAAAGAACCTCATTACACCCTAAACACTTAACCCACAACCCCTCAGGCACGCCTTTTTTCTGTGAGGTTTCTGTCCTTATTCTTGATGGTAATAGTTTTTTAAACCAGCTCATAAATTAGAACCTATATGTAAAATCGGTTTATAGTATACACCGAAATAAATATATTCATAATATCTCTATTCTATAGATAAACCAGAGTAATTTATTTAAAGCATTTCACTGTAGTTTAAAGTACAACAAAGAATGACAATCAAATGCACACTTAGCTAAAAATAGGCCAATTAAATGCATAAACCAGCATAATCGCGGCATTTTAATCCATACTGCACTTTTATATAACACAATGATTCTACTAATCAATTTTTATCTTTTTTTCAAAAAAAACGCTTAAAGCCCTAAAGTTTTTTTCCACTTTTCCGATAACTTCATTGGGTAGGGTAAATTCATTCAAAAAGAATTTACCTAGCTTAATGTCCCAAACCAGGGATTCAGGTCTGAGGAGACTAAAATCATGTCACAAGTAATAAATACAAACGTTACTTCGCTTATTGCACAGCGTAACTTAAATGGATCAGCGAGCGCGATGCAAACCTCGATACAGCGTTTATCATCTGGCTTAAGAATTAATAGTGCTCAAGATGATGCTGCGGGTTTGTCTATTTCAGAACGAATGACGGCACAAATTCGAGGTATGAACCAAGCGGTTAGAAATGCTAATGATGGTATTTCTCTCGCCCAAGTTGCTGAAGGAGCGATGCAAGAAACGACCAACATCCTGCAACGTATGCGTGAACTTGCAGTGCAATCAGCAAATGCCACAAATAACTCAAGCGATAGACAATCTATCCAAGATGAAATTGGCCAGCTACAAAATGAACTAGATCGAGTTGCTTTTGATACACAATTTAACGATCAAAGAATTCTAGATGGCTCTTTCACTAATGCTAGTTTCCAAGTAGGAGCTAACGCCAACCAAACAATTACCTTTAGTATTGGCAACGTTCAATCCTCTGCTATCGGTGGAATCGCGTCTCAAACAGGTACTCAGGTAAGTGCCCTCGCAACAACAGACCTTACTATCGCAGTAGGAAACGGTGCAACAGTGTCAATTGACAGTTCAGCTAGTTATGCTGGTGCAGCCAATGGACAAGATGCAACTTCCGCTTATGCTAAAGCCGCGGCCATCAATGAGGCTGGAATTACCGGGCTATCTGTTACCGCGTCTACAGAAGGTACTCAAGCTGTTGGAACTATTGGTCATGGTGGCGCAACAGATACTTATAATTTAACGCTTAATGGAGTTGAAGTATTCAATGGCCAGTCAGTTACCAATGGTCTTAGTAATGTTGCATTAAGAGATGCTATTAACACAGTTTCTACTCAAACTGGTGTTGTCGCTTCTCTCGATGGAGGCAGTATCACATTAACGGCGGCTGATGGACGAAACATCAGTGTTTCTGAAAGTGGGACTAACTTTGTATCTGGTACAGATGGTATTTCTATAACAGGAGGTGCCTTTGACCCAGCCACAACCCCACTCCGCGGCCAACTAACACTAAGTGCTACAGAATCTATAGCTATAGGTGGGACTGTGGCTAATGATGGTCTCAGTTCATTCATTGCTAAAGACTCGCTTGGTATCAATTCAATTGATGTGAGTACAGCCGCTGGAGCACAAACCGCTATCCAACGAATTGACTCAGCAATTGACAGTGTTGACTCAAGTCGAGCTGCAATCGGTGCTATAGAAAACCGCCTCGATTTTACTATATCTAACCTACAAAACGTATCAGACAACTTATCCGCTGCTCGAAGTCAAATTCAAGACGCTGATTATGCTGCTGAAACAGCAAATTTAACTAAAAACCAAATCCTACAACAGGCAGGAACAGCGATGCTGGCTCAAGCAAACAGCTTGCCACAATCTGTTCTTTCCTTACTAGGTCATTAGTAAGTAACAAACACAGTGCAGCAACTACTGCACTGTGTTTCATTTATATCCTATTATATTGTAGGATATAAAAGGAGTAAGAATGGATATAAAACCTCTACAATCTGTTAATACCATGATTCCAGCTGATTCATTGAAATTGGCTAATGAGACTATTGAGAATAGAGATAGAAGCAATCTGCCTGATAATTATGCCGATGCAGAAACCAAGCATACTTTGGATAACGCCACGGGATTACTTCAAACCATTGTTACTGATAAACTGTCCGATAAAGTAATTCGGAAAATGCCGTCTGATGAATATTTACGTTTACTAAGCTTGCTAGATAATATTATTAATGGTTCTATAGATAAGCACGTTTAATGAAATAAACTATTTTTTTAATATAACAATACCGCCGTTAACAAAATTCAGGCTTATGAAGAATGACTCTCAAACAAATCTCATAAGTCTTAGTCACATAGATAAGGGACACTATGGGTTTATCATCTCCAGGCATTGGCTCAGGTCTTGATGTTAAAGCTATTGTTGAGGCTTTAGTAAAAGCCGACATTACACCAGCTCAATCAAAACATGACAAGAAACTAGAAAGCGTTAATACAGAGCTATCCGCGGTGGGACAGCTAAAAAGTTCATTATCTAGCCTACAAGAAACCCTACATACCTTATCCGACATCGATAAATTCTATACAAAAAAATTTACATTAAGTGAACAAGGATATCTCACTGCAACGCTTACTAATGATGCAATAAAAGGAACTTATCAAATTGCAGTCCAAAATCTAGCACAACAGCAAACACTGGCAACCGGATATTTTGCTAACGATGCTATGAGCATTGGTTCTTATGGAACGATGACCATCAATTTCGGCACTTACAGTTCAGATAACAGTACATTTACTCCCAATCAAGATGCCACATCACTTACAATTAATATCTCAGAAGATAATAATAGTCTTAGTGCTGTTTGTGATGCTATTAATAACTCAAACTCAGGCGTTATAGCCACCGTAGTAGATGACAGTCAGGGAGCAAGATTAACTTTAAGCTCCAAGGAAACCGGCGAAGCCTATTCCATGCAAATTAGCGGAGATATAACCGCATTAAATTATGACCCAACAACTGGGGTTAACTCTTTAACTCAAACTATGGCTGCTCAAAATAGTACAATCCTTCTTAATGGATTAACCATAAGTCAAAATAGCAATCAGCTAGAAAATGTTATTAATGGGGTAACCCTTAATTTAACGGGAGCTACGGAAGGCAGTACGATTTCCATGACTATTGACGATAATCAGGATCAATTAACTAACCTGATTAACGAGTTTGTCAAAAAATATAATGACACGATTACTTTTTTAACTAATTTAACGGGATATAACCGTGAAACGGAACAAAGGGGCGTATTCCAAGGCGATCCGCAATTTAGAAAATTAAAACTCAATTTAACTCGGTGGGCTACCGCTCCGTTAAATAATGGTAATAAGTCCATTCAATCACTGGCTGATCTGGGAATTAAAACAAATAAACAGGGGCTGCTTGAAATCAACCAAGACATGTTTAAGCAAGCCTTATCAAAAAATTACAATGAAATTGGAGCATTATTTGCTAAAACGGCTACTGCAACTGATAGTGCGATTAGTGTCCAAGCCGTAGGTAATAAAGTACCAGCAGGAACCTATGCTATTGATCTAACAGAGTTTGCCCCTGGGGTGAGCATGTCAGGAACTATAGGTCCCTATGCCGCAACGTCAGGTGATGGTCAGACGTTACACGGTAGTGATGTACTTGCATCTTTAACCTTAGATGTAGCGGGTGGCTCATCTGGTCTTCGAGGAAATATCATTGTTACTGATGGGATAGCTGTTTTATTGGATCAGTTAATAGATTCATATATGGATAGTAAAAAAGGAGATTTAACGCAAAGAAATACATCATTAGATAAAGAGGTAGATAAATTAACCAAAACGCAAGAAAAAATTGATATGCGTAAAGAACAAGTTGAAAAAAGATATTTGCGTCAGTTCCAAGCACTAGATCTGTTGATTAGTGACTTACAATCAGTGAGTAGTGCTCTTACCCAACTAATGGACACCTTACCAAAGTTAAAAGTAAAATAATAAGAGATTAATTTTATGAAAAATCCATACAAAAATGTTCTAAATCAATATAAATCAATAGAATTACAAACTCGCGTTGACACGGCGTCACCTCATGAACTGATTGACTTACTGCTACAAGGAGCAAGAACCCATATCGCTACAGCCCAAGGTAACATTCAACGCAAACAAATAAAAGAAAAAGGGGAGCATATAGGTAAAGCATTGAGCATTATTGAGGGATTAAAATCAAGCCTCAATCACGAAGACGGTGGAGAAATTGCATCGAATTTATTGAAGTTATATGACTACATTCAGACCCTACTGCTAAAAGCCAACTTAAAAAATGACGAAAACCTATTAGCTGAGTCTAATTTATTATTAGCTCAAGTTCATCAAGCCTGGCAATCTATCGGTTCGACACAAGGCCAAACAGAGACAAACTCAAAATAGTAGAAAGATATTAAAATGCCAAATCACATCTAGCTTTGATGTAGCATCAAAGCTAGACAGGTTACTTAGACCTGACCTACTGATTAAGCTATCGCCATTACATGAACACTTAATAGTGTCAACTTAAGAGAAAATTGTAACTTGGATGGAGCAAAGCGTAATCCAAGATCAAGGATCGCATCAGGTTATGCCCCTGGGTTACGGCTGTACCTTCACCCAGGCAACATCTCTTAAATTGACACGACAGGAGCCCTTACGAAATTTCTCTCGGGGTAGCTTGATATGACTAATTACAATAGCGTTGCATTATAAGTGTAAAGTTATTTTTTAACTTGCCGCTAATTAAGATACAACGAACCTCAATTGAAATCATTATGAAAAAATTTATGATATCAATAATTATTTTGTTGTATTTCATGTTAGCAAACTCTTTAAGCTTTGCTTATAAAAGATTTGGTGAAACATTATGTGATACAACAGATTATTTTTGCATGAAAATTAAACAAGGCGAGTCCTGGGATAGTCTTTTTCCTAATGTTGAAGAACGGGACATTGTCAAACGGGTTAACCGCATGAATATCAGTTTGCGCCAAGGAATGACTATAGCCGTGCCTAAAAACATTGACCGCATCACCATTTACGATGTCTCTCCTTTTCCTCGATATATAGAATCAAGCGGTGAAAAAACAATTTACGTCAGTCAAAAAAAATTAGCATGGGGAGCCTATGATGAAGATGGTGAACTACTCTGGTGGGGGCCAATTTCATCGGGGATAGGGAAATGTAATGTTACTGGCGGTTGCGGTACACCAACAGGCTCATTTCGCGTTATAAGAAAACAAGATATTGATTGTGTTTCTACAGTATTCCCACGAAGATCTAATGGTGAAAGTGGCGGTGCACTAATGCCATACTGTATGCATTTTTTCAGAGGATATGCACTACATGGTAGCTATGAAGTTCCTGGCTATAGGGCAAGTCACGGCTGTGTTAGGATGTTTATTGAAGACGCACGTTGGCTTAATGAAGAGTTTGTTGATGTTCCCGGCGGCGGGATGAGGGGAACTAGAGTGGTCGTTGATTCAGCAGATGATCCCAATGATCAATAAACTTCCCGCGGCTCTTGTTGCTAGTAGCTATTTGTGTCGTCTAATACATGGGTTACTCCCCTTCTATAATCCTCTTTCGCTGGTAACAAGTTTTTAAACAGTTCTAGTGATTCTAAAAACACACTAAATGGACGAACAGTGTTCTATTTTATCTAGTGAAATTTCTATCTTTGTATGCTAACGTATAAAACGACTTTGTGACTAAAAAAAAGCATTATTGTTCAAGGAGAATTTATAATAATGGCTCATTATAATATGCAGGCTGAATCTATAGAAAAATCAGGCATAAAATCATTTTTACCCTGGATGGTATGGGGCTTAGGCTGCTTATTTTATTTTTATGAATGTCTCTTACAGGTATCCCCCAGCGTAATGAGCAATGAGCTAATGAAAGATTTCGCGGTGACTAGCCAAACATTAGGTATTTTATCAGGAATCTATTTTTATTCCTATGCAGCAATGCAATTACCAGGCGGCGTAATGATGGATTATTTTGGACCGCATAGACTACTTACCGTAGCAACATTGGTTTGTGCTGTGAGCACTATAGCCTTTGGTCTTACTAATAGTTTTTTCATGGCATGTACGGCAAGGCTGATGATAGGTTTTGGCTCTGCTTTTGCAGCGGTTGGAACGATGAAACTCGCAGCCAATTGGTTTCCACCACAACGTTTTGCCTTATTAACTGGTCTAATGGTTACTATAGGAATGATGGGGGCCATTGGAGGTGAAGCACCATTAGCCATGCTTATTGATGAATTTGGTTGGCGTCACAGTATGACCATTATGGGATGTCTCGGTATTGTTTTAGCTGCTTTAATTATATTGATTGCAAGAGACACACCCAAAAATTACAATCCGAATATTCACCATCACTCCATTGAAGAAGAGCATTTACTTCCGAGTCTGATGACATTAATAAAAAATAAACAATTATGGTTGGTGGCCTTATATGGAGGCCTAATGTATATGGCAACCCCCGTCTTTTGTGGGCTTTGGGGGGTTCCTTTCTTAATGAATAAAATGCAGATTGCCAAATCCACAGCAGCTAATTATGTCTCTCTAGTATTTATAGGTTGGGCTATTGCTAGTCCATTATGGGGAATTTTTTCTAATCGAATTGGTTTGCGTAAACCCCCTATGTATATAGGCTGCGTAGGGGCTTTAATTTGCTCCACTCTCTTTATCTTTGCACCAATAACCTCCTCTTTTTACATGGAATTTCTTCTATTTATCTTTGGAGTTTTTTCTGCTGGCTTTTTACCAGCCTTTACTGTAGCTAAAGAGTTATGCAACAGAAAGTATGTTGCTACTGGATTAAGTTTTATGAACATGATGAATATGGTTGGTATTGCATTAGCACAGCCTCTAATTGGTTATATTCTTGATAAAATGTGGACAGGCGAAATGGCTGGGTCAGTCAGGATGTATCCTTTGTCAGCCTACCATACGGCCTTGTCGATTCTTCCTATTGGTATGCTTATTGCGTTACTTATATTGCCAAGAATCAAAGAAACCTATTGCCAAAGTGCTCATGAATGAAATAATACTGGCAATTATTCCCTCACTCTGTCTTTTAAAGTGCAATGATGGATCTCCTGAATAAATCTTTGTGCTACAATAGACACCTTTCGCAACTTGCGGCATGGAAGCAAGTAATCAGAGGAATGGAGTAAGTAATTACTAATACCGCTTTAATAAAGTAGAACTAATATGGCTAAAAAATTATATATTAAAACAAATGGCTGCCAAATGAACGAATACGATTCATCAAAAATGGCGGAAGTATTATACGAATCACATGGCTTAGTTAAAACAGATCAAGTAGATGAAGCAGATGTAATACTACTTAATACATGTTCCATCCGAGAAAAAGCACAGGAAAAAGTATTTTCACAGCTGGGCCAATGGCGAGAATATAAAGCTAAAAATCCTCATGTTGTCATAGGTGTAGGTGGTTGTGTTGCTAGCCAAGAAGGGGCAGAAATCATTAAAAGAGCTCCTTTTGTCGATGTAGTGTTTGGTCCTCAAACCCTACACCGGCTTCCTGCTTTACTTAATGAGCGAATGGAAAAGAAAAAACCTGTTGTTGATATCAGTTTTCCTGAAATAGAAAAATTTGACCACTTGCCAGCTCCCCGTGCCGAAGGACCAACCGCGTTTGTTTCTATCATGGAAGGCTGCAGCAAATATTGTAGTTTCTGTGTTGTTCCTTACACTAGAGGAGAGGAAATCAGTCGGCCATTTGATGATGTCTTAGCAGAGTGCTATCAACTGGCAATACAGGGTGTACGAGAAATTAATTTGCTTGGCCAAAACGTTAATGATTATCGCGGTTCAATGGAAAATGGTGATATAGCTGATCTGGCGTTATTAATCCACTACATCGCAGCTATAGATGGAATAGGCAGAATTCGCTTTACTACCTCCCATCCCCTAGCTTTCTCAGACAATTTAATTAATGCCTTTGCAGAAGTTCCCGAACTGGCAAATCATTTACACTTACCAGTACAAAGTGGTTCAGATCGAATATTAGGCTTGATGAAGCGAGGTTATACTGCTTTAGAATTTAAATCCAAAATCAGAAAACTACGAAAAGTACGGCCAGATATTCGTCTTTCAACTGATATTATTGTAGGTTTCCCTGGCGAAACAGATAAAGATTTCCAGGATACTATGGATCTAGTACATGAAATTGGCTTCGATACCTCATTCAGTTTCATTTACAGCCCAAGACCCGGAACGCCTGCAGCTAATCTTCCAGATGAAACGCCTATAGAGGTAAAAAAACAAAGACTACAAATTCTTCAAAACAGGCTATTGTTACAAGCATCTCGTTATAGTCAATCAATGGTGGGTAGTACTCAGCGAATATTGGTCACTGGTTTATCTAAAAAAGATAGCCAACAATTAGCAGGTCGTACTGAATGTAATCGCGTGGTCAATTTTGATGGCCCCGAACATTTAATAGGACAATTTGTTACTATCCAAATCAGTGATGCGCTCCCTAACTCATTAAGAGGCCGACTCATTGAAACTGAGACGCAAACAGCCTAAATGATAGAGCATCTAAAAAAACAAATAACCATTCCGCGCGAGTATCACAGTCAACGTGTAGATAGTGTGCTCGCCCAATTGTTGCCGGAATATTCGCGCTCGCAAATTAGTAATTGGATCAAAACGGGATCTGTTACCTTAAACCATAAGCCTTGTAAGCCCAAAGATAAAACTATGGACGGCGATTTAATTGAAATTAACGTTAATTTCATAAAAGCCGAAACGGATTTTAATTTGTGTGAACCAGAGGACATCCCTCTTCAGATCATTTATGAAGATGAGCAACTACTAGTACTGAATAAACCCGCTGATTTGGTAGTACACCCCGGTGCTGGAAATAGAAATCATACGTTGGTTAATGCGCTTCTCCACCATGCGCCAGTTTTACATAATCTACCACGAGCAGGTATTGTTCACCGCCTGGATAAGGATACTACGGGCTTACTGATAGTTGCCAAATCTCTTACAGCACACACATCATTAATACGGCAGATGCAAGCACGTGAAATTCAACGTCATTACATTACCTTGGTGCAAGGACATATTATTTCTGGAGGAACCATCGATACGGGCTTTGGCAGACATTCCAGAAACCGATTGAAAATGACAGTTACCGAGCAAGGTCGACAAGCGATAACTCACTATACAGTAAATAAACAATATCACGATTTTACTTTATTAGATGTCGCCCTTATGACTGGTCGTACGCATCAAATCAGAGTGCATTTGGCTTACATCAATCATCCTGTCGTAGGTGATCAACTCTATGGTGGGCGCATGCGATTTCCCACTAATGCAGATGAACATTTAAAAACAGTACTGCAGCAATTTAAAAGACAAGCCTTACACGCTCGCTTTATTGCATTTTATCATCCAGAAACCGATGAACAATTGACATTTGAGGCTCCTTTGCCTGATGATTTTAAGTTGCTACTTAACACCCTGGATCAACACTATGAATACTAAATTAGCGAATTGGCCAGCTCCCCCAAATATAACAGCACTGAGTACTACTCGTTGTTCTGGATTTAGTCAGCCTCCTTATGATTTTAATAATCTCGGTTTGCATGTTGGAGATAATGAAAAACAAGTACTGCAAAATAGGCAACAATTAAGAGAGTTTTTGCATCTTCCTGCCGAACCCATATGGTTAGAACAAACCCATAGTACGACTTGTATTATTGCTGAAAGAGAGTCCAGCCGCGATGCAGACGCGGCAATCAGTCATTCTTATTCACACCCTCTTGTTATCCTTACTGCTGATTGTCTGCCTATTATGTTGTGTAATGTGCAGGGAAATGAAATCGCTGCTGTTCATGCTGGTTGGAAAGGATTATTTAACGGTATCGTGGAAAACACTATTCATAAAATGAACAGCCCACCGTCTGATCTTTTAGCATGGATAGGGCCATCAATCTGTCAACAGTGCTATGAAGTGGGTGAAGAAGTATACTTGGCGTTTACTACCAAATACCCACAAAGTAAAATCGCTTTTGAGCCAAAAAACTCAAAATGGTTAGCTAATTTGCCAAAAATTGCTGAAATAGTCCTTAACTCACAAGGCATTGAGTCTGTCTTCCAGTCAGGTTTTTGTACTTTTGAGTTAAAAAATGAGTTCTATTCCTATCGTCGTGAGCCACAAACAGGTAGAATAGGCACTTTAATATGGTTTAATGATCAACCTCGGGATTAATAACTATGATAACTCGCATAAAATTACTCATTACTATCTTGCTCCTATCGATAGTTCCTTTTGCCTATTCGGCGGAACCGCCTAATATGCCCAGTATGGCTCCTGTATTAAAAAACATAATGCCAGCAATTGTTAACGTAGCTGTTCAAGGCTACTTACCTAACGATGTAACGCCACCTGGGAGTGCTGGAAATGATGAGGAGAATCAACCCAACAACAGACCACCACAATCCAGAATGCCGGAAAAAGGCCGTAAGTTTGAAAGCATAGGTTCAGGAGTGATCATAGACCCTAACAATGGCGTCATTATTACTAATGATCACGTAATACGAAATGCTTCGTTAATCACCGTAACCCTACAAGATGGTAGACGTTTAAAAGCACGTCTGATTGGCGGAGATAGTGAAACAGATCTAGCTGTACTTAAAATTGATGCCAAAAATCTAAAGTCTCTTGTCATTGGTGACTCAGACAAGCTAGAAGTTGGTGATTTCGTCGTAGCCATTGGAAATCCATTTGGCTTAAATAGTTTTGGTAACAGCCAATCAGCTACCTTCGGCATAGTCAGTGCGTTAAAACGAAGTGATTTAAATATTGAAGGGGTCGAAAACTTTATTCAAACTGATGCGGCAATTAATCCAGGGAACTCTGGTGGTGCTTTAGTTAACGCAAAAGGAGAATTGATTGGTATTAACACTGCAATTCTTTCCCCCTATGGAGGTAACGTAGGAATTGGTTTTGCTATTCCTATTAACATGGTTAAAGATGTAGCACAACAAATCATAAAGTTTGGTTCTATCCATAGAGGATTGATGGGCATATTTGTTCAGCATCTCACTCCTGAGTTGGCTCAAGCTATGGGATATCCTGAGGATTTCCAAGGCGCTCTAGTATCACAGGTAAATCCTAATTCGCCAGCAGAACTTGCTGGTTTAAAAGCTGGAGATATTATTACTCAAATTAACGATACTAAAATAACTCAAGCTACTCAGGTAAAAACAACGATTAGTCTATTAAGAGTTGGATCTACGGTTAAAATAATAGTTGAGCGTGATAACAAACCTTTAACGTTAAGTGCTGTAGTTACTGATATTAAATCTCATGAGCAAAAATTACAGTCCAATAACCCATTCCTTTATGGATTGGCTTTAAGAGCTTTTGAACAAGAATCTCCTCCTCATGGTAATGTGATAGGTGTTCAAGTTGTAGGCGCTTCAGAAAACAGTGCTGGATGGCGTGCAGGTATAAGGCCTGGTGATATAATAATCTCGGCTAACAAAAAACCGGTTACCGATGTTAAGTCTCTACAAACTATCGCCCAAGAGAAAAAGAAAGAGTTACTAGTCCAAGTACTTCGTGGTCCTGGATCAATGTATCTATTAGTTATCTAATTTATCTCAATCTTCCCACGAATTGATTATTCGTGGGAAGATTAATTCCCTCTTACACTATTTGCAAAACTACTACAGACTTCTTTGGGGTGACTTTTGTGTACACTCCAGTTATGCACTCCATTCCTCCTCACCCTTCACTCGATACAGCGAGTTGACCGTTTTATGGATCTTGTGGACTAGCCACGGGACGTAGACGTATAAATATCGTACGACCTTAAGCATTGAGAATGCATCAAGCCCAAAGGCCCAACCTACCCTACCTGAGGGACCTTGCGACGAAGGAGCTCCTGAATGTAGCATAATACGTCTTGCAGAAGATCCCTCACTGCGCTATGGATGACCGTAATAGTAAAAGTAACAACTATTGGATGCGGTTCAAGACAGTTGCTACCTCTTAAATTGATATCATTAAATGTTGACACCTATTAAAATTATGTGGTAAGAGCAGCCTCTTTTTTTAGTTACATATTGCCTTTGCTTTTCAAGTTGCTTCGATAATTCAAACTCTGTTTCGAATAGGGAAGAGCAAGCTCCCGCTTCTCCGCGGTCCGTTTTGCGGAGGAGATGCGTTTTTTGCGTCGTCTCGAAGCATGGGCACAAGATTTTTGTCTTGGTGGACGTTTCGAGACAATGTTTCCCCCTCATCGGCACAAACGGTTCTGAAGCAATTGAAGTTCTTATTCGAAACCGGCGTTAATCTACTGCAGCAACAGACGAGGCAGTAAGAATATTATGCTTAGATTAATGAGTAAAAAAACCCTCAAAAGGTCAATATAAATACAATTGGTAATTAAATATAAGTCATCCACATAAAAAAACCAAAAAAAGTTTATAACTTACTTGACATCCATCGCCGAAAACGACAAAATCTCGCGTCTCATGGCTATGTAGCTCAGCCGGTTAGAGCGCGGCACTCATAATGCTGAGGTCGGTGGTTCGAGTCCACCCATAGCCACCATCCTTTCAAAATAAAATCCTAAAAAATCCTCTACTTAGTTATCAAAAAAGCTATGGTTACAGGCCATTTTTAGTTATCATGTTAGCTCCTATGACTTTTCGGTTTTTCAATGCGCTCGATAGTAGTTTTATTTTTGATTCTGCTTTTGTCTTCATGGACTTATGCTAATGATATAAACATTTCTACCGTAACCAAAAATGGTAACACTCTTTTTTATCTTCAAGCCGGGGGGTTTAATTTAGAAAAAGATGCCAAGCTTCGCCAAAAAGAATTAGCGAAACTGGTAACGCAAGAAGTAGAAATAAAAAATCTTGCTGATAAAAGCCTTTATCTCGTTCAAATTGGGCCTATTAATGATTATAATACGGCAAGAGCGCTAAAAGATAAGTTATCGCAAAAAGGGAATACTCAACCAATTCCAGCGATTATAGAGCCAAAGTCATCCTTAAATGTAAATCAAACACCTAAAGCCTCGGAGCAGACAACCACCCTACCAGCTAACAGTAAATTATGGAATTTAAGAAACGCTGATATTCGTGCAGTAATAACAGAAGTATCTCGAGTTACTGGCAAGAATTTTGTTATTGATCCTAGAGTTCAGGGGAAAATTTCAATAGTCTCTACTAGCCCCCTATCCAATAATGAACTCTATCAGGTTTTTCTCTCGGTGCTCCAAGTATCTGGATATGCAGCTATTCCTAATGGTCACATCATCAAAATTATTCCTAATATTGATGCTAAAACCCAATCACCCGATCTAATCAATGAACTTCAAAATCCTCCTAGAGGCGACGACATGATGGTTGCGGTAGTACCAGTACACTATGTTCCGTCAGAACAACTAGTGCCTGTTCTTAGACCATTGATGCCTCAATGGAGTAGTGTCTCAGCCTATGCTCCTTCTAATATGCTTATTTTATCAGGGCGTGCTAATAACATTAAAAGTTTGGCAAATATTATTAAGCAAGTAGATAGTTCCTCTTCCAACGGCATAGATATGGTTCCTTTAAAACATGCTTTAGCCATGGATATCGCCAATACGCTAAAAGATCTAGTTAAAGCACAGCCAGGGATGGGTAATAGAGCGCAGATAACTATAGCGGCAGATGACCGCTCCAATGCTATCTTAGTGAGCGGAAGTAAAACTGATAGAATCAGATTGCGCATGTTAATATTAAGGTTAGATCGGGAAAGCTCGTCAGGACTTAATAGCAATACGCAGGTGGTCTATTTGAACTACTTAAGAGCGGAAGATTTAGTTCCCATTCTAGCTGGCATAGCCCAAGCTAATTTTAGTGGTAATGTAGGGACAACCATTGGGACTATTACAAGACCCGTATTGGATAGCACTAATCCTGCATCAAGCATTGCTAATGGCAGTTCATCTGACGGACAAAATATGCCATCCAGTACTCCCCCTCCCCCATCACCAACAAATCCATCGGCTGCTACAGGGAATACTACCTCAGCAAATACACAAAATGAAGGAACAACTAAGCCAACAGTGCAAATTATTGCCGAACCTAATACCAACTCAATTATTATCAATGCGCCAGCCTCCATAATTCGTATATTAAAAAACGTGATTCATCAACTAGATATCAAACCTGCACAGATATTAATTGAAGCACTAGTTGCAGAAGTGAATCAGGTTGATGTTAATAATCTTGGTATAGAATGGGGCTCAGATTCGCAAACAGGAAATCCCAGAGATTTTAGACCAGGTTTTGCTATTATTAACTCCAGAACTAGTACCAGTGATTTGCAAGCTCAGATTTATGCCCTAGCGCGGCAAAATAAAGCGAATATTTTGTCTACGCCTTCTGTAGTCGTATTGGATAATCGCCAAGCCAAAATATTAGTTGGTAGACAGGTTTCAGTAGCCTCAACAAGCTATCCCAATAATGCGGGGGGCACAACTACAGCCAGTCCTTTTACTACCTTTAACCGTGTTAACGTCGCCTTACACCTCTATGTAAGGCCACAAATTACCCGTGGTCAAGGAATTCAAATGCAAATAGACCAAGGAAATGATACGTTAGATCCTACGAGTGCATTGGATAACACCACAAATCCAACGTTTAGAATTAGTAGCATCGTGACCTCAGTACATGTAGAAAGTACTGATATAATTGTATTAGGTGGTTTGATCCAAGATAGTTTGGGCAATGACGATAATAGATTACCTGTTTTGGGAGGGATACCTGGTGTAGGCCGATTATTCCAACATAATATTCGCACTAGAGATAAGAGAGTGTTAATGGTATTTATTAAGCCTATTATTCTACGTAATGAGCGTGATAACTTACAGGTAACCGGTTCTAAATATAACGATGTACGTCAATATCAATTGGATTGGTTACGTTCTCAGGAAATTTATGAGCAAAATAATAATGAAACTGTATTGCCTCCATGGACGCAAGTACCTTTACCCAGACCATTTACTCGACCACCGACTACAGCATCGCAAATGACTAAATGAGGTCTGTTGTGGACAATGAAGAGAAATTACATCGATTGCCTTATAGTTTCGCAAAAAATAATGGGGTTGTCGTAGGAGAGATGAAAGAGGATCAAATCCTTATTTATCATTTATCAAATACATCCCTACAAGCTCTTGCGGAAGTGCAACGTTTATTACAGTCTAAGCTCAGCTTACAGAAGGTTGATGAAACTACGTTTCAACAACATCTGGCACATGTTTATCAGTCAAAATCATCAATACTCGATGCGGCAGAAGGAATGGAAGAAGATATGGATCTTTCTCTATTAGCTAGCCAACTACCGGTAAGTGAAGACTTATTAGAAAATCAAGATGATGCCCCTATTATAAGATTACTAAATGCCCTTTTTACCCAGGCAATCAAACAAAAAGCCTCAGATATTCATATTGAGACCTATGAGGATAAGGTGTTGGTACGTAATCGCATTGATGGTGTACTTCATGAAGTATTAGAAATTCAACGAGCTATAGCTCCTTTAGTCATTTCTCGAGTCAAGGTTATGGCTAAACTGGACATCGCAGAAAAGCGCATACCACAAGATGGCCGAATTTCATTAAGAATTGGTGGGCATAATATTGATGTGCGTGTATCCACACTACCATCAAATCATGGGGAAAGGGTTGTATTAAGGATATTAGACAAACAAGCAGCTCAGTTAGATTTAGGTCTTTTAGGTATGCCTCAATCAACATTAAAAACCATAAGAAAAATGATAGAAGAGCCCCATGGAATTATTCTTGTTACAGGACCAACTGGATCAGGTAAAACGACCTCATTATATGCCATGCTCACTGAACTAAATGAAGTAACACGGAATATTTTAACTATAGAAGATCCCATAGAATATGATCTAGAAGGGATAGGACAAACACAAGTTAATACAAAAGTTCAAATGACTTTTGCTAAAGGATTAAGAGCCATTTTAAGACAAGATCCTGATGTAGTAATGATTGGCGAAATTCGTGATTTAGAAACAGCTGAAATTGCTGTTCAAGCCAGTTTGACAGGACATTTAGTATTATCCACGCTACACACTAATAGCGCTCTCGGTGCATTGACGCGTTTGAGAGATATGGGTGTTGAATCATTTCTCATGTCATCTAGTATTGTGGGTCTTATTGCCCAACGTTTAGTTAGGAGACTCTGCCCCCATTGTAAAACACCTCATCAGTTAAGAGCTGATGAAAAGGAATTAATGGGGCTTAGTGATGATACTGATATATCACAAGTATACGAACCCAAAGGTTGTGATTTATGTAATCACTTAGGATATAGAGGAAGAACTGGCATTTATGAATTAATTACTATTGATGATACTTTAAGAGGAATGATTCATAGAAATGAAAATATGCAAACTCTAGAAAGTTATCTAAGACCAGAAACCCCTAGTATTCGTGACGATGGGTTTAAGCGCGTGCTTGCTGGAGATACTTCTTTGGCAGAAATTCTTCGTGTTACATCTCAAAATTAAATGGTAAATTTATAGTAGTCTGGTTGCTTGCAACCAGACTCAAATCTTGGAGTATGTATTCAGCTAATGGCGTTGACCTAAACTTGTATAGTGTATGTAGCCCAGGTTACGACTTCGTCTAATCCGGGCCCACACATCCATCAGTTAACGCCATTGGAGTGCTCTTAATCCGATACTCTGCGCCAAAAAGTACCCTTTTCCCCATCTTCTAACTCGATACCTAGACTCAGTAATTCAGCTCTAATCTGATCTGCTCTTGCCCAATTTCGATCTGCCCTAGCCTGGATTCGTTCTTCTACTAATCTATCTATAGCCGCTTTATCATCGTCTGCAAATCCAGATTGCAAAAAGGATAGCGGCTCTTCTTGTAAAAACCCCATCACACCAGCCAGGTATTTTAAAGTTTTAGCTAAAGTAGGAGAATTTTGTTTATTCACTTCATGACTTAATTGAAATAACACAGACAAGGCCACGGGTGTATTAAAGTCGTCATTCATAGCCTGATTAAATTGCTCTAGCCAATGAGCATCAAGTTCTCCATCAGCAGCAGCGGGAGTCTCTTTAATCGTTTGATACAGTCTGGTAATCCCTTTTTTCGCATTTAATAAATTATCTGTAGTGTAATTTAATGGGCTACGATAATGACTACTCAAAAGAAAATAACGGACTACTTCAGGATGATGTTCTTTTAATACATCAGCTATAGTAAAAAAATTACCTGTTGATTTGGCCATTTTTTCATTATTGACTTGTAGCATCCCCACATGCATCCAATAATTAGCGAAGGTCTTTCCTGTAGCCGCCTCACTCTGAGCTATTTCATTTTCATGATGAGGAAACTGTAAGTCCAAACCACCGCCATGAATATCAAATTGCTCTCCTAGTTCATGCAAAGCCATAGCAGAACATTCTATATGCCAGCCAGGACGCCCTTCCCCCCAAGGAGATGGCCAACTAGGTTCATTTTCTTTTGCTTTTTTCCATAATACAAAATCAAGAGGAGAACGTTTTTCTTTCACTATCTCAACTCGAGCGCCAGAAACTAATCCCTCAAGATCTTTATGAGATAGTTTGCCGTAGTCAGCAAACGAATCAACTTGATAACACACATCACCATTATCGCTTACATAAGCATTACCTTTATCTAATAAGCGCTTGATTAAATTAATAATAGATTCTATATGTCCTGTAGCGCGCGGCTCTATATCGGGCGGTAAAATATTTAAAGCACGAGTATCTTCATACATTGCTTCTATATATTGAGCAGTTAATTGCTCAATAGAGATACCTCGTTCGTTAGCTCTGGCAATGATTTTGTCGTCTATATCAGTAATATTCCTGACATAAGTAACATCGAATCCCTGAGAACGAAAAAAGCGCACTATCACATCAAAGGCGACCATTGAACGAGCATGACCAAGGTGGCATCGATCATAAACGGTGATTCCACAGACATACATACCAATTTTCCCGGGTTTAAGGGTAATAAATGGCTCTTTTGTTCTCGTTAAAGAATTATATAAATGTAACATGTCTGCTCCTTAACTCATTTTGCCCCAAGTGTCTTTTAAATCCACTACTCGATGAAATGCTTTCACCTGACCATCTTCTGTTTTATTAACACAGTAATATCCCAGACGCTCAAATTGAAATACCTCGCCCTCGGGATGATGGGTCAAAGAAGGCTCACAATAAGCTTGTATCGTTTGTAATGAATCATAATTTAGAAACTGTAAGAAATCATCTTCACGTGCCGGATTTGGATCATTGAATAATCTATCATATTGATAAATAGTTACAGGAAATGTATGAGCACAAGAAACCCAGTGAATCACACCTTTAACTTTGCGATCTTCCGGATTTTTCCCTAAAGTGTTTTCATCATAAGTACAACGCAATTCAATAATTTTTCCTTGAGCATCTTTGATGACCTCATGACATTTAATTACATAGGCATGGCGCAAACGTACTTCGGCTCCAGGCGATAAGCGGAAATATTTTTTTGGCGGGTCTTCCATAAAGTCAGAGCGCTCAATAAATAGCTCTCGTCCAAAAGGAATAACTCTAGTTGCTGATTCCGGATCTTGAGCATGGAAACTTGCTTTTAACTCTTCGACTTTACCTTCTGGATAATTTTCCAACACAATTTTTATAGGATCCATAACACATAAGGCACGTTTTGCTGTTTTATTTAATTCAGCACGTACACACTCTTCGAAAATGGACATATCAATTACTGAATCACTACGAGATATACCAATTACTTCACAAAACTGGCGAATAGCTGCAGGTGGATATCCCCTTTTACGCATACCACGTAAAGTAGGTAATCGTGGATCATCCCATCCTGTTACAATTTTTTTCTCAACCAGCTCTCTCAGTTTCCGTTTACTCGTTACGGTATGCGATAGATTCAATCTAGCAAACTCTGTTTGCACTGGTCTGGCAGGCAAGGGCAAATTATCGACTAACCAATCATATAAAGGTCTATGATCTTGGAACTCTAAGGTGCACAATGAATGAGTAATTTTTTCCAAAGCATCCGATATAGGATGAGCATAATCATACATGGGATAAATGCACCAAGCATCGCCAGTGCGTTGATGATGCGCATGACGTATGCGATATAAGACTGGGTCACGCATATTGACGTTACCAGATTTCATATCTATTTTTGCACGTAACACATGTGTCCCGTCAGCAAACTCGCCTGCTTTCATTCTACTAAATAAATCTAAACTCTCTTCAATAGGTCTATTTCTATAGGGACTCTCTCTTCCTGGCTCTTGTAACGTTCCTCTATAAGCTCGGATTTCTTCCATAGACAAGCTATCAACATAAGCCATGTCTCTTTTAATTAGCAGCACGGCTAAATCATAGAGCTCCTGATAATAATCAGAAGAATGAGTCATGTCACACCACTCAAAGCCTAACCAACGAACATCGTCAATAATAGCTTTAACATATTCATCTTCTTCTTTAATCGGGTTGGTATCATCAAATCGTAAATAGCAAATACCACCGAATTCTTCAGCTAATCCAAAATTCAAACAAATAGATTTGGCGTGACCTACATGTAAATACCCATTGGGTTCGGGTGGAAACCGAGTAACTATTGATTGGTGTTTACCGCTAGCCAAATCATCAGTGATCAACTGTCTTATAAAGTGAGCTCGTTTTTCAATTATCTCTGTCATTGTGCTTTTCCATTATTGTCTATTGCATGACGCATAGAGCTCATCAAAGAAGCCCCTGCTTGCACTATATTTTTATTAGATTCGTAAGCTTGTATTAAATCTGTTATTAACGCCGCACCAACAATTACTCCATCAGAAAAATGAGATACTTGTGCAGCCATTTCTGGTGTTTTAATCCCAAAGCCAACCATCAGCGGCAGCTTAGTCTGTGCCTTGCGTGTTTGATATTGCTCTTGTAGGGCAGCAATATTAAGAGCATCGGAACCAGTGACCCCTTTTAACGAAACATAGTACAAATACCCGCGGGCAAATTGATTAATTAACGCCATACGCTCATCTGAAGTAGTCGGTGAACAAAGAAAAATACTGTATAAATCGTGTTTTTTCCAAATATTAGCCACTTCCTCACATTCTTCTGGAGGCAAATCCACTAAAATAGTTCCATCGACTCCTGACTCGACTGCATGTCTAGCAAAAGAGTCATAGCCATACTGTTCTATTGGATTTAAATACCCCATAATCACCACAGGAGTATCATTATCTTTTTCACGAAAGACTTTCACCATATTAAGAACATCTTGGCAACGAATGGAATGAGCCAGTGCCCTCTCCATTGCATGCTGAATCACAGGCCCTTCTGCCATGGGATCAGAAAAAGGAATGCCTAATTCTAAAATATCGGCCCCCCCTTCTACCAATCCATGCATTAACTCTACTGTTCTATCAGGATGCGGATCCCCTGCTGTAATATAGGGGCTTAGCATTTTCTTTCCGCTTGCTTTAAGCTGCGCCAACTTTTGATCAATTCGATTCATACGTTATCCGGATAAATATCAAAATAAATTATTAAACAGTAATACCATCAATAGCTGCAACAGTATGTATGTCTTTATCACCGCGACCCGATAAATTAACGATAATGTTTTGGTTCGGAGACATCGTTTTTGCTAGCTTCATAGCATAGGCCACAGCATGACTTGACTCAAGAGCCGGTATAATCCCTTCTACTCGCGTTAATAAGCGAAATGCATTTAATGCTTCATCATCATTAATTGCTTGATAAACAACGCGCCCCGTATCTTTTAAATAAGAATGTTCCGGGCCAACACCAGGATAATCCAAGCCTGCAGATATTGAATGAGTATCCTTAATTTGGCCAAACTCATCACATAATAAATAAGTTCGATTACCGTGTAATACGCCGGGTTTACCCGCTATCAGTGATGCCGCATGCTCACCGGTTTCCAAACCCTTACCACCAGCCTCAACACCATAAATAGCAACCGAAGAGTCATTCAAGAATGGATAAAATAAACCTATGGCATTTGAGCCGCCACCAACACAAGCAACTAAAGCATCTGGTAGTTGGCCCGCTTTTTCAAGAAATTGCTCTCTAGCTTCTATACCTATCACCGCTTGGAAATCTCTAACCATTTGAGGATAAGGATGAGGTCCTGCCACTGTTCCTATAATATAAAAGGTATCATCAACATGACCTACCCAATCACGCATTGCCTCATTTAAAGCATCTTTAAGTGTTTTTGAACCAGAAGTGACAGGAACAACCTCTGCCCCTAATAATTTCATACGATAAACATTACTGGATTGACGTTTAATATCCTCAGACCCCATATAAACAACGCACTCAAAACCAAATTTTGCAGCTACTGTTGCCGACGCTACGCCATGTTGTCCGGCGCCTGTTTCAGCAATGATTCGAGTTTTCCCCATACGCTTGGCCAATAGAGCCTGTCCAACAGTATTATTGATTTTATGAGCGCCCGTATGATTTAAATCTTCACGCTTAAGATAGATTTGAGCACCACCTATTTCCCGACTTAACCGGGCTGCATGGTACAAAGGACTAGGACGCCCTACATAATCCTTTAGCTCCATGCGTAATTCAGCTAAAAACTCAGGATCTTTACGGTATTTGACATAGGCATTTTCTAATTGCTGCAAAGGATGAATTAATGTATCTGCAACAAATATTCCACCATATGGACCAAAATGACCATGTTCATCAGGAAGTTCTTTCTTATTCATTGTATGCCCCATAATACCTTAATAAATTGACTCATTTTTAAATGATCTTTTATGCCTGGTTCTGACTCTACCCCACTAGAAACATCCACTGCATAAGGATTCATTTTAATTGCATCGAGCACATTAAATTGATTAAGACCCCCAGCCAAAATGTAAGGCTTAGGTAAGTCTGGCGGAATAATATTCCAATCAAAAGTTAACCCTGTCCCGCCTCGATTGGTTACCGAAGGTGTATCCAGAAGTAACGCACTGGCTTTTGAATATCGCTCCATTTCTTGTTTTATTTGGTCAGCTGTTTGTGGTTGTATTGCTTTAATAAACGGTTTGCCGAATTGTTGGCAAAATTCTGGTGATTCATCACCATGAAATTGTAATAATTGTATCGGTAATTTTTTCAGTATTTGCTCGACCAACTTCATTTCTGGGTTTACCAATACAGCTACTGCAGACACAAAAGGCGGGATGTTATCCAATAAAGGCCTAGCAGTTTCTATAGTAACATTGCGAGGGCTTTTAGGATAAAAGATCAAACCAATGGCGTCAACGCCCAGACTTATTGCATGGGCTACATCTTCGGCACGTGTCATACCACACATTTTGACTCGAGTACGAGATGAGTTCAATTACTTCTCCCAGAGAAACAAAGGGCCTGGACTATTCTGTAAAACACCAAAAATCTGAGGATAATTTACTTGTACTAAATAGAGACCATATGGAGGTGCCGTTTCCGCACCTAACTTTCTATCTTTAGCATTCAATACATCGTTTACCCAAGAAGCAGAATGTTTTCCAGAACCCACAGAAATTAAGACCCCAGCGATATTTCTTACCATATGATGCAAAAAAGCATTTGCAGTAATATCTATAACCACTAAATCCCCTGAGCGCGAAACCTTTATTTCATGTACATTACGCATTGGGGTTTTAGATTGACACTCAACTGAGCGAAAGGAGGTAAAGTCGTTTTCTCCTAACAGGCTTTGTGCTCCTTGATGCATGACACGATGATCTAATTGACGATACTGCCAACTGACATTGCTGCGAAGTAAAGCAGGTCTAATTGCCCCATTATAAATTATATAACGATATCTTCTGCTTGTTGCAGAATAACGAGCATGGAACTCTTCAGGCATCTCTTTTCCCCATTTGACACAGACGTCTTTAGGTAAAAAGGAGTTTGCTCCATGTATCCAAGCACGTATGGTACGTTCTTTGTCACAATCAAAATGGATAATCTGATTCGTAGCATGAACACCGGTGTCGGTTCTTCCTGCACAAACCACTGAAATAGTACTATCAGCTACTTTCGACAAAGCATGCTCAACAGCATGTTGGACAGTATGCAAGCCCGTTTGTGCTTGCCAGCCATGATATCGACTTCCATCGTATTCAACCACTAAGGCAATACGCATTCAATATTCCTGATAAAAAGGGTCAATTTATAATACCCTATTTGTTTTGTCTATACCTAGATTAACCTAAATTAACGAGAGCTGGCGTAAAAGATGGAGTGAATAATACTCAGGCACACAATAGACCTCTGTCCAAACTCGGCGTGGAGGATCAGTTGCGAGGAGACCTGGGGCGCAGAACCGGGGTGTACACGAAAGTTACATGAGGATTCAAGCACCGTATCGACGAAGCAAGTCGTCTCTGTAGCAAGTTGGGAAAAAGGCCTAATAACTAATTTATTTCTCTTTTATTTGATTTAATAGACGTAGGGCCTCTGTTTTTTGTTTTTCACTACCATGTTCTAACACCTCATCTAAAGAAGCTTTTGCTGACTCTAAATCATCCATACTGATATAAGTGTTAGCCAATGCCAATAAAGTATCCAATGCCGCTTTGCTTTTTAAAGGACTTGCTGTTTTAGAGTTGCCTATTTCTGATGTTTCTTTAATATTGGAATGAAGGTCTTTGTCTACCTTATCCTCATCTTTGTCAACACTGTTTTCTCTATTAGAATCAGCAAAAAACGCAGCAAGCTCTGGATCTACATCAATAGTGTTATGTTCTAGTACGATTTCTTCTTTCTCATTAGCGTTAGCAGGCTCATCAAGTACAAAATCACGTGCAAACTCAACTTTTTCCGAAGATGGATTATTCTCGCTTTCAACAGTTTGCTGAGAATCAGCTTGTTGATTTCCCTCGCCCTTATCTTCCTCTATGGATACAGTAGGTACAAAATCTATTCCATTATCACTTTCTTCAGTGTTTTCTGGTTTGCTTATCTCTTGTTCTCTTTGCTTAGTAAGAATTTGATGCAACCCTGGCTCAAACTCCAACATTTCATTAGTTGAAGATTCCTCGTGTTTCTGTTTTTGCTCGTTGCGCTTTAATTTTTCAGGTTCATCCATTTCAGCTATTGAGTTAACATCTTCCAATGAATGTTGGATTTGAGTTGCCTCATTATCAGTTTCTTTGTTAAGACTAGACTCAAACTCTAAAAGAGGTTCTTCTTTGGGCTCCTCTTTTTTTATTACCTCGGCATCACCTAAATCCCCTTTTACATTATCTATAGTAAGCTCTGTTTGTTTTTTCACTGACTGAACGTCCACGATTTCAGTAGGTTCAAGAGATGACTCTGACTGAGCGGTTATTTCTGTTTTAGAGTCCATAGCGTTTGTTCCTACTGACAAGGTTATATGTTCCTCACCAGCAGACGGAGACCCTATTCTCTCTTCAATAAGAGAGGGATTTTTTTCAATTTCTGCAGCAGGTTTATCAAGCTTCTTATACGCCGAATCAGTTAACGCTTCCGCTGCTTTAGCTGTAATATCTATTGTCCGAGTCACCGCTTCTTGTATAGAAACTTCTGCGGCTTTTACTGGTTCTGAAGTCACTTCAGGAGTGACTCTTTTAGGTACAATTGGTTCACTAGATAAAAAGGGTTGTTCCTTAGTTTCTTTTTCTCGAAGTTTGAAATACCAATAAGCGAATCCCCCTCCTCCGGCAGCCACAACTAATAGAAGCACTAATGTCCAAAAACTCGATGACTGATTATCTGCTATAGGAGAACTTACCTGGCCACTGACAGCCAGACGTTGTTTCATCAGCGTTTGCATTTGTGTTCTAATCGCTTTCATTTCTTTATCACGCTGAGTCAATTGTTTTTGCAAATTTTTATTTTGATCCTGAAGCAAATGAAGCTGTTCCATTAGTAAGGCATTGGACTCTCGTACAGATTCAACAGCCGCCGAGGTAATAGAAAGTTCCGTTTTCATAATAGAATTTTGATCTAAATGCTGCGCACTATTATTTTGTGCTGGCTGTGCTTGATTCACATTACTTGTAGAGTTAACACCCGTTGAAGGTATTAGTTGAGGCATAATATTTTGATTAGGCATAATGGCCTGAATTGTAAACTTAGGTATGGTTGGAATTTCCGTGCTTTTTGCTTTTGAGTCACTCTGAATTTGTGGTACAGGATTAGTGACTTGTCCATGTGTATATGGCGGTGAAAGCACATGATTTATAGGTGTTTTTTCATTCCATGCTTTATCATGAGCCATTACTTCTGCTGTAGCTAGTTCTGCAGGTACTTTTGCAATTTCATTAGTGGCGGGAATGGTCAAACGAACTCCTACTTTCAATCCGTTTAAGTTACCCTCCGTAAATGCATTAGGATTTACACCAACGATGGCAAGTACAACTTGAGGCAAAATAACTTCAGAAGCCTTATATCTTTGAGCAATTTGCCAAACATTTTCGTTAGCAATGGTTGGTCCATAGGTGGTTTGTTTCTTACTATCCTTGAGCGATACAGGGTTATGTTGCACTTCAGTGATAATTGCTTTCTCTATAACTCCAGGCTCGGATTTATGGCCTATGCTTTTTTTATAGTAAGTAGGACTACTGTGAGCTCTGGTTGAAACTAATTGATAGCCCGGAGGATCTAGCAATACAGTATATGCTTTATAGAGCTGTCCTCCAGGCCAAGTTAAATCAACGACTAACTCCATATAGGGTTCACTCATACGCTCACGAGACTGAACCTTAATAACAAACTTGCCCTTAACGTTTTTTTCGATATTAAAATGCAATAAAGATAAGACAGCAACTCGCTCTAAACCTAGTTGTTGAAAATTATCAGGATCAGCTACCGCAACTTTGATACCTACTACAGGTGAACTGCCCACATCTAATAATTCAATTTCGGCTAAAAAAGGCTGATCGAGAGATGACTTAACTGTCATTTCTCCTAGGCCAATAGCATTAACAGCCATTGGAAAAAGTAATGCCAATAGCGCAGCATTTAAGACAGTTTTTTTCAATCAAAACTCCACGCACACTGTATGACAGAGTGATAAATATCTATAAAAATTAACATTAACTAATGGCCTATTCAAGAAATCCACTTAATAATAGATTATAATCATCTAGTTATGATTAATTATCAGCCAATACAACCTGTATTAAATCAGGCATCCTCCTTGTCACCATTAAATTTTTCGTGATAAGTCTCCGCATCATTTTGTGCTATGCTTTTGTTATCGCTTTTTGTATTAAGATTCCTTGTAACAAAGGTAGTTTTGGTCCGGGATCTGTATATCGCTTGTTATCCTATACCCTAAAAAGAATCTAATACCACTAAAAAGGCTGTTCTATGGAAAGATTCTATGGATATATAGTTTGGCTTATTGTCACTTTATTTGTCGTCTATGCTTTCTGTTTAAATACCGCTGCAGCTGTTTTTGCTGATACTGTAAAAGCAACTCTTGGTGTTAATAGCTTCAGTATCTCTATGGCTATGAGTGCTTTCATTTTTAGTTTTGCCTGTATGCAAATACCTGCAGGATACTTGCTGGATAAATTTAATCCACGACTAATAGTTAGCATTGGTATCTTGTTGCTTGCTTTAGGAAACATACTTACTTCTTTTGCTCATACCCTTACTTTATTTACCCTATCTAACATCGTGCAAGGCAGCGGTGCCTCATTTGCATTTGTTTCCGCAGCTGTTTTAATATCACAATGGTTTTCTGAATTAAAATTTCCAATATTATTTGGCTTTACTCAAACCGTCTCTTGTATTTTATCCGGTATTATTCATTATTATTTCTCTATTGAATTAAGTACTTATACTTGGAACGAGATTTATCGTTCATTGTCCTTATTTGGTTTTGCATTATTTTTATTATCTCTACTCACCGTAAAATCACCCTCTTATTATAAGCCTGAGGCAAATATCTCATTAAAAAACTCACTTTCAATTGTCCTAAAAAATAAACAAATACTCTTATGCTCGGCCGCTGCAGCCATGTCTTTTGGAGTGCTTTTAGCCTACGCCGGTCTTTGGTATCTCAAAATTCAATCGTACTATTTGGTTGCAAATATCCAAGCTGTTGTTATAAGCGGTATGATTTTTGTGGGAATTGGCATTGGCACACCTTTTTTAGGTTGGTTATCCAATAGAGTAAAATCAAGAGTCATGGTAATTCATATAACCTTGTGCTTAGGTACTATGGCATTAATTTTAGGCATATACCTCCCCCACTTTGGTTCTCAAGACCTTATATTAGTTCAAATTATTTCCTTTTTAATTGGTTTTTTCCTTTCAGGTTCCATGCTGTTTTATACCGTAATCAGCGAATTATCAACGAATGCAACACGAGGAGTTGCCATTAGTGTCTTAAATACAGCTGTTTTTTTATTTAATACATTGATGATGTTTCTTCCCTATCTCTTCTTAACCTCTTTATCTAAAGAGTTTTTTACTTATTTATGGACATTACCATTTTTCATCTTAATTGCCATATTGTTACTTTACTTTATTAAAGAGAGTTTTTTAGTTGGAGAAGAGCGTAGACCGGGCAACAAGTTGCCCGACAAACCCGTCTAACTATAGGCACAAGTGAATGAGGAGAAGAAGTATTGAAGCTGAGCAAGCTTACAACGCCGCATAAAGTTTAGTGGATAGCGCCGGAGCTAAAAAAGTACTGGAATATGCCCAGTCCTGAGATATTTTACCAGGAAAATATCGCTATGAATGCTTGAAATGATACTCTGTAGAGTACAAAAAAGCCGGGCAATTTGTTGCCCGACTAATCATACTCCAACCGCATCAACAGATTAGACTTTTCCCTTCTTAGCTAGGAACAGAACGTTCCTCTTCAAGGAAAGTGACTTTTCCTGTTTTTATATCATGCACTCCAGCAACAATTCCTACTTGTTTGTTTTTAACTAAATCTCTAAGAATAGGGCTTCTCTCCTGAATTTCTCTTACAACGTGTAGTGCATTTGCTTTGGCTATTGAATCTACAAGTTTCGGATCAGCACAATTTTTAGAGTGTTCCTCTTTCATAGTGCTTTGTACTACGGGTTGGATTTTATCTAAAACATCAGTTAAATGTCCTAATTTAACGTCATTGCATGCTCCAGCAACTGCTCCACATGAAGTATGGGCTAGTACTACTATCAAGCGAGAACCAGCAGCCTTGGTAGCAAACTCCATACTCCCAAGAATATCGTCATTAAGTACGTTTCCAGCAACACGTAAAGTAAATAAATCAGCTAAACCCTGGTCAAAAAATAACTCAGGGACACTACGAGAATCCATACAATTAAGTACAACGGCAAATGGATATTGACCGTAAGAAGAAAGGTGAGCTTGTTTTAAATAATCTCGAGTTTTCTGGGTGTTAGTCAAAAAGCGTTGGTTTCCATCCTTTAATCGCTGCAACGCTTGTTTAGGTGACATTTGTTGTTGTTTTGTTTGGCTCATCGTCTTCCCAAGTACGGATAATTCGGGCTCCGCAGCGTGAGTGATGCCGCTAAAAAAACAGAGACTGCTCGTCAAAAAAACTATATTTTTTAATATGGAACGGTACATTAATAAACTCCTTATATAAATTCAATATTCCTGAAATAGGATAATAACTTGACTTAGGATAAGTTCCTAATATTTTTTTCATTAACTCAATTCCCTATCTTGCTCTATTGGATTGCATAATTCATAATGGCCACCTCGATTTTTTAGGGAACACTATGTCAGCATCATTACTAGATGGAAAGCGTGTAGCATCTCTTCGTCGAAATGAATTAAAACTGCGATTACAACATTATGTCGCCCAAGGAAATCAGGCCCCTGGTTTAGCTGTTGTTCTTATCGGTAATGATCCTGCATCTGCTATTTATGTCAATAATAAAAGAAAAGCATGTGAAGAAGTGGGTATCAAATCACACTCTTATGATTTGCCTGAAGAAACAAGCCAAAATGAGCTGCTTGAGCTTATTGATAAATTAAATAGCTCCGATGAAATTGATGGTATTCTCATTCAACTCCCTTTACCCAAACATATTAATGAAACAGTAGTTATTGAGCACATTAAGCCAGAAAAAGACGTCGATGGGTTTCATCCTTATAATCTGGGTAGACTCGCGCAAAGAAATCCTCTTCTGCGCCCGTGCACTCCTCTTGGCATCATGAACTTATTGCGACACTACAATTTGGAAGTAAAAAGAAAACATGCGGTTGTCATTGGGGCATCAAATATTGTTGGTCGTCCTATGAGTTTGGAATTATTGCTTGCTGGAGCAACGGTCACCGTATGCCATAAATTTACCCAAGATCTACAAAAATACATAACAATAGCTGACTTTATTATAATAGCTACCGGAGTAAAGGACTTAATCAATACTGAATGGCTCAATAAATCACAAGTACTTATTGACGTAGGCATGCACCGCTTACCCGATGGCAGTCTCAGAGGCGATGTTGATTTTTCAAAGGCAGTTGATAAAGTATCTTGGATCACACCAGTGCCTGGTGGCGTTGGTCCTATGACGATAGTTACTTTGCTTGAAAATACTGTGATGGCTAAGCTTGGGGCCGCTTACAACTCTCTCGCTTGAACTAAGTGAGTCGAGTCGCAAACGCATTCCCCTTTTGGGATAAACTTATTTATCAAGCTCATCCCAATTAAACTCACCGCCTAACTCATCAAAATCATCCTTAAATTCATCTTTTAAACGTTTACGTTCAAGTCGTTCTTCAAGCATTCGCTTTATCCTTTTCTTTTTGGGTAAATCCTCAATCTCTTCATCGTAATTATAATCAGAGAAAGATTGATGATCATGATCCTCATGTAAACTCATGCTACTCCCCTTTTATTTTGATCTATTTTTGAAATTATAGAGTATATTTTAAGTATTCTGCAACTTATAGAAACAAACTATTCATCTTATATAGAATGATAGGGAACAGACTTACTATTCTGGTATAATAGTAAAAATTCCCTAATAAAATTATTGTCTATGCTTAGTTATCAACACGGTTATCACGCCGGCAATTTTGCTGATGTAATTAAACACATCTCGTTAACTCGACTTCTTGCTTATCTAACACAAAAAGATAAGCCATTATTCTATCTAGAAACTCATTCCGGAAAGGGGCTGTACCATCTCAAAGACAGGCAAGCAGAAAAAACAGGGGAATATAAAGAGGGCATTCAACCTATTTGGGATAATAGAAACTCTTTACCAACAATTTTCAAAGAGTATATACACGCTATAAAACGGTTAAATGAGACTGGCTTTCTTAATTTTTATCCTGGTTCCCCTTATCTCGCGCTGCAAGCACTACGTCCGCAAGATCGAGCTTATTTTTGCGAGCTTCATCCAGCAGAGTTTGAGGCTCTTGCCCACATACCGCGATTTAATAAAAAAGCCCATTTAAGTAATACAGATGGCATAGCAGCTCTTAATGCGTTATTACCTCCTCCAGAAAAACGAGGTTTAATTTTTATTGATCCTTCTTTTGAAATCAAAGAAGAATACAAACAAATCCCACTTGCTATTAAACGTTCATTTACTCGGTTTGCTACCGGTGTTTACTGTCTTTGGTACCCAGTAGTTAACAAAAAATTAACTGAGCAGTTGATTCGCGGCATGAAAGAGATAAAGGCTAATAATGCAGTAAGAGTTGAATTTAATTTAACTCTAGCTCCTAAAGATGGTATGACAGGGTGTGGCTTATGGATTATCAATCCACCCTATACTTTTGCTGCAGAAATTAAAACAGTATTAGATACTCTGAGAACCTACTTTAATCCTGGTATTTCTTCTTATATAGTAGAAACACACCCGATGATCGAGAAATAAAAAATGACTGTTTATCCAATACCCGCTTTTTTAGATAACTATATCTGGGCTATAGTTGATGACAAGAAAGGGGTATTTGATTGTGTAGATCCTGGGGAGGCAGAACCAGTATTTGAATTTGCTAAAGCGCATCATTTGAAATTACGCTCTATTTTATTAACTCATCATCATAGTGATCACATTGGTGGTGTTGGCCATTTAATAAAGGCCTACCCTAATTGTATTGTCTACGGTCCTTTTGATGACAGAATCCCATATATAACCAACCATGTGAGGGAAAATGATATCATCCAAGTAGGTGAGTCTTCTTATACCGTTTTATTTAATCCAGGTCACACTTCAACGCATATCAGTTATTATGAACCAAAGCAAAAAAGTCTATTTTGTGGCGACACGCTATTTTCAGCGGGATGTGGTCGTGTATTCGATGGCACTATGGACGAATTACATCAATCCATGTTGCTATTCAAAAAACTCCCGGAAGATACCAAAATTTTCTGTGCTCATGAATATACGCAACAAAATCTAAGATTTGCACAAACAATAGAACCCCAGAACTCTGATATTAGTAATCACCTACAACAACTGAAAAAAGTCCCTTCGAGTTGTTCCTTGCCCTCTACTTTGGCTTTGGAATTATCAATAAATCCCTTTTTGCGTACTGACATTAGCGACGTAATCAATTATGCCTTACAGCATGGGGCATCCTCTTCTTCATCAAAAGATGTATTTGCTACGCTTAGAACGCAAAAGAATAATTTTAAATAACGTGTGAGTTCGACATAAATGAACGTTATCCCGTATCAATAAAGACTTGTTCGATAGCCAAGGGATAGGTAAAAGTTAGATCCTTATCATTCGTTAGCAATCAAGTAGGTTTATTAGTTCGCTGACTTTTAGTAAACTGGTCGGCTAGTTCCTTGCAGCGGTAATACCATTGAAATTTAAGTTATTCATAATAAAGTCTTTTTTATTTTGCATCTTAATATTCATTGGCACATCTAATCATGCGTTCGCTCGTAATGTACCCAATATATGGGATGTATTACGCAGTGAATTTAAACTAAATCACGAACTATCACGCCCTGAAGTCCGAGAACAAATTCGCTGGTTAGCTGCTCATCCTGGTTATATACAAAAAGTATGTAACCAATCAGAACCGTATATCTACCACATTGTTGCTGAAATAAGAAAACGAAAATTGCCCGGGGAACTGGCTCTCCTCCCCATGATAGAAAGTGCTTTTAACCCATTTGCCTATTCTAGAGTGGGAGCTGCGGGTTTATGGCAGTTCATGCCAGAAACAGGCACTGCCTACGGTCTTAAACAAGATTGGTGGTTTGATGGAAGACGCAGTATCAATCAATCAACCGATGCCGCATTAAATTATCTCTTTTATCTTAACAAGTTTTTTAATGGGAGCTGGATATTTGCCATTGCAGCTTATGACGCTGGTGAAGGGACTATTTCTCGCGCTATTAAGGCTCTCAACAGACGCTCGGTTGATTTTTGGAGCCTCCCTGTACCCAGTGAAACCAAAATTTATGTACCTCGTTTATTAGCTCTATCTGAAATTATAAATAATCCAGGGCTCTATAAAATATCGCTGCCTTACATTCCCTATCGTCCCTATTTTGAGGAAGTCAATGTTGGTAGTCAGATTGATTTGAGTCATGCTGCAAAACTGGCCGGTATCAGCTATAAAGAGTTAATTAAGTTAAATCCAGGATTCAATCGCTGGGCCACCGCTCCATACGAACCCTTTCGCCTCTTAATTCCTGCAGAAAAAGTAGGACGATTTATTCTTAATCTAGCCAATGTCCCTGAAGAAAAACGTGTAAGTTGGAGAAAACATCAAGTCAGACCAGGAGATAATCTGGATAATATTGCAGCTCGATACCATACTACTGTTAATTTGGTTAAAAAACTTAATCAATTAAAAGCGAATACCGTCATACCCAATCAACCTCTCTTAATACCGACTAGTAAAAATGCTGTTGTAGAAGTTAGAAAAGAAAGCTCCCCTCTTTTACCGACCATTCGTCCATTATTAGCACCAAGTAATAGGCGCATTATTCATATTGTACAAAACAATGACTCTTTTGAAAAAATCCAACGTCTTTATGGGGTCTCTGGAAGAGCCATCCTCAGTTGGAATAACCTACCTGATGCTAAATTATTGCGTCCAGGGCAGCAACTCATTATATGGAGAAAAGTAAGGCAACCTGTTGAATATACTATTCGGCGTGGAGACCGCCTGGATACTATTGCTAAGCTTTATCAAACTCAAGTTGAGGCAATTCTCCGCTTAAATCCGGGATTGAATAAAAATCAACCTCTCATTCTAGGACAAAAAATATTGGTAGGATAACGGACGTTAAGTCGAATCATCATGATTTATTTTATTATAACGCTATGAAGCCTGGAGGTGTGTGTAAAAAATTGTGTTATACTCAATATAACTTCTTAATAAATTAGATAATATGAAATTACTGTTTGATTTTTTTCCTATTCTTTTATTTTTTATAATATTTAAGATCTACGGGATTTATACTGCCACAGCAATTGCGATGATTGCTTCATTAAGCCAAGTCATATTCTACAGATTAAAATTCCAACGTTATGAGAAAATGCATGTGATCAGTCTCATTATAATCATGGTTCTTGGAGGAGCGACTCTCTTTTTTCATAACCCATGGTTTATAAAATGGAAACCAACCGGAATTTATTGGCTTTCCGCCTTAGTATTCCTAAGCTCTAGCTTTATCGGTAGTAAACCACTGATTCAAAAAATGATGGAAGCCAATGTGAATTTAACTTCCAAAATATGGCACCGACTTAATACCGCCTGGTCTGTTTTTTTTATAGTAATGGGGGCACTAAATCTTTATGTAGCCTATCATTATGATACAGATGCTTGGGTTAATTTCAAACTATTTGGTGGTGTTGGTTTTACTTTACTTTTTGTTCTAATACAGGCTTTTTATCTAACAAAACATATGGAAGAGAAAGGACTGGAAAAACAGCAATAAAAATATCGTCATTTATAATGATAATATGATAGATTTCTTTAATGAACTTATTGCGACAAAGGAAATGTAAGGAGAACTGGACGCGGAATCACAGTGCATGCTCGAATAAAAAACGATTTGAGCCCTGTATCGATAAAACAATTTTCCGCTGTAGTAACGTTTCAGATAAGCCTAATAAAGTAGGAGCCACGATGAGATTATTACTTGTTGAAGACGATGAACTACTCGGCGATGCTGTCAAAACAGGACTAACCCAATTTGGTTATATTGTTGACTGGCTAAAAGATGGAGAAGCAGCGCGAGCTGCCTTAAAGTCTGAATCATTTGAGTTAATTATCCTAGATTTAGGTTTACCTAAACTATCAGGATTAGTTTTATTGCAACACATCCGACAGGAAGGAAATGCCACGCCTGTTATCATTTTAACTGCTAGAGAATCTATAGAAGATAGAGTAAAAGGCTTAGATAGTGGTGCAGACGACTATCTGATAAAACCTTTTGACTTAAATGAATTGAGTGCGCGCATTAGAGCTCTAGTAAGACGCTCTCAAGGTCGAGCAGATTCTGTTCTTCAATACAAAAATATTACTCTGGATCCCGCTGCCCATTCAGTATTTGTTGACGATGTTCTGATCAATGTTCCACGTCGAGAGTTTGCTCTTTTACAAAAACTACTCGAAAATAGTGGCCAAGTATTGTCTCGTGAACAACTCATGCAAAGCATTTATGGTTGGGAAGAGGATGTCGATAGCAACGCTCTAGAAGTCCATATTCATAATTTACGAAAAAAACTCAATGCAAATTTTATTCGTACCATTAGAGGCGTCGGTTATATGGCAGAGAAAAATGATGGTGTAACTGTATCGTGAAGTCGTCTATCAGAAAATTTTTATTAATTAATCTTTTACTAGCGATAACCATTACCACCACCCTAACAGCTATAGGTAATTACTATCTAGATCAAAAAGATATTCAAGATCATTTAGATACCTTAATGGCTATTTCTGCCTTATCTTATCAAGCATTATTGGGTGACGATCTACATCAAAGACCACTTACAAAAATTCAAGATGCTTTGGAAACTATCCCCCAAAAAATTGAAGCCTATTATCAAAAAAAATACTTGAATGATGAACCCCCAGAAAATTATTTGGATAAATTTAATTTTCAAGTATGGACGAATGGAGGAAAATTATTATTACACTCCTCTACGGCACCTAAAATCCCATTAACAGCAGAGATAGATGGCTTTAGCGATAAAAAAATTTCCGATCAAAATTGGCGTGTATTCACTACATATAATGAAAAGGCAGGTATTCGTACTGTCTTAGCAGAACGCTATGACACGCGCAACGAATTGGGGCATCGTATTGCTCAAGATGATTTATACATCATGCTGCTGACTTTCCCATTATCTGGCTTATTAATCTGGATTATTATTGGTCGAGGGCTAGATAGTTTGGACAAAGTTGCTCAGGAGGTGGCCAACAGAGCGCCCAGCCACCTTGAGCCAGTGGACTTACAGGAAGTCCCCGAGGAAATTAAGCCCGTTATCGATGAACTAAATAAATTATTTTTTAGACTTAAAGAAGGCTTCGAGCGTGAAAAACGGTTTGCAGCAGATGCAGCACATGAGCTCAGAACTCCCCTTGCAGCGCTAAAAACCCAGGCGCAAGTAGCACTTTACTCCAATGACATCGAAGAAAAAAATCAGGCGCTCCAAAAGTTAATTGCTAGTGTCAACCGTAGCACCCATGTGGTTCAGCAATTATTAACCATGAGTAAACTTGTTCCTGAAGCATCGAGTATCAATGAAGAGGATGAAGTCAATTTAAGTAAATTAACGCGAGAAACCCTCGCTATGCTTGCTCCTTCTGCAGTAGAAAAACAAATTGAGCTTGAATTCGAAAATGATGAAAATACACCAAAGATCAAAGGTAATCCCACAGCTTTAAGTATTTTAATTCGTAACCTGGTTGATAATGCTATTCGCTATTGTCTTGAAAATGGTCGAGTGATTGTTCGTCTAACTCGTCATGCGAACCAGGAGATCATGCTCGAAGTCGGTGATAACGGTCCAGGAATACCCCCCGAACTACAAGCACGAGTTTTTGAGCGATTTTTTAGAGTCCTTGGTAATAAAAGTCCCGGTTCAGGGCTTGGACTTGCGATTGTACAACAAATTTGTGAGTTACACGGAGGTCGAGTCATGCTGGATTCTCAAAAAATTGGTACCGGCCTTATAGTCAGAGTGTTCCTTCCTGTAAAAGGAAAAAGGTAATAACTACTTAATTGGTGTATTTAATTTCTCTTTAGTCAAATTCATATACTCTTTAATAGTTAATATCCCCTTCTCATTAAAGTGCTCCCAATTTTTCTCAATAATTTTTATTAACTGAACTTTATTCACATATTGTGCCAGCGTAATTAATAACTGACCGCCATAAACTGAGCTATTAGTTGCTTCAATAAAAGTCTCCGTAGTTAGCGTCTTATCTTGTCGAAAAAGACTTTTAACCGCACTATGAACAGAGACTACATCATATAAAGCACTATATGCATTAGCAAAAGTACTGTGTTTTTCTTTAATTTCTCTTAATTGAATATTTAACTGTTTTAATGTTAATGAAGGGCCAGTTTCTTCCGACAACAATGGATATTGTTCAACGGTACTAAAGAGCTGTTGTTCTTCGGTATTTAACCTAAAATTACCCTTCCTTACTTTATCTATTATTCGATTTTTCTGTGAGATGATTCCTTTCTCTATAAACTTAATATCAAAACTCAGTTTTTTCCTAATTCGACTCTCTTGCTCTGGTAGTTCTTTATTCAACTTATTAACTATACTCTTTAATTTTGCTACCTTCTCGTTAACGAAACCCATGGGCTCTTCTTCTTTAGTATTCGATTCCAATAGGACTTCATCAAATTGTAATTTGATTACATCGACTCCCTCTAAATCTAAATGTATTTGAGTTAATTTGCTTTCAATATCCCTATAAATATTATCAAACTCTTTCTGTATGCCGGTAATCTGCTCCTCAACCTTTTGTATTGCCTGTTGTTGCGCTAAATCAAGCTGTGCTTGTTGCCGTTGAATGGTTGTAATTGCTTCATCGAGTTTTTCAGTTAAAGCCTCTAACTTATCTTTATCACTTTGACACAACTGTATTGCTTTATGTAATCTGGATATGCTGTCTTGCTGATCATCTAGATCGATGTATTGTTTATCTCCTAGCTCTTTGACTTGTTTCTCTACCGCGTCAATAAGACTCTTTAACGAAGAATCATTGTGGAGAAGCTGTATTTCAGGACTATTAAGTATTTTTTTTGCATGAGCTATAGATAAATTTTTATGTATAAACGCTTTCTTATAGTCTTGCTCGATAGACTCCAACACATGAATTTTATCTTTTACTTTTTCGCTATATTGAGTGTATTGGTGTTGGTATTCGTTTAATTGTTCTATTCCATATTGATAAGATACTAACTCATCTTCTGTGGTGCTTGCTTCATTAAGCTTTTTTTCTATTTGTTTCATTAATACTGTATATTCCATTCGATGGTGCTTCAATTGATTTAAAGCACTCACTAAATCGGGATCATCGGCGATAAGAGAAGAAACAGAATATTGCGCTAACTCGATGTCTTGTTGCAAATTTTCACAAAGTTGTACATAAATTCTTTGCTGTGCGGCAACATCATTATCTACTTGAGCTATTTTAACTAATTGAAGGGCTGTACTAATTTGATTTTTTAACTTGCCAAAATCCTGGCTAAACTCACTTAATCCCAATTCAAGATACTTATACTGTTGCTGAGCATTCAGTATCCTTTTTTTTCTTTTAACTCTTTTATCTGTCTCTACTGCATCTATGGGGTCATTAATTTGTGGGGGAAGAGGTGGGGGATCCTCAGAAGGTAACTGTCTAATTAAAGTAATATAGTTTCCTACATAGTTTTTTATTTTTTCTACTTCGCTCTCTATCTTAGTAAGAGCCTTATTATCTAGAACTGGTTGATTTCCATGATTTTTATATTCTTTCTCAAATAGAGCGATCTCTTCTATAATACCTTCTGCTTTTTTTCGTAATTCACTCTTTTTCATATCTTATTCCTCATTGACAGAGGCAAAATAGATGGAAACTTCCGGTCAAAAAATTCAGTCAAAATGAACCATCATAGCTAATGATATTTAATTCTATTATAGAAGAATATAAGGGGCGAAACATAGCTAAACAATAACTTATCTTAATGATAAAATTTGTAATGCTTCCCGAATTAATTGCTCACAGCTTTTCATTCCATCATCAATTTTGTTTACTGTTTTTGAAGCTTCTTGAGGTTTATAGCCTAAAGCCTCCAATGCACTGATTGCCTCATCTTGACTACGCATTTTGCTTGTAGATTTAGAGGTCAACTCAGAAGGAATTGAGTTAAATTGTTTTATACTATCACGCATTTCAACAACAAGTCGCTCGGCTGTTTTTTTACCAATCCCAGGCAGTTTGGTTAATAAAGCTGCATTTTCCTGCTGAATGCATTGAATAAATTCATTGGGAGAAATACTGGAAAGAATAGCCATTGCAAGTTTAGGGCCAACGCCATTTACTTTAATTAACGCTCTAAATAATGATCGCTCTTCTTTTTCTAAGAAACCATAAAGCAATAGTGCATCTTCACGGACTACTGTATGAATATGCAATCCAACTGGCTTATTTTGTCCATCCATTTGAAAAAAAGTATTAAGTGAGGTTTCGACATCATAGCCCACTCCATTGACATCAATGACTAATTTTCCTGGTTGATGCTTATCAACAATTTGCCCATTTAACCAACCAATCATCGTATTCGTCTCCTTCGACTGAAACCCCTCGTACCGGATAATGCGGATAAGCCATTACGCATGTGACTATGACAAATTGCTATAGCCAATGCGTCTGCAGCATCTTTTTGGGGCGCTTTATTTAGCATAAGCAAATGAACAACCATATGACTGACTTGTTCTTTATCTGCTGCCCCATATCCTACAACAGCTTGTTTAATGGCTCGTGCTGAATATTCATTGATCTTAATGCGATGTGAGGCAGCAGCAACCATAGCAACGCCTCGAGCATGACCTAATTTTAGGGCAGAACTAGGATTCTGATGCATAAATACTTGTTCAATAGCCACTTCGGTAGGAGAGTGACGATCCATCAACTGACATATACCGTCATAAATTTGCAACAATTTATGACTTAATTCACCTTCCGGAGAGGTACGAATACATCCACTATCAATATATTCGATAGTACGATTAGTTTCTTTAATTAAACCGTACCCTGTAATCCTAGATCCTGGATCTATCCCTAAAATAATAGTCATTAATTCATTGATTCTAAAAACTGCTCAGAAAATTCAGCATTACTATAAACTTCCTGGACATCATCAAGATCTTCTAGCATGTCTATTAATTTAATTAAAGATTCAGCCGATTCATCATCAATGGGCACCTGGGTAAGGGCACGCATAGTTAAATGAGATTGTTCTATTTCTAAACCTGCATCATGTAGTGCATTAAGGACGCTATGATATGCCTCAACTGGTGTTATCACCTCTATTTGTCCGTCATCAACTGAAACGTCCGAGGCTCCTGCTTCAATAGCAACCTCCATAACCTGATCTTCAGATTGGCCTGGCCCCATTAAAATCTCACCTTGATTAGAAAAAAGATAAGATACAGAACCATCAGTGCCTAAGTTCCCACCATGCTTTGTAAAAGCATGACGTACCTCCGAAACTGTCCGATTTTTATTGTCAGAAAGACAATCAACCAATACAGCGATGCCTCCGGGACCATATCCTTCATAGCGCATAACAACCATTTCATTGCCATCTAGCCCACCAACACCACGCTTCACTGCATTATCTATAGTGTCACGTTTCATATTAGCATTTAGCGCTTTTTTTACCGCGTCTCTTAGACGAGGATTTGAAGATTCATCGCCTCCACCCATGCGTGCAGCAACAGTTATTTCACGAATTAATTTAGTAAATATTTTTCCGCGTTTAGCATCTTGCACACCTTTACGAAATTTAATATTAGCCCATTTACTATGCCCAGCCATCTCTCCACCTCTAACCAAAATTTAATTGTCAGTACTCATGTTTCTTCTCCATCATCCTATACGCAGCAAAGGATCGTTCCTTAACATAGGACACATCCATTACACTTGGACAACAGCTAATGATACGATTTACACACAGCATCCCAGACAAGATAGACTTACTTTAATCTCACAAAAAGATACATATCCGGGACATAAATTACATTGTTATCTATTAGATTATACATTGCTCCATGATGAAAAAGAACGCCTAATCAATGAATCACTCTCGACATATTGAACTTTTTTAGACTATTCTAGCCTGATCGGTGAAAAACTCTCAAGGAGACCTAGAATGTATCTGCAAGGATTTGGTAATTATCATCATAGCGAGGCCGTTAAAGGAGCGCTCCCTTCAAATCAAAATTCACCACAACAATGCAATTTGGGGCTATATGCTGAACAACTGAGTGGCAGTGCATTTACGCGCCCCAGATATAATAACCTCCGTAGCTGGCTTTATAGAGTTCTTCCTACTGTTGCGCAAGGAGCTTATTATCCTTACGAAAAAGCAATCATTAATCCTTGTGCTAAACAGCAGTCACCTAACCCTTTGCGTTGGTCCCCCCTGGATACTAGCGCTCAACTAAATTGCGATTTCATTGATGGACTTTTCCATATTGCCGGAAGTTATTTAATTAATGCTTTTCTTTACTACTGTAATCAATCCATGAATGACAAGTACTTCGCTAATAATGATGGTGAAATGCTTTTTGTTCCCTATGAAGGTGAAATAAATTTACATACTGAATTTGGTTGTATAAATTTATGTCCAAAGATGATTGCCGTTATTCCTAGAGGTGTTAAATTCAAGGTAGAAGTTATAACTAAAGAGGCGAGAGGCTATCTTTGTGAAAATGGAGGTAATCCACTGACTCTCCCTCAATTGGGTGTCATAGGTGCTAATGGTTTAGCTAATCCCCGCCATTTTCGATATCCTGTTGCCGCTTTTGAGCACGATAAAAAAGAGACTACCATAATTTGTAAACATCAAAATCATTTATGGTACGCTTCCTGTAGTCACTCCCCGCTAAACGTAGTAGCTTGGCATGGCAATTATGCTCCCTATTGTTATGACCTTAGTTTATTTAATACCCTTAATACAGTCAGTTATGATCATCCAGATCCCTCTATATTTACTGTATTAACATCAGAAAGTGACACCCCAGGAGTTGCTCATCTAGATTTTGTTATTTTCCCTCCTCGCTGGATGGTAGCTGAGCATACGTTTAGACCCCCCTATTTTCATCGCAATATCATGAGCGAATTAATGGGGCTTATTTATGGTGAGTACGATGCAAAGAAAAATGGTTTTTTAAAAGGTGGAGTCAGCATCCATAACCGTATGACACCTCATGGCCCCGACTTGGCTTCTTATCAGGTAGCATCAACTAAAGAATTAAAACCAGAATTTAATGACTCACTAGCCTTTATGTTTGAAACAAAAGAGATATGGCTGATTACTGAACAAGCGAAAGCTCATCCCAGTTTACAAGCAGATTACATCAATTGTTGGCAAGGATTTAAAGCACAGTTTAATGGAAATACGTAATGGCGTAGAAAACCCATAGCCGTCGTTTTTGATAAAGTTCTCTTCGGGTTGAGAAAGCGGTAAAGCGTTTCCTCAACTCGAATGGAACGAGGATAGACAGGAACACCTTAGCTTGACGGCTATGGGCTCCTGGTCCAACCTACTTGATAATTTTAGAACAAATCTTCCTGAGTCAAACCTACTCGCTCTAACAAAGCTCTTAAGGTTTTTAATGCCTCAACTTGAATTTGTCGAACTCGTTCTCGAGTCAGATCAATTTCTTTACCAACATCTTCCAAAGTCGCCTTTTCAAAGCCTCTTAACCCAAATCTTCTGGCAATAACCTGTTGTTGATTTTCAGTTAATTTATCTAAGAGCGACTCGATGTGTAAGCGCAGATTCTCATTAGTCAATAACTCAGCTGGATTAACACTATTTTCATCAGCTATAGTATCTAATAATGACTTGGTTTCATCGTATCCTATAGGGGTATCTACAGAAGTCACCTTATCATTTAATCCCAACAGTTTTTGCACGTCCTCCAGAGGTTTATCAACCATATCGGCAATTTCTTCTGGCGAAGGCTCATGATCTAATTTTTGAGTTAATTGTCTTGCTGCTCGCAAATAGACATTAAGTTCTTTCACTACATGAATTGGTAAACGAATAGTTCTCGTTTGATTCATGATCGCGCGTTCTATAGTTTGTCTAATCCACCAAGTAGCATAAGTTGAAAATCTAAATCCTCGCTTAGGATCAAATTTTTCAACAGACTTCATTAGGCCCAAATTTCCCTCTTCAATTAAATCTAGTAAGGGCAATCCACGATTAAGATAACGACGAGAAATTTTAACAACAAGACGCAAATTTGATTCAATCATTTTCTTGCGCGCAGCAATATCTCCCTGTAACGCAAGAGTTGCATAATGCACCTCCTCTTCAGCACTAAGCAGAGGCGAAAAGCCTATTTCGCTGAGATAAAGCTGAGTGGCATCCATAATCTTGGCAGCATGTTTACCACGCTGGAACGATGGAAAAGCAAGATCATCGGAAAAATCAGGAAGCTCCTCCGATCCGTCATCTCCCGTTTTTGCCACCTCTAAATCAATATCATCATCCATTAAAAGCGAACTGTCATCAGGCTCGGTCCATTCATCGTCCTTAATGTCCGGCTCTTTAATTGATTCATCATCCTCTTTCATTGCTTCACCTATAATGTTTAGACAGGTTTCGAAATCGTTACATGCTTTTAAACTGTCTATTGTTGCTATAATTATAAATTATATGTCAACCTTTTTGTAGATAATTCAATGGATTGACCGGTGTTCCTGCTTTTCTAATTTCAAAATGAACGCCCCAATACTTACGATCAATCATTCCCGCTATGGCAATAACTTGTCCTGCTTTAACTCTTTGTCCTTCTGCAACTAAATTTCTGGCATTATGTCCATATGCCGTCAAATATTCATTATTATGTTTAATAATAATTAAATTGCCATATCCCGCTAAGCCACTTCCTGCATAAGCAACAACCCCTCCTGAAGAGGCACGAACCCTCTCACCTTTTTTACAAGCAATATTTATGCCTTTTTTACCTTGAGTAGGAATAAAAGTAGTTGTTACATGTCCACTTACGGGCCATAACCATCCAGAAGCCGAACGAACATTATGCGCTGGAGAATAAATGACTCTTTGCGATGCTCTTGGTTTAGGCTGAGAATAACGGCGAGCAGATATCGGTCTGGTAGTGATTGCCCGACGTCTAATCCCTTGTAGGCTCAACACCTGACCGACTCTTAAAGAATAAGGAGGTCTCAAACGGTTCACTCGAGCCAAGCTGCGATAATCAGTATCATAACGAAATGCTATAGCAAAAAGAGTTTCTCCACGACGGACTGTATGTGTTTTTTGATATCTGGAATAAGGTTGCCATTTTAATTCACTTACAGGGGCTAACGCATGCCTGGTTCCGCAACCGGCAAGAATTAGTATAAGGAAGAGGCAAAAACAGTTTTTGCATAGTGTCAACATTATCTTAGTCTCGTATACATCACTTATTATTCTACAGTGAAAATTAATTACTGCATCTGTCGAATGTTGACTCCATCAAATCACTGCAGTCAACATACTAGGGCCTACCTATCGAGTGTTAGAGTTTATCTCTTTAAGGTCATAGTTCCTCATGTAATAGATCAATTCCATCTAACAAATTCGATAACTGATCAAACATTTTGTAATGGGTCATATCCAGATGTAAGGGCGTTATAGATACATAACCTGAATTAACTGCATAAAAATCCGTTCCAGCTCCAGCATCGGCCTCCATTCCTGGTGGCCCAATCCAAAATATAGGCCTACCTCTAGGATCAGATTCTTTAATGATTGGCTCTGAACTATGACGAGTACCAAGCCTAGTCACCTGAAAGCCCTTTATTTGTTCTATAGGTAAATTAGGAACGTTCACGTTTAATATAGTTTGTGAAGGTAATCGGTTGGTACTTAGTTTCATTACCAGCTGTTTAGCAATAATTGCCGCTGTTTCATAATGCATGATTGCATCACCTACCATTGAAATAGCTATGGCTGGTAATCCTAAATAACGACCTTCCATCGCCGCAGCGACAGTTCCGGAGTAAAGCACATCGTCGCCTAGATTCACTCCATCATTGATACCCGAAACCACTATATCGGCTACAGGTTCTAAAAATCCAGTCAAGGCCAGATGGACACAATCAGTTGGTGTTCCCTCAACGCTATAATAGCCATTTTCTAATTTTCTAACGCTCAAGGGGCGCGTCAAGGTAAGTGAGTTACTAGCACCACTTCTATTTCTATCTGGAGCAACTACCTCAATATCAGCGATAGTAGATAACTCATTTGCCAGAATTTTAATTCCTGGTGCTAAAACACCATCGTCATTACTAATTAATATTCTCATTGATTAACTCTCAGGTGATTCCAGCCATTTTACAACAGCCAAATAGTCTGCTAAATCACGTTGATTTTGGGCTAACGATATTTTCAATTCCTGATTGTTACTATTCTTTTTTAATTCCGTATGCTGGTTAGCAATAGTTTGTTGCAAATTCAGAATTTTGTTGCCAAAAGCCTGAGGACTTGCTTGTAATTCATAAGCTAAACTATTCATACGCTTCCCCACCTGCTCTATTTGTTGACAAGTTAAGCCTTGAGGCACTTGATCAGGACATTCTTTCAATGCTTTTTGCAATTCTTTAGGGTGAGACTGATAATAATGCTCATTTTTTGTGTTACAAGAAGTTAATCCAAGAGCTATTAAAATGATCACCAAGTACTTATTCATACACAACCTCTTGATGTAGACTACAAAAAACCGATATTATCACCAGTCTGCAAGTAACGCTATCTTATGAGAAAACCCCATGCTTGATTTTAAATTAATTCGCGATCCTCAAACCGGCGAACTGTATATAGAAACATCACTTTGTGGAAAACCACTACTGACGACCCCTCAATTAAATAAAGGGACCGCGTTTACTCATGAAGAAAGAAAGGATTTCGGCTTATTAGGAAAACTTCCTCATCGTGTTGAAAGCCTAGATGAACAAGTAAAACGCGCTTACTTGCAATATTCCAGCTATACCACTCGATTGAAACAAAATATTTATCTCAACAACCTGCACGATAAAAATCAAATCCTTTTTTATAAGCTCCTTAGTCGTCATTTAGCTGAAATGTTACCAACTATTTATACACCTATAGTGGGCACAGCAGTAAAACGATTCAGTCATGAATACAGGCAACCCAGAGGCTTATATATTGCTCATTCAGATAAAAATTTGATAGAGGAAATCATTAATAATCGTTCTAATCCAGAGATAGATCTGATTGTAGTTACTGATGGCGAAGGCGTTCTGGGTATTGGAGATCAAGGCATAGGTGGTATGGATATCCCTGTAGCAAAATTAATGGTCTATAGTTTATGTGGCGGTATTGACCCAACAAGAACCTTACCAGTGTTTCTTGATGTAGGTACTAATAACCAAGATTTATTAAATGATCCCATGTATTTAGGTTGTAGACACCCCCGCATTAATAATATGGATTACGATGATTTCATCTCGACTTTTGTTAATGAAATTCATAAACAATTCCCTAATGCATTTTTACATTGGGAAGATTTTGGTCGTGGAAATGCTCGTCGTATTCTCGATCAATTTCAAAATCAGTTATGTACCTTTAATGACGACATACAAGGTACCGGTGCAGTTACTCTTGCAGCCTTACTTGCTGCTTGTGAGGTAACGGGTGTAAAACTACAAGATCATCGAATAGTTGTTTTTGGTGCAGGATCTGCTGGCACAGGAATCAGTGATCAAATTATAGATGCTATGGTCAAAGATGGATTAAGTATTGAAGAGGCCCGCAAAAGATTCTGGCTAATTGACCGACAAGGCTTGCTACTCAACAGTGATATGGATCTTACTGATGCACAAAAACATTATGGCCGTACTCCTAAGGAAATTGAGTCTTGGACAATCAACGAGAAAAAATATCCTTCTTTAACTGATACAGTAAGACACGTTAGACCAACGATTCTTATTGGTTGTTCGGCACAAACAGGGGCTTTCTCCCAAGATATTATTGAAACAATGGCAACAACCTGTGAGCGCCCTATTATCTTCCCATTATCAAATCCCGATGAGAAATGTGAAGCACAGCCATCAGATATATTAGCGTGGAGCCACGGAAAGGCTCTTATTGCGACAGGTACTGCCTTTCCAGCAGTAGAATACCACAATCGTTTACTACAAATAGCTCAATGTAATAATGCTCTAGTATTTCCTGGTATAGGATTAGGAGTATTAGCGGTTAATGCATCCAGACTAACTAAAGAAATGATATTGGCTGCCGCAGAAACCCTTGCTAAATTTGCTCCAAGTAAAAAAGACAGTTTCTTACCTCTGTTACCGTCACTAGATGACGCACAAACGGTTGCCAAACAAATAGCTGTGGCAGTAGCGCAATGTGCCATTGGCTCAGGACATGCACAAAAGAATCAGGATGAGGATATAGAAAAAGTAGTGGATGACATGTTCTGGGAGCCACGATATTTACCTTTTAAAAAGGTTAGTACTTAATCGTTGTTATAATCATGGTTGTCAGGTTAAAGAAATAATTATAGATGAGCGCTTTTTGCTCATAGAATCGCTAAAAATCTTAATGTTGGGTCAAAATGACCCAACCTACATTTATTCAACCAAAGGCCTTGATTCGACAAAATAGCGCATCAAGGCTACAACTACTTAGGTGTCTTTGCAAAATTCACAGTAACATTCTTAATCGTGGCAGTATCAGGCTCCCAAGAGCGAGCATATTTAAATACCAAATTTGTTTTATCGGGGTAGCTTTTTCCTTTATTCAAAGTAAAAGTAAAAAACATTTGACCTCCGGCCCCTATTAAATTAGTTTGCGGTTTTTGATACTGGCTGCCGCTCAAAGTTAATAACTTTTTATCATACTCAATGACACTCCATTGAAAGCCAGTAGTAGGATTTGCTGCCAGTTTTACAACAAAACTGCCTTTATCAGGATTAACGATCATCGATAAGGTATCATTTGCATTGGCTATCATGGAAAATCCTAAAAGGATACACCCTAAGAAAATATTCATAATCATCCTCATTGATACTATGTTACTGTTGTTTAAACTAACATCCTGTACACTTGACTTCAACTTTCGAAGCAAAATTCACGTTAAATTCACACCAGTTCGAGATGAGGAAGTGAAAATCACTATTTCTCAGCACGAACGGTTCTGGGATAATTAAGTTTATTATCCCGAACTGATGTTACACTATAGATCATGGATTACGACTTGCTTTTATATGTTTTAATACCCCAGCATCAAAAATCAATTCATATTGAAACTCTCCAGGTGATTTTTGATAATACCATTTGCTGATAGAGCTTTTTATAGCACCAATTCGGTTTCCTTGATCATTATATTGCGGTATCGCTTCATCATAATCTTTCTTATAGAGAGGTTCACCGCATTTAGAAAGCACGTCAAAATCACTATCACCTTCTTGTACTAATTGATTCCCACAGCGCATGGCCTCGGCAGTAGATACAATAAAAATTGAACTCAATAACACCAATATATAATTTCGGATACTCATGAAGCACATCTCCTCCTATGAACCACGCTATACTTTGTTCTCTAATAAAATGCTATTTTAAAATTAATCATGAACCTTACCCAATAAACAATGAATAGGCCAACGAATCATCCGCCCCTCCTGCTCATCTCCCCAAAAGGATTGTAATTCACTATAAATTAATTCAATTGGATTGCGCTGTTGACGCGCTTGATATTCTTTTACAGCAGACCACGTAGATAAATAACCGATAAGTTCATTAAAGGTTATTTTTTTATCAATGAACCATTGCGGTGTGCTTATTTTATGAAATGGGAAAGGAATAGTTTGATATTGCTCATCAATGTAAAACCGTTCCCTAGGCCAAAATTCAGCACCTAAAATATCATAATAAAGTTTTTTAATTACCTTATCCAAATCAGTGCCAAAAAAGCCCAAGCTATAACACCAAGCAGCAATATAGCCACCAGTCTTACTCACTCGTTTGACTTCCTGATAAAATTCGGGAAATTTAAACCAATGTAAAGCCTGGGCGACCGTCACTAGGCTTATGGTATCTGCTTGAATTGGAGTATGTTCTGCGGGAGCACAAATATAATCTATATTTGGAGCTTTATTCGCTACATCTAACTGCTTCTGGTTAATATCCGTTGCAATAACTTTAGAAAATCGTGTTGCCAACTCTTTTGCTGCTTGACCATTTCCCGTACCACAATCCCATATGGACGCATCAGGAGCCACAAGTTGTGCAAAATAATCAAATAATTCCTGAGGATAATCAGGTCTACACAGTAAATATTGATCTGATTGCTGATTAAAGTGCTTAATATATTCTCTACTCACTTCATTCATCCCATCCCTCTTTATCTGATTCAGGTAAGAAGCCACCCACTTGAGCGTCCCACATCGATTTATACAAGCCATTTTTGGCAACTAATTCATCGTGAGTACCATCTTCAACGATTTTCCCTTTCTCAAAAACCAATATTCTGTCCATATGCAATAAGGTTGATAATCTATGGGCAATCACTATAGTCGTTTTATTTTCCATTAAGTGCCATAGTGAATTCTGGATAGTCTCTTCAGTCAACGAATCAAGTTGTGACGTGGCTTCATCCAAAATAAGCAATTTTGACTTTTTTAATAGGGCACGGGCTATAGCAATACGTTGTCTTTGACCCCCTGATAATTTAACCCCTCTCTCACCAACCATAGTATCGTAACCTTCGGGTAATAAAGAAATAAATTCATCACAACACGCGTGTTTTGCCGCCCAATGGATCTCTTCATCGGTCGCTTGTAAATTACCGTAGCGAATATTTTCCATTAAAGTCCTATGAAATAAAGAGGTATCTTGAGGAATCATACTAATAGCCTCACGAAGAGAGTCTTGGGTTACTTGACTAATATTTTGACCATCGATAAGAATGCGCCCTGATTCAACATCAAAAAATCGTAAGATGAGATGAATGAAAGTTGATTTTCCACTCCCGGAAAAGCCCACTAGCCCCACGCGCTGTTGGGGATAGATAATAACTGATTTATTTTCAAATACTTTCTTTCCTTTATTATAGTGAAATGTTACGTTGTGAAACTCTATCTTAGCGTCCTTAACTTCCAACGATTTTGCATCCGGAATATCTTGAACACCGATTGGGACACTCAGCAACGCTATAGCTTGTCTCGCTATACCTATTTCTCGAAATAGTTCGGCCATGGCATGACATAAGTACCAAATTTGAGACATAATGACAAAAGATACATTGAATATAAAAACCAAATCCCCTGTGGTTATTAGCTGGCGTTGCCAAAAAATAACGAGCAAATAAACCATAATAAACAACATGATCGTTACAGGAATATCCAAATACAGACGGAAGATATTCATGTAAATAGTTAATTTCTTATTACTTTGTGCTTCTTTATTTTGGCTTCGCCAAATGTAAGCCAATTCATCTCTACCACGAGCAAAAAGTTTTACTGCATTTGCATTACTTAAACTATCAACAATTTTCCCACTCAGCTCACTTTTGTCTTCGGCATTTTCTATAGAATATTGATCTACCTTTTTTGACAATTTATAACTAATTAAAAGCTGAAGTACGATCCAAGTCGCCAAAACAATGGCAAACCAATAATTAATCGTACACATTAAGATTAATGCGACGATAATTGAAGAAAAAGCAGCAACCGCATACCAAGTAATAATCATAAAGATAGAATCTAAAGCACGCGGTAAATCATTTAGCTTATTTGCCAAGGTTCCAGCCATTTCATTAGAAAAATACTGATATGATTGTTTCGTCAAATAATCAAAAATTGACATACGAACATCGGCTTGAAACCTAGGGAAGACATAACCTTGCCACCAATTTTGTAAGCGAATGATGAGCAACATTCCAACCCAGGCACCCCCGCCTAACCATAAAGCTGGAGCAAGAAGAGAAAAAACATTTTGTCCTTTAGAATAAGTGGCTAAAGCATCAACAATCATTTTTAATGAGTAGGGAATTACGTTATTTTCCAATACCATAACAGTCGGGGCTAATAAGAAAAAGAAGAATGCCAAACGCTGTTTTTTAATAAAGTGCCAGAAAAAGCGCCCTATTGTTTTGGGTAATTGTTGTGAATTTTGTTGTTCAGTATCCATAGAGATTACCTACTATTATTAGTATCAACTCACAAAGAACATGATAATTTGTTTCTTAAATTTTTTCGCGCTTAAGTAAAAATAATCTTCTTGAAGTATAGTTAACTTCTTTAAAAAAGTAACTTCTCAGTAACCTTGAGAAAAAATGTCATTCAGAACGACGTGCGAGATGACCTTTCCCGTATTTATTGAGAAGTTACTTAAAACATCCATCCCCCATTAAATAATTCAATATATTCTTGATATTAGATCATAGAAAGGCGATTATTTTGTTTTTTGCAATTTGTAAGTAGGAGAACTTGTGGAACAAGAAACCATGGAATTTGATGTTATCATTGTTGGAGCAGGTCCAGCCGGTCTGTCTGCGGCGATCAAATTAAAACAATTGGCCTTAGCTTCCCAACGAGAAATTACTATATGCATCCTGGAAAAAGGCGCTCAGGTAGGTGCTCATATTCTTTCAGGTGCAGTTCTTGAGCCACGCAGCTTACAGGAGCTCTTACCCGATACATGGCAAGACGCCCCATTAGATACGCCAGTCACTAATGATTTATTTTATTATCTCACTTCAAAAAAAGCCTTTAAATTACCTACCCCAAAACCCATGCATAATCAGGGTAATTACATTATCAGTTTGGGTGAACTTTGCATGTTTCTTGCAGAACAGGCGGAGGCTCTTGGATGTGAAATTTATCCTGGTTTTGCTGCAACAGAAATCCTTTATAACGATAAAAACCAGGTTATAGGAGTTGCTACCGGTGACGTAGGAATAGATAAAAATAATCAAAAAACACATAACTTTCAGCCAGGCATGCATCTCTTAGCAAAACAAACATTTTTTGCTGAAGGATGCCGAGGACAATTAAGCCAAGTGCTTATGTCTCGTTATCATCTTAGAGACAAAGTACAGCCACAAACCTACGGATTGGGAGTTAAAGAAATATGGCAAGTTGAAGAATCTAAGCATAAACCAGGCACAGTGATCCATACGGTGGGTTGGCCCATGGATCAAGCAACTTATGGCGGCTCGTTCATTTATCATCTATCGAAACAACGCGTCGCTGTTGGTTTTGTGGTTGGTTTAGACTATAAAAATCCCTGGTTAAGCCCCTTCGAAGAGTTTCAACGTTTCAAAAACCACCCTATTATAAAATCCGTTTTAACTGGTGGTGAAAGGCTTAGCTATGGTGCACGCGCACTTAATGAGGGAGGATGGCAATCACTACCTAAATTAACCTTTCCTGGAGGAGCGCTAATAGGCGATTCAGCTGGTTTTCTTAATGTTCCCAAAATCAAAGGGATACACATGGCCATGCAATCAGGTATGCTTGCCGCACAAGCTTATTTTGAACAACTAAATCAAGAGAATACGGCTCAATTTGAGCTAAGCAGTTATCCGGAGAAAGTAAAACACTCTTGGTTAGGTAATGAACTTCGCAGTGTACGTAATATCAGACCAGGGTTTAAATATGGATTAATTCCAGGTTTAATTAATGCTGCTTTTGAAACTTATATTACTCATGGGCACTCACCGTGGACATTAAGTAACCATTCTGATCATACGAGTCTTATTCCAGCAGAAAAAGCTAAAAAGATAAATTATCCCAAACCTGATGCTGTACTTACTTTCGATAGATTATCCTCTGTTTTTTTATCCAACACCTATCATGAAGAAAATCAGCCCTGCCATCTGAAACTAAAAAAACCTAAATTGGCTATAGAGGTCAATTTAGCGACTTATGCTTCTCCGGAGAGTCGATATTGCCCCGCAGGAGTCTATGAAATAGTGGAAGATGAAAAAGGACCAAGATTGCAAATTAATGCACAAAACTGCATTCATTGTAAAACCTGTGATATTAAAGACCCTCGACAAAACATCGTATGGCACGCTCCCGAGGGCGGAGGTGGACCAAATTATACTCGAATGTAGTTGTACCTGTATTATGTGATACAAAGTAAAGCCGCCCTTTCCTTTTGCAAAGGGCGATTATCCTCAAAATGAACCTATCCTGAATTTATATCCCCAAAAAACACAGAATCCCCATCTTTTTTTTAAAATGCGCTACAATTAAATATTGGTCAACTTTTAACCATAAAAGTCGTTAGTCAACTTTTCCATTTCATTTCTGGAGTAATAATGCTTGATCTTGAATTATTAGCAGTGCGAGAAATGGGTGTCAATGGAATGTCAGTATGCTTAAAACCCAAAATCCCTGTGGTAATTACCCCGGGATTAGTCAACGAAATCAGACAATTACAAAATTCTTTAGCAGATAAATATTTATCGAATGTTCTAAATGATTATTTTTATATTGTTTGGTTTTTAGAAGACAGACGTGGTTTAGGCTGCCGTGGGCTGGATTTTAATTTTATTGTTAATTGTATTAAAAAAAATCACGAGACTAAACTAGAAAGCTACATTAGTGGAATATTCGATTTGTTATTCCTTAATCGAGTAGGTTTAGGCTTCCCTATTATTAACTGTTCTATCGTCAATCGAGCATTGACCGGACTTTCAAAGGAGTTTTTCTTTCTTAATAAAATTTGTTTTATTCGCAATAATGCCGCACCAGACATTCAAAAAATTAATATTTTTAATGAGTTATCCCCTTTTCTCTTAGGAAAGGAGCTTTATGAAAATAATCATTATTTTTATTTCCATGCGCTGCAATTGGATAGAATGAGATTGCTTATTGAAGATATTGATTATGAAGTCCCGACGGTAGAAGAGGTCAATCAAATTAAAAATCACTTTGAGTCGATGAAAAAAGCAACCATGAAGGGAATTTATGATATTGCAGAAAGAAATATTAAAGTTCTGGAGCGCATGGCAAAAGGTGATTTAAAATTGTGTCCACAAGAAAGTTAACTTTCTAAATTTTTGTCTCAATAGAAGCAAGAAATCCTCACTTTTAAATGAGGATAACTCTAGTATTTCATTGTTATTTATCAACGATAAAGGTAAACTTGCGCTGGTATATGTCCCGGTGGCACAGCTGGATAGCGCAGCCCCCTCCTAAGGGGCAGGTCGGAGGTTCGAATCCTCTCCGGGACGCCAATAAAATCAATAAGTTACGTAAAAATAGAAACTAAAATTCATTGCGCGCCATTACAATCTTATGCTTTTCCTCTATACTTATATTCATAATCCTAATTTATTTAGGTACATTAGCCTTTTTACCATAACTGCATTTTAAGAGAATTAGCCGCTCATTTCTGTCAATATACTTTACCGCTGGAGAAATAAAGCTAGGATCAATCGGTATTAAAATAAATGATGGAGTAAGAAAAAATGAATCCCGTGAACGTATCCGATTTTAGGAATCTAGCAAAAAGGACTCTTGCTGCTGAAATTTTTGATTTTATTGATGGTGGGTCTTGTGATGAAATTACCAAACTGGATAATAAAAGAGCTTTTGATTCCATACGTTTAAGGCCGTTCTGTCTACGTGATGTGTCCAAAATAGATACATCCATTAAGTTACCTTGGATAAACTCATCGGCTCCAATTTTAATAGCACCGATGGCTTTTCATCAATTAGTACATCCCCAGGGAGAATCAGGAACGGCTAAAGCAGCTAAAACTTGTGGAATTCCCTTAATAGTGAGCAGTATGTCCAATCAATCGCTTGAGGAAATTGCCTCACAATCACAGAACCCTCAACTCTTATTGCAAACATATATTTTTAAAAACAGAACGTTAACCGAGGAACTAGTTTATCGCGCTGAAAAGGCTGGCTATAAGTCTATTGTGGTAACTGTAGGTACACCTATAACTGGTAAAAGAGATAGAGATATTAGAAATCAATTTATACTACCGCCTCAATGTACCACAGGAAATTTTTCAAGCAGAGTAAATGATAACCTTATTTATCAATTCACTGCAGAAGAATTTGATGCCTCCTTGACATGGAAAGACATTGAATGGATACAATCAATAACAACTCTTCCAATCGTCCTGAAGGGAATTCTAAATCCCCAAGACGCTGAAACTGCCTGTCAATTAAATATTGCTGGCATTGTCGTTTCAAATCATGGAGGACGCCAATTGGATACATCTGAAGCTACCATTAATGTATTACCAGATATTATTGCAACAGTCGCTGGCCGTACTCCTGTACTTATTGATGGAGCCATTGAACGAGGTACTGACATTTTAAAAGCAATCGCATTGGGTGCAGATGCTGTTCTGATAGGAAGACCTACTCTCTGGTCATTGGCAGTAAATGGAGAGCAAGGAGTTGAATCCATGTTAACTCTGTTAAAAGATGAATTTGAAATAGCGATGAAACTATCTGGTTTGTCTACGATTCAGGCAATCAAAGATACAGGGAAAGAACTTATTAATGGTATCTAATAAAAATATGAATAAGAGCGCTCGACCAGATCATCAATTAGGATTATATAGTCCTGGATTAGACGAGAAAAGTGAGGCAGTAATTAGTGCTCATTTTATGCATCAAATCAATCAGGATTTAAATTTAAAAACCTATAGTGCAGTGGATTTTTCTCAAAAAGCATTGCTCATGGACATTGAAGCAATTAGAGACCATTTAATTCCTACTATTTTAGAAGCATCTCATCATTTTATTTTAAAACGCATATCCGCAGCAAAGACCAGAGCAGGAAAAAACTTTAAAAAGTACGGTTTAGCTAAAATAACTCAAATAAGTACCGCGGAAATTATTACAGAGGTATTGTTTGATAGACAGTTTTTGAAAGGTCCCAAATCAAATTGCTCACGCTTGATTTTATCAAAAAAAATCAGGTCACTTATTGAAAAAAATCAGCCCATAAAAATGACGATTCCAGCATTACCTTATAAATCATCCTCTCCTCTAAAAACCAGAGGAGTTATGCCTGATTTATCAGAAATAAATTTTTTGCTTAGTCTGGCTGAAATAGCTCATACCATCGATCTCATATACCAAGAAACCAATATACTCTCTCAAGAATCCCTGGCTAAATTTACCGTAGTTTCTGATGGAAGTAGATTCAATTCTTTTCTTAATGAACCAATAAAATCCATCAAAACCTATCAAGATCGATTAAAGGAGTGGATTGATCAATTAAATATCTCAAATTATGTTGAAATTATTGACTATCAATGGCTCATGGACAATTTTTTGCCGAAAGATCTATACCGGAACAAAATAGAACTCAGGGAGCAAGCCCGTAGCCAATATAGTAAGCTAATGCTCCCGCTTTTTAATCCAGATCACATTGAGCAAACTATTAATAAAGCAATTGAGTTGGATCCCGAACCTGAGTCCTCTAATCCCGAGGGTAGATTTATTCCTTTATTTAAATCATTAATTTATATTATTCGCTATAAAACCCTTTGGAATTATACCCAGTTGCATGGAAAACAATACGATGATCTCTATATAGAACTTACCCGGCATATTTTTGAACCATATACCCATCTCATTGATAGCGATTTGCAGCAAATAGCACTATTTATAAAAAAACCACAATACCACTCCAAACCAGACCCTTCCACAATATTAGAATACCTCCGACAAAGCATGTTATGGGAAGCCTGGAACGCGACTATAAATTATATTTCAGAAATCAAAAGTGACAGGGATTTACCAAGCGAACCTATAGCAACTTGTTTGCCCAATTATATCCGATGGACTATTCATGCGAAAATGGGACAATTGGCTATCCTGACTACTACAGTATCAGGTGATCCTGTGCAGGCCTGGCATGGGGTTGGCGTATTCAAATTAACTAAGAATCATAAAATAAAAATTTATACATTACCCACTCTATTATTAGAAGGAAACAATGCTACTCCAGTTATCATTAATAATGGAAAAAACAATAGGAGGTTCAAACAACAACCTTTATTTTATGTATATCCAGACATTAAGTTTAAGGATAGTGGAGATTTACTGGATAAAATAAAAAAAAATATAACCCGCAGCAGAAAGATGTAGTCTTTATAGTTCCAAATCAATTGATTAATGTCTTCAGCTTTTTAGATATCAGGTTTTCAATGGATTACTTGAATAGTTCAAAAACGACTAAGCAGAATAACAATAATAGCGTTAAAGATTTAATATAAACCGAAATACGGCTTCGAATACAAAGATGATAAAGATAAGAAAAGGGATGACGATAAATTAACTGCCACATAATTTTATTTACTACATTCGCTTTTACTCCTTGATTAGGAATTTCATGAAGTGTAGCATCGGCCCAAAAATTTGCTTCAATAATAATCCATTGATCAGATCTAAATGGGACATTAATATCTTCACATAGTAAGTCAAAACCAACATAGTTCAAACCGATAGCTCTGGCTGCTTCACAGACACGTTTTGCATTGAGGGGATGAATTTTCTTGCCCTGAGATAAAATATTCCCTCCTCTGCCCGTGTTAACTGTATGGCATAGTTTAATTTTGGTACCATCGGGAATGATACTTTGTAGGGTTAAACCTTGTTCTTCCAAACAATTTTTATATTCTAAATCATATTTTAAAGGGGAAATGGTCAGTTCCCGACTTAAACGAATTCGTTCTTTATTTTTTATTTTAATCAATTCTTCAATAGTATGCCTCCCATCCCCAATAACATATGCGCTCGTGCGCAATATCACTCCTATCACTCGATTATTTAAAACCAATATGCGATATTCTTTTAAATTAGAATGAAACTCTTCAATTTGAACGAATTTATGAGTCTTAAAAATAAAATTTAAATAATCAGAAAGACTGTCCATATTCTTAATATTACACAATACATCTTTTCCTCGAGCTGTATCCATCATGGGTTTTGCTACCAAGGGGAAACGTAAGGGAGTAATTAATTCACTTAGCGATTTTTCTTGCCAAGTTTTCTTGTCAAAGGCACATGCTTTGGGAACAGGAAAACCAGAACGATGCAATAATTTATTCAATAAATATTTGTTTTTCGCAATATAAATACTAGCTCCATAATTAAGGGGAGAAATAGACAATAAAAAATAATAAGGCTTGGGACCGAGCTCAATTTTCAGAGCATCAATTTTAGGTAAATAAGTACAAGGCAAATGCATTGCTTGGGCACAGTGATAAAGTAATTTAATATTTCGGTCCATTATCACTATCTCGTGTCAGATTAAAATAAATGAGTTTTAATCGATGTAACAAATAAGCAACAGGATGACGATAGATTATTTGTTTCAGTATTTTTTTGCTAACGTTTACTGCTTTTCCACTTTTCGGTGACTCATGAATTGTGATATCAGATGGAGAGTTAACACCTAAAATAAACCAATTAGATTTTGTAAATGGTTTATTTATATCTTCACAAAGGATCTCGAGGCTAACCAAGTCTAAACCAGTAATCTTTGCAGTCTTACGTATAAGAAATGCATTTTTTTTATTAATTCTCCGTCCTAAAGCATGTGTATATCCCATGAGAGTGGGAGTTATTGCATTCCTGATTTTCGCTATTTGATTTTTTTTTAGGATCTTGTCTGGAGTGATGTCCTGTTCCTTAAGGCAGTTTATATAATCCTCGCAGTTGTCTCCTAATAACTTAGAATAGTGATTTTTTGACATGTTATACTGAAGCATTATCAATTGCGCCATAGAGTTGACTCCGTCCCCTATAACAGTTGGCTTCCTGCGCTCAACCACACTAAGAATACGTCCATTTAACAATAAAACTTGGTATTCCTTTAATCCAGTATGATATTCCTCTATAAGCATAAATTTATGTTTTTTAAACATAAATTTTAGATAATTCGACAAGCCCTCAATTTCTTTAATATTGCATAAAACATCCTCACCTTTGTGGGAACCTAACATGGGTTTTGCAACCAAAGGAAATTGCATGCCTTGTACTAATCCAGTTAACGAAGTCTTTAGGAAATCAGCTCTACTAAGTGATATGCCCTTAGGAACAGGAATGTTCTCATCTTGAAAAAGCGACCTGATAAAATACTTATTATTAGAAATAAAAATACTGGATGCATTGTTCATCTGGGTGATATCACGAAGTAAAAAATAATTTTTATTACCCAGATGAACGTTTAATCCCTTGACTTCATCTATATAAATTATAGGTAATTTTAAAGATAATGCACTTTCATAATAAGCATTGATAGTTTTATTCAAGCTAACTCCTTTTTACAACGCTGTTATTTATGCCCGTTTGATTATTACTTCATTCCGGAAAACCATATAATTAAATATAGTTGATTTAATAATAGATGCAGCATCAATATCTTTCCTTAAAAGTAATTGTTCTAATAGTAAGTACTCAATTCGAAATGTTTGACTTATTCGATTTCAAATGCTTATTTTATATAAAGAATGTATTTTATAACCAAGTTATTTAATTATTGAACGAATATTGGATTTGAGTGCAGAGTTCATGAAAACTCGACCAATCTGTTCTTGTGATGAATGAGGTGCGAGCTATGATGATTTTTAAGAAGAGGAATAAAATGCTATCTACTCATGAACTATGCCTCAAACATACTCAAGATATGGTGAAAAAATATACAGACGCGCGCGAGCCTTTATTCTGGTCTAAAGACATGCTTCAAGAAATGCGTAATAAAAAGCTTAGAGATTTATTGCGATATGCAAAAGCAAACTCCCCATGGTACCAAAAAATGTTGGCCGATATTGATGTGAATCATTTCACTGAAGATCAGTTACATGAAATTCCGGCCATGAATAAAATGACATTAATGAAGCACTGGGATGAAGTCGTTACGGATAGAAGGTTGTCCTTGGATATGGTAGAAAATCATATAGAAAAAATGAAAAACAATGGAGATACCCTCTATTTACTTAACTCTTATCATGCCCTAGCTACCAGCGGAACCAGCGGTAAACGTTGTATCTATGTTTATAACTGGGATGAATGGATTAAATTTTACTTGTTTACTATTCGATACAGTTCTCGGACTAACCGCCAACCGGTTTTCTCAGAGTTTCAAAATAGAAAATGGAAAAATGCAATGATTGTCATTTCGAATGCTGTATATGCAATGTATTCTTTTGCACAAACATTTAAAACAACTCTATTTGATCAATTTTACATCCCTGTCACATTACCCACTGATAAAATTGTTGAGAAACTAAATTACTTACAACCTGATTCGTTAACAGGTACTCCTACAACAATATCCAGATTATGCCATGAACCTCATATTAGAAACCTTCATATCAGACCTAAACGCATCCTTCTTTCAGGTGAACCCTTATTCCCATTGCTACGGAAGATGATTAAAACCACTTGGCCTGATGTACACATCAGTAATTTATATGCCTCCAGTGAGGGATTATTTGGGGTTAGCTGTGGAGCTAACCCAGAAACCCATGCAATGCATCTCAATGATGATGAATGCATTATTCAACCCGTTGATGAAAGAGGACAGCCGATAAATAAAGGAGTTATTCCCCATAAAATGTATTTAACTAACCTCTATTTATATACTTTGCCCTTAATTCGTTATGAATATAATGATCAATTGGAGTTATTGGAAAAAAAATGTGTGTGTGGAGTAGCGCATCAATTATTTGCAGAGCCAGTGGGCCGACCTGAATATAATTTTATGTATCCCGGGGATGTATTTGTACATCATCTTGTTTTTGTAACTCCATTATTGCTTGAAAAAAACATTCAAGAATATCAGGTAATACAAACAGAACGAGGTGTGGATATTAAAATATTATCAACTGGTTTTATTAATAAAAATCAATTAGGAACCACTATTCGTGATAATTTGAAAGCCTTAGGTTTAATTGATCCTGAAGTGACTTTTTCAGAAGTAACGCAATTTGAATATACTCCGGCGGGTAAATTACATAGATTTATAAAAAATAAGGCCTATACCGATAAAATTTGAGCGGCATCTCAATACCCCCGCTATCCACGAAAGTCGTTCAGTATAGCGATGAGCACGCAATGCAGCGAAACGAGGAGGAAGAAATGCCGTGACTAACGAATCAGCGCCATTTAATCCTTCAAATGTCCAACGAAATTGGTGTTTTTCGGGTCTTTACGATACTCTAATTCCTGCTATTCTACGGGTAATACCTTTTTAAAAGAATTTTTAGCTCTATCAACCACTATAAGGGATAAGAAAAACAAAGCAGATCTTTTAATGCGATAAAAATTTATGGCTCTAAAGCTGTAGTCAATTTTTGTAGTTACTTAATGGTTCTGGGTGTGATTTGCGTGATAATTTATTAAAACTGAAATTGAGAAAGTATAGAGCCGTCAATTTTTTAACCAATATTGATTTTCAAGATGAACGCATTCCTACTGTGCAAGACTGTATTCAAAATAATTAACCTGTTCTATTCGATGTTATCAGTGAAACAAGTTCCGGCGGTCCCCTAATAGACAAAGTCTTTAGGATCTCTCCTTGATTCCCACGCTTTTTATTTATATGAGCCAGAATTTTATCAATAACACTTTTATCTTTGATACAAGCAATAATTCGAACATTACCCTGACAGTGCTGACAAATTGTAATATCAATGTTAAATACTCGCTTTAGCCGCTCGGCCCATGACATACGATAGCGTTGATTCGGGTTTATGGTTGTAGCCGATGATTCTTCGACACTTGATTTATTATAACCGGTTACTGCTTTACGATGTTTACTATTGGGCGCAAACACGCCATGAAATCGAGTCAGGTTCATCCAAGGTCTAGGAACCAATGAGGCTAGTCTTGCTATAAAATCAAGGGGTTCAAAAACAACATGCGTGGTGCCATTTTTATAAGGGTTCTTTAACTCATAAATCACTTTACCTGTCTCTGATAAACGCAATCTTTTTAATGAAACAGCTGGTCTTGTGATGTAGCGACATAATCGCTCTATCTTTTGTTTCTGATATGGTTTTGCGCTCACACCGGCATGAAGAGAGAAGCCACTTTCTTTGGCCAATGTCTTGTTTTGTGTAATCTCTTCTAATTGCGCTGGTACCGTCTGAAGTGTATAGACTTTCTTTCCTTTATTTTTGCCAACAGCCACTCGATAAGTAATTGAACTGCCAATTAAATCATTGATAACGTCTTCATCATCATAATCAAAGGTTAAATAGCTTTGCTCTGCATCACAACATAATAAACCTCGTTTTTCTAGCAATCGCCCCAGCCGTTCACAGATGCGATGCAATACCATCTGCATCTCCTCAAACGTGGGTTTGTTTATAGCATGAAATTCAACTAAGTCTCCAGCCTCATCCAACCCATAAGCCCCATCTAAAAAAAGCATATGGAAATGAATATTTAAATTCAGCGCACTACCAAATCGTTGAATTAAAGTAACCGCCCACAAGAAAGTTAACTTTCTAAATTTTTGTCTCAATAGAAGCAAGAAATCCTCACTTTTAAATGAGGATAACTCTAGTATTTCATTGTTATTTATCAACGATAAAGGTAAACTTGCGCTGGTATATGTCCCGGTGGCACAGCTGGATAGCGCAGCCCCCTCCTAAGGGGCAGGTCGCATGTTCAAATCCTGCCGGGGACGCCAATGTAATCAATGAGTTACGAGCTTACAATTTGGTGAACTCTAACCCCAAGTGCGACAATCATTTTTCTACTTCTGCGAAACATCCTACTTTAAGGACGAATGAAAATAATATTAGTTATGGAAATCAACAAATAAAAGCGAAGCTGGAAAAGCAAAGTGTAGGTGAAATGATCGTTCATTTTTTTAAGGAGTTATTTGGAATAAAATCTGTAGAGAATAAATGGAGACCAGATTATAAAGAAAAAGATCCTGTTGCCAGGGAACCCCCAGAAATTAAAGATAAGCATGAAACTCCCTCATTTAAAATGTAGCTAATCTACGCAAGCTATTTACCGTCTTGTAATGATGATAATTAATTCTTAAACCCATCGCAGTTGCTGTTTTTTTCTTCCTTATCGATTATATTGTGCTGCCCACTCATGGTGTTAGCATCATCCTATGATCTAATGAGCTGCATAGCAGGAAGTTATTTTACCTTTATCTGCTCTTGAGATAAGATGCGTATCAATTCAAAATCGAAGAGACTGTGCTCATGAATCTTTTATGAGTTACATTCATAAAAAAGTAAGTGTTCATGGGGTATGAAATTTATTAAAAGTACATACCCCGAGAACACTTGCCAAAAAAATCTTCTGTGGATAATGAGACAAAGAGAATAGGTGTATAAACCCTAGTAATTGATAGACATGCACAATGCATAGAACAGCTTTTAAGGGATTAAAAAGATGGTTGCTCGCTATAAAATTTTTAAGCTAACACGATTCGTAGCCTTTATTCTAACCATTTTTTTACCAGGGTGCGCTTCCCTAGGCCCAAGAACCATCCCCCATGACCGTCAAAACTATAACGATACGGTTTTAGCTACTGAGAACAAACAGATTCTGCTTAACTTGGTACGTATTCATTATTTGGAACCACCGCTGTTTATTAAGATTGGGAGTATTACTGCTTCGTATGCGTGGAATTCTAATCTGGGAGTAAATCAAAATTACTCAAAAACCACGAATAATTTCAAAGACATCTCTATAACCCGTGCTCTTGGGTTCACATACGATGCAGGTTATACCGATACACCGACTATTAGCTATGTACCGCTTACTGACCGAGAGTTTACTAATGCAATTTTAGCCCCTATCAATTTAAAAGAGGCTTCGCTACTGATCTCGAATAACAGTAAAGAATTTATGCGCTTATCCAGATTATTGATTCAAAGTGTGGGCAATATCAGCAATGCTGCTGCTGCCACCAGTGCTGATGTCGAATGGGTGCCGGATTATACAAAATTTTATCGGGTTATGTCCCTCTTAAATCAATTGGGTCGACAAAATGGCTATGAATTACTTACTGGTAATCAGCAAAATGAATTTAAAATCATTATTCGGATTTATCCAAAATTTATTAATTCCGCACCTGCCAGAGAGTTTAAGCGAATAATGAATGTGCCCTTAGACAGTCGGGAGATTATTTTTACCCAAAATTCGCTTCATCCAGGAAAAAATGAGGTAAGAACTGCAACCCGTTCCATCTTGGGCGTAATGACCTTTTTATCGCATGCAGTCGTTTCTCCCCCTGAAGATCTGCGTAGAGGCTATTTACATCAAACTTTTTATAACAATGGCAAGCCGTTTGACTGGAATAAGATACTTAATGGATTGATGAGAATTAATTATAGTGATACTTTTCCTCCTGATGCCTATGTATATATCAGAAGTCATGGTCATTGGTTTTATATAGATAATAAAGATTTATCATCAAAGATAACCTTTACCATATTGGCCGAATTAATCCAACTTTCCTCAGGACATGAAAGTACTGAGGATACCCAACCTATTTTAACTATTCCGGTAAAATAAGCAAAAGCTTGCGTGTCTCTAACAGACACGCAAGCTTCCATTAGGAGCGCATAATGCACTATCTATTACGGCTAATATCACCTTGCCGAGAGGTACTTTTAGTCTTTTCGATTAGCTTTTCCTGGTCAGGCCTTCCATTATCATTCAAAATCTTCCGATTAGAAGAGAACCGAATGAGCCAATAAGCCGCGGTATTTTCTTGGGAAAATTGAGCATGTTGGGCTTCATGATATAAATAATAAATATCCGCTTCTCTATCGGCAACCGTGATTACCATCGTATCAGGAGCTTGTAAAGCGACTTCATTTGCTTTTCGGTAAGCCTTTAACCATCGATAGCTTTCCTTTTCTGCCAAAGGAGTTTTATGGTTATCTCGACTTTTTTCTCGAGCAGTTCGATGACGTACCCTTTCTCTTGCTCAATGATAAGTATCTAAAACACCTAAACATAGTCGTTCAGGTGTAACTGCTAAAATGGGATTACGAATTATTGTAAATAAAAACAGCAGCTAATACTTATGGGTAATGATGTGATAAAGTGGGGCAAGATCATGTTATTCTAAGTCAACAAATTTCGACAGAACCACTTTTATATCTTAGAGCCTCGATTTGCTTTACACGCCTCATATCCACTAGAAGCATTCTCTGCTGCCTCTTTATTAACTTGAGCCACTTGTCTGCCGGTTTTTCTATCTAAAAAATCTCCAATATAATCTCCAAGTTCTTGCGGAAATATAGGTTTAAAAAATCCCATTGCTGCTCTCTTAGTATAAGCCTTTTGTTCAAAACTAATGGCTTGAACTTCTTTTAATGCTTCTTCTACTGTTCCTTTTTTAAAAATTTCATGGTGTGGAAAAAAGTTAGCTAAATAAGCTAAGTCCGTAGTCTTAGTTACTAATCGTTGAAAATTGTCAGGCAAAATTACTAATTGAAATATTTCTGCTTTATTCTCAGGAAAACGAGAAGCTAAGTAAAATACGTCGGAAGTAAAATTTATTTTGTCAAATTTTTCTAACACTTCTATCCAATTATTGCCCAAAGAGGCTAATTGCAACACATAATCCATGGAAATTAAATTCTTGCTAAAATTAGCATTTTTCCTCATAAATAAAGTTACTAAAAAAAGACTCTGGTGTAGTGAATCCGGTTTTGTCGCAGAAAATTTCAGACTCTGATATTGATACTATCAATCGGCAGCTGGCGCTCCTTTTTATGATGGGTGGTCTGTTCCTTCAGATTACTGTAAGGCAAATCAAATATCTCAACAACATCGTGGAGCAAGATCATCGATTCATCAAAAAAATTACCAAACCCATGAAAGAATTCAAGGCATTCCATTCAACACAAGCTACTCTCGCTGGCATAGAACTTCACCACATGCTCCGAAAAGGACAACATCTTCAAGCAGAAAATCAGTCCATCTTTCATCAGTTTTATTGACTCGCAGCTTAAGCTCGTCCGTAATTCCTCCCTTTTGCGACTAAATTTTTTACGCGACAAAACCTGATTTTTTCATGTGCAAAATTCAAGCTATTACCACCTGAATTTAATAACGGCGACTAACAATAAAAATGATTAGTTCTCGTAACTCTTCGCAATCAAATTCAAAATACTTAAGATATTCCATTGCCTTATCAAGATATCGCGATTCATATAGTTTTGCTTTTTCCATTCCGATAAGAGAAGGGTATATTGGTTTATTATTAATTAAATCGATAGCACTTGTTTTACCGAGTGCTTTTGAATCACATTCGATACCAATAATATCGTCATGAATTTGATATGTGATACCAATGATATTACCAAGCTCATTGAGCGTATTAAGAAAAAGAGGATCATCATAATTTGCAGCAAGTGCTGCAAGTTGCATTGATGCGGCTAATAAGCAGCCTGTTTTCAATTGATACATTGTATCTAATTCACTTAATGTTATTTCTTGATTTATGCTTTTCAAGTCTAATTCTTCACCTGCAGCTAATCCGTAAGAACCAATAGCTTTAGCTAATACATAAATCATCTTTAATTTATTTTCTGGCTTAATATCGTTTTGATGATCTTGAAAAGCAAGCAACTCAAAAGCAAGACTTTGTAAGGCATCTCCAGCAAGAATTGCTGTAGCTGAACCAAAAGCTTTATGGCATGTTGGAATACCGCGTCGTAAATCATCATTATCTAAATCAGGTAAATCATCATGGATCAGTGTAAAAGCATGGATTATTTCAATACTGCAAGCGACCTTATCCAGGACTGTCGCTCCATCAGCACCTAAAGCATCCCCTAACGCATAAACAAAACTCGCGCGCAATCGTTTTCCACCATTAAGAACAGAATAACACATCGCTTCATGCAGTAGTTGAGGAGCATCTTGCTTATTAGGTAAATACAACGTTAACGCATTGTTTACTCTAGTCTGGCACTGTTTTATATATTCTAAAATATTCATAAAACCTCCTATACCAATTAAGATTATAGGAGAAAATAAATATAATTGTGCCGTTGTACGATCGTTTTTTAAGTATCCAATCTGAACTGATAAGGATCATATTCAAGTGATGAGAGTAATAATAACAGTTCTCTGTTAAATGAGCCTGACATACACAACCATTTTTACCAGATAAGAAATTTAAGCATGAATATGATTTCGAATTACTTTAAAAGTAATAGTTTCTGTTAAGATAACCTTATTGATTTCTAATACTTTTTAAGGATGAATATGAGTGAGAAAATAATTTTAATCACGGGTTGTTCCAGTGGTATAGGTTTCGATACCGTTTTTGCTCTACAAAAAAGAGGACATAGAGTTATTGCTTCTTGCCGACAAATGGCTGACGTAGAAAAACTTTCGGCCATGGGGGTTGAAACGCTTCTTTTGGATGTAAGTGATTCAATATCTATTCAGAGAGCATTTGCTCAATGTTTAAGTATGACATCGGGACGATTGGATGTATTAATTAATAATGCAGGTTATGGTCAAGCAGGAGCTTTAGAGGACATCTCACGCGACACATTACGTGAGCAATTTGAAACTAATGTATTTGGACTAATGGAATTAACTAATCTGGCTATCCCGATAATGCGTCAGCAAGGGCAAGGACGTATTATTAACTTTAGCTCTTTATTAGGCATTATCAGCATTCCTTTTCGTGGAGTATATAATGCTTCAAAATATGCGGTTGAGGGATTGAGTGACACCTTAAGATTGGAGTTACACGCAGCCAATATACCAGTGATTACTATAGAACCAGGGCCTATAAAAAGTCGATTTAGAGATAATGCGATCAACAGAGTATTAAACAATTTTGATGCTAGCAATAGTTATTTTAAAAGCCAGTATGAGGCCATGCTTTCCAGTCATAAGCAAGTAAAATCGGACTTATTTTTTACTAAAAAAATTTTCACTCAACAAACAGATGTAGTAATAAAAAAACTAATCCATGCCATAGAGGCCAAAAAGCCTAAGGCTAAATATCCTGTAACTCTCCCAGCTTATTTATTTATATTTTTAAAGCGTATTTTAACTACAAAAATGCTTGATAAATTATTACTGGCAGTGTCAAAGAAAGAGTTGTCATAGGTTAGAAAGAGAGAAACAGATAAAACTCTTGGGTACTATAATTAAAGTACAGTGGCGCATTAGACAAATGTCAAACTTATGCCAGTTAAATTATTTCTCTTTCCTAAGTAATTCATATTCAGCAGCAGTAAGTTTTTGTCTTTGACGAAAGAGCTTCTCTACCTCAGGTACCCAATATGAATTATCTACTTTTGACATTGCTGTGAGTGTTAATAATTCTGCTCCATATCCAGAACCATAAGAAAATGCAGATAATTTTTGTCCTTGTTTTAATTGGCTAAGAGCTTTTGTGACGGATATCCACAGACTCGCGGTATAGCAATTACCGCTTAATTGATTCCATATCATGGTTGGTTCAACCTTTTCTTTAAAGTAATGTTCTATTTTTTCGTTGCTCCATCCCTGATGCTGAAAAAAATGAACAACTGCTTTTTTAACCATTTTAGGAAAAGGAACATGAAAACAATGGGCATGAAACTCATGCTCTACAGCGTTTATACCAATATCTTGAATTAAGAGATTAAAGCAATTAAGCACGGCCTCTTTGTAGCACTCGAGACTAAATTCGCCATCAACTTCAGGATATTTCTTGTCAATAGGTCGCCAAAAATCAAAAACTGGTTTGCTCCAAGGATAAGACCGAACATCAATTGCAGCAATCTGAGGATTTTCATCAATAATAAATGCCACAGCTCCTGCTCCTTGTGTTGGTTCAGCATTACTAGAGGGCTCATAAAGAGAGATATCAGCAGCAATCACTAAAGCTGCCTTTTTACCACCAGCACCAGAAAGTTTCCATTCTACAGCTTGTTTAATAGCTAAAGTTCCGCCGTAGCAAGCATGTTTCACTTCATAAGAGCGAATCATGCCACTTAAATTAAGTTGCTCAGCAACCCAAGCACTTAGAGGACGGCTCATATCTAAGCCGCTTTCTGTGCCTACTACAATCATTCCTATATCGTCAAGCGTTTTATCCCAATGAGATAAAGCCATTTGAGCGGCCCCAACAGCTAAGCTAATAATATTTTCATGTTTGGAACATAATGAAAACTCTCTACATGCTAGACCCAAAGTAAATTTTTCCGGTGCAATTCCGCGTAATATTGCTAATTCCTCGACATTCATTGCTAGAGAAGGAAAGTGTAACCCCACGGCGCTAATACCTATATTCTTTTCAGACATATAGCCTCCTCAGAAGATTAAACCACTCCTTGGCTATTATGAAATTAATAGATTTAAATTTAGACACTTACTTTCAGAGCATAGACTCTCAATAAGACTTTCTCTTGAACTTGTTGCATAAAAGCAAATCTTCACCTATGTCATCATTGACGCAAAGCAACCTTTATTTTCCAAAATTTTGTTGACGCTCAGAAAATGAGGCAAATGCTTTCAATAGCTCCTGCTCATTAAAATCTGGCCATAATATAGGAGTATAATAAATTTCTGAATAAGCAATTTGCCATAATAAAAAATTACTGACTCGCATTTCGCCACCTGTTCTAATAACTAACTCTGGATCTGGCGCTCCTTGAGTTGCCAGATATTTTGCAAAATACTTCTCATCCAGATTTTCAATATTCAATTGATTATTAATCGCTTGCTTAACAATTTGCTTAGTTGCATTAAGGATATCCCATTTTCCACCATAGTCTAAAGCAATGAATAGCGTCAAACGCGAATTTTGTTCTGTTTTTTGCTCAACTTCATCCACCATCTTTAGTAGCTTCTCATTCAGTTTTTCTTTAGAACCAATCAAGCGTATTTTGATACCTTTATTATGAAAACGTTCTACATGATGAGATAAATAGGAAATTATAAATTTAACAAGATGCGATGATTGTTTTTTTTGGGTTCTTTGCCAATTTTCTGTGCTGAATGCAAATAAAGTAAGATATTGAATATTTAAATCCATACACAAACAAAGTATCTTCCATGCTATTTTGGCACCAATAATGTACCCAGTAATTGCAGGTAGAAACCGATTTTTCGCCCAACGCCGATTTCCATCCATAATAACCGCAAGGTGCGAGGGGTATTTCATCATCAGGTTCCTCCTAATTTTTAGATATTTCCATAAAAAGGGCAAACTCTTTACTTTTTAAAGCCATACTTAAGACTTGAGATAACCAAGGAGTAAATTCTCGAGGAAATTTTGCTAATTTTCTTTTCAGATGCTGAATATCTATCCAACAATAATCATTAACCTCTTGGGGATCAGGATTAATACTTTGCTCAATCCAAGGACCAATCAAGACATGATCAATTTCATGTTCATACATATTATTGTCCAATTTGGCAAAATACTGAAATATACCAACCTCAATCAGAGGTACTCTTATTCCCATTTCCATTGATAACCTATCAGACGCTTCTTGAGGTAAACTGAGAGAGTCGAGAGGATGGCTACAACACGTATTCGTCCACAAGCCTCCTCCGTGATATTTGCTATTCGCACGTTGTTGGAGGAGTAACTGTAGGGTATCTTGGTTTTTGCGAAATACAAGTATAGAGAAGGCTCGATGAAGTTTTCCTTCTCGATGAGCTAATAGTTTTTCCATCGTCCCGATACAATTGTCTTGCGCATCTACCAAAATAACATGGGTTCTCTGGTCATTTAATGTGCTATCAGACATCACTATTACCCCATTCGTAGTCTTCTTCTTTGGCTCGTATTACGGAAATTGCTTCTCGAGCATCACTCTCAGAAATTTTTCTCTGAGTAGCCAACCGCTTCTCCAAAAATTGGCGAATGAATGGGAGTTCTTCTTCTCTGGCACCAGCGGCAATAGCAAGATTACTTATATGAAGGCGCATATGGCCTTTAGTAATTCCTTCAGAAACTAATGCTTTTAGCGCACCCAAGTTTTGAACCAGTCCTACTGCGGCAATGATTCTAGATAATTCAGATGCTGCTTGAACTTTCATTATTCTCAAACAAATTTGCGAAATAGGATGTAGTTTGGTTACTCCTCCAACAATCCCAACTTGAATCGGTGCTTCTAGAATACCATGAAGATCTTTTCCTTCTCTTTGCCATGTGGTAATGGCGGTGTAGGAACCTGATCGTGCAGCATAAGCATGAATACCTGCTTCAACCGCACGCCAGTCGTTTCCTGTAGCAATCAAGACAGGATCAATTCCATTCATTACCCCTTTATTATTGGTTGCTGCGCGATAAGGATCTAGTTGGGCAAATAAGGAAGCTTCTGATATTTTCTCACCTAATTCAGGATCGATATTAGTAACAACAACTTCGGCTCTAGTAATTTTAGTGTCTGTTAAATTTGATAAAATACATAATCCTACTTTTTCTTGAGTTAACTGTTCAATATCTGGTTTTATGAACTCACAAGCTTGATTAATGATATTAGCCCCCATGGCGTCTTTGCAGTCAATAAAAAAGTGAATAACGACCATAAAATGGCCATCACTACGTTCTATCTTACGCACAAGCAAATCTTTTGCCCCCCCTCCTCTAGAGACTAAACTCATAAGGATGTTGGCATTGACCTTATCTATTAATTCTTTTTTATGTTCGTAAATGATTTGTGACACTAAATCAAAATCTTTTACTTTGGGAATTTGGATTTGTCCTATTCCACACATACCAACCTGCTTTGTAGTTAAACAACCCTCTTGGTAAATCCATTTTGCTGTTTTGCTGGCTGTGGCAATAACAGAACTCTCTTCGATCACCATTGGAATCACATAAGGTTTATTATCAATAACGAAATTAAAGGCCAACCCAAGAGGTAAGGGAAAGCAGCCTACAGCATTTTCAATTAGCGATGAGGCTAAATGGTGGCTTAGAGATGTTTTTTTTCGTAGTAACTTAAGATCCTCTAAAGTACAAAAACCTAGTTTAACTAAAATTTCTTGTTGCTCATTGTCAGATAATTTGTAAAATTGTACGGGAAATAACTCTAGATAATCTATAAAAGCCATAAATACACCTTAGTAAGACATACGTCTATCAACTGGATATGGCGCAACAAGCAACAATATGATCAAATAAGTGCCATATAATAACTATCTACACCATTTAAGGACCTTATGCAAGGAATATGGTGTTTTTTTTATTAATTACCGCCACATATATGCTATTAACGCTGCAACTTGCAAACTAATCATAGAAATCTGAAGATAACTAAGGTATTTTTTTACTGCTGGCTTGTTTGTCTGATTGTTAAATAGGCGCCATTGCAAATAAAGAGAATATGAGCCCGCTAAAAAGGCGAAAATGATGGAACTATAATTTAAACTATGGGTCACGCTATAAACGCCAACTATTGCAATCAGCAAAGATAAAATAACGGCACTGCTAGTAATAAAAAAAGTCCAATTTACTCCCAAGACAATAGGAATAGTCTTTCGCCCACTAAGTTTGTCCCCTTTTACATCTCGTACATCATTTAATGGCGAAATTGCCCAGGAAATCAAAAACGCTAAAGCTAAGAAAGGCCAAGATTGAAATGTGAAATTATTCGCTGTGGCTACCCCCACAAGCGCTGCTAATACAGAGGCAACAGCAGTAGCCAAGGTTTTTATCAAGAAATAACTCTTAAGATGCACCCTAGGATGTGAGTACGTTACTGCCAGTAACAAACTAAATAATCCAATGAAGAGATTGTAAATACTAAGATAAATCCCTAAGAGTAATGCGCTGCAAAGGCAAAAAATAGAAATGACTAGTATGGTGCGGTATAAAGTGACATCATAGGTAAGACTGGTCACCTCATTATTCATACTGTCTTCATGAAAATCATTTAAATCATTGTATAAGTAAGTTCCAAGTCCAGCAAGATAAACGGTTAATACCACTAAAATACCAGCCGATATCTTATAATTTGTTCCAGCCATAGCCAGGTAAGCTAATAAGGCAAAAATAGGACGATAGATTACTACTGTACGAGACTTTATCAATCTAAGCACGGTCTTAATAAAATAAGTTATGGAGAAACCATGGTCATGGTTCTTAAATTTCATATAAACCTCCAAAGCGTACCATTAAATCCTCTTTATTTATTGCTCGATATGCAAACACCTCCGCCAAATTGTGACCCGACTTGCTTGTTTACCGTTTCATACCTTTGCGACTTCCAGTTCATGTTTGCATAATATGTGTGAATAAAGTTCCTTATTGAGATAAGGACAATCGGTATAGTTTAATAGGAAAATTGACGGGAGGAGATTCTGCCCATAAGCTTAGAACATGACCGCCAAAACCTGCACCTATTATTTTACAGGCTAATGCATGCTGTTTTAATAGCTCGATGTGGTCATGTAATTGAGGAGAAATTAAATCCCACTCATAAAAGCATTCATTTCCCATTGTTAACCCTCGCGCTAGAATATCTAGACTTGCATCATTTTTATTCTCTAAGGCATTATTAATCAAAATCACTGCTTGTAACATCTTGTCGTAGATAGCCTCCGCTTTAGCAGGATTCTCTTTTTTTAACTCCAGAACTTTTTTAACACAGGGCCCACTAAAACTGGTCTCATCAGAAGAAGAAATATAAAGAAGAGGTTGCCATGAAATACTCATTTCAATTATTTCACTATTAGAATAATACTTTATTATGTTTTTAGCCGTTACCCCAGCAATATCTACACCACTACTTCGTTTATGAAACATGTCTTCTAGTTGTCGCGCAAATTGAAATAGTTCAGAACGAGATAATAGTCCTTGATAGATAAGCCATTCCGTAATTGCAACACATAATGCTGCTGAAAAGCCTATCCCGCCACATGGAATGATGGTTGATTTAATATTAAAAAAACCTGTAATTTTATTATGATCTTTTTGTAATAACTCATATGCTTTACAAATTGCTGGCCATAATATAATGCCCAACGAATTGTTACCTTCAGCAGAAATAGTATATTTTGTCTTTATTGTATGAGGCTCATAGCTCAAAGTTAAATGATACCTATGAAGTGGAGCAACAATAGCATACCCTCGCTCAAGAATAAGATGCTCACCAGCCAAGATGCATTTTGCTGGTACTTTAACTTTGAAAGTCATATCATTCTCCATTATCAAGTTGATAATTTTAAGTACATATAAATTAAAGTATAGACAGATGTAACCGATTTACTGCAAATACTCGATTAATATGCATAAGCGACAGGCATCCCGAAGGGAATTCGTATTTTAGACTAATCCACTTACTTAACGGATTGCTTTTTGATGGAGGCTACGGTATTCATCAGGTCGCATTCGCGGGACTCGATGAATACCGGCTTTCGTCGGTAATTCGTAATTCTTTCGAAAATGGCCAAACTCGACGCGAGTCGATAGAGAATCAGATTAGAGCTAAAATCAATCAACCCTTAGGATTGGTTATGACCTTAAAAATCACCATCCCTGACATTATTTGGCCAACAAGCGCAAGGAAGGCAATTATCACTCAAAAAGAACTCAAGGATGATGTTCGGATATATAATGATTTTGCCTAAATAGAATATATTGCTGGGATCGATTGCAGCTACTATATTACAGGACACGGAATTGGGCAGGAGAAGATAGTAGAGTTAGTGTTACAATATTTAACTAAGTATCGCTTGCCTGAACCACCCCGGATTGCAGATAAAATGTCATAAATTAAACCCGCGGCACAAATGCATGAAAATGAACAAAAAGTTAACTTAGATCTTGTTCTCTCACATCACCGTTTATGAATGGTAATATCTTTTTCTATTGTGTCGGCTTTATTACAAGTAGCTTTTGACTAAAACTACATTACAACCACCCTCCGCCAGATAAAATACTTGTAATCTGGTACCTCATGTCATATCCAGCTCCGTATTAACTTGCTGCGCGTTCAGCAACTTTTCACTTTAGGTATAAAAACACATTAATTCGATTGGAAAAAATAAAGATCATGAACCATAATTTTCATATAAGCAATTAAATAGTAGAGCAAATAATGCACCCCCAAAAAAAAATATATGCTAAAGAAATTTACCAATTAGTAGCAATAATTTGCAAGCAAATGAGCGATGAGCATAATTCAGAAATGCAATCTGTGCTTAATATTTCAAATAAAGACACATATGACATTATAAATAAAATTATGATTGCACTGCCTGATAGCTATTTCTACAACGCAAACAAGAGCATGCTTTATGACATGCTAGCTTTTATTAGTAAGAATCTGATCCTTTTTCAAATACAGGAAAATATTGAAGAGGACGATTATGCTTATCACCTTATTGATTTTATAAACAGTTTATCCATATCGATAGCAACGAGATATTACCAATAAACTGAAAATTAGGTATTTAGAGGATTTTATCATGCCTATGACATTAGAAGCTTTACATCAAGAAACAGGTATAGCAGAACAAGCATTAATTAACATGCGAAATATGCACAAGTTGATAAATACACCTGATACGGAATTGGAACCCCAGCAACGAGCAGATATACAAACGATGATGGAAGGTATGATTGGTGACATGAGCATGAATCGGCAATTAGATATCTTAGCACCGATGTCAGGCTCAGATACGGGGATTGGTTCGTTGGTTGTCACTGCTCTGAAAGATATATCGTATAGAACTCGCAATTTAAAAAAAATTGAACCTGAACTTGATAAGATTTGGGAAAATTTTGAGGCAGCAAAAGACAAAGGGAAAATTTTAGCTGATAATGAAAAAATTACACTAAAACAATACGGAATGTTACATGATTTAGCTACTTTAAATAAAACCCTAGAAGGATATAATGAAAAGGGATTAATCAAGGGAAATGAAAAATTAGAGAAGCTCTATGCTCAAACACAACGTGCTGCCACAATGATTAGCCATTTAGATAAAACTTTCAACCAAACTTTCACTATGCCAATTGGTGCCGTGGTATTTGATGATACAAAGAAGAAATCTGAAATATATGGCAAAACATTAGGTTTTTTTGAACGAATTATTGCTTTTTTTGTCACAAAATTCGGACATGCCTCAAAAGGGATCGCTGTTGAGAACAAGGAAGGTAAGATAGAAAACAAAGTTTCTCATATAAATCCTGGTTATCAGCAAGATAAGTACAATTTACGTAGTTATCTTTATAGTGACGTGTACCAGATTAAAATTGAAAATTTAATTGACAATGATACAAAAAAACTTTTACAACAACACTTAGGAGATAAGTGGCTTGAACATGTCCAACAAAAGTTTGGTGACATAGAAAGACAAATTCATGACCAAAATCGAGAGGGTCATATGCATATTACAGCAGAAGGAGGTAAAGGGCGATTTGCTCAGATTGCCACTGCACCATTGCAAGGCGGACATAAAAATATTTTGATGAAAGATCATAGTAATACCGATATTCGAGATGATATTTTTGGCCGAGGCAAATGGGAAGCAGAAGGTAGAAGAGAACAAAGTAAAGTACTTTGTTCTGAGTTTGTTGGTCAAACAATTATCGCATCAGTGCAAGAATTAAATGATGTACTCAAGAAGGAACTGCAAGAAAAAGGGGTACAAGACATTCCTCATCCTATCGTTAAAAGTCCTATAAGTGAAAAAGAAAAACTTCATTTGTTAACACCGGAGAGATTGCTCAGCTCCATGGAGGAAAGAGGTGCAGTGGTGAAAGTAGACGCACCGAAGGAAATAAGCAATTTTGTAGCTATAGATAAAACTAAAGATTTGAGAAGTCAAATGAAACAAATGAAAACTTCAGAAGTTCAAGAAGTTGTTGAGGAAGAACAACAAAGCGTTCTAAAAGTATAGGAGATAAACTTATATTTTAAAAATAATACAGCCTGCTGTATTTGTGTTATAATAATCTATTTGCAAACAATTATGGATTAGTATTTGGAGATTGATAATGTGGAGTAAACTATTTAAGCAAAATAATTCAGCAAAAAATATATTGGTCTTAGGTGAGACTGGTTGTGGTAAACGCTCTTTTATTTTACATTATAAAGATGGGATCATACCTAATGGAACAGAGCTCCCAGAATTTCACTCATTAACCTACAAGAAAAAATTAAATAAAGAAGGAGAACAAATCTCCTTGATATTCACCTTAAACAGAACAGGTGAGAGAATGATTCCATCAATGTCTAAAGAAGTAAAATATGATCTCATTCTTATATTAAGTGACTTATCTTCAGAAAATGCTAAAAAAGATCTTGACTTTTATAAAGATTACGCAAAAATACATTTTCCGGATGTAAAAACCATTCCAATTGGAACAAAGCAGGATCAAAAACTTGAATCTAATGTATTTGATGGATTAATCAATACATCAGCTAAAACAAATAGTGGATTTGATGCGTTTGAAGAGCAACTACTGGAAAGTCTCCATGTGACGGCTCATAAAAAAGGACTTGATTTAAAATAAAAAAGAGTGCTTCAAATTCATACTCTCCTCCGTTTTATTATAGCATTTATAAATGCCTATGTAGGTTGGACAATTTGTTGCCCAGCCTTGTATCTTAAAAATCTTATATAATCTCTTTGTTTTTATTATTTTAGCTAAGTAATAAAAATGGAAACTGATAGCTCGCCCCTCCATTAACTAACTCGTACAGTTGCCTGAGACTCGTGATCCCGTATCTACAAGGCTGAGAACTACAGCAATACCTATTATGACAAATGAAGAAAAGAAAAACTATACTCGTATTGATCTTTCGAAGCTGATTTTAGATATCCATATCCGTTCTATCCATCAACAATGATAAAAAAGGATTGAGCAACTGCTGAAGCAGCTCAAAACATTATCTGATGTGTCTATAGTAATGGAAGCGACAAACTGGTTTCTTCTAAACTAAAAGCAGGAAGTTTCGCTGTATCAGTAGTTAATCCTGACAAATTAGAGATTTTGCCAAAGCGTTAGGTAAGTTTGCTAAAACAGATAAGATTGACGCTAAGATTATCGCCTTGTTTGCACAAAAGATTCAACCAAAATCCGATGTTACTGTTGAATTTAGATTGGTACATACTGCGTTAATAAAATAAGTGAACTTTCCAACAGTAGATTGAGGTTAATTCACATGATTTAGTTTGATCCAAAAGACATGAAGAGGAAAACGCTAGAGTACACGTAAAAAAGAGGGTAAAAGAAATAGCGAGTTTTTATTTTTATCATTGTTCTTAATCCTTTAATATTAATATATAGTAGGTTATCTTTCCTGATTAATTGTTTACAAAGGCCAAGCGTTAATTAATATAAAACTTTTTATGTAAAAAAACATACAGATATCGTGTTAAATGCCACGCGAACCACTGTAACACAAAGAAACAAGATGATGTAAAATAGTGTAGTTCGGACGATTTGTTGCCCAAATTTATCGATTGATGAAGTCACGAAGTTGATAGGCAATTATCTGGATTTAATTGAGAGGACAGAATGATTAATCAATATGAGCATGGTAATACGAATAGCAAATCAGTAACTATTTTAAATGACATTAGATATACCTTATCCAGCCCCGTGGATCACATGATTTTTCAGAAACTGGCAGCCTACCCCTCTTATTTAAAAATGATGTGGGAATGCTATAAGCCATTAGTACAAAGCAAGTATTTTGAACAATGCGCCAATATTTTACGTGTTAGAGCAGAAGTTATAATGAATCAGTTGATACCACCCACAACACTCAGCGCGCCTCAAGATATGTTTAATGCCCTTGTCCCCTTTCACCTGATTAATCCCAAACTTCTATTAATTACTTCTAGTTTAAGATGGAGTATTCAAGGTAAAAAAAGGAAAAATAATTTATCTGAAGAATCAAAAAAATCATTGCTGAATCACTTAGTTACCTCAATTGAAAGAAAACCAAGACCTATCATCGACTTATCTAAATCAGATAAACAAATCCAATCCCTAATAGAAGATATTCGTACAACGTTACAAATAGAGGTTGTCAGCCTTGATTATCTTCTGTTAGCTGAATGGCCGGATATTTTTCAACAGCTGTGGGGCTTATTGAAATCAGTCATATCGCAACAAACTTATCTCCAGCTATTGGAAGATCTACAACATGTAGCTGATGATTTTTCTGTTAATTTTCCTTTAGATGTTGATTTAACGCCTGATTTTCTCAATGAACATAATATATCGATTATAGAAATTGAAGAAATTCATAAAAAACTAGATATTTTTTATGAAGCATTTCCTAAATTGATTGCCAATGTTTCTTTCTTTATATTGTGGTTACAAAAAGCCACTGTAGATCAAACAACAAATTGTCCATAACCATCAGGTTAGAGAGTGCCATAGACTAATAAATTAAGGAAAATTAAACGATTATGCGTGAGTCTCATAACATCAACAAAAAATCCGATCAAAAAAGCAACCGCTTGAAAAGTATCAATACTCGCTGGCCTACATGGCTTGCTTTGATTGTTGTTGCTCTGCTTTATGAAGCGTTGCCCAAAATATTTTATTGGGGGCCACGAGGCTTACTCATTGGCCTAGTGACCATACTATTAATCCCATTAATCATCACCCAATGGCGTAATGATCATAGAGTCAATCGCATTCTGGCTTTGGCCATTAACATCCTTATTACCATTTATACAATAATTTCTGTAATTCGATTGGTTCTTGCTACCTTCCAAGGACAAATTGGCCCCAATCATTTGCTAGTTTCTTCGATAATTTTATGGACGACCAATATTCTTGTTTTCGCACTGTGGTACTGGAGTTTAGATGCTGGTGGTCCCGTGCAACGTGAGTTAAAAGAAAGCGCAGGCTCAACCGCCTTTTTATTCCCACAAATTCAAATTTCATTAACAGAAACGGCAAACATACCCTCATCGATAAAAAACTGGGTGCCCAATTTTGTGGATTATCTATTTCTCGCTTTTAATACCACAACTGCCTTTTCACCAACCGACACCCCCGTATTAACACGTTGGGCAAAATGTATGTGCATGATCCAAACAATTATTTCATTAACAATTATTTTAATGCTTGCTGCTCGGGCTATTAATACTCTCAATTCAGGATCAAATTATTTTGTTTCATAGCAATGATTAATTTGAAATTTGTTCAAAAACAGTAGGTTATTTTATATTTTTATTGCTATCACTTAAGAGCTCAGATTAAGATACAAAACAAAATAATATCCGAAAATGGACTTGAAGATGAAACAACTAGTAAAAACGTCTTTATTACAATTTTTTACTACTGTAGTTGCTGTTCTGTTAAGTATTATGAGCTATGCGGGTAAACCTCTATGGACCTTTAATCCCGACCCCTATTATCCACCTACTGTATCAATAACCACAGTGGGAACTGCAACAATAAAATATAAAATAACTAATAACTCTCGCAAAACACACACATTAGCTATGCAGAAAATCCAAGGGATTACTCCTCAGAGCATCTCACCTGGAGACTGCTCTAATCCATTTATTTTAACTTATGAACAATCATGTACGCTTAATTTGCTTGTGGATGGCAAAGCATTAACAGGTAACGTTAGCGGCGGCCCCATAGTGTGCCAACAAGGTGGCCTGAGCCAATGTTATCAACCTGATGCGAATAGTATTTTAAATATAACTCGTATCCCCGTAGCACAATATCTCATTACGCCAACGGCAGATGTGGACGGAACCATCAAGCCCAACACGCCACAAACAGTTATTGCAGGAAGTAATTTGACTTTTACAGCCACTCCTAGTGCCGGTTATCAAGTAGATCAATGGATCGTTGATGATGGTGTTGCCCAGAAAGGCGGCACAACATTGACTTTATCAAACATTGAGACTAATCATACTGTAGAAGTAACCTTTGCACGAATTGGAACGATATATGCAGGAACATTAAGCGGTTTGGTATATTTTTCCACTGATAATGGCTTAACTTGGACTCTTACAACGACCCCATCACCTGGTAATACAGTAAATAGCGTCTTTTCAACGCCAAACACCTTATATGTAGGCAGTGCAGATGGCAAAGTCTATTACTCCACAGATAATGGTACGCTTTGGAGTTCCACGAACTCAATTCCCGGCGCAACACCAGTAAATAGTGTATTTGTTACAACGACGAGTAATACTACAACAATTTATGTTGGTACCTCTGATGGGACTGTTTATTCTTCCACTGATGGAGGAACTATTTGGAATAGCACCTCAACTCATCCCAGTTCAAGTGCAGTGAATAGTATTTTCATTACACCGTCTAATACCATTTACTTAGGAAGCCAGGATGGCAATGTCTATTTCTCAGAAAATAATGGAATGAACTGGCATCAAATTACCGGTCCAGAAGCGAGTATTCCTGTACCAATACAAAATGTTTTTGCTACTAACAGTCAACTCTATGTCAATACAAGACAAACTTCGTCTAACAACACCTTACCCAATGGAACGATAGACTTTGAATACGCCTATTTTAGCAATAGTCTCACTGACGCCAATCCAACATGGACTCTTTTCTCACAAATTAGCTATACCTTGTTTGTGAATTCAGATGCAAGTGTTATCCATGCGGGTACACAAGGTGGCTATGTATATTCATTAACAACAGGGGATGAATTGGGATTCATCACATATAGTCCAATTACTAGTTTATTTTTTCTAGGGTAATATAGGGAGATCATTCATGTTGAAACTAAAAAAAGTAGCATTGCTTTTATTACCATATAGTTTAGTGGCAATGACCTCCTATGCCAGCCAGCCAAAGAGCTTATTGAGTGTGTCAAATCCGGGGTTGAGCTTGCTCAGCCAAGCAACGTTAATTAAGCCTGTTGACCCGAAAACCAAAATATCCTTTACTGCCTGGTTAAAATTACGTAATAAAAAAGATTTAGACCAACTCGTTCAGGATGTTTATGATCCTAACAACTCTCTATATCACCAATTCTTAACCCCCACTCTTTATGAAGAAAAATTTGCACCAAGCAAGGATGCAGAGGAAGCGGTGCAGCACTTTTTTATTTCTTATGGCATGCACGCAACAATAGTAAATCACAGTGTTCGTATCACTGGCTCTGTAGAACAAATTGAGCATGTACTTCATGTGCAAATGAACCATTATCGATATCAAGATAAAAGAGTATATGCCAATTCTAGTGCACCTCAATTAAATCCTGAAATAGCCCAATATATTTCTGAAATAACCGGTCTTAGTACTATTCCTCAGTTTCACTCGAACATAGATAGTGCTAAGCACTCTGATGCCACACAGCATGAATTAAATTTTGTTTGGAATGCTTTTGTGCCCTCAGCCATTCCTACAGATATTTCATTGCAAGGCTTCTCAGGAGCCAACTTACAGAAGACTTATGGCTTGGGCAATATTCCTTCTATTAATGGCGTCCATCTCGATGGATCAGGACAAACATTAGTGATTGTTGATAACTGCGGTACTAATGGACCAGCACAAATTTTAAGTGATGCAAACCAGTATTTTAATGCTAACGGCATAAAACCTTTTGTTACCTCTGGACCAACAAAGAATTTTGCGATTATCAATCCAGATGGTTCTCCATTTACAAAGTGCCCAGGAGCATCCTCCTTTAGTAGAGAGGTCGCGCTAGATGTAGAATCTTCTCACACTCTTGCTCCGGGAGATAACACGGTTTTGGTATTAGGAGCTTCCGATCAAAAAAGTACCTTAATTGATGTCATTAATGCTCTGATTAGCAATAATTTTACTATCGGTGGTTTTTCTAATGCCTATGTTATTTCTAATAGTTGGAGTGGCCCCGAAACTAGCATAGATACAGCTCTAGAGGCAGCATTACAAGTGGCAGCGGCGGCTGGCATAAGTGTTGATTTCTCTTCTGGTGATTGCGGTGATAATACTTATAGCACGGAAAAAAAATGTACAGGAACTTGGCCGTCATCTCCTGCAGTTGATTACCCGTCCAGTTCCCCCTTTGTTACCGCAGTGGGGGCAACTGCCGTATTTGTAGATCCCAAATATCGTTATGCATTTGAAACAGTTTGGGGAACGGTAAGATCCGTGCATGGAACCTTGTCTTATGATGGAGGTACTAGTGGAGGTATTAGTCAGCTCTATGGACCAGTCTCTTGGCAAAGTTCCATTAGTAATTTCACGGCCGGCGGGTATGGAGTCATTAGTCATTTCGGAAGCCGCCGCGCATTACCGGATATATCTATGTTAGGAGATCCTAATACCGGGTTGCTAATTATTGCAGAAGGCAAGCAAGTACAAGACGGTGGTACCAGTTTGGCCTGCCCGTTATTTTCAGCAACCTTAGTGTTAGTAAATCAAGCACGTAGTTTACTCAATAAAGGAACCCCTATTGGCCAAGCAGCGCCTTATTTATATCAAAAAAATCAGGAACTACTCGCCAATAGAGCAATTAATCTTATTATTCCGCCGGCTATTATCATCAGTGGAGCCACTCCCCCACCATCCACAACAATACATAATACCCCTGCCCCTGCATCGGCGTTTACCATTAATAATGTGACCCTGGGATGGGATTCATCGCTTACCCTTGAGCCTGAAAGTCAATTTTGGAATGATGGAGTAGGTGTTGGCTCTCCCAATATTCCCAATTTTGTTATGACAATGGCTAATATGTAAAATTACTAGAGCATATCCTCTAGATCCTCCTGAAGAACATACCTTATCGGCGAATTGCTTCTCCGATAAGGTGCTCGAATACGTGCCCCAGCTCCGTGCTTTTTTGTGCCACATCGAAGCATATGCACACTATTTATGTCTTGGTAGACGCTTGGCCCCCAAAATCTTTTTGCGAGAATATCAACATCCTGCTTCTTAGAAAGATAGTTCGCTTTTCGTTGTGCTAATACGGACTACGAATAGTACGATTGTTGGTTTTCCCATTATGGCCATCCATAAACTGATTCGTCTTAACCATTTAGATTATTGCTGCTTGGCCTTAGTCCTTTTAGCTCGGGAAACATTATGTGACTGAACAAAATCATTAATTTCCGGAATAATTGCTTTACGAAATTTATTACCATTAAATAATCCGTAATGCCCCACGCCTTTCGCCAAGAGATATTTTTTCATGTTATCAGGAAGATTTTTACACAAATTTAATACCGATTTTGTTTGTCCAATACCGGTAATATCATCCCGCTCACCCTCAATAATTAAAAGAGAAGTATTTTTTATATCATGTAACCGTATGTCCTTTCCTTTTGATTTATATCGACCTTTGACAAGCAGTTGCTCTTGAAATACGGTGTTGATTGTTTGCATATAAAATTCAGCAGTCAAATCCATTGTTGAAAAATACTCAAGATAAAATTGAATTGTTTTTAACGCCGCCTCTCGTTTATCTTCAGCATAGTCATCAATCGCCTTTTTAAGAGACTCTATATGCTTTTGCATATTCATACTCATAAAGCCTGATAATTGCATAAATCCTGGATAAACAAGTCGCATTGCGCCAAGAAAACGAGCAGGAACCATGGTAATAACATTTTGCTGAAACCAATCATCTCCTCTAGAAACGGCCAGTTCATTGACTGCTGTAGGTGATTGCCTAGTATCCACTGGGCCGCCCAACAATATGGCACATTGAGGTATTTTAGGATCATTCTCGCTAGACATTAATGCCAAAGCAGCCAACACCGGCACTGTAGGCTGGCATACGGCCATAACATTAAGCTCGGGTCCTAATTGCTGAAAATAGGAAATAACATATTCAGTGAAATTATTTAAATCAAATCCCCCTTCGGCCAAGGGAACATCGCGAGCATTTTTCCAGTCAGTAATATAAACATCATAGTGAGGTAACAAAGCAGTAACTGTATCGCGTAGTAACGTAGCATAGTGACCTGACATAGGCGCCACCACTAACATTTTAGGAAAAGCATGTTTCTCTATTCCTCTTTTTCTAAAGTGCAGCAAATTGCAAAAGCTTTTTCTATCAACGATTTCCTCGTCAACATCGTAATAATCATCTCCTAATCTCACATCAGTAATATTAAACTTGGGTTTTTCATAGATATTAGTAATCATATGATGTACATAAAAATATCCTGTAAGCCATCTATAGTGCTTAACCCCTGATTGCATAAAAATCTTCACCATTTCATTTTGTAAATCAGATAGATAAGGAACATTAATTGGTAAATTCATGGTATCAGAGATACGTTTATTACGTTTTGACAAAGTAAGACAGTAATCGGAATAAGGCTGTAACATCTCCATACCCCAATCATACCAGTTGTAGAGGGAACGATTATCTAATGGATTGTTTAACATAATAATTCCTTTATCACTATGCGGGTATGTTTGCATTCGTTAATTATAGTCTAAATAAAAATCAAAGTGATTTAAGTGCAATAAAGGCCAAAAGGGTGACTATACTGAATTTTAGAATTAAATTAATTTGAACGGAGTAGTAACAAATCGTAGCCTAGTTACTTGAGACTAAGAGCTACACTCGTCTCAATTGCAAGCAACCAGCTACAAAACACATAATATTTCGTTAATTTTTCGCTGATATACTAAACTATATAAAGATGTATATATAGGTGTCCTATGCCAAGAGAATTAAAAAGAAAATCATATGAAATTGTCAAAAACAAAGATGACCAATATGAACTTCTAGGTTGCCCAGTAAAAGGTTTTGTAGCCAGTGGTGGCGGAGCCAAAGGTATTTATTACGCAGCACTAGTTCAAGAAATGGAAAAACGAGGCATACTAAAGGATCTTAGTCATGTTAGTGGTGCTTCAGCAGGTGCAATGACAGTCAGTCTATTAGCAGTTGGAATGAATGCTACAGATTTCACCAACTTAGTTTCTAATTTAGACATTACAAAACTTTTAGATAACCAAGGTACCTTTCGCTTGCGTGCTCGTGGTGATCGATTCCGTAATATCATGGAAGTAATTTATGCACTGCAAATCAAAGAGCATCTAAAAGGTGTTGAACCACCAGCAAAAGATCCAGAAAGAGAACAATATTTTGTACTTAAACAAAAAATCCAAATAGTAGATACTATTTTGAAAAAAGCAGGGGTAAAAATTAACTCTGTAGATGATATTATCAAACTATCAGGAAATGCTACGGCATTAGACAAACTCGATAAAGCCTTTGCAAAATCGCCTAAAATTTGGAAGCTCAAAAGAACTGGTGAAGAAGTAAATCCTAGAATAACGTTCAATGATTTGGAAAATTTAAGAGCGGTTTTACCTGAAGAAAAAAAACATCTTATCAAAAACCTCTCTGTGGTTACCACGAATCAATTTACCAAAAGGAAGCAAGTTCACAACGTCAATAATGGCGGAGGGGATTCTATTTCACAAATAGTCCGTCAATCTGCTGCTCACCCATTATTATTTACTCCAACTCTTAATGCAGAGGGACATAGTGTTGCTGATGGTGGCATTTTAGATAACATGCCATCGGATATTCTCCTTGAGCAAGGTTTGAATCATGAGCAAATCTTATGCGCAAAAATTGAAGCTGACTCTTCCTTTAAAGTTCGCCTTCAAAAAGCAAAACAGCATGCCCCCATTACTCGATCAGCTTTTGATCGAGTTGTCGATGGTGTAGCTAGAATAGCGCTTGGAGGAAGTTTAATTAAAGGGCGCGCAGAAGTGCTCAACCGCGAAAAAGTATATTATCATCTAGATAATATGATTTATCTCAATTCAGGAACAATTACAGCAACAACCACTTCACTCACTCAGGAACAAAGAAAAAGTGCTATAGAGGATGGTTCTAGGCAATGTAAAGAATTTTTTGAATCAAGAATTAAAGTATTCGATAATCCTTTAATACCAATGCTCTATTTAGGTAAAGACAAATTAGACGAAACATTAATAAGCGATAAAGAGGATTCCAAAGAGCTGTTTCATGCTGCAAGCTATGCACAAATGATATTTTTCTTGCAAGCAGAAATAGCTAACAATGCCCTTAATGGGAAGTTCCAAGATCTACCAGCTAATATTGCACAAATACATGATGTATTAGTAAAAGATGCCAAACTAGATGAAGCACAAACAGAGCATGCAATGGCCCTTATTCTAAAGCAAATTAATTATCAGTGCGAAGGAAAACTTGAGGCTCATCTCCTTGAAGAAATCCAAATAGAACAAGACGCACAAAAAGTTGGTTGGTTCACCCAATTATTAAATTATCTTTATACACCAATCGAAGCGATTATTAATTTCTTTTGCTGCTGCTCAGCACCAGATAAAGAAAAACCAACTCCTGAACAAGAAGAAGTACAACAAGAAGTTAATGCTGCGACTCCAGAGGAAATTTATACTGCTCGTAGGATTCACAGTATGTTTTCTGCACAAACAAGAGCTACGACACCTGTAAAACCTACAGAATTAACCTCAGATGAAGGATTAACCCAAAATGACGAGGAGAACCCAAGACTAGACACCGCACCCAAGATGATGTGAGTTCAGTCCATTGGCTCCTAAGCTTTAGGTTAGAAAACCTGGGCTCAGGAGCTTGTGACGAATGGGCTCAACATAGAGCGCAATGCGCTTCGCTGGAGAGTCGTCGCTGCACTCTAAATGACAGTTGCAACTATTCTTATACTATTACCTTAGAATTCTTTACTACATATAGTTAAATACAGATAATCCTTGTATTCTCACAAAACTCTGCTGAGCAGCCTGTAGATTGACTAATTGCAAATTATATTCAGTAGCAACAGCCACTGGATCAATTTCTTGTAGTTTTTTTAGTGTATCCTTACTTAACAAAATTAAATTGCTGTTAAGATCATCAGCAAAAGTCAACTGATTTAATCGAGCGCCTACATCTGATTCATAGTCTAAAATATTAGTAATCGCACTATCCAATTCAGCAAGTAATTGATTATTGTCAGTATAAGTAGCCGCCTTTGCGACTGCTGTATCAAAGGGTTGATTCAAATTGGTGATCATATTTTGTATGGTTGCAAAAACTGATTGATTTTTCGAAGGAGTAATGGAAAATGTATCTCCAGCTAGAGGTGCGCCGTTAACCGTCATCTCCATGCCATTAAATGTAACCGCCATCCCTTCTTGGTACACCGGAGCATCGTCAGGCAAGCCTGACGCCGGGATAACATTGCCACTGGTAGCACCACTCACCATAACGACAAGGTTTCCTTGGGAGTTCAAAGCAAAACTCATGGTATAGTTATCCGGCACATAAACGCTTGGATTGACTATTGAGCCCGAACTGACCGAGGCAGTCCCAGCATTAGGTGTGCTCGGCGAAGAAACAGCGAAAGTGCCATTACCGCTGGCCACTCGCATAAAAATATTGTCACCAGTATCATTAATAGCTATTTGTAAATTACCACTAACTGCCTGATAACGTTGTGTACTATCACCATTATATACGTATTGTCCACTGGAGTTTAATGTGAATGGTTGTGTTGCTGCTTGACCACCACTAAACATATAACCACCGCTAATATCTTTAGAATTAGCGTAGTCCTGTATTTGATTTAATAAATTGCTCACCTCAACAGCTAAAGATTTACGATCCTCCGCTGAGAGGGATGAATCTCCTGCCTGAACTTGTATTTCTCTTAATCGCTGCAATGCACTCACCGTGCTAGATAATACGTCATCTTCTAAACTTAAAGCGCTTACCGCGTTTTGCCTATTCTTTTGTAATACTTCTGTGGTGCTAATCCGTTGATTCATCAATTCAATTTGAGCAGTTGCAATAGGATCATCTTCTGGTGACTCAACTCTCAAATTACTTGCGAGCCGCTCTTGTAAATTAGATACTCTTTCTTGCTGAATTAATAAACTGCTTAATCCACGTTCATAAATTTGATTCGTTGAAATACGCATTTATCACCTCATGATATCGAATAATACATTCATAATTTGCCCAGCAATCGCCATTAACTTCCCTGCAGCTTCATAAGCCTGTTCAAATTTTATTAGATTAGCGGCTTCTTCATCTAAATTTACTCCACTAATACTGCTTTGATAATCTACTGCTTGCTTAAACAATACATTAGAAGCCTCGTAACTACTTTTTGCCAATTTGGTTTGGCCCCCCACATCAACGAGTAGATCAGAATATCTATCCATCATACTCTCAGTCCCACTCATAAAATATTTATTGTCTTGAATTCCTGCCAATAATAAACCGTTACGGTTATCACCAATACCACCCGCATTATAGTCTGCTGTAAATTGATCACCCGTCTTGGGTATACCTGACAAAATCACTGAATAGGATGGGTTAACCGAATCAGGTATCTGAACTGTATTTTGAGTATTAGGCGTAAAAGTCAATGGACCTGTTGTTGTATTGTGAGTCAAATCAACAACATTAAACTCAGTATCTGAAATAAATTGAATGCTGTATTGATTGGTTACGGCTGATGTGTTGAAAATAGTTCCCAATGCAATCTGCCCTGTACCAGTATTACTTAACGGAGCGGAAGTAACTACTGGGGAAGCTAAAGCAATTTGCTGTGATTCGGTAATCTGTAAAGCAAAGTCACGTGCTGCTCCTCGAGTTGGGGTCAGCATATAATTATCATTAGTTGCAAGCGCCGTAACATCATTAACAGAAATAGTCATGCCATCAAGCACTATCTGTCCACCTGGAGGTGATGGAGGGTTATTAGTCCATGTAAGCGTTGTTGATGTGCCGTCTGATTCACGTATTAAGCGTACTTGATTTAAAGCCACATCGCTAACAACTAATTGATAATCGCTCAACTTAGTCTGAGATATATCTGAAATAGCTACTGACAATACTCCAGTCCCCGTATTAGTCGTCTCGGGAGTAGCTCGCTTTAATTGTTCAGTTGCTGAATTGTAATCCGTAAAAAAATTCTGTCCGAGTTGATTATTAGCGTCCATACCTAATTGATGCTGTGCATTAAAAGCAAGCGATAACCCGATAGCCATTTGACCTATCATTTGACTTGCCTGACCTAATATATTCTTTTCATAAGAGAGCAAGCCACCAACCTGTCCGGAGTTTAACTCCTCTGTGATATCTAAGATCCCTGCCCCATTTCCTAATAAAACCTTGGTTCCTTGCAAATTTGATTGATCAGTTGAAATACTCAAATTACGCTGTTGGGTTCCAGCAACCAACATTTCTCCGCTAGCAATAGCAACATTTATTGTTCCATCACCTTGATCAAAAGTAGAAATGTCTACAAATCCAGCAAGCTGCTTTAATAGTTCATCGCGCTGATCAAGTAATTCGGGAGAATTTGGCGAACTCATCAATTGTTGGTTTGCTGCTGCAATGCCCTGAGTGATTTGGTTGATTTGAGTAGCTGCCTGTGAAATTTGAGCTGTAGAATTATTTTGGTATTCATCTAGGTTTGTTTGCATGAAAGTAAACTGTTGCACCAATAATTGGCCTTGTTTGAATGCAACATCACGAGATGCTCCTGAGTCAGGAGTATTATTGAGCTGGCCTAAAGAGTCGAAGAAGGACTGTAATGAAGTAGAAATACTAGAACCATCCTGGGAAAGTAATTTATCAATTTGCGATGCTTGCAAATAAAAAGCCTCATACTGTGATTTAAAACTTTGCGTATTTCTCACTTGATAGTTGGCAAACTGGTCTGCATTGCGATAAATGGATGAGGTACCCACTCCTGTTCCAAAATATGATCCTGCAAAAAATTGAGAGGGGGCGGGAGTAAAATCAATACTTTGCCTCGAATAACCTCTAGTTTTAGCATTTGAGATATTATTTGCGGTCACAGCCAAAGCGTTCTGAAAAGCATTTAATCCTGAATTGGCTATACTCAATATGGACATATTTGTTCACTCCCTAAACCAATATAATAATGGACCTCTTGTATAGAGATCTATTTAGTCTTTTAAATGATCAGATTTGCTCTGCTATCCCACATCGTTGCATTGCCCGATTCAAATCATCTCCATGATAAATAGCTAAAATCTTATTGCTGTATTTAGGATCTGTAGCATATCCTGCTTTGTGTAACTCATTGACAAAAAGCTCAGGATTCCCTGCATTGGCTACAGCCCCTTGATAGCGCTCATTATTCATAATTAAAGAAACATAATCGTTAAAACTCTGCTCTACTGATGAATATTTTCTAAATGACTCTGTCTTATTAATCGGTGTGTCAGCTATATATTCTGTTGTCTTAACTGCAACCGATTCAAAATCTTTGTTATTACCTGTTTTAATATTAAATAAGTTATTACTACTGGATCCATCGCTATCTTTGGCTACAAATTTCCCCCACCCAGTTTCCAAAGCTGCTTGAGCGATTAAGATCTTAGGATCAAGTCCGATGACAGAAGCAGCTTCTTTTGCTTTAGGCCAAATTGCTTTAACAAAATTATCAATTCCTTCAGCCTCTCCTGATGAAGTATTCCCTGAGGTATTCACAGGGGCATTCGCGGCAAGGGGCTGTTTCAAAGACGTCGTATTTTTGACGTCGTTGGATGGCATCATTTCGAGTGGCTGAGATACGTTATTCTCTACGCTATTTTTCAATTGCTTAGTCATCATGGCCGCTAAACCTATCCCATGAGGTGAATTAGCAATATTACTCGCATATTGGCCATCCAACATTTCCTGAAAGGTTGCCTGTTTTTGGCTACTAAAAGGACTGGAATCATCAAGAAAATGCTGCCCCATTCTCATACTTTTAAGCATTGACTGTAGAAAAATCCCTTCAAATTGCTTTGCAACTTCAGGCAATGCCTGTTTCTGATTCAACTTTGCCTGGACTTTTAGATCATTTAAACCTTTAAAATCACTAGTAGCAATCCCTTGTAACTCCATATTGATCACCTTTATATGACTATTAATGTCGCATTTAATGCACCAGCTTGTTGCAGCGCCTCAAGTATCGCTATCACATCAGCTGGGGTTGCTCCAACAGCGTTAATCCCTCTTACTATATCTTTCAAGGTTGTTCCTTTGGGCAGAACAAATGCATGATTATTTTTTTGATCGATATTAACCTGAGACTGCTGAGTTTGAACTGTTCTTCCTCTTGCAAAAGCATTAGGCTGGCTAATTACCGGAGTTTCAGTGATGCTCACGACCAGGTTACCGTGCGATACTGCTGCTGATTTCACAATCACATTACTTGAAATCACAATAGTTCCAGTTCTGGCATTAATAATAATTTTGGCCATGGGTTCACCAGGCTTAAACTCTATATTTTCAAGAACTGATACATAATCTACCCGTTGATCTAATTTTTTAGGGGCGGTGACGACGATAGAGGTTGCATCCATAGCCCTTGCAGTTCCAGGCCCCATTAGTTCATTGATCGCATCAGTCATGCGTTTGGCAGTAGTAAAATCGGGACTGTGAAGATTATAAGTAAGCGATTTGGAAAAATAGAATGGATTGGGAATGTCTGCTTCCACGGTCGCTCCATTAGGAATTCGACCACCACTGGGAACGTTCACAGTAACACTGGAACCATCAGATCCCGAGGCACTAATCCCGGATACAATCACATTTCCTTGAGCCATGGCATAAACTCGCCCATCCGCTCCTTTAAGTGGAGTCATCAACAATGTACCACCTAACAAGCTCTTAGAATCACCCACGGATGAAATGTTAATATCGAGGGTTTGTCCTTTTTTCATAAAAGTAGATAAGTTGGAAGTGACCATTACCGCAGCAATATTTTTGGCGTTTAATTTAATTCCAGGTGGGATATTAATGCCCAATTGAGTCAACATATTGGCAAAACTGTCTTCGGTGAATCGAGTACCCGATTTATCACCAGTCCCATTCAACCCCACCACCAAACCATAGCCAACCAACTGGTTAGTACGAACCCCTGCTAAAGTAGCGACGTCTTTGATTCGTTCAGCAAAAACCTGAGTCATCATCAAATAAAGTGATAATAATACTGTAATTAGCTTTCGTCGCTGCATTACGTTCCTTGTCCAAATTATTCTTAAAAAACCTTTATTAGGTTGGGAATATGGGGCCCCACAAAATTCGTGCTATCCAACCTTGGGCATTAGTATTATTAAATTGACCAGTACCACCATAAGAAATCCTGGCATTAGCTACTCGATCAGAAGTAATTGAATTATCAGCCTTAATATCCTGCGGTCTAACAATACCTGATAATTGAATAAATTCTTTTCCTTGATTGATTCTTACCCATTTTTCCCCTTGAACAACCATACTGCCATTAGGAAGAACTTTAGCTACTGTAACTGAAATACTACCCGTCAACTGATTATTTTGTAAGGCTTGGCCTCGTCCTGTAAATTGACGCTGATTATTTAAGTCAAAGTCCATGGTGTAGCCACCGCCTAAATGAATAGGTCGTCCCAAAAAGAGTTTGTTTGTAACTTGCTCCTGATCATTTTTCTTTTGTATGGTAGAGGCATTTTTCTGTGCATTGGTATTTTCTATTAAAATTACGGTTAATACGTCACCAGGATGACGCGCTCTCGGTGTTTCGAAAAGCGGTAAAGCAGTCTCGCTACTATAAATTGCTCCGCTGACATGACGCAGCTGTTTAGGATCTGGTGAGTCCGGATAAGTTGGTGCATAATCAGGATCTTTACCTGGAGCAGGTGGATTAATGGTTTCACACCCGCTCAATAAAATTCCAGTTAAAATAAGTACAGCACAATCAGATAATTTCATGCATATAATCCGTTACAGTGCTTGATTTAGATATTGCAACATACTATCAACAGTTTGAATTCCTTTGGCTGTGATTTCATAACTTCTTTGTGCTTGAATCATGTTCACTAATTCTTCAACCACGTTGACATTTGAAGCTTCTAAGTTACCTTGTAATAAAGTGCCCAAACCTGAATTGCCTGGATTATCGGTCAAAGGATTACCACTAGCTTGCGTTTCTGTATATAAATTCTGCCCTATAGGTTGTAAGCCTGCTGGATTAATAAAACTAGTCAACTGGATGTTTCCAAGAGTTGTGGGTGCAGTATTTCCTGCCACGGTTACACTTACTGTTCCATCATTACCTATAGTAACATTTTGAGTTTCTGCTGGAATAGTGAGCGTTGGCTGAATTAAATAGCCATTACTCGTTACTATCTGCCCTTGGCTATTTAATTTTAGATTGCCATCTCGTGTATAAGCCAAAGTCCCATCAGGCATCACCACGGTCATAAATCCGGCACCTTGAATAGCCACATCCAGTGCATTTTGAGTATTCTGCATGTCGCCTTGGGCAAATATTTTTTCTGTGGCAACCATATGTACCCCAGTTCCCATATTGATACCCGTTGGGATCTGAGTATTTTGCGTGGATTGAGCACCAGCCTGACGTATATTTTGATAAATTAAATCTTCAAATATAGCCCTACCTTTTTTAAAACCAGTAGTATTAACGTTAGCCAAGTTGTTTGCAATGTTTGCAATAGTTTTATCTTGAGCTTCCAAGCCAGATTTACTAACCCATAATGCTGGTTCCATTAAAGCCTCCTGCTATAATAAGCTTTTTCTATCTATAATTTTTATACGACTACTCGTGCAATAGTTGTGCCAATTTTTGCGAATTATCATCTACCGTTGATAAAATTTTCATTTGCGCTTCATATTCTCGCCCTACACTTATCATTTCAACCATTTGTTCTATGGCCTTAACGTTACTGCCTTCAACAGCGCCATTCACTAATTTAACTGATGCATCAGCCACAGGAGTAGCTGCTCCTTGTTTCAGTTGCAACATACCTTCTTCATTTTTTACTAGGTTATTTTTATCAAGGGTTACTAGCTTAATTCTATCTAAAACAGCTAAAGAATTACTATCTCCTTCCATAGGAATAATAGAAATAGTTCCATCGCTTCCAATTTCAACCGATTTAGCAGGAGGGATGGAAATAGGTCCGCCATCCCCGAGAACGGCCTTACCAGAAGCAGTAATCAATTGACCGTTAGTATTCACCTGGAAGCTCCCTCCCCGCGCATACACTTGTCGACCTTGACTGTCTTTCAAGGCGATCCAACCCTCGCCGCTAACGGCCACGTCTAAATCACGGCCGGTAGTAACTAAACCACCGGGAGTTAAATCAATACCATTAGGGGCCTGAACATTAAACGATTGATTATCTGCCTCATTCGTCCCATTCGCATTTAAATACATGGTTTGAGCTTGGTATAAATCTGCTTTAAATCCAGGGGTATTTACGTTCGCCAAATTATTGGCGATTATTGCCTGCTTATTAAAATCGCCTTTGCTCCCACTCGCTGCATTATACAAAATAGGATCCATAATTTACCTCCTAACGTATATTGATGATTGTTTGTGTCACTGCATCACCAGTACGTATAGTCTGGGCATTCGCCTGGAAATTACGTTGTTCTGTTATTAAATCAACGAGTTCATTAGTAATATTGACATTGGATTGTTCAAGACTTCCAGAAACAATTGAACCTAGACTACTGGAACCCGCAGTGCTAACTAAGGCTTGTCCCGAAGCCGTCGTTTGAGCCCAAGAAGTATTTCCTATATTTTGCAAACCAGCTATATCAGCAAAATTAGCTAATTGTATTTGTCCCATAGCCATAGATTGGCCATTAGTATAGCGTCCAAATATAATTCCTGTATCACCTATAGTCAGACCTGCCAGACTACCTGTGGTATAGCCATCATTATTTACGGACTGAACAGCAAATGGACTACCAAATTGAGTACTTTCTGATAAATCAACATTAAAGCTTAATGGATTAGCCCCGTTATTAAGAGTCATTGTTAAAGGAATTAAATGATTAGCTAAAGTAGTGTCTGTGGTATCCTGGACGCCAGCAAAAGAACCATCTGGATTAAAATTTACCCTATATAAGTTATTGGTGTTTTGCAGTCCACCATTTGCGGGAACATTTTGGTTATCAATCTGAAATGCAACATACCATTGATCTTGAGTGCCTGGAGGAGAAGCGGCATTCGGAGCACCAGCGACTGCATTAGGGTCTGCCTTTATAAAATACATGCTTAAGACGTGAGAATTCCCTAAACTGTCATAAATAGTGGATGAAGTGGTGTTGTTATAAGTATCACTAACTGGGGTAGCCCCTCCAGTCCAATCAACCGCAGTAGGTGTGCTCCCTGCATTTAAATTTAAACCGGTGGTCACTAAAGAGGTGGTTTTAGGTATTATATTCGCTGTATTTATTTGTAAGTCACCCGCCACGTTGGTAATGTTTCCATTATTATCAGCAAGCAAACCGACTAATTTTTGATTATTTGCATTTACTATATAATTCTGGTTATTTAAACCAAATTGACCAGAACGAGTATAAGCCTTAGCCCCACCATCATCTAAGATAAAAAATCCGGAGCCATTAATTGCAAGATCTAAAGTATTATTTGTTCCGTAAAGGTCCCCATTGGCAAATGACTGACTGACTCGCGAAAGGGATACACCGCCGCCTATTGCATTTGCACTCGCTCCATAAGCATTAGTATTATAGATATCAGCAAACTCAGCTCGCGAACCTTTAAAACCCACTGTTGCCGCATTAGCAATATTATTACCGGTTACATCGAGAGCACTACTTGCTGCTTGAATCCCACTCAGCGCTGTATTAAAAGACATATTAGCCTCCTGCTTGTAATTTTTTAGTATTCCCTTTTCTAGGGTATTGATAACATACTTTACACGGTGATCTGTCTTACTTGATCTAATGGTATTGAACCAACTCCAGCTACATTAAGTTTTAACCCTTCTCCATTTTGCCCCAAACTAACGCTATCCACATTAGCTGAAGTCATTGTATTTAATGACACCTCTTTCCCGCCATAAATACCACGAACAGCAATTTTATAATTACCAGCAGCAACGCGTTGATTATTTTGTCCCATACCATCCCAGCTAAACTGGAAAAAACCAGGTTGTGGTTGACCCAATGGAATATTTTTGATCAACTCACCTGACTCAGAGTATACAGACGCAGTTAAATTATTAAGACCAGCGGGCATATCAATAGCTGCTTTTACATCCCCTTCTGTACCTAAACTAAGATGGTTACTATTCACTAAAACTTTACGCCCTACCAAAGCCGAGGCTTGTAGTGCTTGATTAGACTGTAACGATGTAGCCATCTGTTGTAAAGACTCTTGCATTTTCGTAACCCCATCATTAGTACTGAACTGTGCAAGTTGAGATAGGAATTCGCCATTAGCTTGCGGTTGCATGGGATCTTGATTTTTTATTTGTGCCACCATCAGACGAAGAAAATCTTTTTGACCTAGACTATTTTTGGAAACCGGCTGAGGCTGGTTCAAACCTAAATCTGCTGCAGTATTGGAACTATTAACTGAATTTGTAGTCATCCCTTTCCCCTTACTCACCTAATTGTAATGTCCGTTGCATTAATTGTTTTGTTGTATTTAGTAATTCAATGTTCATTTGGTAGGATCTTGAAGCCGAAATCACATTGGCCATTTCTTCAACATAATTGATATTTGTCGTATAAACAAAACCTTTGTCATCGGCAATAGGATTATTAGGTTCATAACGTTTAGAGGGCTCAATGTCACTCTGATACATCCCCTTAACCTGAACTCCGGCTTTTATCTGATCGCCCATCCATTGATTTTGCGATTCCTGAACAGTTTGAAAGACGGGGTATTTGGGCTGATACACCTCTTCTGGTGTGCTAGCAGTCACATTAGAGTTGCTCATATTTTGCACGCTAGTGCTTAAACGTACTGTTTCAGCACTCATTGCAGAACCAGCGATATCAAAAACTGTATTTAATGACACGATTACTCTCCCTTCAATGCAGTCATCATGGATTTAATTTTATTATCCAAAAAGCTCAAACTGGCCTGATAATTTAGCGAATTTCGCGCAAACTCCATCGTTTCCATGTCCTTATCTACGGTATTACCGTCTAATGTTGCTTGAGAAGTTACCCTGTATTTTAAATTGGCGCTAAAATCAGCATTAGTATTGATATGATTAGCCGTTGTTGTTTTAATTTGCTGCGCACCTCCCTGCATGCTAGCAGTCAAATATTCATTAAAATCAACATCCATTGCTTTATAATTGGGGGTATTAACGTTAGCCAAGTTATTAGCTAATTGCGATGCTCGCTTATCCCTTGCCATCAAGGCTTTAGCATGAATCCCTAAATAAGTATCTAGATTAAGGGCCATAAACACTCCTGTTTTCAATTCGCATTAACAATGCAAACATTGTGCCAACATCAAAAGAATGAGAAAATAATTCAGAAACTAACTAGAGTCTGTTAACATTTTACTAGCTTAAACTAAAATGATAACAGACCCTACAAATAAATGTAGGTGTCTCATGACAGCAAACTCTAAAGTACTCCCAACCAATGCAATTGAGCAAATAAAATCATACCTGTTACAATTACAAAATACCATTTGCTCTACTCTTGAAACCTTAGATAATAAAGCAACTTTTATTGAAGACGCATGGCAACGCCCTAGTGGGGGTGGAGGTATTACGCGTGTGCTTACTCAAGGTGGAGTCTTTGAAAAAGCTGGCGTCAATTTTTCTCATGTATCAGGTGAGCAGCTTCCTGCTTCAGCCTCAGCTCATAGGCCTGAGTTAGCTGGTAGAAATTTCAGCGCCCTTGGCGTCTCTTTGGTTATCCATCCGGATAATCCATACATTCCAACGTCTCACGCTAATGTACGATTTTTCCTTGCAGAAAAAGAAGGGGCGGATCCTGTTTGGTGGTTTGGAGGAGGTTTTGATTTAACCCCCTATTATGGTTTTGAAGAGGACTGTCAACATTGGCATCAAACAGCCTCTCAAGCCTGTCAACCTTTTGGCGAAGAAATTTATCCTAAATTCAAACAATGGTGCGATGATTATTTTTTCATTAAACACAGGAATGAAGCTCGTGGTGTTGGCGGATTATTTTTTGATGATTATAACGACATTAGCTTCGAACATAGTTTTGCACTAATGAGAAGTATAGGAGATCATTTTTTAAAGGCCTATGCTCCTATAGTAGAATGTCGCAAGGGACATCCTTTTGGTCAAAAAGAAAAAGTATTTCAAAATTACAGACGTGGACGTTATGTTGAATTTAATTTAGTTTACGATCGCGGTACGTTATTTGGTTTGCAATCAGGAGGAAGAACCGAATCAATTTTGATGTCTCTTCCCCCAGAAGTATGTTGGGAATACAACTGGACTCCTGAAGAGTATAGTCCTGAAGCAAAGCTTTATACTGATTTTCTTCCAGCACGTAACTGGCTATCCATTGAAAAATAAGCCTAGGTCGTACAATTTGTCGCCCGACCTAGGCTGTCATTCAGAGGAGCTTGCGACGACGGATCTCCTGAAAGTGGCACAATGCGTTTGACTGGAGATCCTTCGCTGCGCTCTGGATGACAGTAAGTAGATTAAGTCTTACCCTGACTAATTAATCGTTTCATCACTCTCATTTATAGCATTCTTTTTCTGCTGTAAACTAATCCATAAGCAAACAGCAGTAATCATATTTAACAGGCTCAATATTAAAAATACATGAGGAATAGAGATTTTAAGCTTTAATAGCAACATCACAAAGACCGTGCCCAATACCATAAATAATGAATTATAAATGTTATTAGCTGCTATAGTTCGAGCTCTCGTTTCAGGAGTGCTAGCAACCTGCAAATAAGCATAGAGAGGCACAACAAATATGCCTGCACTTATCGCCAACATGAGCAAATCAAAGGAAATTCGCCAATGAGTAGAATAAGTAAAAAACGATGATAAAGTTAAAAGAGGCTCTTTGGCTTCAATAATTGGAGAGGCCCAATACAAATCAAAGGCAAAACAAGTAAATGCTAACATCGCCCAAGGTACAATAGATAATGTAATACGCCCTTGTAAAATACGACTTATCAATAGTGAACCCAACGCAATACCTATAGAAAATAAAGCAAGAAATAAGGCAAAAACAGAGGTATTGGCGCCTAAAATGTAATGAGTATAATCCGGTAACTTCGTTAGCAAAACGGCTCCAATAAGCCAAAACCAAGAAATAGTTAAAATAGCCAGTAAAGCTCCCTGCTCATTTTTAGCTTGCTTCAACATCCGAATAGTAGCTCGCCATAGATGGAAATCTACTTTTAAGTTTGGCACAACCGAAGGAGCATTAGGAATAAACCAACTGGAAATTAATCCGGAACATGCCACAATGACGGTCATAAAAATTGCAGCTAAAGGTGTCGAGTTTGTTGTACCTATGGCTAAAGTACCTAATGTGGTACCCAGTAAAATCGCCAAAAAAGTACTAGCCTCAATGAGTCCTGTTGCTCCAAGCAAATCTTCTCTAGGTAAATGATCAGGCAGAATGGCATATTTTATTGGACCAAAAAAAGCAGAATGTACTCCCATGCCTGTCAAAGTAACCATCATGAAAAAAATATTGCCATAATAAAAAGCAAAACTACCAATAAGCATTAACAATACTTCTAACACTTTGACCAATCGTGTCATTAGGGCTTTATCATATTTGTCAGCTAACTGCCCTGCAGTGGCAGAAAAAAGAAAGAACGGCAGTATGAATAAAGCACCCGCCATAGCTTGGTACAATTCTGACTGTGCTTGTGAATGACTTAAATGATAACTAATCATAGTCAGCATCGCTAACTTGAACGCATTATCATTAAAAGCGCCAAAAAATTGAGTAAGAAACAGAGGCAAAAATCGCCTTCTTTTCAAAAGATAAACAAGGTCTGAACCCATTAAGCACTCCATCAAACTAGATGCCTGTTGATATTGATCTTATTTGGACTTTTCTCTGTCTATAAAATAACGTCAGTTCGGGATAGGAAACTCAATTCCCCCAGAACCGGTGAGAAGCAAAGATTTTCACTTCCTTATCCCGAAATAGTAAAGCAAAATGAAGTATCAGCAGCCAAAGAACAATGCAAAAAGGCTAAGAATATTGATATCAGACTGTAAAGTAAATAAAAAAACGTGAATACAACATCCACAATTCTTATTTCTATAATAATCTGCTCAGTGCTTTCTGTATCTCATGAGTATCGCCACCATAAAAATGAGTGTCTAGCAAACATAATTGAAATTGCTTGGGCAATAATTCTTTTTTAATAATCCTAAACCCATTTTTTACGTAAAAACGCTGGGCCGCATCTAAAACGCCAACAGTGCCTAGAAATAGCTCTTCAAAGCCATGTTTTAAACTACTTTTAACCAAATGATGCATTAATTGTTGGGCTACACCTAGTCCTCTATATTCAGATATGACAAAAAACTTTTTCACTTCAGCTTGTTTTTCATTCAGTTTTTTTAATCCTATACATCCGATAATGGCTCCTTTATCATCTGTAGCATACCAAAAATTACAGGTTCTGTGATAATAGTACTCCTCTTCCGCCTTAAGAATAGGTGCATTGATTTCCGGAGTAATCGGCAGATTAAATTCTTGGACTTGAATGTGCTCTATCATAGATATAATTTGCTTACGTAATGTACGAGAGGAAGATAATCTTAATATTTTAACCTGATCACGGATTTGACGACCTTTCTCTAAAGCATTGGCATATTTTTCTATTGAATTGATTAATTGAGTCCTTTCTTCCAAGGTTAAAAAATGAAATGCCCTTTTTATTTTGTTATTAGAATAGTCATCGATATAATCAATTTTCTCTCGCCCCTTATCAGTGATATTCAAAAATCGTTCACGCTTATCCAGTCCTTCTCTTGTGGTCACTAATCCATCTTTAATTAAAGTAAATACGATGCGTGACGCCGTGGGTAATGAAATTAAAAGTAATTGACTTAGTTTGGAAACAGTCAGATCGGGTTCTTTATTAATTTCTATTAAGGTATGCCAATAAGAAGGTTGTTCTTTTGCTTCCATTTTATTTAACTGCAACATCCCTAACTCTCTTACCAATTTTCGCGAGTAATGCCTTAATAAATCGATGGAATCATTGTTCATTATCAATCTCATAATTATAAAATTAGTTTCACTATTTATATATTTTACATAAACAACCAAAATAAAGCACATTATTTAATTGCTTAAAAATTATTTTTTTATTAAACTAGTTTCAAATTTACTATATTTTTATTAAAACAAATGAAAACCATACTGTACTATTTAAAAAATCCTGGACTTACTGAGTATGCTGCCCAATATCAAAATCACGGTATCGACGAATTAGGCGCGTATATAACACTAGATAGCACTATTTTTTACCCACAAGGTGGTGGGCAACCAGCTGATCAAGGAACAATGATAATTAACGATCAAATCATTGAAATTCATCATGTGCGTACGATTAATAATGAAGTACGTCATTATACGAAACAGCCATATTCGTTTAATTACGGAGAAACCGTATTTAGTAAGATTGACACTAGTAAAAGGTGGTTGCATACCCGTCTCCATACCGCCGGACATTTGCTCAGTAATATCATGGAAAAAATCCATCCTGAATGGATGGCCATAAAAGGTCATCACTTTCCTGGAGAGGCTTATGTTGAATTTAAATCGAAGCAATCAACAAATGCTATAGATCTGGAAGAATTAAATCAGAAGATAAATCATATAATCAAGAGCGCCCCCTCTCTTGATACATTATTTATTTCAGGAAAGGAGTTGCAACAATATTGCCCTAATCTTCCCTACGCCATACCCGAAGAGGAACAAATTCGCCTTATTAAAATTGGTGACCATCCCTTTCAACCTTGTGGAGGAACCCATGTAAGTCAATTAAATGAATTAAAGGAAGTGCAATTAATTAAAGCAAAAATCAAGCAAGATAGATTAAAAATAAGTTATCATCTTGCATAAAATATTCTTTTGTAGACTATAACGTCATTCTCAACTTTTCACGGATTGATCAACCACTCAAATTGAAGTAGAAAGTTGCTGTTTTTTGCTAATTAGGTTGCGCACTGAATACACAAACTCCGTTCTGGTAATTTGAGTGGTTAACTACCAAAGCGTGCATTCTCTCATTTTTTAATCTGAAACTAGCAGTTAAAGGCGCGATGTTTTATATTATAAAGCAACCAAATAAAGCGCAACATCATGAAACTACCCCTTAAAGAACCGCTCTTTGGCAAATACCTATACATCAGTGAAGACAACATCATACACGTCTTGATGCCTGTAGTCAGCGGCACATCGATTGGTCTCGACAACACCTGTAAGGCGGTGTTGTCCTTACAAGAATTTTTTGGCAAGGGCAGCAATTCAAACCAAAAGGCCACACTTAAAGGGGAGTTATTGAAGTATAAGGGGGCCTTAGAAAATGACCTCAGCCTCTTGAATAAAGACGCTCTTTTAACCAAACAAAAACAAGAACGACTGACTCAGATTAATGCCTATTTAAAGGTTATCACGGCACTTGAACATCACAAAGAACTAGAGTGTTTAAACCAAGGCTTCCCCAGTTACCCAAGACCCCTGGAAGAGCTCATGCAAAATAGAGAAACCTCCAATCTCTACAGCATGGTGTTACGCCCCACAGAAGAAGATGGATATCTTCGTTCGGAAGCTGCAAACCCCATATTCAGTGTTGCGCACAAGAGCGTTGCACGAGACATTAAGGAGTCAGTATCCCCACTGCAACAAGCGCTCATTAAGGCATACAAGCCCTTAACCTATAAAGCTCGGGATTTAAAATCTCAAGTGATTGAGACGGCTCTAGCCCCATTAAAGCCTCTTGAACTGCCTGTTGATTTTAAAAAGTTAAGAGCCATCCTGCAAAAAACGGTACAAGACCTACTCAACGTATCTATTGATTTCACCAAAACCAAACAAGATGCCGCACTTGAACAAAAAGACATCGATGAGGCCATGCTTTTTGATGTCGAGACAACACCCAAAGAGTACATAGACGCTTTATTAGCATATTGTGCTCCCGATTTATTCAAAACCGTTCTTGAATCCCCCTTTAACTCCTTAACCCAAGCAGAAGATTGGTCTATCGCCACCCAATTTCTATTAGGCATCACGAACATCTATTGTGTCTCCCAAGACAAAGTCAGCAAGGACACCAATTTTGGAAAGATTCTAGACAATAATCCTGAATTGAACAAAGACCTTGCGCAAACACTTGCAAAAGCGCAAAAAGCTCACAAACGCATTGAAAAAACGCTACTATCCTGGATAAACGAACATGCCAAAGAGTTGATGCTTAAAAAAAACGTCACCCAAGAAGAGGTTAAACTCATTACCGAACGTTTTACAGTACTTTACGCACAAATCAAAGACTCACCTCATTTCGATGAATTTTTCATATGTGACAGCCAAAAGAAAGGTGATTTTGTCATCCATCAAGGGTCTATTGGGACGAGTTTTGCTCAGTTTGCATGCTCTGACTTATTTGAGTTAAGCAAAGAATTGATAGAGCCCTTGCAAAAAGCACGCAAAGAGGCAAGAAAGTTAAATACTGAAATCCCGCATAAAAGCCCAATAGTTCAAGGTGAAGTCGACATCGATACAAAGAGCATGAATAGCACCGAGTTACAAGCCTTGTATGAACGAATCAATACCTACGATTCAAAAATTAAAGAACAACTGAACGCTGAATTAAAAAAAGAACGACCCGATTTCAAACCCCAAATAGACGCCAAGCAATTCTTACAACATGTGGCTTATGGTGAACAAAACGAAGCAGAAGACTTACTCAAAAAAGATAATGAATTCGCGCAAGAACTGCTCACAGCCAGCGACATTCCTTTTACCGATTACTCAGGAAGAACCTTCACCTGTACTGCTTATGAATACGCTTATTGGGCCAAAGACGCCCACATGTGTCGCATGCTGGAACAGTACATGGATGATAATACCAAAAAAGAACTATTAAACCGAGTCGAACGGATGGAAGAGCCTATAGGAGAAGAGCTTTTCAAAAAGCCCAGAGGATTGCTCTATACCCAAAAGGGGAACAAATATCGAAGTGACCATTTTGATTTAACTCCATTGAAGCAGGCATTAAAGACTTATATTGAGGCATACGATAACAATGAAGATTCGGAGACCCTGGAGGCACTTTGGATAAAGGTGGGTTTATCTCAAAGAGACGTGCCGGCTCATATTGCACATGAATATTGTCACCCCAAGCGGTCCTTTGATGATGTATCCCAAAACCCGTCTCTATTGGATGCATCTAAGTCCTCGAACCTGGAACGGAGTCTTAAGTTTTATAATTGGGTGACTAATGTCAATGATTTTTGGTTTACTCCTAATTCTTATTCTGTTGATTCTGGTTTGGGTTTTTCTTTTGCTATATTGCGGGGGCTCGTGCAGTGGTGGGGGGGGGTGGCGAGCCGGGCCTGGGTGTGCGGGGGGGCAGTGGGCGATTCGGTCGCGGATTGATTTATTGGCTATAGAAGCCATTGATAAAGCGAGAACTGTAAACCTCGAGCAGTCTCTAAAAAATCTGGCGTCATCATCAATCCAACAGACCCAGCACGTTCACTGTAATTAATCAATAACAACGCGGCCGCAATGGCGGCTATTTTGGTGTCATAACAACAACGAATTGCGAGCATCTTCAGGGATTGATTTACAAACTGCTGTACGTTCTAATATGAAAGGCAACCGAGGAGACTACTTTCTTCAATGGTTAACTTCTACCAAACGTCCAGTTGAAATAGTCATCGGTCAATTAACAGACCGGTTCCAGATTGAAAAAATAAGGGCTCGTAAACTTTGGTATTTAACCAATCGCATTACCAGAAAGGTGTTGGCGCATACTGTTTGTGCCTTTATTAACAAAAAAAGGGTAACCCAATTTGAATTATTGGTCAAACCATAAAAAGTTAAGAATGACGTGACTATAGGTTTTTTATGTCTAATGCATCCCAGTTCGTTAGTTTGCTACCGCTTCTCACTTTATTTTTTATATCGCTGATTAGTCCAGGTCCTGACTTTGCTATCACAGTTAAAAATAGCCTTGTCTATTCACGACGCAGCGGCATTCTAACCGCTTTTGGTATTGCGTCAGGATGCTTATTTCATATTAGTTATACCATTCTTGGCCTCGCATTATTAATCACGAAAACCCCTTTACTACTGCAAATAATTCAATATTTAGGCGCAGGTTATCTTTTTTATATAGGATACAAAAGTCTTAGAGCTAAAAGTCATTTAAATAAAATTGGTGGGGCACACGCTAAAGTAGATCTAAAACCGATGAAGGCATTCTCTATAGGTTTATTTACTAATCTCCTTAATCCTAAATTGATGCTTTTTTGCATCAGTTTGTTTTCAGTACTTATTCCTAAAGATATTTCACCTGCCAATAAACTTCTTTTAGCGTTAATCCTGTTTACAGAAACCCTTCTTTGGTTCTCCTTTGTTGCCTTTTCTCTTTCTGGAAAAAAAATGCGTGCTCAATTTGAAGCAATTAGTCATTGGATAGAACGCATTACGGGCATAATCTTAATTGCTTTGGCTCTAAAACTATTATTAAGCAATCTGGTTATTTAGAATTAATAAATTAGACGGCTATGAAGTAACTTCTCAATAACCCCGGGTAAATAGACTTATATAGACTTATTGATAAGTTACATAAGACTGTGTAACAAATTGATTTTTAACTCAAACTCAAGTATTTTCTTATCCGAATTTATGGAAAAACTCAACAATTAGGAATAGACATGAGAGCAAAAATCGATCCGCATTCTTACTCTGAACCGGAAAAAGTAAACATTACTCATCTTGATTTAACATTGAATCCAGATTTTAAAAATAAAACGATACAAGGAGTGGTGGAAATGACACTCCATTGGCATGACCTAGAATGTCACACCCTGACACTTGATACAAAAAAACTGAACATTCAACGAGTTGAAATAAGCTCTTCAGATGAAAGTTGGGTTAGCACCGATTTTAGACTCGAGGATGAAGATAAAATATTAGGTTCGGCTTTACACATCAATGCTAATGCAAAAAATAAAAAAGTTAGAATCACCTATGAAACAAGTTCAACGGCAGATGGGCTACAATGGTTAGATCCTAGCCAAACCGCTACCAAAAAATACCCCTATCTTTACTCTCACTCGGAACCAATTAACGCTCGCTCATGGATGCCAGTACAAGATACTCCTGAAGTTCGTCAAACTTACACTGCACGTATCAATACACCTAAAGAATTGCGCGCTGTTATGAGCGCTGAAAATAACCCCGATCATGTTTTAAATGGTGAATTTGAATTTAATATGAACCAACCCATTCCAACCTATTTAATCGCTTTTGCGGTTGGTAATATTCAGGCAAAAAAAATTGGACCACGTTCAGCTGTATTTGCAGAACCTGACTTAGTAGATAAAACAGCAAAAGAATTTGAAGATACTGAACAAATGATCCAGGTAACCGAAGGGTTATATGGTCAATATCCTTGGGGAAATTATGACGTTTTAGTCATGCCTCCATCGTTCCCAATGGGAGGAATGGAAAATCCCTTATTAACATTCGCAACCCCAACATTAATTGCAGGGGATAAAAGCTTAGTGGGTGTGATTGCTCATGAGCTGGCTCATTCTTGGTCAGGAAATTTAGTCACGAATGCAAGATGGGATGACGTTTGGCTGAATGAAGGATTTACGACCTACGTACAAAATCGAATCGTTGAAGCAGTTTATGGTAAAGAACAAGCTGATCTAGAATTTATGGTTAGCGTGAATGAACTTTATGAGGAACTTGATACGTTAGAAGAGCAAGATCAGCATTTGGTACTTAATCTTGATGCTCGTGATCCGCATGATGGTTTTAGCGGAATTGCCTACACGAAAGGAGCTTGGTTTTTAAAGACTCTTGAAGAACAATTTGGTCGTGATCAATTTGATGATTTTCTAAAAAAATACTTTCATAATTTTGCATTTAAAAGCATTACTACTACTGATTTTATAGCCTTCGCTCAAACTCATCTCCTTGAGCTTTATCCTCAAAAATATTCCATGGAAGAAATTAATCAATGGTTACATCAGCCTGGAATTCCTAAGGATGCAGTCAAGATTAAAGCGAAACGATGTGAGATAAATGATGTAGTTCGTGAACAATGGCTAAATGGAACAATATCTGCAAATCAATTAAATGCTCAAAGTTGGTCAAGCAATGAATGGCAATATTTTCTGAATAAACTTCCTTCGAATCTCAAGCATGAACAAATAAAAGAACTGGATGAATGTTATCACTTAACCGGTATGAGTAATCATGTAGTTGCAGCGCAGTGGTACAAGATTACTATTGATGGCCGGTATAGCGAAGCAAATATAGAGATTAAGAACTATCTATTAAATATTGGTAGACGTTATTTAATTGTCCCCTTATATCAAAGGTTATTAAAAACAGAGGACGGAAAACAATTTGCTCAAGAAATATATAAAGAGGCAAGAACAATTTATCATTCGGTAACAAGAGAAACCATCGATAAAAAATTTAAGGAAACAGGAGTGGAACTAAATTTTTTTACTCAAACTCCTAGCCAAGCTATGGAGAATACCACCTTAAACAGATATAGACATTTTAATGCAGGTCTAAAAACGGCAGATAATGCTGAAGTAATTGCAGATAAGTTACCAACCTTTACAACTAATTAAAACGTATCCATTCACTGGATGTATTAATGTAAGCGTAGATCGGACAACAAATTGCCTGATCTACCCCTGTTCATTTCTGATGAAAAACAAGCTTTAGTCTGACGACGATGAATTCACTAGGCTCAATCAATCACAAATAACGTTGAATAGTATATAAAACATGCTTAGCAAATGGACTATCATGATCTAATTTAGGATGAAGAAAATCTCCATTCAAGTCTCTAGTCATGCCAATCCGTTCCATTACTCTTCTTGATCTCAGATTATCCGGTACAGTAAATGCAACGACCTCTTCTAATTTTAAGGATTTAAAAGCATATTCAAGTGCTCTTTTCGCTCCTTCAGTGGCATAACCCTTTCCCCAAAACGGTGTGGCCAAGCGCCAACCAATTTCGACACAGGGGGTAAAATGAGCCTCCCATATAGGACTATTTAATCCAATAAAGCCAATAAAATTTTTACTATTCTTTTCTTCTGCCGCCCATAAGGTAAATGCTTTATCTGCAAGTTGACTATTCATTCTATTGATAAATGAAGTCACCATGTCCATAGACCAAAGACCAGGAAAAAACTCCATCACCGTTGGATCTTGGCCCATTACAAAAAAGGCCCCAATATCTTCATCTTTCCAGGCTCTTAAAAGAAGCCTCTCTGTTTCTAAAGTCATCATGGTAGATAAATCGTTCCTTTTAAATAAAGATGGCAGGAGCCATATAATAAAACTCGGTTTCCTTTGATCTCACAAAGCAACTCACCTTGACGACGGCCACCTTGGCGAGCTTTAATGCTCGGTGTTCCAAGACGATCACACCAGTAAGGAGCAATAACACAAGGTTGCTTTAAATTTAAAGCTTGTAGTTGGGGTGACCATTCAATCTTATGATAAGGTAAAGCGGGAAAATCCATCACCAAACCATTATCTGTTTTTTTAACAATCAACTCACCACTAAGACTATTAAATATTATTTCCGGCTTATTATACTGTAATTGCTCAAAAATAATAAAAGCACCTGCTAAAGTTGCATGACCACAAAGAGCAACCTCCTCGTTAGGAGTAAACCAGCGGATACGAAATCCATTGTCCTCAGCAACAATGAATAGAATGTTAAATAATTTAAAAAGTTAAATAGAGGGTAAGTCACTTCTCAATAAGCACGGTAAACGTCCTCTCGAACGTTCTATACCGAAGCCCCAAGACAGCGCTTCGCGCCCCTCACCTCGAACGATCCAAACATAGGCTGAACAAATGCATATTCCTGTTCAAATCTTGTGAGGATCTCTCAGGACTTGTTCGCAGCATCCATGAGGCAATTGTATACACGCTCCAATACACTTTAATCAATTTAATTAAATAATTTACTTTTAAGATATTTGTCAATATGATTGAATCAGCTACAAAATCGATATTTTATTTAAATATGATGTGCATTATTAACCCATTTGTGGAGCAACTGCCTTGATTTATGATGTATACTCTTTTGACTTCGACGGTTGTTTAGCCAATTTACCGTTTCTTGCGAATAAAGACAAAAATATTATTGCCGCTAATGGAGAATTGCTGGATATAATTAGGCTCTCACCAAATAAAAAAATAATTATCATCAACTCTAACCGACAAGCCCCCCGAGATGATCTAGGAAACTCCAATGCGGATGAACGAGGTTCTTGTTATCCTGCCATTAAAAGTATCGCTGATCACCTTAATGGAATATTCGATGATTTCTTATTAGCAGACATATATAACGATCTTCCATCAGGTACAGCGCTAGCACAAGCCTTACGATACATTGATAAAAATAATAAAGATTATATAAAACTTGATAGCTCAGATTTTAATTCACTTTATAACTGGATCCATGATGAAAGCAAGCTCACTACAGTTTATGCGCAAATGCACAAACTGGCATTGGAACACCCTAAGGATGAGTTTAATTTTTATTTTATGGACGATAGGAGAGATATTCTAGATGAGTTACACGCTTATTTTTTAAAACATCCCCAAATGATCCCCTTCAATGTAACTTTTCATGCAAAACAGTATAGAGGTACAGTGGATAAAGACGGTCACAAAATTGATCCCCTCATAGTTGATTATTCTCCAATTAAAGGAACAAGAGCTAAAGCAGATAAACATTATAGGCAGACTGTTAAAACCATGGCGGCAGTCACTATAGAGGAAATGGTCAAACAAGATATAGATATAGTCTCTAGTAAAGCGACAAGGCCGATCACTACTTACGCCCAGGCCCAACAGTGTAATTTTGATATGTCCCCTATAAAATGTGCTAGGTATTATCAACCTGGCGCGCGCCCTGCTTATCCACCTGAGGCTCTCTCTAGCAAAAAGGAAAAACAGCTTAATATAAAAAAAATGCCTCCCTCTAAATCTAAAAAAGAGCGAAAAGAAAAAACGACATATCAACAGGCGGAACCTAGTAGTTCGTCCTCTAAAGCATCAATACCAACTCCAACTTTAGTGTCAACTTCAAGTTGGATATCGCCCCCAACCACTAAATCACGCATCTCCAAAGAAGCGCGAGAATCAAAAATAGCATCTCAACGAGCAGAACCAAGTAGCTTAGTTCCCGAAGCATCAATCCCGTTACCAACATTGACATCAACTCCGACTCTGACATCGACACCGACGTTGGTGCCCACTTCAACTCCAGCACCAAACTCAGCGACACAAAAAAATACATTTATATTCTTTCGTGGAAAAAAAGCAGATGGCGAAGGTAAAATTGACGGAGTACTAGGTCGCCATAAAAGCATCACCGTTGATGCGAGCAGTAGTCACAGCGAAGAAGGTGATACAACTGTATTTAGTATGGAAGAAAAGAACATAGAAGCCGAACAATCAAATACCAATAGTTCAACGAATAATAAATTAACGTTATGATAAAAAGTTGTAATTATTCAGATTAGGACGTTTACTTAAGGGCTTGATTACGCTGCATCAAGTCCACATTTGATTTGACATTCTATGAACTATATTGCCGGATCAAGGATCCAATCCACTTATTAATAAGTGGCCACCTTAAGCAAACGCCTACAGAAACACAGAATAAAAAAAGAGCTTAGCACTATTGAGAAACCTAAGCTCTATTATCATAGATTTTATCAATGAAATTATTCTGTTTGTGTTTCAGCAGCAACAACAACTTCTTGTGCCTTGAACCCTTTGGGTCCTTTATCAAGCACAAAAGTTACAGGATCATTTTCATGAAGGGTTTTAAAACCTTCTCCTTGGATGTCTTTGTAATGTACAAAAATATCATCGCCGTGTTGATTAATAATAAATCCAAATCCTTTTTTTTCATTAAACCATTTAACATGGCCTGTTTCTCTTTGCGACATTAGCTATCCCCTTTGTCTTAAGCTTTTTACATTAGACCTCTTCGGAAACTCTAATTAGGGAGCGAAATGCATCGTCGATATCCCCTCATGTACTTGCGAGTACACTCCGGTTCTGCCACCCTGTTTCCTCACACTTCATCCCCTTCAGCGAGTTTCAGAAGAGGTCTATTCTTCTCGTTATTTATAGTGATTAGTTGTTTATTTTAGAACGCTCACATAAAGACTTAAAAAACCCACTTACTTAAAAGCCTTATGCGCTATAATAAACACTTCTCCATGCACGACCGATCACGCACATTGTGATTAGCATAACAGTTTTTTATTGATTGTTAAGGATTTTTTGCAAAATACCTACTTGTTTTGTGTAATTTATTATTTTAGGAATCAAGAATGAATCATACCAAATCATCTTTTATAAAATTAGCTCTAGATAGCCAAGTTTTAAAATTTGGAGAGTTTACTTTAAAGTCTGGGCGCATCAGTCCCTATTTTTTTAATGCTGGTTTATTTTATGAGGGAAATGCATTACGACAATTAGGTCAATTTTATGCACAAACGCTGTTAGATAATAAAGTTGAGTTTGAACACTTGTTTGGTCCGGCATATAAAGGGCTACCATTAGCAACAACTACGGCAGTAGCTCTTGCTGAACACGGCAAAAATACTACGGTAACCTTTAACCGCAAAGAGATTAAAGACCATGGTGAAGGCGGTCAATTGATTGGTGCCCCTTTATCAGGAAAAACCGTAATAATCGATGATGTGATTACTGCGGGTACTGCATTTAGAGAGGCACAAAGCCTAATAAAAGCGCACGGAGGAATACTTACTACCGTCGTTATTGCTCTAGATCGCTGTGAACGCGGCCAAACAGAGAAATCAACACTTACAGAAATTAGAAATCAAGGAATCAATGTCTATTCCATTATTACTTTGGTCGACTTAATCGACTATTTAAAAAATAACAAAGAACATGAACAAGTAAAAAAATTAGAAGCATATCAAGCACAATATGGGGCTTAGGGCCAAGAAAAGAAAAATTGGATTTTAATAAACAATCATTAACCGTAGCAACTGCCTTGAAATACATCTAATAGTTACTATTTTTGCTTTGATATTCTGGACAATTACTTGTAGGTTGGATCATTTTGACTCAACCTACTTTTACTGTTAGTCAATTATGAATACCGTGGTCATCCAGAGGTGCTTGCGACAGAGTGTATCCTGAATGGCACAAGTACTTTGCAGGAGCTTCTTCGCTGCGCCCTGGATGACAGGGCTTTACACAGTTATTTATTATACTCTTCCCTAAGTTCTAACCATATTGCATTGAGTACAGCAAAACTGCATGCTAATCCAGTGCCTAATATCCAAGAAAAATACCACATACCGCCTCCTTAATAAGCAGTGCCTTCATTGTCTTTAACCGTCTTCTCAGTAACTTTGCCCCGCAATACTCTATAAACCCAAGCAGTATATGCAAGAACTATAGGTAGAAAAATTGCTACCGCAATCAACATAATGATTAAAGTTAACTGACTTGATGAGCTATCCCAAACAATCAAACTGTGTTTTGGATTAGTTGAAGAAGGAAGTATAAAAGGAAACATACTTACTCCAACAGTCGCAATTAAATTACCAATACCCAACGCGCTTAACGTAAAAGCTATTTTTGGTAAACGAGCAACTATTATTGCCAATAACACACTGATAATACTAATGATTGGTACGGCTAAGGTAATAGGATAAGATTTGTAATTGTTAAACCAAGCGCCTAATTGAGCCACCGCATCTTTATACAATGGATTAGATGGACCATCATGAGCCACGGAACTAGTTAAGACATATCCATCCACACCCGAATAAATCCAAAAGCCACAAGCAATAAATAAGATAACTACTAAAAGAGCACTAATTCGCGCACAACTTCTAGCCCTTTGCTGCAACTCCCCTTCGGTTTTTACCTGAATAAAAAATGCGCCATGCATAGCAAGCATTAGCACAGACACTAAACCACAGCATACAGCAAAAGGATTTAATAATTGCAGAAAAGTCCCTGTGTAAAATGGTCTTAAACTCTCATCTATATAAAAAGGAACCCCCTGTAACACATTTCCTATTGCTACACCAAAAATTAAAGCGGGAACAAAACCACCAATAAATAATGCCCAGTCCCAAGCACATCGCCAAGTTGGATTTTCTACTTTTGACCTGTATTTAAATCCCACCGGTCTTAAAATTAATGCTAAGAGTACAATAAGCATCGCTAAATAAAAGCCAGAGAAAGACATAGCATACAACATCGGCCAGGCAGCAAAAATAGCCCCTCCTCCTAAGATGAACCATACCTGATTTCCTTCCCAAGTTGGACCTATGCTATTAATCAGTACTCGTCTTTCTATATCGGATTTTGCTATCCAGGGTAGCCACATTGCAACCCCTAAATCAAAACCGTCCATTATTGCAAATCCAATTAATAAGACACCAATTAAGACCCACCAAATCACTCTTAAAGTTTCATAATCTAAAGGCATTAGAGTCTCTCCTAAAATTAATTGTGCATTCCGTCAGGCCCAAGGCGGATATACTTCACCATCAAGTAAAGCTCTACAACAGCAAGGGTACTATAAAACAGGACGAACCCAGCTAAAGAAATCATTACTTGCCCAGAGGATAGTGATGAGCTCCCCATGAACGTCGGTAAAACTCCCTGAACAACCCATGGCTGGCGACCATATTCGGCAACCACCCAGCCTAACTCCGCTGCCACCCAAGGAAGAGGCAATGAATAAAAAGCGATTCGATGAAACCAACGCGAAGTGTGCAATTTATGCCGAACAGAAAGATAAAAACCTGTCGCAAACAATAAAATAAAATACAAGCCGCAAGCTACCATAATTCTAAAAGAAAAGAACATAGGCACTACTTTAGGCTTTAAATCTTGAGCTGCTTGGTTAATTTGCTCTTCCGTTGCATCAGTCACATTCTCTGTATATTTCTTGAGTAATAAACCATAACCAAGAACATTACTATGTTGCTCTAATACTGCCTTAGCTTGCTCATTCTTTGGGTCTTTTTGCAAGGTTTTCAACGCACCGTAAGCAATCATCCCCTCTTTAATTTTTTCTTTTCCCTCATCAATCAATTCCGCAATACCCTGCAAAGGGGTATTAAATGAGCGCGTCGCAATAATACCTAATACAAAAGGCACATCTATTGCGTAGCGTGTCGTCATTGTTTTTTCATCAGGAATACCAAATATAGTTAAGCCAGCGGGCGCTTTCTCTGTATGCCACATGGATTCCATAACAGCGAGCTTCATTTTTTGGTTCTCATTAGCCACATAACCACTTTCATCTCCCAATACAACCACTGAAAGTGCTGAAGCCAAACCAAAAGAAACTGCGACCGTCATAGAGCGCTTAGCAATTGCTGTATTTCTTCCGCGCAACAGAAAATACGCACTAATAGACAGAACGAACATAGCACCAGTAACATAACCGGCACTGATAGTATGCACAAACTTTGCCTGCGCTACCGGGTTAAACATTAAATCATAGAAACTACTGACTTCCATACGCATCGTTTGGAAATTAAACTTGGCCCCTACGGGGTTTTGCATCCATCCATTAGCAATCAAAATCCATAGCGCGGATAAATTAGTACCTAAAGCTAAAAGACAGGTGCACACCAAATGCTGCAGCTTAGATAATTTATCCCAACCAAAAAAGAATAACCCCACAAAGGTAGCCTCAAGGAAAAAAGCCATTATTCCTTCTATCGCTAATGGCGCTCCAAAGATATCCCCTACATAGTGGGAGTAATAAGCCCAGTTGGTTCCAAACTCGAACTCCATAGTCAGTCCGGTAGCAACTCCTAGGACAAAGTTAATGCCAAACAATACCCCCCAATACTTCACCATTTGGCGCCATATATCGCGTCCCGTCATTACATAGACAGTTTCCATAATGGCAAGTAATACCGATAGCCCTAAGGTTAAAGGTACGAATAAAAAATGATACAGTGCGGTTAACGCAAACTGTAACCTAGATAGATCAACCACTTCACTAACAGGTATCATCAAGTCACCTCTTATTATTGTTTTGGGAAATTTCTGGTTGTTGATTCTTTCCTAACAACCATTCCTGATTGCTAGATAAAACTGGATGCATCCCTCTAACACAAACCCACCACAGTAAAAACAACAAGATTATTTTTATAGTAATAGTTAGCGTTATATCTCGAGTAAAAGGTTTCATAATCGTCACCCATTAAGAGTTTCTATCTGGAAAATCCAGTATCAGTAAAAGATAAGCTAAAAATCTTACGCAAATTTGTCAGATATGATGGATGATATCTGAGAGAGCAAAGAATGCCTCATCATTCGTGTTGGCAAAAGGTTTTAGGCTTAACTCTTACTACCTCTATCGCAAAAAAGAAGACATCTTTCATCCTGTGTACTACTTTATCCGATTTAGCACTTTAACTCAAAATATTTCAACAAATATATTGACAATAATAAAGATAATCATTATCATTCAAATTATGTTACAACGTGTTAATACATTAATATGAAATCACATTCTAATATAAAACATTCTGCTTTACCTGATTTAATGCGCGCCATTAGTTTGCTTAACAATGAAGAAGAGGCGCTAAACTTCTTCACGGACCTGTGTACTCCTGCAGAGCTGGAGTCCATGGCAGATAGATGGCAAGTGATACCTCTGCTAAGACAAGGTATTCCTTACCGCACTATTCATGACCAAACAGGAGTAAGTGTTACAACGATTACCCGTGTTGCCCGCTGCCTAAGCTTCGGTACCGGTGGATATAATCTTATTGCAGATAGGATGGAAAAATGATGAAAGAACGTTTACGTTTAGCCTTACAAAAAAAGGGGCGTTTATCAGAAGAATCATTAAGCCTTTTACAACGCTGTGGTTTAAAATTCCGCATAAAACCTAATGCTCTACTAACCCATGTAGATAATTTCCCTATAGACTTACTTTTTGTCCGTGATGATGATATTCCCACTTTAGTCTTTGATAATTTATGTGATGGCGGCATAGTTGGAGAAAACGTTTTATTGGAAGCATCGCTTGCTAAACCACAAAAACAATACAATAAAATGTTGGCATTGGGGACTTGTACCTGTCGGCTATCTATAGCAGTTCCAGAGTCCTTTGATTATCAAGGGCCAGGTAGCCTCGACGGTAAGCGCATTGCAACCAGTTATCCTTATTTACTCAATCAATATTTAAAAGAAAGAAAAATTTGCGCCGACAGCCTTATTTTATCAGGCTCTGTTGAAGTAGCACCACGTATGGGCATGGCAGATGCTATTTGTGATTTAGTATCTAGCGGTCAAACTTTGGAAGATAACAAGTTAATTGAAGTAGATACCATTTTACAAAGTCAAGCTGTATTTATTCAAACTCAGAAACAATTTACTCCTGCACAACAAGAACTATTTGACATGCTTACCCGACGAATTCAAGCAGTACAACAAGCTCAGGAAAGAAAATACATAGTATTCCATGCCCCTAAATCGGCTCTAGAAGGAATTGCAGAGAACTTACCAGGCGCAGAAGCACCAACCATACTTCCCTTACCGGGTAATCCCAATAAAGTGGCAGTGCATGTTGTTTCCAGTGAACGAGTATTTTGGAACACACTAGAAACCATTCAAGGTTTAGGCGCCAGTTCTATTTTGGTTTTACCAATAGAAAAGATGTTGGAGTAAGTATTATGTTATGCATTAAAAATTGGCTCTCACTCTCTTTAATAGAAAAAAAACAATGTTTATCTCGTCCTTTTCAAACTAGATCGACTCAAGAAAGCGTATCGGCTATTATCAACAAGGTAAGAAATTGGGGCGATAAAGCCTTATATGAATTGACACAACAATTTGACCAAGCACAACTCGATACCCTTCAAGTACCTCTACAAAAAATACAAAATGCAACAATTAATCCGCAATCGTTGACGGCAATAAATCAAGCCATAGAAACTATTACCAGGTATCACCAAGCTTTGTTACCAAAAAATACTCAGGTTACTACAGCTACTGGTATTGATATTCTCAATACCTACAGACCTATTCAACGAGTTGGTTTATATGTGCCCGGGGGAAATAGAACTCCTCTAGTATCTTCTTTATTAATGCAAACTATCCCCGCACGTGTTGCTGGATGCCCAATAAAAGTGCTTTGTACTCCTCCGGATAGTAGTGGAGAAATTAATGAGCATTTACTCGTTGCCGCACGCTTGAGTGGTATAGAGACCATATATACTATAGGTGGAGCGCAGGCCGTTGCGGCAATGGCTTATGGAACCGAAACGGTGTCCAAAGTCGATAAAATATTTGGTCCAGGCAATAGTTATGTCACCGAAGCAAAAACTCAAGTGGCCAGTGATCCTTACGGCGCCGCCATAGACATGCCAGCAGGCCCGTCTGAGGTAATGGTACTGACTGACAGTAAAGCACGCCCTGATTTTGCTGCTGCAGATTTATTAGCACAAGCAGAACACGGCGCAGATTCCCAAGTATTATTAGTCTGTGACAGCCTCGACTATGCTCAGCAGGTGAACCAACAATTAATGCTGCAATTAACTAACTTATCTAGACAAGAGCTGATAAAAAAATCATTGCTGCACAGCATGATCATTGTTTGTCCCGATGCGAAGGAACAAATCAATATAGTTAACTCTTATGCTCCTGAACACTTAATTATCAATAAAGAAGATGCTTCTTCTTGGGTAAATCAAATATCGGCTGTTGGTACCATATTCCTTGGCCCTTGGGCGGCAGAGACCATGGGCGATTATGTTACGGGAAGTAATCACGTATTACCTACTAACGGTTTTGCACGGAATCACAACGGCCTAAGTACTACGGATTTCTTAACACGGTTCAGTGTGCAATCAATTAGTAAAGAAGGAATTTGTAACCTAGGGCCTGCAGCTGTCACTTTAGCGCAGATTGAAGGTTTAGATGCCCACGCCAATGCAATACAAATCAGACTAAATAGCTTGGAGGTTTAAATGTCCATACTCAACCTGATACGTCCAGAATTATTAAATAGCCCTAATTATGTTCCTGGTGGGAATAATGCACAATATCGATTGCATGCTAATGAACTACCATGGTCACCAATAGAGACAAAACCTATTGATATCAATTTTTATCCGGCTATAGCGCTACAAGAGGAAGTACAAGAGCAATTAGCAGCTCGTTACCAGGTGCGAAGCGATCAATTAGTGCTCACTAGAGGTAGTGATGACGGCATTGATTTAGTCACTCGCTTATTTTTAACCGCGGGCCAAGATGCCTTCATGCAATTCCCGCCTACCTTTCCTATGTATGCATTTTATGTTCGTTTACAGCAAGGAGAGCTTATCCAATGCCTACTCGATCCAGCGAATAATTTTAATTTATCTCTAGAAAATATAAACAACAGCTGGAAGCCCAACTGCAAAATTATTATGTTTTGTAGCCCCAATAACCCTACTGCAAATCTTATTGATTTAGATCTGGTTGCAACAGTATGTGAGCGATATAAAAATCAATCTCTTGTCGTGGTTGATGAGGCGTATATTGAATTTGCTAATGCAAAAAGCGCCACCACGTTAATTAATCAATTTGAAAACCTAGTCGTATTACGCACCATGTCTAAAGCGTCAGGTTTGGCTGGCTTACGCCTAGGAAGTATTATTGCCCAATCCCATGTCGTACAGGCATTTAAAAAAATTATTGCCCCTTTTACCCTATCCAGTGTGGTTATTGAGTTAGCGCGAAATGCTCTAATGAGAGACGACTGGTTTTCAGACGTTATTAAAACCATTCAGACTTCACGAGAATGGCTCATCAGTGAATTACAAAAAAGTCGCTTTATTGAAAAAGTGTACCCCACTGAAGCTAACTTTATTTTGATTAGAACATCATACACTAAAGAACTAACCGCTTTGCTTGCTCATGAAGGCATTGCTATTAGAGATTTCCCTGCTGACTCACCATTACATGACCATTTAAGAATTACTGTTGGGAGTGAAATGCAGAATCAATTACTTATAGCGACACTGTCTTCTTTCTTGTCAGAAAATAGGGGAAAAACAAAGGGGAATATTAACAATTATTAAAAACTATTTCCTTAAATTGGTACAATTAAGAAAGCAGTTACTTTTAAACACTAAGATTTCAGGATTTTAAAATGCAGAAAGTTTTATTTATTGACCGTGACGGTACATTAGTAGAAGAACCATTTGATTTTCAAGTAGACTCTTTAGATAAAATCAAACTAACATCAGGGGTAATTCCTGCCTTATTACAATTAAAAAAAGCCAATTTCAAATTCATTATGGTGACGAACCAAAATGGAATAGGCACACCTAGTTTTCCCGAAGAGGATTTTGCCATTTGCCATGATTTTATTCTCGACCTGTTTACTTCTCAGGGAATAATATTTGATGAAATTTTTATCTGTCCTCACATGCCAGAAGATAATTGCTCTTGCCGCAAACCTAAAACAGGATTATTGGATCAATGGATAAAACAAAATACCTTTGATCGAAAGGCTTCCGGAGTTATAGGCGATAGGGAAACTGACAGGGAGTTAGCCGATAATTTAGGAATTCGATTTCTACCGGTTTCTACAGAACACTCTTGGAATGATATTGCCATCGCACTACTGAATAATCAGCGTAAAGCTGAAATCAACAGAATCACTAAAGAAACTGAGATTAAATTAACGTTAACATTGGATAGTGATCAAACCGCTACTATCCGTACTCCTCTACCCTTTTTGAACCACATGCTAGAACAGGTGGCAAAACATGGCGGTTTTAATTTAGAACTAAATGCTTCCGGTGATATAGAAGTTGACGATCACCATTTAGTAGAAGACACGGCAATTGCCCTTGGAGAAGCGCTCAAACAAGCTTTAGGTGATAAATGGGGTATCAACCGTTATGGCTTCACTCTACCGATGGATGAGTCCCTTGCCTCAATCGCTATAGATGTAAGCGGCCGCAGTTATTGTGATTTTAAAGCACCATTTACCCGAGAATTCGTTGGCGGTATGGCAACAGAAATGGTGCCTCATTTCTTTCAATCGCTAGCAAGTGCTCTTGGCGCCACCATTCACCTTAATGTTACAGGAAGCAATCACCATCACATGGTTGAGTCTTGTTTTAAATCATTAGGCAGAGCTTTACGTCAAGCATGCACAAAAACGAGCGAATCTCTACCATCCACGAAGGGGTTACTATGATTGCTGTAATTGATATCAGTGGGAACAATTTGACCTCTCTGGGTAATGCTCTGAAGAGTTTAGATTATAGCTATATATTAACTCACGATGCGAAAGAAATAGCCAAAGCCAGCCATGTTATTTTGCCCGGTGTAGGAGCTGCGACTTATGGCATGCAAGCTCTACGTGAACACGGCTTGGATAAACTATTAGGCAACTTGACTCAGCCCATATTAGGGATTTGCCTTGGAATGCAATTATTACTCGAATACAGCGAGGAAGGTGGGGTTGATTGTTTAGGCTTAATTCCAGGAGCAGCGAGGCTACTCCCTAAAAAGGAATATTATCCAGTGCCTCACATGGGATGGAATCAATTAAAATGGTGCAAAAACACCCCTTTACAACAGCGATTAGACTCGGCAGATTACGTTTATTTTGTGCATAGTTATGCCTTAGACAAGAACCAGTATACTGTGGCTAGCTGTGATTACAGCGATGAGTTTTCAGCAATAATTAACAAAGATAATATTTTTGGCATGCAATTCCATCCAGAAAAATCAGCAGAAACAGGTCTAATTTTGCTTAATAACTTTTTGTCTTTGGAGTCCACCTTATGTTAATTATTCCCGCAATTGATTTACAGTCAGGCACCTGTGTGCGCCTGAAACAAGGCCAATTCGATAAAGTCACTCAGTTTGATATTCCCCCTATTGAACGAGCAGCTTATTTTGCTCAGATAGGAGCCCAACGTCTTCATATAGTCGACTTAGATGGTGCTCGAGCAGGAGCCATGCAACAATTGCCATTGATTAGCGCAATGCAAAAAGCCGGAATTACAGTTCAAGCAGGCGGAGGAATAAGAACACTCGAACAAGCACAACAATGCATTAATGCAGGTATTTCTAAACTGGTCATTGGCAGTATTGCGATTTCCAATCCAGATGAAACGCAAAAAATCATTGAAGCAATTAGACCAGAATATATTATCTTGGCCCTAGATATTCGTATGGAAGGCAATGTTCCCGTTCCTGCTATTAATGGATGGCAAACAAAGAGTAACAGCAATTTGTGGGAAGTGGTTGCTTATTATCAAGAGATGGGGATCAGTGAAATACTTTGTACTGATATAGCTTGTGATGGCATGATGGCCGGACCTAATTTTAATTTGTACCAGCAAGCCGTCAAACATTTTCCACAGATATTCTGGCAAGCTTCCGGCGGCATACGCTCAGCAGAAGACATAGCGACTCTTGATAAGCTTGGCGTTGCCGCGGCTATTTTAGGATTAACTTTATATACGGGGCATTTTGATTTATCTCAATGCTTAGCTGAATATACGGGATAAATATATAAGGTCCATGGGCGTCAAGTTAAGGAAGAAATGAGGTAAATCGCCCTTCGTCGGTGTAATCGTTTCGTTTTATAGAAGAATTATGTTACGAACAGAACTATTTGTCGGACTTGAACCTCCGAACCACAGAAAGTAGAGGTATTAAATAATGTTAACTAAACGAATTATTCCCTGTCTTGATGTGCGCGATAATCAAGTGGTTAAAGGTGTAAAATTCCGTAATCATAGAATCATCGGAGATATCCTACCCTTGGCGGCCCATTACTCTGCGTCTGGAGCTGACGAGTTAGTTTTTTATGATATTACAGCAAGTAGTGATAATCGCTCTGTATGTCCCGATTGGGTCAATCAAGTTGCTGCTACTATTAATATTCCATTCACTGTTGCTGGCGGAATCCGCACCTTTGAACAAGCTAAATCGATACTAAATGCAGGCGCAGATAAAATTTCCATTAACAGTCCGGCACTGGAGAATCCTTCATTAATTAATGAACTAAGTGATTGTTTTGGAAGTCAATGTGTAGTCATAGGAATCGACAGCCAATGGGTCAATGATGATTATTATGTCTATCAGTATACAGGAAGTGAAAGTACAAGTATGAATTCCAAACGCAAAACGCGTGATTGGCTGCAAGAAGTGCAAGATAGAGGTGCGGGGGAAATAGTACTTAATTGCATGCAATCAGATGGCGTACGCTCAGGTTACGACATTAAACAATTACAAGAAATGCGTTCCCTATGCCAGGTTCCCTTAATTGCATCAGGTGGAGCTGGAAAAATTGATGATTTTATTAATGTTTTTCTTCAATCTAGCGTCAATGGAGCTTTGGCAGCGAGTGTTTTTCATGACAAAATACTCACTATAAAAGAAATTAAATTAGCCCTTAAAGAACAAAAAATAGAGGTACGATTATGAGTGATTTAGAAATTAATACCCTTGACTGGCACAAAATGAATGGATTGCTTCCCGCCATAATCCAAAATGCAGAAAATGGCAAAGTACTCATGTTAGGCTATATGAATCAAGAGTCATTAATTGCCACCTTAACTTCTGGTCAATTAACTATGTATAGCCGCAGTAGAAAAAGACTATGGCGAAAAGGCGAGTCTTCTGGTAATAGCATGGCCGTACTGCATATCAGTACGGATTGTGATAATGATAGCCTTTTAATTCAAGTGATACCCAAGGGGCCAGCCTGCCATTTAGGATATAATAGCTGTTATCAGCCTCCTTTTAATAGCACACTTGGTTTTCTTGATGGATTAATTGAACTAATCAATGAGCGCGCTGAAACTAATAGTGAAAACAGTTACACAGCAAAACTATTAGAATCAGGCATTCACCGATGCGCACAAAAAGTGGGTGAAGAAGCCATAGAAACAGTCATTGCGGCAACAAATCAAAATAAAGAAGAGTTAGTTAATGAAAGTGCTGATTTGGTATTCCATTTATTAGTGTTGTTAAAAGCCTGTGAATTGAGTTTTTATGATGTATTACAGTGCTTACAAGAACGAGATAGATCAGTTCATACCTAAAAAGCCTGGGCATCCAGAGGATGCTTGCGATGAAGGATCTCCTGAATGTGGCACAATGCCACTATGCGCTTGGCAGGAGATCCTTCGCCGCGTTCTGGATGACAGCCCCCGATGGCGCAAAAAAATAAGATAGGTTGGATCATTTTGTAGAGGCGGCCACCTTTTCTTCCTCTAACTCTAGCAGATGCCACTCCCGCAAGAGAGCGATCTTCTCGCTTTCCTGATGCAAGGTCTTTATAAATTAGTTCCTCGTGAACTCCGGCTGCCAATAAAGAATCGTACTGTAACCATCCATTTTTGATACCCGCATGTATCCCACCAGCATTTTTTCTCCATTCATCGAGTCACACAAACGACCATTAAAATTGCTCATAATTTTATCTTAGAAGATAATTTATTTATATGAGATGTCAAAGATCAGTACTTATCATAACCTACTAGCTTATCGATACGGCAAGGTGCTGTGGACTTACGTGAAGACATTTCCAGCTGTATCCACTCATCGACCATACCATCATTATGTCTTACCGCAAGCTTACCCCCTCAATTTGCTTGTAACCACCTTGCAGCCGCGTCTGCGGTGTCTTCCGGTTTCGTATTGAAGGCAATCGCCGCAGTAGGTGCAGCCTTATGTACCAGGTTAATCACCTTTTCAAACATCACTAAGCCTTTAGGTGGTAGTCGCATGCCAGCACCAATCACCACACAATCATAGTTTGTCGATGTAAGTTGCTTCTCCAATGTTGAGCAGCCCCTTTCGTCAGGTGTGATCATACATTCATCCGCTTGCCATCCATGTTCTTCCAATTTGCTAATCCCAATTGTAATCCCAATATGGATTTTCTCTGCATTAAAGCCAGGAGGTAAAGCGGGGTCAGAGAAATCCACTGTTTCCGGTTTCTGGCCGACAAATAATACACGTTTCATGTGATTCTCTCCTTGAGTGGTATGCTTTAACTTTCTGTACCTAAATAATGCACCATAATTGTATCAAGTTAATATCTTTTGTCGGAGTTGATTATTATGATGTCCTCAGATTTCACTGTTAATATCCTCTTCTCTTTTAATATTAAAATAATTTATACGTTATTGGTACAACAACTACCCCAGATTATTACTCAGTATGTGGATTGTATTGGACCGGTAGCGATTTAAAGCTGCATTTTCATGATTATTATATGAGCAGTTCTCTTGAGTTTCCAAAAGATGTTGAAGATCAGCAAATGAAGGAATTTGCCCAAATTCTTACTCAAAAAGGTCTCAAATGCAAAATTGAGAAGCCCTATGATGATGGTCACATATCCTCAGGATATAAATTAACCATAGAAATGAAAAAAGTAGCATTAGAGGAGTGGTTAATGACTCGACAAAATAATAGCTCAGAATTACGTTTTTGATTTCAATTTTTTTGAAGCAATCATTTATGGCTCAGATGATATTCACCACTTTGATAGTCTCTCTTAATGGTGCTTGGACGCTTGCCATAGAATGTTGATTGAGACTGGGAAACTCTACTATCGCATAACTCTCCCAACGATTTTTCATAGGACTGGATTTGTTCCTGGATTGCCTGCTCCGCTTCATATAAATAACCATTAATCGACGTATCTATTTTTGCTACTAGAAGCAAATCATCTTTTTTTTCATAGGCTGAATATAAAATAAGGGGTTCCACAGAGTTGTCTAATAAGAGATTTAACATTTCAGAAACATTATTATTAGGCTGCCACTCATCCTTTCTGTAACAATTAATAGCATTCTTATTTGCATCCCATTCATAAAGGTTGGTTACATTGATAATAGAGATAGTACTATTATCGTCTATTAATCTTTGCTTTAACTGTCTAACTTGCTCTAAATCAAACATGTTGATACTTAAAGGAACGATTTCCAACTGTTCCGCGGCATTTCTACATTGTAAAAAACGTTGCTCTGAAGACAGAAAGAATTCTTTTCCTAAATCGTTAGATCGCCCAAGTAATTTTTTAAAGCCTAATGCCCCCCAGTCGCCACGTCTCTCATCCGCTGTCAGCATGTGATAGGTATACACTCCAAAATTTTTCTTGTATTCACTCTTAAATTGCTCTCTATCTTCACTATTACAAAGAAGTTCAATCATACATTGGTTATGCTCAATTACTGGATAATTCATATCAATAAGTATGATAGCATCACATAAACCGTTCAGCTCAGGCAGCATGGATGTAACCGAGCCTTCGCCTATGATTACAGCAATCCGTTTTTTATTAGTCGACTGCGATTTTTGAAGACGTAAACATTCGATAATTTTATCGACTTTCTTCTCATTGGAAAGAATATACATAACTTAATAGATTATCCGCGTTAAATGTGATTAATTGTGCATTATATATTAAAATTAAGCAGATCATAATAAAGTCTAGGGCAATATATGCAGATTGACTTTTCAACCAATCAAATGAAAATGTAGTAAGGCTCCCCTTTATATAGTTTGTTTATTTCTCTTATTTGTCTTAATCTGTATAGTTGAAAGCCATTTTAAATGAGGTGACATTATTCTTGCACCAGGGGGTTTTAAAGTTATGTGAGGTATAATCTCTTATTATAATAAAGGAATTTATGACTCGGATGAAATCACAATCAATAGTCAAGTGCACTTATAAGCTCTGTTCAATCTTGCTATTTATCCTTCCAACTGCGTTATATGCAGATCCTAAAATCAACAACTTGATAAAAAAACCAATGGTGGAGCCTGTACTCAAGTCGTACATAGAACCTTATGATAGCATGATTTGCAAAATACCTTCGATTCCTGATTTGAAGTCGCATAAAACCATTGCTGATGATTCAGTATCCATAATTCCCCAGATAAAGAATGTCATTCCTAACAAACGGCCCACTGACATTTTTGCTATGTTAAAAAACCACCCCAGCCATTTCAACGCCCCTATCACCCAAAGCAATATACGCAGTGCAGTTTTATGGAATCAGCAGGTACTCAATAAGCCAAACTCTAGACAATGGATGGATCAAATTCATCTGTTTAAATATCACTACCAAAAACAATTTGAACGTGATAACAGACAAAGATTCAATAATTACGAGCAGTACTGGAAAAATGGTCATTACCATAATCAGTACGGCCTTTGGCACAAATGGGGATTTTATGGCGGCTTCTGGTATCCAACGCGACCTTTTTTTGCCATAGAAAATTATTTCACTTATCCAACAGTACAATGGTTGTTCGTGGACGACTCTGTTGCTCCAGGGTATTTCAAAAGCTATTATTCCGAGAAAATGCTTCCTCCAGATTGTTTAAAAGCGTTTACTTATAAGAATATCTACTTTCCCAGCGATACATTACGTGACTTGCTTGTTGAAGCAAGTGCATTTCCTCAAAATGTACGTTGTAATTTCCGCTTAGCACTTATTAATATAACCGCTCAATTAAAGAAAACTATCGATGAACAGTTTTTCATCCTCTTCACTTTTAAGCATAATGACATTGTTATCAATCATTACCAAAATTTGCAAAACAAAGCGATTGTCGTGGCTGGATTCATTAATCAAGGTAAAATTAAAGTGGCATTTGAAGCATTAATGGATCTAAAAAATCCCAATCAGAGTATTATTTTTATACCTGAGTCCTCAAAACCTACAGACAAACAATTACAACAACTATACCAATTAACCAACCGTATTAGAGTACTTGGCGGAAATCCTTTTACAGCATCTCAAGAACCTTCATTGAACAATTATAATCCTGTGAATCTTGAATAGACCTCTTCCATCACTAGCAGATTTTGCATGAGAGCAAGGCATAACTGTTTCGAGGGGCGGAGTTTACAAGCGAGTAAATAAGCACCTGAGAAACACTTATAATGCAGCAATTAAATTATATTCTTCGAAGACTTTTTGTATAAAATTCAGAATGGTACTAGCATCTATGCGTAATTGACCTAGTTAAAAGAAACCCCAACCACCAAAGACTTTGAACCCTAGGGTTTAGGTGGTGAGCAAACGTTACAGTTCAGGCTTCTCACAGTTAACGTGATATAGCTCAACGCTGCAACAGAACACTCTCCTTTAAATGCTTATCGGTTCAAACATCTTATGTTGCTTGGGTTATTATAAGTATAGCACTTGAAACACATAGTAGTTACTTTTAGTAACTATTTCTTACTGTTATCTGACATAGAGAAAACTCTCATTTAAACGATTTAATTTAAATAGCGTTTTTTACCTACTTCCCTTCTCCGAATTTTTAGTTCCAAAACCAACCGACTGATATTTTTCCATATTGGCCAACTACCGCACCCGCCCACAACGATGCATAAAGGCTACAACAGCTGCGACAAGATGAGCTTCTTGTCGCATTGGCTCTCATTCATTTTTGAATGGTAATGCTTTTAATAATCACAGGTGTTATCGGCTTATCTAGTGGGTCTGTAGCTACATTGCTAATCTTATCAGCTACTTCTTGTCCTGAAATTACTTGGCCAAAAACATTGTAATCGCCTTGTAAGTTAGGTGTGGGGGCTACGGTAATAAAAAACTGGCTACCGTTAGTGTTTGGTCCAGCGTTAGCCATCGCCAATACACCAGGTTTGCTAAAACTCGCATTAGTGTTCTCATTAGCAAATTGATATCCTGGACCTCCCGTCCCTGTTCCAAGAGGGTCCCCGCCTTGAATCATAAACCCACTTATCACACGATGAAAAATCAAGCCATTATAGAAAGGGCGCTTAACTATTTCACTAGTCTTTGGATCTTTAAATTCTTTTGTTCCAGTTGCTAAGCCCACAAAATTTGCAACGGTATTAGGCGCATCCTTTGTGAATAATTTACAGGTTATGATGCCTTCAGATGTGTTGATAATTGCAGTCTCTGCATGTGGGGTCGTGGTACCTAGTGTCAACAATAAACTGGCTAATAAAGGGATAATTTTCTTCATGTTAAATTCTCCGAGGTTACTCTAATGTTCCCGATGGTCCGAGGCAGTATAGCAGCAAGTCTAGGCTGGGTGAAATGAAGTGTACTTCTGAACTTGGTAGTTTTTGAATGAGCACTTTGAGACAAGCCCCTGGATCAGGCCTAATGTCCCCGCCCTTCACAAACCATCACCAGCAGGAACCATATCTGGATTTTGGTAATTTAAGATCTACAATATCGCCCATAAAAAACGCATATATATCAAAAATACTCAAGTAAAAAATGTCATAAAAGAGTCACTACTCGTGAGGACTCCATAGGTCACATGAATCATAATTAAGGGATTATAGATCTTCGATTGTCTCTGGTAATTTTACATCGCCTGATAAATTAATATTACCATCCTTTTTTTGGAAATATACTCAAGACTTTATGACTGCAACAGAGAGATAGAGAGTTATATAGGTACGATATTGTTTGAGTGAACTAATGATATATCTGAGGTTGTATTCTTGTTTTTGTGTGCACCCGTAGCAAATAGCCCCACTCCTGAAAGGACTGCTGCGACTCCAATACCAGCCACTACTAATCCTGCAATACCAAAAGTTGCAGCATTAAGCACAGTAAATGCAATAGCGACTGCGGCAATTCCTGCAGCTGCAATAAAACCACCTAAAACCATCATACTAATATTACTTATTGAAGAAGAGTTTTCTTCTTGCATTTGAGATGATTGAACCGCAGAACTTTTACGAAGTTCATCTTCAATATTAGATAGCTTTTGTCCTATAATTTTTCCGAACAAGTCGTTACGAGCTCCGGTATTTGCAACTTCTTTGATAATGGAGACTTGGTCTATAATATCCTCATTCCATGGGGACTGTTCATGTCCTATTGAAATCAAGGTAGGTAGCAAGTCATCTTTCTTGATTTTATTTATTTCTGCGAGAAGTTTCTTTATATGCTCCTCTTTATTAGGACAAGATACATCATACACAATGACAAATTGAGTGGTAGCATCCGGCTCCGGTAGGATTGATAGATTTGATAGATATCCAATAATGTCCTCTAAGCCCTCTTCCCTGAAGCCAGAAGTTGATTGCCAACTATAGGTACCGTCTTGGATACTTTTTTCCAAAGTTTCGTCCACATGATACAGTTTAAAATCTTTAGATTCTGCATCAATCATTATACCAATTACGTTAATACTTTTTTTAGTCATCAGTGCATCTTATTTACAGATCATATTCAGCTGGTGAATTATAGCACAATTAATTAAATATGTGAACATGTGCATTGCGCTTCGAGTTGCCTCATAAGTAATATTACCAAAAGAAAAAATAATAAGGGATTAAGCAAAATCTGATTTAACTTAAATAACTCTAATTTTATTAGCCTCACAAACAAAGAAAATCCAATATAAAGAAAAACGTCATCATGCTAAAGGATCTGAAAGAGGGGTGTGACAATCATTGGAATTAAAAGTTACTCTAAGCCTAAATACACAAAAACATTGTTTAAATGTACATCAATTTGAAATTTATTTTCCCTAAAGTATTTTAGACCAGGTACATTATTCAATTTTAAAAGCGTTTATTTTACAATAAGATATACAGCTAGGGTATCTTTTAATTCCAATGATTGGGCCAAAGACTGAGGCCCAACTTATGTTTGATAAACAATAATTAATAAATCAAAGACTGCTTCATCTTAACGATGCGCTTATATGCTTCATTAATTCTTTGCTCTGGAATTTCTCCTGAACGAACTTTTTTCTCAATGATATCAACTAGCTCTTTAGGATCTTGCAGTTTATCTACCAATTGATTGCCAAAGATCAACATATCTACACCCGCATTAATAGACAAAGTTAAGGCTGTTTCTAATCCATAATAATCAGCTATAGCTTTCATTTGCATATCATCTGTAATAACAACCCCGTCAAACTGCAAATCATGGCGCAGTAAACCATTAATGATGCTTGACGACAAAGTAGCAGGTACTCCTGTAATGTCTAATTTTCTATTAACAATATGAGCAACCATAACCATATGACAATGCTTGGGTTGAGAGAATAATTGCAAAAACGGAATAAGTTCTTGTTCGCTCCAAGTATCTGTCACATCGACAAAACCTAAATGAGAATCAGCAACAGAGCTGCCATGACCCGGAAAATGCTTATAAGCACATTCAATTTGATTCACTAAAAATTGATGTGAATAGAGTTGTGCATATTGTGTTACCACTTCGGGATCAGGTGAAAAACTACGCTCTAGATTGCCAATAATAGGATTTTCCGGATTGACATCAACATCTAAATTGGGGAAAAAATCTAAATTAAATCCTGTCGAGTGCAGAGTTTGAGCCATAAGCCTTGCAGAATCATTAGCATCATCTAGAGACGTTTTACCTATTATCTTAGGGGATTGAATTTCCGGGAAGCCATACCGCTGATGCAACCGGTTCACTTGCCCACCTTCATAATCGACGGAAATTAATAGAGGTAAATTAGGTCTATGACGTGATTCGTTAGCCTCTTGAGTAATACGTTGTAATTGTTGATTCAACAACTTTACCTGCAGAGGACTCTCAATATTTTTATCAAAAGTTTGCGATTGCATGTTAAAATCGAACAGAATAACTCCACCAATATTCTCTTGATTTATTGACACAGTAATTGGAGAGTTTTTATCAATACTTTTTCCATGAAAACCAATAATTAACATCTGACCAATTTTATCTCTTAAGCTAGGTTCTGCAGCATAAAAAGAGATAGAAAACATCCATAAGAAAAGTAAAAAAACGAGGCGCTTAATATTCAATGTATTTCTCTCTAGTTTGAGACAGGACTTACTTAACATGTCCTGTTTGTATGATACAATTTTTAAGCTGCTCATTATACTAACAAACACCATAATAATCAAATATTGAACATATTGACACTTATATATCCTTTCCCTTTTATAATGGTTGCCAGTTAACCAGATAGATCTCCTCCTTTTAAGATTGTACGATATTTATAGGGCTACGCCCCGCAAACAAGTCGCGCGACGTAGGAAAAAAGTAAAGCTTCTTAACTTAATCTCCGGGGCTCCCCTTAAATCAAATTGTTGATTGAGCAGAGACCGCCTTTTCGCATACCTTTTGTAATGCCGTTAAAAGTTGCTTTAATGCAGGAACATGCTGAACATCTAAGTGATATTCTTTAGCCATTTTGACTGGATCAGTGAAGCTTAACCAGACTTGGCCAGAACTATCCTGCGTAGCCATAATTCGTAAAGGCAGATCTAAAGCAAAAGCAGGGTTTTCCTGCATTAAAACAGTCCCTTTGGCTGGATTGCCAATGATAATAACCTCTGTATCCAAAAGCGTTTGTTTTGCCTTCTTGGCTTCAGCGGCATGATCAACATGAGCAAAACAGGTACCCCCCATGCCATGAACTATACTCTTAACGCGCTCAATAGTTTTTTGAACCGAATAGGGACTTTGAATGGTTTCAGACCAAGAAGCGCTTCCTTGCGGTATACCCAATTGGGGATCAAAAGCTGCAGCAATTTTGCGTGCTAAAACATCCAAATCCGGCAAGCTACCTTTATTGGCTAGTAAAGTAACACAGACCAATTCATTGGGTGCTGTAAAGCGACTTAAAAAGGCAGAATAACCTGGAATCATGCCTTTTATATGCATTAGTCCTTTATGCCCTGGAAATAACCACCCCACATTACCAGGAATGACCTTACCGTCTATCATAGGAGAATTATATAAAAAGCTTCGATTTTCAGGATCCTTAACTAAAATTCCTCCGGCCAAGCCTATATCCCATATGCTAATATCCTCTGCACTGGCAACAATACCGCTATTAGCATAAGAAGAACTCCAAGACATTGAAGAAACCTTTTCAAAACTGCTTCCCGTTTGTTCGTATCCCGTAGCGGGTTCTGTAGGATCAATAAGCTGAGAAAATTGTAGAAATTTACTGTGTTTAAAGGGGCTAGAACCATTTTCTATTTCATTAGAAATAGATTGTGTCGTATTTACAAAAAATGTATTTCGCAAACCAACTCGTTCAATCTGATTTTTCATCACATAGTCTTGATAACTCATGCCACTCGCTTTTTCTATAATCCATCCCAATAAATAAGGATTAGTTGCGCTAGTTTGCATTTGTGTACCAGGTTTAAATAATAACTCTTTGTCCTTGATTAAATTTAATAACTCATCCGCTTGATATTGAGCAGCATAATTAAAGGAAGCACTTTCCGAATAATCAGGGATACCAGAGCTATGGATCATTAGCTCTTTTACTGTAATAGCATGCCAACTCTCGGGTATGATGGGCAGATAATCTTTAATAAAATCATCTAATTGCAGTTTTCCTTCCTCTTGCAGTTGCATTATTGCTACCGCAGTATAAGCATTAGTTAGCTGACCTATATTAAAAACAGTACGAGTACTAACTAAGCGTTTTGTCTCCAAATCTGCAAAGCCATATCCTACAATGCGTGTAATATAAGGTGCTTGCACTATGCATAGCATCATGCCAGGTACATTATTCTCTTCCATATATTGAATCACCAAATCATCGACTGATTGACCTTGATACACTGTGTGGAAATCACCACGCCCTAAATGGGGTATAGAGTTCATAATGCCTCCAATTATTATCTCGTCTTTATATCTTGGAATAATGTTCAGAACATCAACTAGTTATTGAATCAGATTAGTGATTTGATTTAAGTGTAGTTGACCTATAAATAAAAATGCTTTTTATAGAAAATTTATTATTTATTAAAGATCTATCATATTAGATACAGGTTGGGTTGACAGATTAAGAAACCATCGCGGGTTGAGCGAGGAGTCCATAGCTATCAAGCTAAAGAGGAGATGAGGTAAATTTCCCCTTTCCCTCGATGGAGAGGGAATACAGAGGCAGAATAATATTCCGATGGCACGAAAAATTCCCTCGCCCGCGAAAGAGATTTTGATTAGCGTAAAATACTCAATCGCGGGAGAGGGCTAGGGAGAGGGCCTTAGTAAGGATATTTCGCTCTTAGCCTGACTGCTATGGACTAATAATCCGATCTGTATCTAAACTACCGCCAGTAAAATCGCCGTCAGATAATTTCCCTCTGGAAATGACGCTAGAGTAGGATGACAACTGGCTGGTCCGTAGACACCTAATATTCGAGCTTGTTTCCCAACAGCCACCGCCTGCGCACTTACCAAAGAACAAAAATCGGCTGATGAAAGTGCTGAAGAACAATTACACGTCATTAATAAAGAACCAGATTTCATCTGTTTAAACACTTCTCTGTGTAAGAAGCGGTAATAATTTTTGGCACGCTGTAAATGTTTTTGCGAGGGGACTAATTTGGGCGGATCTAAAATGACTACATCGTATTCCCCTGCTTTTACTAAATAATCTCGAGCATCAGCCTCGATAAATTCTATATTGACTAGATTATTTAACGCCGCATTATTTTTTCCTTGAGCGATAGCCTGTTCCGAACTATCAACGGCCGTAACTTGTAATGCTCCTGCTTTGGCAGCATGGAGAGCAAAACCGCCCGTATAAGTATAAAGATCCAAAACCTTTTTACCTTTAGAAAATTCAGCCATGCGTATGTGATTTTCTCTTTGATCAAGGAATAGACCTGTTTTTTGTGCCGAAGCAAATTCCACTTGATAAGTCACCCCTCCTTCCAAAACTTGAGTGGCACCGTGTGTCTCACGAATGTCTATTTCGCTCCAACCGTCTTGTGCTAAAGGTTTGTTTTGGGCCATCCATATTATTTGATCATTGGAAAATAGTTCGCGTAAGGCTTCAGTAATTAGTTTTTTGTTTAATTCCACCCAATAGGCGGAGCTAGAAACAACGCAAAATTGGTTAAATCTATCTATAGTTAATCCAGACAAACCATCAGCTTCACTATTAAATAATCTATATGCAGTAGTTTTTTCATTTGGCAGTAATAAGCAGTCCCTTACTTTTTTCGCCTGTAGTAATCGATGCCTTATCAATGACTTATAATCATTGTTCTCTATAAATTCATTTGCAAGTGCTAATACCCTAACTCGATACAGCGAATACTCATTATATGCTCCAACACCTATAAGCTCTCCTTCGTTAGAATGTATGTCAACTAAATGCCCTGTGACAGGTTTCCCACTATAGCGAGCAATGGCTTTAGGAAAAATCCAAGGATGGCCTCGTAAAACTGTATTTTGTTTTGCTGCAAGTAAAATAACTTTCGCTTTCATTTTCTATTTCCCAAAAACTAAAAGTCGGCTAATCTACACTATCAAACGATAGTGTAGCAATGGGGACGAGGATAAAGATGCAACAACTAACAAAAAAAATAGCCATTTTTCTTTTTATATTCGCTCTAAACTCCTTGGGATATGCAGGCCCCTGGTTTACCGGCCCCATACTAGCTCCAGCAGGCCATACCGTTGCGAAAGGCCATACCAACTTTGAAATTTATGGATTAGATGTATTTGGCTATGGTCAATATAACGGTTCTGGGAAAGTTGTTCGTTCCCCAGTATTTAAAACTTTCGTGACCAACCCTATATTAACTCATGGTTTTACCGATTGGTTAGATGTTCAGATTGCCCTACCCTATAACTTCAACGCTACCCGAGGAGTTAACTATAATAGGATATCAGACATCGCTACAGCAATAGGCGTTCAATTAATGGAGCAAAAAGGCTCTCCTTATAAAGCAGATGTACGTATTTTATTTCAAGAGGTTTTTCCTACGGGTAAATTTGATAGCCTTAATCCTTTGCTCCTTGGTACAGACTCCACAGGATTAGGTAGTTATCAGTCGCAAATTGGTTTAAACCTGCAATATCTAAGAGAAATATTTGTCGGTCATTACTTACGGACTCGTCTTATTGTTTCTCATCTTTATACAAGCCCAGTAACTATCAATGGACTCAGCAGTTACGGTGGTGCAGTAAATACCCAAGGTAAAATTGATGGAGTTCATGAAAATGATGCAGATTTAGCCTTTGAATATACCTTAACTCAAAGTTGGGTTGCGGTAATGGAAGGAACGCTGTCCAGTGGGGGCGTAACCCGATTCAGAGGATTCGCAGGCACTACGGCTAGCGGCCTACCTGCCAGCGTTGGCAGCGGTTCATTCAATGAAACAGCTTTAGCACCTGCCTTAGAATATAACTTCAATGCCAATGTAGGTCTTATTGGTGGTGTTTGGTTTCCAGTCGCTGGAAAAAATACCGGTTATTTCAGAACTTATGTGCTTGCATTAAACGCCTATTGGTAATTGATAACGAGTTAAAATACGATGGAAAAAAATAAATCATCCTATGGCCTGACCCTTGGTGCATTAGGAATAGTATTCGGTGATATTGGTACTAGCCCGTTATATGCTTTAAAAGTAACCCTGGATAATCTTTCAATCAATCAAGCCAATGTTTTAGGAGTTTTATCACTAATTTTTTGGTCCTTACTCATTATTATTTCGTTTAAGTACCTAATGGTTATTTTCAAGGCCGATAATGAGGGGGAAGGCGGAATTCTTGCTCTCCTCGCCTTAATGAAGCATAAAAGTACAGCTTATGAGCCCTTATTTTATATAGTCGCTATATTTGGAGCAGGACTTTTATTAGGCGATGGTATGCTGACCCCCGCCATTTCAGTAATCAGTGCCGTAGAAGGGATTAGCACTCTCTCAACTTCATTTACCCCTTATGTTCTGCCCACGGCATGCATCATCTTTATATTGTTATTTTTGCTTCAATCTAAAGGTACAGCAAGCATAGGTTATCTTTTCGGCCCATTAATCCTGATCTGGTTTTGTACCATAGCAGTTCTTGGTTTAATGCAAATAGCTAACGATCCTATAGTGCTTAAAGCGATAAACCCTTATTATGCCTTTGCCTTTCTTAAGGATGCTGGTTTTCGTGGTTATTTCTTATTAGGTGGTATTTTCCTTGTTGTAACCGGGGGAGAAGCTCTTTTTGCTGATATAGGACACTTTGGCAAAACGCCAATAAGAACCAGTTGGTTTACCTTAGTTCTTCCTTGTCTAATAATGAACTATTTTGGTCAGGGAGCAAATTTATTAAAGCATCCTGAGGCCATTGATAATCCATTTTATATGATTGCTCCTAGTTGGTTTTATTTACCTTTAATTGTTTTAGCAACTATAGCCACTGTTATTGCGTCACAAGCGGTAATTTCCGCTACATTCTCTTTAACAAAACAAGCAGTGTTACTTAGCTTATGCCCGAGAATACCAATCATTCAAACATCCAGACTCTACTCAGGACAAATTTATGTTCCTCAAATTAATGTAATTCTATTTATAGGAACCCTATTCCTGTCCCTATTTTTCAAAACATCCGATAACTTGGCCCATGCTTACGGGATAGCCGTTAATGTTTACATGTTGCTTGTAGATGCGATGGTTGCCTATGCGGCAATATCTATTTGGCTTTGGTCAAAATTTAAAACTGCAATGATATTTGGTTTATTCCTTATTATAGATTGCGCCTTTCTAGGAGCTAACTCCCATAAGTTTTTAACTGGGGGATGGGTGCCTGTTACTTTTGCCTTATTTATAGCGTTCATTATGTATACATGGAAATATGGGCTGGAGTATTTAAGGAAAAACTTCTACCTAAATAAAGATGACATCTACAAGATATTGAAACAACTACAATATAAAAGTTTAAATCAGCTTCCAGGGGTTACAGCCATTTTCATCACCGATGTGTATGACAAAAGTGGTGGTAGCTTTCTTCATTTTCTCAAACTGAGCCGCTCTGTCCCTGAAAATGTGCTTATTGTTGATTATATAGTAGATAATATTCCTCACGTTCACTACAGCCAGCGTTACGAAATATCATGCTTAGATGAACGCGTCTGCAAATTAACTATCCACTATGGATTTATGGAAACTATTTCTATACCAAGAGCGATAGAAAGAGCCAGCAATAAAAAACTCTTGCCTTTTAAATTAAATATCAATCAAGCAACCTATATGGTTGAAATACCCAATGTGATGGCATCAAAATCAAAAAAATCTTTGGGATTCTACTGGCAAGAAAAAATATTCGCCTTTTTAATGCGTAATTACTCCGCTAACCTGAACATTGAATTTTATCAGTTACCTTATAATAGAACTATAGCTATAGGTACCTATTGTATTTTGTAGCCCAGATAGACGAAGTCGTAATCCGGGATTGAGACTATTCCCGGATTACGCTGCGCTAATGTGGACTACGTTGAAATATGATCGCAATGACAACAAAAAACACTTTGCTCAGCACAAAATTTAAAAAGTTTTCCCTCCCAAACCATAGTAAATATCCGGGGTATAAGTTTCTTTCTGTTCTTTTACTCTATTTATTTCCTGCAAGGCTTGTTCTTTAAGAGGACCATAATTAAGTCCCACCCACCTACTTTGCATTGCTTCTCCCATGCTCAAAATATGGGCTCTAGAGAAACTTGAATTTTCTATAATATCACCGACAAGCATAAATTTTTTATCTTCAGAGCATTTAGGTTTATCGGCAATATCACAAGAGACATTGATATTTAATCCAGAGTTTTCTCTCGTACATTTAATAGCACAAATGATAGATTGGGGAGGAACTTTAAACGCTATGGCTTCGTAGGCATATAATGGCCAACCAGCATAAGCCCCAAGATTATCCACTTTGTGGTCAAAAAAACCACAAACGTTTCTGGCCTGTACCGTCTGAAAACTATGTAAATCAATAACAGTATCGAGAGCATCGGTTGGCGTGTTAGCCGTTTTCGATAATCTTACCGCCCCGTTTCCCTGCCCCAAATATTCAACTTGAGTAGGCTCTGGCAGCGCAATGGCATAAATATAAGAATCCTCTGTATTTAATGGAAATATGGGGGCACTTTCCAATTTGGTAGTCATACAAATACAAACTACTGGATCAGCATCAATTGCTTGATTATCAAGTCCATAATCATTGATGTATCCTCTGCTTTTAATCGCTTCTTTCCACCACAGTTCTTGAAACTGATTTAATTTAGGAGTAAAACCTTCCTTAAAGATCTGCTCTGGTGGTCGAGTATCTGAACGATAGTAAATTTTTCCAGCTACCATTTTATTTCTCCTTGGCTTCCTTACCTCATTCAACTGTACAAAAAATACATTAAGGAAATATTAAGTCTATTAGAGAAATTTTTTAAATTCCTTACACAGCCAAAATCATTTCATGATAACATTTCTAAATTTACCCAAAGGATAAAACATGTGGTTTAATAACGCGCTTATATATCAATATCAATTGGACGAGTCCTGTGATTTAAATGCTTCTTTAGCTGAAGAAATACTGAAGCCTTGTCCTCCTCATGCTCGTTTTATATACGGCTGGCTTCCTGCTTACGCTGGTGAAATGATCCATGAAGTTGCTGGTGGTTCACTCATTTGCATGGGGAAAGAAGAACGTATACTTCCTCGTGGCGTCATTAATAAAATGCTCGCAGAGAGAATTCAAATGATTGAAACTCAGCATGGGCGTATGGTAAAACGGGCAGAAAAAAACCAAATCGCAGAAGATCTGGAGTTTGAACTATTGCCAAAATCCTTTTGCGTCCAAAAAAGATTGCCAGCCCTTTTGGATACTGTAAGTAAACGCTTAATCATTAATACCTCTAGTAATACTCAAGCGGCTCAACTCACGGCTCTTTTAAGAAAATCAGTATCGGGTATTAATATTGAACCATTAACCCATACGGAAAATCTTGCAATTCGGTTTGCGGAATGGATACATTCACCAGAAACACTCCCAGCTGATTTCCAATTAGCGTCTGAATGCCTGCTTTTCTCCCTTGATGATGAGAAAAAACGAGTTTTATGTAAGGGCTATGAGTTACCTGCAGAAGAAATTTTAACGCTTTTATCCCAAGGAATGGCCACTGCTGAAATTTCAATTATCTGGAAAGAGCGTATCCAATTTACCTTAACTCACGATTTCATTTTTAAAAAATTAAAAAGCCTAGATTTTTTAATTGATGAATTTAATGAGGTAAAAGAGCTTGATGAAGAGTATCTACGAGCAGATGCTGCATTAACCTTATTATCAGGTGAATTACGAGAACTCACTAATGATTTATTAGCAACCTTGTCAACAAGCAATAAAAACACTGACTCACCCCTGGAAGAAACAACTCAAGAAGAGTGCTTAATCTAATAGTAATCCGGGAATTTGATGGCAAGAAACCTGGGTTTCGCTATGCGGCAACCCAGGCTACGAGAAACGGAACGTTTACGGCGTATTTATTACGCCGCAGGAGCTGCCTGGTGAATACTTTCTTCTATTTCATCAATCTTTAAAGAACTGTCCGTAGAAAAGAAAGTAAATTTCCCATTAACTACGTAATCAATTCCAGCAGCTATGGCATACCCCACTCCCCCAGTAACCACTATAGCCAGGATATTGAGTAGTATTTTCGTCCATCCGCGATGCTGATCTAATATTTCCCTGGCCGTTTTTATTTCCGTTTTACAGGTGGACTGAAAATGCTCATAAGATCCCTGAGTCTGTGGATTAGAAAAATAGAGGGTGCCTGCCTTATTTAATGCAGCATATAAATGTGCGGCAGCTGCATAGGCATCAATAAACTCCGGTTTTCCTAAAAAATAAGTCATTTTTTGTTGAAGTAGTTCGACTCGTTCATTAAATTTCAGCTCCAATGTGCTGTGGATTCTTTTATGAGAATCAATTACGTCTTGCTGATTATATTCAGACGATAAAGAAGTTAGGATACCTAGATGATGATAAACTTCTTTAACTTGTTCTTGAGACAAACGAAAACCAATCTTAAGCAAATCATCTAAAGTAGAAACATGAGCAAAAATTTCTTGTTTAAACTGATTATAAAACCGCGTTATTTCCCCAGGAGATAGCCAAAGAAATAAATCCTCAATATCATTTGCTGATTGAATCAAAGCAGGAACATTTTTTTCTAATCCATTAACAATGACCGTGCGAAGCCCGGGTTCCTTAATGACGCTTAATAAATTGCAGTAATCACGCACCGTAGAGGCTACAAGCGCCCCTATTTGCTCTAAATGCTCATAGAGTTCTTTTGCTTCGCTCTGCGACAAACGAAAACCAACAGCACTAAAATCCTTTAAAGTAGAAACATGAGCAAAAATCTCTTGTTTAAACTGATTATAAAACCGTGTTCTTTCTCCGGAGGATAACCAAAGAAATAAAGCCTCAATATCATTTGCTGATTGAATCAAAGTAGGAACGTTTTTTTCTAGTCCATTAACAATGACCGTGCGAAGCTCAGGTTCCTTAATGACACTTAATAAATTGCAATAATCACGCACCGTAGAGGCTACAAGTGCCCCTATTCGCTCTAAATGCTCATAGAGCTCTTTTGCTTCGCTCTGCGACAAACGAAAACCAACAGCACTAAAATCCCTTAAAGTAGAAACATGAGCAAAAATCTCTTGTTTAAACTGATTATAAAACTGAGTTCTTTCTCCAGGAGATAACCAAAGAAATAAATCCTCAATATCCTTTGCTGATTTGATTAAAGTAGGAAAATTAACAGTTAATTCAGTTAAAGTTTCTTCACGAAAGCTAGCTTCGTTAAGGCGTAACAACTTTATATGATTTTCTAATGATTTTGGCATTTTTTTCCAACGGTTATAAAATATTGATTCTATATTTTCAATTAAATACAAGTCAAAATTTTACCACAAAAGACTTATTTTAATCAATTAAAGGATTGGTAGAGCGCAAAATAAATGCTAATCGGCTAGCAATAAATACACTGACACATCAGTGAAAAAGACAATACAAACTGATTATAAAACGGGATTATTTGCGCATGAGATAATCCAAAAAACGAATCATTTAAACCCTTGCTGACGTGATTAGAGTAGAAAAATTAGCCGCTAATTCAATGAAAATTTTTTACGGAAGGAAGGTAGGTTGGGCGCATGGCTCAACCTACTTACTCAATTTTATTAACTCATTGAGTCAATTTTGGCATTTTAGAAGTATGGTAGGTAGACTGATACACCGTCATTGCATCAGACGCAGCACTCTTAAGACCTAAAGCCATATTAGCGTGATACATAATAGTTAATGCTTTTTGCGCACTAGGAGCCTGAGGATAATTCTTAACTAAATAGCCTGCTCTCTCAATAGCGGCAACGTACATTTTGCGTTTATAGTAAAACGCGGATACATTCAGCTCATGCTGGGCAAACATATTGCGCAAATAAATCATACGTTGCAATGCATTAGCCTTATATTTGCTGTCTGGGAATTTTTGAACTAATACAGAAAAATCGTTATAGGCTTGAGTTTGCGTTCCAGGATCACGCCATGATTCGTCCATAGGCAACATCTTTGCAAAAACACCACGTGTTTGTTGGAAGTTTGCCAACCCTTTCATGTAATACGCGTAATCAACATTTTTAGCTCTTGGGTAAAGATGAATAAAACGCTCTGCACTTGCTGCAGCTGATGGATAGTCTTCGCCTTTATAGTAAGCATAAATTAATTCCATTTGTGAATTTTCAGTGTAGTCACTGAAGGGATACATGGTTTCAATAGCTTCTAAACGCTTTGCGGCGGTAGCATACTCTTCTTTTCTTAACGATTTTTGTGCCTCAGTATAGAGCTGTTTTGCTGTCATTCCTTTAAATGGATTATTATCCTCTTTATCTTTATTCCAGAGGGAACAAGCAGACAAAGCAATAATAGAGCTAACTAGGAATAACATCTGAATTCGTTTCATAAACCCACACCTATTAATATATCTGTTGCATTCCGCAACAGGAACGCGAAAATAGCGGTCATTATACCTATGACTCTATAATTTGCGAACATTCTTGAGCTTATTCTTAAAATAATTATGGTTGGTGCTCACAAGAAAGAGCCTTCGCCTCGCTTGTTCAAACTCAAAGTAGTTCAAATAACTACGCAAAAAGCATTCACTGCTAACATCAGCGTTGTGAAAGGGTAATTTTTTGCTATACTCAAAATATAGCCTAACATCCAGATCTGCAGAATAAAAAATGAGTATTATCCGCCACTTATTAATCTTTTTCCTTGTTACAATTACTACAGTCCATGCAGAGGAAGTGCCTTTAAATGTTGGTATAACACACTTTCTTCCCCCTTATGTGATGCAAGGCGCACATAACGAAAGTTACGGCTTTGATATAGAAATGATGGACAGCCTATGCAAAATCATGAAACGTCATTGCGTATTTCATACCATGCAATTTGACCAATTAATACCCGCAGTAACCGATAGAAAAATAGATGTCGCTGTAAGTTTCCTTACTATTACTCAAGAACGGATTCAATTAGTTAATTTCAGTATTCCCTATTTGTTGAGTCATTCTCGCTTTTTGTCAAAACACCCGCCTACAGAAGGATTAGAACCTTTTAATGTGAATTTGTTAAATGGTAAAAAAATTGGAGTAGTCTCAGGCACGATTTTTTATGATCACATTAAGGCCATGAATATAGAGAGTCCTAAAATTAAGCTGTATCCCACAAATACCAGTCTCATCGAGGCATTAAACTCTGATGAAGTAGAGTTTGTCTTAGTAAACCAGCAAGCAGCCCTTTATTGGGAAGCAAATTCATCAGGAGCATTGCATCCCATAGGCTCCCCTTATATCTATGGGTATGGCGTAGGAATTGCGGTCAATAAAAACAATCCTGTTTTATTATCAGAAATAAATAAAGCATTACTTGAGTATCAAAATAGTGATGATTTTAAACATAATTACGATAAATTTATTCGACAGTTTTAAAATTAGTTCACTTTAATACCAATTGTCTTTAAATTAAATTGAATACACCAAAAAGTTAAAAAACTATTTGCAAAAAAACAGGCATTAAGTTAGTATTCTGCCTGTCGGAGAGGTGGCAGAGCGGTCGAATGCGGCGGTCTTGAAAACCGTTGAAGGGCAACCTTCCCAGGGTTCGAATCCCTGCCTCTCCGCCAAGTAACTCATTCAAATCATCTTCAATTAAATAGTTTAACTTCCTGATAACACTTACCTTACATATCAATGCCAGGATCGTCGACTTAATTGTTCTATAAATTATTCAAGAATCCTATGTATTTTTGTAGTCCTTTTATTCTTATGAGTTCACTGCTCGGACTTGTACGGCAGAGCTGTTACCCTGCCTGATTGATATAGAGGAGGAGAGTTGATAGAAGTATATAAGCCTAAGTTATAAGCATTGGTTGTTTGCAGGAGGGGTACCCGTTTTATCAAAAACCATTTCAGTCAAAGCCTTACTGAATTGTTCTCGTATGCCTCTTTTAGTCTCAGATGTTAAAAAAGTGATCGTATTATAAATACTCTGATAACCCTCATGCTCATCACTAAAGGACTGATTACAAAATCCATTGACTTCCCTCAATTGCCTTACAATGAATGATATGGTGGGATCATGAGGCAAAGGTAAGCTTTTACGAAAGCCGTCCTCTAACTCCTCTTCACTTGCATAAGTGGCCTTAAGAAGTAAAGCATCAAAGGTTTCTAACCGCTTTTGTCTTTCTCCTAAATCAAGCGTTTGTTTAGTGATTGCAGCCCTGATGCTATCAATAAATTGCTTTTTTCCTTCAATGTATCTGTCAATAATACCTTGATATCCTCGTTCACCTTTCATAAAACTCATTTTTAATTTCTCCTACTTTATTCAACTTCTAAAAGGAATATCGATTAAATCTTTAGCCCTACTCGGCTTCAATTGAACATAATTTTCAGCCATCTAAAATTTTAAGACCAATTACGGCATAGGATTGACGCTCACTTCATCAGCGGGTAGAACCTCAGCCATTTTGTCGTCAAGATATTGCGAAACAACCTCATCAATATCACTACTATGTAATAAACATTCTTCTAGCGTAGCAGTAAGCGATCCGTTTTTTCCATATAATATCATCATCTTTAATAATTGCTTGTCAGAACTATTTTCTTCAAATTTATTTTTCACTTGGGCTGGATCAAGAATGTCCATAACAATACTACCATTATCGCTTCTAATAACCATGCAAGGTTTATTATCCTCTCCATTTACTACAATTTTAAATCCACGTCCCATAACAGCAAATAATGAATCAATCTGATATACAGGATCTCTCATTTTATTCATAAATAAACTATCGGTACCTCTTGCTTCACTATTTAAACGCCCCTTGTTGAAGAAAGAAGCAATATTCACTAAGGAGCCTTTTTCATGGCTAATCGTTAAGGTTTTTTCCCCATTCGTGGTGTCTACGGTGGCAATAAGTGGCGGATTTTCCCCTTTAGGAATATTGGTATTATAAAGTTTAATTGTTACGTTGCTCGGACAATATGCTATCAAATTGATGCTGGCTGTTTTATGGGAATCCAGTAGGCTTTTTGTATTGACATGCCGCCCTTTATCTGCAGAACCAGCATCCTCTTGCATGGCTCGATTGTAGCACCGTTTAACTACTTCAGCTACATCATCAAGACAGGCACAAACTAAGATGGAATTTTTATTTTTTTCAACTAATTCTTTGTGAGAGGATTTATAAGTCACGCCATCCACAATGACATTAGGCCTTTCCACTGTTCTATTTTTCATACGTTCTTCAACAATTTCACTGACTAAATAAGCGCTATCTTGGGTACGAATAAATACTTGCTCCGTTTCTTTTTGTTCAAAATCCTTGGTATAGGGCTTACATATTCCGCGATAGTCATCAGTTGCAAGAGAAACGTATTTAGCTTTGTCCTTTTCAGAAACATATTGACGTGATATAGTGCTTTTTCCACTCGCAGCTGGACCTAAAAAAACCAAATCAGCATTATCTTCCAATTTGAAAACAGGCTTTTTGGAAAGATTAGTCCTCGCAACTAAATTATCCATCTGACTATCAAGAAACTCTGACATGAGCTGATTAGACATTTTTTTGATAACCTTGTTTTTTTCTACCTCCAGACAAGCTGCAAATTTATATTGATAGTCTACACTGCCCTCATCAATGGTTGAGTACAGTTTCTTCATTTTTTCTTGTGCCTTTTTAGCACACTCTTCATAAGCCTCTGTGTTATCTAATGGGTTTAACTTACTTCGAATTTCACGCCATTTGGTTGTCAGTTGCTCAAAAGATAAGGTAGCTTGAATGCCCAAATCACTGCATACCATTTGAGCACGTTCATTAACCTGCTCAACGTCAATCTCATAGTCAGTTATCAATCGTGCAGCGACATGTAACAAGAATGCGGTCTCTAATGTTGGCACAAGTACATCAGTTAACCAGCCCTCCTGAGCAACTTCAGCGTTGTTTAAATTTATTTGGACATCGCCTTCCATGAAACCAGGTTGTAATATCCGGTTAAATTCTTCTTGTAATTGTCTTTCTTTATGACTCCACTGTGTAAACTCTTTCAAAGTTAAGACATGTCTCATATTGTAATGAGCAACTGCCGCCTCTCTTTCTTTTTGCAAGTCAATTCCACCACTAGGAAATGGAGCGTCTGAGAACTGCAAATTGATCAGTGGCTCTGTAACAAGTCTAGTTTCAGCTCGTAGGGACTGCATCGCCAGTTTTTTATTGCCATTATCAGTAACACGCTCTATTCTAATCGAGCCTAGCTGAGTCTCAGGTGCTTTAGGCTTAACATCTGACTTAGTTTGATGGGTGCGAAGAATATCAATAAGTGGTTTGCGCTCATGCAAATGGCTAGTCGGGATGCTTTTCTGTCCGCTTGGGCTCGGTAACTGGATATTTTTTTTATGTTTCATATCTGGATCATGCTGCTGATTATAAAAATCAACACAAGCACTAATTACCTCGCGAGAGAAATCACTAACTCCTTCTATTTCCCCACTTAAATTCCCTGGGATTACATCAAGGATAACGTTGTCTTTATCATAAAGAACTGTCATTACATAATCGCTAGGTGAGACATTAGTGTAAGCCATTTCACTTAGTTTGTTTTTACCGAATGGATCAAGAAATGCCTGCGTATGAAATGCCTCCTTACCACGCAAAATATACATAATTTTAACGTTCTTTTGCCCACCAAAATCGAGCGCAATATCAAATTTGTCAGTTACTGAGCGAGTTCCATCAACCCCAGTAGCAGCAATAAGCGTTGCAGCAGCTCCTGAGCGAACTTCGTGCTTACGAAGATTATTTTCCTGGCCAACCAATAAATGGCTATCCGCAGAATATTCACCTTGGCGCGTGAATTTCTTAGCAAATTGCTTGGTATCTAGTAATGAATCGGTAAAGCTCCCTCCTCTAAACCCCAGGGGAGCTTGTTGTGTATTTAAACCATCATTTTCATAGCCACGGATAGTATGATAATGGTGAATATTGTCCTTAAGATGTGTCGTTATTATAGATTTCAATTGACCTCTTAAAGCAACTTCAGGACTTATCACTTGGCTGTTTTCATCGGTCAAGAAGCCTTTCTCTTCTTTCTTTTTGCTATCTCTTACTTCGACATAAGTTCTGTCAGTAACAAATGCATTAACCAGATCGAGCAAATTCACTCTTAAAGTCATGGAGGAAGCTTGTTTGTGCGGAATAAACCGAATCATTTTTTCACTGGTAGAATTAAATACGAGCTGTTTAACAAATTTTTCGAAATTACCCGCACTGGTCGGATAAACTACACCAGGCTGTTGAATAGGAGTAATATCAAAGAAATGTTTAAGTTTTTTTAAACTAACTTTTAGGCTATCTATTTTCTTATCAAGATCAGCATCACGAGAATTGGGATCATTATCTAAAGATGAAACTATTTGGATTATTTCCTTCATTAAAGTTGCGGCAACATCAATTTCTTGTTGAAAGTTTTCATCGATCTCAGGATACTCTTTGAGTTGACTGACATATTGATCCATTTCACTAAAAGCGCGTTGACAAGCTCCTTCAACTAACAGATCTTTAAATTTATCCAAATTTCCCTGTTCTTTAAGCCACTGATAAAGAGTAAATTTATACCCTTCATCTCTCACCATATCCATAGCAGGAAGATAAGACAAAAACAAATCATGGTTAATATTTCCTGAAAGATAACTCAGTCCCTTACTCCTAAGTGCTTCGGTTGAGTTAAGAGCAAGGTCTCCCGTGTGCCCTCTCTTTGCTGTTATTGCTAAAATAGAGGGCAAATGTTCTTGGATTTGTTCCTGAGCATTAGTTTCATCGATTTGAAAATCTAACTGGTTGAGAGGAATGCTATCCTTAATGGTATCTCCTGAAGGAGAAACAACCGTATAAATTAACTTACTGCCATTCTCTAACTGCACATATAAAGTATTCTTTTGTGGCGATCCAATAGGCTCTTTATAGACAGCAGTAAAACTTACCGCTTTCAAAAACGTATTCAAGGATGCCCGATCGATATTTTGAGGCGCGGTTACCTGTTCAAGAGTCGGACGATTTTTATTGTATTCATAGGCAACTCTATCTGTAAAAGATCGAAGAAATTTATTAAATAAAGAATTATCGGCCAAATAATTTATAAATTGATTATAATCATCGGTTTTTTTGATTTTGGTAAAATTTGGATAGTTCTTACTTAATTTTTTCTCTTGTAATAATAATTCAATAAACACTTTATCAAATTGATCAACAGTATTAATTCCAGACTCTTTTAACAAATCAATGGTTAATTTTTCCGACTTATTATTACTTATCTTTAATGCTAATTTTTTTGTGAATAGCGCGTAATCAGGATTATTGTTCAGGGTGTCAATCACTGATTGCAGGATGCATTTATTATACTCATCTTCGCCAATTTGATTGATAATTTCCTGCCTTATATTAACGCCTTTGTTATCAGAATCTTGTAAAATAACCAGTGCGACTTCTGGAGCAATATTATCCCATTGATAAGTTATTCCCCCTCTTACTTCTTGGTAAGAGTTGCTAGTTGCTGAAAGCTCCACTGCCTGCCTAGTTGTCCTATGATATTCATATCGAGGTAAATCATTACCGGTTATCGTACCAAAATTCACCCTGCCTTTAGTATACAATTTAGCCATACTCTTCTCACAAATCGCAATAATTGAGCTTATTATTTATTAAAGCACAAGGACATTAAGAAATTGTTAAGTAGAACTTAAGGCTTTATTAAGAACACGATGACGCGTTTGATTTACTCATTCAAGTTGAACATGACGTAAGGTGGTTTAGGAAGGGGCTCTCTCCCTAACCCTTGCTAGAAATTGATTATTTGATTCAAATCAAAGTTCTTTATGCAGGCGAAAAATAGAGAGCCTTAGATAGTTATAGCCTGTAAATTGGAGCCAGCCAGCTTACATTTATTAATTCATTTCACCTGCTTTTTTAAACACGGCATCTATTTCTTTCAAAGATTCTAATAATTGCTTCATTTTAGCTAAGGGCCAGCTGTTAGGACCATCACTTAAGGCTTTATCAGGATCAGGATGAGTTTCCATAAATAATCCTGAAATTCCTGCTGCTACCGCGGCTCTGGCCAGCACAGGAATAAATTCTCTCTGCCCACCCGAAACACCATTATTGCCTCCAGGCAATTGCACTGAATGGGTAGCATCGTAAACAACAGGACATTCCGTGTCGCGCATAATCGCCAACGAACGCATATCAGAGACCAAGTTGTTGTAACCAAAGCTGACGCCTCGCTCACAAGCCATAATCTGTTGATTACCTTCGGCCTTAGCTTTAGCAATCACATGTTTCATTTCCCAAGGAGCTAAAAATTGACCTTTTTTAATGTTCACTGGCTTATTCATGGCAGCAACTTTTTGTATAAAATTAGTTTGTCTGCACAAAAAAGCTGGAGTTTGTAATACATCAACAACAGTAGATAATTCCAGTAAAGGAGTATCTTCATGTACGTCTGTTAATACGGGGACGCCAACTTGAGCTTTGACTTTTTCAAGAATCAATAATCCCTTTTCAAAACCTGGGCCTCTATAGCTGGTAAGGGAGGAACGATTAGCTTTATCAAAAGACGATTTATAAATAAAAGGAATATTGAGCTGAGAACATATTTCTTTTAAGTATCCAGCCGTCTCTAGTGCTAACTCTTCACTTTCAATAACACAAGGACCAGCTATTAAAAATAAGGGCTTATCTAGCCCAACTTCAAATCCACATAAGTTCATGCTTATTCCTTTTCTTGATGTTTTTTGCGTGCAGCAAGTACAAACTGTTTAAAGAGAGGATGGCTTTCTCTAGGATTAGAAGTAAACTCAGGATGAAATTGACATGCTAAAAACCATGGATGATCAGCTAATTCCACCATTTCAACTAAAGCCCCATCGGCGGAACGACCAGCAATGACTAATCCGTGTTGAACCAACTCTTCAATGTAAATATTATTCACTTCGTAGCGATGACGATGACGCTCAATAATTTGCGGTTTTCCATACACTTCGCGTGCCAGAGTATTTTCTTCCAATTGACATAATTGTGCACCTAATCTCATAGTTCCGCCGAGATCAGTATGCTCATCACGCAGTTGTTTGCTACCATCAGCATCCATCCATTCGCTAATTAAACCCAAGACAGGATGATTAGTCTCTTTATTAAACTCGGTAGAGTTAGCGTCCATCCAGCCTACTACATTTCTGGCAAATTCAATTACTGCTGTTTGCATACCTAAACAAATTCCTAAGAAAGGTACTTTCTTCTCACGAGCATATTGTATTGCTTGAATTTTACCCTCAACGCCGCGCTCTCCAAAACCGCCAGGAACAAGAATCGCATCCATTCCATCAAGCAATGAAGCGCCATGTTTTTCTATCAACTCGGCGTCCATGTACACTATTTCAACTTTAGTCTGGGTATGAATTCCAGCATGAAGCAATGCTTCGTTAATTGATTTATAAGCATCATTTAACTCGGTGTACTTTCCTACCATGGCAATCTTAACTGTCATAGTTTGTACTGCTTTCATATCAATAACGCGTTGCCATTCACTAAGATCAGCTGGTTTTACATTCAGAGCCAATTTTTTTACCACAATTTCATCTAATCCTTGTTGATGTAACATTATCGGTATTTGATAAATACAAGATGCATCCTCTAGAGAAATAACCCCCTCTTTTTCAACATTAGTAAACAAAGCAATTTTTGCTCTATCTGATAAAGATAAAGGTTGTTCTGAACGACAAATTAATACATCAGGTTGAATGCCAATAGAGCGTAACTCTTTAACTGAATGCTGGGTCGGTTTTGTTTTCGTTTCACCAGAAGTCGCGATATAAGGCACTAATGTTAAATGAATAAACAAAGCTCGTTGCGCCCCAAGTTCTATGCGCATTTGTCTAATGGCTTCAAGAAAGGGTAATGACTCTATATCACCTACTGTTCCACCAATTTCAACCATGGTGACATCAAATCCATCAGCCCCTAATTTAATGCATCTTTTGATTTCATTGGTAATATGAGGAATAACCTGAACGGTTCCCCCTAAATAATCCCCTCTTCTTTCTTTTTTAATAACATTTTCATAAATTTTTCCAGAGGTGAAATTATTACGTTTTGTCATAGTCGTATTAACAAAACGCTCGTAATGTCCCAAATCCAGATCAGTTTCAGCGCCATCATGGGTGACAAAAACTTCGCCATGCTGAAATGGACTCATAGTACCGGGGTCTACGTTAATATATGGATCGAGTTTGATTAAAGTAACACTAAGGCCGCGGGCCTCAAGAATGGCCGCGAGAGAAGCAGCAGCAATGCCCTTTCCTAAAGAAGACACTACACCGCCAGTAATAAAAATATAATTTGTCATTTTTGACCCCGTTCAAAACCGCATTCACCAAATTGGCGCTAAATTAAATTTGCATATAAACGGGATTTAATTCTATCAAAGTGCAGATATAAATGACAGAAATTTAGTAAATAAATTCGTAATCTATGTAAATTAAGAATGGACTTGATATATATAGCACCAAATAATTAATAAAAAGAGACAACTAAAGTAGCTTGGCAATATCTCAATAATCCAGGGGGGAAAATGTCATCCCGAATGAAAGGAGATTAGCACTGTGCCTGAATTTGGAGATCCCTCACTTCGTTCGGGATGACATTTTTCCCCCTGGATTATTGAGATATTACGTAGATCGGGCCTGGGACTCAATGGTGCTACCTTAAGTTTTTGTAGCCTGGATGAGCGCAGCGTAATCCGGGATTTCAGTGCACTGAGCCAGGGTATTCCCGTATTATGCTGCGCTAATACGGGCTACGATTTTTTCTTCCTTTTATTAAGGTAGTGCCATTGGGCCTGGGACTCAACCGACTATTCACAACGACGATATAGGTCCATACTTCTGCTTATCGCAATTGCTGCTGTATTGAATGCATCATCACAGCACAATCCGCCATATCCCTTCCTTTATGCCCGTGTTTACCACCTAATCTATCCCAAGCCTGCTCCTCATCTTCAGTAGTGAGTACACCAAAAATAACAGGAATATTAAAATCCAGCATCACTCGTTGGCAACCTTGGCTTACTTGTTCACAGACATAATCGTAATGGCTAGTCTCACCACGAATAACAGCACCTAAAGCAATAATGGAATGTACTAGACCTTTTTTAGCCAACAGTTGAACTACAAAAGGAATCTCAACTGCTCCTGGTACTTCTACTAAGGTAATGTCATTTGCATTAAATCCCAACTCAGCAAGACGGCTCAATGCCCCCTCTTTTAACGCATTAGTAATAGAGCGGTTAAAAGTACTCACTACCAATGCGATGGGAAATGTATTATTAGATTCAGTGACCACTGCTTTAATTTCTTTCATATTCATCCTTATGAGTCACCGCACTCCCTTTTACCATCCAGAGCAGACAGCGAAAACTCTTCGCTGCGTTCTGAATGGCAGAGAGGGCAGCTTCCCTAATCAATTGATAGTAAATGTCCTAATTTTTCTTTTTTGGTTTTTAAATAATCTCGATTTTCATTAGTCGGGTTTATTTCTAAAGAAACTCGCTCGGTGACAGTAACTCCATATTGCTCTACGGCTGCAATTTTTAAAGGATTATTAGTCATTAATCTTATTGCTTCTATACCTAAATATTTAAGTATTTGAAAGGCAATGGCGTAATCTCTGTCATCCGCAGGAAGTCCTAACTTAAGATTGGCCTCAACAGTATCTAGCCCTTGGTTCTGCAACGCATAAGCCTTTAATTTATTCGCTAGACCAATTCCTCTGCCTTCTTGACGCAGATAAATCAACACCCCACCCTCAGCAGCAATTAAATTTAAAGATTGCTCTAATTGCTCACCGCAATCACATTTGCAAGAGCCAAATACATCCCCCGTAATACATTCAGAGTGAATACGAACTAAAGGCACTTGATTACCAAATAAGGGTGGCTTAACCAAAACGAAATGCTCAAATGAATCTAAATCGTTTTCAAATACGGTCATCTCGAAAATGCCCTTATTCTGTAGAGGAATAGATGTAGTTGCAGCAGCATGGATTAACGTTTCATGACGAATACGATACTCAATCAAGTCCTTAATCGTAACCATAGGAATTTGATGTTTTTGAGAAAATACGGCTAACTCATCACGCCGACTCATAGTGCCGTCTTCATTAATGATTTCACAAATTACTGCAGCAGGTATTAGTCCTGCCAATCGAACTAAATCAACGCTCCCCTCTGTTTGTCCAGTTCGCTCTAAAACCCCGTTTTTCCTTGCGCGCAAAGGAAAAACATGTCCGGGGGAAATAACATCTGAAGGTTGACTCTCTGGAGCGATAGCCACTTTAATGGTATGAGCTCTATCATGGGCTGAAATTCCAGTTGATACCCCAGAGGCAGCCTCTATTGAAACCGTAAAAGCAGTACCATAAGGTGATTTATTATTTCGCGCCATCATAGGAAGTTGCATTTTATCTATCAATTCATTAGCCATTGGCAAACAAATCAATCCACAACCAAAACGAGACATGAAGTTAACTGCCTCAGGGGTGGTATGTTCGGCAGCCAGTACCAAATCCCCTTCATTTTCCCTATCTTCATCATCTATTAAGATAATCATCTTGCCGGCTTTAAGTGTTTCCACCGCTTCTTCTATAGTGGCTAATGAATAGTTCATAGCTCTACCTCACAGTTCAATTTCCCGAAGATTTGAAGCTGATGAGCTACAATACGGGTTAAATAATCAAATTCTATATTCACGCGTTGACCAACCGCTAAGCCCCCTAGATTTGTATGCAACAAAGTATGAGGAACTAGCATAAATTGTATTTTCTGATCCACTACAGCATTAATGGTTAAACTAACCCCCTCCACGGTAATGCTCCCCTTGGGGATTAAATAAAGCATGGCATCGGGATTAAAACCCGTTAATTCCATTGCAATAAATTCATCTATAGAGTGAATAGAGTGTACCAACGCCGTAGTATCTACATGACCACTAACATAATGCCCACCAAAACGAGTCGCTGCTTGCATGGCTCGTTCGAGATTAACAAAACTATCTGGTCTCAACTGAGCAAGTGTAGTTAAATTAAGTGTTTCAGGTGATACATCAAAATTTAACTTACCTTCCTCAGAGGGTAATAAAGTCAAACATACTCCATTAACTGCAATACTTTCACCTATTTGAACCTCTGCAAAAGGTGATTCAATAATTAGTCTATGGGAACAACTCTGAGCAACGTTGGATATAACCTTGCTTTTTTTCTCAATTAATCCTGTAAACACTAATCCTCCTGCCAATCGAGACATGCTATCATATTATCCCCCATAATATTCCATGAAATTGTATGTGCTCGATCAAATAACCCATTTTTTTGGTAGGCTGAAATCGCTTTTTCTCCTAAGTTTATGGGAACTATATATAAATAAGTTCTATGAACTAATCCTTGTTGATGTAAGGAGCTAAACAATGCACCGCCAGCCTCAACCCAAACATCATGATACCCTAACTGTCCAAGATGACTGATGATAGAATCTAAATCCATTGCTCCATTGTTTAAAGGCATAGAATAAAAACTACTGTTAGGATACGAAACATTCTTATGCTCATAATGGTATATATGACAATGGCGCGCTGTTGAAAAAATCCTTGCCCCAGCATTTAATTTTAAATGAGTGTCAATAATAGCGACGGGTTTTGCTTGTTCTGTACCTTTGATTCTGACATTCATTTTAGGGTCATCTAACTGAACTGTCCGGGCAGTAGTTAAAATCACATCGCTAATGGCTCTCTGCTCATGGGTAAATTGAGAACATAATGAATTAGATAAAATAAGGCGCCCTCCATCAGCCTGTCCTATACGGCCATCTAAAGACTGTGCCAATTTTACAGTCACTCGGGGTTTACGCGTTTTGATCCAATAAGCATAGCTTTTATAAAAGGCATTAATCGGCTCTAAAGGAAGATGGGTGACTTTTATTCCTTTTTCGCGTAACTTAACAGAGGAATTATTTTGAGCAACTAGAGGGTTAGGATCCATATAAGCAAAAACCACCTCGTCAACCCCATATTGGATGATAGCATCCACACAAGGTGGCGTTTTTCCCCAATGATTACAAGGTTCGAGGGTAATATATAAACTAACCCCTGGCATTTTAGGGGGAATTTGTGCTAACAATAATTGTTCTGCATGTGGAGTACCCGCGCCTTTATGATAGGACTGTGCTATAATATGGCCATTTTGCACAGCAACGGCGCCAACGCTAGGATTAGGCGCGCAAAGGCCTCGACCAAGTTTGGCTTGTTCAAACGCCGCGAGCAGAAACTTTTCGTGCATCAATTAATCACCTTTAAACAGTGCACGAATGATAACAAATTATTCAATTTTTGAGTAGTGTAATGATTAAATTGAACATAAAATTTAGCTTTAACCCTATAATTTCCAAATTAAAATCTTGGCTTTTACCATTAATTTTATCTATTTGGATGGTTCCCTGCTTTTCTGAAGGGTTATCTCCTTACTCAACAGATGAACTAGAGCAATTGGAAAAAGAGTTTATCCAGCTTATTAATCAATCAGACAGCGTAGAGCGCAATCCTTTGGCCAGTCAGTTTATTAATAATATAGGACAGAAACTTGCGCATGCTGGTCATATAAAATCTCCCTTCTTTTTTATAGTAAAATCCAGAGAAATCAATGCTTTCGCCGGTCCTGGAGGATATATTGGTATTAATACGCAACTTATTTTAACGACCAGTAATGAGAATGAGCTTGCTTCAGTAATGGCTCACGAGATAGCGCACGTTCGCCTACATCATCTCTATAGTATGCTAGAGCATCAAAAACAAATGCGCATTCCCATGCTCGCCTCCTTGCTCGCCTCTGCTGCTCTAGGTGTATTGAATCCTACAGTAGGAATGAGTGCAATGATGGCCTCGCTTTCTGGATTTTCCCAAGACAATATTAATTTTACTCGCTCTAAGGAAAAAGAGGCAGATAGAATTGGTATTGATATGTTGAACAAAGCAGGATTTAATCCGCGCGGAATGGCGGCTTTTTTCAAAAAAATGCAAGAAAATTCACGTTACTATTATACAGCCAACGTACCCGCGATATTGCGAACTCACCCCTTAGATGCTGAGCGTATCGCTGAAGCAGAAAATCGTATTTCTCGATTATCTAAGAAACAATATATAGACTCGCTGGATTATTCCTTGTTTAAAGAAATAATCAGAGTTTCAGTCGCTCGCGAAGATAACTCCATTATTGAGTATTATGAACACCAATGTAATAAACAGAATAATGCGATTGCCTGCCGATATGGTCTTGCCCTTGCTTTATTAAATAAGAATAACTTCTCAAGAGCAGTGGAGCTACTAAAACCGTTAGTTAATGAAAATAAAGAGAATCTTTATTTTCAAATTGCTATGGCCCAAGCAGAAACAGGAATGTCGCAACATCAAGCCGCCATTTCTCGTCTTTCTGAACTAAACAAAAGTTATCCAGAAAATTATGCAGTGCTTATGGCATACAGTGATGCATTGCTTGCAGCGAATCAAGCAACAAAAGCAACCAGTGTGTTATTAAAAGGCAGTAGAATATATAAGCAGGATTTACCGCTTTGCAGAGCTCTAGCTCGTGCACAAGCTGAATCACATCAAAAAAGCTATGCCTATTTTACTCAATCTCATTGTTTATTGCTTGAAGGGCAAAAAAGAGCCGCTATAGCTCAACTCAAAGTAGCTCTAGACTTGGCAAAACACGATGAGTATTTAAAAGCACGGATTTTAGCCAAAATTGATGAAATCAAATTCCTGGTAAATAATTAGAGGGCCTAGATCCAACCAACAATTACAGATAAACCCCGAGGCTGAGGCAAAATAGCCATCTCACCTAGGCCCAAAAGCATGCTCTTCTTCTGGGTTTAATGGATTATGTGCTTTTGGTTTTTTTGTTGTTCCCCCGCCTAAAAAAGCAGCGGCAGATCGCCTCTTACTAGAATTAGCTTTTTGAGATAAACCATCTTCAGACAGTTCTTCCCCATCCACAGACATAGGTTCTACAGAGGAACAAGCCCAAGGTATAGGAGCGGCTGGTCTTGGTATAGGAGAATTAGGCCTAGATATAAGGTTATGCCGATCTTGCTCTGCAAAAAATGAAGGTGAAGACACGCGTGGAACTATTTTGGGTTGTAACCTATGTTGTTCAAGCAACATAACAATATCGTTATGTCCCATAATTTCGGCTATATCTCTAGGAAACAGAATAAGCTTATTAGGCTTATCGCCCGCAGCGACTCTTTCAGCAATTTTATGTTCCGCCCTAGTAAGAACATCTTGCTCACATTTCTTTAGCCCGTATAAAAGATCGGTTTTGCTTATATGTATTGATTGATATACTTCTTCCCTGTCTATTAACTGCTCAATAATTGAATATTGTCCTGTTTTAGCGGCAATAAAGGCCACCGTTTCTCCCACACCATTTTCCTCCGTCAAATCGGCACCAAGTTGCATTAGCACACTAAGTGAGTGCACATTGCCCTCTCGCGCAGCAATATGAATAGAAGAGTTTGCTAGAAGATCAGAGTAATCAAGAATTGCTGAATGCTTATTAAGTGCCAAAAGTATCGAAGGAGAACGAGCGTATTGTGCCGCATAGAAAACTAAATCAGGGCTTATTGGGCATGTTAACAGGTCTAGAAGGTCTTGAAGTAAACAGAGGTTATCGCAATTAATAGCACTAAGAAGAAATTTTTCTATAGATTGGGAAGACAGATTCATAACCGAAATCGCTTCTTTCTTAGGATTGACGCCTATTTCTATCAGTTTACAGAGCATTTTAATGTCCTGCTTTTTAGCAGCAATCCGCCAAACTTCATCCCCTCGCTCCATGATATGGCTTAAATCAACTCCAAGACTTTGTAATGTATTAAGTACACCAACCTGTCCACTGACTATGGCAATATAGACGGGTGTATCTCCTTGATGATTAGGAGTAGTTAAATCAGCTCCGTAGACTTTTAGCCACTTTAATACTTTACAATGTCCTTTTTGAGCGGCAATAAACGCAGGAGTTTGCCCTTCTTCATTAGGAATATTAAAATCTGCTTTTAGTGCATGAAGTGTTCTAATAGAGTCCGATCTACCATATTCAGCAGCAGTATAAAAAGGGGTAGCTCCGGTGCTTCCTGTTTTATTTAAATCGATTTTAAGCGTCTTCAGTTCCCTAAGTATTTGAAGATTACCACTTTTTGCAGCAAGACAAGCAGGAGTCAGTCCCTTAGCATTAGGTTTGTTCAAATCGACGCCCAGCTCGTGTAAGGCTCTAAGCATTAGGATATTATTGGTGTACACAGCCATACATGCCGGCGTGTCGCCCTGTTGATTATACTCATCTAAACTATAGCCAAGGTCTTTGAGCTTTTGTAGTACATCCTTCTTATTTACAGTGATTGCTATATGAACTGGGGCACTACCCGCATAAACATGCGGAGCAGAAAAAAGCTGTCCTCTGGTCGCGCTTATATTTAAATTAGCACCTAGTTGATGAAGTGCATCGAGAACATCAAGTTTACCTTTTATAACAGCAATACAAGCAGGAGTGAGTCCAGAATCATCTGCCACATTTAAATTAATACCCAAGTGTGCTAATGTATGCAGTACTTGAGTATGCCCTAAAGCTGCCACAATATGAACTGGCGCACGACCTTGATAATCAAGACATTCATTTGATCCATAAAAAAGCACCCTTCTGCTTAAATCAGCTCCAAGACGATGCAATGCAATCAGAGCATCAGAATTATTTTTTATAGCGGCAATACATGCTGGTGTTAATCCAAAATGATTTTCTCCATCTAAATTAACTCCAAGGGCACCTAGCGTATCAAGTACCTCAATACAACCTAGCTCTGTAGCAATATGAGCAGGCGCATTACCTTGACACCAATGAATATGGCATATTTTTTGATTTAAATTAGCGCCATGCTGCTGCAATGTGGTAAGTACTTCTGTAGAAGTATGAACAACGGCAGCTAAAAGTAGACTTTCCCACCACACGAATGTAGGTTCATGGTATAAAAAACAATTAACGAAATTTACATTATTATTTGTAGCTGCACGCATTAAAAAATTATATTGTTGATCTTTTGATAATTTAGTTACTAAAAAATCCAGAATTTCAGCAGAACATTGATATCCAGAATTAAAAACGTAACATGCAAGAGCCCGCTGTTGTGCTTCAATTTCTGGGCAAGGGAAAGCCACATTAATTTTTCTAGACAAATATTCTACAAATTCTATAGATAACTCGGGTCTTTCCAGCAATCCATAAAAACAATAATTCCGAATATGAGTCATTTCTTCCTTGGGTTCCGTTGAACTATACAATTCAAGCAAAGAAACTGTAGGGATTTGTTTTATTATGCGCCATACATCAGGTACTGGCATATTAGGATTTTGTAGTAGTATTTTCGAAAGATATGTTGAATCTTTATCTTTTAAAAGCGCAAAGGTACCATTGCTCGCATCAATAATATGTTCGCCATTATTCAGTAATTTTTTATCTTCTATCGTTATCTGTGTCTCAGAAATATATCCTGCCTTTTCTAAATAATCAGCAATTACAGCAGCTATCAATATTTCCCAGCCTTCCTTGGGAACATAGGTTGGAACATCATCTATATCTTCATCAGTATAGAGGAGCTGATAATGTTCAAAACCAGGTTTTTTTTCTCCCAAACACTGAAAAAAATCACTTAATGTTTCGAACTCAGATAATTGCGTTATATTGACTGGTAATAATGTTGGCAAAAATTGAGGAAGTACTCGTACAAGAGCAGCAACATCCAATTGTTCCTTGACTACGACCTGTCGAAATTCATGTAATAATTCAGGGGGAAAATCTGGGGCAAATAGATCCTTCTGCTCAGATAAACCATAATCACTGGCTACATAGTTAAAGAGAGCGTTAGCATAATGAACTTCATTACCTTCGTACTCAACTAATCCCCTTGTACCGAGAAAATCTTTTGCCAGTGAAAATAATAGACTGCGTTTTGCAAGATGTACTGCATCGGATAAAGAGGTTTTTTGGGATAAATATCCTAATGCATGCTCTAAATTAGCGTTAGCTCCGCTATAACATAAAGTTACTGTAAGATCATTTAACGCCGCTTTATCAGCCTGCTCATGTCCAGATAAAATGGTTGGTAAAGAGCGCTCCAGGGTAGTTTTTGCAGAACGCAAAGTAATTAAAATGTCAGGTTTTGCCGACTCAATAGTTAATTTGTTAACGTTCGCTTTATATTTTGAAAATAGATCCAATTTTTCAGGATTTAACTCTTCGATGTAGGTTAATAATGCCAACAATTGTCGTTTACAAGTTTCAAAATCTTTCTCTGGAATATCAGGCGACTCAGAATCGAGCTCTGGAAAAATATGGGGCTCTTCTTTATAAATTTCTTTTAATTGCACATTTAATTTATTCAACTCTTCCTCATTCATTTCTTTCATGAGGTTTTGAAAAAACAATTGATTTAAAATAGGCATCTAACAAACTCACTAAGCTTATATAAAATTGTCGCGACAAGTTTAACACAAACAAAACAAAAAAAATCAAAATAAAGGCAGAATGTCAATTTTAAAGGCAAAAGTACAAATATAGACTTAATACTAAAATTAGTCTATATTTAGACTAATGGCATATATTAGGAAAAAGATATGATTCCAATTAAATCATCACCTAAGGTCGACAATGGGCAGATCCAAACAGCCTTCAAGGTTGTTTTAAATATTTTTGACAAATGGCAATGTACTACTGAAGAGGCTCTGACCTTGCTAGGGCTTAAACGCTCAACCTGGTTTAAATACAAAAGCTCACCAGAAAAAGCATCTTTTAGTCATGATCTTATTGAGCGTATCTCTTATATTTTAAATATTCATGCTGCTTTACGAATTTTATTTTCAAAACCTGAGTCTGTCTATAGATGGGTTAGAAAGCCTAATAGGGCTCCCTTTTATAACGGCCGTTCGGCCATGGATATTATGATGCAAGGACGAGTTGTTGACCTTTGGGCTATTGCCAGTAGACTTAACGCAGAGCGAGGCGGAAAATCGTGATGCAACCTATAGATTCACTCGGTAAAAAAAATTTTACTAGAAAACGTTGTTATCGCATTATCCCCTCTCAATTTCCCCCTATTCATTTATTTGAAGACGTTGCTAATGAAAATGAATTCGAAGCATTATATTCGGTGCAAATGCTAACAAATCCTAGAATTCAAGATGAAATAGGTTTTTTGAATTTAGTTCCCCAAGAGCAACGGATATACGCTGTCCCCGGATGTGGTTATGTTATGGCGGCCTTTACACACATTAATCCTGATGGAAGCCGATTTTCTAATGGAGATTATGGTGTTTATTATGCTGCGGATTCAATATCAACAGCAATTGCTGAAACTATTTACCATAAAGAGCGATTTTTATCTTACACTAGCGAACCCGCACAAGAACTTGATATGCGAAGTTTAATAGCTGAGTTTAGTGCCGAATTATTTGATTTAACTATTTTAGATAAAGAAACTAATCCTGTTTATTCACTTGTAGATTATAAGGCAAGTCAAAATTTAGGTGCTCAAATTAAAGAACACCAAGGAAACGGGCTAGTATACCATTCTGTACGCGCTGAAGGAGAAAATTTTGCCTTATTTAAGCCTAATATAATCCATCACTGCAATCAGGGAGCTCATTTCAGCTATGTTTGGAATGGAAGGGAAATAACCGATGTCTATAAGAAGGTAATGAGTGAATACAGTTAAGTTAAAATACACCTTTGTATCATGGTTTGGAGGTCGTCAGCTTTCGCCAAGACCATTCATCATTTTTGCCTACGTCTCGCGAATTGTCCTCGAGATCCTACAATTGTAGTAACTGTCTTAAATGTTTAATTCAAGATAGTTACTACATTAAAAATAATTATTGAGCTTATTATCTTACAGAAACTTCTTTCCACCAGCTTGTTTTGGTCTCAGCAACCCAATCAGCATTTCTGAGGCTTTTAACAAAAGTTGCAGTTTCTTCTGGAGTAGAATGTTTAGGATCTAGTTTAATGCACCAATCCCAATCACCAGAAGTAGACCATAGGCTTTGAACCCCATTCATTTTGGCAATTGCAGCAGAATCAGACCAAGCATTTTTTGTTTTTATAAATACAACACTATTCCATGAGTTCATTATAACTTTCCTTAGTGATTAAATGATTAAAGTTTGCTCCAAAGCATACTCCGGAGCGTCTTATAACATTAGACCAAGGTTTAGTAAATTTCAATTTTTTTTTCAAGAGAAATATTACAATGTATTCACCCTACATTTTACTTAACGTCATTGGCCGCTGTTCCTGTACTTGTTGACTACTTTGTGCATTGCTGCTTAATGCTTTTTCCAATGATTCCCTTACATCGTTAGAAACCTTAGAAGGTTTTTTTAAATACTCTTTAGCTAAATTATTTAAATCAGCATCTTGGGGATTGTTCTTTAATGCTTCAGTTAACTGTTTCACTTTATCAGTACGCATATCCTTAGTGAACTTTTTAAAATCTTTTTTAACAGAATCTAAATCATCCTGTCCAAGCTTATCAACGGGAACCCCTTTTTCTTTTGCTTTTTGACATACGAGAATACCATGAATATTAGATCGTGTATTTGCAATAGAACAGTTATCGTATTTTTGATCTTTTTGTTGAATAGTATGAACAGGAGGCTTACCACCAGTAACATCACGGATCTGGCCCATAATATCTCTATGAGAAGCCCCATTTGAATGGCCATTCATAGCTGAATTAATGAATTTTGCATCGATTTTACTTAAATCATCAACACGATAAATTTGAGTACCCTCTTCACCTGGCTTTTTACCAAGTCCCCTGTTAGTAAAAACCAGATAACCTGATTTAGAATTTGGTCCATCAGGGACAACCGATAACCCCATAGCATGACCTTCAAAACTAATGGGAATAGTAGTCGTCTTCCCTTGTTTAATTCTATCAGCTATTTCTTGACCTGCTTGAGGATCTCTTGTTGCCGTACTATAAGAAAATCCAGCAGCTTTATTTGAAAACTTATAAGCATCCGCTATTTCCTGAAATCCTTTATCTGCGGGGAAACCACTCATTGCATATTTATTAACAGAATCCGTCATGAGTTGGTAGGTGGGACCAATATGGCCGAACTGAGAATAGGTACCATCCTTACTGGTCATTTCTATCCCTAGAACCAAGCCATAATCTTTAACAGGATGCAGTGCATCTTCTTTAGCATATTGAGGGGTAAAGCCAAAATCTTTTGCAGCCTTACTATCTAAGGCAACATCAAAAGCAGCACGTTCAATAGGACCAGGAATTGCTCCATAATCAATCAATCGTTGGGCTAATCCAAAATCTTGTTGTTGAAATGCTTGTTGTAAGGGACTTTGTCCATCAGGATTTCGTACAACATTTATCGCTTGTTGTAAATTAGAGAAGCCACATTTCTGAGCCTCACGCTCTAGCTCCGCTCTTAAAGTATCTTGTTGCTGTTTCTCTCCCAAAAGCCTCATCAACATGGAAAAGAAAAGATTCTGGTCTGCAGTTATTTTATCAGTGATTTGTTTAATTAATAATGCTTTTTGCTCATCGCCTTTTTTCTGGATTTCCTTTAAATTACTATCATTTGCCTGAGAGCGTATATCTCCAAATAGCTTAAAAGGGGCTTGCACATCATCAGAAGAACTAGACATAATTCACCACAATAATTTATTACTCTAATGTAATAATAATAGTAACACACAATTTTATCCAATCAGCGGGTAAATATTAGCTGATTACTCAAAATTAACACTATTTAAATAATGTGAGTGATCAACAACTTTTAGTCGAGGCCTAATTTTTTTAACCTATATCTTAAGGTTCTAAAACTCACCCCTAATAATCGAGCTGCGGCAGTTCTATTCCATTTGGTTTTCTTGAGCGCATCAAGAATTAATTCTTTTTCCTGATCCAATAGGAACCCTGTCAAGCCAGCCGAGGTGGATGAAGAAACAATGGGGGGCATCGTGGCTATTTGAGGTATATACAAGTCTTTTACCTCAATGACATCTCCCTCACACATTGCCATAGCGCGTTCTAGAATATTTTCTAACTCTCGGACATTGCCAGGGAAATGATAGTTTTGCAACACATCCAAGCACTCAGGCCGCAGAGTAACGGAATGTTTCTTTTGGTTTTTAGTCAGTTTTTTTATGATTGTCGAAGCTAAAGAAGGAATGTCAGATAATCTTTCTGATAAAGTAGGGACACGTAATTCGATTACATTAACACGATAATATAAATCTTGTCTAAATCTACCAGCGCTTATTTCCTCCAATAAATTCTTGTGACTTGCGCTTAAAATTCGCACATCAACTGGAATCTCGTATAATTCACCGATAGGCTTAATTGCTTTTTCCTGAATCGCGCGGAGTAATTTAACCTGCATTGCTAAGGGAAGTTCAGCTATTTCATCAAGAAATAAAGTACCGCCATGTGCCGCAACAAATAAACCTGATTTATCGGCTATTGCTCCTGTAAAACTTCCTTTTTTATGGCCAAAAAATTCAGATTCCATCAATTCTGCAGGAATAGCCCCACAATTGACCGGTATAAAAGGTTTATCCATTCTTGGGCCATGGGCATGGATCAATTGAGCAACTAGCTCCTTACCCACCCCGGAATCTCCTTGAATAAAAACTGGGGCTTGATTACGAGCAAGTTTTTGAATATTTTCTCTCAACTGTTGCATGACTAGACTATCGCCAACAAGTAATCCATCGTGTTCTTCTTGAGTAACATTCTTCATCGCTAAAGCAGTTTTAACGAGCTCTTTTAACATGACTAAATCAATAGGTTTAGACACATAATCAAAAGCGCCTGCTTTTAGAGTATTAACGGCCCCCTCCACATTGCCATAGGCAGTGATTACTGCTACAGGAAGTTGCGGCTTAAACTTCTGGATAAACTTGACAATTTCTATACCATCGCCATCGGGTAAACGCATGTCGGTTAAAACAAGAGAGTAGTTATTTTGTTTAATGCGGTCTAAACCTTGCTTGAAATCAACAGCAGTATCACAAGACACCCCCATGCGCGATAAAGTCAGCATGAATAATTCACGAATATCAGGTTCATCGTCTATAACGAGCACATTACTTCTAGTCATATTAATACTTCATCCATAGAATTTAAGGTAATAGCAAAACAACTCCCCTTACTGGAATCAATCAAATTTAACCTCGCTTGATTAATTTCACATAAATCTCTAGCAAGAAACAATCCCATTCCTGTTCCGCTTCTTAATGTCGTAAAAAAAGGCTCAAAGATATTATCTCTATTTTCAACAGGAATACCCTGACCAAAATCGCTGACAGTGACTATTGTCTTATAGGTTGTTGATTTAACAGTAACTATTATACGAGCATTTCCCTCTTCATCTCGGCCGTGCTGCATTGCATTATCACATAATATAACTAAGATTTGCTCTAACTGACTTTTATCAAAAACGACTGATAATTTCTTGTCTTCAGGTAATTTAATAATAAAATCACAATGATTATTATGACAAAAGTCTTGTTTAAATTGCTCTAAAAAAGAGTACATCTCATTAACCTGTGGCTGCGATTGTTGGCGTCTAGTAAGCTGTAATACGTTCTTAATAACTCCGTTCATCCGTTCACAATTATTGATAATTAATTGTTTTAATCTAATATCTTCTTGATTCAAGCCCTTTTCATCACCAAGCAATTGAGCGGCATGTGCAATAGCACCTAAAGGATTACGTAATTCATGGGCAATACTTGCAGAAAAACGCCCTAATGAAGCCAATTTAAGTTGTTGTGCTTGCTGAGCTATATTAGTCATATCCTCAACAAGAATGAGTACTGCAGGATTATTAGCTATTGCGGTAGAAAAAAAATGCACTCGAAGATAAAGCGCTTCAATAACAGTTTGAACAACACGTTCATTTTGCTTGAACTTAATCAAAAAATTATCAAATTTTTCTACTAATAAAGGAGATAACTGATTTAAATTTATAAGCACTTTATTATTACTCATATTAAATAATGCCCGTGCTGCGGAATTAATTAGTTTAATCTGCTTGGCCTCATCTACGTAAATAATGCCTGAATGCAGTTGCTCCACGATGTACTCATTAATTCTTTGCATTTCAGCCAACTCATCACTTCTATGTTGGGCCAAAACCTCAGAAGCCCTTATCCTGTTAGAAAGATACCAAGCAGTTAATGCGGTGCCGAAAAAACCGGCGCCATAAATTCCACTGTAATAAAAAGTGATTAAATCTTTTTGATGATTCAGGAAAAATTGTAAGGTATTCCCACATAGAAGCAGAAAACTAGCTAAGGCCGCAAAAAATATTGCCAGCCGCCCAGGAACTAAAATACTCAATGCAGCAATAGTGACATTTAATAAAATACCATACCCGGCCTGCATGTTGCCGATAATAATCAACATAGAGGAAATGGCTATGACATCTATAGTTCCAGATAACAATACTTGTTTAACAAAATTAAGGACTTGGAAATAACCCAAATAAAGAAAAAGTAAGGTAAAAATAAAATAAACAAAAAGAATGGAAAAAAATAGAAGAGAATGCGGTTTATAGATATAGCTATAACTATAAAAATAAATACCTAAAAATAAAAAAACGCTTAAAATCCGATAAAAATCATAAACTAAAAGCATTCGCCATTGTCTGTTTTCTGGGTTTTTTATCTGGAAACGAGGCATAGAACTAGTCCATTAGTTTTTATTCTTTACTTTTGTATAATAATAGCAAAAACCCTACCTTCCGTATTAATACCTCCATAATTTATAAGCCATCCATAGCTTACTGGCATCAGAAGACCCCGTTTCTTTAGCTTTGCCTATCCAATATTTAGCTTTTGCTAAATCTTTAGGTACTCCTTTACCTTCGGCATACATTAATCCAAGATTGATTTCACCTACGTCAAGATTTTGATCAGCCGCTTTATTAAACCAATAAACCGCTTTTTTATAATCCTTTTTTACCCCATCGCCATCCAAATACATAACACCTAAATTATTTTGCGCTAAAGGAAGGCCTTGTTCTGCTGCTATCTGAAATAAATCTACAGCTTGTTTGCTGTCCTTTTTAGCCCCCAAGCCATTCATATACATTACCCCAAGATTGTATTTACCCCACATAGACCCTTGATCGGCAGCCTTCTTGTACCAAAAAAAAGCTTTTTTATTATCTTTTTCAACACCCGCGCCATTCATATAAATCAAACCAAGGCTATTTTGCGCATCAGCAAACCCTTTATCTGCCGCTTTTTGAAACCACTTCAGCGACCGCGTATAATCTTTAAACTCGCCATCCTTGGAATAGAGAATGCCTAAATTGTTTGCAGCCATCATATACCCTTGATCAGCTGCTTTTTGATACCAGTAAATAGCCTGTTTCAAACTTTTCTCGGCTCCCATTCCTCGCTCAAATAAAAAGCCAAGATTATTTTGTGCCTTTACGTTTCCCTGTTCCGCTGCTTTTTCGAACCAATATTTTGCTTTTTTATAATCTTTAATTGGATCATCACTACTTAAATACAAAACACCTAGGTTAGTCTGCGCTAAATCTGAACCTTGTTCCGCTGCTTTGGTGTACCAAGAAATAGCTTCTTTTATATTTTTATTAACGAGATCACCTCGTTCATAAAGAACACCTAAATTATTTGCAGCATCTAGATCACCTTGCTCCGCAGATTTTTTGTACCAGTAAATAGATTGATTCATATCTTTGGTAACACCGCCGCCAATCATGTACATCACAGCTACATTATATTGTCCTTCTGCACTCCCCTTTTCTGCTGCCTTTTTGTACCAAAGAAAAGCTTGTTTCATGTCTTTGGGCACCCCCGTTCCATGTTCATATAAAACACCCATATTATTCAGACTTATACCTAATCCTTGAGCTGCTGCTTTTTTTATCCAAAAAACGGCCTTGTTGTAATCTTGAGGTACGCCATTACCTTTTAAATATAATAAACCGAGATTATTTTGCGCATCGGGGTTTCCTTGATCAGCCGATTTCTGGTACCAATAAAAAGCTTTTTTCAGATCATGCTCAACACCATTTCCTTTTTCATAATTAATGCCTAATTCAAGCTGCGATTCAGCATCTCCTTGTTCTGCTTTATCTTGAATATTGGCTTCTGCTTGAGAGGTTCTACCGTTATCAACATCCATGGCAACAAGGGGTGTTGTAAAAAGAAATACAGATAGAGCAAGTGCAATGATTCTACTCATAAGACCTCCCAACATGTATTGTTCAATTATAGCACAACAGGTTCTCCCCCAATTCGTTTATGCTTCTTTTTCGCCCAACATCTTTTGTTGGATAGGAGACCGGGTATAAGAAGTAATCACATCATGATGTGAGCAATTAAGGGCATCAACCTAAGAGATAACAGCGACGAAAAGTACTATATTTTATATAGATAGACTGGCTTTATACAAAGTATAAATAAGGAAGAATAGTAGTATAAGGAGTTAAATATGTTAAATATTGATACAGAAACAATATCGGACCTTCTTGATAAGGCACGACAATTTCAAGCCAAAGAGGAAGTCAGTTTTCCTGAAGTTACGGAAGACATGGACTCTCTCTATGTTTTAGCTGATTATCAAAATGATCCTGTCTATGAAGAAACAGTAGACTTTATTGATAATTTACGCCCTGATCAACAAGCAACCTTAGTGGCATTAATGTATTTAGGGCGCGGCGATTATAGCGAAAAGGAATGGAATGAGGCTTTTGATTTCGCTCAAGATGAATTAACAGAACATACAGGAGAATACTTATTATCCACCCCAACAGTAGCCGATGATATTGAGCGTGGATTAAATATATTAGGAATTTCTTGTCATGAATAGTAACTTAAGTAATTCAAGTTTAAACTATCATAAACCGTCCAATATGAATTATGAAAATAATTAAACTATACCTTTTTGCTATTTTATTCTTGATAAACCCTCTTCTATTTGTTGAAGCTAATAACATGAAAATCAATGAACCATCGACAAAAATACAACTTCCTAAGGGAGCATTTTGGACAAAAAATCATTGGCAAGACAGCAATGGTTTAGCTGAAATAGAGCCGGTTCATTGGCGAAGTACTGGGGATGCGGCCAAAATGTTACGTTTGCAGCATATGAAAATAAATCGCTATGGAATGGATACCTTATTCATTTCTGGTAGTGCCGCACCTTCTTTAGGAAGTATGATATGGTTGAAAAAACAGATAGGTTCCAAACATCCCGTTGTTCTTATTGACCTACGACAGGAAACTCATCTTTATCTTAACAACTTACCTATTAGTTTGTTCTATAAAAGAGATGAAATAAATTGGGGAAAATCTCCTAAAGAAATCAATGAATCCGAGCAAAAATGGACTCACTATTTGACCCAATCCGGGATCGTACAGATTAATAAACTAGGCAAACCACAAGAGGGAATTAAGGTTCCAATAGACCCAGTAACAATAGCGGTGAAAGAAATTGACAGTGAACAAAAAACAGCCCAAAAGGCGAATACAGGCTACTTTAGGATAGAGGTGCCAGATTATCATCCACCCGCACCTGATCAAGTCGACCAATTCTTAATAATTATTAAAAATCTACCAGCTAATGCCTGGCTGCATTTCCACTGTGCAGCAGGGAATGGGAGAACAACCACATTCATGGTCATGCGCGATATATTATCTAATTCACAACATCTCAGTTTAGAAGATATTATCACACGCCAAGCAGCTCTAGGCGGAATTAATTTATTTGGAGAATCCCCTTCTCTTACCGCACAACCATGGAAAAAAGAATATCACCAAGCGAGAACAAGTTTTATCAAGTTATTTTATACTTATGTGCACTCAAGGGCTCATCTGAATCAAAGCTTCTCCTCTTGGATAATCAAACAACCGAATAGTCCATACAAACAGCTACTAAATACCAGTGCTTATTATCACCAAACTATTTTCTCTGCAAAATAAGCTATTAGCCCCATAGTATGCTAAATTTTATAAAAGGATAGTACTAATTTGTTTCAAACATTTTTAGTGAAGTAGGTATAAACAATGGACGATTCATTTACCTTTAATGAAGTAGCATTAAAAAGAATACCTCAATTCTTAGTCTTGATTATCATTTTATTGCTCGGACTCCCCTACCTCGGCCTCCATTCTGGAATGGACTTTAGCTCCATAACCAATAAATTGAATCAAGGACTGCATTCGCAACTTGTAGAATCACAAGTCCGTGGCTATTTTAGGCAAATTTTATTACAATGGTCTGGCTTCTCTCTTGCTGCAATTACTGTTTTACTGGCCTTTACTCAATATCGATTAAGTAATGATAAAATTGCATTAATCATTGGTTTATCTGTATTATTTTCAGGCTCTCTTGAGGCCCTTAACATTTTAGTTATTGATGGCATATCACTGCCATATATTGAAAAAAATAACCTGGACGCATTACTTTGGATTTTTTCAAATAGCATTAGTGGGTTAATATTAATAGTAGGATTAACTCTCTTACTCCATAGCAATGATGAAGAAAATTTAAATTTATCTACTTTTATTCTACTCGCAACCTTTTTAGTATTGATAGCGATTACTCTGATTTATTATGCTGCCACAGTCATAAAATTACCTACAATGTGGTTTAAGGATGCTTATTTTTCTAGACCTTATGAATTGGTTTCTATAGGCATTTATCTATCATTAATTCTTTTTATTTACCCCAAAACATATAAAACGTATCCATACATTTTAACAGATTGTATTTTTTATATAGCGATTACCCAAATAGTCATGTCAATTTATTTAATGATGCTATCCAATGCTCCATACGACAGTGCTTATAATATCGCTTATTTTCTTAAGATCATCACTTATTTACTCCCTTGTACCTGTCTTATTATTCACTATGTAATCTCTTATTCCTCTGTACTCAATGCGCAAAAAAGATTAAAAACAAAACAAAGAGAATTAAAATACATCGCCTCCCATGATTCCCTGACTAATTTATTCAACAGACGGGAATTCGAAAATTTACTTGATAAATCCATTGCAAATGCCATGCGAAGCGGTGGTTCACTCGCATTATTACTCATTGACTTGGACAACTTTAAAACCACTAATGATACTTTTGGCCATATTCATGGCGATGAATTACTAAAGCAATTTTCAAATCGTCTGATTTTGATCACCAGAAAAGGAGATCTGCTATCGCGAGTAGGCGGTGATGAATTTACCTTAATCGCCACCAACTTACATTCGCCCTCTTCAGCTCGTCAACTTGCTGAGCGAATATTAAATGAACTCAATAGTCCTTATCCTATTAGCGGCAAATTAATTACTGTTACTGCAAGTATTGGCATAGCGATTTTTCCTGGTGATGGAGATACAACTGATGATCTGCTAAAAAAAGCTGACTTAGCGATGTATAAAGCTAAAAATTGTGGCAAAAATACCTATCAATTTTACACAGAACAACTAAGTTATGCCCAACATCGTGAATCTGAAGTAGAAACACATTTACGTAAAGCATTACAAAATGATGAGTTTGAATTACACTATCAACCAAAATTTAACCTTATTAATCAAGAAATTATTGGTGCAGAAATTCTATTGCGTTGGCATAATGAAGTTTTAGGATCAATATCACCCAATGAATTCATCCCCATTGCCGAAAGCACAGGACTAATTATCGATATGGGACACTGGGTTTTACGCAAAGCCTGTGAACAAGTCATGAAATGGGATAATCTCTATGATCATATGCTGCCCTTCTCTATTAATATTTCCCCTATTCAGCTAGTCCATAATCAATTTCTCACTATTTTAGAAACCACGCTGCACGATTATAAATATCCAATGGAGTATTTAGAGCTAGAAATCACCGAGAGTCTATTAATGACTAATAATGAAGAAATAAATATAGTGCTTAACCAGATCTCTGAATTAGGTATAAAACTGTCGTTGGACGACTTTGGTAAAGGATATTCCTCATTAAATAGATTAAAAACACTCCCTATTGATATCCTAAAAATTGATAAAGAATTTATTAGTGACATTCATAATGAAAAAGACAAGGTCATCATTATTGATATTATTATCAAATTAGCTAACGAACTGGGTATGGAGATTGTCGCAGAAGGAATTGAAACCGTACAACAACTCAACTATTTAATCGCAAAAAAATGTTATATCGGTCAAGGATTTCTCATGAGTAAACCTGTATCCGCAGAGGAGTTTGCTAAACTAGCCTACTGCAACTTAACGCCTGAACGAAAGAAGATGATTAGTTCATCTAAGTAATGGTAATCGTTCGGAATGACATGAGAGGTTGTGAACGATTAATAGCACCAACTTAAGCATATGTAGCCCGGATTTCCTGGAATCGGGGCTACCGCTGCGCTAATACGAGCAACGTATAAAAGCTTAAATTGATATCATTAGGTGAACAGTTACCAATAACGGCCGTCGTACAATAACACGGCCATTAACAGTTTGTAACTCTAATCCCTGAAGTTTTCGTACTGTAAAGGCAACTCTATATCCGATTTTTTTAATAAGGCGATAATCTCTTGAAGATCGTCACGCTTTTTACCTGTGACGCGTATTTTATCCCCTTGAATAGAGGCCTGCACTTTAGCCTTGGTTTCTTTAATATACTTTATTATTTCTTTAGCTGCGGGCTGATCAATTCCCTGCTTAAACGTCATATTCAATGAATAGAATTTTCCGCTGTGTACTGGTTCATCTTCTATCTCGATCCCCGAAGTACTCACATTACGTTTAGTACAATGATTACGGAATAAATCTTCTAACTGCCTTACTTGGAAATCAGATTCAGAGCGTAAAGTAACGGTAAGCTCTTTTAGCTCTATCGTCGCTTCAACCCCTCTAAAATCAAAACGAGTACCAACTTCACGCACAGCATTATCTACAGCATTACGTAATTCAACTTCATTCGTTTCAGAAACTATATCAAAAGATGGCATGACTAACCCATTAAAATCAAAAAATATAATGTAACAAAAAAGGATGTTCTGTGGAAGAACCGTTTAAGAAGTAGGATTCCAAGAAATCCTTGATTTTTCATGCGAAAATTTCTGAATCAATATTCATACTATTGCATCTTGAGATAAAGAATGTTATCAAATTTATTGGTTCAAAAATAACCGAATTGATTGGAGATATCATTAATAGACGGTTATTAAATCTACTATTGCGGAATAATATTTCTATGATGATTCATTTTTCTCAAGGAGCGAGAAATAATGGTAAAAGAAAAAGGGGAACAAAAAGTTACATACAAGCCCATACCTCACAGGAACCGTTTTTGGTTTCATTCGGAGAATTGTTATACTCAGGATGAGTTGGCATTTCGCGAATGGGTTTTAAAAATCAGGACAAATTCGGGTATTGATCAGAGCTATTTAACCAATCCGAGCTCCTGGTTTGCTGAAGATCAACAGGCTTTAATCAATATTAACGAAAACTCGTGGATCCACTCCGATGCTTACAAAACTCGTCATATATTAACAAGAGATGATTTTCATGTTCAGCCTGTAGACAGTCAACGCCTTCAATGGCCAGCATTATATGAGCTAATGCAAGCTGTAGGCGATTATCTTTTATTAAGAAATAGTAATTTGCCAGCAGAGCATTTAAATCAACCCATAAACTACATTTTTCTTGATGTTAATTTTATTTTAAAACAGCTAAGTCAAAACCCTAACATTGCTCAAGTGAAGGAACAGCTGGAGTTAGTGACTCGATATGTACGTACTATTGAGAAAAACATTCCACCAACTGTTGGTTCAGATCGCTTATTTATGGCTAATTTTCGCAGAACTATAGACGATAAAATAGGACCACAATTGAGCCATCAGATTGAAACGCAACTACTCAAAGATAAGTTTAGTGAGCTCTCAAAAGACATAAGAAAATTATCAAGTGAGCGTAATAGAATCCTTCATTTTGCATTAAACATCAACCCAGTCAATCCACACTCTTATGATTTTTCAGTTCCAGCACTTGATGCTCCGACCAACCACCCCACTTTAGCTGCGCGAGATTGCGGTAGCGGTAGTAAAGAAATCAGTACCGACCTTGCATCTGTCTTGCATTTAACAGTAGAACAGCTAAAAAACTGTCCTAATTTTAAATTAATTTCAATGGATGAAAAGATCTTAGAACATTATGCTAAAGCTATCTCTGATCTGAATGAATTGGATCGATTTCAAAAAGTGATTCATCAAATTATGGATTTATTAGGTCAAGCTGGTGAGGTTTATACTGTCTATCAATTTAAAGAGCAAATGGTAACGCTATTAAGTCAGATTGAAGGTTTTATCGATAATTCGTCACAATATATAGAGGTTATTATCAATGCGAATACCCAAGAGTATCATAAAGCAATAGAAGATGAACAAAGTTTATCATATTGGCAAACCTGGCTCTCATCAGAACAAGAAAAATTAAAAACTTTCATTAAAAATCAAGATACTTTAGCGCAATTCCCATCCACTACCGCCGACCTAGCCAAAACAAATAAAGCCCTAAAAGGACAAGTGAATGAGATGATACGTCATTTAAATCAACTTAATACCAAAACAAACAGCTTCGATAATCTTGCCGGACAAGCGCAACAATTAAATAAACTCATGCTATCCATGCATCAATGGATTAAAATTCAGCATGAAACTAAAGGGCTGCAAGCACCACAGCCACCCAAACTGCTTGAACTACCATCCTCAAAAAAACGCCCAATAGTAAAAACGGCCCCCGCAGCTATTTATTCCGCTGAAGAGCACTATATCCCCGCAAGTTCCAACGCTTTATTTAACTCCACTCCCACTCCACCAAGTATTTGTCCTCCTAATAGCACTGAGTGTCAAGCAAGAACAATAGAGCCGGCCTCTACTGGAACTAATATTGCCTATTTAGGACTAATTGCCCTAATCCCTATAGGTGTACTGCTCTTATACTTATTACTTCGTTGTAATAAGAAAAATACTGAAGAAGTCATAGTCAATAACATAGTCAATAACGCTGAAAAAAAATTTGAGGATCTAAAAATTGAATTTGAGGATTTACTGGCTAGAACCCGAGGATTAGAAGACTATGATAATGAGGATTTTGCGGACGCAACGGAACTCTTGCTCCAACAATATGACGAATTACAAAAAAAGGCCTCTAAGGATAGATATCATGTTGTCCAATTAAAAAGTTTATGTCTAGATTTGGAATATCTTTATGAGGAGCTGGCTAGTCTATCACCTGTAAGAAGGAATTCTTGTCAGTAATCATTCACAGAGTATGTTTTTTCTTCCAAGTAGACTCGTAGGCGTTAGGTTAGAAAACCGTTGTCGCTGAGAGGCTTGCGACGAAGGATTTCTTAAAAGTAATAACGTAGGTTGGGATCCCTGGCTCTTGCTTAACTCAAGAACTTATGCAGAGTAAGGCACCAACCTACAATTACTCTTTGTAATCATCCTTTAAATAAGTTGAACCTGTCTATCAGAACTATCTTGATCTTCCAGCTTCCGTGCCTTTTTGATACTTTTGATCAAGGCTTCTTTTGCTTCACCTATTTCACCACTCAAATTATCTTTGCTAGTGAAAAAATCATATTGAAGTCCAGCTTCAGGATTAGTTTTAATAAACTGCTCAAGAAATTGAATGTTGAGTAGCTTATCTTTTTCAGTGAGTAGCTCAGACTTGTCTTCTATTCCTAAAGCCTCATGCAAATTAAATTTTAATCTATCAAATCCTTTCGTTTGAAATTCTTTAGACTGCAATAACAAGCAGTAACCTCCAACAATAGTATATACTGCTGTATCTGAACTTCCTTTTTTCATATCAGTTAAAAAACTTTCATGATCAAACTCAAAAGATTCTAATTTTTTTTTGATATGTGGTGTGTATAGTAAATCTAGAATTCGCTCTCTTGCTGACTCGTCCTTAATATGTGTCGTGATATGTGCTTCTATAATCTCTAAATCAAGCGAATCAAACTTAGCATGCTCCTTGACTAAAAGTTTATGCCATACATCCAATGCAAGGGTTATCTTCGTCTGTTGTGAAATTACTTCCGCTGCTAAAGATTTTATAAACTTAATCGCCTTAAGTTGTTTTAAAACCGGAGCCGCGCGTCCCTTATAGTGAAGGATCATTTCACTCAAATGCTTTTGAAAATTTACATCTTTATTTAAATGAGCATATTTTTTATATCTAGGTACATCCGTCTCAACCTCTAACAACATGTTATCGCGGAATGCTTCTAAAGCAATGACTATCGTAGCATCATCCATGACCGCCAGATCTTTTTCTTTGAATTCCTGAGTAGAAAGACTCCCTGCCTCCTTAGTGGGAACTTCAGGAAATTTTAAAGCAGCTCTTATAGCCATAAATAGCCTACTGCTACCAACATACCACCACCATATACGTACGGTATTATTATAATCATCATATTCCTGCATCACTCTAAAATAGCGATGAAGTAACGCCCCCACTAAAAACCAAGTAGCTTTCTGATTATCCTCTTTATTATCTTTATTGACGTGCCTGAGCTCATTGACTAACTGATTAAACACTTCCCGGGCTGTATCTCTACCTGTTCCACAATCAAGTACCCCCTGAGCTCTTGTAATCCACCACTCTAGACTCGTTTGTTTTTTAGCAGAAGATGGTTCATTATCCTCTGGTGGATTAATTAAATAACGCTTTAATTGAATGTCAAGCTGACGTTCTAATTTATCAGTCTTTGCTGCTAATACATCTAATGCAGGTGGGGTAAAAGTCATAGTTCCTCCTTTACTAAGACGGATTACTCATCCCTATAGTGCGCATTACTCCTATGCAAACACCACTCCATGACGAGCTTTCCGTAACTTTATCCTTACGTATTTTATGGATATCCAACTGGATAGTCGCACCCAACTGTTTACTTAAATCGGCATAGAGAGATATGCGCCTATTTTCATAGACATAAGAACAGAACTGACTTAAAGCCTCCAAGCTTGCATCTGCTACTCTAGCATCCATATCGGCAAGAGATTCTATCCCTAAATCTTTTTGAAATAACTCAATTAATGGCTTATTCATGTAATAAGTCATTGTGGAACTGTAATTGGACCACTTCAGTAAATATATACCTACAAGTATTCGAGCTTTAAAATCGATAAACTCTTCATGACTAATAAAAGAACTCTCAGGAATTTTTTCAATATAATTCTTTAGGGCTTCATCGTCAGATTGTTCTAAACTTTGGGCCAAAAGGCTGATAGTGGATGCATCATCTATTGCACTATTATTAGGAACTAAAGCTGAAAAAAAACTCATACAGCTTTGTTTACTCATAAAATGCTGGGTTACTTTTGTAGATAATTTTTTTGCATCTTGCAGAAAATTGGTAAACTCTAGCATGGCATCCCCCCCCGCAAAGTTCACCCGCAATAAACTGCAGCGAGTAATCAGTCCTTAAATCTTAAAAAGTAATTGCTCACTGTTTTTAGATTGAAAATTAAGGCCTTTTATTTTTTATATCAACCTATAAAACATATTGCAACTATTAATTTAACTATTTGCTCAACTAATATTTCAAGTTACCAATTTTATCTCTTTCTCATATATCAAGTTATTAATTCAACCACGTTGTGAGCAAATAAAGATCATTTTATATTATATTTTAATAATCTGTATTTCCTATCTCGAAATTAAACTATAGAATAGGAAGCCTCATTTATCGAGTAGCGCTGTTTTAGATTCTGCCAAAGTAGAATTGAAAATGAGTACGTCATTCTAATTCTTAGTGGTCCTAATGGCTAAAATCATTCTAATCTAGAAAAGAGCATTTACTTGCTGAAACAAATTAAGGAAAGCTACTACGGCAATAAATGGGATAGATATTCTGGCACAGGATGTACTGTAGCAAAAAAGCAGCATCAATAAATTATCAATTGCTATAATTAAGGAGAGATAAATTGAGAAAAAAAATAAGACTGTTCTTTTTAGCAAATATTTGTTCATTAGCAGCTTGGAACGCATACTCAGCGGTAGATATGACCATAGTAAATACTTCCGATCGCGCAGCTGAAGTTGCCATTGGACATCACCTCTGTGAAGAGACCTCTACTTGCAACATCACTCCAGGAAAGTCCATATACATTACTCCAGAACTACTACAAAAAATGTGTTCTGACACCCCTACGAATTGTGATATTACTTTTGGAGTAGAAGGGATTCAAACCACAATAGCAACCTGTAAATACAACATACAAGAAGGCATACAATACCTTGCTCGCTCTCGTTGGTTAGAATACACAGCCCGTGATTTATCACATACAGTGGTAGAAGTATTTAAAAGAGACAAAAATAGCTAATGCAAGTAGGGCCTCTGGCCCTACAAATAGCACGTCAAAAAAATCATTAACGATTCAATATCAAAATTATAAGAAATCTCTTACATATCTAAGAGAAATCACTACCATGACTCTTTTAAAATATTTGCTATGCTTAAATTACGAGGAAGGACAATGGATGTCATAAAAGGAATTTCATTAGGTATCAAGGACGATACCAAACCACAAGGATGTGGTTTCGCTTTCCTCGCCCCAGTTACCCGATAATCCTCTTTATTGTCACAAGGTTAAAATATTCCCATCGTCTTCAGTAACACCACGCAAAGTCTTATCATTCTTTTTGGGGGCTTCAACAAAAAAACTATGAGGATTCAATTCTTCCTCTCTCTTTTGACTTTTATCAACTTCAGTATTTTTTACATCTTTAGTATTATCATCATCTGTCGCATCTGACTCAATAGTTGTAGAGCATGGCGCAACAGTATTTTGAGAAGGGATAGTCAAGTTAGATTTTAACCCTACAATCATTGTAGAAACCGTTGACATCACAGACAACTCTAATTTATCAATCGAATTCGGGCTCCAAGTTGATTGCAATTTTATTAATAATTCCAAAGATTTTTGTGGATTTGAGTTTCTATAGCTAATCGCTAAAATAAAATCTATAAATAATTGATTAGATATTAATTTTTTCAGCTCTCCTGCAATTTCTTCATGAGAGTATTGTATTTTACCAGGATAGTTTAGAAGTCCAGAACTTGGGAAATCTTGTCGCAACTCTTCTATTAAATAAATAAAATCTTTAATAATTTTTCCTTGGATGATCTCTGCTTCACTCATATGAGCTAAGAAATATGAATCACATACTGTTTCTTGAAATTTATTAAAAAGATAAGGTAAAGCTTCACTAGCCCACAGCGCATTATCACTTGGATCTTTACTATCGAAAGTAACATACATATTTCCCATGAGTCGTTCTTTGGCAATTTCCTCGTCAAATAATTTAGAAAATTTAGCAAGTACTGATTCTTTTAATCCCCTTATAGAGGCCTGAGCCACTGTAAGATTAATACCTGGATCAACCTGATGATATTTATCAGCAACGTGAGTTTCTGCTTTTATTCTTGATTGTTTGTATTTTTTGCTAGCCCATATATCGTATACCGTAGAATCAACTAATACATAGCTATTTTCCACATGTGCATCTTTAGTTGGATAACTGCGAAGCTGAACCAGTTTTTTTTGTGCCAAAGATAAGTCACTCAAAATTAACTCAAGATATAATGCGGCGGAAAGTTCCCCACAATTTCCAGCCCCAGTATGGGAAACACAGGCGTCCATAATATAAACGTAAAATAATGGATTAAACTCACCTTTCGCATTACGAAAGGTGTTATACACCCGCATCGCTATATTACGGTAATAGCCATTCAAGCCGCCAGTGGGATTAGTTCCATGATTCGAAGCCCCAAGGTAGTGTCTTTTATTGACTGTTTCAATCGCTAATTCTACAGTTTTTGATAATTGACCTGATTTTGATTCTGATTTTAATTGCATAGTTACATCCAATGAACAAGTGTTTCTTAAAAAGAACCAATTGTATTAAAATAACCACAATAGATCAAATGAAATATTTTATGGCTTAAAATCAAACAATTCCGTTACGGAGAGATAAGAGCTAAAAAGATCAGAGTTGAAAATATTATTTATTGTTTAACAAATTTAGAACCTATGCTGTTCTAAAGCATTTTGTTTTGAAAAAAACTTAGACCTCTTTCCAAACTTGCTGTGGTGCGAGGAGACACGGAGCGCAGAAAGGGAAGTTAGTGTCTGGCATCTCCCCAGTCCTCTCGTGCTGAGGAGGCGCTTTTTTGCGCCACATCGAAGCATAAGCACAAGATTATTATCTTGATGGATGCTTCGAGACGGGATTACCCCCTCAACACGAACGGTTTCGAGGTAGGTGACTTTCTTATCCAAAACTGACGTTATTTTAAGGAAGAAGAAGTTTCAGTGTGTTTTCGATATAACTATTGTTTTCCTAACGACGTTGTTATTAGATGCGCTAAGATTCTTTACTTTCAGCTGTTGATAATTTTCATTTGCCCCATGCTCCGTAGAATAAATAGGCTGAGCCGAGGGCTCATAGCCATCAGGCTAAGGAAGAAATGAGGTAAAATGTCTCAACGACAATCAAGCAAAGCGTTTATCAATTGAATGGATTAATTGCTGATGAATTCCATTAAACCCTCTATTACTCATTACTAAAACGGCATCCCCCTCTCTTACATTCTTTGTCACTTCGGCAACAATTTCATCATGGTTATTACAGACTTTATAAGGGCATGTCCATTGAGACAGAGTCTCTTGTAAATTAAAATCTTTAGGATCCAATATGTAAGCACCATCTACTGGCGCAAGAGCATGGGCCATTTCTCCAGCATGAACTCCTGTACGCATGGTATAAGAAGCAAACTCCATTACTGCAAAAATACGTTGATGTCTTTTACTTCTTCTTAACGCATCTACTGTTTTTGTAATTGCAGTGGGATGATGAGCAAAGTCATCATATACAGTAATTCCATGCTTATCGGACTTAACTTCCAAACGTCGTTTCACAGGAGTAAAATGTTCTAAGGCTTTCGCTGCAACTTCAGGATTAACTCCCGCATTAAAACTAGCAGCAATAGCCGCTAAAGCATTTTCTATATTAAAACGTCCTATTAAAGACCAGTGAACTTGAGCTACCTCTTTGCCTAAATACATTACCTTAAAAGACGAACCACTTTCATCAAGCAACTCAGCTGACCATTGAGCATCACCTGATAAAGTAGTCTCTTGTATTTGACAGTATTCTCCCCAAGATAAAACTTCATTTAAAGCCTTATCATCTCGTGGTTTAATTGCCACCCCACTATGAGGTATAGTGCGTAATAAATAATGAAATTGTTGTTGAATAGCTGCTAAATCGGCGTATATATCAGCATGATCAAATTCTAAATTATTCAACACAGCAATTTGCGGACAATAGTGCATAAACTTAGGACGTTTATCAAAAAATGCACTGTCGTATTCATCTGCCTCAATAACAAACCACTCTCCTTTTCCAAGGAAAGAACTGGTATTGAAATCTGTTGCTACACCGCCAATTAAAAAACCAGGATTTAGGCCAGCTTGATCTAAAATCCATGCAATCATAGAAGTTGTGGTGGTCTTGCCATGAGTACCTGCCACCGCAATCACCTTGTATTTGGACAATATATGTTCAGCAAGCCATTGAGGCCCTGATACATAATTTTTTTTACCTGATTCCAGTACCGCCTCTAATACAGGCATGCCTCTTTTAATTGCGTTACCAATAATAACCAAATCGGCTTGTAGAGCTAAAGTTGCATCCTCATATCCCTCTGTCCAGGATATTCCTTTCGCTCTCAATAAGTCACTAATAGGTGGATAACAATTCGCGTCACTTCCAGTAACCTTATATCCAGCATCACGAGCAAGTAATGCGAGTGCGCTCATAAATGTTCCGCTTAATCCTAATATATGTAAATGCATCATAATGTCATCGCCAAAAAGAAACCGTTAGAATATTGATAGCAAGTAAACCAAAAGCAGCCAAGACAGATTGAATTGCTGAAGTACTTAACGCTAATTTATAAATATGCGCAGTAATTACAAATTGCCAGACTGATAAGCCTAAAGTAATAAACAAATATATCACACCAATAAATAAAAGGATCGGATTTTTTAAATTAGCATGAGATAAATAAGGATCAAGTAATAATAAGGGGCTAGCCAGTATGTGAATGATTACACGAGTACAAAATAAACAGGTTAATGTTTGCACCAACCGCGGTTGAACACCTCTGAAATATAAGATTACATTGGTGTATACGATATAAGAAAAAATTAAACTAACTGCCGCCATAAAGGCAGTCATAAAATCTTCTGCGAATACTCTATCTGAAAATCGCCACTGTGTGATAAGCACAAAAGCCAATAATATAGCGCTAGCCCCAAGAAGCACATAAGAGTGAGGTGCTCTTTCGGGGCTTTCTTTTAATAAGCAAATTCGCCAATAGTAGAAAAATAATAGCTTCATCATATTAAAATCAATTTTTAATGATTTTTCCTCACTATAGTAAGCTGCTGAACAATCGGCTCCTTCCATGGTCCAGAAATTTTATAACTGTAAGCACTAATCTTTTGCATGCTTTGATTAATAATTTTATTGGCAACCCAAGCTGCAAATCCGACTATAGGCCCTCCGGCAATAGTCGCCACTATAGGCAGGCTAGCAGTAATATGAGGAGAAATTCGTAAATTCACATCATACATTCTCCTGACTAAATCTAGCTCTCCCTTCATACTGGCATAGGCGACTGGACCATCAATATAACTATCTTGTGTACTCATAATGCCTTTTTTAACACTAAAATTGCCCTTAAAAATGTCAAAACTATATCCTTGATGAGAAAGATCACTAAAGTCTAGTTTTAATCGTCTTGGAATAGTTTGCAAACTCAAAACACTTAATAATTTACCTAAACCAAGTTTTTCTTCTGTTTCAGGACTAAGATGAGTGATTCGGCCATCCTTGAGTTGTAAGTACATTTCTCCATCTAAAGAAGCCAGAGAAAAATCATATATTGTACCATTCCAACCGCCCTGAAACTCTAAATCACCTTTCTGTGCATATACCGCTGGGGTGATATGCCAGCGCTCAAGACTCTTTGCCAAATCTTTTAGGTGAAGTTTTAGTACTGTTTTAGTGAGATTACTTTTTCCTTTCTGATTCCACTCTCCCTCTACGTTAAACTGATAAACAGGAGACTCAATCCGGCAATAATCTATTACCCATCGTGCAGGTGTAGAACGACTTTTTAAAGTCATATCACCTATTTGTATGTCTCCTATAGACAAATTATCAATACGTAAATTGAGATTTGGTATTTGTCCTGGGCTTACTTTTGTTGTTAATTCATTGTCCTCTATTGAATTATCAATTTTGGCCAAATGTAAACGTCTAATAAAACCACTAAGAGTATCTGTACTCTTATTATAGGTTAAATCAGCCGCAATATTTTTCTGCTCTATATTGAAAGACCACTCTTTATTAGCAAGAAGTTTCCCTTTGATTGCGAGCTGGTTAAATTGTTGTTTTAAAAAAGTTAATTTACGTAAGGTTACGTTGACTGCTCGTAATTTCTTTAATAATATGCCTTTGCTTTGTTCTGTTGAAAATCTATCAATAACTTTTTTCCATTCGCGCAAATCAAACCCGTCCAAAGAACCTACAATAGCAAGCCCTGGTTTATTTTGATTTAATGCTTGTGCACTACCGAGCCGTAATTGGCCTGATTGGAGCTCAAAAACTCCCTTATTATCCTGAAGTATCAAATCAGCACTCAGTCTACTGTTATAGTTAGCCCTTAAGCGAAATGCATTCTTGCTACTAAAATCCAAGCTCACGTCTAAAGGAGCTGATGCATCTCGAGTTTTTCCCAGAGGAGCTGGCAAGTTAACCACTAAACCTTTTAAAGAACTCTGTAGGCTCATGCTGTTCAAATCTTTAGGATCATCAGATAATTTAAAAAGAGCATTGATAGAAAACATCCCTTTAAGTACTGATAAAATAGGCAGATCAAATCGACTTTTTAAGGATTCAATGGTGCATTCACCATCAACTGCTATAGTAGTTACAGGCTGAGGTTTTTGAACGGATTGTATTTTTATATTTAATGGATAACCAAATGCGGTTGCTGCCAAAGTACTATGAGTTACCCCATGCTCATCAAAAGATAAATTACCCGAAACATCTTCTAGAGGAAATTTCTTCAGTTCATGTTTTACGATAATCGTATTATCTTTAAAAGTCAGAATACCCTTGGCTAAATTATCGTCATTTTCTGGATATAAAGGAATTTCTAACCGTAGATTTAATGCAAGCAACCCTTGTATAGACAGCATTTTTAAAGCATTTAATTTATCTCTCAAAGGCGACACCAGAACATAATTCAGCATTTTTTGTGCGGAACCATGCATTACCCCGTGAATTAACAAACTCTCTTTATCGTGTCCTATATCGTCAATACGTAGACTCATTTGTTTCACAGGAACACCTTGGAAATCAGCATTGACTATATCTACATCAAAATTGCGATTTCTCACTCTAATGTAACCTTCTATGTCCTTAATTAGAGGCCATTTGGAGTTAATGTATATATCTGCGCCACTGGCATGACTAGTTATGGAAAACTCACCATTTTTATTATCAAAGGGAAAATCTTGGGCCAAGCCATCGATAACCATTTTACCGCTAATTGTCTCTATCCGCTTCACGTCCTCTTTTAACCAGTTATACAACTTGATTTTCATGTGCTCTTTGGGAAGGAGAGGTACCAATTGTTGTAAATTTTTTGCTGAGAACTCAGTAATTAAATGAACATGGCCTACAGATTGAGCAGTTACCTGATCCATAGTCCCTTGGGTACTAATCGTTAATTCTGGCTTACTTAATACAAACCGTTCGATACTAACCCGTAAACCATTACTTAATTCTTTCCAGTCAAATGAGCCATTAAGCAAAGTAAGATTCTGGGCGGGATACCCTTTTAAAGCAACAGAGGTATTTTCTGAGTCTAGTTCCAATCGCCCCTCTTCCGGTTGCCAATTTAAAACACCAGACAAATTATCTATTTGAGGAATACTATCACGCGCATTCCATCCTAATTGATCAAAGCGAGTCAAAATATAACTTGGTTGACTCTCTTTAATGAACAGTTGGGTATCACTTAAAACACCATGAGGTTTGAGTTGTGCTATGTTTTGAATCAATGCTGGCCAACTCATTGTTTGCGCCAATAAAGACTCTATGATTATCGATTTTACAAAGAGTTGATAAGCATGTTGTGTTTTATCAAACTTAATTGACAATTGATTTTCAGGCCAAGAAACTCCCCCCGCCCTTAATTTAATATGATCTGCCAGCAACGACCATCCATTATTATCAGGCTTCCAAGATAAATTGGCATAAAGATTCTGAATAACTTGACTGTTTTTATTATGAAGTAAACGCCAAGCTAGGCGCTTAAATTTTACCTGAGCTTGAACTGAAGACACAGCCCCTTTGTTTAAATCAACCCATAACGAGATACTTCCTTTCCCTCCCTCTATTCGCTCTGCAGTTTTAGGAAAAACGCTTTGCCATTGAGCAGGAATTACATCTTTCGCTGAAAAATAAAATTTTCCTTGAGTGTTATTAAGTCGATAAGGATCAAAACTGAGATGGCCTAATAATTGAAAATAAGTGCTATTTGTTTGTTCAAGTTTTGCATCTCCCCGTATTTTATAATTTCCACTTTTATTCACCACGGATATATTCAGAGCACTCACTGGGATCAAACCACCGTCACCAAAATGAAAGAATACAGAAACATGCTTGATCACTAATCGCTCTTGTTGCGACAACCACACAAGAAGCTGCTGTGTTTTTTCCGGAGTCATATCACTGTCTTTTATGGTATTGGTAGAAATTCCATCAATACTCCAATGATTGTCTTTTTCTCTTATTGTTAAATGCAGATCATCAATATAAAGAATACCTGGCTGGATTCGCCAACTCCAAAGTGATTTAAATAAGTTAATCCCTATAAGAAGCTTATCCACATGAAGTGATTGCTTTGCTCCCTCGTTAAGGGTTATTTGCTGTAATTTGAGCACTGGTTGAAACCAATACCATCCTGTCTCCATAGTCTGGATAGTAACCGGTTGCCCCAGAATTTGAGATAAATGGAACTCTACCTCACCTTTATATTGTTTTGCCCAAGGTGTTAGCGAGCGAAATATACTGGAAAAAACAGCCAAACTAATAATGATAATGGCTGTTGTTACCCAGACTTTTTTTAAGATACTATTCACCTTCACCAAGATTTTTCGATTGCTCATTCATATTTTTACTATACCATTGCTTTTGCGCATACTCATCAATTTCTTTCTGTTCCATACGCTGTAATTTAATTTGCTCGCTTTTTATAACTCGTTCTATCAACTTAGCAACCCCCTCTTCGGAGGCTTTTGCTTGATTATAATTGATTTCAGCTTTAGATCGAGCTTTAGCAAGTTGCGCTAAATGACCATTTAATTGAACTAAAGCGGTATCCAAATGATTAATAAAATCAATGCGGTTACGTAAACGTCCAACCATGCTTCCTTGATTGCCTAAAGCTTCCAATTGCTTTAAATAATCCTGTCTGTAACCAACCAATTGCTCATGCCGTAATTTATTTTGATTAAATTGCTCTTTTGTCTTCATTAACTCCATATAAGCCTGTTGCGTTATATCCTGTTTCATTTGCAGCAATTGTCTTAGTCTATCTAATCGTTGACTCATCCATTAGCTCCCATAAAAGTAGAGACTAACTGAGATAATTGCTTTATGCTGTCTTCATGATTCACTTGTTCATTCATTCCTTGTACGAGATATTCTCTAATTTTATCTTTAGCTAATATCGCTTTATCTAAAGCAGGGTCGCTTCCTCTAGCATAAGCGCCTAATAAAATTAAATCTTTACTTTTTTCATAAAGCGATAAATATTTTTTAAATGACAACATCGCTTTTATCTGCGATTCTGGCACTATAGATTGCATCACGCGACTGATTGACGCCTCTATATCAATTGCCGGAAATTGGCCTTCTTCCGCAAGAGATCGGCTTAAAACAATATGGCCATCTAAAATGGCACGTGCAGCATCCGCTATTGGATCTTGTAGATCGTCTCCCTCTGTCAAAACAGTATAAAATGCGGTAATAGAGCCACTACCAGGTTTTCCATTACCCGCCCTTTCAACTAATTTGGGAAGCTTGGCAAACACAGAGGGCGGATAACCTTTAGTAGCAGGAGCCTCGCCAATAGACAAAGCAATTTCTCGTTGCGCCTGGGCAAAACGAGTCAATGAATCCATTAACAACAGGACATGCTTCCCCTGATCACGGAAATATTCTGCAATGCTGGTGGCAACTTTTGCACCATGCAAACGCATTAAAGGACTCTCATCAGCAGGAGCAGCAACAATGACTGCGCGCTTTAGCCCCTCCTCTCCCAAATTATTTTCTATAAATTCTTTTACTTCACGTCCTCGCTCACCAATTAAACCAACGACAACCACGTCAGCTGCAGTGAAACGCGTCATCATACCAAGCAAAACAGACTTACCAACTCCACTACCCGCAAATAATCCTATACGCTGACCGCGGCCGATGGTTAATAAGCCATTTATAGCCCTTACTCCAACATCTAAATAGGTATCGATCGCAGCACGTTTTAAAGGATTAATTGTTGATGCTATAAGTGGATAAGATTCTACCAACTCTATCGTTGGCCCTTCATCGATAATAGCTCCAGAGCCATTAACTACCCGCCCCAATAATTGTGGACCGACGCCAACTTGAGCCACTCGTCCTGTTGGAACAATTAACATTCCAGGGGCAATGCCTTGAATACTATTTAGAGACATCAGGTAAACACTATCATTGCTAAAGCCAACCACTTCCGCTTCAATAGAATGGAATTCATTGATATCAACGAAACAACGTGCACCTACAGGTTGATTAAATCCTTTTGCTTCTAAGGTAAGGCCAATGGCTCTGCTTATTTTGCCACAGTGCAATAGTCCATAATGACAATTTTCTCTAACTTCACTCAAAACTTGATAAAGATGTGACTTATAAACACTCATTACTTTTACTTCCCTGGTTGCTGAGGTGTTATAAGAACATCTTTATTAATGTATTTAGCAAACAAGGTAGCAAATCGAGTCTGCATTCGTCCATCTAACTCAGTGTTTTCGGCCTTTAAATAAAAATCTCCCCTACTTAACGAAGGATCTGCGACTAAAGCTTGATGTAAGCCTGGCACTTCTTTTTCATCAAATTGGGTTTTAATCCAGTCCATATCAGCAGGATGCATGGCAAATACTTTGTTGCCTTGTAATGAAGGTAACTCACCCTTAATTTCATTAATTAATGAACATAATTTATCAGGATGGACTGATAATTCAACTCCAATACAGTGTTGACATAATCCAACTATGGTCTGAATCATTTCTTGAGTAAGTTCCTCATCAATGAGTTGCACTGGTTTTAGCATCAGCCCAATCCATTTCATCAACTCGGTTTTTTGAGCATTAATTTCTGCTTGTCCTTGTAGTAATCCCTCAGCATAACCTTGCTCACGCGCTTCTTGTCGTAACCTTTCACGTTCTTTAAGCAATTCTTCTTCGAGATTAATTTCGGGTTCAGGCTCTTCCTCCTTAGTAGTTTGGTATTGCCAAACACTAAACTCGCTTTTTTTCACTTCTTTATTGTAAGGTTCAAATTCATGTGACATTTTGTTTCCATTACCCTCTGTAGCTATTATCCCTACCAGCCTTTAAATCATTTCATCTCCGCCCTTGGCCCCTAAGGCTATCTTACCTTCTTCAGCAAGACTTCTGGCAATAGCTAAAATATCTCTTTGAGCACGCTCTACGTCACTCACTTTAACTGGTCCTTGCACCTCTATATCATCCCGCAGTAAATCGGCTGCTCTTTTAGACATATTGGCAAATATTTTTTCTTTTGTTGTTTCTGTTGTACCTTTTAAAGCAAGCTTAAGTTGTTCAGAGGTTACATCACGCAATAAAGTCTGGACGCTTCTATCATCCATATCAGTGATGTTCTCAAACACAAACATTTTATCGCGAATTTTATCGCTAAGCTCTTCATCCCAATCTTTAATTTTATCCAGAACCTCTTCTTCCATTGCGCCATCAAGAAAGTTAATGACATCTGCAACGCTCTTAATGCCCCCAACTGAAGCCGTTTTACCAACTTGTTGCCCACTGAGTTGTTTTTCAATAACTAGCCCTAACTGCGTAATAGCTTCTGGTTTTACAGTATCTATGTTACACATTCGTAATAATACTTCGGCTCGTTTTTCGGCACCAAAATAACTCACCACCTCGGCCGCTTGTTCGCTATCCAGATGAATTAATATAGTTGCTATAATCTGAGGGTGCTCATTACGGATTACATCGGCAATGAGGCGACCATCCAACCATTTTAAACGATTAAGTCCGCTGTCTTTATCCGAAACCAAGATCCTATCGATAAAGGGTATGGCTTTTTCTTCCCCTAGAGCCTCTATAAGTATGGTACGTAGATAGTGTTCCGTATCAACTGTTAAACTAGTTTGATCATCAATTGCACTGATAAAATCGACCAATACGGTCTGCATTTTGACCTTGCTCACAGAACTTAAGGTCGACATAGCCATACCTACTTTCTGTACTTGTCTCGGCTCTAGGTGTTTCAATACCTCAGCAGCGTTTTTTTCACCCATGCTCAATAGCAAAATGGCTGCGCGTTCTATTCCGTCCATTTTATCCTCGATCAACCCATGTTTTAACTACTTGCGCTACCCTTTTAGGTTCTTTATCAACTACTTGACGCAATAGACTTAATTGAGACTCGTAATCGTGAACATCTTTAAGAGATATCGTTGTCCCATCATAAGTTAATTCTTTTGGTGACTGTTCTTCATCAGCTAGCTCTTCCTCTTTATCAGAGGCGAGACTTTTCAGCATTGGTCTTAATACACCAAATATTATCGCCAGGACAAATAAAGCACCGCCAACCTGCTTAATTATTGACCAAAAACTATCTTTTTGCCAGAAACGCTCCTCCGGTAAAGCTTGTATAGGATCTGGTTTGACAAAGCTGCTATTAATCACATTTAAACTATCCCCTCGTTTTGCATCTAATCCTATAGCATCAGAAATCAAAAGCTTTAACTGATCAATTTCTTTGGCGGTGAGCGGTTTTACTTCTAACTTCTTCGTTTTTGGATCCATTACCGGTTTGTTATCAACGATTACAGCAACGGATAAGCGCTTAATGGTGCCCGGTTGATTTTTCGTATGACTTACAGTCTTGTCTAACTCAAAGTTCTTAGTGCTTTGAGTACGATAATCCTGGGCCTGACTTTGTTCAGAAGTAGATTGTTGAGTCGGTTGCGCATTTTTCTGTGCTGCATTCTTAGGTTGTAGATTTTTACTTACCAGATTGGGATTCGGCTGCGGGGTATTAGTTAAGGACCCAGGAACACCACTAGCATTATTTGTTGCATTACGTTTTTCCTCCATGGTCTGTTCACTACGCAAGGAAGGCAGTTCTGGATTAAACATTTCTTGGGTTTGCTCATAACTTGTGAAATCAATATCAGCAGAAACCTTCGCTCTTACTCGGCCATAACCTAAAATAGGTGTTAAAATATCCTGTATTTTTTGTGAGTATTGGCGCTCCAAAGTTTGTCTATAATCAAGAAAACGCTCCGTATCAGAAAATAAAGTTTGCCCCCCGCCCTCATTAAGTAACTGTCCATCCTGGTCAACCACAGTCACTCTACTGGCACTTAAATTGGGGATACTGGACGCCACTAAATTAATAATTGCCGCGATGGTCTGCTTTTTAAGCTCTAAACCAGAATACACATCAATAAATACTGAGGCACTGGGTGCTTGTGCATCCCTGACAAAGGCAGATTCTCTTGGAATGGCAAGATGAACACGAGCCGCTTTAATATCATTAAATTTACTGATAGTACGAGCTAACTCCAATTCCAACGCTTGTTTATAACGAGCATTCTCCATGAATTGGCTAGTATTGAAGGCATTATTGTTGGCAAATAGTTCTTCTGTACCACTCGACTCGCGCGGTAACCCTTCTGCCGCAAGTTTTAAACGCGCACTTTGCAAGCTATCACTAGGAACCATTAAAATGCCGCTATTCTTATCAATCTTAAACGCTATGCCATTACGCTCCAGCACCGCGATTATTTCCGTAGATTCACGTGGATTCATTTGGCTAAATAAGGGAGCGTAGCTGGGATCTCGAGACCATAATACGACGGCCAAGCCAATAGCAACACTTGCTGCCAGCCCAACCAACAAACCTACTTGTCGGGGTATCGATAAGCTTGCAAATTTTGCTGCTGCTGTTGAAGCATTATCAGCCAGTGACATCATCCACTCCTGTATTATGAACTTATACAAAACAAGCTATGCTCCTCAGCTAGCGTCGTTTCTCATAAGTCTTATATCTTATAATCCATCAATAGACTTCTTGCATAACCAATAGATTTATCATGGATGCAAGGCATAAGTGTTTCGATGAGAGGTCTATTATACCGGCATATTCATAATATCTTGATACGCTTGCACTAATTTATTTCTTACTCTTAGCGTAGCTTCAAATCCTAAATTAGATTTTTGTCCTGCGATCATCACTTCTCCCAAACTCACATTGGGATCGCCCATTTCAAAACGCGCTTTTAATGCATCGGAGGTTTGGGTCAGATCATTAACTTGATTTAATGTCTGCTGTAAAACAGAGCCAAAAGAGACCTGATTTTCTCCCGCCTCAACCTTGGAGCCTTCTGCCTGAGCAGACATAGTACGTATTTGATTGAGTAAATTTATTGTGTTAATTTCGCTCATATTATTATCCTTCTTACATCCTGCATCTACCTAAGATATTCTGTAATACCATGACTATAGTGATGGTTTTTAAACAACATATCCTTCCTCGCGCATTTTAGCTAATTTATATCTTAAGGTCCTTTCACTTACGCCTAACAAAGCAGCTACTTGTTGCCTATTTCCTTCATGTTCTTGTAAGGTCTTTTCTATCAATTCAAACTCGTGAATTTGTAAATTTTTACTGCCTGTTGCGGAAGCCGCTTCGGGAGCTATTGATGTCAGTGATAATTGTAAATGTTCTGCCTCAATAATTCCCTGATTTTGCAATACTAAAGCTCTTTGAACCACATTATCAAGCTCTCGAGCATTACCGGGCCAAGAGTAAGACAACATTAATTTCTGTGCGGCGGGACTGATTACCGGCACAATAGGTTGTTTATGCTGACAATGTTTACGAATTAAGTAGTTAACTAAAGGAATAATATCGCTTTTTCTCTCTCTTAGAGGATGCCACTGTAAGGGAAAAACATTCAATCTATAAAATAGATCCTCCCTGAAACGACCAGCCTGCACCTCATCTTTTAACTGTCTGTTTGTGGTAGCTAAAATACGAACATCCAGATTGATTATCTTATTAGAGCCAATCCGCTCCACTTCTTTTTCTTGTAGCACTCTCAATAATTTGGCTTGCAAACTCAAAGGCATCTCACTGACCTCATCTAAAAGCAAGGTTCCTCCTTGAGCCTGTTCAAATTTACCCGGTGTGGATTTATAAGCACCGGTAAAAGAGCCTTTTTCATAGCCAAATAAAGTTGCCTCTAACATTTGCTCAGGAATAGCCGCGCAATTAATGGCAATAAATGGTTGTTTTTTTCGTGGTGAATGATCATGAATAAAATGTGCCAAGACTTCCTTACCCGTCCCACTTTCACCACTAATCATAACCCCCACATCAGATTGAGCAACCTTTAGCGCCATAGTTAATAAAGCCTGGCTTTTGGGATCTTGGGCAATGGGATCATCGCTATGTTCAATTTCAACTTTAAGGTATTGATTGATTTTTTCAGTTAGAACCTGGGCACTAAATGGTTTTTGCAAATAATCTACAGCACCGTGCCGTATCGCCGTTACTGCATCTTCAACAGAACCATAGGCTGTCATTAAAATAACGGGTAAACCTGGACGTTTCTTTTGAATTTCACTTAATAGTTGATTACCATCTAACTTATCCATACGAATATCAGATAAAACTACAGCAGGATGGTGCAGATCAAGGAGAGCTAATGCCTCTTTGCCGTCTTTGGCAGTAATATAGGTATGGCCAGCAATAGTCATCGTTTCAGCCAGCGCTTCTCGTAATACTGGGTCGTCTTCAACAATTAAAACATGGCTCATAGGAGATCCCTTCTCTTTTGTAATTATCGTATGCCTTTATTTTCACCAGGTAAATAAATATTTATCTGTGTACCTAAGCCTTCAGCAGATTCTAACTGTACACTTCCACCATGTGCCTGAACTACAGCAAAAACGACGGCTAAACCTAAACCCGTGCCTTGAGCTTTGGTTGTATAAAATGGTGAAAATGCTTGCGCTTTTACCTCTTCAGACATACCTTTACCATTATCCTCTACTGATATTTGTATACCTGAATCATCTATAGATGCAAGAGTTAAATTGATTTCTGTTGCCTCAGATTGCAATGCATTAATGATGAGGTTTAAAACTGCTCCAATTAATGACTCCCCATGAATGGAGGATTCTCGTGTTTTAAGTAGATTATTCACTTTGAATTGAGCACAATAAGCGTCCACATAAGGATGAGCACGTTGTATTAACTCAGAACACCAAGCGTTCATATGAACATATTGCGGCTCTATAGATGTGCCCCTAGCAAATAACAACAAATCATGAATCTGTTGTTCAATGCTTGCATGACACTCTTGTAACCTTATAATCCAATTATGCATTCGTTCGTTTAAATCAGGAAGATTATTTAAATGTTCCGTGTACAAAATTGCAGAAGATAAAGGCGTTCTGATTTGATGAGCTAATTGTGCGGTCATAGTACCAATAGCAACCAAGCGCTTCTCATTTTCCTTTGCTCTTTCATAATCTCTGGTTGCTGTAATGTCCGCTAGAGTAATTAAAAGGCCTGGTAAGCTGTCTAAAGAAGAAATAGCCACATGGACACGACGACCATCCGCCAATGATACCTCATGCCCATCATCATCTCGTGGCACAAAAGCTCTTTGAATAACATCCAACCAAAGAGAGCTAATTAAACCATAGCCAAGCATAGCTTCTGCAGCAGGATTTAACCAAACAATACGGCCTCGAGCATTCAAGATTACCAAAGCATTAGGTAAGCTGGATAAAATATCCCATTCGGATAATTCTATCTGGGGTTTTACCGCACATGTTTGATAAGTGGAATAATGCATAAATACGTTTTTTTTTGCCTACATATATTGACTCTAACAAACTTTGAGTCAAATGAAAATGTGATTAAAATCAGTTGATTAAATTGAATAATAAATGTTCCTTTTGTTATTCTTCCATTACTGTATCAAATAAATATGTTTTTATGCTTTTAGGCTTAAGGCATCATGCCTCTCGAAGGAGGCACAGTACCACAATCAGGAACTCCTTCGCTGCGATCTGGATGACAAGATCGGGCAATTGGTTGCCCGGCCTACAGATTGACTGAAGCTCCCTTCTATTTCTTCGCTTCCTCATCCAACTTTCTTAAAAAAGCAAGCTTCTCTGCAATTTTTGTTTCTAAACCGCGTGACACGGGCTGATACCAGCCTGGGGTTGAAAGACCTTCGGGAAAATACTGTTCACCGGCTGAATAACCATAGGGTTCATCATGAGCGTAACGATACTCATGTCCATAACCTAGTTTTTTCATTAAATGGGTAGGAGCATTGCGCAGATGAATTGGCACCTCCCTTGATTTATCTTTTTTTACAAAATCCATGGCTTGATTAAATGCTTTGTAGCCCGCATTACTTTTGGCCGCGACGGCAAGATAAATTACCGCTTGGGCTAAGGCTAATTCTCCCTCTGGAGAGCCTAGTCGCTCATAAGTTACTGCCGCTTCATTTGCAATTTGCATTCCGCGTGGATCTGCTAATCCTATATCTTCCCAAGACATTCTAATAATACGCCGAGCTAAATAATGAGGATCTACGCCTCCATCCAACATACGGCATAACCAATAAAGGGCGGCATCAGGATCAGAACCGCGTACAGATTTGTGTAAAGCGGAAATTTGATCGTAAAAATGTTCCCCCCCTTTATCAAATCTCCTGGCATTGGGAGCTAATGCATTATTAACTAATTCTTTATTCACCTGAGTAGTTTTTAATGCGGAGCAGGCTGATTTAATCTGCTCTAATAAATTGAGTAATCGTCTGGCATCACCGTCAGCACAAGCAATAATGAGTTCTAAAGCTTCATCTTCAAATTGCAGCTCAGATAATGCCGTTGAATGGGCCCTTTGGAATAATTGTCTTAACTCTTCATCAGTTAAAGATTTTAAAACATAGACTTGAGCGCGAGATAATAATGCAGAATTCACTTCAAATGAAGGATTTTCAGTGGTAGCTCCAATGAAAGTAACAAGACCAGATTCAGTATAAGGCAACAAAGCATCTTGCTGTGCTTTATTAAAACGATGAATTTCATCGATAAATAATATAGTCTGTCGTCCATGAGCCAAATTATCCTGTGCGACATTCATGGCCGCACGTATATCTTTTACTCCGGAAAAAACGGCAGATAAGGCTATCCACTCACAATCAAAAGCATTAGCGGTTAATTTAGCAATAGTAGTTTTACCAACTCCCGGAGGCCCCCAAAGTATCATGGAATGCAGTTTACGACTGGCAAAGCTCAGTTGTAATGGCTTCCCTTCTCCTAACAAATGGCGTTGGCCTATCACCTCATTGAGATGTTTAGGCCTTAACAGTTCAGCTAAAGGAGAGTTTGGCTCTGTTTTAAATAAACTCATTGCTTGACTACATCTACTCCTTTAGGTGGCTTAAATTGAAATAGTTTAGCAGCCAACTTAGGATTAGACTTGATTTGACTTAATTTAACCAAAGTCACTTGCCCTAATTGATCATGCAACTCCAAGCCAGTTAATTCGTCCGCGGTAAATATTAATTTAATTCGTTGGAAATTTGCCTTAGCTGATTTTGATTTCAGATCAAAAGTAATTGTTTTCCCTTCACTTTTTTCAGCAACATCAAAATCTCTGGTTACGGTGTCATCATAGCCACTTAAAAATAAAGCAGCTGTCCCACCTAGACCTTTTTCTTGTTTTTTAACGGTAACTTGCTCTAAATCAACATCATAAACCCACATCTTTTGTCCATCGGCCACCACCAATTGCTCCATAGGTGACTTAGTTTGCCATCGAAAACGCCCCGGTCTTTCTAAAGCCATTGTTCCAGAGGAACGGGATATCTCTCTTTTTTTTGCTTTCACTACTTGATTAAAATCAGCCGTCATAGAACGAATAGCATTCAATTTCATTTGCAAAAGATCAGCAGGAGTCTGACTAAATACACCACCAGAAAATGCCAAAAGTAAACCCAAAAGTATTTTTTTCATCTTTATTCCTCAGTTACTGAATTCACTAAAACATCACGATAACCGCCTTCTAAAGGCCCAACAATACCAGTTCGTTCCATTTCTTCAACCATTCTTGCAGCACGGTTATAACCAATTTTTAAACGTCTTTGTACGGAAGAAATACTTGCTTTACGTGTTTGAATCACAAACTCCACGGCTTGGTCATAAAGAGGATCATCTTCTTCTGCAGTAGATTGGCCGTCTTCATCACCGCCCCCCTCAGAACCCTCACCAGGCATTCTCAAAATATCCTCTATATAATCTGGTTCACCTCTTGCTCGCCAATCATCGGCGATTCGATGCACCTCTTTATCATCAACAAATGCACCATGAACACGTAAAGGAGCTCCGCTACCTGGCGCCAAATACAACATATCACCGTGTCCAAGCAATTGCTCTGCTCCTTGCTGATCCAAAATGGTGCGTGAATCAATTTTTGACGATACTTGAAACGAAATCCGAGTCGGAATATTAGACTTAATAAGACCAGTTAATACATCAACAGAAGGTCTTTGTGTTGCCAGTATCAGATGGATTCCTGCTGCTCTAGCTTTTTGAGCGATACGAGCAATCAATTGCTCTACTTTCTTGCCCACGACCATCATCATGTCGGCAAGCTCATCAATCATGACGACAATGAAAGGCAATGTCTGTAATTCAGGAGGTGTCTCATCCATAGAATCTACTGGCTTCCACAAGGGATTTACTAAAGGCTCTCCATTAGCAATGGCTTCAGCCACCTTAGCATTATAGCCTGCTAAATTTCTTACTCCTAAAGACGCCATTAAGCGGTATCTTCGCTCCATTTCCTCTACACACCAACGCAAGGCACTAGCGGCTTCCTTCATATCAGTAACAACTGGCGTCAATAAATGAGGAATGCCATCATATACTGACAACTCGAGCATTTTAGGATCAACCATAATCAGACGAACCTGCTCAGGAGTTGCTTTAAAGAGGATACTGAGAATCATGGCATTAATACCTACTGATTTACCTGAGCCAGTAGTACCAGCAACCAATAAATGAGGCATTTTAGCCAAATCAACAATCATTGGATGACCGCTAATATCCACCCCCAAGGCCAGGGCTAAGGGAGAATGAGCTTGTTGATACACATCAGCGGATAAAACATCCGATAGACGAACAATCTGACGGGTGTTATTAGGTAACTCAAGTCCAACTACCGTTTTACCAGGAATCACTTCAACAACACGAACAGAGATAACCGACAGAGAACGAGCCAAATCCTTAGCTAGTGCGGTTAATTTGCTCACTTTAACTCCCGCTGCTAATTGCAGTTCGAAGCGAGTGACTACTGGTCCCGGATGAACAGCCACCACGTCAGCCTGAATACCGAAATCTAATAAATGTTGCTCTACTTCACGAGAAACATTCTCTAATTCCTGGTGAGAATAACCTCCCATTGGCTTACCTGGTTCTCCTTTATCCAATAAATTTAAGCCTGGTAAAACACCAGAAATAGCACCTGAAGTATTGATTTTAGGAGCGCGAATCTCTTTAAATTCTTTGGCTGGTTTAGCAGTTTCAATTTTTTCTTCACGTGGAGCAATTTCACGAGGTACAATTTCACTAGGTGCAATTAGAATAGGAGTTGCTTTTTCCTTATCCTTCTCTATTCCCTTCTCTTTTTCCTTGTCTTTGCCTAATTTAAATAGTCTTGGAGCTGATTTTTCAGGTTTTTCATCTGGCACTGCATCTGCAATAACTACTGGCGTTGTTTCACGAGATTTATAATGTTCTATTCCTGCATTACTTAAGCGCAAGATTTTTCTCGACGTAGCATAAACTGTATTAATAGACCATAAAGTATAAAAACCAACCAACTCAATAAATCTCACCCAAGATAAACCGGTGAGCCAAGTGATGCCCACTAAAAGCATGGCAAATAAAAGTAAGGTAGCCCCATGTATGTTAAGCATCTGATACCAACCACCACCTACAGCCTGTCCTATAATACCTCCAGCACTGTGAATTGAATCCAATGATTTGATTTGTGATTCCAAGCTTAATAAACCACATCCCCCTGCGGTCATCAGGATAAAGCCAACGCTCCGTAGCATGAGGACAGTCCTATCAATAGTTTTTACTGAGCGAAAATCGTTCAATACTGCCCATGCAATGTAAACAACAGCGATTGGCAATAAATAAGCAAAATAGCCAAATGTAAAATAGAGTGCATCAGCAAGATAAGCGCCTACCTGTCCTCCAGAATTAGCAATTGTCGCGCCACTATGTGAAGCATGAGACCAGCCTGGATCACTTAATTGATAGGTAAATAAAGATAAAAGCACAAATAATGCGCCCGCCAAAATGAGGATGAAACTACCCTCACTCAACCGTTTAATAATGAAATGCGGCATGGTTTTTTTGGGAGTGCCAGCCTGTTTTCCCGTCTGTTGTTTTGCCATAGGTATTTTAATATGTTCGTTTTTGTCATACTATTCGCCATCTTAACACAAAATATAAGGAAGGCAGAGACGATGAACACAAGCAATCACCACCGCCTCATTATACTTGGTTCCGGCCCTGCAGGTTACACCGCCGCGGTCTATGCCGCAAGAGCTGATCTTAATCCAGTTATAATTACTGGCATGCAACCCGGTGGTCAATTAACGACAACAACTGACGTGGATAACTGGCCAGGGGATATTGAAGGCTTACAAGGCCCTGCACTGATGGAGCGTATGCAAAAACACGCAGAGCGTTTTGATACTCAAATTATTTTTGATCATATTGTAAAAGTTAATCTGGAGCAAAAACCATTTGTACTCCAAGGAGATAGTATTACTTATACTTGTGATGCATTAATTATAGCTACCGGAGCTTCCGCGCGTTATTTAGGTTTAGAATCTGAATCAGCCTATCAAGGTAGAGGAGTTTCGGCCTGTGCTACTTGCGATGGCTTCTTTTACCGCAACAAGAATGTATGTGTTATTGGCGGCGGAAATACGGCCGTTGAAGAAGCACTGTACTTGTCTAATCTTGCAGCAACAGTCACTTTAATCCATAGACGAGATAGTTTACGTGCAGAGAAAATCCTGCAAGACAAACTTTTTGCAAAAGCCCAAAATGGCAACATTAGATTAATCTGGAACTCTACTCTTGAGGAAGTCTTAGGTGATGGTAAAAAAGTTACTGGTGCAACAATCCGTAATTTAATTGATGACTCTAAAGAAGATTTGAATGTAGACGGGGTATTTATTGCGATAGGACATAATCCAAATACAGAAATATTTAAAGAACAGCTAAACATGAGAGATGGTTATATCACTATCAAATCAGGTCTCGATGGCCAAGCCACAAGCACCTCTATTCCGGGTGTATTTGCCTGTGGCGATGTAGCAGATCATGTGTATAGACAAGCAGTGACTTCTGCTGGTTTTGGATGTATGGCCGCTCTTGATGCTGAAGAGTATCTCGATTCGATTAAATAGTTCCTGCTGACAGTTAGTTCCCGACTTCCCTACGTGCCGCGACTTGTTCGCGGCATCCTAAAGCAACCAGAAATAGAGCAATTGAAGCGAATCTTGATGCTACAGCTACACAAAGTAGTACCTTCCAGAGCGCGATTACTATCTATGATTCCATATCGATTGAACATAACATGAGTATTAAGTTCCAAAACAATCAACATGGACACTGGAATGCTCAAGTATCTGTTGACGATATAGTTTTAACTACAGGCTCATTAATATTCAATGCAGCAGGAATCCTCAGTAAACAAGAGGGCTTTCGTCATATTCAATGGCCAGCGGCCTATCAGCTTTTGATATTACTCGAAATGGTGAAATTAGTTTACTATACACTAATGGACAATCTAAGCTATTGAAAGACTACATCGCTGTAGCTTTGTTTACTAACCCAAGTTATTTGGAATTTGTCGCTGACCATTTATATAGTCCTACCGATAAATCTGGGCTGCCAATGATTCATCGTGTCAATAGCCAAAACATTATATTGAGATGAGTCCTTACTATTGGTGAGAGATGAACAGGTTATCCTTATTTTTTATAGTCTGGCTCGCTAATAAGTGGATCAAAAAAACGAAATTAGTCCATTTAAGTAGTCAGCATATCCTCTATTAGCTCTAACCACTAATCATTCATTGCCTTAGTGGCTTCTACCCAAAGGAAAAGCTTGATAGTAACTACTAATAGTAGTACTCCAAATAGGATTAGACATATCAGGCCAATTACTTCTATCAAAGCTAGGGGAATGTATTAGTTTTTCTTTATCAATGGTAAGACTCAAAGTATCTTTTAATGCATTGTAAGAAAAGGTAGACCAAGGCAAAGCAAATAATTTATCATCCATATCGGTCGATAAAACAACATAAGCAATTCGCCCCTCTACTTTATCTAGCATCAATGCTTCAATTTTGCCTAAATGTTCTCCTTGATGATTGTGGACCGCTGTTTTAATAATATCTTCGGTATTAATAATATATCGTCTCATGATTCGCTCCTATGAATAGAAATATTTTCTAAATTTATTTATGAATAAACCGTTTAATTATCATAGAAAATATAAAGGCAACCCTTGCCCATGAAAACTCAAACATTAATGCATCATTAAAAATAGTTTTTGAATCTAACTAGAATGTAACTTATTGAAAAATCCTTTTTAATTGATGTGTTTTAATTATAGACAATGCATGTATTTATTTCAAAACATTAGCGGCCCTTAAATTCCATGAGCATTGGAGTTCTGCCGCAGCACATTTCATTGAGGGGAGCCAGGCTGCGCGCTCTTCTTAATAATGAAACTGGATTGCTTGCTATACCTCGTAAATAATACCCTCAAAATTCCGTACTGATACACTGTCACTCCATTAATGCTTTCCAAGTCATAAATAATTCCTCGCAACTAGTTTTTGATGAAATTTCCGATAAACTAGAAGTAAGAGAGATCTCAAAATGAAAAAATGCTATACAGACCCTTGCCGCGGTTAAAATCAGTGATAATTATCTCAACTTGTATCTATGCAAGCCAATATAAACGTGTTAATTCGCTGGAAAGTTACTTTCGCCGTTTTCAAAGATATCGTATTTTGCCATCATTAATAAATGAGATACTCAAATAAAATTAAATGATACTAAGCCTGGCATCATGGACACCTTAAGTCAGGCTATAAAGAGCAGCATTGTTTATTCATTCATTGGCCAATAAATTAGTCATTCCCTAGCTATCAGCTATCAAGGAGAACAGATCATGACAGGGATATTAAGTAGCGTTAGCGCTATAGTTCTTGCGCAGCCCGGATCACAAATTGCGGAAGCGGTACTCGTTGTGGGGGCTGCAGCAGCGGTAGGAGGTTTTATCGTTGGAAAAGCAATTGTGCAAATTACCCATAAAGAATGGAAAGCCTATAAAGAAAAGCAGCATAAAGAAAAAATAGAGGCAGTCAACAAGATACATAAGCAAACGCTTTGTAACCTTACTATTTCCAACGGCACCCCGATTCCGGCATTACCACAAATTTTCCAATTTAAAGAAGATAATAAGACCGTCGAATCGTTACACTATAATCAAGACGAACTAGATGATATTGGCGTCGTACCTCCAGAGGCTCCTTTAGAACTTACTCCTTATTGGCAATATATTTTGGATGCTATATTAAAGCTCAAAGCCTATTATAATGACTTAGCGGATAAAGACGATATTACTGCTGGTGTTTTGTCCTATTTATTAAATATCCTCCAAAACAGATGTCTTAGTTTTGCTGGTTATGAATATGATATTACCTATCTACATGCTCTCATTAGCTTCGTTAATAACTATGCATCTATGGAAAATACTGAGCATAGCCAACATTTCAGTCGACTAATGGACGTATATACACCTCTAAAATATGCGGTTCAGGAACTAGAAAAACATAAAGAATCAATGTCATTCAAGGATATGGTGGAAGAGGCGCGTAATGCCTGTCTTGATACCAATAATCAGTTAATCCGGTTAATGGTCCGAATCATTATGCCTGAAAAATACGACCACTTGATTGATACCGTAACCCACACTGAATTAAAACAGGACATAATACGTAAAAAATATGTTGATAAAGAAAAATGGGGCATTATATTTAAGAGCAAACCAGAAATTGATTTACCCAACTCGATTTTTCATGATTGGATCATGGGATTGTCGCACTATTTCCTAGAAGCACAAAATCCTAGCGACATCATTAAGGGCCAGCCTATTATTCGCCCGAATGAGTTATTTGCATTCATTAATTGGGCTCGAGAGGTAAAGGCTCACCCCCTGCCGGAAAAAACTAATAACCCTCGTTATCAAGAAGAGAAAAAACAGTACGACAAGGATAGAAAAAAATTACATGAAACCTTAAACCTAATCTACAAAGTGTTCACCCATGCTCCTTGCTTTGTTAACAGTAAACTTAGTAGCTCTAAAAAGAAAGACGAGTTTGTTGTAGTCAAAGAAGAGAATGAGTTGCTCATCGCTGTAGAGTTCATTGCTCAATTTGGCCATTTAATTCATGGAATTATTTCTCTACAGGGTCTTTGCACCGAGCTATCTAAAAGTATCCAAGAATTAGGTCTAGATTTTTTTGATAATCAACAAAATTTTGACCGCATGCTCACGGCTTTCAACGAGCTCAAGGCTATTATTCAAGCCGATCTGAACAACATGGAAGAAAAAATGCTGGCAATCGATAAAGCGAACAAAAATGTCATGCGCATTGCTTATAAAATAGAATTGCAAAATCAAATGGAAAAAGCATTAAAAGCAGTAAGATCCAGGTTACTCTACCTTGCTGATAAGGTAACGCACTATAAAAATAAGTATCCCAAAACCCAAGAGGAATCCATTCAAGAAATACTTTCTGCCGCAGATTTTTTTTCTAGAATATATAAAGAATCCCCTTCATTACCAACAAAATCAACTACTGACTCTACCATTCCTCTGCCTGAGCAAAAAACTAATCAACAAATACCGGCTACGAATCCAGTCCATTATTCAACAGAGAATGCGGTAATGGAAGTTCCTACCCTGGAAGAAATGAAGACCAAATTAAATGAGATCAACAACGAACTGCTTGCGGAAGTTACTAAAATTAATGACAGTAGAGAGAAAGACCCGCAAGAACAAAAATATGAAACAATTTGTAATTCACTAAAGGATTTACAAATGAAATCCATAGAAATGTCAGAGGAAATTGAGAAGCAGGTACAGGCACAGAAAGAACCCGATCCTGATCGCGTTGATAAAGCACAAAAACTTTACAAATTTACCCTATCTATATATGAGTCAACGATCGCATTCCTGGCTCAGATACCTGAGGAGCGAGCCAAGCAGGTGGATAGCTTTATCGAAAAAATGCACAAGCAATTAAACAGTCGCGAAAATAATGCATTTATTGACCGACATTATAATGGATTTTCTAAATGGATTCAGGATAATTTTGGGTTCTTTCCTACCGCAACACGGAAAAAAATAACTGCTCTAGAGTATGCTTGTGAAAATTTGCGTCCCTAGCTATTGCAAATGATACCATCAACTTTATTTAAAATTTCCGGACAGTTTTTAGCCATGCTTCCAAGGAAAGCCCCCTCAGTTGCAAGAAAAAAGGGGCTTAACTCAGTCGTCATTAGAAGCACGGGGACATGATTATAGATCCATTGTTCCGAATCCAATTGATATTAATGGATCACAACATTGTGGATGGGATAATAAATAGCTTAGTGTACACTAGGGTCTGTTGACAATTCACCGCCCGCCTACGTGCCGCGGCTTGTCCGCGGCATCCAGTAGATGGTCGAATTAAAATATATGTTTTTGTTAATACATTAATTAATAAGAGCAAACTCATAATATACCGGTTCTGACGCCAAGTATAAAACGAGTTTGCAATGCATAGACTAATGCTCAAAGATGAGCTATGGTTCAAGCTGAGGGAGATCATGCTACAGCATGGAATTTATGACAAGCCTAATCTTCGTATAATAGTTGAGGCGATGTTGTATCGTATGCGTGAGGGCTGTCCTTGGCGAGACCTACCGACAGATTTGGGATGCTGGAATTCAATTTATCAACAATTTAATCGATGGTCATCTAAGAATAAATTAATGGATATTTTTAAAACGTTTGTACAAGGGCCGGATTTAGAATGGAGCTTTATTGATGGCAGTATTGTCAAAGCTCACCAACATAGTGCAGGTCTACCCCATAAAGAATAACAAGGCATTGGTATATCGGTTGCAGGGAATACAACAAAAATTCATATGGCGGTTGATGCTCACGGATTACCTATTGATTTTCAAATAACAGGTGGTGAAGTGCATGAGTTGTATATTGAAGCAGCTCGCCGTGAAAAACGTTTCAAAAATTGGCCAAGACAATGGAAGTTAAATCTAATCGAAAAGCTTAATCCCGAATGGCGTGATCTTTATGAAGAAATTGGCCAATGATTGAGATCTTCTGGATGCCGCGGACAAGCCGCGGCACGTAGGCGGGCGGTGAATTGTCAACAGACCCTAATCATACTATTAAGTTTGAAAAGGAGATGGAGAACTATTTTTTACTACGGCTTCTTCAGCTGCCGAAGGTTCTACCTCCTCATGTCTAACATTGTCTAAAGCTTTTCGAACTCGTTGAGTTAAATCCTGAGCGGAATCTAACTCAGTCCCTTCTTGTGTTTCATGTGCAAAAAAACCGCCTGTATTTAAATAGGAGCTTATATTTTTAAAGGTAGTTTGCTGTGCGGGAACCTCAGCTGAGTGCCGTAACACGTCAATGCCAATGGATGCTGTTTGGCGGATAAATTCTGTTGATTGATTGCAATGTTGACTTAACAAATAAGATATTTGCGATACATTATGCTCATTATTGCCGAGCATCCCTTCTGCTCTTGCTGCAATTTCATTTACAACCATATCTCCAGGAGCTCGTATAATAACTCGCACCATCATATTAAATAGGGTATTGCACATTCTACTTAGAGCATGTAAAACACGAGTCACGTCTTTAATAATTTTTTGCCCTAACTCCTGCCAAGGTTTTAGAGACCAAGTTAGAGGACTCAAAAAGCAACGAACAATCAATGGGATATAGTCTGTAATAATAATTAATGTTCGGTTTAAAGAGGTTTTTTTTGTAGGAGGATACAAAAAAGCAGATATTCCTTTTATAAAGTCCCTTTTATTTTTAATATCATTAAATAGCTCTTCTAGCATCATCAGCAATGCACGTTTTTCTCGATGGGATAAATACTGGAGCGAATCTTTCTGATTTACCAGAATTTGAAAGAATTCTATTTGTAACAAGAGTTTTTTACTTAAATTTAATTGATTGAGATTACTATTTAATGCCTCCTGGTGAGGTTCGCAGTCCATGGAATTTATACCTAACGGTTGATTAATACCCATTGTATTTTCAAGCATTTCTATTACTAGAAAGTATTGAACTGCATCATTGTTGGCTATTTGGGTAATTACATTGAGAATAGACTGAGGAACTGCATTTTTTAATAGAGAAAGTAGTTGCGTATATATTTGTGTCACCAACGGTAATGCAGCTGGAGCCATCATGGATAACATTGCGCCAAGTTGCATTAAGAGAATTAAATTTGTTTTAAAGGGATGTTTAGCTAAGGAATAAGTAATTCCTTCATCTATACTTGTTTTCATTTTATCAGAGATGAAGTTTAATAAATCTGTCCATTCACCAGCACTTAGATGGTAAGGTACATTTGCTATTTTATCGCTTGTTATAAATATGGAATCAGCATTTTCGGAATTACTTTGTTGCACAATGCTCTTTTCTTGTTCTTCAAACGGAGCTAGTAGTTGTAGGGTTTTTTCGTGAATATTGTTAAGAGAGGATTTTGTTTCCGATAAAATTATTTGGCACTGGTCAGTTCGATCCACTTTTTTAAATTTTATTTTTGCATCTAACAGAATATCATAAAACCCTATAACCAAGTGGGAAGCGATATCCAAACAAGTTCGTCCGACATCCTTTAACAAATTAATTGCTAATAAAGCCAATTGGCGCCCTTTTGTTGTACCAAAACTTGTACTCTTAAATGAGCATGAATCAAAAATTTCTTTAATTAATGACGTAGTATTATTTTGAAGCTTATACGGAAAAAGAAAAGTACTTAACGAAGGAATTTTTACCAAATCAAATGTGAACAGAGCAGTGAATAAAGCAACAGGTAAATCGATAATTAAACTTGTTAGGAAATATGCGGATCCTCGAACCAATCTGCTAAGTAAGTTCAATATCGAAAAATTCTTCCAGGTGGTTCTTTGTTGATTGAAAGCAAAATCATTTAATGGGATCCCGTTTAATAGATATTCTCCATCTTTATACTGAATACCATATCCTGATATTTCATTAATGGTATAAATGACCTGTTTTGCCTTTTCCTCATCTAGATCAGAAAAATCAATAGCTAAATTATCGATAATATCTTCGAAATTCCCCTGATGAGATGCCAAAATTGGATTATGCGGATCCGCCTCGTAACTTTGAATCGCTTGCAGCGCATTTTCGCAAGCAACATGTAGCTCTCCTCGAAAAAAGGATTTTGCTTGACGACTATATACAAGGTTCTGATTAAACTCTTGTATTTTTGTAATAATTGCCATCCCCATGTTTTTTACTTGGGTATGAATTGAATTAGGGCCAGTAGGCTTTAAAAGGATTTCAACTTCTTGAGGTGATGCATTTTTAATTTTTCCTGAGATTATTTGTAAATTTTTCTCTAATTCTTCATATAGTGTTTCCATTTTATGAAATACATTTTTATCATAGACCAATAACGAACTTAATGTATTACGATGAATGATTTTGTATTTAATTAATTTTCTTCTTGCCTCATTTATTTTTACTTGAAGCTCAATTTTCTGCTGCTCGTGCTGATATTCATCCAGGGTATTTGTCATGCACTCTATAGGTTCTAAGACCGTTAATAAATCTTGAGAAAAATCCAGCAAGGAAATTTTTTCTTTATAAAGAGAGGTGACTTCATGAGTTTCATAGGCACGCGTTAAAACTATTTGACGGTATTCGCCTAATTTAATTATTGCTTGTGAAATTGGAGTTTCTGCAGGAAGTAATCCATGTTGTTTGAGTTTTTCGATAGTATCTTTTCTAGTATGATAGATAAGTGTTTTAAATTTTCCGTTTTTTTCTATAATATGAACTGCTTCAGTGGCGGAGGTCTTGATTTCCTTTTTAGAATAATAATCAAACTCATCTGAATAAATTTTTCCTGGTATTTTAGAAATCTTAGGAGTAACTAGCGTAACTGCTTTTCCTAGTTTAAATTGTTCTAGTTGTTTTTTCTTTCGTATTTTAGCTACATTTTTTTCATAACTCATGAGTTTAAACCTGGTAATATAAAACAATCATATTATACAATATTTATACATAACGATCATCAATTAAATATCGGCCTACTGTGTACGTCGGAACTGTTTTCGGTCAATAGGTTAGTGGATTATCAGCGAGAAACGATCTAAATATAGGCATTATGTGGCGAAAATTAACTTCCTCTCTTGCGCCAAATAATTAGAATCTATATGTCTAAACATTTAAGCCAGAATACCAGGGTTTAGGGACAGAAATGACAACTACATCATGCAAATGGGAACTAATCTTGACCGAAAACAGTTCCGACGTACACAGTAGGCCAAATAGGGGAAATCGACACAAAAACATCGTCTATGTATGTCAATCCAACAATCGCTTAGTTCAAATAACATCAACTACCACTGAGACACGCTTTAAGACTCCGCGGGCATGCCGCGGAGCGTATACAAAACTTTGGACCTCACTTATGCAGCAGCGGCAGATGCACTAGTAAACGTTTTTTCTTCTTGTTCCTCTTCACTAAGTGCAGAAACAGGGGTATTGGGTGGCGATTTTGGTGCTAAGAAACCATTTCTGTTTAACCCTTTGAACATAGTCTCTTTGCTTGCTGGCTCTTGCCAATGAAGTAAAGAAACAGGTTCTGCCTCTGGCACTGGCTGTACTCCAGTCTCGACAACGGGTGGTTGAGGAATAGGTTTTCTTCCGGGATTAAGGAGAGCCTCTTCAAATTCTATGCGTCGCAACTCGCCTTCAGTAAGTGGCTGTAGCTGCCCTTCATAAAAATAAGAAAACACACGCAGCATTATCACTAAAATAAACGCCATAAACGAATTAGTTAATTCGGTATAACCATGTCTAGTCGGTGAACGATAAGTTTCTTGAAACTCAGAAGGAGCAAGGATTCGTATTTTACTTAAATTAGTACGGTAATAAATTTTATTGTCATCCCCTAAGAGAAATAGTGGCTGCGGTTGACGATAATTCACATCAATATCTGGCAGCTTTTCTAACCCCCCATACTTTGCTTGCTTAGGTATATCATGGCCTAGAAATACATTATGAAGATCTTGCATAGACTCTTGCATGCCAGCAATACAAGCCAGCCTATTATAATAGTTTTTAGCACTATTAAAATCCCCGTCACCACCAGCTTCAACTGGGGGATCAGTAATATCAGGGGTAGGATCGTAAGGTTTTTTAGTATAAACGGTTACCCTATTTAATTCATCGTGCACACTATTAACTAAAATACCGCCCAATAGCCCAAAACGTGCAGGCAACTCTTCTCGCAAATCCCCGACTAAGGCTCCATGACCCGCGGCATAGTGATCGGAATAATAATGAAAACAAAACAGCTCCATTCCCAAAGCTAATGCTTGATATCTGTAAACCAGGTCTTGTAGTTTATCTTTTGAGAGTTCATTAGATTGCTTAAGAGTCGCAATCAGTGTATTAAACTCCTCATTATTAGAAGTATAATGCTCATCTTCAATCAGACGTTTTAATTCGTAAGACATACGCGCATATTTAAGCGCAATAGAATGCCCTAAGATATAAACCCGTACTGACCATGGTGTAAAATGCGATAGATTTCTATTGAGGATCTCGCCGTAATTTTTAACACGTAAGGCAAACATTAATTGCTGAACATAACCGTTTAAGGTAGAAGAGAAGGGAATATAGTTAGCCCCATTAATTGCATAAATAGTATCTATTTCACTTTTTTGGACGCTAGGATTGGCTAATTTCAGATAAGACTCAATTAATTTTTGCATCTCACTTTCTGTGATGGGCTCATTAATTAAATACTCCCCAAGGTTCTCACAAGAATAGTCGGTTTCATAACTCTGTCGATTATGGGTAAAATCATGTTTGCTAGGTAGATCTAGCTTTAAATCTGTTTCTCCTCCGCCAAAATAATCACCGGACATACCAACAACCTCACCTGCGGATAGAATTAAATCAATATGTTGAGGAAGGCCATTTTCTGCTATGCCTTGCAAGTTCAGATGCATAGTACCTTGCTCATCAAAACTTATATAGGGATTACCTTTTAATTCGTCCCATCCAATAAAACGTAAGGCATTGCCTAGTTCGGTATGTTCTTGTGTATCCATAATGAAACTCCTTTTTCTTTTTTATTATCTTAAAAACTCATACTCTACTAACGTGCCTCATGCACTAGACTTCTTTCGAAACTCGCCATATCGGAGAATTGCCTCGTTGATACAGCGAGTTTCGAAAAACGTCTAATATAATAGACCTCTCCATAGCGAGCTAGGAAAGAGGTCTATTCTTATTTTCTATACGATTGAAATGTGCGGTCTTCAAATGACAAAAGGGACAATTTTATACGGAACTAATTCGCAGTATTTAGTCCAATATTGACCATATTTATTGGCACATCGCTTGTCATCACGAAATGCTCGATCTAATAAAAGAACGGTCAAGAAACAAACATAAAAATAAGGAGAGAAATTCTCAAAAAGCGCCGGAAGAGACCAAAAGAATGCGCCAGCTATCTCTGGTACATAATGAAAATGTCGAGCAACACCCCACCAACCAGAAGCAAGCAATAGACTTTGTTTGCTCTCGCCATCACTAGTTTTATAATGAGCTAACACAGTAACAGGTTTCTTACCCCAGACAGTACACTGACCATTAGAGGCTCTAGTTGTAAGGCGCTGTGCATCAGCCCAATAGTTAATAAGGATACTTGCAACACCAAGAACAAAGATTGCTACAGCCCATCCCACACTTAATTGAATGGGATGAAGAACCAGATACATGCTAGGTGAAGTATAAACACAGGGAACCCAAACCATACATCCCCAGCAAATGTAAAAACCAGCTCTATCATGCATAATATCTAATGAACGCAAATAGCCCTTTTCCCAAATAAAGAACTTGCCAACATATAAAAGCTGTAAGGCAACGGAAATCAACATGGAATTAGCCAAACCACCTAGTTCCGCTTGTTTTGCAGCATAAGACAGAAGAAAAAGTCCCCAACTCATCATACCAAAACGACAAGTGATAAATTTCTTAAGACTCCAACCCCATATTTGTGGATAAAGCTCTGTCCCCCAATAATAATCAAACAATATATTATTAGTGGTTCCTGAATCGGTGGTTGATGGGAAAAACCGCCCTTTCACATACAAAAAAGCGCAAAATATCAAACTGGATAGGTTCAGGGCACCTAAAATAGCCCCTAAATTATCGTACAAAATAGTCGCGGGGAATAAATTCAGACCAAAAGATGCGACGCAAAATACCACCATAGTAGTAATAAAGGCCAAAGCACCATTTTCTTTATAAACAGGAACATTACCTTGAGGAGTAATAGGGCCATTAAACATCTTCCCTGGTAATAAACGCATTATGGCCAATTGAAATATAGTAAAATAGAAAATAACCTTCCACGCAGTAGCAGAACCCCAAAAAACAGGTGCCCATACTTTATAGATAGTCTGCGCAACACCTTGTTCCAACAATAAATTCCACAAAGCTAACAAAGATCCGTTAAGTTCTGTGTTGGTATACCACATCAGCATGACAAAAACAGGACAAACAAGAATGAGAAATAAAGGACCAAAAAGATTTCTTATAGTTAAATACATCAATGCTTCCTTACACGGTTATAAAAAATAACTAAATAAATACCATAGAGTTTTACACTCTATGGAGTCAAGACAAAAATGATTTTTTCTCCGAATATTATTAGTAGCAACTATACTCTAATCTGCCCATCCCCTCGAATCAGCCATTTATAACTGGTTAAGGCTTCTAGCCCCATAGGACCGCGAGCATGTAACTTTTGCGTACTAATACCAATTTCAGCTCCCATACCAAACTGTCCGCCATCGGTAAACGCTGTTGAAGCATTCACATAAACAGCAGCAGCATCAACATGGTCAAGAAAATAGTCCACTACATCCTGGTCTGCAGCGATAATAGCCTCACTATGCCCTGAAGTATGCTGTCGGATATGGGCAACTGCTTCCTCTACAGATGAAACTGTTTTTATAGCCATCTTATAAGATAAGAACTCATGGCCAAAATCACCTGGTTTTGCTTGGTGAAGAAGTTTTTCTGGATAAAAAGAATCCAGTGCTTTATAACTTAAATCATCTGCGAATAGTTCCACATTGTTTTGAATAAGCAACTCAACCAAATAATATAAATTAAGCAAGCTTCTCTCATCGATGATTAAGGTATCTAATGCGTTGCAAACACTTACTCTTCTTGTTTTAGCATTGTTTATAATAAAGCGTCCTTTTTCCACATCACCGCTGACATGAAAATAAGTATGTACTATCCCTGCCCCCGTTTCTATAACAGGAATTTTTGCGTGCTCACGTACAAATTGAATTAATGATTGGCTGCCTCTCGGGATGCAGACATCAACCAAATTCATTGCATTCAACAGACGATTTGTTGCCTCGCGTTCAGGCGGTAATAAATAAGCCAAATGGGTATCAAGACCATGCTCTCGCAGACTTCGATGAATGAGAGACACTAAAAATTGATTACTATGATGCGCTTCTTTACCTCCTTTTAAAACACAAGCATTACCTGATTTAAAACATAAAGCAAAAACATCTATGGTCACATTCGGTCGGGATTCATAAATTACCGCAACCACACCAAGTGGTACCGATATTTTTTCAATTTTTAAGCCATTAGGTTGTACTCGTTCCTCAAGGTTAACGCCTAAAGGATCAGGCAACGCAGCAACTAATTCCAGATCATTCGCTATAGCGTGAATTCGCTCTTTTGATAGAAGCAGCCTATCATACATAGGATCCTCTTTGGCCATTAAAGCCAAATCTTTTTTATTCTCTTCTATGATTTGAGAACACGCTTTTCGTAGCTGATCCGCCAAGTGTAATAAAACATCAACTCGTTTGCTATTGTCCAACAGCCTTAAGTGATAACTGGCCTCTTTCACCGCTTTTAAGTGATTGATCATATCGTCCACGAGAAAAAATACTCCTAAAAAATGTGTAAGTGATCATAATGGATGAATGCAGGTTGGTCTTTCTGGCCTAAACATTCATTTAATTTATTGGCATCGTATTTAGCAATACCTATACCTATTTTCTCACCAGAAACTGATTGTATCTCGACTAAATCACCTTTTTTAAAATAACCACTACTCTGTACTATACCCACAGGCAATATACTAATAATGCGTTTATTTTCTTTTAAAATATCCAATAGTCCCTGATTTATTGTCACTGCTCCTGTTTGCTTACTATTATTATAAGCTATCCATCTTTTAATACTGGATTTTTTCTTGCTCGGTAGAATGATAGTCCCCAATTGTTCTTGATTCATGATACGGGTAATCACCGAAGGAACATCAATACTAGCAATATGAGTAGTGATTCCTAATCCTGACATTTTTCGAGCAGTTGCTAATTTACTACTCATCCCACCACGACCATGAGTACTTTTGACCGCAGATACTTCTGGCCATCCTTGCTCAGAATCAATCACAGAAATAATTTCAGAACCCGGTTCGTCAGGATGTGCGGAATAAACACCATGAACATTACTTAAAATAATTAATTTCTCAACATTCATTTGTGCTGCAATAAGACCAGCTAATTCATCGTTATCGGTAAACATGAGTTCTTCAATGGCAACACTATCATTTTCATTAATGATAGGGACAATATTTTTTTGCTTTAAAATCTCTCGTAGTAAACGTGCAATATTCAAATAATGCTTTCTCGTTTGAAAATCTTGCTTCGTTAATAATAGTTGAGAAACAAGTATCTGATGGTCTTTAAACAAAGTAGTATAAAGACGCATTAACTCATGCTGCCCTAAGGATGCTAAAAGCTGTTTTTCCCCAGTAGAATGGCCATACTGACGTCCAAGCATCTGATTTGCCACTTTTCTACCGGAACTAACAGCGCCTGAACTCACCAGAACGACTTGATGTCCTGCTTTTTGTAACTGCACTATTTGCTCTACTAAATGCAACATTACTGATTCAAAAGGACTACCATCATGAGACAAAATGCTTTGAGTGCCAACTTTTACAACAATGTTCATTAAATTGACCTGCCTTTAAATTTAAAAGAGTGCTACTTTTCTTTTCTCAGAAATTTATTATGGCGCAGTTATTGTTTCCAAAACAAGCCCTGTGTTTAAAGACTGTTAACTATCTCATGGGGATATTCTAAAGGAATGCTGACAAAAAGACGGTGTAACATCGTTGCATCCTCTTTAATCAAATGAGGTTGATTACACACAACATAATTTTTTCCATGCTCAACAAATCCTAAAGCAGTCAAAATACTACCAAATTGAGAATGAGAAGACGCTAAAGAGTTCAGCTCAATTTGCGTCCCCCCCTTCTGTTATTCCTCCCCAGAATTAACAAAACAGTTAACCCAGGAACAAAGCTGGCTGAATTATTTACTCACGGTAATAGTCCTCAAAGACCCTAGGCTAAAAAAACAATTAGAACAATTAGGCATAATGGGGTCAGAAACATTAAAAGCGGAGCACGTGGAGCTATTAATAAGTCATGCTATAAAAAATTAAAGCAACGAACCCAACACTACTTTTGACAATACGTTCCTGCCTCAATTAATAAAGGATGTAGTCAATGAAAGCTTATTTATTCCTTTATTAGGTTTTGATGCCACTGCTACCTACATACTCATTCAACTCATTTTCCCGATATCCCTCTGTCTAACGTGGAACAAGCTCATTTAGGCAAGAAATCAATCAATGCTAAAGATATTTTTCCAGAACGATGGAGTCCTAAAACCGCTTTAGGTATTATTTATAATTCTGATTTTTTTGCAGAAGAACCTCACTCCTCTCGTCCTGGAGCTCTTGAAAAACAAGGAGAACTCCTAAGCTTTAAAACAGGAGCAAGACTCTGTGCTGGTCTAAGAATTGCGATGACCGAAGTATTGTCACTGTTTCGCTTATTGGCAACCTACGAATTTCAACTTACTGTCGAAGAGCAGTTGGAGTTACGCTTTAATTATGCCCCCCCTGAAAAGAAATGGAGGCTTAGGATTACATTAGCCCCTCATCAAACGTAGCCCGCTTGCTCGCAACAGGGAAGGATGAAGCAACTCAAAATTCGAACCTGCCTACAATATTTTCTCAAGAAGGACAAGAAATATATCAGCCAAACGGATTAAAATTCTTCGAAGAATCGACTGTATCTACTTCGGAGCGAGTCACGGAAGCTAGTTACATAGGTGGCCCATAGAATAATTGTCGTTCATATGTCAGGTTAAGAAACAATATCCTTCTAAGGCCCTCTCCCTAACCCTCTCCCGCGATTGAGTATTGTGCTCTAATCAAAATCCCTTTCGCGGGCGAGGGGACTTTTCGTGCCATTCTGAATATTATTCTGCCTCGCTATCCATTGAGGGCGAGAGAATGAAAAATAGAATAGCTTTCTTCGGAAACTCTACTCCAGAGAAAATTGCTTCATCGATGCGATGCTCGAATCTTCCTATGCCTTCCGCCCGTACCCCGCATCTCCTCACACTTTAGCGTTTCTAAAGAAATCTAATAAACTCAGAGGCACTAAAAATCCCCTCGCCCGCACCCCGCATCTCCTCACACTTTAGCGTTTCTAAAGAAATCCAATAAACTCAGCGGCACTAAAAATCCCCTCGCCCACGAAAGGAGTTTTGATTGAAAATAGAGGCTAAATCGCCGGGGGCTTTTCGTGCCATTCTGAATATTATTCTGCCTCGCTATCCATTGAGGGCGAGAGAATGAAAAATAGAATAGCTTTCTTCGGAAACTCTACTCCAGAGAAAATTGCTTCATCGATGCGATGCTCGAATCTTCCTGTGCCCGCACCCCGCATCTCCTCACACTTTAGCATTTCTAAAGAAATCCAATAAACTCAGCGGCACTAAAAATCCCCTCGCCCACGAAAGGAGTTTTGATTGAAAATAGAGGCTAAATCGCCGGGGGCTTTTCGTGCCATTCTGAATATTATTCTGCCTCGCTATCCATTGAGGGCGAGAGAATGAAAAATAGAATAGCTTTCTTCGGAAACTCTACTCCAGAGAAAATTGCTTCATCGATGCGATGCTCGAATCTTCCTGTGCCCGCACCCCGCATCTCCTCACACTTTAGCATTTCTAAAGAAATCCAATAAACTCAGCGGCACTAAAAATCCCCTCGCCCACGAAAGGAGTTTTGATTGAAAATAGAGGCTAAATCGCGGGAGAGGGTTAGGGAGAGGGCCTTAGAAGGATATTGTTTCTTAGCCTTATGGGTGTGATTCAAACCAGACCTTGTATCATCCAGAACGCAGCGAAGCCCCCCTGTAAAACATATTACGCCACATTCAGGAGATCCTTTGTCGCGAGTCTTGAGTTAAGTATTCAAGACAGCTGCTACTGTTATAGAGAAAACTTTTGTCGAGCAACAAATTGACCGGCCTACCTTAGATCAATCAACAAAACTATTTACCAACGCTCACTAATTGGTATTCTCTTTAAATACTCATCAATTCTGCGTTGAGTTGCCGGTGAAATATCTGAGGGTAATTGATTTAAAGGAAACCATTGCTGTTCTGCAATTTCAGGTGAGGTCACTGTTTCTTGAATACAATCATGGGCAATGTAAAAAACAACATAATCGTCACGTTTTTCATTTCTACTGTAATACACGGAAAATAATTCTGGCGGGGCAAGTAAGGTTACTCCAACCTCTTCTTTTAATTCTCTTTCTATAGCCTGGCGTGGGGTTTCTCCTGTATCCACTCCTCCGCCAACAGTATACCACCCAGGCTGATAAGTATGTTTAACCAGCAAAACGTGTTCATCCTTGATGAGAAGAGCTCTGGCTCCTACAGTTCTTTTTGCCAAAAGGGAAAAAACTATATTTTTAAAAACATGATAAAGTCTCACTACTAACTCCAATAAGCTTTGCTGATATTCAGAATAATTTGAAAAAAGAAAAACGCAATAAAGAATACTCTTTATTGCGTTTTTTAATAAGAACTCGATTATCTGTGGTGTCCACCACGTCCGCCGCCATGCCAACCACCACCATGCCAGCCACCGCCGTGCCAACCACCACCGCGCCAAGCACTTCCTCGCCATGCGGTATTATGCCACGCATTGCCATGCCAACGGTTCCAATTATTATAGCGATAACCTCGGCCATAATAACCACCATACCAATTATTATTCCAACCGACATAACCAGGATAATAACCTGAAGAATATACATAACTGCTGCTATATCCTGGGGAATAATATGTATCTGCAGTACAACTTGATAAACCGACTGCACCTGAAGCTACAACTAATGAGAGCATTATTTTTTTCATATTAGCATCCCAGCTGATTAAACTCACTTAAAGTGTAAGACAAGATTTAAAAATATACAAACTGATCTTTTATGATATAAATAGAGCCAATAAAAAACAATTAGAGCCTGTATGCTAAAGAAAGGGAAAAGAGCTAAATTAAAGCCCTTAATTATTTTTTTTAAGGAGTATTCCAGAAGGTATAAATACTAGAAGTATCATTTTCTTTTTCAGATGTCGAAGGAAGAAAAAAACTTGGGTAATAATTTTCCCTCGAATAAAGATTGCTATTCTCAACTCCGCTTGTAACTGTTAAGTCAAATTTGCGTTTCATCTGTATCTGCCTTGTAGTAAGATTATTAAATAAGAATCAATTATTGTACGAAAAGATTATTTTTAACCAAATACAACAGTGAATTTACTCACTAGCTCACAAAAACATATAACTCATTGAATTTTATATAAATTTTTTATAGACCAACATATGCTTTGATTGAATTAAAACAAATTGTCACTCATACTACTTATATTGTTTCCATTATTAAGAAAGACTAAGAGGGTAAATTTGGATTACGGCGATCAATATGCTTTCCCTGACCCAGAAACTAGTGATAAACAAGGTTTATTAGCTATTGGCGGTGATTTATCGCCTCGACGAATTTTACAAGCTTATTCTCAAGGTATTTTCCCCTGGTATGAGCCTGGCTGCCCCATTTTATGGTGGTCTCCTAATCCAAGACTCATCTTACTACCTAACGAATTTAAAGTGTCGCGTAGTTTAAAAAAGTCACTTAAGAAAGCTTACAAATTCACAATAGATACCGCTTTTGAGCAAGTAATTACTTCTTGTGCTACGCATTCTGATCGTCTGAATAAAACCTGGATCACTACTGAAATGATGGCGGCTTACACCAATTTACACCACATAGGTTATGCCCACTCATTTGAGATTTGGGACGAAACCCATTTAATCGGTGGATTGTACGGCATTAGCCTAGGCAATGCTTTTTTTGGTGAATCTATGTTTCATATAGCCACCGATGCATCTAAGATGGCTTTATATTATCTATGTCAAACCCTAAAGCAATGGAATTTTGATTTTATTGATTGTCAATTACCCACTCCTCATTTACTTAGCTTAGGCGCAAAAATTATCTCACGAAAAGAATTTCTTCATCTATTAAATCTGGCATTAGAAAGTCCTAATAAAGCAGGTAAATGGAAGGCATAGCAAAAGCTCTCCTACTCTTAATGAAACAAAAAAATCGCAACGAAGCCAAATGGTTTATAATTAACCCTAAAGGGTTATTGTGAATCAAAGGAATTGGTATGATTGAACGCCTTTATAAAAAAATAAATGAGGTATTGATCCCCCTGCGCTCCAGCATGCTCTTTATTTTTATTTCTCTTTTTGTCACAACAACCTTATTAATCATTCTTGTAACAGCATTACGCTATACTGAAGCCTTATCAAACATAGCACATCAACGCATGAGAAATGCCTCTCTAATAGTATTAAATAGATTGCACGCAAACATCGCACCAGCCCAAATACATTGCACATTCATTGCGCATCTTATCGAGCAAGACTTTATTTACGCACATGAAGCCCAAATTGCTCCTTTAATTATGGACATAGTCAAAATATTACCTTTAGTAAATGGGGCTTATTGGGGAAACCAAGATGGTGATTTTATTTACGCCAAAAGAGAGTTAGATGGCAGCATTACTTCAGAGTTCTATCGACGTAGCCAGAATCCAGCCACACGAACCATTATTAACCGTGATATTCACGGCAAGATCATAAGAAAATATTTATCAAGCAATTTAAGTTACGATCATCGTGGACGCCCCTGGTATGTTCTAGCACAAAAAGAAAAGAAAACCTCTTGGAGCGATGTATATCTATTTGAAGATCCTCCCATTAAAGGGATAACCGTGAGCTCTCCTGTATTTAAAAACGGGGTCTTTTGGGGGGCCGTTGGTATTGATATCAACTTAAGCGAACTGTCGCAGTTTGTTAAAAGTCAAAAAATAACTCCAAACAGTTACTTATTTATTGTGAATAAAGAAGAAAAATTCATTGCTTATCCTAATCTCCCCTCTTTTACTAATTTGGCAACTACTAATGGAGTATTTAATAAAACCGATGTTAGTCCAAACTCATTAATTGATCAGACACTAAAAAAATACCAACAATTAGGGGGAGAAAGAAAAAGGGTCACATTTTCTTACTCCTATGACAACCAAGTTTATATGGTAACTTATGTACCTAGTAAAATTTTTGCTGCTTATGGCTGGCTTGTTGGTGTTGTAGCGCTGCAAACAGATTTCATTAGTAATCTAAAAAAAATGCATCTAATCACCATTTATATTAGCCTGACCATCCTAATGTTGGGAATATTTCTGGTATCTGGCTTAGTGAGTCATATTGTAAAACCACTTAAAACCTTAGTAGCAGAAACAGAGAATATTAAGCAATTTAATCTAGACAATAAAATTGCGATCACTTCTAAAATAAAAGAAGTGATTCAATTAAAAAACGCAGTAGATTCAATGAAGTTGGGATTGAAATTATTCCAAAAATATATACCTAAAGTTCTCGTAAAACAGCTCATTGCATCAGGCGAAGATATAAGAACCGGAGGTGTTAGAAAAAATCTAACCATCCTCTTTTCAGATATTCAACACTTCACCACCATAGCTGAAAAAATAGAGCCTAATTTATTAATGGCGCAGATGGGAGAATACTTTGAAGAGTTGACGCGAGTCATTATCGATGAACAAGGAACAATTGATAAATATATTGGCGATTCTATTATGGCCTTTTGGGGGGCGCCCTTACCTAATGCCCATCCTTGTCATCGAGCTGCAAAAGCAGCTCTTCGATGCCAAAAAAAATTAGATACACTAAATGAAATGTGGCTACAAAAAGGAGGTAAGGCCTTTATCACTCGCATAGGCATCCATATGGGTGATGCCATTGTGGGTAATCTGGGCTCATCCGAGCGTCTAAATTATACCGCCATAGGTGATGCTATCAATGTCGCTAGTCGACTGGAAAGTATTAATAAAAACTACCAAACTAGAATTATTGTAAGTGACATTGTTTACGAACAAATCAAAGATAAATTTGCGTTAAGAATGATAGACCATGTTGTAGTCAAAGGCAGAACTCAAAGTTGTTACATTTATGAACTGCTAACGGATGATATCAAAAATCTCGAATTTGATCTTAATGCATATAACTCTTTCTTTGAACAAGGCTTTTTAGCTTATAAACAGCAATCCTGGGATGAGGCTATAGTGCATTTTAAGAAATGTGTGGAAATTTATCCTTCAGATACGATAGCTCCTATCTTCATTGGACGCTGCCAACAGTTTAAATCTACTCCCCCCAAAGCAGACTGGGATGGTATTATGGAGTAATTATTTGGGAATGAAGACTAATACTGATATATTTGAAAGTTAATGAATTTAGGGAGAAATAAAATGAAGCAACATTCCTTACGGTTTCTAGCATTAGTAGAGGAATCTAGAAAACACATTAAAGAAATAACACCACAAGAACTGAAAGAGAAAATGAACAACAAAGAACAATTCTCTTTAATTGATGTGCGTGAGGATCATGAATGGACCAAAGGACACATCCCTACAGCCATACATCTAGGTAAGGGAATTATTGAACGAGATATTGAAAACATGATTCCTGAAATGAATGCACCAATTGTTGTATATTGCAGCGGTGGTTTTCGTTGCGCTCTAGTGGCTAATACGCTGCAACAAATGGGATACACTCAAGTTTCATCTTTAGACACCGGATTACAAGGCTGGTTTGATGCAGGTTACGATATAACAAGACAGGATTAGACTGCTCAATAATAATGCCAACTTAATCCGAGTTGTAGCCTGGGTGCTGCACCCAGCTACATTGTCTCGCGATCTTATCCGAAACTCACGTTAACTTAATGGCAGTACCCATAAGAAAGAGGCAATATGAAGCAGAAACCCCGATGACACGAAAAGTCCCTTCCCCCACGCAAAGAATTTTGATTAAAATCAAATAGAAAGGTCAGGCAATTTTTTTACAAATGAAGATGAAAGTCCTCATCAACCCCAGCAATATCATAAATATGAATTGGATAATCAAATCCCTTTGCCTTGACTTGCAAATGCCCATTAATCGCTATATTTTGGCTATTTTCCAAATAAGTTGCTTCAGAAATCAAGACTTGTCCCCCAAGACTAAGATCTTGAATACGAGAAGCTAAATTAACTGAAGAACCTATCGCACTATATTGCATGCGCTTTTTAGATCCAAGATTCCCCACTACAGCCGGCCCAGTATTAATGCCTACTCCCATCATCAACTGTGGCAAGCCTTTTTTTTGATTCGCTTTATTTAATTTTCTGAGAGTTAATTGCATGTCTACTGCGCAAGCTATGGCTCTTAATGAATCATCTGGTGTTGAATAAGGTGCTCCAAAAATTACCATGATAGCATCGCCAATAAACGAAGCTATCGTACCTTTATATTTCTCTACAACCCCAACCATTTTAGTAAAATAGATATTAAGTAGACTCATCAATTCTTCAGGGTGAAGAGAATCAGATAAAGGGGTAAAATTTCTTAGGTCGCTAAACATAGTAGTGACTTTTTGCTCTGTTCCCCCAAGCTTTTGTTGCTTTTGTGAATCAAGAATCGAAGAAACAACATCATCAGACATATAATAACTAAACACTTTACGAATAAAATTATTACGTAACTCTAGTTGTTTTTTAATTTTTCTTAATAGCAGATTCGCTTCCCTAAAAGTCAATTGCTCTTCAATTAAAGCAGCTAACTCCTTTAAGAGCTTTAGTTGTTCAGGCCTCAACTCAACAGGATTATGATCGGCCACGCAAAAAGTACCTACATTATATCCCTGTTTATTGGCTAAAGGGACTCCAGCATAAAATCGCAAATAAGGTGCATTATGTACATAGGGACTATCCGCAAAACGTTTATCTTGAAGTAAGTCAGGAATAACAAGAGGATCGGTACGCTGAATAGTGATATTACAAAATGCTAGTTTTCGTGGAATCTCTTTTGCCCCTAATCCAAATTGCGACTTAATCCACTGCCTTTCCTCATCTAAAAAAGAAATAAAACTTATAGGAACTTGCAGTAAATCAGTTGCAAGATCCACAAATTTATCAAATTGGGCTTCCGGTGGAGTATCTAAAATGTGCAGTTCCTCCAATGCAGCAAGTCGCCCGACTTCATCATTTAGGATATGTTTGCTCATTATATTCTCTTTAATTAATTTCTCTTATTATTAGAAAGATTGGAACTATTTCGTTCAGGCTCACCTTGACAGACTTTTATTTGATATCATAAAAAGAGTTAAAATTTATCTATGTCCTACATAAATACTAGACTATTTCTATTGATTATCTAATGGATAGCAACTCCTTTAGACCGGGCAACAAATTGCCCAATGGCGCTACCTTAAGAAAAGGAAGAAAAAATCGTAGCCCGTATTAGTGCAGCATAATACGGGAATACCCTAGCTCAGTGCACTGAAATCCCGGATTACGCTGCGCTCATCCAGGCTACAAAAACTTAAGGTAGCGCCATTGGGCAACATATTGCCCGACAAAATTTCGTTCGCCTTTCTGATAAAGTAATCTAGGTTGAGAGCGTTTTGACCTAATACTATCTTGACCCGATGCATCGGATAATTCCGAACGAAGCGAGACAAATCAACGAACAATTAACAGTGACATTTACTATAAATTCTGGTATCAAGACTACACATGGCATAAATAATCTTTTTAAGGAAAGCAGCAATGGGAAAATCTCAGTTTAATACCATTAAGTCATACGCTTTCCCCATCATTTTAATTTCTTCTATTCTGCTTGGAGGCTTAGCAGGCTATTGGTTTGATCGAGAAGTACTGATTTTAAAACCACTTGGAGACATCTTTCTTAACCTAATTTTTACGGCAATAGTCCCTCTCATTTTTTTTAGTGTATCATCAGCCATTGCACAGGTTGGTTCTTTAAAAAAGCTGGGTAAAATTGCTTTATCTATGACAATTGTCTTTCTATTTACTGGTATTATCGCTGCGCTTTTTTCCCTAGCTACTGTAATTTTTTTTCCTCCTGGAGAAGGCATCGCCTTACATTTGACCATGCCTGCGAAGGCTTCTGATATCAATTTATCCAGTCAAATCGTGGGCATTTTTACTGTCTCTGATTTTTCAAAATTATTATCACATGAACATATTTTAGCCTTAATAGTATTTTCCATTCTCATAGGGCTTGCGGTAACTAGTTCTGGTGAAAAGGGAAAAATGTTCTCCTCCTTTCTACACGCAGGAGAAGAAATATTTATGCGTGTTTTTTCTCTAATTATGTATTATGCCCCCATAGGTTTTTTTGCTTATTTTGCTGTTTTAGTTACTGATCTTGGACCTCAACTAATAGAAAGTTATATACGAGTTTTCATTATCTATTATGTCTCTTCACTGATTTATTTCGTACTTGCTTTCTCATGGTACGCTTATTTAGCAGCGGGAACCCTAGGAATAAAACTATTCTGGAGTAATATTTTTCTCCCGATGATTACTTCTATTGCAACCTGTAGTAGCGCGGCAAGTATTCCAGCAAATTTATCTGCTACCAGTAAAATGCAAGTCCCCTCAGAAATTTATGAAACAGCCATACCACTCGGCTCCATCATTCATAAAGATGGATCGGTCATTGGCGGAATGTTTAAGATTGCATTCTTGTTTGGTATTTTTCATATGGACTTTACTGGCACATCGGTGTTGCTAACAGCACTGGGTGTTTCCTTATTAGTAGGCACTGTCATGGGGGCAATCCCCAGCGGAGGTATGTTAGGTGAGCTACTCATATTGACCGTTTATGGATTTCCGCCCTCCTCTTTAATTGCTATAGCAGCTATTAGTATTATTATTGACCCCCTCGCCACCATGATTAATGTCACTGGCAACAGCGTCAGTAATATGTTGATTGCTCGCTTAGTTGAAGGAAAAAAATGGTCCAGAACACAAAATAATAAAGAAAAAGTGATTCTTGAACTAAATGAATAGCAAGCGTGGATTGCCATTTACTTTATTTTAGTGCACTATTTCAACTTTATAAATTTGATACATCATTGAGAGACCTATGGCAAAAGAAGATCATATTGAAATGACTGGTACCGTTATAGATACATTACCCAATACCATGTTTCGTGTTGAATTGGAAAATGGACATGTAGTTACCGCCCACATTTCTGGTCGCATGCGTAAAAATTACATTAGAATTCTAACTGGCGATAAAGTTAAAGTTGAATTAACACCTTATGACTTATCAAAAGGCCGCATTATCTTTCGCGATAAGAACTAGTTTTTCTATTACTCAGCTCATAATACAACGCGGTTAGTAATTCGGGTTCTTTGCCTGAAGGATTGACTCGTCTAATTGTCGTTCCCGCGAAGGCGGAAACCTATTCATTAATTTAGCAATATGCCTCAATTATGGATGGTTCCCCGCCTAGCGCAGAAGTAGCCTTTCATCTATTAAAAAGTAATTTCATCAAAAAACTGTTCAAATAAAACCACGAGTTAATCAAATTTAATCCTTTATGAAAGAGAACCAGCAAGCTCAGCTTATATGGAACTCCAAGGAAAATGTGTAAAACATGTTGCACAAAAATCACGACCAATGTTAATATTATAAACAAATAATTACCTACAGCTATCCTTAAGGTCAATAAATGCGACATTCTCTTTCCCAATACCTCATCAAGAGGCCAGTAGGATTTAGAATTACCCCTTTGTTCTTCCATCCATTCTCCTCGTGTAGTTCTATGAACCACGTAGTAGGGGAAGGGTAACCAAAGGGCAAGTACTTTTCTTCCCTAAAAAATTCTCTATAAAAACCTCTTTATATATTAAATAGTGGTTATCATGGTTTTGGCCTATTTATGCCAATTTATCCATTTTGATCTTTTTAATTACTCCAAATTCTTTGGATTTTAATTTATTGGAAATTTTGTTATGAAAAGAAAACTTGATAAAACATCTCAAAAAAATTTTGAGCTTGCTGAACTAAGCATAAAAAATGGATCTGTTGATGGATTTCAACAATGGATAAAAAACAATGATCCCGAACAAACAAATAGAAACGGTAAAACAATAGTTAATGTTCTCATCGAAGACTATATATTTAAAGTCAAAAATCGCGCTGAATTAGTTAGTCTATATGAGATGCTCGAACTTCTAAAACATACTCAAAGCTTTCAAAATCTTCCCTCAAAAACCTTATATATTTTGAGAATATTGTGCCCTCAACTATTACTGTTAGGATTCCTGCTAAAAGATAAAAATGGACATTACCTAGATAAAGATCCACGGATTAATAAAGAAAATCCGGCACAATTTGCCCGTGATGTTTATAATGCAAATCTTCAAGAATTTCATATTTCCTCCTTACAAAGATTGACCCTTCCCACTTTAACGCAGGAACAATGGCAAGAACGATTATATGGTGAAGAAGATTTTATTCTTAGCTATTCAAAGGATTGGCATGTTAGGGAAAAAAGAAGTATTAAAATAGGTGAGGCTCTGATTACCTACCAATATGGTGGAAAAGGAAGTCTTGAAGTCATTATTGAGCGAATAGATCGTAGCAATAAGTCAACCCAAATTATTTTTGAATCTGAAAAAATGAGACGAGAAAATACAGCATTTCCTTTTGAAGCGTACATCCCCTTTCATATGGAAGATGAAGGAAGTATGACCGGAGTTGGAGGATTTAGACCTAAAAATTATCCTGAAACCATTAGATTACTCAATGAGCACTGGGAAGTAAGAAATAAGATTGCAGCGATGGCATGGCCTCATAAAAATATGAAAGCCCAGTGGAACGATTTGACTTCCGCACTAAAGGCACTTTCAGACACCATTACAGAAGAAAAAGAAAAGAATGCTCGCCGAACAACAAATAAAACATCGGAAAATACTGAAAAAAAAGCCATAAAACATGTTACAAAAGCGGAGAAAAAAAGACAAAAAGTCTGCGATGCTAAAATAATTGAACTGGATGCGGCTCTTAAAGAAGGAATGGAGCAGTTTGAGAAAATGGCAACAAACTACTCTCAACAAGATAAGCTTTACTCACGAAACGCTTTAGATGCCCTTGAAAAGAAATACAGCAAAGATCCAGAGCTACTATGGAAAATCGCCCTAATATCACAAAAGCTTGGGGCAGATTATGAACCAAAACATTTATTCAAAGTATTAATACGCATTGTTAATGACTTGAATCAAAAAGCAGAAAATAATCAAGAAAAAATATTAGCATTCCTTTGCAATTATATTGATTTTGTTAAAGAAAAAGATGAGCCAAAAGATTATTTTGTTCAATATGTGATTAGAACAATATCTAGAATGAAGACTCCGGAAAACCGAGAAATAATTATTGACTTTTATATACTATTGAAAGATCTCATGAGTTTTACATCCGATGAATCTTTTGAAATTGACGATCAGCTGTTTAAATGGCAACTTCGACATGCCTTGGTTATTAATAAGTCTCTTGAATTAATCAACTCCATTATTGCAAAAACCACTGATTTTTTAGAAGCACACAAATCTCAGCGTGGTCAAGATGCTAATTCGCAACCCGAATATGTTTACCGTATGAGAGCAGAAACATTGCAAATTGTTGTTGACATCCTTCAACGCTCAATTAATAAAGATAATGTGATGCAAATCTACGCATTCTATAAGCAGTTTAGCCAACCTTCTGTTTTATTCCAAAGCAGTACTATTAAGAATAGTCTAAAGAATGTATGTGAAGAACTAGAACAGTCTCCATGTTATAGAGAAGTAAATAACATTGCTCCACTCCCCATTTTTATTACTAAACCCTGGCAGCAAGAAACACTTGAGCAACGTAAAAACTTGACCAAGAAATCCGAAGGTATCGTTAAACCATATCAAAAGGAAATAGAAGCAGTCCGTTCTGAGTTAAATAAATTTGCAATAAAAATTAATAGCTTAAAAGAAAAAAATGAGAACCCTAAAGTCATTACTATTGCTGAAAATTTGTATGATGAACTAAACAATACCGTTAGACTTTATGAAATAGTCCAACAAAATGAGCCTGAGGCTGGAAATCAGACTAAAGCATTATTTAGAAAACAATGCAGCAAATCAATAAATGATGCCAAATCATTATTAGACAAAGAACAAGGATGGGGGGATTATTTGACCAATCTCTTAAAATCTCTTGTTAATGCGATTATCTCCGCTACCAATACAATTTCAGGATCAAGCTTTACATTATTTGCTCTAGCAAAAGCTCCTATGCATTCTGAAATTGAAATCGTAGAAGAAGTAATTGCAGACGATAGTATGTCGCTTGTAAATTAATTTGACTGAAGTGGCAAGAACTCTTGTCACATAATAGCGTCAGTAGCCCGGTTTGCTTGCAACCGGGCTACAATTTAAGACGACAAATTATCTTCGGCATAGGTTCCATCTGAAAAGTTACCTGCATAGACTCAATAGATCTCTTACCCTATGCTATATTGTTGCCCGACCCTGTATCTTAAATTGCCACTATTAGGTGAACGGTTATCACTTTATTTACCAGCAATCATCATTTTTTCAATTAAAATAGATCCACAACGAGTTGCAATGTTAGGATTTAGATCATCACCAACTGCAAGAATCATCCTAAACATATCCTTTAAATTACTTGCAATGGTAATTTCATCCACTGGATACTGAATAACACCATTTTCTACCCAATAGCCACTAGCTCCGCGAGAATAATCTCCGGTAATCCCATTAACTCCTTGCCCCATCAATTCAGTCACTAATAGGCCGGTACCCATCAGTTGTAGTAATTCGGTTACGTCCCCAGCGGTAGGATCAACAGTCAGATTATGAACACCATCACCATTGGCTGTGGTTTTTAACCCCATTTTACGAGCGGAGTAACTACCAAGAACATATTGCATTACCCGTCCTTGCTCTACAAAAACGTTATTCCGTGTAGATACTCCCTCCGCATCAAATGGAGAACTTCCTAATGCCCCTTTTAAGTGGGGCTGTTCATAAATACGAATGTATTCAGGAAAAATCTGTTTTCCAACAGAGTCGAGTAAAAAAGAGTTTTTCCTATATAAATTAGAACCACTAATAGCACCAATGAAACTGGACAATAAGCTACTGGAAACCCGGTTAGAAAAAATGACAGGAGCCTCCTGGGTTTTAATCTGCTGCGCATGCAAACGACTAACTGCTTTATCCACTGCATTTTGCGCTATCGTATGGACACCAACTAAATTTTGAGCGTCCCTAACGGTGGTATAATCGTAGTCTCGTTGCATTTCATCGCCCTCTTTTGCAATAAGGGAGCAACTCATGCTATGTCGTGTACTACGAATAAAACCCTCTCCTCCATAAGTATTCGCGTATGCATGATGAGATTCATAAGAAGACACACTGACGCCATCTGAATTAGCAATACGTTTATCCAACGATAAGGCGTGTGATTCACATTGCAACGCCATTTCTATAGCCTCTTGAGGAGTAATATTCCAAGGATGGTATAAATCCAGATCAGGATGATTTTTTGTCATCAGCTCTTTATCAGCCAACCCAAAACAAGGATCTTCAGCACTCACTCGAGCGATATCGCATGCTGCTCGCACTAATAACTCCAAGGCAGCTGGCGAAGTATCTGTACTACTAGCACTTCCTTTTCGTTGCCCTATATATATGGTCAGGCCAACACCCTTGTCTTCGCTAAAAGCAACTGTTTCTACTTGCCCCATACGAACATCGACAGAAAAACCTCTATCGTTATTCACTGCAACTGCGGCATTTGTAGCCCCCTCTTTTTTTGCTAGTTCAAGCACATCATTCATTAATCGAGTTAATTCTGTTGTTGACTTATGTACTTCACTATTGTTATGTTGCGTTTTAATTTGCATAAAGGATTCCGTGGTGTTGAATGATGTTAAGGATACAATAACATGTCTTCGCAAACCAATAGGCTTCTTATTAAATTTGCTGTAGCGAGAAAAAAAAGAGGAATTATGACGCTCAGAACAAGAGTGTACGCATCTGTACATGAGGACTCGAGCGCCTTAGCGACAACGCAATCGTCCTCTACAACAATTTGTCGCAAAGGGCTTAATCGTCTCCTTTCCAAATTTGTTGCAAAACAGCAAGTTCTAAAAGGCTATGTAGTGAGTTCAGTTTTATTCGCTGCTAGCCTGCTGTTTTCTTTTAATGCAACTGCTGGTGAATGGCGGGAATTAACCTCCGGCATTGAATATCAAGATCTTGAGGGAGGAATTTTAAGCCCCTGGTCGCATATTCATGCCTTTCGCATTGATCTTAATAAAAACAGAATTGCTTTAGTTACAGCAAAAAACCTTGCGTTAAAAAATGCATCTGCAGATCAATTTGCAGAACATTCTAAAGCCTTACTTAGTATCAATGGTGGTTTTTTTGATCCTGAATTTAAACCACTAGGACTCAGAATCAACAATAAAAAATTAGAAAACCCACTAAAACGTATTAGTTGGTGGGGGATTTTCTACATAAAAGACAACAAACCCTACATTTCCAATGTCCATCGTTTTACCCACGATGATGACATAGAATTTGCCATTCAAAGTGGCCCTAGGTTGCTAATTAAAGGAAAAATCCCTTCTCTAAAACCCGGCATAGCAGATAGATCCGCTTTAGGAATTACAAAAGATGGAAAAGTCATTATTTTAGTGTCTACCAATTCAGCAATGACTACCCATGAGCTGGCTAAAAGGTTAAAATCACCCCCGCTTTCTTGTGTGGATGCAATTAATTTAGATGGAGGGAGCTCCAGTCAATTGTTTGCTCATATTAATTCATTCCACCTTAATGTGCATGGTTTTTCCAATGTCAGTGATGCCATAATCGTCAAGAAAATATAAAAATTTTATAAAAAAATATAAGTTATATGAAAATAAACGGTTATATGATTTTAAAAACAACTTATTATCTTTAACTCACAACTTATCCACAATATATTCCCAAATTACTCTCTTGCTTAATGAGCAAAAACACATTATCTTGTTATTCCTGTCTTTTAAAAACCCTATATATTGATTTTTTTGGTATTCTTGAACTAAACTTAATATAACAGTTGGTGAGTTGGTTTTGGCTGTTAAACATCTATTTCTGGAGGAAAAATGTCCGAAATTCTTGAGCCGGTAACAGAGGTTCCACAAATAAGTGAACTGGAATTAAATGCTAATGCACCTGGTTTGCTTAAAACGATAAAACGTAATGGAAAAGTAGTAAATTACGATGCTAGCAAAATTAAAGTAGCGATTACTAAAGCATTTATAGCTGATGAAGGAGGTACAGCTCCTACTTCTGATCGAATTTATAAACAAATTGAAGAAGTAACCCAGCAAATAACCCAAGTCTTTAAACGTAGACTACCCAGTGGCGGCGCTATTCATATTGAAGATATTCAAGACCAAGTAGAATTAGCCCTTATGCGTGGTGGTCATTATAAAGTAGCCCGCGCTTATGTGCTTTATAGAGAAGAACATCGCAAAGCACGACAACATCAAGTGCAACAACCTACTGATAACAAAAATCTGTTAATTACTATGCCTAATGGCGAATTAGTGCCACTAGATATGGAACGTGTAACAACTATAGTGACTGAATCATGCCGTAATTTAGAACACGTCTCAGCAGAACCCGTGATTAAAGATGCATTACGTAACCTTTATAATCAGGCAAAATTCGAAGACGTACACAAAGCATTGATTATGTCTGCTCGTACGTTAGTCGAAAAAGAACCTAATTATACCTATGTTAGTGCTCGTTTATTATTAGACACCCTACGTATGGAAGCCCTGTCTAAATTAAACATTAAAGCCGATGCAACTTTTGATGAAATGAGTGCCTTATACCCCACTTATTTCAAGTCTTACATAGGTCATGGTATAGCCCAAGGCATGCTTGACGCCAAAATGGCTGATTTCGATTTGGCTAAGCTGGGTAAGGCATTATTGCCTGAGCGTGATATGAAATTCACCTATTTAAGTCTGCAAACGCTCTATGATCGTTATTTCATCCATGATCGTGGCGTACGTTATGAACTACCCCAAGCCTTTTTCATGCGCGTTGCGATGGGGCTGGCTATACGTGAAAAGAATAAAGATGACAAGGCAATTGAATTCTATACCTTACTGTCTTCTTTTGACTATATGTCCTCAACTCCTACCTTATTCAATTCAGGTACAGTAAGACCTCAATTATCCAGTTGCTATTTAACGACAGTGCCCGATCATTTAGATGGCATTTATAGTGCAATTAAAGATAATGCCCTACTTTCTAAATTTGCTGGTGGCCTAGGTAATGATTGGACTCCTGTACGTGCTATGGGAGCTCATATCAAAGGAACCAACGGTAAATCTCAAGGGGTAGTACCATTCCTTAATGTTGCTGATGCAACTGCAGTAGCTGTAAACCAAGGTGGAAAACGCAAAGGCGCTGTATGTGCCTACCTAGAATGTTGGCATAGAGATGTGGAAGAATTCCTAGAATTAAGAAAAAATACAGGTGATGACAGACGACGTACTCATGATATGAATACCGCTCTGTGGGTACCCGATTTATTTATGATGCGTGTGCATGAAGATCAAGACTGGACTTTATTTTCTCCAGATGAAGTACCAGAATTACATGATCAATACGGTAAAGCTTTTGAAAAGCTGTATCTGGACTATGAAGAAAAAGCACGTCAAGGCATCATTACCAATGTTAAAACTGTTTCCGCAATCAAGCTATGGCGTAGAATGTTATCCATGTTGTTCGAAACAGGACATCCTTGGATTACATTTAAAGATCCATGTAACCTCCGTTCACCACAACAACATATTGGTGTAATACATAGTTCTAACTTATGCACAGAGATTACTTTAAACACTTCTGAAGAAGAAATTGCGGTATGTAATTTGGGTAGTGTTAACCTTCCAGCACACATTAAAAATGGTCAGCTGGATAAAGAAAAGTTAAGGCGTACTATCTTCACGGCTATCCGCATGTTAGATAACGTGATCGATATTAACTATTATTCAGTGCCACAAGCACGGAACTCTAACTTGAAACACAGACCTATTGGCTTGGGTTTAATGGGCTTTCAAGATGCACTATATGAATTAAAAATTGATTACGCTTCTCAAGAAGCCATTGAGTTTGCTGACTCCTCTATGGAATTAATCAGTTATTATGCAATTGAAGCATCTTGTGATCTGGCTAAAGAGCGCGGTAGTTACTCCACTTACGAAGGCTCTTTATGGAGCAAAGGGATTCTGCCCATTGACTCAATTAATTTACTGCAACAGGCACGAGACCAATATTTAGACCAAGATCGCTCACAACGTCTAGATTGGGAAACATTAAGAATTAAAGTTCGTACTCAAGGTATGCGCAATTCTAATGTCATGGCGATTGCTCCCACTGCAACTATCTCTAATATTTGCGGTGTTGCACAATCAATTGAACCTACTTATCAAAACTTGTATGTAAAATCCAATTTATCAGGTGAGTTCACTGTAGTGAATCCTTATTTGGTTGCTGAATTAAAAGCGCTTAATCTCTGGGATGAAGTAATGGTGAATGACTTAAAATACTTTAACGGTAGTGTACAGCCAATTAGCCGGGTTCCTGAAGAATTGAAAAAACGTTATGCCACTTCTTTTGAAATTGATCCCATGTGGCTAGTAGAAGCAGCATCTCGTCGCCAAAAATGGATAGACCAAGCCCAGTCGCTTAATATATACATGGCTCAGCCATCAGGTAAGAAACTGGATCAACTGTATACACATGCATGGATACGCGGATTAAAAACCACTTATTACCTTCGTAGTTTAGGTGCTAGTAATGCAGAGAAATCAACAGTTACTGATGGTGCGTTGAACGCCGTCAAACTGATAGAGGAAGCTCCCAAGGTATGTTCTATTCTTGATCCAGACTGCGAAGCTTGCCAATAATTAGGAGAAATTTAATGTCGCTTAATAATTTACATGAAGCTGTTGCGCCCCGAACTCTGGGCGCAACAGGACTAGAAATTCCCGAAATGGGAGCTGCACGGATACAAGTAGATCAGAAACAAATAATCAATTGCCGTGCTGATTTAAACCAATTAGTTCCATTTAAATACAAATGGGCTTGGGATAAATATTTAACTGCTTGTGCTAACCATTGGATGCCTAATGAAATCAACATGAGTGCCGATGTCGCATTATGGAAAGATCCTTATGGATTGACTGAAGATGAACGCTTAATAATTAAACGTAATTTAGGCTTTTTCTCTACAGCGGACTCATTGGTTGCTAATAACTTAGTTCTTGCTGTTTATAAACACATTACCAATCCGGAGTGCAGACAATATTTATTGCGTCAAGCGTTTGAAGAAGCACTTCATACCCATGCTTATCAATACATTATTGAAAGTCTAGGGCTTGATGAAGCAGAAGTATTTAACATGTATAGAGAAATACCTTCTGTAGCTACAAAGGCAGCTTGGGCATTACCTTTCACTCAAAGTTTAGGAGATGAGAGTTTCCACACAGGGACTACTGAAAACGATCAGCGCCTATTACGTGATTTGATTGCTTTTTATGTCATATTTGAAGGTATCTTTTTCTACGTTGGCTTTACTCAGATCCTATCTATGGGACGTCGTAATAAAATGGTAGGTACATCAGAGCAGTTCCAATACATTTTACGTGATGAATCCATGCATATGAATTTTGGTATTGATGTGATCAACCAAATTAAAATTGAAAGTCCTCATTTATGGACACCTGAGTTTAAAGAAGAAATAATTCAGCTTGTTAGAGACGGGGTGGCATTAGAGTACCAATATGCTAAAGACACTATGCCACATGGTATATTGGGAATGAATGCAGAAATGTTTGAAGAATATTTACATTTCATTGCAAATCGTCGCCTCAGCCAAATTGGTTTAAGTGAACAATATCCAGGCGCGGAAAATCCCTTCCCATGGATGAGTGAAATGATGGATCTCAAAAAAGAGAAAAACTTCTTTGAAACCCGAGTTATTGAGTATCAAGCAGGTGGTACTTTAAGCTGGGACGATGAGGATTAAAAGTATTCTTTAAATCTCTCCTTTGTTGAACCAGGAGCCCAACCTACAATTACTCCTTAACTTGGCAGCATGTCATTAAGTAGGTTGGATCTAGACCCAACAAAAGAGATAGGTCGGGCAACCAATTGCCCGACAAAACCATCTAGTCCTAACTCCCATTCGAAAAATCACAATCCAATGTCTAATCAATCGATAGCGTACCAAAGAAAAGGACGCTATGAATATGGTGAATTTGATAAAAAATTGTTATCCATACAAAGCCATACTTCTCTTTGGTGTTGAACATGTTTACATTTAACACATTAATTCCAAATTAAATTTTACAATTTTGATAAAAAAGTTATGACTTTTGACATGAATAAGTTAAAATCCGAATCGCGTAGAGAGGAACTTGTTAATTATGTCCTAATTATAAACAAATTCCAATCCTCTCCGCCATCCTGAATACAGCTAAGGAGCTCTAGAATAAGGGTTTATGCTAAAGGGAGTGAGTAGTTGATGATGTCGACTTAAGATTGTGCTTGATGAGGAACTTATTTCAGGGCCCCTGGGTTACGCTACGCTGCGCCCAGGCTACAAACAGGATCATAAGTTGAGTATTAGGCGAGTAGTTACGATTAAAGTCTACATTCAATAAAAATTGAATTATGCAGAAATACAATTTTTTAACCAGTAAAATAGATGGGGTAACCAATGAAAACGAAAACCGATAAAACAGAAGATACTGGAACAAATTACTATTTTATATTCGGGTGCTTAGGAGCATTAACTGCAGCAGCTCTACTCACGGCGGGAACCATAGCCGCTATAGCGAGCAAAGCCGCCGCAACAGCCTTAACAGCCCAGGCAGCTTTTGCTCTAGCAGCAACAGCAACAGCAGCAACCCCTCTACTTCCTATTCTTGCCCCTATTTTTGGTGCATTATTCCTCATCGGTGCTATTTGTGCATTACCTTTCCTATTTTCCTGTGGAGCGAACAGTACCTATACAACGGTCACTACACCTGGCTACCGCTCAGGTTGGGGTTCTTATCCGATATTTACACCTGTTGTTACCACCGATGGATATAACCATCACCACCATCACTATGATAGTGGTATTGGTGGCAACCATTATCATGGACATAATGATAACGGTCATGTTCATGGACATAGTGACGCTCATGTAGGGGGACACTCCCATTTTCACGGACATAGATAACCATACAGAAGCCTGGTTGGTGCATTAACACCAATCAGGTTCTATTGCTCGCCTCTATTGGCTTAAATAAATAAAAATAGCCTTTAATGGATGGCCCCTCCACAGACCAATTCGTATTTTCAGCATTAAATATTATGACCTCAGTTATTGTATAGAAGGCACTTCTAGTTCCAAACTAACATTTAATATTTTCTTAATATTTATGCTATACACTGAGTCGCATTGCGTTGACTAAGGAGCCATTATAATGAAACTTCTAGAGATATTAGGGATTCAAAAAACTAAATTCGCCACTGACGGAGAGTTGTTAAATGATATCAAAAAAGCCTATAAAAAGTTGGCTCCCAAATATCATCCAGATACAAATGGTGGCGATGAAAAGTTAACAGAAAAATTTAAAATGATATCAACGATATACCAAGTATTGACAGATCTTAAATATCGTCAATATTACATATCTAATTACCCTCAGATTGACGTTCATTTTAATGAAGATCAATTTGATGATTTTTTAAAAAAATACATTAAAGAGCAAATAGTAGATGTAAGTAAAACAAACGCCAACGTAGCACAACAAATTTATTCAGCACTCTTTATAAACTTTTCTTATAACCTTTTGGGATTAGATAACGTCCAAAAAGCCATAGATTCAATCAAGTTACCGTCTACTGGTAATCCTTTTTATCAATATACCGGTTCTTTGTCTCAAGAAGCGAAAGACCGCTGTCTCGCATTCTTTGAAGGACAACAGGAGGACATTATTACGGTAATCAAAAGGGCTAGATTAGTATTTGCGCAACAAAATATTCAGCCTAATCAGAAAGGATTGATGATTATTTCTACATTAATGGATCAATTATCACAGAATAATCACAGTGGAGTCCCTAAAGAACTATTTGCCGATGTAGATGACGCGAAACACCAAAACTATATCGTTGCTTATTATGATGTATTAAATCAAAATAAAAACTGGATTGAATTTTTATATCAAAGAGCTCATGACGTAATTTCACAACAACATTTTTCAGACACTCAGCAGGGTTTAGTAGCCATTAATAGCCTAATCAATGAAATAAATGAAGGTAATTATGGAAGCATACCCCCTTCATTATTTCAAAATATTACCGAAGAAAACTCAAAATTATCAGTGACCGGTGCTTATTTAGATTGCTTAAATCAGCGTAAAAATTATATTGAATTTCTTTATCAAACAGTCCATCACGTAATTTCACAACAAAATTTTCCATGCACTCAGCAGGGTTTAGTTATCATTAATAGCCAAATCAATCAAATAAATGTAGGTGATTATGGAAGCATCCCCCCCTCATTATTCGAAGAACACTCAAAATCATCAGTGATCGGTGCTTATTTAGATTGCTTAAATCAGCATAAGAATTATATTGAAGCTCTTTTTCAAAAGGCTCTAGATGTAATTAACCAACAGAATTTTCAATGCGATAGGCAAAGTTTGGCAATTATTACTCATCTAATACCTAAATTGTCATCGGGTAATTATAGCAATGTTCCTCGACAACTGATGGAAGATCTAGATGAAAACCAGAGAAGAGATGTAACTTTTGCTTATTTAGATATCTTAAATCAGTATAAGAATTATATTGAGTTCACTTATCAAAGAGCTCAGGGAGTAATTTATTACCAGAATTTTCAATGTAATCAACAAGGTTTAGAAGCTATTACCAATCTAGTCATTCAATTATCGCAGAAGGATTACAGCTGTGTTCCTGAAGCATTATTTAACAATATAAATGAAGACCAGAAAGAGAACATAATTTTTGCTTATTATGATCTTCTGAATCAGCATAAAAATGAGCTCGAACAGCAACATTTAGAAGAACAGCTCAAAGCACAACTCGAACAACAACGCCTGGCGGAAGAACAGAGTAAAGCTCAAGAAGAAAAACAACGACTCGCTGATGAACAACGCAAAGCTCAAGAAGAAAAACAACGACTCGCTGATGAACAACGCAAAGCTCAAGAAGAAAAACAACGACTCGCTGATGAGCAACGCAAAGCTCAAGAAGAAAAACAACGACTCGCTGATGAACAACGCAAAGCTCAAGAAGAAAAACAACGACTCGCTGATGAGCAACGCAAAGCTCAAGAAGAAAAACAACGACTCGCTGATGAGCAACGCAAAGCTCAAGAAGAAAAACAACGACTCGCTGATGAGCAACGCAAAGCTCAAGAAGAAAAACAACGACTCGCTGATGAGCAACGCAAAGCTCAAGAAGAAAAACAACGACTCGCTGATGAGCAACGCAAAGCTCAAGAAAAACAACGCCCCTCTGAAGAGCAACGCAAAGCTCAAGAAGAAAAGCAACGAATCGCTGAAGAGCAACGCAAAGCTCAAAAAGAAAAGCAACGAATCGCTGATGAGCAGAACAAAGCTCAAGAAGAAAAGCAACGAATCGATGATGAGCAGCGCCGAGCTAAACTCGAACAGCAACGCGTGCAGACTCGCCAAAACATTATAAGCTCAGAAAAGCAAAGAATTAATAAGATCCTTGGTGATCTAACACAAGAAATTGGTGGTATCGATCAACATCACTTTAAAGAAGCTCAAAATGCTGCTGAGTGTCTATTAATTGCATTAGAAGATGCCAAGATCAGCTACCTCGCTAGTCTTAATAATCTAGATATGAATATTGATGAAGCCGCTAAAGACTTTAAACTCGCCTGTCAAACCGCAATCGAAGAAACAAGACCTGTGCTTGAAAGAGATTTAGGTTGGGGTACTTATCTAACCAATCTATTAAAAACAATTGCTAATGTAATCATCCAAGTGGTTTCCTTTGGGCAAGCGAGTAACTTCTTTAAACAAGAACGAGCTGAATCAATAAAATTGGTTGAAGAAGTAGATCGCCAATTATTCACTTTGTGATAAAACCGTATATTGTCTTATCACAAGCAAACAGCACGACACGTAATAGCTCAGCTATTACGGTTGGGCTCTTGGGTTTGATGGAGCGACTGTTTTTATTCGTCACGCCCACTAAATCGCCCTTTCTCCACCACAACAAATTTGAAACAAGGCCTTTTTTAGATGAATTACCGGCGAAAGCCGGTATCCATAGGATGCTGAAAGATTGATGGATGCCGGCTTTGTCGGCAATTCGAATCTAGCTAAACTCGACGAGCGTTTCGCTTAACATCCGCAAAATATAGCTCCTCATAAACGGTTAAGATCCATTAGCCTGACTGCTACGAGTATCAATGAAACCTTTAAGACCATTATGAAACACTCACAATCTACAAACAGCTGCATCCAACTCAACAACGGGCACATCAACAACCATATTGCGTTGTTCGAACTTAGCAATAACTAACTTAGCTGCATCAAGTATTTGCTCTACATCACTTTTTTCTGACCAAAAATTTTGGAATACCAAAGGATATTTTTCTAATAAATCGGCTTTATCTATTTTTGTATGACTCTCTAAAGCCCGCTCTATTACCGAAAGACAGTCTACCTTTTGGCGAGTTTTATCAGTCTGCGGCACAGAAGGATTATCTAAAACAGCTATCTTCCGTATAATGACTTGATGAAGATATTCTTTCCCCTTCTCCTTTGTCATCTCTCTTACCGCAGCACTATAATCAGGGCGAGTAAATAATCTATGATGCTGTGCTTCATTATTGACATTGCTATCTAATGTACTCACTAACTCAGGGGCATTAGCTACTTCAGCTTGAGGTAGTGTTGACTCTGGCTTTCCTAAAAAAAGTAATCCTTTTATAAACAGTTTCCAATTATGAGGAATAACTCTCCAAGCAATATCCAGGAGAGTAAAAGCTACAGCAGTCAAAGCAAAAACAGAGCCTAATGCTGGAGCAACCGCAGGGAAAAGCATTACAAAAGTAACAGCCCCAATCACGGCAGTTAACAATCCCATCATAAATAGGTTATTTAAAGCAGCCTGCACATAATGCATGCGTTGAGCAGATCCGGACAATGACTCATAAGCCCTATAAAGATTAAGACCAAACATCACCGATTGATGCATGAATGCTAACGCAGAACTACCAAAGAAAAACCACGGCCCCGCTACAAAGGTAAAATCATAGATTGCGGCTAATGCAGCACCATAAAGTGAAATACTAGCTAATATCGCGCAGCCTACAGAAGTGATAAAGTTAAACCACTGATCAAAATTCTTATTGCTTGCTTTGGCTAAGTGATAACCATTGATTATAGCCGTTATCGTCATTAATATTCCGATAAATGGCAGCATGGTATAAAGTATGGGAGAAGCACTAAGTGCCGAAAAAAGTTGAGAATCAGACATTAAACCAAATAATACCGTATCCTGTACTTCCTTAGTATACAAAGCAAGCTTTTGAATCAGACGAACTAACATAAATCACCTAGTAAAATTATTTAGGAGTTGCAACGAATTAGAGTCTCTGGCATCAATCGTTTTTACCTAAGTCCTATTGTTTATCCAGAGATCAGATTAAGGAACAAAGACCTATCTAATACCTTATCCCTAGCCCTCACTGCCATTAAGTTAAGATATTTCGAATCCTCACGGGCGAGGCGAGTTTTCGTGTCAGTGCAGTATTATTCCACTTATAATGCCTTCTCCACATTGGAGAATAATGAAACAAATGCAAATTAAAAGTAGGCTGAGCCATTGGTTCATGACTGTGAGGTTAAGAGACTTTCCATACGCTCCATCGATCCGTTCGGGCTGAGGAAGCGCTTTAGCGCTGTCTCGAAGCCTGTCCGAAGTCTCGAAAGGCCTTGCCAATTCTGATACGAGGCTTCGAGGCGGAGTTTCGCTCCGCCTCAGCCCGAACGGCTCATAATTATCCCATAAGGAATAATTGCTTCTTAACAACGTCCTCTGAGCACCGCACTCTTAATTTAATAATCGTAATAAGCCCTATTATTGTCTTAATTGTGGGAACAAAATTACATCACGAATAGATTGTGAATTAGTAAACAACATCACTAATCTATCAATACCTATTCCCTCACCAGCTGTTGGAGGTAATCCATATTCCAATGCCTCGATATAGTCACTATCAAAATGCATAGCCTCCATATCTCCAGCATCCTTTTCGGCTACTTGTTTATAAAAACGCTCCGCCTGATCTTCGGCATCATTCAACTCAGAGAAACCGTTGGCAATTTCACGCCCTGCGATAAAAAATTCAAATCTATCAGTAACTTCAGGATTTGAATCACTTCGTCTTGCTAAAGGAGAAATTTCCGTCGGATATTCTGTAATAAATGTAGGTTGGAATAATTGATGCTCTACTGTTTCTTCAAAAATAGTCATCTGTAATTTACCCAAGCCATCTGTTATTTGATAAGGCAATTTTAAATTGTCCAACAAGGCTTTACATTCCTCTGCTGTCTCCAATTGCTGAGCACTAATTTGAGGATGGTATTTTAATATCGCTTCTTTAACGCTCATTTGCATAAAAGGTTTATTAAAATCAATAAATTGGCCTTGGTATTCTACTTCTCTAGTACCTAAAACCGCATCGCATAAATGGCGTAATAACTGTTCTGTAAAAACGATTAAATCTTTATAGTCAGCATAAGCCTGGTAGAATTCAATCATAGTAAATTCAGGGTTATGCCGCGTAGAAATTCCCTCATTACGGAAATTACGATTAATCTCATAGACGCGTTCAAAACCACCAACTACCAAGCGTTTCAAATAAAGCTCTGGAGCGATACGCAAATAAAGTGTCATATCCAGTGTATTATGATGCGTAATGAAAGGACGTGCTACAGCTCCTCCTGGAATGGGGTGCATCATGGGGGTTTCTACTTCTAGATAATGATTTTTGTCCATGAATTGTCTTACAGCCTGAATCAGACGAGAGCGTACTAAAAAGGTCTGTCTGCTTTCTTCATTAGCAATCAAATCAACATAGCGTTTGCGATATTTCATTTCTTGATCGGCCAAACCATGGAACTTATCAGGCAAGGGTCTTAACGATTTCGTTAATAATTCAACGTGTTCGGCATTTACAGTCAACTCACCAGTATTCGTTTTAAAGAGTTCCCCTTTAACACCAACGATATCGCCTAAATCCCAATGCTTAAATTGCTCATATACTTCAGGAAGATCATTGGCACGAATATAAACCTGCATACGCCCAGAGACATCTTGGATATGGAAGAAACTGGCCTTACCCATAATACGCCTTAGAACGATACGTCCCGCAACAGCGACCTTCACTTGTTGCTGAGCTAAAGTCTCTTTTTCAATATCAGCATATTGTTCCATTAATTTGTCAGCTAAATGTTCGCGACGAAATTGATTGGGAAAATTAAAACCGTCAGTACGTAATTCGGCTAATTTCTGTTTGCGAATATGGTATACTTCACTTTCATCTAAATGTTCTTCAGTCATGCTGTCCTACTCCTGCCTTTAAACTGGCTTCAATAAATTGATCTAATGCGCCATCTAATACCGCCTGGGTATTACTCGTTTCAACTCCAGTGCGCAAATCTTTAATACGTGATTGATCTAAAACATAAGAGCGAATTTGCGATCCCCATCCTATGTCTGATTTAGATGCTTCCAAAGCTTGCTGCTCTGCATTTTTCTTCTGCATTTCCAATTCATATAACTTGGCTCGCAGTTGCTTCATTGCTTGATCTTTGTTCTTATGCTGGCTTCTATCATTCTGACATTGAACTACTATACCACTAGGCTCATGGGTTATACGCACAGCAGAATCAGTTCTGTTAACGTGCTGTCCTCCTGCACCAGATGCCCTATAGGTATCGATACGCAAATCAGCTGGATTGATTTCTATTTCTATATCATCATCCACTTCAGGCGAAACAAACACAGCTGCAAAAGAAGTATGGCGTCTATTGCCTGAATCAAAAGGAGATTTTCGTACTAAACGATGAACCCCTGTCTCGGTACGCAACCATCCAAAAGCATATTCACCGGTGAAGTGAATAGTAGCACTTTTAATCCCTGCGACTTCACCAGGAGAGCATTCAATCAACTCTGTGGTAAAACCATGCTGCTCTCCCCAACGCAGATACATTCGTAGAATCATCTCAGCCCAATCTTGAGCTTCAGTTCCACCTGAACCGGATTGAATATCAAGGTAAGCACTACAATCATCCATTTTGCCAGAAAACATGCGACGAAACTCTAATCCAGCAACTTGTCCCTCGACAGAGTTTAATTCTTCGCCAACATCAGCGATCGTCTGCTCGTCATTTTCTTCTTTAGCAAGTTCAAAAAGCTCTGTTAAATCAATAATGGATTGATGCAATTGCGTCAAAGTAACCACTATTGCTTCGAGTTGAGTGCGCTCACGCCCCAAGGCTTGTGCTTGCTCAGGATTATCCCAAATAGTCGATGATTCTAATTCACGGGTGACTTCTTCCAGGCGCTCACTTTTCCCTTCAAAGTCAAAGATACCCCCTAAGGGATTCAATACGCTGCCCTAAGTCAATTAAATTAAGATTTATCTGATTCACTTCTAACATGAATGTCTCTTACCAAAATAATACAAAAATAAGGATAGGATTTTACAGTGAAAGTCTCTTTCTAGCTATAGTAAATAATTTGTTATCGCTAAATACAAGACAAATTGAATATCTATATTTATAAAGTGAAACATAGGGGAAGAATAATTATGTCAATGTCGGGCAACAAATTACCCTACATTGCTGCGCGTTAAAGCGCATTATTTCGATTTAGGCTAAGGCGCGGCTTCTACGAAGATAAGAGGCAAAGCCACTAGAGCGAGTACAATTAGACTGTATAAATAATTATACTTTTAAAGCAGATCGATACGCTTGCAAATTCATTAACAACTCGGCTTCTGCATTAGATAAGTGGCAACTGGAAATAATTTCATCTCTATCGCCCCCCATTTCCAATATCCTCAATGCATGCTGATAGCCGCCATCATTATCACGTTTATTTTCTAAATCCTGTAGTTGATTATCCATACTAATTAACTGCGCATTAATTTCTCTTAATTGTTTGGCAAATAATAAATCAGCGCTAACGAGGATTGGATGATCTTTTACAATCTGCGCCATAGATTGTTCTAATGAGTTCATATTTTCTCGTAAAACAATTAATTGTTTTCTATGACTTAATAAAAAACTGCCTATGCATAAAAAAATAATGACATTAAAGAACAGAACGATATTTATCATTTATTTTCCTTTTTAACCGGATCTTGTTGGTTTGTTGCTGCTTTAGGAACTACTATTGGGTCTACTGCTGGACCTACATTGAACATCACATTATGTGGCTGGCCCATTTCAGGATTAGTCAATCTATCAACCCCCCTATTTTTAGCAATAATTATATCTACCCGTCGATTCTGGCTTCGTCCTTCTTCAGTCGAGTTATCTGCAATAGGGTACTGATCTCCATATCCAGTCACTAAAAGGCGATCATTAGAGATTCCATAACTGTTTAAAATACGAGCAACAGTAGCTGCTCGGGTTGCTGATAACTCCCAATTCGATGGAAATTGAGGGGTTTCTATAGGTACATCATCTGTATAACCCTCAACCACAATAGGATAAGGAAGATCTTTTACTTTAGCAGCAAGTTGCATTAGTTTCACCAATGCTTCGGGGGTTAAATCAGCCGTTCCGTTGGCAAACATAGAACCGGCTTTAATATCCATCTCGATCCAACCTTCTTGCCGGCTAATTTTAAAATCACCACTCTCTAGTTCAGACAGTGACTTATTTAGATCATCAAGACCATCTCTATACTTACCACTGGTCTTTTTATCGTTGGGACCATCAGCTTTTTTATCAGTTGATTCAGTCGCTTTATTTTGATCTTTTTTATTAAATGCTGATTTCATTCCATCTGAAAGTGAACGGTATTTAGATACGTTAACCGAAGAAATAGCATACATCACCACGAAAAAGGCAAATAGAAGGGTAATAAAATCCGCATAGGATACAACCCATCGGTGACTATCAATATGCTCTTCTTGTTTATTGCGTCTTGATCTCATGTTTTTTATGCTGGCCAAAGTTGTTCAATTTCAGTTGTAGCATATTAGGACTTTCACCTCCGGCTATAGCCACCAGTCCTTCTACAAGCATTTCATCAAAATGTACCTTGCGGGCGATACAACTTTTTAACTTACTCGCCACAGGCAAGAATATAAGATTAGCTAAACCCACACCATAAATGGTAGCCACAAACGCTACAGCAATACCTAACCCCAAACTTCCAGGATCGGCTAAATTCCTCATTACTTGAATCAATCCTAAAACAGCGCCCAAAATTCCTATGGTAGGACTATATCCCCCCATGCTTTCAAAAACTTGCGCAGCACGTAAATCTTGAGATTCATCATGATCTATCTCTGACTCCAAAACTTGTCTAATAGTTATCTTATCTACACCAAGAACCAATAACTCAAGACCTTTATTTACTATAGGATTTTTTTCTACCTCTAAATGATCTTCCAAAGAAAGCAATCCTAATTGGCGTGCTTTTCGAGCTAATTCAATTAACAAATTTCTGTATTCATCAAAACCAATTCGAGGAGGTCTGAGAATCCAGGGTAAAATTCTAAACGCTCTCAAAAAGGTGTGCATAGGCGTTTGTACCATTACTGCGCCCAAAGTCCCACCCAAAACAATGAGTAAAGCCGCCTCATTGAGGAGGGAGTGTATATTTCCCCCCTCAATCATTTGTCCCATGATAATAGCAAGAAAACCAGTTAATAAACCTATAAGTGTTAGTGCATCCATTGTTATTTATTTATTCCAATAACCGTGATTTGATACGGTGGGTTGCTTGACTAAGAATTTGCGAAATTCGAGACTCACTGACTTCTAAAACCTCTCCAATTTCTTTCAAATTCAAATCCTGTTCATAATATAAGGACAATACAACACGTTCCTTATGAGGTAATCCCCCGATGACATCCGTTAAGCGACTCATTAAGTCACTGTGTAGCGCATTGACATGAGGCTCAGTCGACTCCCCTCCTCCTTCTGCATACAAAAGATCATCTGTTACCCCCAAGTCATCAAAACCATATAAATGACTGCTGGCAGAATCCTGCAGCATTTCATGGTATTCATTCAAAGGAATATCCAACTCTTCGGCTACTTCATAGTCCTTAGCTTCACGCCCTAATCGGTGCTCCACCTGTTTTACAGCCTCAGAAATCATTCTCGAATTACGATAAACTGATCGAGGTACCCAATCATTACGTCTTACTTCATCAAGCATATGCCCTCGGATACGAATTCCAGCATAAGTCTCAAATGAAGCCCCCTTAGACGAATCATAATGTCTTGCAGCTTCCAATAAACCAAGCATCCCAGCCTGTATTAAATCATCAAGTTGAACACTTTGTGGTAAACGTCCAAGCAAATGATGAGCAATACGCTTAACTAATATAGCATGTCCCTTTACCAGTGTTTCCTGGGTTTGTTGATTTACCTTGCTGTATGCAGCTAAAGCATCCACGACACTCTCCTTACAAGAACAGCACAAGATAATTGATAATTAATAAAATATACAGTCAACCTAATTACACCTATTTTAATTATAGTGAACAATTTAAAAATCACCTGATACTAATCGTTCTAAAAAGAAACTCGTGTTACCACCTAATAATGATTTAAATGGCCAATTGCTAACATTTTCTGCTAAATCCCTTAATGCTGCTGTGGCATCAGATTCAGGGTAGGCCATTAATACCGGTTTTTGTTTCTTTACCGCTTTATGCACATGCTCATCAAAAGGAATCGCTCCTAAATAGTCTAGATGAACATCAAGAAATTGTTCGGAAACTCTAAGTAATTTATTAAATAAATCGCGTCCATCCTTTAAATTTCTAACCATATTGGCCAAAATATGGAAATGAGTCCATTCATAGCGCTTACTCATTACTTTAATTAAAGCATAAGCATCGGTTAATGAAGTAGGTTCATCGCAAACAACCACAATTAATTCTTGAGATGATCGGGTAAAGCTTAATACTGTATCGGAAATTCCCGCCGCAGTATCAATAATCATATAATCCAAATCATCCGTTAACTCATTAAAAGCATCAATTAACCCCGCATGCTCTGCTTGAGTGAGTTGAGTCATAAACTCAGTACCAGAAGCGGCTGGAATGACCCTAATCCCATTAGGCCCTTGTAAAATAATATCGCTTAAATGACAAACTCCTTGAATTACATGGGATAAATTATATTTTGTATGTAGTCCTAACATAATATCAATATTAGCTAATCCCAAATCGGCATCCAATAGCATCACACTTTTATTGAGCTGAGCTAAAGCAACGGCTAAATTAACTGAGACATTACTTTTGCCAACCCCTCCTTTACCTGCTGTGACTGCTATGACCTTAACAGGCTTAGTCCGCGACAAATTCCTAAGACCAGAAGCCTGATCTTTAATGCTTTTGTTGATTTTAGACATAATACTCCCTCCCAACACGCCCTTGTCCCCCGCTACTTTCGTGTTCAGCTTGGAACAATTGAAGTTCTTGCTGAGCAAATAACTCAACAAGTTGGTGACGCGTGGCCATCTTGATGTCTTCTGGTACGCGTTGACCATGTGTTAAATAACTTACCCCTAAACCAGATTCAATAACGGCACTGAGTACGCCGCCTACTGCTAAGGACTCATCCAATTTGGTAATGATGCATTGATCGACCGAATGATTGGTTTGGTATCGTCTAATGGCATCAATAAGAACCTGATAGTGGCTGGTTGCAGGTAAAACTAATACCTTAGCAATAGATTGTAGATAAGTGCCTAAAACGTGCATTTGTTGGATGACTCGCTCATCAGCTGGATTCATGCCCGCGGTATCAATCAAGATTAATTTTTTATCACTTAATTGACGTAACACCCGAGCCAAAGAAACTTCATCCTGGGCAACACAGACCTTTACCCCTAATATTTTTCCGTAAAGAACTAATTGCTCCTGCGCTGCTATCCTATAGGTATCCATGGTGACTAAACCCAATTTGTCAGCGCCAAATCTTAAGGAAAAGCGCGCCGCAATTTTGGCGAGCGTTGTCGTTTTTCCAACACCTGTGGGCCCAACAAAAGCATAAATACCACCTTCTTCTATTCTGCGGGTATCACGAATAGGCAATAGTTCTGAAATATGGGCTAATATGGCCTGCCAAGCTCGTTGCTGGTTTAAATTGGGATTGACTGTACGCGCCCAAACTGCCGCAGTAGTATGGCTGACCCCAAGGTACAGGAGTTTTTGTAGCAATACAGTATGCAAAGGCTCACTACCACCAACATTGCCCCTTAATTGCGCCTCAAGCATGCCTCTTAGCGTTTGAATTTCTTGACGCATATCATCAATAGGAGTCTGTGGAGGATATTTTTCAGCCTGAGTTGGAGGCTCAGCAGTGGCAATGGCAGCTTGAGTTGATAAAATTGATTCATCAAAATCAATAGCCGCAACGACTTCAACCCCACCCTCTACATGATGACTAGACAAAATGACTGCGTCAGGGCCAAAAGTTGCCTTAATTTGTTGCATGGCGCTTCGGGTATCCGCTGCGACAAAGCGTTTTAATTTCATAAAGCCTCCTGCCATTTATACTCGTAACGAGTGTGACTATCCCACAGTACCAATTATTCTTATTTGTTTATTATCAGGAATTTCCTGATAGGACAAAACATGGAAGTCACTGGATATATTACGCACAAATCGTGCCAAAACAGACCTTATTCCAGGTTGTACTACTAAAACAGTGCTTTCTTGTTTGGATTGCTGTTGTGCAGCAAACTGTGCCAAGGAGTTTTGAATCTTATCTGCCATACCCGGCTCAAAACTGACGCCCCCTGCACCACTATTATGAATAGTATTCTGCAATAATTGTTCCAACTCTGGTTTTAAAGTGATAATTGGTAATTCTTCGTTTAACCCACTGATTTTTTGAGTGATTAATCTTGATAAAGAGATGCGAACCTGACTAATTAAAAATTCGACATCTTTAGATTTTGGCGCGTTCTCCGCCAAAGTTTCGACTATAGTTCTAATATCCGTCAAAGGAATATGTTCTATTAATAAGCCCTGTAATATCTTACTAACCATTCCTAGCGTAAGTCCGTCAGGTACCAGTTCTTTTACCAATTTTGGAGAACTCACCGCCAGCTTATCTAAAAGTTGCTGAGTTTCTTCATATCCCAATAACTGCTGACTATTGAGATCCAATATTTGACTTAAATGAGTTGCCACTACCGTAGAAGCATCAACTACCGTATACCCTAGGGTATGTGCTTGTTCTTTTTGATTTTCATTAATCCAAACAGCCTCCATGCCAAAAGCAGGATCTTTACCCGCTATTCCTTCAAGAGTGCCAAAAACCTGTCCCGCATTAATCGCCAGCCATTTGTCTGGATGTATTGCTGCTTCCCCCATAATGACACCCGCTAAACTAATCCTATAGTGATTCGGTTTGAGATCCAAATTATCCCGAATGTGGACAGAAGGAATTAAGAATCCTAATTCTTGAGATATTTTCTTCCGCACCCCCTTAATACGCGACAATAAAACACCTCCCTGCGCACTGTCGACCAAAGGAATTAACCTATAACCAACCTCGAGGCTAATCACATCGACTGGGTTTACATCATCCCAAGAGAGCTCTGCTGCGGCCGGATCTTTAAGTTGGGTAATTTGTTCACTTTCTTTATTACTTTCTTGTTCATTCTTAATTTTGGATTGTCTAATGAATAAATAAGCTATTCCGGCTAAACCTGCTGATAACAATATAAACGCAATATGAGGCATACCTGGAATAACACCAATCAATCCCACAATGGCTGAAGCAATAATTAATGAGCGAGGATTGGAAAAAATCTGCGAGACCATTTCTTTTCCCATATTCTGAGGGCTGGATACTCGCGTCACAATAATGGCAGCTGCAGTGGATAAAACTAAGGATGGAACCTGAGCCACTAAGCCATCGCCTATAGTTAATAAAATATAATTATGCAGTGCATCCGCCAAACTCATCCCGTGTTGCAGGATACCTATAATTAATCCACCAACTATATTGATAACCAGTACTAATATCCCCGCTACAGCATCACCACGGACGAATTTACTAGCACCATCCATGGAGCCATAAAAATCGGCCTCTTTAGCTACATCTGTACGACGTTTTATGGCTTGCTCTTGATTAATTAGACCCGCATTAAGATCCGCATCAATAGCCATCTGTTTTCCGGGTAAGGAATCCAGGGTAAATCGGGCACTAACTTCTGATACCCTTCCAGCACCCTTAGTAACCACTACGAAATTAATCACCACCAAAATAATAAACACGACTAATCCAACGGTGTAGTTTCCACCAATGACCACTTCGCCAAATGATTTGATTACCTGTCCTGCTGCATCAGTACCATTATGCCCATTCAGTAGAACAACACGCGTAGAAGCAACGTTTAAAGAGAGCCTTAATAAAGTAGCAATTAAAATAACAGTAGGAAACACAGCAAAATCCAGCGGCCTTTCGCTATAGATAACAGCCAATAAAACCACCAGAGATAAAGCTATATTAAAGGTGAAAAATATATCCAATAAAAAAGGAGGCAAAGGCAGCATCATCATACTAAGCATAATAATTAGCATTAGCGGAGTGCCTAATCCTTGACGTATCCAGTAATTTAAATAATGCAAAGCGGCTGTCATTTAGTGTCTTCCTCTTCTTCACGTGCTAAATCTGGTGGGATAGGCACGCTTTGTAAGATTTCAGGTTTATGGTCATAACGCTGTTTATCGCGCAATTGAAGGACGTAGGCTAATACTTGAGCCACAGCGATATATAATCCTCTTGGTATTTCAGCGTTTAATTTAGTAGAGAAATAAATTGCTCTGGCTAAGGGAGGAACAGAAATAATAGGCACATTATGATTCTTAGCTTCCTTACTGATTTGAAAAGCAATCAAATCCTTACCTTTGGCCACTACGACTGGAGCACGATGTCCTTTTTGTTGATAACTAATGGCGACAGCATAATGAGTGGGGTTGGTTAACACTACACTGGCTTTAGGAATTTCATTCATCATACGCCGTTTTGCTATCTCATGTTGTGCTCTGCGAATAGCACTTTTTACCTCTGGTTTTCCTTCTGTTTCTTTATATTCATCTCTTAGTTCTTGCTTAGTCATCTTTATTGCCTTGTTGTGCTCATAAAGTTGAAAAGGGACATCCACCGCAGCGATTAAAATTAAGCTTGCCGAAATAAAGAGAAAGGACTTAACAATAATAAATCCCCCATTAATGATCGCTGTTTCTAAAGGTGCATTACTTAAGGCTAATAAAGAAGGAACCTGGGCTTTAAGAACCACGATAGCAATGCCTGCTACAAGAATAAATTTAAAAAAGGATTTAAACATTTCAACAAATCCTTTTAAAGAAACCATGCGCTTAAACCCTTTTAATGGATTTAACCGCGACATTTTAGGTTGCAGCGACTGACTACTAAACACCCAGCCCCCCATAAGCAAGGGCGCTCCCAAAGACAAGAAAAAAATCACTGCTAATATGGGCCAAAGGGCTAAAATCCCTGATTTTGCTAAAAGATACAAGCGTGGGAAAACCGCTGATGGAGTAATAAGTATTCGCGTATCAAACTCAAAGGATTGGCGCATCATATCGGCCAAATGCAAAGAAAGCTGTTTACCGAAAATGAGAAAGCCAACGGCGGTAAATAATAAAATTACCGTCGCATTAAAATCTTTGGAACGTGCAACCTGCCCTTTTTCTCGCGACTCTTTGAGTCGCTTGGCCGAGGGCTGTTCGGTTTTATCTTCTGCCTGATCTTCCTCTGACATTAACGTAACATCCCTTTAATAAAATGCATTCCCTGTTCAATACTGCTAGCTATTTCTGCTCCCATACCCGGCAAATCTATTTTGATAACGATTATGGCCATTAATAGAGTAATGGGAAAACCTAAAGAAAAAATATTCAACTGCGGTGCCACACGCGCCATTATTCCAAACGAGAAACTAACAATAAGTAACGATAATATGGCCGGAATTGAAATTAATACGGCTTCTTTAAACATCCACCCTGAAAACATTAGTACGTGCCACACCATGGTATTATCTATTGCTCCCTTACCTATAGGCATCATACTAAAACTATTGATTAGCGCATCCAACAAAGTTAAATGGCCATTCAATGCTAAAAAACTTAGAGTAGTCATCATCAAATATAACTGACTGACTAATGGAACACTGGCTTTACTGGCAGGATCGACCATCACCGCAAAACCCAAACCTGCTTGCATGGAAATAATTTGTCCACCTAAGACAAAAACTTGAAACACTAGTTGTAGTGCGAAGCCCATCAACATCCCCAGCAATAACTCTTGTATGATATAAACCAAATACAGGCCATTAAAATTCAAAAACGAGAGTTGCGAGGAGATAAAAGGAGAACAAACCCAACCTAAGGCAAGAACAAAGATAACCTTGATACGAGAAGGAATAAAATTCGAAGAAAACACTGGCACTGTCAGCATCAAACCGCTAATACGCACCAAGGGCCAAACGACCTGGCTCAAAGTGCTTATTATTGTCTGATAATCGACATTCATTTCTAGTTCCTAACCTATCATATAAGGGATATTGGTAATTAAAGAATCAGTATAATTAACTAAAGTCTTTAATAGCCAAGGACCGGCAAATACTAATACTAAAAAAGTAACAAACAATTTAGGTATAAAACTTAAGCTAGACTCATTGATTTGAGTTGCTGCTTGAAACATTGCCACAATTAAACCAACCACTAAACCGGGTACAGTAAGCACAGCTAACAGTAATAAAATGACGTTCACACATCCGCTAAACAAAAAACCTATAGATTCAGGGTTCATAATCGCTCCTAGGCCATGGCAAAACTTGAGGCAAGTGATCCCAAGACTAATGTCCAGCCATCCACCATCACAAACAGCATAATTTTAAAAGGCAAAGAAATAATTAAAGGAGATAACATCATCATTCCCATTGCCATCAAAACACTAGAAACTACCAGATCAATAACTAAAAAAGGTAAAAATAGAATAAATCCAATTTGGAATGCTGTTTTCAATTCGCTAGTAATGAATGCTGGAATGAGTACGCTCATAGGTACTTCAGCTAGAGCAGCTGAGTTATCTTTAGCAAATTGCTTAAACAATGATAAATCATTTTTTCGCGTTTGATTCAACATAAACTGTCGTAACGGAATTTGAGCATTCGATAAGGCTTGAGGGAAGCTCATTTTGTCAGCCATATAAGGTTGTATTGCCGTATCATTAATTTTGTTAAAGACGGGAGACATGACAAAATAAGTCATAAATAAAGCAATACCAATCAGGATTTGATTAGTAGGCGTTTGTGCCATGCCAATAGCCTGACGTAAAATTGACAATACGATGATAATTCGAGTGAATGCGGTTACTGCCATCAGTAATCCAGGCAAAACGCTCAGGGCGGTCATAAAAATTAGAATTTGCAAATTAACACTATAAGACTGCGTACCATTTGCACCTGGTTGTACCGTCACAGCAGGTAATGACAAAGGATCAGCCTGAACAGTTAAAGGCAATAAAATAAGCAAGAGGATAGACGCGATTTTGGAGAGCAGTTTTATGTTCTTAAAGTCCATCTTATTTTTTTCCTACTGCAGATTTGAGAAGCTCAGCAAAGGTAGTTTTATTTTCTGCGTCAAATCCTGCGGGCAATTGCTCGCCGAAATCATGCAGGGTATTTACGGTACTTGCTCCAACCCCAACCAATAAATAACGCTCACCTACTTTTAATAGGATTATTTTTTCTTTAGCGCCTAAAGTCATACTTGCTATGGATTGAAAGCCTTTGGAGGTACTTAATTTAACGACATTTAAGCGTTTTACTATCCAAGACAAACAAACAATGACCAATAGAACCATCAGTAAACCGGTAATAAGTCGCAACAACTCATTACGGCTAATCAGATTGGCTCCATCCGTAGGCAATGCCAAAGCCCATCGACTCATGAATAAAAAAAATAATGAAATAATAAAACGCACTTTAATCATGATCTGAGTCGCTTAATCCTCTCAGCTTTACTCACTATATCCGTTAATCTCACGCCAAATTTATCGTTAACTACAACGACCTCACCATGAGCCACTAAAGTACCATTAACTAAAACATCAAGTGGATCTCCGGTCAGGCGATCGAGTGCAACGATACCGCCCTGATTGAGCTGTAATAAATTACGAATCGTCATTTTAGTGCGACCAATTTCTACTGTTACCGATACTGGTATGTCCAATATCAATTCCATTTTCTCGGAATCAGCATCTTGTGCTAAAGCATTGGCTTGAGGTTTGGTCGGATCAAGCGCCGATTCTTTTGATTGAGTCATCCATATCCCCTAATAACTTATTGTTTTTATTATTTTAAGTGCTCTTTTTTCATTGGCGCTCCCCATAGTTGCGGTAAAACTAGGGGTGCCTTCAATATCTAAGGTAACTACTTCACTCATTTCCAAAGGTATAAAATCATTAACCTGCCATGACATCACACTCCCCAAAGTACTTGAGGCTTGTGCCATAGCCGAACTAATGGTGAGTTCAACGTCCATTAACTCTTCTTTTAGAGACTTAATCCAGTTAGGATCAATTTCGTCATCAGGACGAGAAGCCCCTAACTCTAATTGTTGCTTAATAGGTTCAAGCATAGAATAAGGCAGTATGATGTAAAATGAGCCTTTTTCTTTACCAAAATCCAAAGTAAATCGCCCAACAAGCAACATTTCATCCGGCTCGGCTATATTCACTAGCTGAGGGTTGGTTTCTTCATTGACCTTCATCAGGTCAAGTTTCATAATAGGTTCCCAGGCATGTATTAAATTGGCCGCAAACTTCTTATACACCGCCTCCATAACTCGCAACTCTGTTGCTGTAAAGTCAGTTTTATCTTTTTGTGCATAAAATTGGCTACTACCACCAAAATAATAATCCACTAAATCATAAACAAATACGTTATCAAACAATATGATGCCTTTACCACGCAAAGGCTTAAACTTATAAATGTTCATTAGGCTAGGATTAGGTAATCCACTCATAAACTCCCTATGTTTCACAATTAAGAGTGGATCTTGTTTGATTTCAAAATCTTTTGCTGTGAGTTGGTAGACATCAGAAGCAAAATAGCGTATTGCTCTATCATAAATTTTATCTAATACGGGTAATTGACCCTTGACTATGCGTTTCTGGCTAGTAAAGTTGAGCGTCTTGACTCCAGCTTCTGGGCCTTTGGTTGAAGTATCATCTAGAGCCTCTGACTCCTGATCAGATGAGTCGACTAATTGTTCTGATTGCTCCTCATTCAATTCTTCACTAGCGTCTTGCTCGCCAGAATCCCCTTCAGTGAGATCATCTACTGATTCGAGCAGAGCATCTATCTCTTCCTGTGACAACACATCTTTTTCAGCCATAAGCAGTCCATTCGCCTCTGACACCATTAATCCAATTCATCTTGAGATTTAGAGTTCAATTAATAGTGAAAATTAGCTTATAAAATAAATAATCATACCCAATAGTCTTTCTAAGCAAATATCATGCCACATTAAAAATATAGTGATAAATCAATAGCATGCTTCATATTCAGCATTCTAATTTGACATATTAAAAATGACTATGTCAACGAGTTGACGAAAATATTAGAAGTTAGGGCGTATTAATAATAATGTCGCGCTCAACAAAATATTTTAAAAGCGTAATACAGACTATATCTGATGTCATAATGCCTAACTTTATAACACAGATAACAGAGGAGGAGATCTGCAAAAAAATCTATTATCAAACCGATCTATTCATTAGCTTGTTGTTGGCATTTTTCTTTAGCCATTTTTCGACAGTTATCCTGACAATCTATCTGGTCTGAATTCAAACAAACAGAATTAATACAGGTTTGACTATTTTCAGTAAAACACCTCATTGCATCAAATTTTTGACTACCAATCACGTCTTGAGGAATGTCTGCAGCATAGAGTGAAAATGAGAGCACACTAAAAAGAATGATGCTTAATCGTCTCATGATATAATTCCTTTTAAATGATGAAATTACCTAAAGTATAGCTATCCTTTTATTATTTAAGGTTATTTAATTAAGAAATAAATCATGAGACACTCAAAAATCTCTTTTTCCTTGATAAGAAGCCAGCATGCGCAGCAAAAAAATAGTACTATCTAATTTTAGCCGCTCCTTATATAGCGAATCGTTCTGTTTGCGTCCTGACAATGAAAAACAACTCATTGAATGCATAGCTGACAATAAACAGGAGCGCCTACTTGCTCGTGGTGCCGGACTCAGTTATAACGATAGTTGTCTCAATAACAATGGACTTGTGATTGACACAACACGTCTGAATCATTTGATTAGTTTTAATCAAGACTCAGGAATTGCAGTATGCCAAGCACATGCTCCGTTTAAGGATTTGTTTCTACTAGATCCTCAATTTATACCTCCTGTGATACCAGGAACAGTACATGCCACTGTTGCAGGAGGAATAGCTCATGACGTCCACGGTAAAAACAATCCCCACGAAGGAAGTTTTGGCCGTCATATACTTTGGTTTGAATTACTCATTAACGATAAAAAAATACGATGCAGTCGTGAAGAACATTCCGATTTATTTTATGCAACTATTGCGGGTTTGGGTTTAACCGGTGTTATTACTCAAGTTGCTATTCGCTTAAAAAAAGCCTCACGCTATGTACAAGTAGAAAACCGTTCCTTTAATTCTTTTAAAACCTTAATGGGGCAAATGTCAGCCGATAATCCAACCTATGATTATCAAGTTGCGTGGGTTGACTTACTTAACGAAGAACAAAACTCCATATTATCATTAGCCAATCATTGTACTGCCGTTTCTCGACCTCCCAAGAAGACAACAAGCACTCATAAAGTACCCAAAATCCCCTTCGGTTTAATAAAATCATGGAATATGAAGTTATTTAATAAGATCTATGCAACGAGTAAAAAGCCTAAAGAACTATTAAGTCTTGAGGAATTTAATAACCCCCTAGATAAAATAGCTCACTGGAACAGGCTCTATGGTCCTAAGGGTTTAATTCAGTTTCAAGCAGTATTTGACCAAGATAATGCATGCAATACTTTAGAGCAGTTAATCCATTTAATTCAGTGTAATAAAGCAACTCCAACCCTCGCAGTGCTCAAATTATTTAGCCAGGCTGGAGAAGGAATACTTTCTTTTTGTAAACCCGGTTTTACTATAGCTATAGATTTCATTCATAACACTGCAGCCAAACAGGCAATTAAGGCAATGAATCAACTCATTAGTGAGATGAACGGACGTATTTATTTAGCTAAAGATTTGTTATTAACTCCAGAGCAATATAAAAAAACATACACAAATCATGAGTATTTTTCACAAATACTCGCTCACCACCAATGTGCAATGCGGTCTGATCTTGCGAAGCGATTAGGAATAATATAATGACACAAAGAACCTGGGTTATCTTAGGAGCAACTTCTATCATTGCAGAAGAATTTGCGCATCTTGCAGCAACATCAGGACATTCATTACGTTTGGTTGGGCGAGACAAAGAACAATTGGCTATTATCGCCCAAGACATACAACTACGTTTTCAGGTTTCTTGCGATTATGTGGTAACAAAAATGCATGACGTTACAACTCAATTAGCTATGATCTTAAAACAATGCGATAGCGAATTAGACTTATTGATTGCCCATAGTGATTTTACAGAAAATAATGCATTAACCCCCTCCACTATTACTCAACTCATAGAAACAAATATCCTTAGCACCACCCTATTAATCCATAGCTATTTAAATTCGACGCAAAAACAACATAACCTTCTTTACTTAAGCTCAGTAGCCGCGTGCCGTGGACGCGCTAAAAATAGTCTTTATGGTGCCAGCAAAGCAGCAATAGAAGTCTATCTCCAAGGATTACAACAAGGGGCAACAATAAATCAGCATATAACAATAGTTCGTTTGGGATTCATTGATACAAAACAAACCTATGGCTTGCCAGGAATTTTTTATGCGGCCTCTCCCAAAGACTGCGCCAAAGCGTGTTGGAAGGCAATCAATGGAGGAAAGCGGTTGCTCTACTACCCAGCATTTTGGCGAGTAATAATGTACCTGATTGCCAGAATGCCTTTTTTTATTTACAAAAAATCGGGAAAAATATAAATAATCATTGCCGACCAGATAACAGTGAAAAATAAAAAATCGTTCTAAAATTCACATTTAAGTATAAAATAAGCATTTCATGATGTATAATTAATCAAAATCATTAACCCCAGAACTCACACTATTTAAATTAATAAATCAGCGTTAACTCAGGATTCGAATGAAAGAACTAATTTTAAAAAAAATACTCAGGCAGCACGGCTTTAAACAAGAAGACATCGAGTTGGCCCAAGATAAAGTGAAAATCAAAATTAAAGATGTTAATGCACTAGAACTCAAAGAAGAAGGTGCCCCCGTTCCAGGTAAACGAGATTACAATTACCATAATTACATCTATCCCGAAGGATTAATTGCTACTATAGAACAAATTAGAATAACTTTTTATCCAGCGACTCATCGTTTCTCTGGACGGCCTAATACTATCGAAATTCCATCCGCCATGTATAAAGAATCTGCGGAAACAGCTAATGTAATTCATGGTACTCAGCACAACATAACAAGAAATCCCGAACAAGTAATAATCACTATAGACTATTCTCAAGGCAGAGGCACTACCCCAGCGGATGAAATGATTAATCAACTTATATTTGATCTGCAGCCAAGAATAGCCAACTCAACGGATATTAAAGAAAATATTAATTATATTAGTGATCTAGGACGCATCGCTCCACTTATAGGACTCGGCCTACAAAAAGAAATAAAAGATCTTTTGCTTGGACAGAAGAAAGCAAGTAGTTTATTACAACTCAAAGATAGAATAGTCGATTCAGCAGACAAGGTAACAATCCGCACTATAGAACTTGATAGAGAGATCTTTAATCGCTATATAGAAAAACTAATACGAGAAGAAGGCTATTTAGTGCAGCTCGTCCGTAATCACTTAAATTTAGATCAAAAAAACTGGGTTTTAGCGGATCAAAACTTGCTAAATAATTATCTTAATATCAAAGATGCCAATGCAGAGAAATTAAATTTAGCATTACAGAATAAAAAAGAGCCTCTATTCATCAGTACGACTACAGGAAGCCATGCATTTGCCATAAAAGTTGACTTTGCCAGAAAGACCCTATTTTTAGCGAATCCTGGAGAAGATAAACGTAATTGCGAACAAATTATTGAGCAATTAAAACAAATGACTGGGTGCACTAATGTAGTACAAGTCATCACTAAAAAACTAATCCGCGAAGAAGATATTTCTTTTAATGATGTATGCACTGCAGACTCTCTTGCTCTTGCTCAGATGATGATAGAGCAAGACCATCTTGAGGAAGGTTGTTTAAACAACGCACCGTTAAAAACTGGTGTATTCGTTAGAAAAGCCTTAGAGGATAATGCAACTCCTGTAGAACGTCAGTCTAAAAAAACCATTGAAAAACCTATAGTGACTCTTTTGAATGTCCCTCCTGTCGAAAATCATTCAGAACGTATTGAACCAGAAAAAGGTGAGCTAACGCAGAGCAGTGAACCTAACTCGTCACCATATACTTTTAACATGCATCTACTGAGTGGTTTTATAACAGCTTTAGGCATTGCTGCCGTAGCTGTTGCCTTTACTGTATTGAATGCAACAACCTTTGGCATTAGCGGATTAGTAGTAGCTGGAATTGGTATCGCAGCAATCCTTGGCGGTGTCGGTCTTTTTGCCAGTACCTTTAAAAAGAACGAACAACCATCCCAGACCGATTCATTAACCCCACAATGTTGATAAACAAAGATGTCGTCGCCCATATTAGCGCAGCGAAATACGGGCAACGGCCACAATGCTGAAACATTGTGACTCAATAAAACGTACATAACCAGGCACTCATTTTTTATTCATGTTCTTTAGCATCGACTAATTTCCCCCTCTCGATATAGCTCATTCTCCACACCACAAATTGACTGTTAAATGGATTCTTAGTACAATTGGAAATCACATGCTCTCATCCTCTGACAATGATGAATGGAGAACTAGTTATCACTTGGTTTTAATGATTAAAAGGATAATCGTGAAACAAATGAGCTTTTGTTGAGTAATTTAAATACAAACAATGACTCAAGAGTTCACTTTAATCTCAGCCATGTTGTTTGTTCTCGCTGATTTTTTTGTTTTATAACCTCGATAAACCAAGTGAAATACTATGCCAAAAACATCAAATAATTTTACCCTATTACGTGGATTAGGCGCCCCATCAGGAACTCCAAAAGATCGACAAAAAAGAAAAAAACATAAAACAAATTCTGGTTATGAGCTACATAAACCGCTCAACAGTCCTCATGGGAATTTATCGCGTTCAACAAGTCTAGCCGATCACAAAACTCCAGCCTTTTCTGCCGCAGGCTATATTCTTTCACCGCAGCTTTCTAAATTTTCCGAGATATCTTCCTCGGATAGCAATAGCGGTCGGGGTAAAAAGGAACACCTGCATTTTACAGCAAGGCTTCCCGCTGAAGAAGCAAAAGAACAATTAACCCAACTGGCAGAACAGGGCCCTCAACGTATTACTTATACTTATCGAGGCTATGGGAAGTTTTATAAACAAGAGAGAGCTCTGGAGCACTCTGAAACACTTTATGACATTGCTCAAGAAGATATAACGGGAGTTTATTTTTTTCCTGAACCTAATTTTTATAATATGGATACTCTCGATACTGAGGACGCAAAAGAAGACGATGGTAAAAATTTGTACTCAGAAGATTTGCTTTTGTACCACGCCTCTTTATTACAAGCAGTTTACCTGCAACAGGAATTTGAAATAAAATCAGGAAAGTCTATTGATATTTATCAATATTCCCCCAAAGATTCCTCCTTATTCGTCAAGAAAAAACAATTGACTCATGAGGAACTTCTCAAATTATGGGAAGAAATTGTAGAACATAGCCTAGAAAAGTTAGAAAAGAAAAATCCCCTGCTGCTAGCCACATTAACCGTAGAAGAGATTAAAACTATCTCCGTATATGGGACACTCTCCAATCGCCTCACCAATAAAATTTTATCTGTAGATATTTACTATCCTGACGAATTAAAAAATCAAATTAATAGCCTATGTCAGAAGAAATTAGTAGATAGATTAAACCGATTAAAAAATGACCCTGCGATAAAAAAAGCTTATGAGGACAAGTACCTACAATTTAATCAACTGCCAGAAGTACAGAAAGAACGGCATTTTATCGAGATAATGAGATATAAAAAGCTTTTCAACATTCCACTACAAGAAAAAGAATTTACCTATTTAATCGACAGGATTATCTCAGTTTTTGATAAACAAAAGATCCGCGAGGCGGATAATGATCTCCTCAAAAAAATATTGGAGCACCAAAATTTAAGGATAGCGGCTCTGAAAATAATTTATAAATTGTATAAAAACAACGCCAGTGACCCAAATATCGAATCGATGTTATCTAAACATCTGTTATCGTTAATGCAGGAAAAATCTGATCAAGTACATCAGATTGTTTCAGTATGCAAGCTTGCTCAAAAACTCCATAGATCAGATGAAGAAATTTCATCTTACGTTAATAATATGTGGAACTATACTCAACGTGATATTACCTACGAGAGCATAGAAGACTTGTTATCCCTTTTAAAGTGGCGAACTGAAAAAATTACTTTTTTAGATTTTTATATAAACCTAATGAAAGAAAAAGAATATAACAACATCCCCGAATACGCAGTTCTTATTAACCAGGTGAAACAAGACATAGTACGAACAAACCCTAGCTTCCAATTCAATGCAACTCAGATTGCAACTATTAATCGTGTATACCAATCTTACCTTCATCATCTTGAGAGGGAGAGCGGATTCACTTACATAAAAATGCTTATTTCTCTTTATTCGCATAAAAACAAGGAATTGGGTCCCATGCCAAGTGAAGTACTCGAAGCATTGTTCACCCGTGGTATAGATTTAGCGCTACAACACCCCAAATTGTTACCATGGTACAAAGATAAAATAATAAAAGCTGATCCGTATTTTCCTCCCAACATCCCTGATCTTCTAGATAAGGCTATAAATACAATGCGAGTAGCCTCTCCGGAGAAATTTACTAGCGAGGATGTAGAGACTCACTTGAATACGTTACGACAAATTTTTCAACCCCAAAAGGTTAACGTTGCCAATAATATTACCGACTATGGAGCGCAAGCATTAATTTTTGCTGACAACAAATTCCTTAGTAAAAAATATACAGAAGAGCGCGCGGGAACTTATTTTCCAATTCTCTATAAGCAGAATGGTAATACAATAAGCGGCCTTACCTCTCATTATGATTGCTACAATGGGGATGAAGCCGCCGTATATCGCTCTAATCATGGGCTTTGCCATACTGCAAGGACCCAGTTTTTGGTTAGAATGGTCGTCGATTTTAATTTAAAATACGCCGCTCCAGATATCCAAAACCATATTATGGCGCAACTTGATAGCCAAGGTGAATCATTCATTGCTAAATTACAAATCGCTATGGCTTTTTATGTATCTGGCCGAGAAAGTGAAAGCGGATTTGGCACAGAAGAATACGATCGTTATCGTAAACAATCAGCGCAAAACTTTAAAGATTATGTCCATGAAAAGAACCTCATCCCGACTTTATTTCAAAATGAAGCAGAATTAGAAACATTTGCCTCTTGTTTGGAACATTCTTATCTTACAGATGATCCCGAGCAACTCATCAAACTGTCAGCCGAACAAAAGGCATTAAAAGTGTTAATGTACGGCGCTCATTGTGCTGACCTATCTCGTATTTGGACACCAAATAAAATCGAAAATAATACTATTTTTGATTTGATGAAAGCTGTACCTCTAAAAGATAATCAAGAGGCCAGACATGCTGCTTTGCTGATTTTTAATGAAGCCGCTAAACTATGTAAAACGATGGGAGACTCTGTTGCTACAGTATACGATGAGAGTAAGAAAATATGCGTTCGTCCAGAAATTAGCTATGACAATTCCTATAATACCCATTTTCCCAAATCAGATCTTGCCACATTCTTTCATTATTCAACAAATCCACTGGAATGTATTCAATTATTAAATAAGCAAAAAACCGAACTGCTTAAAAGCCATGCTACAGAGGAACAAGCACTAGTGGATACGCCATCAATAGAGACTGATTTAATACAAAAACAGAATAAGGCAAAGAAAACAAAATATAACAAGCACATAGTGGTTCTTGAAATTCTGGCTGATTTTAAGAGAAAAATTGATACTATAGGAATGGAGTTCCCAAAGACGAAACAAATTGCAGAGAATTTATTAGAAGAGCTGAACGATTTATCTCTACAACAAATGGAAAACAATAAGCCACTTACCGTGGAAATAAAAGACACAATTAACAATAAAATTCAAAATGCATTACCTTATTTTGCAAACGACCTAAGCTGGACTGATTATTTAATTAATCTGGGAAAAAGTCTCATTAATGCATTAATTTTCATTGGCTCTTTAGGTACTAAACCTGGATTTTTTTCCTTGAAAAAATCGGAAAGTGAGCTGGCCGCTACTGATTTACAAGAGCAATACAACGATCGTGTTTTCCCTGAGTTGAAAATCTGAAAATAAGGAAAATGCGGTTCTAGGTCGGGCAATTTGTTGCCCAACTTTGTCTCTTCCATATTACGCTACTACAGGGCTGAATTCCGCGCATAAAGCGCGGAAGGTAAGGTAGAGAGTAAGACCTGTTTCCAACTGGCCTTAGCTCTATACAATGCAGACAAATCGGTTTTTGATTTCTTTACTTCCTGCTGAAAAGTAAATAATTCACGTAATTTTTGATAATAAACCCCTAAAGGCACAGGATAATCGGGAAAAGAAAGGCGTGCCAGGCGTATTGCGTCCATGAAACTACTCGAATTATGCTTATAAAGTGTTTCCTCTTGGCTAGAAACCTTGCAGAACTCTTCATCCTTCAGAGTCAGGGCTTTTTCTTTTTCCGCACCAAACAATAAAGTTTGTCCATCCTCAAGCAATACCGTGTTACCCGCTCTATTACTTTTTACTGCAAAATCATCAAAAGCACCATGATTAAAAATATTGCAATCCTGGTAAATCTCAACAAATGAACAGCCTTGATGTTCGTGAGCCTTTTTCAACACAGAAGCTAAATGATTAGGGTCTTTATCCACTGCACGGGCAACAAAACTGGCCCCCGATGCTAAAGCAATTGTTAATGGATTAACAGGCTCATTAGTTACTCCTTTGGGGGACGTTTTAGTCACTTGCCCCTTTTGAGAGGTCGGAGAAAATTGACCTTTGGTTAAACCATAAACCTGATTATTAAAGAGCAAAATATTGACATTAACATTGCGTCTTAAAAGGTGAACCAAATGATTTGTGCCAATACTTAAAGCATCGCCATCCCCTGTAATAATCCAGACGCATAAATCATCACGCATTGCTTTTAGACCAGTGGCAACAGCAGTAGCCCTACCATGAATAGTATGAAATCCATAAGTATTCATATAATAAGGTAATCTACCAGCACAACCTATACCAGAGACAAATACATGTTGCTCCGGAGGTAACCCAAGATCGGGTAACATCTTTTGCAAGGCAGCCAAAATTGCATAATCGCCACAACCAGGACACCAACGAACCTCATTAGCATTGGTAAAGTCTTCACGCTTGTATGTGTTGTTCATAATCTGCTTCCATTTTAATGGCATTAACTAGATGGGTTACGCCGAAGGGCTGACCATTACATTGACTAATAGAACGAGCATCGACTAAATAGTTCGAGCGGATAAGCTGGCATAACTGCCCCGTATTCAACTCGGCAACCAAAACGGTATCATAAGATTTTATAATGGCCGCCAAATCATCCGGTAAGGGATTGAGGTGGCGCAAGTGTATGTAGGCAACGTGTAGCCCGTCATCTAAACATTGCAAAACAGCTGATTTTAAACTGCCATAAGTACTTCCCCAGCCAACGACTAAAACGGAAGCTTTGGCGTTTCCTTCAATAACTATTTTTGCATATTCACGCGCAATACCTTTGACTTTTTGCGCACGTAAATCAACCATTTTTTGATGATTCTCAGCATCATAACTGACGCGCCCTTCTTCACCTTGTTTTTCTAACCCACCTAATTGATGGATAAATCCAGGAGTGCCTGGAGTATTCCAACTGCGAGTTAAAAACTCATCTCGCTGAAAAGGCTTTGGAAAGCGATTATATTGAATATCAGGTAAAGAAAGTGACTCAACTTCAGGTATTTTCCAAGGTTCAGCAGCATTAGCCAAATAAGAATCAAGTAAAACAATGACAGGAGTCATATATTTTATCGCTAGATGAAACGCCTCTATCACGGTATTGAAACAGTCTGCAGGAGATTGCGCTGCGATAACAGGTAAAGGAGCCTCACCATGACGCCCGTATAAAGCCTGTCTTAAATCACTTTGGCTAGTCTTGGTTGGTAATCCGGTTGATGCTCCTGCTCGCTGAACATCAATAAGAACCAAAGGCAGCTCAGCGACTACTGCAAGCCCTAAGCCCTCACTTTTTAAATCAAGGCCTGGGCCTGACGTACAAGTTAAAGCCAAACGCCCACCATAAGCAGCTCCGATGCAAGAGCAAATTGCAGCAATTTCATCTTCAGCTTGCAATAATTGCACACCAAAATCAGACAAACGCACACACTCATGCAATATGGCCGATGCTGGAGTAATAGGATAACCAGACACCAACATTGGAGTTCGAGTATGAGTACTCAAAGTAGCAAGCGCTAATCCAACGGCCTCTACTCCTGTTATTTGCCTGTACTCTCCAGTCTGCCTGTTAGCCTCACCCAACATATAATCACGTCGGGATAACTCCAAAGTCATTGCATAATTGTAACCTGCCAATAAAGCCAATTCATTGGCCTTCGCGACGGCTTCATTATTTTTAAATTTTTTAGCGATAAACTGCTGACAGGCTTCTGTTGATAAATCAAACAACCATAATACCAAACCTAAAACATAAAAATTCTTCGTTTTAGTCGCTTGCGGTTTAGTCAGCTCGATCGACTCCACTGCCTGCAGGGTTTGACTAATCAAAGGCAAGGCCACCACATGATAATGTTCGGCACAATTATCTAAAAAACTGCGTTCCATTCCTGCTTTTTGCCAATCTTTATCTTGATAACTATCTTCATTAATGATGAGTAAGCCACCCTCATTGAGATGCTGTAAAGAATTTTTTAAGGCCGCTGGATTTAAGGCAACTAAAACATCAAGAGATTCCCCTGCGGTGAAAATAGCGTGCTCAGCCATAGCAAGTTGAAAACCGGAAACTCCGGCAACCGTACCTGCAGGCGCTCTTATTTCGGCAGGAAAATCAGGCAATGTACGCACATCACGACCGGTAAGTGCCGCACTAATAGTTAATTGCTCACCTACTAGCTGAACTCCATCGCCGGAATCTCCAGTAATACGAATAACAATCACGTCAGTTGTTGACATAAAGTCTCGCTTCTTGCATTAATTGGCGCATGTGTTTTACGGCCTCTTTAAAACCACAAAATAAGGCGCGGGCAACAATGGCATGGCCTATGTTAAGTTCCAATAACTCTTTAATCGCCGCAATAGGTTTCACATTATGGTAATTCAATCCATGTCCTGCATTCACTATAAGATTGAGGCTTGCTGCATAACTCGCTGCCCGTTTGATCCTATCCAATTCATGGTTTTGTTGTTCTACGCTGGTTGCATCAGCATAACATCCAGTATGCAATTCGATTACCGGAGCCCCTATTTCTGCAGCTGCTTTAATCTGATCCAAGTCGGGATCAATAAACAAAGACACTTCACTACCTATTTTCTGCAAACGTCGTACTGCATGCTCTACCGACTTTTGGTGAGTGATAATATCCAGCCCACCCTCTGTAGTTAATTCTTCCCGTTTTTCAGGAACTAAACAAGTATGCTCAGGCAAAATTTCCTCCGCGAAATCCAACATCGCGTCGGTAATCGCTAATTCAAGATTCATGCGCGTTTGTAATACTTGCTTAATCAAACGAACATCACGTGCCTGTATATGACGTAAATCCTCACGCATATGTAAGGTAATACCATCAGCACCCGCCTCTTCGGCATCCATAGCAGCCTGGACTGGATCGGGATAACGTGTCCCTCTTGCCTGGCGTACGGTTGCTACGTGATCAATATTAACACCTAACAATAATTCTCTGTTCATTCAGCACCATAGAAATATAAAAAAGGAATTATTAGCTCATTAAGAGTTCAAATATCCGTGGAAAAATAGTTATAAGAAGAGAAGTATAATAGATATCGACCAAGGCTTCATCCCCTATGTATAAAAGAAAGTGGCCACAGATCCCTTTGTTAGACTTATTAGGATCTATATAAATTTCTGGCCTGAATTTCCCGTCCTCCTAACAGATGATCAATAGCCTGTCGCATAATGTGTTTTGCTGATTTAAGCAAAGCCTCTTCGCTTAAGTTATCTTCACTTAAAGCCAACAAATGCTCGCCAAGAATACCTTTATTGGCAGAAATAAATCCTTCCCCAGCTATAAAATGATAATAATGATCAGAAATAATCAATTCCCCGGTTCTGGCTTCTTGAGTAAAGGAAAAAGAATAACCACAACTTTTTAGAAGTACCCACTCAAAACGACGCAACAAAGATTCCACAGTGAAGCGATCTAAATTCAATGCCAAGCCATTTAAAGTAGTTAAATAGGCATTAAATAACTCCTCATCAGGGTTGGCAGGACTCAAGGTATAATAAAGAAGTTCATTAACATATAAGCCCGAAAAAAGAGAAACTCCTTCAAGAGGCAACATAGCGGCTATGCCTTCAATTTTTTGGGCATAATAACGATTATAACGTTCGTCAACACTAACCCATAAAGGCGTAAATGCCTGCAAAAGAGATTGTTTTTTAGGGGTGCGCCCACCTTTGCAAAGACATTGAATTAATCCCAACTCACGTGTAAAAAAACTCACCCTGGCACTGGTATCGCCAGACCATTGTTTATGGATTACCCAAGCCTGTACAGACTTAGAAGTCATAACCTAATTGTTTTATGATGCGTTCGTCATCCGCCCAGCCTGATTTCACTTTGCACCAACATTGGAGAAAAACTTTGGTATCTAGTAATTTTTCCATATCCAAACGAGCCTCTGTCGCCATCTCTTTTAATTTTTGTCCTTTATCGCCAATAACCATGCGCTTATGGCTGTCTTTTTCCACCCAAATTAATGCATGAATACGAGCAAGAGTTCCTTCGTATTTAAACGACTCTATTTCCACTGTAACTGAATAAGGTAACTCCTGGCCACAAAAACGAAAAATTTTTTCACGCAATAATTCAGCACATAAAAATTTAATCGGTCTATCCGTCAATTGATCATCCGGGAATAGATGAGGCCCCTCTGGTAAATAATTAAGTAGCTTTTTTTGTAGTTCATCCACTTGTACCCCAGTCCTTGCAGACACCGGAATAATTGCGGCAAATTCATGCCTTTGGCTAAGTTCTTCTATCCACGGAAGTAATTGCGCTTTATCTGCTATCTTATCTACTTTATTGACCACTAAAACACAAGGAACTTTTGTCTTTTTAATTAAGTTTAAAACGTATTCATCCTCTTCTTGCCAATGAGTTCCATCCACTAAAAAAGCAACGACATCCACATCACGTAACACACTAATCGCTGTTTTATTCATCACGCGATTCATCGCTTTTTTATTCTCTTGATGAATACCAGGGGTATCAACATAAACAAACTGATGATCCCCTTCAGTGCGTATCCCTAAAATACTATGCCGGGTTGTTTGTGGTTTTCTAGAAGTAATACTTAATTTTTGTTCCAAAATACGATTAAGTAACGTTGATTTCCCTACATTAGGCCGACCAACCAAAGCAATGTATCCGCAATAACTAACCATTAAAATTGATTCCTGTTTATTTTTAGCACATTTTACCAGTCAGGCCTCAAAACTTCCAGCGATTAATCGATTTGTAGCTTTGAGGCTTACCTCTTACGACTCCTATTACCCAAGGAAAATAAAAATAAATTTAGCACATCGCTACTTGCTATCCTACCTAAAAATCCAGTACTCTGACTCTATAGTATAAAGACAAAGTATGGTTTTTATGCCCAATTTTCAAACTACGGATGGCCAAACTCAGGTTATTATTCCTCTACAAATTAAGCCTTTTAGCCATAAAGCAATGCCTACCATAACAGGAAATGCACTTAGCGATGAAGCTGGGACAGTACTGTATGGACTGTATAATATGGAATATCTCCTGCCAGGAGAAGACCGATTACGTTTAATAGCAAATCATAATCAAAAAACCGTACAATTAATGCTATTTACTCATAATCCTGAATTATTAAAGTCGTTACCCGGTGGACGACCCTCATCACTTGTAGCCGATACCATTAGTCGGATTCATCGCTACAGAATTAAATCAGAAAGCTATAAAAAACCACTTACTCATGCGCAACAAGAAAAACTTCGCCTAGCCAATGAATGCATTAGTTCGCTTATGCCTCTTTTAAAACAAGAAAGACATTTAGATAGCCAAGATCATGCGGGACATGAAGAGTTAAGAAGAGAGGTCATTTTTATCATTGAGCATTGTAGAGATGGCAACCGAATGTTAGCTAACGATCCTTTAGTTTCGGAGGGCTCATTAGGTTATTTACTCTACGATGCACGTCAAGCCGCACAACATTACCAATTTAATCGTGTTTATGCTATTTCACGACAAGATCAACTGGATTTCACTAAAATAAAGAATAGACCTCTTCGAAAACTCGCTGAAGAGGATGAAGAGCAAGAAGCGACAAAACCATTCGCCACCTCAATAGAGTTTCCGATGAGGTCTAGCCAAGAACCACCTTGTTTTATCTGGGATAGTGAAATCCATATTGGCCATGCAAGTGATGATCTTGATGATGCCTTAAGGGTAATTTGTCATCACTATAATCTGGTGCCAGCATCTAATTTAAATGATATTCCAGCCAGTAGATTAGCAAAAGTAGAGGCGTTTTTTCGCAAATTATGGCGTGATGGCCAAGACTGGATAGAATACCTATCGTTTAGTACCAAGCCTGAACACAAAACAGAAGTATCTTATCGCTCTCATGGTATATCCATTACTAAAATAACTCCTTATTACAAGTTGCAAGGACTGGCACAAAAGGGCTATGACAGTTTAGATCAACTTATTTGCAACCTGACTGGAAATACTTTAGAACCCAAAAGTGCAAAGACACTTAAAGAAGCACAACATATATTAGGTCAATTACCTAATGACCATTGGATAATACTAGCAGAAACACAACAAATTCTCTTACGACAGCAAGATAAACTAATAACAATTAATTATTTCATTAAAGAAAACAAATTTTACCCTCTTCCTAGCGGCCAAGACTTGTATGTATTGAGCCAAGTCAGCAAGAAGCATCTTTATTGGCCTGAACGTCTAAGCTTAAAAATGAATGCTTTTATTTCACGTATTCCAAGCTTTTTCAATAACTTCTTTAAACGCTTAAGTCATTTTATAGTTCATGATTTGCATGAAGAGTTTTTTACTCATGTCCATGCAACTCACACTCAAAATACGCAAGATCATGATACTAACCCGCACATAAAGACACAAAAAGAAATGAGACACTCGTTACACGAAGCCCTGGAAAACAATGGATTATTAAACAATGGACAAACGCTTGAAGAATTTATTAAAGAACAAATTAATAGTAGCCCCTATGTGATTGCCAAAGCAAATCATCCACCGAGTCCTCCTGCTTATGAGAACCCTTTACATCGGTTTTTAGGAGTCATTCGCCATTTAGCCTCTTTTTTTATAGATACCGGCGAGCGTGACCCTATAGTAGGCACTCTGGCTATGGCCGCCTATGTTTACGGGGCTGGAGCCATTATTGCTCCTGATAAATTAGCTGAAATTTTAACAAAACTGCATTTAAGTGGACTAATTGCAGGAATTGAGCCCACGCAAAAACTAGCACACTGGATGAGTCATGGCACAAGAGCAGAAGCTATTTCTGCCTCTGCGACTTACTGGCAAGCTTCTGTTGCTAGTGGCAATCTGGACAAGTTTTTTGTTAATGCAATAAATATTCTCAAAGAGGATCCCGCTGAAGTAGCAATTATTGCAGCACTAGCGCTGAGCCTTGGATATGGTATTACTAAAGCAGTACCTTCATTGCAACAAGAAATAGGCGATTTTCCTTATACCACTTATGCGGCTCTAGGAGGAAAAGGTGGGGCGGCTCTATATGATACTATCATGCACCCTGGAGAGGATTGGCTATTAGGAACATGTAAATGGTTTTTTAAGAACATTATCAATATAGCTAAATTAGTGATCGCTCCCTTTGTTGAAGGCTATTATTACGGCTACGAAGATGGTTTTATACGTGGCTGGGCGAAAAGTTTCTTATTAGCCAAACAACTAGGAAAACAACTCTTTGCCGCCAGTATGGATTTAGCACTTGCTGTGCTCACCATTCCCCTACTGGAACTCAGCGCACTTCTAATTCATACGCCTTTTCGAGGAATTACTAACTTTTTCCGCAAATTATTATCTACTCTTGGTAATATTAAGTCGTTGGGACAGCTCTTTATTAGTTTTGCAGAAAGGCCCTCTCTAAATAACTATCTTGCAGATTTTAGGTTATCCCTAATATACGGCTTTACTTCACCATTTGGATATTTTTCTGATAATGTATTTTTAAATGCGGCAATGAACAGTATCCGTCTCGTTTTCATACCGCCGCTACAATTAATCAAAAATATTATCATCCTACCATTACTTGATTTACTCTCACTGACTTTTCGCCTTAGTCTATCCATTATCAATCCAGCAAGCCGCGTTATTGCCTATTTGCTAGGAAGCGCTCTCTATGCTGGGGGGGATCTTTGGGATAATTCAATAGGTATTTTATTTTCTTCTAGTGCTACGGGTCTTACTCTAGTTTGTGACTGGCTGGATAATTTGGCAGGAGAAGTAAAACAGCATCTATTGTCCTTTATAGAGATTATTCGTGGGCAATTATACTACTGGGCATTTCATCAAGAAGATGCACAGGTGCATTCCACAGAAGATAAACTAGAGTATTTCACCAAGGAACCAAGACGTTTTGAATTAATCCCTCATTCTGAAAGCCACTGTTTATTGCATCAATTACTCGATGAAGAAAACAATAGCTTTTCTGAAAACATTGACACACCACCTCCTGTGACTCATTACGAAAAGCTTTTCAAAGAAGCAGCACCAGTACTTCGGATGGAAACAAATCAAGAAACCTATACGATGCAAATGTAAAAAGGTATTTCACGTAATAGCTAGCAAAGTGCTCTTACCGTATGTCAAAAATCCTGCTCTAAATTACTTCAATAGACCTCTTCGGAAACTTTACTGATAGGTCTAATACATTCGCCATAAGCTATTTTGTGAGATATTATAAAAATAACAACACAAGAAATGAAGAAAGGATGGTAAAATAATAAAAATCATGCCAACTGATGCTTAATTGATCAATATTGTGTATAATTATGTTAACTGCGGCTAAAAGGATCATATTTATGGCTAATAAAGAATCATCTACTGAATTGACTTCGTTAAGAAAATCTGCTGTTTCATTATCTGATAATGCTCAAAAAATAGCCGATCCTAAAAAAGCTCAACATGAAAAAGAAATGAAAACAAAATCCCCATTAGATAAATGGGCCGATTTGATATACAAAAACATTGACAAAGAAGTTAAAGCAGAAAAATCGGCGACTCCCAAAGACCTCCCATCTACTAAAGGGGAGCTATCTTCAACCCCCAAGGAACAGTCACCAACAATTACCCTCAGCCGTTTTGGTATAAAAAGCCCCAAAGATGTAGCGATTTTTCTGCGCTCACCAGCAGGAGACAGTCTCATATCTGAAATAGGTATGAAAATGGCTGAAGAAAGATCTCTTGAGGAGTATCATCAACTGGAACTGCGCGAACAACAGATGTTAATGAAGCGAATGCAAGCGGCATTTTTCCATTGGTATCTTGAGAAAAAAGCACATGCACACGACAAGCAAAAAGAAATTGTTCTAGAACAAAATAAAAAAGCGATAAAAGACAGTGCAAAAACCTCAACGCCACCTGCAGCTGCAACAAAAGCATCAAATGTGGCTCAAAGAGCAGGACTAATGCAATCTATCAATGATTACGAACAAGCACTACAAAACAACAAAGAGAAAGAAAAGGCACTAATAAAAGAACGAGAAGGCCTGGATGAAAAGTTAGATAAATTAAATGCTGAAGGTGAGCTAATTACCTTCAAATATAATGTATACGACGCGCAATTAGCTGATTTTGAGTCTGTGTTAGGAGAGTTTGAGAAATTAATAGACACAGATCCTAAGGCAGCGCATGCTCATATTCAGCCACATTTAGATAATATTAGAAACAAAATGGATGAGTACCTTCTCCACGTAGAAGATTTAATAAAAGATAATCAGGACGAAGAAGCATCCATACTGATGAAGATGCATACCGCATTAGGCTTAAAGATAGCAAGCCATCATGATATGGTTGCAGTCAAAAATAAAGATAAATATTATGTGGGTGCCGATGGAAAGGAAGTAGATTCATTTAAAGAAGCTCATTATGTTCTTAATACACATAAAAATACTAACGATGAGGCGTTAAAAGCAATAGCTCCTGAGTTGAGGCGAGAAAGAATTCATAAAGATGAAAATAAGAATTATTATCTCTTAAAACCAGGACAAACCTGGGATTCAATTAAAGATAATATTGCTGAGAAAGCTGAAGCGCATAAAAGATTTAAACACCGAGAGCCAGAGCTAATGATAGTGAAGAATCTGGTTCACCATAATAAAAAATTAGAAACTGAAGTTCACAAAGAGCAAGTGGAAGATGTTCAAGGACAAATTAAAACGAATGAAAAAGAAAAGCAGTTAGCCAATAATCAAAAAAACATAATTGAATCTTCGCTAGCGCGCGACAAACAAATGCTGCAACAACTTGATAGTACCGATGCAAATACCCTTAACACAACATCGCCAACACTAACGCCTAGACCTACCGTTACAGGAGGCCCCTCGGCTCCTCAACCAAGTAAAGCGTCCGCAGCACATGTTTATAAAGAAAAAATAGATCTTGTTAAGCAGATGTCTAAAGTGACACCGGAGCAATTGTTAAACCTTGCAGATCAAGCCCCTGGTGTTCAAAGAGTACCGGCTCGAAATTTCTTAATGTCTGAAATAGAGAGAAGAAATTTACCACGTACTGCGCCTATACCTTACCAAACCATGCAGTTTTTACTTAAAAACTTAGAGCGATTTGGTGTGGATGCAACAAAACCATCAGTAACTAATATCAAAAACCCAACAGAAATTCGTAAGGAAACAGAGCAGGTTCAAGAAGCACGAACAGCTCCTACCCCCTTTTCGATCAAACCCCCCGGGTTTTAATGCTATTGCTCTACATATAGCATAAAAAGATTAGAAACCTGGGTAAAGCCCAGGTTTTTTTCTTTAGACTCTTACCCGAAATCTCATTAAAACTTATCTCTGAACATCTCCTGCATAGGTTCCATCACACACAGAATGTCGATATGAATGCTCGAAATAAGCTCCTTACACAGGAAACAACGGCCCGATAATTGCTTGCCCGACATAATGAGCTAGAAAACAATCTGGAGCCCCTCTAATGGCTTTATGTAAGTGAGAGACGTTTTCCCCCACTTATCTTACACAGGACAAAGATCCTACTAAAAAATTTAGATATTTTGTCGAACAATTAGTTGTCCGAGCTACAATGATAGCAGTAACAAAGTTACAATTAACCTGCAGATTAAAATGGGATCTTACCCTGCTTTTAGCGCCAAGATACTTGCGATTTTAAGGTAACTCTTCTAACATTGAAGATCATTGCGGCAATCACGGAATTACACCATGATCATAGATAAGTTTTTAGGCAATCAATCAGTAATTGTATCACTTGATGTTGATAACTTCTTGTTTCAACGGCTAGAGCAAGTGATCGATGCCGGTTTTTCATTGATTGAAATCAATTCTACCGAGCAAAAACTATTGTCTAAAATCATGAATCAGTACCCTTCTATTAAGATAGGTGCAGGAAGCATTATAGATACTCAACAATTAGAAAATTGTTATAAAGCAGGAGTTCATTTCGCCGCAAGCCCAGGATTTCTCCCAGAAATAGCCCAAACAGCTAATGTTTACTCCATGAATTATATACCTGGGGTTGCTACTATATCTGAAGCTATGGCTGCTATGAGCCTTGGATACCAACAGGTACGCCCTTTCCCAGCTCATCTGGCCTTTTGTACAGTACTGAATAAGTGTTTTCCTAATTTAAGTTTATTTCCCGCTGAAATTGAATGGGAAGAAGCGGAGCATTTTCTTAATTTACCAGCTGTTGCAGCGGTTAGCATTCATAATCCTGATAAGAAACAGCTCGCTGCCTTATCGTCAGGGATGTTGGTTTAAACAATTAGTATGTGCTCAGCCGCTGGTCGGATTGGAGCACGGATTGTGAGAAAACCTTTCTAGGCAAGCACCGCATAGATCCGTATCGACTTTGGATCTTTACGAATTGCCGATGAAAATCGACGTCCATCAATCGTTCAACACCCCATGGATACCGGCTTTCGCCGGTAATTCGTCTAAAATAGGCCTAGGTCCAAACTCGCTGTGCTGAGGAACGTGCGAAGAGGAGCGGAAGCGGAAGTAGCACAAAAGTCACATGAGGATTTGAGCATGGATTGTGAGAAAACTTTTCTAAGCAAGCACCGCATAGATCCGTATCGACTTTGGATCTTTACGAATTGCCGATGAAAATCGACGTCCATCAATCGTTCAACATCCTATGGATACCGGCTTTCGCCGGTAATTCGTCTAAAATAGGCCTAGGTCCAAACTCGCTGTGCTGAGGAACGTGCGAAGAGGAGCGGAAACGAAAGTAGCACAAAAGTCACATGAGGATTTGAGCACGGATTGTGAGAAAACTTTTCTAAGCAAGCACCGCATAGATCCGTATCGACTTTGGATCTTTACGAATTGCCGATGAAAATCGACGTCCATCAATCGTTCAACACCCTATGGATACCGGCTTTCGCCGGTAATTCGTCTAAAATAGGCCTAGGTCCAAACTCGCTGTACTGAGGAACGTGCGAAGAGGAGCGGAAGCGGAAGTAGCACAAAAGTCACATGAGGATTTGAGCAGCAAGTAGGTTGGGTCATGACCCAACCTACTTGCTAAGTTGATGCCATTAACTCCCTTCTGACTTCTCTTCTGGTTCAAGAGGAACAATTAACCACATGAAAAGATAAACAAAAAGCGCAGAGCCTCCGGCAAGAAAGAAAAGCACAAAAATTAAACGTATCCAGACTGGATCTACTTTAAAATAATTGGCTAAACCACCACAAATTCCCGCGATTTTGCGTTCTTTTCTAGCACGCCATAATTTTCTGTATGGTATGTTTGAATTTTCCATCGGTACTCCATCGATACTTAACTACTATGGGCCAAATCTACAAGCATGAAAAATCATTCTCTCTTAAGCAATAAATCTAAAACCAAAAATGCAGCGCCGACACAAATAGCGCTATCTGCAAGATTAAAAGTGGCAAAATGATGGTTTTTATAATAAACATCAACAAAGTCAACTACATATCCATCAAATCCTCTATCAATCAAATTGCCAACAGCCCCTCCCAAAATAAGACTGATGCCCGCAGATTGGAGTCGATCTTGATTAGGAGTACGATATAACCAAATTATTAATATAATACTGACAATCAGACTAAATCCGGCAAAAAACCAGCGGTGCCAATCACCAGCACCACTTAAAAAACTAAACGCAGCCCCAGTATTATAAGCCAGGGTAATATTTAACATAGGAATCACAGGCATTGGTTTATAAGGTGTTAATGCAATCGCAACCCAGTATTTGCTTACTTGATCAACAATTACTATGAGTAAGCTAAATAAAAACCAATACCCTTTCTTCATATAAAATGCCTCTCTTCGTCCTGTCCACTAATATTGCCAACACAACGTAAACATAACTCTGGATGCTCCTTATTCTGTCCAACATCTGAACGTCTATGCCAACAACGAGCGCACTTCTCGAAAGTACTTGCTGCTACGGCAATAGATACCCCATATTCAGTTGCAGTCAATTCTTTAGGAGCAAGATTCATAGGATGAACAACAGCACCAGAAGTCATCAATAAAAAGCGCAACTCCTCTCCCAAGCGAGTCAATTTCGGTAGTGCCTTAGAATCTGCATACAAAGTTACTTCTGCTGCTAAGGCTGAACCAATGACACCTTTTTGTCTTGTTTCCTCTAAAGCTTTATTCACTTCATCACGGATTAAATGTAACTCATCCCAATTGCCCATATCCACTGCATCGACTAATGGCCACTCCTCATACCAATGCTCAATAAAGATAGACTCGCCTTTATTTCCTGGTATTGATTGCCATATTTCTTCTGCAGTAAACGACAATATAGGGGCTAACCATAGAGTAAATGCCCGAACTATATGATACATAGCCGTTTGACAAGAGCGTCTGGCTTTGCTTTGTTTCGCTGTAGTGTATTGCCTGTCTTTAACCAGATCCAGATAAAAACTCCCCATATCTACAGCACAGAAATTATGAATTTTTTGATAGATCACATGGAACTGATATTGTTCATAAGCAGCGATAATTTCATTTTGCAGCATCTGACAACGTTTTAGGGCCCATCTATCCAATTCCAACATATCATTTACTGAAACGCTATCACGCTCAGGCTCAAAATCAAATAAGTTAGCTAATAAAAAGCGGGCTGTATTACGAATTCTTCTGTAAGCATCTGCATTCCGTTTAATGATTTCTTCAGAAATGCTGACCTCGTGGCGATAATCAGTAGAAGCCACCCATAACCTTAATATATCTGCCCCATGTTGTGCGATTAATTTATCCAAGGCAACATAGTTACCTTTAGATTTAGAAAGTTTTTTACCTTCAGCATCTACAGTATAACCATGAGTCAATACCGTTTTATAAGGCGCAACCCCATACATGGCTACTGATGTAGTTAAAGAAGAGTTGAACCATCCTCTATGTTGATCCGAACCTTCAAAATAAACATCAGCAGGGAATTCTAAATCTTTATTATGTTTCAACACGCAATAATGCGTAACCCCTGAATCAAGCCAAACATCCATAGTATCGGTAATTTTGTCATATACCGCGGCGTCTTCGCCTATCAATTCAGCAGCATCTAGCTCAAACCAAGCATCTATCCCTGATTGTTCAATAATTAAAGCGACTTTTTCTATAATTTCTAAAGTGTTTGGATGAAGCTCTCTAGTCGTATTATGGACAAACAAAGGCATAGGGGTGCCCCAAGCCCTCTGTCTTGAAATACACCAATCAGGTCTACTCTCAACCATCCCACCAATCCGTGCTTTACCCCAGTCAGGAACCCAATTCACCTTATCAATCTCAGATAAAATGGCTTGCCTTAAGTTATTTTTCTCCATGGAAATAAACCACTGTGGTGTAGCAAGAAATATCATGGGAGACTTATGTCGCCAGCAATGAGGATAACTATGTCTAATAGTTTCTTTCGCTAACAATGCCCCACCTTCTGCTAAAACCTCCATAACCGGCTCATTAGCTTTCAAAACAGAAAGACCAGCAAACAACGGTACATCATCAGCAAAACAACCATTAGCTTTAACCGGATTGATTAACGGCAAGTTATACGATTTCCCTACCATATAGTCATCTGGTCCGTGTGCAGGAGCAGTATGAACATTTCCTGTTCCTGAATCAGTAGTTACATGCTCACCAAGAACTACAGGGACTTGACGCTTATAAAATGGATGTTTTAATTTTAAATGTTCAAAAACTTTTCCTTGCGCTTTAGCGCACGACTTATAATTACTTATTCCGTAGCGCTCCATAGCTGATTCTACTAAATCAGTGGCCAATATAAGATAACCATTGCCAGCATCAATTAAAGAATATTCGATTTCAGGATGCAAACATACGGCTTCATTAGCAGGTAAAGTCCAGGGAGTTGTGGTCCAGATAGGAAGAGCTAAAGGCTTAACCTCTACATCTATTTTAAAACGCTTGATAAACTCTTCTGGCTCTGCCGCTACAAAAGCAACATCGATAGAAGGTGAGGTTTTTTCCTCATAATCTACTTCTGCCTCAGCTAATGCAGAACCACAGTCTATACACCAATGTACGGGTTTAAATCCCTGCTGTAAGTGACCATTTTTAATCATTAGACCTAAAGCACGAACTATATTAGCTTCATACTTAAAATCCATAGTGACATAAGGATTAAACCAATCACCTAGAATACCAAGACGCTGAAACTCTTCTCTTTGGATATCAATTTGACTCGCAGCATACTCCCGACATTTAACCCGGAACTCTCTTGCTGATACTTTAGCTCCCGCCTTACCAATCTTTTTTTCTACATTAAGTTCTATAGGCAAACCATGACAATCCCAACCTGGGACAAAAGGAGCATCGTAACCGCTAAAAGATTTAGATTTAATAATGATATCTTTAAGGATTTTATTTAACGCATGCCCACAATGTAAGTGTCCATTAGCGTATGGAGGACCGTCATGCAATATAAATTTTTTACTTCCAGCTCTGGCCCTGCGTATCTGTTCATAGACTCCTTTTGCCTGCCAGTTAGCAAGCATTTCTGGTTCACGCATTGCTAAACTTGCTTTCATTGGAAAGGAAGTATTAGGAAGATTTAAAGTATCTTTATATTCAGCCATAGGTGTTTACCTGCAAATCGTTAAGTCTTGACGGGCTCATAAAACCCCAATAGTAAAGTGTACTACACTTCTGGGTTTAAAAATGCTTTTGCCGCCACAATATCATTATGAATCTGAGTAATCAAAGCATCCACTGATGTGAATTTAACCTCATCACGCAATTTGTGCAAGAAAAACACTTGCAACAACTCGCCATAAATTGAATCATCAAAATCAAACAAATGGATTTCTAAAATATTTTTAGTGCCATCTACAGTAGGGCGTTTACCTATATTTGCTACTCCTTGAACTACATTGGCTCCTCTATGTACTTCAACTACAAAAACGCCCTGAAGAGGTAATGATATACGATGAAGACTAAGGTTTGCTGTAGGAATACCCCATTGCCTACCTCGACCATCCCCTCTTATTACACGACCGCATATACTATAAAGTCGGCCTAAAAATTCAGCTGCCAATTCTATATTCCCCTGTTGTAGGGATGTCCTAATTTTTGTGGAACTTACTCTTTCCTCTTTAATACAATAATCTTGGTAAGTTTGTACTTCACATCCATGTTTCATTCCAAAATTCTGTAATAAGGCGACATCCCCTTCCCGATTTTTCCCAAATTGAAAATCTCTGCCAACAAGAAGATACTTCACCTTCATTACAGAAAATAAGTATCTTTGAACAAAATCAGAGGCTGTCGTTTGAGCAAAAGCTTTATCAAATTTAATGCAATAAACATAGTCAATGCGACATTGTTTTAGTATGTCTAATTTTTCTCTTAGACTGGAAAGTCTTGCAGGAGCCCGCTCTTTTTGAAAATACTCTCTAGGTTGTGGTTCAAACAAAATCAATACACAAGGTAAATTCATTTGATTTGCTTTATCTTTTAAAGATCTTATAAGCCGTTGATGTCCTAAATGAACACCATCAAAGTTACCAATAGTAGCTACCACACCTTTATCAAACTCAGCAAAATGCTGCACACCGCGTAACAATTTCATTCAGTAATTCGATTATTGATATCAAAGACATAGAGTATACTGGTTTTCTTGCTTCTTGAGAAATAGGGACTTAATAAAGGAGGAGTCGTTAATTTAACTTTTAATGTTGGACTATTCAGACATTCTGCAGCTTTTGTGTTAATTAACTAGACTATTACTCTTATTACAATCTTAGCTGCATTAGCTGCAATTCAAAAAGAAATGGAAGCAATTGGAAGCAAAATTAACAGAAAATCCTGAAAAAGTTGTTGTATTAAGTGAATAAGCGCATGACTCAGTAATGAAATTCATATCAAGCGGTAAAGACGAACAGCTAAGGTAATGATTTTATAAGTGCTATAATCAATCTTTAGCTCGCAGTAAGAGGATATATAAAAAGACGTCTTATATCCTGTCCCTCACATCGTCATCCTTTACTAAGCTCAAGATGACGATGGGAAAAAAGAATTATGATACAATTAATAACTACTGATGAACCACTTTAGGTCGAACAATTAACACATCACATTCAGCATGGTGCAAAATCGAGTTTGCAGTAGAACCTAATAATAAGGCAATACCATGTTTTCCATGACTACCAGTCACTATTAAATCAATTTTATGCTCTTGGGCTACTCTTAATATTTCATTTTTAGTAGAGCCAAACTCAATAAATCGATGTTTCTCATCCACACCTAATTTCTCAGCTAAATCATTTAATTCTTTTTCCGCTTGTTCGCGAATAGATAATTCAACTTCAGCAAAACCAGCAAATCCTGGATAAGCATAGGCAGGAATCGGCTCAACAACATGAACCAATATTAAATCGGCACCATTTTCATCGGCTATTTTCTTTGCCTTATGAGCCGCAGAAATTCCAACTTCATCAAAATCAGTGGCAAATAACACCCGCTTATACATCATTTTCCCCTTATTATTCTTCCCTAAGTTAAGATTAGCAGATTTAAGTTTAATTTCCCAGAAACTAAATTATTTACCCTATATTTGACAGGCCAGATACTGGTCTAATCCATGGCTTTAATTTGGCTAAATGAGCCGGTAATTCTTTAGCCGTAAGTTGTGCTTTATTTCTGCTTTCATAATCACCAATAGTCAATATGTACCATTTTCCTTTAGCATTGGTAAAATGTCTAATCTTTGTTTTATCTGCCAAATTATGATTTTTTCTAAAAAGATGTATATCACTGATTCTATGACTTGCAACGATTTGAATAGTATAACGTCCGGCGGCTAAGTTACCAGTAGGCTTTTGAGCTAGGCTAACAACAGGCTTTTTAACCTCTTGCTCGGGCTCTGGCATTTTAATTGAAACAAGCGTTGACTCTAGAACCTCCTGCGTTTCTAACGCAATAGGCTGTTCTTCTGGTGTTTTGATTTTAATAGTAGGAATGACTACAACTTTATCAACAAGAGCCACGGTATTGATATTTCCTTCAGAATCATCTAAACCCTCTAATATTTGTTTTTTAGGTAAAGCATAATGCACTAATTGCCGAGTCGAAGAATCTTGCCATGACGCAATGTAGCTATCTAATTGCACAGGGTGTTTTATTGGCTCTTGTTTCACAAGCTCTGAATGTTGAAATGAAGCAGAAGCTTGAAGCAGATCTGAAATAGAATGATTGTTATCTATTCTATCATAATAGAAATAAGTGCCGCCCATCATAAAAGCGGCAATAACCGCTAGGCTAACTCTCTTTAATATTAAAGTTTTATTCTGTTTTTTCTGGGTAGAACATTTAAATATAAATGACTCCAGATTATTATTGATTTTTGCTAAATGACCTTTAGTTTGTTGATAAAACTGTTTAAGTTGTGAGTCGGTAAGCGGCTTATTAATCAGATGCGCTGCCATAGCGCGCTGTAATATATAGGTCCTTGTTTCACTCTCATTCAAAGGCCCTACTTCTATAGTATGAATTAAGTTATTAAATTGCTCTGCAGCTAAACTATTAAGAGTTGCCACTACAGAATAATCCGAAACAAGGCAAAGATGAAAAAAGCCAAAACTGTCCTGATTTTTAATAGCTAACATTGCTTCTTTAATCAAAGATTCAGGTAAATTTTGCGCATCATCAATAAGAAGCAATACATGCGCTTTACGTTCATTAACTTGCGCTACTATTGATGCGAAATTAGTTTGAGCATCATTAATTAAATGTAATTGAGTAGCAATATTATTAATAATTGTTTCTCTATCACATGGAGGTTGAATCGTCATTGAGACTGATTTTATTTGCGGATCTAAATTATTCTGCAATAAAGTACTAAAAGAAGTTTTCCCGCCGCTTTTCTCAGATAAAATAGTAATTAATACATTATTAAAAAGAATCAAATGATTAATAAAATCTATTTTGGTAAGCCAGGAGCTTGGTTTAAACAATGTTCGTGGTTGATTGGCAGCGGATACGTCAAGCTGGATCTTTCCTTCTTTCATTCTTATTCTCCTTCGACCACTGTAATGAGAGTATTATGCAAACAGTCTTCTGATACCTTGTCATCAAGATAACAATCGCCTGGCTTTTTAATCACTACAAAGCGTAAACAATTATTTTTTATTTTTTTATCTAAACTCATTAAATCGCGTAATTTTTCTAAATCGATAAACGAGGGAATTTTATGTGGTAATCCGGCATAGCGCAACATAAACTCTATTTGCTCAACAACCTGCATCTCAACCAGGCCCTTATTGAAAGACAAAACAGCAGCGCAATACAATCCAATAGCAACCGCCTCGCCATGCAACCAATGCTCATAATGGGTATAAGCTTCTAGGGCGTGGGCAAAGGTATGGCCGAGGTTTAATAAGGCACGTTGTCCCGTTTCTTTTTCATCAGCTTCAACAAATTTCGCCTTAATATAGCAACATTGAGTGATCAAACTGGCTAATTGAGGACTTTGTACTGTTAGTCCCTCTTTTAGTGCTTGAAAAAGTTGATTAAAAAAATCACCGCCAGCCAGTAAACCATACTTTATCATTTCGGCTAACCCTGATCTAAACTCTCTTTCTGGCAAAGTATTTAATGTGTTTAAATCAATGAGAACAGCACGAGGTTGATAAAAACTACCTATCATATTTTTGCCTAAAGCGTGATTAATCGCAGTTTTTCCACCAACTGATGCATCTATTTGCGCTAACAGGGTAGTGGGTATTTGCACAAAAGGAATGCCTCTTTGATACGTAGAAGCGGCAAAGCCAGCTAAATCGCCTATCACTCCTCCTCCAAGCGCAATAAGAGTAGAGTCTCTATGATGCTTGTTTTGAATTAATGCATCATAAATGGCAAATAAATTATCTTTATTTTTATATTCTTCACCATCAGGTAAAACCACTACATCACACTGAATCGCTGAAAAAACGGATTGCACATGTTTCAAATATAATGGTGCAATGGTTTCGTTGGTGACTATAAGAACTTGTTGTGATGCCACAAAACTTTGCAACAGCCCGAAATTATCCAAACCATTTCGACAAATAATTATAGGGTATTGATATCCAAGTAAAGAGACATCAACTTGTTCATAAACCTCAAATTTCGCCATAAATATATTTTATTATGTTATTAGCAACAGCTTTTACCGTTAATTTATCGGTTTCAAAGCTTACATCAGCCAACTCATCATAAAAAGGCTCTCGCTCGTCTCTCAATAATTCTAATCGCCCTTCCAGATCTTCTGTCTGTAATAAGGGACGTTTGGTATCGCGCTTGGTTCTTTCAAATTGTTGCTGTAATGAAGTTTTTAGGTAAATTACTGTTCCCCTACCTGCAAGGGCATTTCTGTTTTCAGGAGTAATAACCACACCGCCGCCTGTAGCTAAAACAATATTTGTCTTTTGAGTTAATTCATCAATAACTTTCTGCTCACGACGTCTAAACCCCTCTTCACCTTCTATATCAAAAATCCATGATATATCAGCACCAGCACGCTCTTCTATGACTTCATCCGAATCAAAGAATTCTAACTTGAGCTCCTTTGCCAAAGCACGGCCTATAGTACTTTTTCCAGCACCCATGGGACCAATGAGAAAAATATTTCGTACTTTAACTATGCTCATTTTTTCTTACATACCTCTTAAACTATAGTGTCATAAGTGATCAATTCATTATAACAATAAATTAGATAAACGTCTTAGTTGATTTATGATATTTAATAAAAACCAACAGTTCAGATAAAGTAGAGCATCATCTGAAATCGAGAATTCATATTATTTAGCTTATTTAGAGAAACTATTCTATCACAAACTAAATTTTCGCTACATTCTACAACGGATAGGCTCTAAAACCCATCAAATTATTTACATAACTCATCTCAAAATTGCTTCATTACTTGTATACCTCCTTCTCTCTTCCTTCAATAGTCGTGATTGATAAAGAATTGGTTATAATCTTTGGCGTAATAAAAATCAACAGCTCATCATTTTTTAATCCAATTTGCGTATTTCTAAATAAAACACCTACTACAGGCAGTTGCCCAAAGAAAGGTATTCTATTAATTGATTTGGTCTTATCTTGAGTATAGATCCCTCCAAGCACTATAGTCTGACCATTATTCACTAAAACATTTGTTTGAATTTCCTTAGTCAAAATAGCAGGAACCCCATTAAAAGTCTGGGGAGACGCTGTATCCTGATTAATCTGCAAATCCATTAATATTTTACTATCGGGTGTAATTTGCGGCGTTACTTTTAAACTAAGTACGGCCTTTTTAAATGCTACTGCAGTTGCCCCGCTAGATGTCGCTTCTTGATACGGAATTTCCTGCCCTGATTCAATTACAGCAGATTGCTGGTTAATCGTAATAAGTCGCGGACTAGAGATTAATTCAGCGCGTCCTTCACTTTCTAAGGCGGAAAGTTCCAAATCAAGTAATATATTATCATTTATTTTAGCTAAGGCTAGACCAACAGTAGCAGGGGTAACCAAATTTGCTGGAGCCGCTACCAGATCCAAGTTTAACCTATCAGTAAATGGAGTTACGTTAGCTGGCGTAACTCCTTGCTGCATCTGGTTAGCTCCAGCTAAGGTTCCACTCAAAGCGGATGGTTTGGAAATACCCCATCGTATTCCTATATCCTGACTAAAATCTTTAGATACTTCTACTATACGAGCCTCAATGAGTACTTGTTTTACTGGAACATCTAATTGTTTTACTAACTCCCTTACTTCTTCTATTTTTGTTGCAGTATCTTGAATCCAAACAGTATTCGTTCTAACGTCGACACTGATTTTACCTCGTTCAGATAAAAGTGAGTTCTGCTTGTCTTTGATTAAAATAGCCAAATCCGCTGCCTTAGCATAATTAATTTGTATCAGATCAGAACGAATAGGCTCTAATCTTGCAATAATCTGCTGACTTTTTAATTTAGACTCCTCCATTTTATCAAGGTTCGCTTTGGTATCAACCAACATCACGTTGCCAGTTTTACGCTTATCCAAACCTTGTGTTGTCAAGATAATATCTAAAGCCTGATCCCATGGAATATCATTTAATCTTAAAGTAATGTCTCCTTTAATTTTATCGCTAACGACTATATTAATCCCAGTAAAATCAGCCAGTAATTGCAATACAGCACGAATACTAATATTTTGGAAATTCAATGAAATTCGCTTACCTGTAAACACCTGTTTTTTCATTTTTTCTTGTTGAATTTCTTCTGCTGTCAAAGGAAAAATATCAACCATAAATTGTTTATTCACTTGATAAACAAAATGACCATAAACTCCTTTATTGACCACAGTCATACGTACATTTTTCCCCTCTTGCTGAAAAGTAACAACTTGTACAGGGCTATGGAAATCAGCGACATCAAAACGCTTCATCAACCTAGGAGGAATTTTGGTATTTAAAAAATTAACGATCACCTCTTTGCCCGATTGAGTTACATCGATAGGAATACTAGTGTCTGATACATCAATGAGAACTCGTCCCCCTTGCTTTTCTATCCCACGAAAATCTATATGATTGATCTCATGTTTAGCATTAACGACCTGATTTGTTATAAAAACCTTTTTGGTAGGTGCAAATAGCTCATTACTTTTACCATTTAAAATGAGACTGTAAATAGTCCCTGCCACACTTCCAGAGTATGAAACTGTACGTTGCAAGTCTAGCATCACTCGAATCCTGTCCCCCACAGCCACTATATTATAAGTATTTAAAGAACCTAGTTTGACTTCTTTCGTTTTCTCATTTAGAGGTAATTGAATATCTGCATTGATAAAATCTAATATTAACCGAGGCGGCTGTTGCGTAATAAAGCTTGCTGGCAATTGCTTTAAAACCTTAGAAAACTCAAAATCAATACGTACTTTCTCTTCTGGCAAAGGAATAATTTTTACTGACCTAAGTGAATTATCTTTAGAAAATGCCACACCTAAACTAGCACTCATTATAATCAAAATAGCAATTAACCGTCTCAACCTATACTCCTACTTATCCGTTCCGGTATACAACTTAATTGTGGTGATGTGCTTCTCCCACGTCCCTGAATTTTTTACAGTTTCCTCTAATTTAAGAGCATCATTTTTAATTAAAACAACACGACCATAATTTTGTCCCATATATTGTCCCACTCGAATACGATTTATTTGCAAATCAGGTCGTTTTATTAATGCCCATATCGCACGTCCCTCCTTCAGTGTACCTACAAATTTCAAGGAATCTAATGGAAATGCTTCTAAAGGCTGCTTGACTCTCTTCTGATCTGGCGCCAATAAATCAGCTCTCTTTTTTTGATCAATAGGCTTAAATGGATTACGTCGATTGTCATTTTCAGGAAATTTAAATATGGGTAAAGGAGCAAATTGAGGGATAGGCTCAATTTTCATAGGAGGCCTGGCCTTCACGTCATTAATGTATTTCACCAAATCGCTGTTATCATCAGCGCAGCTACTCAGTAATGATGAAAAAAGAACTGTTAATAAAACATGAAAAGGTAATAGTTTCATTGGGCGCGATATCTATATATTTTAGCAGTGAGACTCATCACTAATTCATCTTCTGAAACGATTTTGTGATCCTTAGAAGATACCCCTTCGATACTAAATTCATGCAAAGTGACAATACGATTCATTTCAGCAACGCGACTCATAAACCGCGCTAACTGCATGTAATTTCCTTCCACCGTAATTTTAATAGGTAGCTCGATGTAAAAATCATGCTGAACCTCGGGTTGTGGAGCAAATAATTCAAATTTTAATCCTGAAGCAACCCCTGTCTTAGAGATTTCTTCCAGTAACCCAGGCATTTCATTTTTTGCTGGTAATTGCCTTAACATTGCCCCAAATCGCTCATTCATTAATTGCAGTTGATTGCGATATGCCTGTAAATTAGAGGCTTGATGTTGCTTGGATTCAAACTCAGATTTCAATGTGGTTTCTTTCGTTTGTAACGTTGCATATTGTTCAAAGTTAGACTTCACTATAAGGAAATAGCCTAGACCAATAATTAAAATACTAATCCCCAAAATAACCCCAATTTTGACGGGCATAGGCCATTGGCCAATATTATCGAGTGTTAATTCATTAAGGTTAATTGAGTTCATAATTTATTATCAGCCTAATATTTTGCTTTAAGTACAAAACTTAACTTAAATTCATTATTTGCAGGCTGTTGCGTCTCTTCCATTTTTTTGATTTCTGTTAGCCCAGGATTTTGAATCCAAGCATTATTTTCTATGTTTCTCATTAAAATAGAAATATTGGTATTAGATTCAGTGTATCCCCAAAGGGTTACTATATCATTCTTTCTTTCCAATTTAGTGGCATAAACTCCAGGAGGTAAAACTTTAATTAACTCATCAAATAGATGAACCATTAAAGTTCTAGTCGATTGCAAATTCTGAACTATGGACATTCTAGAAATTAATGATTGTCTGGTTTGTTTTAATGTCTTAATTTCTTTTAGCTCATCATCTAAAATCTTAATTTCTTTCTGTAATATTGTATTACGGTTTGTTTGATCACTTACAAGATCGGAAGCATAATAATTCATAAGAAATACTATGAAGCCAGAAATTAGTGCCCCTATAGCTAACAGAACAATAAAATACTTTTTTTCTTGTTCTCTTTGTTGTTCACGCCACGGAAGAAGGTTGATATGTGTCATTTTCTCACTCTATATTTCTTAGAGCTAATCCACAAGCCACCATCAATGCAGGAGCATCATTCTTTATAGCCTCAAGATTAATCGTTTTGTTCATAGACATGCGAGCCAAAGGGTTGGCAACAGTAGTCATAACTCCTAATTGCTCTTGAATTAAAGTATCTAACCCATACTGTCTTGCCCCACCTCCTGCCAATAAAATGTGATCAACAAAACCATGTTGACTTGTTGAATAGAAAAATTGCAAAGTGCGCTTAATCTGTAACAAGAGCATTTCTTTATACGGTGTTAGTACTTCGGAATCATAATCATTAGGTAGCGTTCCTTGTTCTTTTGCCTCCATTGCTTGTTCTGGAGTCATTTTATAGTGTTCGGCAATGGCCTCGATCAGCTGCATACCGCCAAACTTTTCCTCTCTAGAAAAGATTAACTTCATGCCATCAAGAACAAACAAATGACAAAACCGCATTCCAATATCGACAATAGCGACTATTTTATCCTGTCCGCTTGCTGGTAAGTCCTTTGCTAGCTGCAGAGCGGCTCGTTCTACCGCATAAGACTCTACGTCAATAATGGTAGCAGTCAAACCAGCAAGAGCAGCAACCTCAGCCCTACGATGAACATTTTCTGCTCTTGACGCGACTATTAACACATCTAACATGGCTGAGTTTTTAGCAGAATGCCCCAGAATCTCAAAATCAAGGTTAATTTCATCTATAGGATAGGGAATATATTTATCTGCTTCAATAATAACAAGTTCTTCCATTTCTTGATCATTGAGACCATCATTAATCTGCACTACTTTATTAATGACCACAGAATCAGGAACTGCTAATGCCGCATTCTTAGAAGTTAATCGTGATTTTAAGAGTACTTTCTTGATACAATTGGCAACGGCTTCAGTATCTTTAATCAAATTGCCGTCGAGAGCAAAAGGGGGCAAGTTTTCACGCCCGTAACCATCGACGCATAGCGCTTCTCCAGAACCAGAAATTTCTAAGATTTTCACCGCGGATGAACTGATGTCTATTCCCAAAACTGAATGATGTTGGGGTCTAAAGAGTTTGAGCACTTACATTAATCTCCCTATGTCCTCTGAGCAGCACTCGTAATGGCTACAAAAATAAAACTTAGACGCAGTTATTACGGTAAAATAGTAACGTAACCCATTAAAAATTGGAACCTTTTTCAAATAATAGGGATCTATTCAAAAGATAGGTCGTATTAACCATTCCCTTCTGCCAAAGTACCTCCACTTGCTCGTGACATTCATGCATATAAATGATTGAAAAATTAATTATTTTTCTCTTGCATTATAGAAAATAACATGATAGGTTCAAAAGAACATAAAATACACATTAAATCACCTAAATGACCAACTCGCCTTATTTCAACATAATTAAATTTATGCCTTCTCAGGTGGTGGGTCTTTTTATTTCTTCTATTATTGTCCTCATTTTCGAGCCTATTGCCTAGTGGGATTATTGTCTGCGCCTGCTAGGCGTGGATGTACCCGCAGAACTATTAAAACACTTAATCAATAGTTTTTAAGGATGGCTTATGAAAGAAAAAACAGAACAACCCAAGCTGTATGCCTGGCAACAAATAGCGCAACTCCCTTTTGTACAAGGCCCGCTCTTAGGTGCAAGCGTTATGGCAGCAGTTACTCCCCTGCTCAATTGGACCAATCATGTAATGAATGATAAACCTATGGTATGGCGTAATGCGATGGCAGGAGCAACTGAATACGCAAGCTCTGCAGTTCCCTCTTACGCTACGGTTTTTTTCATCAAACGATTGTTACAGCCTAGTTCAGGTCAAACCTCATCCTTTTATGATTTTGCAACCTCATTTACTGCAGGAGCTTTCTCTGGTTTGGCAAACACGCCTTTTGATGCCGTAGCGCAGAACAAACAATTTGCAAAATTACCCTCATCAAAAAAAACCCGAGAAATGATGATAAAACATCATGGTTATGCTTCTTTGTTTAAAGGGGGAACCGCAACAATGCTCCGTGAGGGGGCTTGGTCTACCATCTATTTAACGGCAATCCCTATACTTGCTTCCTACTTTAGTGAGCGAGGACTAAAAAGAGAGCACGCTGAAGGATTAGCGTTAATATTAACCGCAGGTTCTTATGGCATGCTGAGTACTCCATTGAATCAATTACGTTCGAAAAAACAGCTAGGACTTACTGAACCGACTCCAATAAAAAGTTATATCCAACATGCCAAAGATATTTGGAATCAAAAGCCAACGACGAGTGTTTTGCAGCGTTTTTCATTTTATTTTAAAGGCGCTCTTCCTCGAACGGTAACAACGACTATTGCTGGCGGCTTATTAGTAGAAGGACAAGAACTATATAACACTTTTGTTAAACCATCTTCTACACCAAAGGTTTAGAGCGTATTGACCATTCACGTCTACCATCAACGTGCTACGACTTATTCGCGGCATCCATTCTGATAAAGTCGGGCAAAAAATTGCCCGACAAAACCTAATTCAAGGTAATTATACCAAACCTTGATGTAGCTCCATTTGCTTCCCACGAAAAAACAAGCATTAAAGTCTTGCCCCTTTAATGAAAACATTATAATTTAATTTTGTAGACATAGTCTGTCTTTTCAATACCTTCTTAATTTCTGGTAAATCATATAAAAAACAAATAACAAATTGTACGTTTTTTCTTAATTATGTACTTAGTCAGAAACACTTGCACTCCATAAAAACATTTAATATAGTGAAATAGCAATTTGTAATGGATTTTTTCATTTTGAATTTTCACTTTCAGGGTTAAAAGGAGTTTTACATGACAAGATTGGAAGATTTAATATATTCACTTGCAGCACTTATAGTCACCTACCACGATACTCAAGGCACCAATGTATTAGTTACTGAGACTATACCTCAAGCTCGATTAAACAAATCTCGTGGAATAGCAACACTAATAATGAAAGCTGAAGAGCCCTCATATGATAAACGCCTTACCGAGCTAATTAAAGAATGCACTGATACCTATCGTCTGCGTAGACCGCTCCTCTTTTATATCCTGCATCAAATTAAGTTCCTTAACTTAATGCAAAGCCAACAAAAATCATTTGGTGATAGTCAATTGATAAAATATAAAGAACAAATCAAAAACATGCTAAGCGATTTCCAACAATTGATAATTACAGGTAAAAGTAAAACCCTCAACGTAAGATATTGTGAACTTACTCCTGAAGGTACAAATACTCCGCCTAAAGAGGTTTCACTACCCGGTTTAAAAAATGACGCTTATTACGGCCCTTCCTTATGTAACTCAGGTGAGCTTCTAAAAGATGAAGTATTGTTGAGACTAAATGTTACTGTCCATACTTCTCAGGAAGAAATCGCTGCTTTAGCTGAAGATCTGTGCACTGGACATGAGAATGCTTTATCAGTTCCAGAACTTAGAGCAACAAATGTAAAACTCCAAGAACAAATAACCGGACTGGAAACAACAATTAAAGAAGACCTGAAACCAAAGATTGAGCAGGCTAATGCCACAATAAGAGAACAAGCCCAAACTATTGAGTCATTGACTGATCAACTAAGACAAACCGAATCTAAACCAATAGAACCAAGTAGAACAGCAGAAACTTTAGCACTAAAGTTAGAAGAAGCTGAAGCACGGATAAGAGCCTTAGAAAAAACTGCTAGTGAGAATGAAGAGACTATCCAAAAACAAAAAGTAACAATAACTCGACTCGAAAAACAAAACGGCAACAAGCCATTAACTACATTTGGCACATACGGCCCTTTCTTCAGTGCAATGTATGCTCAAAGATTGTTGACGCAAAAACAAGAAATTACACAAGAAGCAACCGTAGCAAGATCACCAACAATAGGTATAGAATGAGGTACCCACGTTTCATTGATCTGTTCTATATAATAGATCAATGAAACATACAATCTCTCCCTCATATGCAGCCTTTTTCCCTACAAAACTCGCAATATTGTACAAAATCACTGTATAATGTTGCACTATTCATATTCAACAGTAATTAAACTCTATGAAAAAAATGGCATACTTCTGGCGTAAGGGTCTTTGGGCGCTGATGAGCCTAGTTTTTCTTTTATTAGTAGCCGGTAGTCTTTTATACCTTTATCTTGAAAGCCAACTACCCAATGTAGACTCACTGAAAACAGTGCAGTTACAAGTACCTCTACAGATCTTTAGTAAAGAAGGCTTATTAATTCAAGAATATGGCGAGAAAAAACGTATTCCGGTGACCTATGATGAAATCCCACAAACATTAATTCATGCCTTAATTGCCACCGAAGATCAACGATTTTTTGAGCACCCCGGCGTTGATATCATGGGTCTAGGACGTGCCACGGTACGTATGCTCAAAACAGGTACCAAATCTCAAGGTGGCAGTACTATCACCATGCAAGTGGCTCGTAACTTCTTCTTAAGCAGGAAAAAGACTTTCTTACGTAAATTCAATGAAATCATGCTGGCTATTAAAATAGACAGGGAATTAAGTAAAGAAAAAATCTTAGAGCTTTATTTAAACCGAATTTATTTAGGTAACCGCGCCTACGGTGTTGGTGCTGCAGCGATGGTTTATTTTGGAAAGCCACTTAAAGAGCTCAATATAGCAGAGCTTGCTATGATAGCAGGTCTTCCTCAAGCTCCTTCAACGCAAAACCCAATTGCCAACCCCCTGGCGGCTAAAAAACGCCGTGACCATGTATTGGAGCGCTTATTAGAAGAACATTACATCAATGAAGAGCAGTATCAAAATGCGATTAATCAACCCATTACTGCAAAATATCATGGAACCAATATTGAAGTACGAGCTCCTTATGTAGCTGAAATGATACGTCAATCTTTATACGATAATTTTGGCCCTGATGCGTATACCAAAGGCTATAAAGTCTATACAACCATCGATGGCAAACTACAAAATATCGCGAATCAAGTAGTAGAAAAAAATCTAATAGCCTACGATCACCGCCATGGCTATAGAGGCCCAATTGCCAATATTGGCGAAAAAGACAGCCAGTCTCCTAAAACTAGACAAAAGCACCTTGCACAATACCCTGAACTAAATACCTTAGTTCCTGCAGTTATTATCGATGTAAGGGAAAAGGAAGCTACAGCAGCCCTGCAGAATGGCCATACCATTATCATCCCCTGGGAAGGTTTATCATGGGCGAGACCAGCTCTCAAAAATGGCTGGGTAGGAAAATCTCCACGTAAAGCACAACAAGTTGTTGCACTTGGAGACATAGTCTATGTTCACTCAACCGATAGCAAATGGCAATTGGCTCAAATTCCAGAAGCCGAATCAGCTATGGTTGCTCTTAATCCTAAAAATGGCGCTATAGAAGTTCTAGTTGGCGGATTCAACTTCCAAAAAAGTAAATTTAACCGAGCAACTCAATCGAGCAGGCAGCCCGGCTCTAGCTTTAAACCTTTTGTTTATGCGGCCGCTTTAAATAATGGTTATAATTTGGCCACATTAATTAATGATGCGCCTATCGTTGTTGATGATCCCAGCCAACCTAATCTATGGCGCCCCCATAATGTGAACCTCAAATTTAACGGCCCTACCCGTTTAAAACAAGCTCTAGTTCAATCTAAAAACCTAGTATCTATTAGAATTCTTGATGACATAGGTATAGATTACACTATAGATTTCTTAACTCGCTTTGGATTTAATAAAAAAGCGCTCCCTAAAGGTTTATCTTTAGCTCTAGGCACCATGTCGGTAAGTCCTCTGGATCTTACTGCTGCTTATGCTGTCTTTGCCAACGGCGGCTTTAAAATAGAACCTTATCTCATCGATCATATTACTGATACTGATGGTAAAGTTCTCCTACAAGCAAAACCAACAGTGGTGTGCAATCCTTGTGATAACAACAAGGTCGATGCGTCTACAACAGCGCCGCGCGTCATCCCAGAAGATATCACCTTTCTAATGAACTCTGCATTGAAAGATGTTATCCAACATGGTACAGCACGTGCAGCAAGGGTGCTTAATCGTCAGGACATTGCAGGTAAAACAGGAACAACCAATGATCAAGTAGATGCTTGGTTCGCTGGTTTTACTCCGGATATAGTGGTAACAGCATGGGTAGGATTTGATAATCCTAAATCGCTACATGAATATGCGGCTGGACTTGCATTACCTCTATGGATAGATTTCATGAAAGAAGCATTGAAAGGTAAACCAGAAAAAGAAGTCAAACAACCTGACAATGTTGTCGCTGTTCGTATTGATCCAGTTAGTGGATTGCTTGCTAAGCCAAACCAAGAAAATGGAATCATTGAGTATTTCCGCGATAAAGAGGTGCCAGCAGAGCAAGACCCGGCCCCTATTTATAATGCTACGAATGATCCTCAACAACAGCAGCAACAACAACCATTCATAGAAGAAAATTTATTTTAAATTTCTAAAATAACCCGTAATTCAGCTAAGCATTACGGGTTATTTTGCATTGATATTGGTCTTATTACTCCTAGCATTCCGCCCCACCCGTGTCATTCCGCCCCACCCGTGTCATTCCGAGCCCACCCGTGTCATTCCGAGCCCACCCGTGTCATTCCGAGCCCACCCGTGTCATTCCGAGCCCACCCGTGTCATTCCGAGCCCACCATGTCATTCCGAGCGTAGCGAGGAATCTCCCCAAATATGGAACGATCTTGACAAAAATATTACAACTGAGCGATGCCGAATACCGACAACCAGAAAATAAATAAAGACTGGCAAGTAGTTTTTTGGTAGCATACCTGCGATTTATTAGGAAATAAATAAACACCATAAAGTCCAATATTGTCGCGAGAATATCTATGAGCAAGGAATACTATATTTATCTTTTAACTAATACACATCACACAGTACTCTACACTGGAGTAACCAATAATTTAGTACGTCGTATCTATGAGCATAAGAACAAGGCACAGTTAGGATTTACCCAGAAATATAATGTAAATCAATTAGTCTATTATGAGATTTGTTCCGATATTGTGGTTGCTATTACAAGAGAGAAACAAATTAAAGCGTGGACACGAAAGAAGAAAGAAGATCTGATCGCCACGTTGAATCCTGAATGGGCTGATTTATATCGGTCTATATGTTAGAGATCGTTCCACATTGGGGAGATTCCTCGCTACGCTCGGAATGACACGGGTGGGCTCGGAATGACATGGTGGGCTCGGAATGACACGGGTGGGCTCGGAATGACATGGTAGGCTCGGAATGACATGGTAGGCTCGGAATGACACGGGTGGGCTCGGAATGACATGGTAGGCTCGGAATGACACGGGTGGGCTCGGAATGACATGGGTGGGCTCGGAATGACAAAGGAGAACCGGGTATAACAAAGAGGGCTCGGTGTAATAAGAGAAAGCTTTGAATAACACAGAAGCGTTCTTCCCTATTAAAATGTGCTTTGAGAGCGTGATAAGATCACTATCCCGTACAATCCGCTTACTGTACGGGATAAAAGAAAACTACCTACCCGCTAACGCTATATTGGCAGGAAAATACTCATAATCTAAATCTCTAGCAACTGCTTCATAAGTCACTTTACCTTGATGAATATTCAAACCATTAAGCAGATGATGATCATCTAACAAGGCTAATTTAGTCCCTTTAGTAACAATATTTAAAACAAAAGGTAAGGTAGCATTGTTTAACGCAAACGTTGAGGTTCTTGGCACGGCGCCAGGCATATTCGCTACGCAATAGTGCACTACATTATCAACTACATAAGTTGGCTCTTCATGTGTCGTTGCACGACTGGTTTCGAAGCAACCGCCTTGATCGATAGCCACATCAACCAGTACGGATCCTGGGCGCATTGATTTGAGCATTGCCCTAGATACTAATTTAGGAGAAGCTGCACCCGGTACTAATACTGCACCAATCACTAAGTCAGCACTGGCCACATAGTGTTCTATTGCATCTGCCGTAGAATAAACGGTATTTAATTTAGAACCAAACTGGAAGTCTAATTCATTTAAACGTTGCAATGAACGATCAAGTACGACGACTCGCGCTTCCATACCCATAGCCATACGAACAGCATTAGTTCCAACTACCCCTCCACCAATAACAACTACAGTAGCAGCGGCAACACCGGGTACTCCACCTAAAAGAACACCGCTCCCACCCTGAGCCATTTCCAAACAATGAGCTCCTGCTTGGATAGACATACGGCCCGCAACTTGAGACATGGGGGTTAATAACGGTAGACCACCATCAGTTTGAGTTACAGTTTCGTAAGCAATAGCGGTTACACCAGACTCTTTTAACATACGAGCTTGTTGAGGATCTGGAGCCAAATGCAAGTAAGTGAATAAAGTTTGCCCCTCGCGTAATCGTTTGCATTCTATAGGTTGAGGTTCTTTTACTTTTACAATTAATTCGGCCCTGTCAAAAACCTCATCAGCAGTATCTACAATTTCAGCACCAGCATGACGATAATCATCATCAGAGATACCAATGCCTAAACCAGCTCCCTTTTCTACAAGAACAGAACTACCAGATCTAATGATTTCTCTAACGCTTGAAGGAACAAGGCCAACACGATTTTCTTGTGGTTTTATTTCTTTTGGAACGCCTACTAACATAACAACTCCCTTTTAACGGTTCTTTAACGGTTCTTAGCGGTTCTTTAACTGCTCTATTAATTGTGGAATTAATTCAAATAAATCACCTACCAACCCATAATTCGCTATTTGAAAAATAGGCGCATCTTCATCTTTATTAATTGCAACTATAACCTTAGAATCTTTCATTCCGGCTAGATGCTGCACGGCTCCGGAAATACCTACAGCTATATAAAGTAAAGGAGCAACAACTTTTCCAGTTTGCCCAACTTGATAATCATTGGGTACAAATCCCGCATCTACCGCAGCACGGGAAGCCCCTACTGCAGCTCCTAAAACATCAGCTAAGTCTTCAATTAATTTAAATTTTTCTGCACTTTGTAAACCTCTTCCACCAGATACTACTATTTTGGCAGAACCCAAATCAGGTCTTTCTGATTTGCTTAATTCATGCTTAATAAACTGACTGCCCTTGGTTTGAAACTCCTTATCGATATTTTCTATGCAGCAACTATCCTGACTTCCAGTCACTGGGTTAAACGCGGTAGTCCTGACAGTAACTACTTTTACAGCATCTAAAACCCGTACCGTTTCTATAGCATTACCGGCATAAATAGGGTGTTCAAAAGTATTATGGTCAATGATCTTACTTACATCGGAAATCTGTGCTACATCCAATAAGGCCGCTATTCTAGGTAAAATGCTCTTACCATAAGTACTAGAGGCAGCCAAAATGGCATTAAAGGAACTAGCAAAAGAAGCAACTAACTCGCTGACTTGCTCAGGTAATTGGTGTTCGTAGCAGGGTTTATCTACACACAAAACGGCATGGACGCCTGAAAGAGTAGCAACTTGTGCTGCGACGTCCTTACATTGATGCCCCACCACCAGTAAGGTCGGTTGGTTATCAAATTCCAAAGCGGCTGTTAGAGTATTGCGTGTTGCCGGATGCATCTCTTTATTATCATGTTCAACAAGTACTAGAGTGCTCATAATATCTCCTTATCAAAGCACTTTGGCTTCATGTTGTAATTTATCCAGCAATGCAGCTACAGAATCAACCTTTATCCCTCCACTACGAGTTGCAGGAGCATTAACTTTCAAAATCTCAACATGCTGTTTAAGTGATAGCCCCAATGATTCCAGCTCAAGTACATCTAAAACCTTCTTTTTGGCTTTCATAATGTTAGGAAGACTAGCATAGCGTGGTTCATTCAAACGTAAATCCGTACTGACTACTGCAGGCAATGCAACTTGTACTGTCTCCAAGCCGCCATCAATTTCTCTAGTGACCTCTAGAGATTCCCCGCTTGGATTAATTTTAGACGCATAGGTCGCTTGAGGCCAGTTTAGTAAGGCAGCCAACATCTGTGGTGTCTGATTATTATCACCATCGATAGTTTGTTTGCCCATGAGAACTAATGAAGGCTTTTCGTCCTCAACGATCTTTTTAAGAACTTTGGCTATATTAAGGCTTTCCAAGCTTTTTTCTGTACGAACCAAAATAGCCCTGTCCGCACCTAAAGCTAAAGCATGTCTTAACGTTTCCTGAGAGCTGTCGCCCCCAATACTGACTGCGATAACTTCGCTTGCCCAGTTTTTCTCACGCAAACGTAAGGCTTCTTCTATGGCTATCTCATCAAAAGGATTCATAGCCATTTTAATGTTTTGTGTTTCAACTCCTGTATTATCCGATTTAACACGAATTTTGACATATGGGTCTACTACACGCTTCGCTGCCACGAGTATTTTCATGCTTCCTCACTGGAATATCAAAACAGTCCGCATCTTGCCAGAGATATGGGTGTAAATTCAAGAGGTTGTTTCTATTTATACCAACATAGATAGGATCTCTTCGATTCACTTGTATCAGCTAGCCTCCATTGTTCATGCCATTATAAACAACTAACTGCATGGAAGTAGGATCTCTCCCACTCAATAAGGTAATTACTTGCTCAGCAGTATCTATCGCCTTTGCCGTATTCCCTCCCTCAGTATAAACCTCTTTATTCTTTTTTAACTCAGTTAATTCTTTCTGCGCTATAGCTAGTTTCTCTTCAGTAGATTCAGACCCGGCATCTAAAACTCTCATCTTAAATAGAAAGGAATCTACACTTAATCCTTTTGCCCATCCCAGACGCCAGTATCTTAAAAATTGTTGTTCATTTAGCCCCTTATAGGCCTCAAGAGGAGCTGCAATGACTTTCAATTCTGGAGTTTTAAATTGTATTCCTTCACTTAAATGTTGACCTGCTAAGATTAAATCCCTACATAAATTTTCTGTGGGGCTTTCATCATCTTTAGAGATGTCAGGCAATAGCGGCTTAAAAATGGAAGAACCTATCCCTAACCCTGCATCAAGACATTGATGAGAAATCCAAAATGTCATTTCTAATAAACGAACTATTAGGGTGGTAGTTGCTGTAGCAGTGATGACACTAATTTCCTGTAATGCGTGACCCAAATGTCGTATCTCTTTTGTATCACTGCGTTCTAAATATTGCCCACCCTTTAGCATCAGAAAATAAAGAGTATAAAGAGCAAATAACTCTTGAGCAAAAATTATGGCGCCGTAACTAGCAAAAATCATGGGCATGAAAGTGAGTAATGTTCTTATTCCTGTGGGTTTAATCCTCCCCACCTCATCAAAAAAGTAACTAGACTCATCAAGTAATCCAATCAAGCTGTCACAAAAACTACGGCTAGTATAGGTTCCAGCTTTACTTTTTAAATTTTCTAGCCATTTGCGACAATCTTCCCTGCTATTTATATCCTCAAAGCTAATTTCTTTAAATTTCAGGGGATTGGCCAATTTATCATAACAAGTTGCTAACGATTTAAAGCATATTCCATCATTACTCCCTTCCGATAAATTATTTTCGAGCCACGTTACCGTGGGCAAAAATAAATGGCTTCTATCAGGATGGAAATATAATGTTAACCGTTTATAGTTATTTTTCAGCTGTTCTTTACCAGCACCGTCAGCTAATAGCTGTTGATTAAAAAATTTGGCTAAATCCGCATCTAATCTTAAAAGTGCTGGCTTATCTAATTGCGACACATAACCTTTTTTGTCGGCATCATACTTAGCATAGATTTTTACTAGCGTTTCTAACTCTTTTTCCGTAGTCATAAAATTACTCCCTTAATTAAATTGACTAGGGTCTAACAATAGACCTTACTTATAGATAAATCATTTTATCCAAGCCTTACTCAAATATTGATTCCTTTTAATATATTGAGTAAATAGTCCAACTACTAGCATACTTAGATAAAAAGCAGTCATCACATCACTTAAATAGTGATGGTACAACAATACTCTAGTAAGAATTACAAAAAATGCCAAAGTGAGATAAGCATAAAAGTACTTTGGAAATAAGACCCCTAACCCAGCAGCCAACCCCACTATAGTGGTAGTATGACCAGATGGTAGAGACCAATATAAAGCTTTAGTTTTAAATCCATAAAAACCAAAAGCTTGTATCGAAAACCATAATTCAGGACGAGCACGACCTAAAATTACTTTGATAACCAGGCAAACCAAATTAGGAATAACAATGCAACCCAGCATGTACCAGGCTTTAGCTTCATAGACATCATTAGGACGTACATAACGAAAATATAAAACACTCAAAGTAAAGAGTACAACGTAGATAGGCACTTTTCCAAACTCAGTAAGATACTGAAGCACATGCATATGAGTTCTTAAATCTAATTGGTGAAAATAAATGGCCAGAGGCTTATCTAAAAATAAATACGCCAAAACAACCAGGATAAAATATATAGCGATACACCAAGGATTTCTCATTGAATTAGACATTTTTTCACATTGAGTCATTTTGTTCCTTTACTTTTTCTTTTTGCTAATCGTTTATCATATAAGATGCCTGCGATTTAGCCAATACTCAACTTTTATTCTTCCCTCAATTACCATCCTTTAATCGATTTATTTTTTAACAATTTGTCCTTTCCTAAGCGGACTTAAGTTGTTGACTTTGGCCCTATTCGAATTGCCGACGAAAGTCGGTATCCATCAATCATTTCACATCAAATGGATACCTGCTTTCGCCGGTAATTCGTCTAGGAGTGGGCCTCGCTCCAAACTCTCAGTGGTAGGGATAGTGGAGAAGGCATGGAGCGAAGCAAGTCGGTTTGGTCATGCCCCATAGCCGTCAAGCTAAGGAAGAAATGAGGTAAATCCCCCTCTCCCCCGATAAAGAGGGGATAGGAAGTAGAATAATATTCAGATGGCACGAAAAGTCCCCTCGCCCGCGCGATGAATTTTGATTACAACCCAACACTCAATCGCGGGAGAGGGTTAGGGAGAGGGCCTTAGAAGGATATTTCGTTCGTAGCTTGACGGCTATGGGTAGCGACTAAACCTACGGTTCCTTGAGGATTTGAGCACTGTATTGACAATGCAATTTCCCGCTACCTTCGAATTGCCGACGGAAGTCGGCATCCATCAATCGTTTAGCATCAAATGGATACTGGCTTTTTCTGGTAATTCGAAAATGGCCAAATTCGGCTTAATTTGAGGTGATCAACAAAAGAACATCAATTGACCACTAAACAAATAATAAAATCCATAAGATCAAAAAATACTCATTTTTTTTAAAACGACTATACTTCAAGAAGTGCAGTAGTAAATTACATTTAAGGCATTGAATGATGGATACCATTCAATTAAAACCCGACGAACACCTGGAAGTGATATTACGAGATCCAACTAGTATTGTATCTAAAGAGCGTGCATTATCTGAATCAACCTACCCTTTGCTTGCAGCTTATTATCAATGGATCAGGAAAATAAATGGAATCCATACAAAATTGGACACCATCATTGATAATGAACAGATACTTGGAGAATTTATCTTCTTATGTGAGCATAACCTATTATTCTTCCTTACTGTTACTGGACGTTTTGATGTAATTAAGGAGCTTTTTTTACCACATAAATTAACAGCAAGAGAACGATATTTGATTCATTTAATTCAAAGAGAACACGCTCAGGCACATCGTCAACAAGATATATCCTCTATAAAAGCCCCAAAACAAGTGAGTGAAAAAGAAACCCCTCACCATTTAGATGATTGGAAGAAATACGCCAATGGCTTATCTAATATGGATTTCTATTATTATTACACTCAAGAAATAAAACGTATCTCCTGTGAATATAATCTCAAACAAATACAGGTGCTGTCTCAAGCCTACAATGCCAGACAAACAAGATTACTCCAAGCAATTGATATAATGAGATCAGATGACACTATCAGCGAAGAAGTAAAACTTGAAGCAGAAAGACTGTACAAGAAATACAGCGAGATAATTAGCGATTTTCCTGATTATAACTCTATAGGAATAAACCCACAAAATCTCTCCTTGCATGTTATAGAACAAGACTATCATCGCATGCGAAAACATTATGATGATTCAGAAGAAATACATGATTTTTTAGAAAAAAACAGCCGTGATAACGCTCGACTAAAAGTGTTGTTAAGAGAAGAGAGAAGACAAAGTAAGAGCACTAAAGAGCAATTAAAGGCCAATGAAAAAGAATACAAGGAAGAAATCAAGGTACTCACTTCGCATTTGAAAAAAGTAAGTGAGGCCGCTCTTGGTGATATAGATAAAAATTTGCACCACATCATTCATTTTATTAATAAATGTCCCCAAAATAATTTGAACTCCGAACAACAAAAGGCATTAAAGGAGTCGGTTAATCAATTAAAGGAATATAGAGATAAATTCAAAAAAACTAAAAATTTTGACGAAACTCAAGATTTATTAAAAGAATGCTCTGGAAAATTACAAATAATCAAAGATATACTCAAACCTAACCTTCCCCAGAACGCTTTAAAAGTTCTTGTAAAAGAAATTCAATTGTTCAATGAAGGGATTATTGAGCGCAGAGAGCCTCTACCAGAAGAACAATTGGTATCAGAAGAACAGTTAATGTTAGATCTCCCATCTGCTCCTGTGATTCAAGAAAAAATAGATTCTGAAACCCAATCAGCAAGTAGTGAGACTGAAGATAGCAATAAAGATGGGCTTGAATCACAATTTAAGGAATCAGCTGTTGCTATAGAACAAGCACTACATAATATCACTCTGTTTAAATCAGAACTGCAAATAATACGCGGAGAAAATGAGCTAATAGAACTCTCGGAAGAAGAACAACAAAGTTATAAAATTGAAATCAATAAATTACTAAAAGACGTACAGCTGAGTAAAGAAAATGATTCTATTGCCCCTGACGATTTACCGAAAATCGAAAAGACAGAAGAACTAATAAAGAAAGTTAAAACTATAGGTTTTGATCGGGTCAATATCAATCTTTTAAAATCACTTTACGATCAAGTAGATAGCTTAAGTAATCAATATGAACGCTTGGAGAAATCAAAAGATAAACTCAGTGATTTAATAGATAACTTAACGGATAACTTACAGAAAAATGTTCAAATTTAATCTATACTGATCTAAATTTGTAAAATGCATTTTATCTTTGGGCTTGTTTTTGATAATATGGACATCAATTATTTTGTTATGGAAAAGGAGAATTAAATGTCACTTTGGCAAGCTATGTCTGATAAGAATTATGGAGTTGTTCAGGAGTTAATCAAAAAAAAACCTACTTTAGTTAATGCGACCCAGGAGCGCACAGGCTCATCTCTTTTAATGGTGGCTCTTAACCTCAAAGAAAAACCCCTAGAATTGATACGTTTTATTATAACTCACAAAAACTTTGATCTTTTCTATATGAATCCCGAAACAGAAGAAACTAATATGGCGGCTATTCTATCGGAAGGACGTCTAGATATTTTAAAAATGGCTAAAAATCATCCTGATTTTCTAATTAAAAACGATAAACTTCTCTATCAAACTGTAAATGCACAATTTAATATGGCAAAACGGGCTTTTGAGAACAATAATAGAAAGGACCCGCAAAGTGCCGCCACTGCACGCAATCGAACGAAGATGAACTCTTTGAAGGAAATGGCCGATTACTTATGTGATCTAACTATTCGCCATGCTATTGCTACTGATGATACAACAATTCTAGAGCAATTAGAAAAACTTGACGTAGATCTCACTTCTAAGTTACTTGATGGCACAAATCCCCAAGATCTACTGACAGAGAAAAATTCTAAGATAGATGCTGCCAAGTTTCAAAGTTTTGAAAGCCTTTTAGCTGAAATGTCTAGTTCTCAGAGTTCTGAAGTCCCAGGACGTCGTGCTGAGACGATGAAAGAACAGAGGCGGCTTGAAGAATCAGCAAAAGCACTCACAGCAATTCATCAACAAAAACAAACTAAAATCATGAGAGATGCCGTAGAAAAGAAAACCCAAGTTGTAGCAAAAGTAAACTCTCCACACTCACATTAAGAGTAGTCAGCGTAGCCTTGATGCAGAACAACGTAATCAAGGTTACTCAGACTAAGCCCCCATTAAGATATTTCGAATCCCTGCGGCTTCAACCGCGGGCACCATGATGTGGCTCCAGTTATGGATACCGCGGTCGAGGCCGCGGTAATTCGGCATTATTAACTTAATGACAGTGAGGCTAAGGCTCTCTCCCGCTATTTAATAGCTATTCCCCCTTTCACGGGCAAGTTTTTTTCGTGCTTACGAAATATTATTCCACTTTTTATCCTCTCACCGTTGAGGAGTTCCCTTAACTCATTACCGTAATTAACATTAGAACTCTTGCATAACCTATATATTTTGCTTTAATACAAGGCGTAAGCATTTCGAGGAGCAGAGAGCCAGAGTGTACACAAAAAATGAGGATTATAGCATCACATCGACGAGGCAATTCTCCCCCTCAGTAGATTTTGGCAAGAGGTCTACCATAAAAAGAAGGTATTTACTTGTTATTAGCGAGCAGTATTCGCTAGAATTAGAACATACTTTCTCAAGCTAGAAGAATTGATGCCTGAATTCACCATAATCCAACAAGTTTGCATATGGATCATCCCTGTTTTATTAGCCATTACCTTGCATGAAGCAGCCCATGCATTTGTGGCCAATCAATGTGGAGATACAACAGCGCGGATGATGGGGCGTTTAAGTTTAAATCCCATCCGTCATATTGATCCTATAGGCACTGTAATTTTACCTTTGGTTGCAGGTTTTTTAACAAATTTTAGCTTTGTTATCGGTTATGCTAAACCGGTTCCTATCAGTTGGGGGAAATTACGAAATCCTAAAAGAGATATGATCCTGGTTACTTTGGCAGGCCCCTGTTCCAATTTTTTGATGGCTTTTCTCTGGGCTGCGGGTTTGAAAATTGCAACGATGCTTCATCCGGAATCGTCAATGGCAGCGCTTTTTCTTTTATTTACATCTAGAGCAGGGATGATTATTAATTTAGTCCTGGCCTTTTTAAATTTAATCCCCATTCCGCCACTAGATGGAAGCAAAGTCGTTATCAGCCTTTTACCAATCAAGCAATCGATACAATATGAAAAGATAGAGCCTTATGGCTTTCTCATTCTAGTAATTTTAATTTTTACAGGAGTCCTGGGAACCATTTTAACACCATTGGTTAATGGCGGAATTGGTTTGCTAGCGATGATTTATCATCTATGAAAATTCTTGCTGATGCCAGCTTACCAGGTTTAGATATTGCTTTTCCTAAACCGTTTATTTTAAGTCTCTATTCTAATGAGCAAGAACTTTGCTCTATGCTTGATGGACAAGATATTCTTTTGTGTCGTTCAACATTAAAGGTCAATCAAGAGCTATTAAAAGAACATCATCTAAAATGTGTAGCCACTGCCACTAGTGGTACGGATCATCTTGACCATTTTTTTTTAAGATCGCAAAACATCCCCATTATTGATGCAAAAGGCTCTAACGCGTCCTCTGTCGCTGATTATGTTATAGCTAGTCTTGCTTATCTGGATCAACAACATCTAATCACTAGCAAGCATGTGGGCATTATTGGTATGGGGGAAGTAGGTAAGAGAGTATATGCGCGATTGAAGGCAGCTAACTTTCATATTCAACCGTACGATCCACCTAGAGAACAATGGGATCAGCAATTTAAAAGTTGTGAATTGGAACAATTACTTGCAATGGATATTTTATGCATTCATGCTGAGTTACATAATATTGCCCCCTACCCTAGCTTAAATCTACTGAATAAAGATTTTCTTGATCAACTTAAACCTGGCTGTATCATTATCAATGCCGCCCGCGGCGGGATTGTTAATGAAGAAGCTTTGCTCAAAACACAGCAAAATTTGATCTATTGCACCGATGTTTTCCTTAACGAACCCTCTATAGATAAACGCATTGTAGAAAAGGCAACCTTATGCACTCCCCATATAGCAGGACACAGTCTAGAAGCAAAATGGACAGCAGTAGCAGTGGTAAGCGAAAAATTACATGAATTGATTGGGCTTCCTGTACCTCAATTTGATTTGCCCCCCCAAGATCTTCAGATTACATTAAATCAGACTCAATCCTGGCAAGAGCTTATATTATCTCTGTATAACCCATTTGCAGAAACCTCCTACTTAAAACAGGCCCATAGCAAAGAAGAAGCGTTTTTGAAACTGCGTAAACAACATCAAAAGCGCCATGATTTTTCTCTTTATTCTGATTTGATTACAGATAGAAATATAAAGTCATTGATGGGTGCGTAAAACGTAAGTCGGGCAATTTGTTGTCCGACCCGCTATTTACCCAATAGCGTCGACGGTGAACACTACTTTTGCATTAATTTTCTTACCACATCCTGATCAGAAAAAGCATGTTTTATTGTACCGATTTGTTGATACGCCTCATGCCCTTTCCCAGCAATCAGAATAATATCTTCTTTGCTGGCCTTATTTAGCGCGTGAGCAATAGCGTCCTCTCTATTCACTAATTTTACAACATCAACTGAGTTAGCTATGCCATCCGCAATCTCATTGACAATGCTTTCAGGATTTTCACTACGAGGATTATCACTGGTAATAACTACTTTATCGGCATGGAGACTAGCTGCTTTTCCCATAATTGGTCTTTTCGTTTTATCTCTATCACCGCCGCAGCCAAAAACCACCCATAAATGGCCTTTTTTTAACTGATTGAGGGTCACTAAAACATTTTCCAATGCATCAGGAGTATGCGCATAATCAACAAGAACGTAAGGTGAATTAGTTACTATCTCCATACGACCAGGCGCTGCTTTTAATTGAGCCATAACTTCAATTACTTTATCCGCAGGATACCCACTAGCCATTAAACTAGTAAATATGGCCAGGCTATTATAAATATTAAATTCACCTAGCGCCTTAATGTGTACTTGATGATTGCCCCAAGGTGAACGTACTTCTATATCTGTTCCATTGATATCTATACGCCAATTAATTGCTTTAACATCACATTCTTGGTGCATACCATAAGTTATTTTTTTAGCGAGGGGGTTAACCGCTTCACTCATTAATTGTTGGTAGTGGTCATCTTGATTGATAATTGCCCACTCTAAGGATGGAGTTGCAAATAATAATGCTTTAGCGGCCCCATACGCCTCCATGGTATGGTGATAATCCAAATGATCTAAGGTTAAATTAGTAAATATAGCCTGTTTAAACTCAATAGCATCAACTCTATGTTGACTTAAAGCATGAGAAGAGACCTCCATGCAGACTTGCTTTATAGCCTGTTGTTTGTATTGATGTAACAGTTTCTGTAAACACAAAGCATCTGGGGTGGTATTGTCTAAAGGCTTTAATTGATTGACATCCCCCTGGCCTATAGTACCTATATAAGCCGCTCCCTGCCCAAGGAGATGATGTGCTTGAGCTAATTGATACGCTATTGTTGTTTTCCCGTTAGTACCGGTCACGCCTGTTACAGTTAGGGATTGGCTAGGATTGTCATAAAATCGTTTAGCAATGTCTGCTAATTGTTCTGCCAAATGGGGTATGGCAACACAAGGTACCGATGAAGGCAAAATACAGCTAGGAGGAAAATTATCAGGCTCATAAGCTACTGCCGCAGCCCCCAAGGACACTGCTTTTTCTATGAATAAACGCCCATCTGCAGCAGCTCCTGGATAAGCAATAAATAAATCTCCTGGTTTAATCTGGCGACTATCATTTTTTACATCAGTAATAACACAATCAAAAACTTCTTGTTTTATCCAGGGTTTTAATAATTGAGTTAGTTTCACCTATTGATACTCCCCATTTTAAATTAATTTTCTGCCTTACTAGATCCTGTAAACAAGCCCTATCTTAATTCACCGTAAGTCCATAGCCTCAACTAGCAACCTCATCCGTGGGAACATTAAATAGACGCAATGCTCCTCCCATCACCTTAGCAAACAAGGGAGCAGCAACAGCTGCTGCATAATATCCTTTACGAGAAGGCTCATGAATAATCACAATCACTGCAAATTTTGGATTCGAAACCGGAGCAATTCCCATAAAACTGGAGGTATACCTTCTGTCTTTATAACCATCTTTTCCAGCAACTCGAGCTGTTCCTGTTTTTCCGGCTACTCTATATCCTGGCACTCTTGCTGAACGCCCAGTACCGTCTTTGCTTAAAACAGCTTCCATCATCAGCAACACCTGCTCCGCGGTCTTAGCTTGTATTACCTGTACCCCTGGAGAGGGTTTATCATTGTGCAGTAAAGTAACAGGTATTAATCTTCCTTTATTAGCAAAGACCAAACTTGCTTTCGCTAATTGTAACGCTGTTGCTGATAAACCATAACCAAATCCTAAGGTAGCCAAAACGAAAGGATTCGCATCTTTAGCTTTTACAATGCCGCCTTCACTTTCCCCAGGATAGGTACTTTCAGTGCTTTGCCCAAACCCACACTTTTGCAATAAACCTATTAATTGTTCTGGAGGACTGGCCAAAACCATTTTGGTAACGCCCACGTTACTTGAATGTTGCAATACTCCTGTTACATCCAAAACGCCATAATTATGAATATCCCTTACCACACGCCCATGAACACTCATCCAACTGGGATTGGTATCTATTATTGTATCTGGAGTAAATAATCCTGTTTCTAAAGCACTAGCAATACTAAAAGGCTTAATTACTGAACCTGGTTCAAAAGTATCAGTTAGCGCAAGGTTTCTATAGGTTTCTCTATTATAGTGTCCACGGGAATTAGGATTGAAAGAAGGCGCGTTGGCGATAGCTAAAATTTCCCCGCTTTCAGTATCTACCACAACTACTGACCCTGATTTTGCCCCAAACTCATCAACAGTTTTCAGCAATTCACTATAAGCTAAATATTGCAATCTTCTATCAATACTTAATGCTAACTCATGTCCAGGGCGAGGCTCTTTAATAACACCAAGTTCCTCAATAATTCGCCCCATACGATCTTTCACTACTCTTTTTTTACCCACAACCCCCATTAGCCAATCCTGATATGCTAACTCCATTCCTTCTAGGCCCCGATCATCTACATTGGTGAATCCTATCACCTGGGAGATACTGTCTGAGTCGGGATAGTAACGTTTAAATTCTTTTTGAAAATAAATACCTGGGACTTTCAATGCCTTAATTTGCTTAGAAAGAATCGGTGGCAGCTGTCTTTGTAAATAAAGAAACTCACGATTTTCCGCATCAACTATTTTTCTGCTTAATTCTTTAGGAGACAACTTTAAATATTTAGCCAACTGCATGAATTGTGGCTCATCAGGAGAAAATTCTTTAGGATTTACCCACACGGACTCAACCGGAGTACTCACTGCCAAGGGAGTACCATTTCTGTCGGTAATCATTCCTCTATAAGCTGGAATATCAATGACTCTCAAGCTTCTAGCGTTACCTTGACCTTGTAAGAATTTTCTATGTAAAACGGTGAGATCCACCATGCGCCATATTAAAATGACTAGAAGTAAGGAAAAAAAAGCAGCTACAGTTATAAGCCTGGCATAGTGGCGTGATTGTTTCATAAATTACTACTCAAAAAATAATGTCTTCAAGCACAAAATTAATCCTTATGTGCCGCAATTTATTAAACATCGTTTAATTCCAGATTTTAACCATTTTTTTAAAGAGGCACAAAACCATTATCACTGACAATAAAATAAAGTAACCCAGGGCAGTATTTTAACAAATACCGGTCTAGATTTCTTTATTTGCACTCATGGTGACGGATTTTTTACCCTATTCTATTAAAATGATCCGAGTCTGATTAATAGATTTCTTTCGAAAAGTTCAGTGTACCTGAAGCCTTTAAATTTTTCGAGAGCATTTCCCTTTATATTTTCAATGCTAGTTATTGTTCTATTAACTTATGTTCCCTGATTTCAGAACTTACTGAATAAAATTAGAGAAACAATAGCTAACAGGAAACTAATTTAAATTCTACTATAAATGTAATACATTCTTGTCCTTATAAAGAACAAATTTTAAAGAGTAATGTTTGTTCGACGACATCAAGGATATTCGCAACCTTTTGCGTCGAACGTACATTAATTGAATTGAGCATGTAATAAATAAGTATTCTTTGACGTAGGAAATGTCATTTTCAATTTTTCAATTGCTAATTCTTCAACCCTTGCCGGAGTTGCCAGACTCGCTTGCTCTAACAGCAATTGTCCCCACTGTAATTGTAAAAAATGCGATTGTTGCTCTTCTTGCTCTACTTGAGCAAAAACAGACCTATAAGTATTAGTACTATAGATAACAGCAAATCCACTTATTAATACTGAAATTAACAATATCATCAAGAAATAGAATGATTTTGACATATGCATATTTGCCAATTGCCCATTAAATAAATTGCCTTGGTTAATTACCCTAGCTGCAGCGTTCATGCTAATTTCTCTCCTATTCTCAACACAGCACTTCGAGCCCTGACATTGTTATTTATTTCATCTTGTTGTGGCATAACAGCTTTACCTATTCTCTTAAAATTGGTTTTAATTTGTTCATAACGCAAAGGAACCTCTGCTGGTGGCCGTGTTCCTTGTTCTTTATTCCGCATGAATTGCTTGACTATTCGGTCCTCAAGGGAATGAAAACTAATGACTGCCAAGCGACCGCCAGGAGCTAAAATTTCTATGCATTGCTCTAAACAACTAGTCAAATCATTTAGTTCTTGATTCACATAGATACGAATAGCCTGGAAAACGCGAGTTGCAGGATGCTTGTGTTTTTCCCATTTGGGATTTGCTTCTTTAACTATTTCTGCTAACTGCAATGTGGTAGTAATTGGCACTTCGTCTCTTGCTTTGGCAATAGCTCTTGCTATTCTTCCGGCAAATCGCTCTTCACCATATAATCTAAATACAGAGGCCATCTCATCAATTTCAGCTTCATTCACAAATTGCGCGGCACTTATAGATTGCGTTGTATCCATGCGCATATCTAAGGGTCCCTGTTGCATGAAGCTAAATCCTCTTTCTGGATTATCCAACTGAGGAGAGGACACCCCTAAATCAAGCAAAACTCCATCAACCAACCCCAAAACTTGCGCTTCAGATGCAAAATTTCTGATATTTGCGAAAGAACCGTGAAATATATGAAATCGCTTATCTGATCCAAAATGCTCTTTAGCATATTCAATAGCGTCTACATCTTTATCGATGGCGAATAACTTTCCTTTGTCATCTAAATGGCGCAAAATTTCCCGGCTATGCCCACCCCGACCAAAAGTTCCGTCGAAATAGACGCCGTCGGGCTTAATAGCTAAACCGTTAATTGACTCTTGCAGTAATACTGATTGATGCATTGCCATTCAAGTTTCCATTACAAAGAAAACGTTTTCATTTCATCAGGTAACCCATCAGTTTGAGAGGCCACTTCAACTAGCCATTGTTCACGTTTGGATTCCCAAAGATCCTTATTCCACACTTCAAATTTATTACCTTGCCCAATCATCACTACATCTTTTTCCAGTTGCGCATAATTTCTTAAAACAGTGGGTACAAGCACCCGACCATTACTATCAACTTCTACATCTGTAGCGTGACCAATTAGTAAACGCTGAATTCTTCGTGCAGCAGCGTTAAAACTAGGCAATTTTTGCAAATTATTCTCAATAATTTGCCATTCTGCTGCGGTATAAAGCAATAAACATGTTTCATCCGTATCGATGGTAATGACCACAGGAATCTTATCCTCCGCCCCCAACGCACTTCTGTAACGCGTTGGAATAGCCAAGCGTCCTTTAGTGTCAATGGTGATGGTATTTATTCCCCTAAACATGTTTTTTTTTGCGGGGGATTAGCTCCTCCACAATTCTCCACTTTTTTATTATTTTAACCCACTTTTATACACTATAGAAACACATTTCTCCATTCGTCAATATAAAAATCCACTTTTTGGGTAATTTATTCATAAAGTAAAATGAATTTAAAATGAATCAGCTCTGTTTTTTATCAGTTAAATTATTTATTAAGCACGCGCAAGATAGAAAGCGGTTAATGATGTTAATTTAGGATTTTGTAACGTGAGTTGGATATGTGTGTAAGTCGGACAATAAATTGTCCGACTTACACCTGTCATCCAGAACGTAGCAAGAAGAGGAGTATTACGAAAAAACAAAAAAATAAAGCGTAGAGTAGATTATGTTGATCAAGTTCTTATTGTGATTAGGTATTCATTAATGCAGCTAAACGAATACCTTGAAGAACCAAATCAGGAACTAAATGATCATAAATACCTTGTCTATCAAATAAAGAAGCAAACCCGCCTGTAGCTAAAACTAAAGCATTACTTTCATTGAATGACTCTTTATTGATGCGATGAATTAATTCACGGCAAGCTCCCAAAACTCCGTAATAGACTCCGGATTGAATGCTTTCAACAGTAGATCGTCCTACTGCATTTTCTATTTTTATAATTTCCACTGAAGGTAATTTGGCTGTATTTTTAGACAAAGCATCCACAGACAATCGGACACCTGGTAAAATAGCTCCACCTAGATAGACTTTTTGTGCAGTAATAACACAAAAAGTAGTTGCTGTTCCAAAATCAATAACAATGGTATTTTGATTAGGATAACTATGTGTAGCGGCAATTGCATTTGCAATTCTATCGGCCCCCACCTCTACAGGATTACGGTATTTAATATTCAATCCAGTCTTAACACCCGCCTGTAATAAAAAAGGCTCTAAAGAAAAATACTTAACACAGGCAGAACGCAAAGAATAATCTAATTGAGGTACTACGGAACAAATGCCAATTTTGGTGATTTTCTCTGGAGAGCAATTATTTTCACGCAACACACTTTTTAAAAAAATACCCAATTCGTCAGAGGTGCTCACATTAGAAGTATGACGAAAACGTAGTTTTATTTCATCTCCATCGAAAACGCCGCCATATATATGAGAATTGCCAACATCAATGCAAAGAATCATTATTTGGTTCTACCCTTGAAAAAAACATGATAGTAAAATGGGATGTTATTATTATCAAGTCCCTTGAAATTTCATCTGTGCCTTCCAGAAGGTTTGATGGAAGTTTTGCTCGGTTTTTTGATCCATCATGAAGTGGTTTATATAAAACCTATGATAATAAAAAAGCCCTGCATTATGCAGGGCGAGTCGTGGAGAAGCAGCTATTATTAAGAATTACTATTTAGTTTAGTATGGTTTCACTACAACTGAAGTACCTATATCAATAAAATTCTCGTTAAGCCATTTTGCTGCACTGGGAAGAACCCGGATACAACCATGGCTTGCATTATAGTTAGGCACTTCATAAGCTGCGTGTATTGAATATCCACCATGGAAGTGCATGCAGTAAGGCATTTTTGCTCCGCCATGTGTTTCAACGGGATAAAGACTGGATTTACAATCCTCCCCTTTCTTCGAATACACCTTGAAGCTACCTGTGACGGTACGACAGCCTCGGCCTGTGTCTTCACAGAAATCCTTTCCTCCGGAGGCACTGCCTGTCTTCACCCTATTACCTTCCGAATCGTATGCGGCCCAGGCAGTAGCTTTAGGATCGAATACGAAGACTTTCCTTCCCGTTGGTTCTCTTTTTGCAGGGAAGTAACTAGACCCCTTATGATCTGCGGCCATACTCATGGTGTAATGAGTATATCCAGCATCGTCAACTACGGCGGTTGATCTGTCCATAGAAGCACAGGAAGCCACCAAGGAACAAACAGGAACTAACATGAGTTTTGTTTTCACTTTAATTTCTCCCTCTTTTTTTTACTGTATCGGGAGATTTTTGAATAGGTTTAGGCTTTTTTATAAATTTTTTTTACTTTTTGTATTTTTTGTGGTCTTTAAGTTCATTTAATAGGACTTTTTTGTCCTCTTTTGGTACAATTTCTAATATGGTTAAAAGTAGCTGATCATCGGTACATTCAAAGCATCCCCCTCTAGGCGGCATGGCATTGAATCCTTCATTAGTGTGCTCAAAAAGAACGTTAATTCCTTGTTTTACTCTTAAGGACCAATCACTTTCCATACCAATTCTAGGTGCACCTAATGGAATAAGAGGTTTGGCAGCATGGCAGTTAGCACAAAAATGATTATATATTTGTTCCCCCTCATTCTTACTGCCGCTAATGGTTTTTAGAAACTCCTGAGGATGATGGCTTTCAGCAAAAGCAGGGGAAAGAAACATGAATAAAATCAATTTATAGAGGTCAAAACGCTCTGTCATGTTATACTCCTAAAGTTGGCGCAATATTTGCATGGAATTCTGACTGTAAACAAAGGGGATTGTTGTGAAGAAGAGCATACTAAGTGTTTTCTTATTTTTTGCAAGTATTAGCTTATATGCTGAAGAGGCTCAATCTCTTGAACTTCTAAGAAATAAAATAGAACAATATGTTCTTAACGAGCTAACTAATTATACTGAAGGAAAAATTGAGGTTTCCGCTGATAAGATTGATTCTCGCCTAACGCTCAAAGCCTGCGATGACAATAAATTGACAATTTTTAATCCGTATCAAACTCCTTTATTAAATAGTAGTACTATGGCAATAAAATGTACTGAAGCAGAGAATCACTGGACCATTTACGCCCCCATCAAAATTACCGTTTTCAAAACCGTATTAGTATCAAAAAACACGCTTGTTAAAGGAAAAGTAGTACGAGATGATGATATATATCCAACTGAAATGGATACACAAAAATTAAAGCAAGGATATTTTACGGATAAAAGTCAGCTAGTAGGCTTAGTATGCAAACATGATATTGCCGCAGATAATCCTTTTACTCCTTATAATATTGAATTAGCGAAACTAATTCATAAAGGTGAAGAAGTTATTATAGTTGCCAATCATGATAATTTAACAGTAAGTATGGCGGGAATTGCTCTTAATGAAGGGGCTTTAGGTGATACAGTTAAAGTAAAAAACCTTAGTTCAAAAAAAGTTATAGAAGCCCAAGTTACAGGGGAAAAAAACGTGAAGGTCATCATATAAGGAATGAATTTTACCTTAAGTACAGCATTAAATTTAAAAAGTTTAAAAATTTGCCGAAAACTACTAAAGAAATTTTAAAAGGAGCCGATAAGCATGCTAAATGTGATTGAGGACAAATTCATGGTTAATCAAATAAATGACGCAACAGGAATGAAATCAATTGATACAGACAATCGTCTGAAGGCTAAGCAACAAGAAAGCAAAGAGCCTATAGCAGATAATCGTTCCTTTATGGATACAGTATCTATTAGTAACACGTCAAAACAATTAGAAGCGTTAAAAGCCTCTCTTCAGGACGTCCCTGAAATTAATGAAGCTCGCGTTTTATATTTTAAAGCAGAGCTGCAAAGCGGAAACTATCAAATCAATAATGATAGAATTGCGAGAAATATGTTAAACCCTGTCGAAATAGCTTAATTTTAGGATTATTTAATGAACAATAAGATAAAGGACTTAGCGAGCCGTTTAGAGCAAGAAATTAACTGGGTAGAGCAACTTAATCTTCTATTATCTGAAGAAAAAATGGCTCTAACTACCCGTCAATTCGATGCGCTAGAAGAGTTAGCGAATAAAAAACAAGCTTTATCCGATAAAATTGAAGAAAGTGCGAAGCAACGTGTTGCGCTCACTAAGAAAAACAACCAAGACACAGGAGATGTAGCGTCTTTAAAAGAATTTCTTAAAAGCTGCACCTCGGAGGAAAATACTCAAATAAGCACACTCAACAATAAACTTGCAGAAGTACTAACTATTTGCCAAGACTTAAACAATGTAAATGGACAAGTGATTGTCAGTAATATTCATACCCGTCAGCAAATTGTTAAAGCCCTCTCAGGAAATACCAACGAAGCCGTTAGTGTTTACACAGCTACCGGTAATTTACAATCCACCCCAGAACACAATCACCATCAAGAAGCATAAAGAGCAATGTAATATAGTCAATCCGGATACAGCGTCATGAAACATAAGTGTTCACGCTGTACCACCGGAAAGCCACATTTACCCCACATTGAACGAGTACCATGAACCTGGGTTATAACAGTCCAAGGACCTCCATCCAGGCTACAATACTATGTACGACACAACGACCAAAAAAGCGAATCAGCAAAGCGCCATTCGCAAAAAAACACCCACCAAGACCATGAGCGGTCAGATTTGAGTGCAGGTTGAGAGAACGGCCCAGCAAAAAAAGCGGAGTGTACAGCAGGTACATGAGTATTTTTTTGCTGGGCCGTTCTCTCAAGATGCGCCAAATATGCCCGCTCACTGCATACGAAGAGCGCCGTCGAGACGAACCACAGCCCCATTCATCATCCCATTTTCAATAATCAACTTCGCCATCAATGCAAATTCTTCTGGTTTACCCAATCTCTTTGGAAAAGTAATAGTTGAGGCAAGATTATCTTGAACTTCTTGAGGCATATTTAAAAGTAATGGCGTGGCAAATAATCCTGGAGCAATAGTATTCACCCTTATTGCAAATCGTGCTAACTCTCGAGCGGCCGGTAAAGTCATTGAAACAATGCCTCCTTTAGAAGCACTATATGCAGCCTGTCCAATTTGCCCTTCAAATGCCGCAATAGAAGCTGTATTAATGATAACACCACGCTCTTGTGATTTGGCGTCAATTTCTAATCCTGACATAGCATGTGCCACAATACGCATTACGTTAAAAGTGCCAATTAAATTAACTTCTATTACTTGTTTAAAGTCAGATAACGGCATGGCCCCTTCTTTCCCCACGATTCGCTTGGCAGGAGCTATCCCTGCACAATTAATACAAACCCTAGGAGTACCAACTTGTGCTATCGTTTCTTTCATAGCTTGCTCGACAGATGCTTCACTAGTGACATCACAGTTTAAAGCTAAATCTGCCTTGCTAGCAGTATCTTTTTGCCTATCCCAGATAACAACTTTCATCCCATGTTGTTGTAGGTATTCAGCGCAGGCTTTACCCATGCCTGAGGCACCGCCAGTAACTAAAGCAATTTGATTATCTAAATTCATTCATACTCTCCATGACTTAATTTCTTATGAAGCAAACTATTGTAAAAACTCTTTGCTTAAGGCTTTAAACTCAGGGGTTCCAGCGTGCCTTAACCATTCAAAAAAGATCATTTCTGCGGTGATTAGTTGAATACCTTCTTGCTTCATACGTTTTAGAGCATACTTGCAATCGTTGTTATTCCTACTACTCACTGCATCAGCAACGACATAAACATCAAAGCCCAAGCTCTTCATTTCCATGGCAGTCTGCAATACACAAACATGTGCCTCAATCCCTATGACTATTAATTGATTTTTATTTAACTCACGCAAACGGCGAGCGTAATCAGGTTGTTGCATGCAAGAAAAATGAACTTTTTCAATGCATTGCTCTTGATCAAAATAAGTGCGCAGTTGTTCTACTGTTGGACCAAGACCTTTGGGATATTGTTCACTTACTAAAACCGGAACATCCATCCTCTGTGCTAATTTTAAAAGCCATTCACAGCGAGCAATAAATGCATCATAGTTCCAAACTGCAGGAGCTAACTTTTCTTGCACATCAACAAGTAGTAAAACGGAATCTTCTTTATTAAGTAACATCCTTATCCTCCTAATGAACTAGACTTCTGTCGAAACTCACGTGGCTAGGACATGAGGATTTGAACATCGCATCGACGACGCAAGTGACTTCAGCACTAGAGTTTCGAAAGAAGTCTACTATAAATGACGAGTTCACATAGTATAATATCAGTGATTTAAAGAAAACGGGGTTGGAGTTTTTATCTTATAACTCCAACCCCGCTTTAGAAGGTAACGTAGGCTATGCTTAGCTCAACCTATCATTATTATAGGGCAGCGATGTCGATAGTTCTCATCTTAACATCCATCTGCTTATTGCCCCTTTGTATTGAAAGGGTGATCTCTTGCCCTACTTTAATTTCAGTAAGTAAGTTATATAAAGCATCGTAACTTGCTACCGGATTAGCATTCACGGCTACTATTATATCGCCGAGAACAACACGCCCCCATGAGTCTCTATATGTCCCCTTCAACTTCATTTGAGCGGCTGGAGTATTCGGTAAAACATCAGCAATGAGAATGCCTTTTTTTACACCTAATTTTTGAGCTATGTGTGGCTCAACTCGTTGGATACCAATTCCTGATAAAACGACTCGACCATGCCTAATAATTTGTGAGACAACTCGTTCAATATCATCAGCAGGAACAGCAAAACCAATTCCAGCAGAAGAACCTGAGCGAGAATAAATCACAGTATTCAAACCAATTAATTGCCCAGCACTATTTAATAAAGGTCCACCTGAATTACCTGGATTAATTGGTGTATCAGTCTGAATCATATTACGAATTGTTACACCACCTATTCCTGGAACCTTTCTACCTAATGCAGAGATCACTCCTTTTGATAAGCTATGATCCAAACCGAAGGGATTACCAATAGCAATCGCTTTTTGACCAACCACTAAATCGTTTAAATGAACAATTTCAAAAGGTTTATACGTTTTTAAATAAGCCAACGCCTGTGGTGACCTAATTTCTAAAACAGCAATATCTTTGCGTGGTTCTATGCCGATTACTTTTGCAGGAACCGTCATTTTACCAAGGCTAACTGCTAAATCATCTGCGCCCTTGATAACATGAAAATTAGTGACTATATGACCTTTGTCGTCCCAGATAATCCCTGAACCAGCACCGTCTGGGATTTGTTTTTTAACTAGCGAATGACGGCTATTTACCGTTGCTAAACGATGCACATAAACTACTTTAGGAGAAGATTTCTGAAACACTTCTATAGTATTACGTTCATCAGGAAGAAGAGCATTTAAATCTACAGCAAATCCCGAGGTTGCCAAAGTTAAACACAAAATAAAAGAGATAAGTCCTAAACTACGTTTTTTCTTCATCGTCATACTCCATACCAGCAATACCAGGATCTTAATAGAAGCAACCTGGTACGTTCTTAACTTACCGTAACTATTCATTTCATGGTGTCAATTTAAATAATTGAGCACTTGAAGCCTGATTATTTGCAGACCGGATGAAATTTTAAATAACTCTCTCCCCGATTGCAAACCAACGCAAGTCGAGCTACAGAAACTTCAGTTAGAACCATTATACGAACAGTTACACTTATTAATTACTCATTGCGACATTTGGTAATATGTAATTATATTTTTATCCATCAAACATTAATTACCTCTTCAAATACAGGAATCAATTATAAATCTGAATTTTCCTCATCACATTTATATAGACTACGATTATTACTCCCTATTACAGCTACTGGATTAAACAGAACATACGTAAAATGCGCCATGCTAAAAAGACGTCATTTTTTGTAAGTCAGTTTAAAGTCATCAATTTTTTGCAATTCCTTCTAAAAAAAGAAAAACAGACTTTTAAAAAATGCCCACATGACTTTAGAATATTGTGGGCAGCGCAGTGTAATATAGATTGCCATATATGTCATCAATTAACCAAAAGAATAATTTTTAGGCAATCAATAACTTTGAATCACTTTCAGTATCAGAATCATCATTATCTTCTTCTTTAGATTCTTCAGGACTTTTATCAGACTCATCGATATCTATAATTTCATCATCTTTTTTGGGAGGTTCAGCTGGAGGATCATTGATTTCGTCCTCCATTTTTTCTACCTCATCTCTAGCGTCCTTTTCCATTTGTGTTTTATCGTAACCAATACCAGTAGAAATATTAAAATACTGCAATAAAAACTGTATTGGTGCCCAAATCATACTCTTAAAAGTAGATGTTCCAGCCTCAATACTTTGTTTCGCAACATGTTCGCTATTATCAATATGACGGAGATAAACCTTCTCTAAAAGACCAGAATGTTGTTTGTAAATAAAATCTAAACTGGCATTCCGCGATTTTTCTTGTTGTAACAAATACTCCTGTAAATCATCGCTTGTATCCCATAAAGAGGTTCTTCTTTGTTGCAACTGCTGCAACTCATTATCATAAAATTTAATTTCCTCATCGATTTCTAATTTTAATCGATCGCAAGCTGCCTTACGTTGACTAGAAGGAGAACCATCTACTATCGCCTCCGACTCTTTAATAGAAATTTGCGCATAACGCTCTACTAATTGTGCTTTTTTATGCAGAATATCCTCTATTTTAGTGTCTAGATACATAATGGCATCTTTGTTGGCTCCCAGCACTTTATAATGCGAGTCAAAGCGTTTATTGCTTTGCATTTGCTCGCGCATTTTTTCTAGCTCAGCTGCCTCTTGAGTTAGTGCTTTTCTTTGTGCTTCATCATTAGCATTTTTATCTCTACTCAACATCATCATTCTAATGAATGCAGCTATAGTCACTATTGCTCCAAATGAAGCGGCACAAATAAGCGCTATACTTAGTGGATCCATAGTAAGCTCCTTATCAATACAGCTGAATTAATTGAGTATGTATTTCAATAGCAAAATACTGGCTAAATGATTGAAATGAATTAACTGTAGGCCAGCTACTCGTTTGGTTTGACATGCGACTCATGGCTGTTTCAAAAATGGGCTTATAATATTGTTTTACAAAGGTTTTTATTTCTTTTATGTTGGGAAAATTTTTTACTAGTACCGTCGCATTTTCCATTATATGAGAAAGGGTTATTTCCTGTGCTATATCTTCTACCCCTTCTTCCTGCTCTGCCTGATCTTTTATCCATTTTAGTAATAAGGAACGAGGTTTAATTACGAGTAATTGCTTGCCGTCTTCTATAGAGGGTTCCATTAAAATGATATGCGAATGTAATTCGAATCTAAAACAGCACAGAAAATCTAAAAAGCTGTTTTCTATTTCGTTACGTGCATCATCCCCCAGCCATCGACAGATCTCATGACGAAACATGGGTGAAAAATTTTTTTCTATTTCGTCAACCGTTGCCTCAATTGACTCATACTTTTTAATAACGTATGCCGTACAATCTGTTTGCAACGAATTAAAACTAGGTAAATTTTTTTCAGGTAACTGAGAGGCAAGAAACGCTAAAAAGACGGTAGTGGGTCTTAATACCACTATCTCGGATGGCCCTTGATGCATATGACGATCTCCTTGTTAAACAACTCATCCTGAGTTCCTTTAAAAGTGTATTTACACACCAAATCCTAAAAAGGAAAACAACATCATATATTTATTCATGCTTAAACTAGACTTCTTTCGAAATGCTACTGTAAAAATAAAATAAAACCATACCTACATATCCAGTCTAGTTGGCCAATATAATAGTTTCAATAGAAATGCAATGTTTTTAGTTTTTCTACATAATTAAAATATGAGCAACTTCATTGGTTCAACAATTTATGACTACTCCCCAGGAGAATACGTATAATTGCTCTAGGTATATCTTGACAGAAAATCCTTTATCTATATGCTTCCTTTTTTATCTCAAGATTCTATCTTATGAAACTGTTAGGAAAACTGGCACTGACTATAGTCGCCCTATTATTCATTACCTCAATAACTCTATGGATACTCGCAAAAAATATTAATCCTGAAACGGTAAAAAAATTAGTTAACAACCAAATTACCATCCTTACCCACAAAAAAAGTCATGTAGATGGGGCCATTTCTTGGCAATTATTTCCTAGGCCTGGACTTAAATTTAATAAGATTATAATCGGTGATGAGCAGTTAAATGAAGAATACTCATTATCAATAGATACTATGCTCTTAAACTTGAAAATCACTCCTTTATTAAGGGGAAAATATGTTTTCAGTGAGGTGAGTATTGATGGACTAACAACCTCAGTGAATCTCGATGCAGCTCAAACATCTAAATCCCCAGACAATTCCGCTTCTAGTAAGAGTAACCCAACTAACTACGGGGAACAATTTGCTATTGAACGTTTATTAGTCAGTCGTGGTCAAATTACTATTCATAAAAATAATCATGCTACCGTATTTAAAAATTTACAAATCGGTATGGATCAATTTAATTTACAAAATTCCCCTTTTACATTGCAAATCAAAGCAAAGCTTAGTGAGTTCGCTGCAAATCCTTTGATAACAGCAACCATCAATTTTAAAGGCCGACTAAGCCTAACACCAGCCATATTGAGCCAATTCCCCAATGGAATTAATCAATCGACATCAGAGGGACAACTACTTCTACAAAATGTTTCCTTAAATCAATTTGTTATTAAAAAAGTTAGTGCCACTATTAAAACTAATAAACAAAGTATTCAGTTTAATCCCTTCACTTTATCTCTTTATGATGGTGAGTCTATAGGCACTATGGATTACTCTTATGCAACACAACAACTTTCGTTAAATCAGACAGCAACTAATTTAAATGGGAAACAAATTATGGCTGTCTTATTTGGTCACGACATACTTAGTGGTGCTCTTGATTACTCCATTCACGCAACCATCCCTGTCGAAAAAACAAGTATTACCAATATCTCCGGAAAAGGAAGTCTTGCTATTAAAAACGGAGAAATTTATAACATCAACTTGGAGCAGCTGCTCAACAGTCTCAAAGAAAAATTGGCTAATTTAGTTCCTGATAAGTCATTTGATCTTGGTAAAATTCAGCAACAACTGACTGATTGGGATAGCAGCAAATTCACTCACGGGAATACAACATTTAAATTGGCAAGCATGCAATACCAATTTAATAATGGAATATTGTCCAGTGATTCTATTTTATTGCAAACCGATAAATTACAAGTAAAAGGTCAAGGCTCGTTAAATTTGTCTACTGAGGAATTGAGCTCTAAGCTTCAAGCTAGTGTAAACAATACCAATAATGATCCCCTCATGCAAAAAATTCAACAAGCATTAGGCGGATACCTTCCTCTGATAATATCTGGTACTTTAGAACAACCTAAGATTTTGCCAGACTTTAAGCAAATTACTCCACTATTGGGTCTATTGATTAAAACTAATGTAGAGAAACCTGTAAATGAAATTAGAAATAGACTAAAAGGGTTATTCCATTGACAGATAAACAGTTATTAGAACAGTTTAGTGCCCCGCTATTAGCTTGGTTCGATGTACATGGACGCAAGGATTTACCCTGGCAATTTCCTCGCAGCCCTTATCAGGTTTGGGTTTCAGAGATTATGTTGCAACAAACCCAAGTACAAACGGTTATTCCTTATTTCGCTCGTTTTATGCAACAGTTTCCTACGCTAAATGATTTAGCTGAGGCTAAAGAAGACGATGTACTAGCTCTCTGGTCTGGACTAGGCTATTACAGTAGAGCCAGAAATCTGCATCACTGCGCCAAGATTATAAAAGAACACTACCAAAGTTCCTTTCCTACAGACCTAAAATCGCTAATTGAATTACCCGGAATAGGTCAATCAACAGCAGCGGCTATTTTATCTCAAGCTTTTAATAAGCCCGAGGCAATTTTGGATGGTAATGTAAAAAGGGTATTATCTCGTTTTTTTCTCGTAAAAGGATGGCCTGAGCAAGCTCAAGTCAAAAAAACTCTTTGGGAACTAGCTTATTCATGCATGCCAGAATACCGTTGCGCTGATTATACGCAAGCCATTATGGATCTGGGAGCTACCTGCTGTACAACTAAAAATCCCAATTGCATCTCCTGTCCGTTACAAGATAGCTGTCAAGCTTTTAAAAATAAAGAACAGCACCTATACCCTGAAAGAAAAATAAAAAAAACAGTCCCCGTTCAACAGCAACAGTTCTTAGTGCTCAATAGCGATCAAGGACTAATTTATCTTGAAAAGAGACCACCTTCGGGCTTATGGGGGGGATTATGGTGTTTTCCTAGTATTGATAAAGAAGATTGCCCTATTGATTTTATTCAACGCGAATATGATTTTAAAGGTGAAACACCCGAACCAATCATTGCTTTTAAACATCGATTTAGCCATTTTCATCTTGAAATCAATGCGCTTAGTATAAAGATTAGAATATTAGGCAAGCAGATCAAGGAATCTAAAGGGCAATGGTTCACCAAAGAACAGTTAACTTCTTTAGGCCTTGCTAAACCTACGAGTTTGATATTGTCTAAGCTGTAGTTGGGATAGCTTTTAATTTATCTTGCCTATATATTAGAAATCATTCCCGTATTATTATCCTAGAAAGAGCAATTTAATCCTTAAATCACATGTAGGAATAAACTTTTTTCTAAGATTATCTTTTTATAACCTATATTGAGCTACTCTATGAATAGTATCGTAATCTTAATCCTGAGCTTTATTGCTCTATTATGGGCCGCGAACCATATAGTTACTGGTGCTTCGGGTTTGGTTGCGCGTCTTCATCTTTCGCCATTTACTATTGGTTTAACAATTATTGCCCTAGGTACTACTATCCCTGAGTTAATAATATTCACCCTATCCTATTTAAAAAATAGAAATCATTTTATTATAGGAAATGCTATAGGGGCGAATATTGCCAATATTGGGTTGATCTTAGGTATCTCAATTCTGCTCAAACCGGCAAGTCTTAATTACAATGCCCTAAAAAAAACGTACCCTATAATCATTATCACCATGCTTTTTGTTTATAGCCTTATTCTTGATGGTTTTTTAGGCAAAATAGATGGTTGTTTGTTTCTAATTGCTTGTGTTGCCCTCATTATTTTATTTATTTATTTATCAAGTCGTAATCACCCTCAAGATCATTTTTTAAATAACTTTAAATCTGCTGTTATTTCCAGTCGATCTTTAAAATTAAATAGTCTCAGCCTTATTTTAGGACTGCTCATAATTCCTATAAGCAATAAATATTTAATTCTTAGTATTGCAGAGCTAGCTAAAAAAGTGGGGATGAATGAATACATCACAGGGTGTACTATCATTGCTATGAGTGCCACACTACCCAGTTTGATTACTGCGATCACAGCTGCTCTTAAGGCAGAAGAAGACATCGCTGCTGGAACCATCCTAGGCTCCAATATTTATAGTCTTTTATTAATTCTGGCATTTCCCACTATCATAATCCCGGCAAAAATAAGTACTACCGTATTGTGGCGAGACATTCCTGTAATGATTTCTTTAACAATATTGCTAATTTTCTTAAATTATCAGTATAAAAAGAAGCTCTCATTCTGGCATGGGGGTATATTACTTATAGTTTATTGTAGTTATGTTATTTCTTTAGTGATTAAAGCTCATAATTAACATAGGCTGGCCCTTGGGCTCAACCTATTATCTAACCGGAGGGGCCTTCCCTAAAATTTTAACCGCGTCCATGGCATCAGGTTGGCCTAGTCTTGCGGCCATGTGAATCCAAAACCAAGCTTTATCCCTATCTTCTACCACTCCCTGCCCATAGTAATACATATAACCAACAGCATATTGAGCATCTCGCTGTCCCTTTTCCGCTAGAGGCTTCAAACGAATAAACGCACTTCTGTAATCTTGTAATCTAAAGCTTTCTATACCTTGGTGTAAGCTTAGTGCCCCTGTAGCACAGGCAAACAACATGGGAATAAAAATAATGATTGTTATTAAACTAAATATACGACGCTTCATGCTCTCTTTATTCCTCTTTTAAAGGCTCTGCCGCAGGTTCAAAGATTAAATCATTTTTAGGTAAACTTAAACTTTCTAGCGCACCATTTCGTTCAACCAAAATTCCATGAGCCATAATGCGTTTAATTACAGCTCCACCGGGGATTTTATCCCCTATTCTATAAGTATTTTCTTCGCCTCCAGAAGCACGAATGATAACTTGTGACTCTTTAGATACATCGCCTAGTAAAATTCCCACTAAAGTAACATTAAGCATAGATTTTTTCACATTTCCCTCATTAAGGTCATTAGGGACATAAACCCCGAAAAGAGATGAGTTCAAAATATAATTAGAGGTATCTTCTTTTGTTTTATTTCCAGAAAGTGTATTCGCCCCAGGAGCAATAGAAGTAACCCCAACAGGAAAGACAAGCTTACTATATTCGAAAACAATCAATAAAGAAAAAAGGGAAATAAAACCAATAACTATCCATTTTGCATATTTAGATGAAACCAAATAATGAATATCAAATTTCATGTACTAAAAACCCTTATTAACCTAATGTGAGCCCGGCATACAAGGAGTATCTTAAACTCACCGAATGTCGTCAGCTTGAATTCATGTAGCCTGGTTACAAGCAACCAGGCTACAATTATGCTACAAATTAATAGATACTCATCCTAACACATAATATCTAACAAGGTATAAACCTAACACGAAATGGATTTAAAATCATTTGCTAAGGATTACTCATGAATAAAGAACCAATTCAGCCCCATATCCAATTAGCGATCATGTCCCGTGATTATGTAATTTCAAGGGCTATTCATGCTATTGCTCATTTAGGTATTGCCGACTACATGTCAGATCGCCCGATAGATGTCCATGAATTGGCTCATTTAACGTCAACCGTTCCAGAGTTGTTAGATAGGATACTAACCTTTCTGTCTGCTTATGGTCTTTTTATCAAAGAAGGAAATTCTTATGCCCTAACCTCATTATCCGCCCCGTTAAGGCAGGATCATCCTAATTCAATGCAAGATATATTAAGTATGGTTGATGAATCATGGTGGCAAGCATTTGCCCAATTGGAAACAACGCTTAAAACAGGAGAAACTGCATTCAAAGTACAACATGGTTTGGAGTTCTTTGATTTTCTCAATCAGAATCCAGAAAAGAAAATACGATTTCAAAAAGGAATTAGCAAATTATCTGCTCTTGATGATAAGGCGATTACCCAAGGATATAATTTTGACCAATTCAAAACCCTTACCGATATTGGGGCGGGACATAAAGAATTATCGCAGGCAATTAAAGAACAATGCCCCTCCATCTCTATTCATTTATTTAACCTCGTTGAACACATTAACAAATATCCTTCAGATGATTATTGGTTATCCCTTCCTAAAACCGAATCCTATCTTTTTAAAGGAATATTGCATGATTTTGATGATGAAAAAATAGTAAGAGTTCTTATCGATTGTTACCAACATATGTCTCAGCATTCTTCCTTAATTATTGCCGAGCAGGTTATTCCAGAACATGATTTACCTCATACGAATAAAACTATGGATATAGTGATGATGGTATTGCTGGGCGGCAGACAACGAAAGCTGGATGATTGGCGTGAATTAATCGAGTCTACAGGCTTTAAGCTAAAAAATACCTACCCAACTAAAGGCATCTACACTGTTATGGAGTTTTTGAAAGATTATACATAAAATATGAAAATACATAGAACTTCATCCTCATGTTAATGTCTCTGGATTAGTTGGCATTTTTATCCCGCACAAAAAAACTCTCTATTACCCTCTCAGAACAAAAACTGAAGGTGTCCTCGTTATAAGTCTTAGGGAATCAATCTGGTTTGAGCTAAAAACAAAGATTTGCACTAGATTGCTTCGCTTCATGCGTAAAGACGGCAAAAAATGTTGTCCTGTACAGAATTTATTATCTTTGCTTAACGTTTACTTAACGTATTCTTAATTTTAACAAGCTATAATGTAAATAATTTTATCCTAATCTTAATTGAGGCATCTATCTAATGGCAAACTTTAATGTCCGCTTTGATCAAGCGTTAAATGTATCTGGTGCATTTGATAACTGTTTCTTTCATACCTATTTACTTCATCTTTTTGCCAATGACTTAGATTTGCCAGAGGATTTATTTACTTTTAAATCCATACTAGGTGACAAAGGTCCGGCAGCGGAATTGCAAAAACGGTTTCCTGATATCGATTCTTTATCAATATTTGCAGAATATGCCCAACGACAATCCCCTGAGCGTCCCCCTGTTTCCCCAAACTTTATTTTTGAAAAAACATTAGTTCTTGGCTTCTTAATGCGTGAATGGTTCGCGACAACCATGGCTCAGAATCTTACAATAGCTAACTCTCTTGAAGCTGAGACTATAGAGCAATTTAAAAACTATAAAGAATTCCGTGCATTCATGGAAAAAGATCAGTTATTAAGCGGTGCTGAAGGTGTTTTATACGCGGCAAATGAACAATTCCTAGAATACTTTTGTGCACGTCCAAAGGAAGGGGCTTTAACTGCTCACGAGAAGCGATTTGAACAATATTTTACTGATGCACAAGGGAATGTAACTCAAGCTTTAAAAAATTTTTGGCAAGACAAAGGATACCAAAACTATTGCCAACTTATTGCACAACCAAGCACCAAACTTTCCTACGCTGACCTGGGACCAGTAATAGAAATATTGAAACAACCCCTTACTATATATGATGCCACCAATCGCGCAACAAAGATAAAAGAAATTGCAGGAAATGAAGACACTCCAGAGATGGAAACTAAACTCAATGTATTAGAAGGCCATTATTATCTACTTAGAACAGAACAAACCGCACCTCTTTTAGGCGAATATGAAAGTAGCTTAAAACAATATACGAAGGAAAGAGCAGAAGTACTAGAAGTTGAAGGTAATAAATTGAAAGCGGCTAACGCTAAGTCATCTCTATTCGTTGCTGCTATCTGTCCTCCAGGCCAGATGGACCAACCGCCATTTAATTTATTACTGAAAAAAGTAGATGAGGTGAATCACTTTGTGCAATTTCATAAACAGGAAGAAGCACAGCAAAAAAAAGCATTACTCAAAGAAACATATCTCAAGATGGTTGGACAAGATGGGCTTGCAATTCAATCCATTGAGAATAGCTATATCATTAGCAATACCGCAGACTATGTAGAAATTTTGCGGGCAGCAATAAAGCAAAATCCACAGGCATTGCAACATGCTTCTTCCCAGCAAGTCTATGCCATACTAAGTCATAAAGGACTCTACATTCCTATCCTTTCTGAAGCAGTAAAACAAAATCCCTTAGCAATTCAGTGGGTTAATCGCGCTTTTGTCAACAATCATCCGGAAGAATATGAAAAGATCGCTATTGCAGCAGTACAACAAAGCAGCGAAGCACTTTTCTATGTTCATCACGATTATGCAGATGCCCATTTCAAAGAATATAAGAATATAGCTCTTATTGCAGTACGGCATCATGGTTTGTCACTAAAAAATATCAGGGACAGAATATTTGAATACAAGAGACCAGAGGATTACCAACTATATAAAGAGCTAGTTCTAAGCGCGATGCAAAGCAATCCCGAGGCACGCCAATATATTAATTGGGAATATCTCAAAAATGCCCCTGTTGCAGTCCGTGCGGCTATAATTGAAACTGTAGTGAAGCACGATGGTCTTCTTTTAGAGAAGGTATCCAATTTAGACTATCAATATTTAAACGGTGTGGGGCTATTTGCCCGTATAGCGTATGACGCAGTACAGCAAAATGGTTTAGCACTTCAGTTTGTTACAGGAACCCCCTTAAGAAATCAAGCGGAAATTTATGAGAAGATATGTACTGCTGCAGTAAAGCAAAACGGCGAAGCACTTAGCTTCGTTCATCGTGATTATATTGAAGATCACATTCCTGCCTATCAACAAATAGTTTATAACTCGGTGCAAAGCAATGGTTTAGCACTTCGTTCTATCAACGAAAACATGTACAAGGCCCAGGAACCAAAGGATTATGAGCTGTATAAAAACATCGTTTTAACCGCTATGAGAAATCATCCAGAGGCACACCAACATATTAATTGGGAATACCTCAAAAAGGCACCAGTTGCAGTGTGCGCCGAAATAGCTCAAATAGTAGAAAAAAAACAAGAGTTACCTCCTTCTGTTATTAAAGAACTAAAAGAAATACAACAGCGCATCCAACACGAAAAACAAAGTGTGAAAGCTCAAGAAGAAAAGCAACGGCTCGCTGTTGAGCAACGCAAAGCTCAAGAAGAAAAGCAACGGCTCGCTGATGAACAACGCAAAGCTCAAGAAGAAAAGCAACGGCTCGCTGATGAGCAACGCAAAGCTCAAGAAGAAAAGCAACGGCTCGCTGATGAGCAACGCAAAGCTCAAGAAGAAAAACAACGGCTCGCTGATGAACAACGCAAAGCTCAAGAAGAAAAGCAACGGCTCGCTGATGAACAACGCAAAGCTCAAGAAGAAAAACAACGACTCGCTGATGAACAACGCAAAGCTCAAGAAGAAAAGCAACGGCTCGCTGATGAGCAACGCAAAGCTCAAGAAGAAAAACAACGACTCGCTGATGAACAACGCAAAGCTCAAGAAGAAAAGCAACGGCTCGCTGATGAACAACGCAAAACTCAAGAAGAAAAACAACGACTCGCTGATGAGCAACGCAAAGCTCAAGAAGAAAAACAACGGCTCGCTGATGAGCAACGCAAGACTCAAGAAAAACAACGCCCCTCTGAAGAGGAGAACAAAGCTCAAAAAGAAAAACAACGACTCGCTGATGAACAACGCAAAGCTCAAGAAGAAAAACAGCGACTCGCTGATGAACAACGCAAAGCTCAAGAAAAACAACGACTCGCTGAGGAGCAACGCAAAGCTCAAGAAGAAAAACAACGACTCGCTGAGGAGCAACGCAAAGCTCAAGAAGAAAAACAACGACTCGCTGATGAGCAACGCAAAGCTCAAGAAAAACAACGACTCGCTGATGAACAGCGCAAAGCTCAAGAAAAACAACGTGAAGAAGAAGAGCCTCATCGCAATGAAAAAGAGCAAGCTGGCAAGCCAACTGAGCCTAATCATTATCATGAGGAATTCAATAAAGCTATTCATGTGCTAAAGGACAAAATGGATGAGTTCCAAAAGGAACCAGATTTTGCAACAGATCAGAAGTTACAAGATGCTTATGGCGCTGCAAATGCGCTTTATGCCGCCTTAGAAGACCAAGGAAATGAATTTTTCACAAAAGAACCCAGTCCTGCGAGCTACAAAAACTTCAAAGATAATTGTAAAAGACATGTGCAGGAGGCTAGGGAAGTACTAGATCAGCATAGAGGATGGGGAAGAATATTGCTAAATGTTTTTGCTATGATAATCACTGCAGGTATAGGGTATGCTATCGCGGCTGGTGTCAACATCGCTGTGAACAAAGGTAAATTCACCTTCTTCGCTACAGACAGTTCTGAAAAACTTTCTACAATTGAAGATTACATAGAGAATAAAGCGAATAAAGCGGCTCCTGCTGCCTAAAAAAGCACTGTCTCGAAGAGTTGATCAAAGCCTTCGAGACAGTGCCTCGCACTTCCTCAGGCCGAACGAATCTAAGAAATACCTAGACTCCATCGCAGGAGAAGGTTAGGAAGAGAGCCTCAGAAGGATATTTCTTCCTTACCCTAACAGCTATAGACAATTTGTTGCCAACCTAGAAGTAAGAAAAAATTAATTGTATTAGGATTGATGCAACATAGAACTAAAAATTCCTTTCGGATCGAATTCTTTTTTCAAATTTATCCAGGAGTTATATTGTTCACCAAAATGGTTGATCCAATAATTTGCAGATAATTTCTGACCTAAAAACCCTGATAAATAACGCTTACCTCCACTGGAAATAAAACATTCATCAAGAGTTTGTATTGCCTGCATACAACTCTCTTTAAGAAAACCCGGTATGCCAGGATTTAAAATCATAAAAGAATAGACTGACTCCCCCTCAGGAAACATTAAAAATCCACCACTCTCTCTTGCCATAGGAACTACATGAACAATATTGGCATAATGAATGGGTAATTGGTGTAATAAATCATTGAGGTACTTCTTTAAAACCGTTGCGGTTATAAAACATTCATACCAGGGATGAAATAAATCCCATTGTCCCAGCATTTTCATTACATCAAATCGTGAGTTATGCCTTAGGAAATAGGATAAAATATCTTCCTCTTGTGAATGAATTATCTGCCAAGGTTTTAAACCCTTAATAACATCATTTAACGCAGGAGCAATCTGCTCATGCTCTACAGAAAAATGTAATCCATAAAGCCATTGTGCTATAGGCACTCTTTTGCCTTCTTTTAATTTTGCTCCCTGCACTGATGGCGAGCAAAATAACTCCATATAGTCTGCCCTACTTTTTACTTTTTCTATATCCTCAAACCATTGATCTTGTGACGAATAAACCAAGAAAAAAGTAGCTACTTGAGTTTGTACAGGCCTTAATTGGATACAGGCTTTGGTAATGACAGCAAAACGTCCTTGGCCTGACAAGCAGGCATGAAATAGCGGTGAATCATTTTTAACAATATGTTTATTTCCTAATCCATCAATCACTTCCAAGGCTGCTACATGGGCATTAATTGCTCCATATTTAAATGAGGAGGATCCCACACCTCCAGCAGACAGTACTCCCGCTACCGATAAATTACAATTATAAGGCAGTACAAATGGAGCTTTGTGTTGTTGTAACGATACGTTAAGTAAGTCAGACCAAGTAGTATTGGCTTCAACCCAAATGGTGTTTTCTTCTAAATCCAAAGGTTTGTTAAAATTCCGCATGGATAAAGTTAATCCACCAGGCAAAGGCAATGCTTGTCCGCCTTGGCTTAATCCATTGCCACGAATCGTTATCGGTAGGCTATGTTGATGAGCAAATGCAATTAGTGATTGTAGAGAGCTTAGCTGCTGAGGAAGGCATACCGCCGATGGAGGAGAGTGAATTAATTTACCAAAATCTTGACTAAAAAAAGCAAGCGTTTGTTCATCACTGAACAACGCTTGCCCTGTGTCCTTTTTATGCTGCTTGATTACTACTGAATTCCACTGGTTGAGTGACGACATGTTGATTCCTTTCTTTAGCTTGTTCTAATCGTTTAGTACATGCAATAACTAGTCCATCTAGCATCTTATTGAATGCTGCATAACATCTATCTACCATTTTTAATCCTTCACGACGTGTATTGATTGGTAGTCTTCTTGCGAAGATATTTCGTTCCATTTCTTCTTCGAATAGAGCGTGTGCCAACTCTACTTCTAAGTGAGAACTAGAGAAGTATTTAAGATTTTTATCTTCCCCAGTTTTCCTCACTTGCTGGACTACCTTTTCAAAGAACACATGTCCTGATGATTCTATCGTTAACAGTAAAGCAACATTTAAAATTTCTTCATCCAATTGATACATTTCTGCCATTATTGTGTAGGCAGCATCCCGAATTAATTGAGAGTCTTTACAGTATAGCCAAGCTACATCATCTCGGCCACAAGATGGATCTTGACTAAATTGACTCATGTATTTTTTATCGCTCAAAAACCATTTTTCATGACCTGCATCTTCTAATCTATGGTGACGAGCAACTTTCTTAAGATAAGGATCATTAACTCTTTCTTCATTAATACGGAGTATATCTTGGAATGTCATAGCCCAAAAAGTTAGTTCAGGAACAAAATAGCTAATTTCTTCAAGGCTATTTAGTTGTTCTAATAAACTAAAAAAAGGATGGCTCATAAACTCGCTTTGTTTTGAATCTATATAAGTTTGAATAGTTTTCATGATGACTGACTCCAAGGAAAATATTTATTGACAATTTAATCCTTGCAGCTGACGTGCCAACTTTTTTACCTTTTTTATCAAATAAAGACCTATAAATTACTGTTTTTTCCTTTTCCCCACGATAAATCCCCAGGTAGCGACAAAAAAATGCCCCTGTTTCTAATGCATCTGACAATTTTTTGACCAAAAAATATTCTTTAAAATGAACAAATTATTTTTTCCTAAAAAATATTTGCCAATTTTTTGTCATAATTAATCATTAATTTATCGACTTCCAGCCAATTTACCTCACTTACTTCATTTATGGAATGACAAATTTCATTTAAAAATGTCGCCTGTAACTCCCCTACTGCCATAGCCTGAGCATAGGGAGTATTAGTAAACATCACTAATACATGTTTTGATGCATAACGATCAGGATAACGATGCATTAGTTCACGTTCAATTTGTTTTTGCAGTAAAAACTTAGGACTTCGGATATCGGAATGGATTTCGTGGTAATTGTCCATAGACATTTTTGCTACAGCATCAGTGTTGATCTTTCGTTGTCCATAGAAAACGGGCATTACTTTAGACCAATCATCTTTAAATTGATTTAATAGCTCATCAAGAATACGACAATCCTCAAAGGCACTATTCATTCCTTGTCCAAAAAAGGGAATAATTCCGTGCGCGGCATCCCCAATTAATAAACATTCATCTTTATAATACCAAGGGGTACATTTTATAGTACTCATATGACCTGTAGGATTTTCAAAAAACTCTCGAACCAACTGAGGCATTACCTTATAAGCGTCAGGAAACTCCTTACTAAAGAAAGCGATTAAACGCTCTTCATTATCTAAGGTGGCAAAACTATTATCCCCTTCATTAGACAAAAATAAAGAACCAGTAATTGAATCGTCAGGATTAGGGTTACCAAGCAACATAAAAGAATCTCGTGGCCAAAGATGGAGATGTTCTCGAGCCATACCTACTGTATGATTTTTACTTATTGATAATTCTTTATAGCCATGAGATAAAAAATCTCGAGTTGCCTCAACTAGACCAACCTCTTTTAAGGCATCTCTCAAATAAGAATGAGCCCCATCAGCTCCTATTAATCGTTGGTAAGTATGTTCAATAGATTCTCCGTCCTCAATTTGAAACCGGATTTTTTTATTAAAAAAATCAATATGTTGCAATTTCATTTCAAAATGTAAATGAATATTTTCGTATTGTTCCGCTTTATTAAGTAATAATGCATTGAGATCGGTGCGTGAAATAGCATTAATATACTCATTTTGATGTCGACCAAAAGGTTGATATTGCACATCTCCATTAAGTTGATGTATTGCCCGTGCACGCATTGGAACCATGATTTTATTGACTTCATCCATTAAATTCATTGCTTGTAAGCCGGTAATTCCTCTGCAAGAAAGAGCCAAATTAATAGAGCGCCCATAATCAACCGGACTATTACGTATGTCAGCTCTTGACTCAAATAGCTCAACCACATAGCCACGTCTAGCCAAATATAAGGAGCAAAGAGTTCCAGCTAAACCGCCACCAATAATAGTAATTTTTTGCATTATTCCTCCTTAAATTAGGATCTTTGTACGTTATGTCTTCTCCCTAATCCTTACTTTAAAGTAAGTTTGGTCTTGACCCAAAATAGGACTCTTGTTTAAATCAACATATTCTTTGTTGGGCCAAAACCCAACCTACAATTCCCCGTTTACTCCATAGCTCAAAGTCTATGCCTGTCATCAACAAAACCCATTAGATGAGCACAATACTTAACCTCGACCTTAGCACATGATGCTTAGGGGGCACATTACTACATTCAAGACTATAGGCCATGAACAGTTACGATCATGTTCCATTACGTAAACACTTACTATTATCCATATATATCCCTTGGTTTTTTACCAAAAAATAAAATAGTGCAACTGTATAAAGTAACGCCATTTCAATGCGCTAACAATTACACGTTATTACTTATTTAAAGCCCTGCAAGAATTGTACCGGATTTATGAGTTCATTAGATAAATGATGAATTGTTTTGTGCCTGAGTCTATTGGCAAGATTAGAATAAGACCTTGATTACGCTTGTGGTACATCAAGGCTACATTTGCTTCAAAGATTTTTCTTGAGAACTCAGACGGTAATAGCTTAGCCATTAATTCTTAATTTTTGCATCATGAAGGCCGCGTATAAATTCATAAATTTTATCAGCGGTTTCTGGTGCTTTATAATAATACCCTTGAGCAAAATCACAGCCATGAGCAGTAATAAAATCTCGCTGAAATTCGTTTTCTATTCCTTCTGCCAGTACCTCTATATTCAGGCTATGCCCTAAATTAATAATGGCTTTAGCAATGGCCGCATCATTTTGGTTCGTAGCCATTTCACTAATAAAAGAACGATCAATTTTTAATTTATCTACCGGAAACTGCTTCAAGTAAGACAAGCTTGAATACCCTGTTCCAAAATCATCAATGACTAACTTAATACCCATATCTTTTAATGCATACATGGTTTCAACAACGTGTTCAATGTCCTCAATTAACAAACTCTCAGTCAACTCAAGCTCTAAATGCTTGGACTGAAGACCTGTACTTTTCAAAATTTCCGCCACCAAATCAGGTAGGTTAGTTTGACGAAATTGGCGTCCAGATATATTGACCGCAACACTTAAATTTTTAAGCCCTTGCTTTTGCCAACTTTTAAGCTGTGTACAAGCTTCTCTTAGTACCCATTCCCCTATATCAAGAATCAACCCGTTTTCTTCAGCCATAGGAATAAAATTTACTGGGCTTACCATACCTAAATTTTTACTATTCCAACGTAATAAAGCTTCAAACCCTACTACTTTAGAACGCTTCAAATCAATTAAGGGCTGATATACCAAATACAACTCATGATTTTTTAACGCATCTCTTAAAGCGGTATCCAACTGCATATGATTGATAACCCTTCGATTCATCTCAGGTTCGAAAACTCTATAGGTATTTCGTCCGTTATCTTTTGCATGATACATAGATAAATCAGCGCTTTTCATTAAGGACTCATAATCTTGTCCGTCACGCGGATAAAAACTGATGCCAAGACTAGCTGTAATTTTTAGGCTATGCTGATCAATTTGGATCGGTCTTGCTATTGCATGTAACAAATCTTGAGCCATGGTTTCCGCTTGCTTCATCTCATCAAGATTAGAAAGCAAAATAACAAACTCATCTCCCCCTAATCGGGCTACGGTGTCAAAATCATCAGTAGCAATTAACAAACGATTAGCAATAAATTGTAATAATTTATCACCCATATTATGACCTAAGGTATCATTGGTCATTTTAAAACGATCTAAGTCCAAAAATAAAAATGCTAATATTGTATTTTTCTTTTTTGCTTGCAAAATAGCTTGTTCCACCCGGTCCATTAACAAGACCCGATTGGGTAGATTGGTCAGAGAATCATAAGTGGCCTGCATTATGAGTTGATTTTCCATATCCCGACGTTGGGTTATGTCATTTAAAATACATACATAATGTTTCACATGGCCTAAAAGATCTTTTACAGGAGCCACGCTGATTTCGCACCAAAATACTTCGCCATTTCTGCGAATATTTTCCATCTCAACGGTTTCTTCTCGTAGCTCTCTTATAGCCAGTTGGATTCTCTTATTATTCACTTCATCAACATCTATTCCTTGTAAAGTATGTAAGCTCTTTCCTAGAGCTTGCATTTCAGGATAACCAGTCGTCCTTTCAAAAGCTTTATTAACATAAATCACTTTATTTTCATTTTTAGAAATATCAATGATTGCTATTCCATGGGTACTGGCTTCAATAGCTCGCTCACGAATACGCAGCTCGTCTAAAGCCATACGCTTTTGGGTTACATCACGGAAACTATAGACTCGTCCTACTATTTGATTACCGACACGTTGTGGTTGAGTAAAACGTTCATAAATACGACCGTCTTTAAAAGTTAGCTCAGGTAACTCACCTTGCCATTCGGGATTTTGATAAAGGTATTGCACATCAGAAATCAATGATTGGGGATCGGTTAATTGCTCTAAAATATAATCAAAACTAATGCTTTCTTTTCCAGATTCCATCATATAAGAAGGAATACGCCACATTTCAACAAATTTCTGATTCCAATCAACAACGGCTCCTTGGCCGTTAACCATCATAATTCCATCAGCAGTTGATTCTAGAGTAGCGCGCAATATAGATAGAGACTTTTCCAGCTCGGTATTCTTTTTAACAATTTCATCCGTTTTGATTGAAATATTATCAGTCAACGGTCTATTTTGAGTACGTTTAAATTCGGGTTGATTATGATACCACTGCTCAAGCAAAACAGATAACTCGGGATGTGTTCCAACGATTCCTAACACTTCTCCAATGTCTGTCAAAGAGGGGTCTTTGCCCCTCTTTTTGATCAATTCTGCGGCAGAGGCAACTTTTTCATAATCGATTTCTTGCCTACGCATGCATCCCTCACTAGAATATCTTACTAAGTATTTATCGGCTGTCCTTTATTTAACTTTAGAACATAATAAACTAAATGTATAATAGTGCGCCTAGTATAATGCAATTGTTTATCCGCTGCAGTACTTAAATCACAAAAAAGGAATGGAAGAGAATGAAAAAAAGTCATTTTGATACTCGCGCAATTCACGCAGGCCAAGAACCATGTCCTAGTACAGGAGCAGTTATGACTCCGATTTATGCTACTTCTACCTATAAACAAAAAGCTCCAGGAGAGCATCTAGGTTATGAATATTCTCGCACTCAAAATCCCACTCGATCCGCTTATGAGGCATGTATTGCCAGTTTAGAATCAGGACAAAAAGGCTTTGCTTTTGCCTCAGGAATGGCCGCAATTAATACAGTAATTGACTTATTAGATGCAGGCGATCATGTAATAGCAATGGATGATCTCTATGGAGGGACTTTTAGATTATTTGATAAAGTAAAAACCCGTACTTCCAATTTATCCTTTTCCTTTGTCGATATGTCTAATCTGAACAATATTGAGGCTGCCATCACCCCGAAAACTCGCTTAATTTGGTTAGAAACTCCGTCAAATCCCATGTTAAAACTAGCTAATTTACGTGAAATCGCGGCACTCGCTAAAAAGCATAAGCTCATTACCGTTGTTGACAATACTTTTGCTACACCATGGATTCAACGTCCAATAGAAGTAGGATTCGACATAGTGATTCATTCTGCAACAAAATACCTAAATGGCCATTCAGATGTGATCAGTGGTGTCGTTGTAGTGGGTGATAATCCCTCTCTGGCAGAAAAGATCGGTTTTTTACAAAATTCCTGTGGAGGTGTCGCCGGGCCATTTGATAGTTTCCTAGTACTAAGAAGTTTAAAAACGCTATCTATCCGAATGCAACGCCATTGTGAAAACGCCGAAGAACTAGCTAATTGGCTAAGTACCAAGGCGCAAGTGAAAAAAGTTATTTATCCTGGATTAAAAAGCCACCCACAACATGCATTAGCTCAAGAACAAATGCATGGCTTTGGCGGAATGATTTCCATGGTAATCGATGGAGGTCTTGAGACTGCCAAGCGATTTCTATCACGATGCGAATTATTTACTCTTGCAGAAAGCCTTGGCGGCGTTGAAAGTTTAATTGAACATCCCGCGATTATGACTCACGCCTCTATTCCCCCTAAAAAACGTCAGGAGTTAGGAATTGAAGACGGCTTTATTCGACTTTCAGTAGGAATAGAGCATATCAGTGATTTACAAGCTGATTTAGAATATGCCCTATCATAGGGCATGCTGATTATTTGACTTAGCATTAATTTTTTTGGAGCAGTTACCGATGCAAAAAACTAGAAAACGTGGAGGACAAATATACGCTATTATTGCTGTACTAATCCTTATCATAACAACCACCCTTTGCTTTATTCCGATTTTGTTTATGGGAGTATTGAAATTATTCCCCAATAAAAAATGGCAAAGACTATGTACTCGTTGTGTCGATGGCATCTCTATGGTTTGGTGTGATATTAACAATCTTTATGTAGATAAAGTACAAAAACTTCATTTGGAAATTGCAGGATTAGACAATCTAAGAAGAAAAGATTGGTATTTAGTAGTAGCCAATCACCAAAGTTGGCTTGATATAGTCATTTTGCATCGCTTATTCAACCGTAAAATTCCTGTTTTAAAATTCTTTATTAAAGATCAATTAAAATGGGTGCCACTTCTTGGTTTTTCCTGGTGGGCTATGGGTTGTCCTTTTATGAAGCGATACAGTAAAGAGTACTTAGCAAGAAAACCTCATAAACAAGGCAAAGATTTAATTTCAACACGCAAGGCAGTAGAAGCGTTTAAGAAAACCCCAGCCTCCATAATGAATTTTATTGAGGGAACTCGATTTACCACCTCAAAAAAAGAAAAGCAAAACTCACCTTATGATCATTTGTTAAAGCCTAAGGCTGGTGGAATCAGTTTTATTATTAGTTCCATGGGTCAACAAATTACTAGCTTATTAGATGTAACCATTATTTATCCAGATGCGCATCATTCATTATGGGATTTTCTCTGCAAACGAGTCAAATCAGTAAAAATAAATATTAGACTGCTACCCATCCCACCAAAATTTACTTCAGGAACACTGCTTAGTGATGATCAAATACAAAATGATTTTAAAGATTGGCTCAATCAGCAATGGGCAGTAAAGGATAAATTGATTGCTTCATTAAAATAACATGGTAAATGCCACTTCCCGTGACTTGTTTGCGGGATCTAATTAGGAACATACATATGAATTCACTACAAACTATTATTGAAGAAGCTTTTGAGCAACGCCAAAATTTATCAATGAATACAGTGAAACCTGAACTAATAGCTGCTATTGAAGAAGTACTTTCTTGTTTAAACAACGGACAATTTCGTGTTGCCGAAAAAATAAACGATCAATGGATAGTTCATCAATGGATCAAAAAAGCGGTTCTTCTCTCTTTTAAACTATTCCCCAATCAAATAATTAATTCTGAATTTTGTCAGTTTTATGACAAAGTACCTCTTAAATACAACGGATATACTGATGAGCAATTCCAACAATCCGGCGTCAGAGTTGTACCTCATGCCATAGTGCGTCGAGGAGCTTATATAGCAAAAAATACAGTACTAATGCCCTCTTACGTCAACATTGGTGCTTATATAGATGAGGGCGTAATGGTTGATACTTGGGCCACTGTTGGTTCGTGTGCCCAAATAGGAAAAAACGTGCATTTATCTGGTGGCGTTGGCATAGGTGGTGTTCTAGAACCCCTACAAGCCAATCCTACTATTATCGAAGATAATTGTTTTATTGGGGCGCGTTCTGAAGTTGTTGAAGGCGTCATTGTTGAGCGAAACTCCGTACTATCTATGGGCGTATATCTAGGTCAAAGTACCAAAATATACAATAGACTAACGGGGACAATAACTTATGGCCGAATTCCTGCTGGTTCTGTGGTAGTTGCAGGTAGCTTACCAAGTGAAGATGGGAGTCACAGTTTATATTGCGCTGTAATCGTAAAACAAGTTGATGAAAAAACCCGAGCTAAAGTAAGCATCAACGAGTTGCTTAGAGGCAATTAATATGACTGACTTAAGAGTACTGTTAAATAACCTGATAAGTTTCCAATCAATTACTCCGCAAGATGCTGGTTGTCAGGAATTCATGATGCAATTCCTCAAGCAACTAGGCTTTAACTGTCAAGTAATGAATAAAAATACTGTTTCTAACTTTTTTGCCTGCTATGGTGATACTGGCCCTTTATTAGTCTTTGCGGGGCATACAGATGTTGTGCCAATTGGCGACAGAACAAAGTGGCATACAGAGCCCTTCACTCTAGAAGAAAAAGACGGTCTATTCTACGGGCGTGGTGTGGCAGATATGAAAGGAAGTCTGGCCTGTATGTTACTCATGGCAGAACGATTTCTCGCTACATATCCCTCTTTTCAAGGACGCATAGGATTTCTTATCACCAGTGGAGAAGAAGGTGATGATTTTGAATACGGAACTCCCTATGCCATGCAAGAATTACAACGCCAGGGAATTTCCATTAATTATTGTATAGTAGGTGAACCATCGAGTACTAATCATGTAGGAGATGTCATTAAAATAGGTAGACGTGGTTCTTTAAGTGCCAAGCTCAGCCTTCATGGGAAGCAAGGACACGTGGCTTACCCTCATTTAGCAGATAATCCAATCCACAAAGCAAGTCCAGCTTTAGCTGCTTTGACGTCTACTGAGTGGGATCAAGGTAATGCTCATTTCCCTCCAACATCAATGCAAATTACCTACCTGCATTCAGGGGGATTTGCAGGCAATATAATTCCGGGGGATTTAGAGCTTCATTTAAATTTCAGATTTTCTACTGAACAAACAGAGAATTCTCTAAAAGAGAAAGTAATCCAAATTTTTCATGAACACCATCTTAATCCAACTATAGAATGGCGTTTAAATGGCGAACCCTTCCTCACTGATAAAGGCCTACTACTTGAAAGTTGTAAAGAAGCTATTGCGGCATTTACAAAAAAAGAAGTTGAACTATCTACTAATGGAGGAACCTCTGATGGTCGCTTCATAGCACCTTATGGTGTTGAAGTAATAGAACTAGGCCCAGTTAATGCAACTATTCATCAAGTCAATGAATGTGTATCAGTTAAAGATTTGGAGCTATTAGAAAAGATGTACTTTTCTATTTGTGAGAAAGTACTTCTGTAAAAGATAGATGTCAAGTTAAGGAGTAAGGGTCTTTCTAAGGCCCTCTCCCGCGATTTAGTATTTATTTTTAATCAAAATTCCTTTCGCGGGTGCGGGTTAAGGTGAGGGCCTTAGAAGGTAGTTCAGAGAACTACCCTAATTCAGCCTCTAATAAAGAAGTCTTCTTGGATTTTATCTGAACCGTCTCTGCAGCAACGGCTTTCTCATTTACAATTTTAGTAACACAAGCATCAGACCAAACGTTTAAAGCCGTTTCCAACATATCTATTAAACCGTAAAAAGGTAATATAACGCCCATTAAGGTAATAGGAACATTCATACTGGATAGTAGGCTAACGCTTAGAAAAAAGCATCCCATGGGCACGCCAGCGTTACCTATAGCAGCTATGGTAGCAATAAAAATCCATAACCCCATGGTTGCAAAAGACACGGGCAAGCCATGATTTTGCATCAGATAGATTACAGTGGCAAAAATAAAGGCGGCACAACCATTCATATTGATACTGGTGCATAAAGGTAAAACAAAACGGCTAATCTGAGGGTTAACTTGTAAATTATTTTCTACAGTGCTCATGGTGACGGGTAAGGTCCCTACGGAGGATTTAGAAAAAAATGCTACGGACAATGCTGGTATCATTGCTTTCATTGTTTTGAATGGTTTAATTCCATTCATTTTTAACCATAATGGCAATATTACAAACCCTTGCAATACATTGGCCATGACAACAATAAGCAAGTACTCCCCTATTCCCTTAATATCCATACCAGACCGTAATTGAACAACGGTGGAAGTAATAAAACCAAATAATCCTAAGGGTATTAAAGTGATAATCCAGCGCGTCATCACTAAAAACATGCCGTGAGCTCCACGGAAAAACCGTGTAATTGTTTCTCGTGGCTCCTCATCAGGAATCTGACGAACAGAAAAACCTATGACAATACTGAGTAACAATACCCCCATAACCTGTTGATCTAAGAAAGGTGATAATAAATTGGTGGGTATAATATTAGTTAAATAATTTAAATACCCTAAATTACTCATCGATTTTGCAGCATTGGCATCCAAATTAACTTGAACGGTGCTAGGATGAATTAATATATAAAGAAAGCAACTAACTGCTGCCGCAATAACCGTGGTTGCAAAAGTATACTTAATTGTTCTCTGCCAAATACTCTTCATCAAGCCATCAGTTTTATAATTGGCTAAGGTCACAATAATAGATAAGGAAATAATAGGTAAACTAATGCATTTAAATATTTTGATAAATAAATCAGAAACCAGTAATCCTACGTCCTTTAAAAAAGCAATATCAGACATCCCACTTGCAATACCTAGGCCTATCATTAAGGCATAAATTATGGGGGTACTAAAAATGAATTTTTTCTTCGCTTGATGATGTGCTGCACACATGACTAAATCCTTAAAAATAAATGAGATAAAAATTAAAAAGAAAAATAAGAAATATAGCTAGCAGCAACAACAACGTGACGTTGTGAAGGAATTGAAGAAAGAGCAGGTAAGACGTAACGAATGAATTGACATAAAAAGCATTACCCATGTTCAAAAAATAATCATTTCGCATCTATTCTACCATACCAAAGAAACGCGTCAAGTCCTTAATACATAAAAATACACTGTTGCATAGGGCAAGTCATCCAGCGGATGATTACCTTGTAATCGTGAGTGCAGCAGAGGATCTCCAAAATGAGGAACATGCGCTTCGTTAGAGATCATTCGCTGCGCTCAGGATGACAGGACATAGCTCCGAGCGACAGGATCTATACTTCAGTCTGATAATAGAATCAAAGGTTAGTAATAATGTTATGCTAAAGCAGTACAATTAATTTGTTGTTTTAAACGCACTATTCTTCTATAGGCATCATCTATTCGTTGTTGATCAATGTGTTTATGTAATACTAATTGTTCAATACAATCAACTACCTCTGGTGCCGTAATAGAACCTAACTGGTTAGCGAATATTACCATATCAGCCCCAGCATTAATCGTTAAGCAAAGAGATTCTTCTAAAGAATAATGACTTGAAATAGCCTGCATTTGCAAATCATCGCTAATGATCACACCACCATAACCTATATTTTCGCGCAACAATCCCGTTAATATTTCGTGAGACAAAGTAGCGGGTACTCCTTTACTATCTAAATGTCTATTAATAACATGAGCTGTCATCACCATAACCGGTTTGGTAGCATCATTAAGTAAACGGCGATAAGGGACTAACTCATTGGCATTAAAAGTATCAGTGACATCAACAAAACCCTCATGAGTATCCCCTACTGCACTGCCGTGGCCTGGAAAATGCTTATAAGAACACGCTATCCCATAACGACTAAAAACATCGACAAACTGAGCTGCAACACGCGCAACCACTTCCGGATCATTTGAAAAGCTACGTTTTAATTTACCAATAATGCCTTGCTCATTATTCAAATCTAAATCGACTACGGGAGCAAAATTCAAATTAAAACCTAACTCTTGCAAGGTAATAGCCATTTGACCAAGCTCTTCCTCTAAGGCCGTACTAGATAAATGAGCTAACTCCACCGCAGTCAACGTGGACATGCATTCTTCAATTTTAGCTAATCTATCAACAGCTCCCCCTTCATAATCAATAGCAACAAATAAAGGTAATCCATTGCTATTTGAAGAGTTTGTTGCAGAATAGTGATTAAGCTGTCTTATCAATTGCTTAATTTGTGATTGATTCTTTAAATTTTTACCATACAAACCAGTAGAAACGTCTTTATCAAATAATAAGACACCACCTAATCCATCATTGGACAACCATTGAGCAATAGGACTATGCTCGTTAATCTCACAGCCATGAAAACCCATAATTAACATTTGTCCAATTTTATTTCTTAAGGTTATCAACTTGATTGCTCCACCATAGATCATGCTAGGCATCATACACAAAGAAAAAAAGTAACGCCATTTGTTATTGCGATTTTATTACGGCTGGTTTAATTTCTGGAATAACAGAAAAATCACAATGACAATTGCCATCCGCTTTAGGAGGAAGTGGCACTTCTGCAAAGTCAGCAGGGAAACAAACGGGAATATTCCATGCACTATCACCAGGATTGATTGCTCCGGGAAGTGACCAATCTCTAAGAGCGCGATAACGTTTACCCTCATCATTTTTCCAAAACACTGGACTAAATTGCGCAATATAAATTAAGCTTTCTGCAGGAGTACAATCAAAAGATTTCCTAACCCACGGGGTTCCAGCTGGAACGGTGACTGTTAATATTTTTTTTGTCGTGGCAGGATCAATTACATCAACGGACACATTATATTGAGTCCAACAGCTATCCTTAGCTAATGTATAATAGCAGGTAAAAGACCATGTAGGGCCAGAACAAATTAAACTAAGGGATAAAATTAACGTCCTTATCAGCATAATCATACCGCATTTAAAATAAATTGGCTTACTGATAAGTATATACAATCTCAAAATAAAGTATATTAAAGCGGTAGTACTTAATGACATCAAACGTCAACATCCCTTTCAACGCTTGATTATTGAAGGAATTAACAGCAACCAAAAGTTAAAGAAGGATAACCATCCTCCAGCTCAGGATCAGGATCAATCGCCTTAGCTAATGCGGTAAGGCCAAAACCAAGAGCCAATACTCCTGCTGCAACCCCCCAACCTATCAATATACCAAGCCCTACACCAGGAACCCCAAGGGCAAAAGATAAAACAACAGCAACGGCTGAAGTAATTGGTGAAGCGATAAGTAATGGTACGGGATCGATATGACCTCGAGAAAACATAGAGCCCAACACAAACCCTGTTAAAAAATGATTGTGATGCTTTTCAGCGGCAGCAAGGAGAACTATATCAATAGCTACAGTACCCACAGCTGCCATAACTAGGAGTCCAAAACCACCACCATATTTTAAACCAGTACCAATGATAAAACTAAAATCAGATATTCCTTTTTGAATTGCATGCTGTACTGACATAATATCTTCCCAATAAAGTGCTAAAAAGTGCTAAAATACACCAATAAAAGTACTAAATCAATATTTTTAACTCATTTTCTGTACAAATTATGCAAAAAACAAGTACTTTTTGACCCTATGTAATCACTCTAATGAATGTTACCTTTTTAATTTTCATTAAATTCAACATATCTAAGTTCTATTCTCCTTACTGGCATTGAATTTGCTCAGAAGGAATTCTTGTAATTATCTTGCTTTTATTTGCATAGAAGTATAAGCTTTGCCTCAAGGAGAGATGGCCGAGCGGTCGAAGGCGCACGCCTGGAAAGTGTGTATACGGCAACGTATCGAGGGTTCGAATCCCTCTCTCTCCGCCAAAAAGAAAGTCCCTGCTAAAATACGAAGAATAAACCAATAGAAATAGGGATGAACAATGAGAATGAAATTACAATTAGGTATAATAGGAATTTTATTATCAATTAATGTATTTGCTGATGGTTATTATCCCGAACCCACTTCTCTGGATCAACCCTGGTCTGTAACAGCTAGTGTTGGAAGAGGCAAATACCAACAGAATCCCTCTTATTATAGAGAAAATAGCCCCACTACCGGCCGTCTGGCTCTAGAAAATGAACTATTGCTTACAGGTGATATCGCTTTAGGTTTAGAACTTGGATTGCAAAGTGGTAGTCATTTCCATATGCAAATTCCTTTTGAAACGTTGAAAGTTTTAGAATGGCTTCCCGTTCAAACTACATTGAACCCTATGCTTGATTTATTAATTACAGCAAAAAGTGATCCTTTATGGGGAAGTGCTTTTTTTGCCCAGTTAAAAGGTGGTGTAATTTATAGAAAATGGCGAATTCAACAAGCTGCAATAAATGATTTAACACTATTTTCAGGGGAAATCCAAGCTGGCTTTGGTTACCCTATAACCGCACTCGCAAGCTTAAATTTGTTATATCAAGGAGTGTTTGGTAACGAACCTAATTTACGAGTGAATACTTCTAATAAAACTGCACATATTTCCAATATTCCTTCTTTGCATGGCATATTACTAGGCTTTTCCGTTAATCTTTAGATTGATCTCCATTTTCTGTAGCCTTGACGTAGTCAAGGTTCGCATTATTCACCTAAATTAAACGTTGATTATACTGTGCTGCATCAAGACAACATTTGCTTTTCATTCAATGTGCTTCAGATTTCTTTCCACATTACTAACAATGCCGTGCGTTAAAATGTTTATAATAACAGTTTTCGAAAAGCTTTTCATCTCCTTCACTAAAAGCTCTATAAGCTTTACTAGACCTCTGAAAATCAGTTTCTTTTCGTTTAGTAGCAAAAAATGGCAATGACTTAGCCAATTGATCCGCACGTTCAGCCGCTAGGGTATGAGAAAATTTACTGTTTAATAGTAAAGTATTTGCTATTTGCAACATTAATGACTTTTCAATCATAGCCCATTCTTTACTTGTTTTAACAATTTTACCGTCCTCATTACTTCCTTGCCATCGAGAAGTTTGATTGTTTATTCTAAGATAATTGAATTTGTCAGATAACAAGTAACGATATAAATCAATTAAAATATCAATATCATTACATTGAGCAATAAATTGAATAATTTCCTCTGCTGTAGTAGTTTCCTCCTGGGTCAAACATTTATTTAATTCCTTCCTACTGTGTTTGTACCTCTTGCAAAATGCATGTAAAAAAGATTCTTTTTCTGTAACATCCAATAAATCATAATCCATTAAAATAATTAATATTTTTTCAAGATCGCCATAATTGATAATTTGAGAAAACTTTAAGAGAAACAGAGAGTACTTATGGGATTTAATTACTCATCCCCGATCAAACGCTATATAACGCCTAGTTATTTTTATATAATTCTGTTCTACCTTCCATATAAGTCTATAATTTATAGAACATCCATCAATTTAATTACTATTTAACAGGGATCAACTTAAAAAGAATGCATTCAAGGGAGTATTTTTATGAAAGAAAAACATTTTGCTTATAAAATAACCCACGATTCTTCAGGACTAGTTTGTACTTATTCTGAAATAGAAGAAGACAAGATGCTGGATTTACTAAAGGAAATCCAAAACAATTATTCTGAAGGAATATTTTGGATTTTTAAACAATTTGATGTTCAGCCTAAAGAACCACTATGCATTATAGATTGCACTACAAAAAGGATTTACTATCACTATTCAGGTGATGTTGAAGATCTTAAAGATACTATTAATAAATTGACTCATTAAGTCAGTCAGAGTTTGTAGCCTGGGCGTAGCACCAGTGTACCCCAGGAGCAGGATTAACTTTATTGCACCTTATTAGGTATATATGTCTCGCCAATGAATTTTCGGTACATCCTAACAAAGCGAAGACAGTTCCTGGAAAAGCAAATGGCGCATTAAACGTAGAAACCTATGAGTAAAACAATTTTGTACAATCAGTACTACGACAAATTTGCAGATTTTATACAAAAAGTAATGATGCTTTTTGAAAACATCAACCAATATGATGATAAATTTGTCATATTATTAACACGCAACTTTCAGCTTAGTGATTCTGTGTAAACCGAAAACTGATGGGTAATAGAGTATATTTTAATGGAATCAAAAAAATTGACACCACTTATAAAACTATATACTTGGCCTAGCGCAATAATGTTCAAACTCTGTTTTCCTGTATTTTTTGTGAGAAATCACACCTACATTAGAACAGTGTTAGTCCCCTTAATACGATGGCACAATACTTATCCTCTAACTGTAAATAATCTTGAAGAATTAGCTGCTGAAAGGAGAGTATATATAACATTTTCTAATGTATTGATTAACTATCTTAACCAGTGGCATACGCCTTTTTTAGTTAGAAATTATAATAAATGGCTTGCACCTCCAACCTCAGGAAATTGGGTAGTGAAACAATATCCAGTAAAATCTTGTGGTCAACGTGTTTATTTATACACATTGGTCGATCGGGATAATAAAATTATTGATTTTATAGCTTTAGATAGTAATGATGAGTCTATCGCACGTTCTTTTTTCAATAAGTCTGTAAATTCTGAAGGTGTTCCGGTTCAAATTGAAGCTTATCTTTCCACGTTAAGATCAAACCCTCGTAAACAGTGGGCCGCAGTACTCTCTGATGAATAACATATGGATTTGAAACATTAGAACACAGAAATATCTGCAGGCTGATACGATTTTTTGAGATTAGATAATGTGAAATACTACAAAAATAGTCTGATTACAGCCTATTTAGAAACATCTAAAATTGAACTGCTATTTCTTCCTATCTATTCACCGAATTTGAACTTAATTGAGCAATTGTGGAAGTTTATGTATAAAAACCGAAAACTGATTAATAATGGGTTTACAAAGAATTTCTAATGCTGTTTTTATCCTGACTTTTTGCTACCTCACCTTTTCTGGCTTACGCTAGCGCTGCCCCCAAGCGAGATTGTTCGCGATCGTATCAAAAATTCACTTTAACTTATTGTTTATAACAATACTTTCTGAAAACAGTCAAAATTAACTTAGGAAAATTTTCTCATCATATAAACCCAAATAAGACATGTGGAGTAAATATTAGCATGGGAATCTTGATCTATTACCATCCCCACACTGGGATCCAATTAAAAAAACAAACAGACCTATTTTTTACCCAAAAGACACCATATTACTCTGTTTGAAAATTATTAATTCTGCCATGATCTAGACAAATGACTGTTTTTTAGTAACCATTCAGTTCAATTTTTTTCTCATAATTAAAGAGGCTAATAATGGAACTAAAAAAAATTAAAGCAGTAATTACTGTAGTTGCTCTTATGCTAAGTCTATTTCAATCATCTTATGCTGAAACCTCCCCTAGAAAAACAATCAGTGACACAGCCATCCAAAACGCTATTTTAGTTCACATCAATGAATACAGAAAACAACATGGTTTACCCCCACTGGCCATGGACAATCGAATAATAAAAGAGGCCAAAAATCACTCGATAGATATGGCCAATCATACTATGTCATTTGGACATAAATACTTCAAAAGACGAATTGATAGACTACATGATCAAATCAAAAACTCTGGTGCTGCTGCCGAAAATGTTGCCTATAACTATAAAGATGCACAAGACGTAGTAAAGAATTGGGTACGTAGTCCAGGCCATAGAAGAAATATTGAAGGAAATTATAACCTGACAGGTATTGGAATTGCACGTGACAGCAAAGGTAAAATTTATTTTACGCAAATCTTTTTAAAAACAGGTAATAGTGGATACACGGCTCGCAGACCAGCATTCAATCTATTTAATAAGTCAATTTTTAGAAGAAGCGTGTAACAGTCATGGTCGGGCAACCAATTGCCCGACAAAACAAAACTCCCATCTGAAAAATCACCGGAAGATGCCTAATCACTCAATATTTTACTCAGGTAAATGTCGCTATGAATACTCGAGCAATTCTGCTCTCTGTGTCTCCTCGCACTTCCTGCACCATAGTAGAGTAAGGAAAGAGGTCTAAGCAAAGAACAATCATTTTTAAACTACTTGAAAAACCTATAACAATCATAAGTATTTAAAGCGCTCGCATATAAATTAACGATATTTTTGCAAAATTTATTGTACAAAAAGTGGAATTAATAGACTAAGTAACCTAATATTCATTCATAGACAGTATACATTGTTCAGCCAACATTCAGCTTTTGGAAGCCAGATTGAGAGTGTGGTGTGCAAGCTTAGTTGAGCTAAGAAGCCTAAAGCGCTCCAGAGGAATCCCCTTGAACATTAGGACTGTACTCAATCTTGCTGTCTAAAGAAAGTTAACATATGGGCGTATTTTATACGCCCATTTTATGCTCATTTTAGCAATAGATCTCTTGCAAAACCGGCATCTTTTGTTCTAGTACCAGACGTCAGTGTTTCCAGGAGCGAAGCGCAGAACCGTGGTGTACACGCAAGAGCACCGTATCGACGAAACAATTTCCCGCAGCAGTAGAGTTTGGAACGAAGTCTATTGAAGTAATATGAATATTTTGTGCGAGTTTTTAACAAAACATAATGCGTTTTGCGTAAGTCCTGGCAAATTATCCTAAATTACAATAGGATAACTGATATAAAGTAAGTAAAAAGGACTTTCTCATGCTAATTGCAACTCTACTAGAAACGGGTCATGAAACACGCGTGGCAATTACTCCTAATTCAGCCAAGCATTATATTAAATTAGGATTTGAAGTTGCTATAGAAAAAAATGCCGGCGTGGCTTCAGGTTTTTCTGATAAAGAATATGAACAAGTAGGCGTTCAGATTATAGGTGGTAAAAAAACCTTACTGAAGCAAACCAATGTTCTTCTTTGCATCAACGAACCAAATCCACAAGACCTAGGCGGTTTGCCCAAAAATTCATTAATTATAGGTCATATAGATAATGATCCTAAAAGCCCTCTCATTGAGTGGTGTAAAGAACAGCAGATTAATTTGTTTTCAATGACTCTTATTCCGCGTATCAGCCGTGCACAAAGTATGGATAGCTTATCTTCTCAGGCTAACCTAGCTGGTTATAGAGCGGTACTGGAAGCAGTCAATAAATTTCATAGAGCAGTTCCCATGATGATGACTGCGGCAGGAATGATTCAGCCGGCCAAAGTATTGATTCTCGGTGCAGGTGTAGCCGGTCTTCAAGCGATTGCAACCGCTAAGCGTTTAGGGGCTGTAGTCTATGCCTTTGATGTGCGAAGAGCAGCTAAAGAACAAATAGAAAGCTTAGGAGCTGAGTTCGTCGAAGTTGATGAAGGTCAAGACAGCGAAACCAAAGGAGGTTATGCCTCAGAAACTAGCGACGAATATAAAAAATTACAGGCAGAATTAATAGATAAATACGCAAAAATGTCTGACATAGTCATCTCCACCGCGCTCATACCTGGTCGTCAAGCCCCTATATTGCTCTATAAAAAAACAGTAGAACAAATGAAACCAGGTTCAATAATAGTCGATTTAGCAACGTCACGTGGAGGAAATTGTGAAGTAAGCGTGCGCGATGAAATCATTAAACATGACGATATCACTATAATAGGATTAAGTAATTTAGCTGGCTTAGTTCCAGCAACAGCTAGCGATCTTTATGCTAATAATCTAGTGCATTTAATTAATTTATTAGCAGGTAAAGCTCCTGAAATAACGTTTAATCCTGAAGATGAAGTTATTCAACAGGCCCTTCTGTGCCATGAAGGACATTATTTGCCATTTCAACCAGCAAAGGAGTTAAAAAATGCATGAAATGAATACATTAGGTAATCCTTATATTGCCATATTAACTATTTTTGTTTTGGCTTGCTTTGTAGGATATTACGTGGTGTGGAAAGTAACACCTGCTTTGCATACTCCTTTAATGTCTGTGACTAATGCCATATCTAGTATCATTATCTTAGGTGCATTAATTGCCGCAGGCCATCAATTATTAGGTACTATTACCTGGTTGGGAGGAATAGCAATATTTCTTACATCTATTAACATTTTTGGTGGATTTGTTGTCACTCAACGCATGCTTCGTATGTATAAAAAATAATAATTTAGGTTAAAGGATGGAGCCTTCCATGAATTCAATTGTTCCACTATTTTATTTGCTTGCAGCTATCTGTTTTATCTTAGCTTTAAAAGGTTTAGCCAGCCCAGCAACCTCAAGAAGAGGTAATATGCTGGGTATCCTCGGTATGATTCTTGCCGTTGGCTCTACCTTAATGATGCCTACTACACACCACCACGTCCTTCTCATCGGGCTAATAATTGCTGGGGGCATTGTTGGAACATTTATCGCCCTAAAGATTAATATGACAGCTATTCCGCAACTGGTAGCGGCCTTCCATTCTCTCGTAGGTATGGCAGCGGTCCTGGTCGCATTTTGTGCTTTTCTATCTCCAGATTCCTTTCATATTGGCTCTCCTGGCAACATAGAAAAAGCAAGCCTGGTTGAAATGAGCCTAGGGTTAATTATTGGTGCTATCACATTTTCAGGCTCTGTAATCGCCTTTTTGAAATTACAAGGCATCATGTCAGGAATACCTGTAAAATTTCCAGGTCAAGGACTAGTTAATATTGTAATAGGCTTGGCTATATTGGCTTTATTTTGCTTGTTTTTGACGTACCAAACATTAACCATCATTTTAGGTTTGGCTGGATTATCTTTCTTAATTGGCGTTTTACTGATTATCCCTATTGGCGGTGCCGATATGCCCGTAGTCATATCCATGCTTAACTCATATTCTGGATGGGCAGCAGCAGGTATAGGATTTACTCTCAGCAATCATCTATTAGTTATCACTGGTGCCTTGGTGGGATCTAGCGGGGCTATCTTAAGCTATATTATGTGCGTAGGTATGAACCGATCTATTTTCAATGTTATCTTCGGCGGGATCAGTTCATCTGCAAGTAGCACCCATGCTAGTTCGGGCAATGAATCACGAAACGTTAGGCAAGGAAATGGCGAGGATGCAGCCTTCCTTCTCAGTAATGCTAAAGATGTGATCATAGTTCCTGGTTATGGTATGGCAGTAGCTCATGCACAACACGCGGTCAAAGAATTAGTTGATGCTTTAGAAGCACGCTCTATAAAAGTTCGATTTGCCATCCATCCCGTTGCAGGAAGAATGCCTGGGCATATGAACGTATTACTTGCTGAAGCAAATATTCCTTATGATAGAGTTTTTGAGCAAAGTGAAATTAATAGAGATTTTGCAACCTGTGATGTGGCTTTTGTTATTGGAGCCAACGATATTACTAATCCAGCAGCCAAAACCGATCCAGGATCACCTATTTATGGTATGCCAGTGTTAGAGGTTGAAAAAGCTAAAACTGTTTTATTTGTTAAACGAGGTATGTCACCTGGCTATGCTGGAGTTGAAAATGCTCTGTTTTATCATGACAATACCTACATGCTTTTTGGAGATGCCAAAGTAATGACGGAATCAATTGCTAAGGCATTAGAAACGCTTTAGCTGTCGGAAGCAAATAGTCGAGTAGCCTTGGATACAGCGCAGCATAATCAAGGCTACCTTTGTACCCAGTTATTTCAAATGAGGAACTACAATATCGTGGATAATGTGCTAATACCCTCGTAGTTTAATCAAGCTGTTATTGCCTGTAAATTTGCCAAACAAACAAAATAAATGTATCTTGGATTGTTAATTTTTCACTACGGAGAACTTTATGTTACGAAAAATAGGTTTTACCCTTCTTTGCGCAGCAGCTTCTATAAGCGCTCCCTGCTATTCAATGGCAACTCATGCGCTGAGACCAGGAGTCACTTTGGAATACGACTTACCTCCTCACCAACCTCAGCTATTTGTAAATTATATGTTTTGGTCTGTTGAGGCAAATTGTAAAATTGCTATGGAAGATGAGGCGGTTGACTTATTTGCTGAAGCGTTAGCAAAAAAAGGAAAAATAAATGACATTCCTATATTGGCAGGAGACACAAGATTACTTCATGTTCTTGCAGGCGATACATTAAAATTAGCCGCCGATTCTGGAGCGAAAGTTCAAATAACCAATCAGAGCGATCGCATGGTACACGCAACTTGTACTTCTTAATTTCTAATTATGGGTTAATTAAATCCACCCTCCTCAAAAATCAGTGAAACGAGATAATATCTGTTACCTCAATAGCCGAGAGAATCCCCTCATTGTGATACAAAATTTTGCTCTAAGCGGATTCTCTTTTTTTTAAGAAGACTATTCTTTGATAACATGTGTTTTCCTTTTTTAGTTTATTTAAAAATTTTTTATTGCCTATTTTTTCGATTTGATTGCTAATATCGTTTTGCTAATGACCAATAAAATAACGATGTGCTCGCAATCAGTCCGCATTGGAAATGCAATAACACAAGGGAATGTTTATAAGCAACCGATTTTTAAAAAAAATAGAGTAATTGGTTGCGATCAAAGGGCTTTTCTACAATTTAGCCTAGTGTGTTAAATACACTATAAGTTTGGTACTTAATGCTCTTCAGGACGTGTGGATAAGCCATGGATAACGCAAAAAAGATGCGCCACCCACACCGCTTGTTAAGTTGTCATTATTAAAACATTACTCGCCAAAGCTTTAATGCTCTCTGGTCGCATGGAAATCAATTTTTGGATAACGTTCTTCTGCCATTGCTAAATTCACCCGTGTAGGAGCAAGGTAAGTTAAGGTGTCACTACCATCTAAAGCCAGATAATCATAAGCCTTAGTGCGAAGTTCTGTCATCGCTTTTTCATCATCAGAATAAACCCAACGAGCACATGAAACGTTTACCGTTTCATAAATACAATCCACTTTATACTCATGTTTCAATCGATGAGCGACCACATCAAATTGCAGTACACCTACCGCTCCCAAAATTAATTGGTTGCTATTTAATGGTCTAAATACCTGGGTTGCACCCTCTTCAGAAAGTTCAATTAATCCCTTGAGTAAGGCTTTACTTTTTAATGGATCTTTTAAGCGTACTAAACGAAATAATTCTGGAGCAAAGTTGGGAATACCTGTAAATTTTAATTGTTCACCCTGAGTAAAGGTATCACCTATCCGAATCGTGCCATGGTTATGTAAACCAATAATATCCCCTGCTAAAGCCATTTCAGTATGCGATCTATCTCCAGCCATAAAGGTTAATGCATTAGAAACTTGCACCTCTTTGCCAATACGCAAATGACTTAATTTCATCCCTTTTTTATAGGTTCCAGAACAAATACGGACAAAAGCGATTCGGTCTCTATGCTTAGGATCCATATTTGCCTGTATCTTAAATACAAACCCAGTAAATGCTTCTTCTTGAGGGGAAACCATTCGCTCATGAGTAGCTCGAGACTGCGGGCCTGGCGCATATTGGGCAAAATCGTCTAATAACTCCTTAATACCAAAATTATTGATAGCAGAACCAAAATAAACAGGGGTCATTTTTCCTGCTAAATAAGCTTCCAAATTAAACTCATGAGACGCGCCTTTCACTAACTCAATTTCATCACGGAGCTCTTGAGCACTATCCCCTAATAATTCATCTAATTGTGGATTATTTAATCCTTTAATTTGTAACGCTTCTTGTTTTTGAGCATTTTTTCCTGGTTGATATAGATAAACAATGTCCTGATAGCGATGATAAATTCCTTTAAAACGTTTACCCATTCCCACTGGCCAGGTAATAGGAGCACATTGTATGCCCAATACAGATTCTACTTCGTCTAATAAATCAATGGGGTCTCTTCCTTCCCTATCTAATTTATTAATAAAGGTCATTATAGGAGTATCGCGTAAACGACAAACCTCCATTAATTTCACTGTTCTGTCCTCAACACCTTTAGCAACGTCTATAACCATCAATGCAGAATCTACAGCAGTTAACGTACGATAAGTATCTTCAGAGAAGTCTTCATGCCCAGGGGTATCCAGCAAATTCATCACATGCTGATTATGAACAAACTGCATCACTGAGGTCGTAATGGAAATACCCCTTTCTTTTTCCATTTCCATCCAATCGGATGTCGCATGCCGATCTGCTTTACGACCTTTAACTGTTCCTGCTAATTGAATAGCACCCCCAAATAGAAGCAGCTTTTCAGTAACGGTTGTTTTCCCTGCATCAGGGTGCGAAATAATGGCGAAGGTACGTCGTTTATTAAAGTCTTGATAAAAATCAGACATAGTGTTCTCTAATTATAAATAGGATTTGTATGATGAGATGGATTTTAAGTGAAAATATGAAAAGTCACAATTTTTTCCTCGCTTAATTGAACTATAATTTTCTTATGTGTCTTTATGAAAACCTCGCATAACTACTTGCTCCGTCATCTCGATGATGACGTAAAATTTTATTCGGTAATCCTTCGCCATGCTCAGGATGACAGGCAAGGAGAGTCGGATATAAGAACCGAATGATAGAGAAAAGAGCGGATATAAGTACACATAAACTAATGGATTTAATTAAAAAAATAAAAAGGAGTTTGCCATGAGACATAAGTACTTACTTCTTTCTGCACTCTTGCCACTATGTGCTTTTAGCCAATCTAATCTTTCCACTGATACTATGATTTTTTCAGAACAACCAGCAGGTAAACATTCTGTGGTCCACTCCTACTCTAATGAATCTGTACTACCTAATCAAGAAAGTACAGTGGAGCGCAGTATCGACTTCCCAACGCAAATAATCCGTATATCCAGTAGCTTGAAAGACCAACAAGTGGATTGTGATCAAGTGAATCTGATAATAGATAAAATACTAATACAAAATATCACTCCAGATAAATTTACTTATAACATTTACATTGTTTGTGAGTATGACCCAGAGACAAATTTTGCCATTGATTTTAAGCTTCATAGTTATTTTGACCCTATAAATGATAAAGCGGTTGAATACTTGAAATCTTATCTCAGTGAATATAATGGTGCTGATTTCTTAGGAACAAAATTAAACATTGAGTCAGCGAAAGGCTTAGTTATTTCCTTAAATATTATTGCTGGGTTCAAAAAAAACCCTAATACCCCACCTTTTTTAGAATACAGAAAAGATAGAAATAATTTTTATTTTAAAAGTAATTATGAAATGAAAAATAAATTAATTGCGGATATCTATCAGAATTTCTTTAGCAATGATCCTGACGTAATCCTCCCTTTCATTAATAAATGGTTTTATACTTATGCCGACACTATTTATAAAGCGGTGCTTAGAGATGCAAATTATGTTGAATTGCAACCGGAAAGAATCTTTCTTATGGAGAGTGGAAATGAAATTTTTGTATCCGATTTAAAATATTATTTTATCCATAACTGCAATAAGTACGAAAATAAACGATGCTTGGAACAAGGGTCATTGACAGAAGAAACATCACTTTGACTAACATTTAAGAACATCCTGGAAAATTTAATGTTCTTTGAAAAGCAACCGTTCACATAATGGCGTCATAACGTATAGCCCATATTAGCGCAGCGTAATACGGGAATGATCCTTCAATCCGTATTACGATCTCCTCTCATCCGAGTTACAATTATTCTATAAGCTCTAATTCTGTTGAACGCTCAAAATAGTTAACCACCCTATCTTCAGATACCAAGTCTAAACGAGCCGGATTCCATTGTGGATTTTTGTCCTTATCAATTAATAATGCCCTCACTCCTTCATAAAAATCATTATCTTTCATAAAATGACCAACCAAGTCAAAATCCATTTTCAGACATTCAGCTAAGGATAATCCTTTAGCTTTTTGCAGTTGATGCAGCGTTATTTTAAGACTTAAAGGACACTTTTGATTTAAAGTATTATCAATTTTCTCAGCCCAAGCATCCTTACAACTGCTTAATGATTTTCTAATTGACTCTACAGTGGATTGTGAAAAACAACTATTAATTAAAGGATTAATTGAGGTTAATTCTTCTTCACCAAGTACTTTATTGTATTTATTGAGACATTGAGTCACGCGAGTATGGACCTCTTTTGATAAATCAATGCTGAGAAGATCATTAATCACCGATTGCATTTGCTCCGATGCAATCGTGTATTTTACTAAACCGGCTTGCAAGGCATCTTGAGAACCTAATCTATTACCGGTTAATCCAAGATACATACCCAAAGAGCCTGGACAACGAGCTAATAAATGACTGGCTCCAATATCAGGAAAAAAGCCGATACTAGTCTCCGGCATAGCAAATACAAAACGCTCACTGGCCACAGGATGACTACCGTGCAGGGAGATACCTACTCCTCCTCCCATGGTAATCCCATCCATTAAAGAAATATAAGGCTTACCAAATTGGTGAATAAAATGATTTAGTCTATATTCATGCCAAAAAAACTGCATTTGCTCTGCTTGATTGTTGCGCCCTGTATTATAAAGCCAGCGGACATCTCCTCCAGCACAAAAAGCGTTGCCGGAGGTAGCGCGCACAACAACAGCGCAAAGGCTATCATCCTCTTTCCATAACACTAACTGCTTTTGCAGTTCCATAATCATAGATAAAGTCAACGCATTTAATGCTGTAGGTCTATTTAAAGTAATAACCCCTAATTGACCCTCTCGGGTAAAAAGCACTTCATCAGTCATGGTTATTTTCCTTTAAATTCCGCGGAACGTTTTTCAAGAAAAGCGGTTACACCTTCTTTCTTATCTTCTGTAGCACATACTTTAGCAAAATGTATTGCCTCCATATGCAATGCATCGGTCAATGATAGATCATAACCATAATCGATTACTTCCATAACACCCGCTATGGCTAAAGGCCCCATGCTTAAAATACCTTTTAACATATTTTTGCCGTGTTCTATTAACTGTTCTGGTTCAACTACCTCACTGACGAGTCCCCAATTTAGCGCAAGTTCTGCATTAATAAATCGGCCGGTTAAGCACAGTTCTAAGGCTCGACCTTTGCCAATGAGGCGCCCTAATCGCTGAGTGCCGCCATATCCGGGAATAACTCCTAATTTAACTTCAGGTTGACCAAACATTGCCTTAGTCGAAGCAATTCTCATAGTCGCAGAAATAGCTAGCTCACAACCACCGCCAAAAGCAAACCCGTTAACAGCTGCAAGAGAAGGCTTCCCCATAGTTTCCAAAAGTCGGAACGTATTTTGGCCGTGACAAGCGAACTCATAACCTGTTTGAGCAGTGCATTCTGCTAACCGATTAATATCTGCACCAGCACAAAATGCTTTGCCATTTCCAGTAAGAATTAAAGCTTTTACTTTAGAATTTGATTTTGCTGAGTTAAATACTTCCGCCAAAGCATTTAAAAGATCAGTACTTAAGGCATTCAGCTTTTCAGGTCTATTTAAAGTGATTGTTAAAATGCCATCATTATCTAAATTTTGTTCTATTAGGTTCATCAATTAACTCCTTTTATTCAATAGAGAATTCTTCATCCAAACTCGCTTTAGCGATAATTTCACGCATTATCTCATTAGTTCCTTCAAGGATTTGATGTACCCTTAAATCCCTAAATATTCTTTCTATATGATAATCGCGTAAGTAACCATAACCACCGTGTATTTGCATGGCTTTATCACTAATACGAAATGCCACATCGGTAGCCAAGCGTTTGGCCATAGCACAATACATAGGAGCATTAGGATGGTCTTTATCCATAGTACTCGCTGCTCTGTAGACCATTAATCGTGCTGCTTCATAATCAGTTAACATATCGGCAAAATAAAAACGCAAACCTTGCATTTGTGTCAAAGGTTTACCAAATTGTTTGCGCTCCTCCATGTAATTTTGTGTTAATCGCAAACAAGAAAGCGCCCCGCCCAAAGAGCAAGAAGCGATGTTGATGCGCCCTCCATTCAGCGCATTTAAAGCTATCTTAAAGCCCATCCCCTCATCACCAACGAGATTTGCAGCAGGAATTTTGCAATCTTCAAAATAAAGCATACAGGTGGGCTGATTACGCCAGCCTAATTTTTTTTCCAACTTTCCAAAGCTTAGTCCGGGAGTGTCTTTTTCAATTAATAAACAACTAATTCCATGATGAGATTCATCGCCCGTGCGTACCATACACAAATAAACATCACTGACACTAGCGCCAGATATAAACGCTTTTGTGCCATTGAGAATATAATGTTCCCCTTGCTTCACTGCTTTGGTTTTCAAAGATGCAGCATCTGAACCTGAGCTTGGTTCGGTAAGACAATAACTGGCAATAACCTCCATTGAGGTTAATTTAGGCCCCCAATAAGCACGTAACTCTTTTCCTGCATAACGATCAATTAAGGAAGCAACCATGTTATGGATAGAAAGATAAGCGCTTGTGGTAATACAACCCGTGGCTAATTGTTCAAATATAAGAGCGGCGTCCAAGCGTGTTAATTGAGCTCCGCCAATATCCTCTCGAGCAACCATCCCAGCCATACCTAGTTGTGCCGCCTCGCGCAATACATCCACTGGAAAATGACTATGCTCATCCCAATACTCTGCCATAGGGGCTAATTTATTATTGGCAAACTCAGCTGCCATCTCCCTAAATGCCAAATGTTCTTCTGTGAATTCAAAATCCATAAACCATCCTTAGAAAGTTTGTTTATGACACTAAGTCAAAGAATGATATTATTGCGGATTTTCAGCGCCGGCGAAAGAAGAACAAGAATAATCACATGGATATTTTAGCGCAACCTATAGATACAGATAAAAATGCACTGACAGTGTTGAAAAACTATTTCGGTTTTGATTCATTCAGAGCCCCCCAAGAAGAAATCATTAATCAGGTCATCGCAGGACAAGATGTACTTGTGCTCATGCCTACAGGTGGTGGCAAATCGCTTTGCTATCAAATACCGTCTATTGTCAAGACAGGAGTGGGTATTGTTGTTTCTCCTTTAATTGCATTAATGGAAGATCAAGTAGCGGCTCTTAAATTACAAGGTATTAACGCAGCTTATTATAACTCTTCTCTAAGTAGTGATGAAGCCAGAAAAGTATTAGCGCAATTGCATAATAATGAATTAGATTTGCTCTATATTGCCCCGGAACGGCTTATCAGTACTTCTTTCTTAGAGCGATTAGACGAATGCGCTATTGCTTTATTTGCTATTGATGAGGCTCATTGTATTTCTCAATGGGGCCATGATTTTCGCCCTGAATATGCCTCGTTGGGTTTATTAAAAGATCGTTTTCCCTCAATCCCAATTATTGCCTTAACTGCGACCGCAGATAACCAAACCCGCCAAGACATAGTGGTGAAATTAAATTATCAACCACAACAGTATGTTGCTTCTTTTAACAGACCCAATATCCATTACAAAGTGGTTCCCAAGATTAATGCCGTAAAACAGTTGAGTCATTTTTTAGAATCTGAAGTACAACAACAATCAGGCATTATTTATTGTGGTACCCGTAATGGCGTGGAACGTCTTGCAGAAAAATTACAGGACTTGGGGTTTAAAGCGCGGGCTTACCATGCCGGCCTTAGCCATAATGAGCGACGTGAGGTACAAAATTTATTTAGATATGACCGTATTGATATAGTAGTAGCTACTGTAGCCTTTGGTATGGGCATAGATAAACCTAATGTACGCTTCGTTATCCATTATGATTTACCTAAAAACATTGAAGGTTATTACCAAGAAACAGGACGAGCTGGACGTGATGGGTTACCTGCGCGAACACTTTTGCTCTATGATGCAGCCGATAGTGCCAGGTTACGCTCTTGGATAATTAATACTCCTCTTGATGAACAAAGAAGAGTAGAAACGAATAAGCTCAACCATATGCTTGCCTTTGCCGAAGCCTCCCATTGCCGTCGGCAAATCTTATTACGTTATTTTGATGAGCCTTGTGACACTGAATGCAACTACTGTGATGTCTGTGACAATCCGCCTGAAACAGCTGATGCAACAATTGAAGCACAAAAATTATTGTCCTGTATTTACAGGTTGAAACAAAGCTTTGGATTAACACACACCATCGATGTGCTTAGAGGAGCCTCAACTGATAAAATAAAACAATTCGGCCATGATCAGTTAAGTACTTTTGGCATCGGTAAGGATAAATCAGCTAATTATTGGAAGCAATTAGCCTGGCAACTCATTCACAAAGATTATTGTGCACAAGATATAAACCACTTCAATGTGCTAAAATTAAATCCTAAGGCCATCCCATTGTTAAAAGGCGAGGAAAAAATTTCCCTCACCTTACCGCGGAACGATCTGGTAAAAACCAAAAAGAAAACTAAAGAAAAAACTACGTTTACTTCCAGTAATAGTCCCTTATTTGAGATGCTACGTAGTTTAAGACGCCAGCTAGCAGATGAAGAAAATAAGCCGCCATTTATGATCTTTAGTGATGCCACCTTACATGAAATGACTCAGCGAAAACCGCAAACTATGGAACAACTGCTAACAGTATCAGGGGTAGGTCAGCACAAACTGTCCCATTATGGTCATCATTTCCTTAAGGTATTAACAGAATTTAGTGAAGTTGAGTAAATGCTAATGATGTACCAATTACCAAGATCATTCTATGAACGAGATACCATTATCGTAGCGAAAGAACTGTTAGGAAAATACTTAGTACATCATGATGGAGAACAAGAGCGGATTGGAAAAATCGTAGAAGTAGAAGCCTACCTTGGCGAGCATGATTTAGCTGCCCATTCATCAAAAGGATTAACTAAAAGAACTGAAGTAATATTTGGTCCTGCAGGATTTGCCTATGTTTATCTCATTTATGGCATGTATTACTGTACCAATGTGGTGACGGAAACCGCAGGCATAGGTTCGGCGGTATTATTGCGTGCTTTGGAGCCTTTAACAGGCATTGATGGACGAACTCAAGGCCCAGGCTTATTATCCAAAGCCATGGGGATAGATAAAAGATTAAATAGCCATGATTTGATTAGCAACACCTTTTATATTGCAGAAATAAAAGATCAACCCTCCTTTACCATCGTAGAAAGGCCAAGAATCGGTGTTCACTATGCCAAAGATTGGGCTGATAAATTATTACGTTTTTATATAGAAGGAAACCCTTTTGTTTCTAAAAAGTAATTTTAAAGCAACGCCCACATAGATTGTCATCCTGAGAAGCTTGCAACGCAAGATTTCCTGATTATGGCACAATCACTTGCGAGTTCACTGCGTCTTCCAATTAGCCTTAAGTTTTAGTTAGAATTCTATAATAAGTGTGTTTAGGATTCATTCCTCAACCATTCCAGTTGAAGAGGAGCAAAGCAAGAGCCATCAAAGGATCTCGAAGCATTCACGCAAAAGCAAATTAATGGAGTTAAAGTATGTTTTGGGGTTATATTTTTTAATGTGGTGATAAAAGTTATTACACTGGACATACTGATAACTTAGAGGGACGACTTGCTGCCGAAAAGCAAATACAAGGGTGGAGTCGAAGGAAAAAAGAGGCTTCGAGACGGCGTAAACGCCTCCTAGGCCCGAACGGAATTCTATTGAACATTAAGGCAAAAACCCCTTAACTTGACGGCTCTGGGCTAGAAATAGCCCGACACAAGATGTTTTCTTGTTCTTATAAAGTTGGGCTATCTGTTGCCGACATTGCATTTACAGATTATTTACTATAACCAATCTTCAGGTGAACTTGATAATATTTCACTTTATTATCATCAATGAAACCTCTTGTTTCTAGCACTTCAAACCAATCCAACTTACCATGTAATTTTGCCGCTTGGTTAATTGCATTACTAATAGCTTGTTCGATACTGTCCTGAGAAGTCCCTACCAACTCAACCAGTTCATACACTTTATCAGTCATTTTTTTCTCTCCTTAGATCCATTTGCTCCTGTGCTTTAGCAATAGCCTTACGGATGGCTAAAGCCTCCTCTGATTGTTCAGGTGCCAATTGTAATAGTCGTTGCCAATACCCTATAGCATCCTCATAAGCATGGCTCATGAATGCATTCATAGCAAGCATAGCCAAAGCATCAGGTTGCTTAGGATTCTTTTTTAATAGAGTATTAAAAATTTCTATAATTTCTGGATTAAATTGCTGATGATTTAACTGCCATAAACTATGGGCATAATTAACGGCAAACTGTTCTTCTTGAGGTTCAAAATGATAAGCCTTGGCAAAGGCTTGGGCAGCATTCTGCTCATCGTTTTGACTGGTATACAGTCGCCCTAAAAGATACCAACCCTTAGCACTTTCAGGACTATCACTGAGCCTTGCTTTAAGTTTATCAATTAACTCCGCAGGACTTTTTATAGACTTAAGCATTTCTTGTGCTAAAGCCTGAGAGTTTTTTTGCTGAATGTAATTCTGCCATTGAGGAAAACTACCCCAAACAAAATATCCTGCAAATACCAATATTCCAATAAAGGGTACTAATACTATACTTGGCTTAAAATTGAGGCGTAAAGGATAAATAATTAAAACACTTGCTCCCAGCACTAATAAAATCAATACACCAACTAACCACCATTCATTCATAGGACGTTCGCTTAAAACAAGTTCGCCAAAAAATAATACAGCCTAATATTAAAAATAAAAAAGGCCCAAACCAAAGTAATAGAGTTACAGCCTTTACCGGGGGTTTAAAGAGAATAAAATCTCCATAACGTGAGGTAAGATAGTCCCTAATTTCTGTATCTGTTTTCCCATCCCTAACTAATTGATAGACCTGTAATCGTAAATCCTTGGCCAATTCAGCATTAGAGTCTGCCAAATCTTGATTTTGACAGACTAAACAACGTAAGTCCTTTAGAAGATGGTTAAATTGCGCTTCTTTTTTGGCAGTATCTAAGGGATAAATACTGTTTGCATGAGTTACAGAAATCAATAGGCTCATGATAAGTCCCGAAAAGAGGAGGTGAGCTTTTGTCATGACTCCTGCTCCAACTTTTTTATCAAGGGCGAAATATCTTTAGACCATGCCTCTTGATTCATAATGCCTACGTGTCTGTAGCGTATAATACCTTTCTTATCAATGACAAAGGTCTCTGGAGCTCCATAAACACCCAGGTCGATAGCAGCTTTACCTTCTCTATCTTGAACAATCAGTTTATAAGGATTACCCCATTGTACCAACCATCGTAAGGCATCTTCAGGTTTATCTTTATAATTTAAACCATAAATAGGCACCCCTTCACGTGCCAATTGCATCATAAAGACCTGCTCGTCGACACAAGCTGCACACCAACTCGCCCACACATTAAGTAATGCAACTTGGTTACGTAATTGGGTAGAACTAAAAGTAGAATTAGGTTCTTGTAATTGCGGTAAAGTAAAAACAGGTAAAGTTTTACCTAATTGCACTGAAGGCAAACGATGAGGATCTAAAGACAATCCTCGCCATAGAAAAACACTTAAAAGTAAAAAAAGAACTACAGGTACTATCTTCCATCCAATTGTTCTCATGCGTTGAGCTCCTGAGTACAAGTAACAGCAACTTTTCTTTTTTGATAATATCGTCTGTCAGTTAAAGCAAAAAAGCCACCGGCTAAAATGAGAAAACCACCAGCCCAAATCCAACGCACAAAGGGCTTATAATAAAGACGGACAGACCATGAACTATCAGTTAGGGGTTCTCCCAAGGCCACATAAATATCGCGAAATGGGGTAACATCTATTGCTGATTCAGTCATGGCCATTTGACCAATAGTGTAGAGCCTTTTTTCAGGATAAATCAGCTTGCTTTTATCCCCATAGCGTACTTTGAATTGAGTCCTAGTTCCTTGATAATTTGGACCATTTAACGGCTCTTGGCTGATAAACTCAATATTGTATCCGGCCAAATCTACGCTATTTCCAGGCGCCAATTTTACATCATCTTGTACGCCATATGCTGTAGATACCGCAATACCAATAACTGATGCAGCAACACCGCAATGGGCTATAACCATCCCCCAATAAGCTTGTCCAACATCAGCCAACCCCCTGTCTTTGATTCGCTTATAAGCGGCTTGAAAAGTGCTTAAAATGACCCAAGTAGCAAGCATCAAGCCAATAAAGGCTGAATAATTAAACTCTTTAGCCGTACTAATCAACAGAGCAATTGGTAGGAGAAGGCTTAATACAGCAGTACTACCGAGTTTTTTAAATACGGCAGACAAACTGTCTTTATTCCATTTTAAATGAACTCCTATCCCCATCAAAAGCAGCATAGGAATCATTAAAGGAACAAACACCGCATTAAAATAAGGTGCTCCTACTGATAATTTTCCTAAACCCAATCCGTCAACTAATAAAGGATATACAGTCCCCATTAACACCGTCAGCATGATCACGACTAAAAAAACATTATTTAATAATAAAGCACTCTCGCGGGAAAAAGGGCTGGGATTATTGTCTACTTGCAAGGTTTGTGCTCTAAACAGAAATAAAACTAAAGAACCGCCAATAACAGCTAATAGAAAACCTAAAATATACAACCCACGCTGAGGATCCACTGCGAAGGCATGTACCGAGGTCAATACACCTGAACGCACTAAAAAAGTCCCAATAAGACTTAACGAAAAAGCGGCAATAGCGAGCAGCATAGTCCATGCTTTAAACTGCCGACGTTGCTCTGTTACCGCTAAGGAATGAAGTAATGCCGTACCTACTAACCAAGGCATAAATGAAGCATTTTCAACGGGATCCCAAAACCACCAGCCTCCCCAGCCTAATTCTCTGTAAGCCCACCAACTCCCAAGAGTAATTCCTGTAGTTAAACAGCACCATGCGGCTAAAGTCCAAGGTCTAGTCCACTTAGACCAACTGGATTCAACTTTACCAGCCCATAAAGCAGCAATGGCAAAGGCAAAGGCAACTGAAAAGCCAACATAGCCCATATATAACATAGGGGGATGAAATAAAAATCCAGGATCTTGTAATAAAGGATTAAGATCACGTCCCTGGCTATCTAAAATCTGAAATTGGCGTAAAAAAGGATTAGAGGTCGTTAACAGAAATAATATAAAACCTATGCTTAACCAGCCAAGTACGACTAAAACACGTGTACGCATTGCTTTATCAAGACTCGAACTAAAATAACCGACCAAAATCATCCAAACACTAAGAATTGCTACCCACAAAAGCATGGAACCTTCGTGCCCTCCCCAGACGGCACAAAGTTTATAAAACCAGGGTAATAAAAGACTGGAATTAGAGAGCACATAAATGACAGTAAAATCATCTTTTAAAAAGCACAAGGTTAAACAAAGGTAGGCTAAAGCAACAAAGAAAAACTGCAGACTGACATAAGTTCTAGCTGCATCCATCCATTCTACACGCTTTTTTCGTAATCCAATTAATGGGACTATAGCTAACATGATGGCAGCAACTAAAGCCAGTATTAAAGAAAAAAGCCCTATCTCAGCAATCATGACTTCACCTTTTTAGCCAAGGCAGCTTTCACTTCCGGAGGCATGTAGTTAGCATCGTGTTTGGCTAATACCTGTAATGCACGAAAATTAAGATTGTCAGTAAGTAGGCCCTCAGCGACCACCCCCTGCCCTTCACGAAATAAATCAGGAAGAATGCCGTGATAAGTCACGGTAATGCTCTTATCAAAATCGGTTATTTTAAATTGCACGTCCAATCCCTTCTCAGAACGAATAATACTGCCTTTTTCAACCATTCCTCCTACGCGAATTGAGTGGTTGAGAGGGGCATGTCCCTCGACAGCTTGAGTCGGAGTATAAAATAAACTGATATTCTGTCTTAAAGCATATAAGACTAATGCCGAAGCTATGGCTAAAATAGACATAATAAAGAGCAACATCAGCATTTTACGCTTTCTAGCGGGTACCATAGACATTATTTCTTAAACCATCTTTGCAGTTTTTGACGGGTGCGAGTCTTTTGCCACTTAATCCCCAAAATATTCATGACTAATACGACACAAACAAGACCATAAGCTGGCCAAACATAAATGGAGTAGCCTCCCATAGCTAGCCACTCAAACAACTGATTCATTAACATTCGCCCTCAAATTGAGTTCTAACCCAAGATTGTCGTCGCTCACGGATCAATACCTCATTACGAGCCTTTTCTAAAATAATCCACAAACAATATAAGAAAAATCCAACTAAGGTTAAAAGTAAAGGATATAGCATGCTGCCAGCAATTTTAGGTTTTGCAAAAGCAGACAAAGTAGCCCCTTGATGTAAAGTATTCCACCAATACACTGAATAATGGATAATGGGTAAATCAATTAAACCAACTAATGTTAATATGGCAATTATCTTATCCCCATCTTCCTTATTTTTTACTGCTTGATGTGTTGTTAAAATTGCCGCGTAAAGCAACAAAAGAATTAATTCAGAAGTTAGACGGGCATCCCAAACCCACCAGGCTCCCCACATTGGCTTACCCCAAATACTACCTGTTACCAAAGCAAGAAATGCCATACTAGCGCCCACTTGAGCCACTAGACTAATGAGTAAGCCTGCAATTTTGATACGCCAGACTAAAAGCAATACAGCAAGAAACCCCATCCAGGCATAAAGCGCCATCGATAAAAAAGCACTAGGCACATGTATATAGATAATCCTATAAGCTTCACCCTGTTGATAGTCTGGTGGAGCAAATACCAACCCCCATATGATGCCAATGGTTAGAGTCACTGATGCACTCGTAGCTAACCAAGGAATGAGGCGCCCTGATAGAGTATAAAAAATCTTTGGAGAGGCTAATTGATATAAAAACTTCCACATAGGAAACATTAAAATCAGGAAAAGAACGGGATTTTATCACGCCTGAGAACTTTCGCAAAATTTAATAGACTTCTTTCCAAACTCTAATGAAACTCCCCTCCTCCTTCGGCGAGCATCTCATGACCATCATCTGCTTTCAAACCAATAAAAATACCTGCTGAAAGCATTGTAATAATACTCATGGTAAAAAAGGCATGATGAAATACTGTTGTCGTGAGCACTGCATGCGATGAATAAAAGCGCAGCAGAATAGCTCCAAAGGCCACACCAAATGTTTGAGCTAATACTTGAGTAGTGCTAGTAATGCTCGTTAAAGCACTCAAGTCGTCATCATTGATTTCAGCAAAAGCAAGTGAGTTCATCGCCGTAAATTGAGCGGCAGTAAACAAACCGAAAATAAAAGTTAAGCTGGCAATAATATAAGTTGGAGTATCGTTGTTAATTATTTGAAAAGCGCCTAAAACTACTCCCATAAGCAGCGTATTTATTAGCAAATAGCGTTTATATCCAAGCTGACGCAAAATACGAAAAGTAATCAGCTTGGAACAAATAATACCGAAAGCAATAGGAGTTAATAAAAACCCTGATAATTGAGCACTAAAACCAAGGCCGATTTGTTGTAGCAAAGGCAACAAAAACGGCATTCCGCCAAAACCTAATCGTGCGCATAAATTACCGAACACGGAAACACGAAAGGTGCGAAAACGAAAAAGCTTAGTATTGATTACGGGATGAGGATAATTTTTTGCATGAATAAAATAGGAGATAAACATAAAAAGAGAAATCAAAAGCATTAAGACAATTGAATGTATGTTAACCCCTGACTCACTCAATTGAGATAATGAAAAACACAATAATGCTAAACTTCCTCCAAACAGGATAAAACCAAGAGCATCAAAAGGACGTGCTCGTTTTGGAGCCGTATCCTTTAAACCATAAACAGCAAGGATAATGGCCAAAATTCCGGCAGGAATATTAATCCAAAAAATCCACGGCCATGATAAATGTTCCGTAATAACACCACCTACAAATGGCCCTATCATCACCGCAAGAGAAACAACGATAATTACCGTATTCATTGCTTCAACCAATTGATGCCTTTCAAAAGTTCGTGCAACAATTAACCGACCTAAGGAGATCATAAAAGCCCCGCCAATTCCCTGGAAACTGCGAGCAATAATGAGGTCAGACAAAGTATGTGCATAACCACAGCCAAAAGAGCTTAGGGTGAATAGTGCTATCGCGCTGATATAAATTCGTTTAATGCCGTATTTATCGGCAGTCCAACCACTAATAGGAATAAATAACGCCAAACTTAATAAATAACTAATAAGTGCAATTTTTAAATCAACTGGATTGACCGAAAAATCACGTGCCATAGTAGGAATAGCCGTATTAATAATGTTGGTATCCAATACGTCCATAAACAATGCCAAAGAAACAGTAAACATTGTTATAAGTTTTTTAGATCGTGTCATAGTGTTCGTAAATCATCGCTTTAAAACTCTATCCCATTATTGTAGATTGGCTAAGAGAGCAGTTTTGCTATATTGCTTGTAACCTATCACTTTAACAGCATCCTCAGAGTCAGAAAAGAAATTTCATGATATTCCAAGGTAGACATCCCCGGCCACTTTAACAAAATAATAATTATAAGCAATAAGTTATAAGCTACTTGTAGACGAATTATCGGTGCAAACCGGTATCCATTGAAGTTTAAACAACTACTGGATGTCGACTTTCGTCGGCAATTCAAAAATGAGTCATGCAAACGATATAAGCCTCAAATGTTCAAAAATCAACCTATATTATGTAGTGCCTCATTAAAAAACAAAATGATCTCAATGGATATTGACTGACAAATATTTATTCGTGATACTGGGGAAGTAAGAATTAAATTTGTTCAGTATTACAAATATTTGAAACTTACTTTAATCAACAAGGAGGTTCCCATGTTAACACGTGAACACATTCAGAAAATTATTAAAGAATGTCGTGAAATAGGCAATGATGGGCTTGATAATGGAATACACGCATCCATCCCTGATTTGAACGTAGATATAGTAACGCCACCTATTGATTTTCTAGGTGCCGGGGGTAATCCTGCTGTTTTTGTTAATAAAAATACATTTAAACTTTTAGGTTCATTACATCGTGATTGGATTGTAGACCGCACTATTGCTTTAAAAATTAGCTTGTTTAATCAGGCGCCAATTCAAATAATAGGAGCCATCGTCCATGAAACAGGTCATGCGTTTAATGTGGCAGCCCAAATAGATAATACTGAAACAAACGCCTATATATTCGAAATTGAAGCCATCCTCCACTTGCTAAAATCAGGCTACTTACTTTCTTATGGTTGTACGGAAACAGATGTATACTTTTACTTTGACTCTCGATTAAGTTATTACCGCCAGGGAGTTCACGAGAGTAAATATCTGGCCTCTCTAATGGAAAAAATTAAAGTTTCACCAAAGCCAGAACCTGAAGCGTCTCCGCTACCCTCAATAAGCCTAGTTTCTACACCTATTATTGCCTCTACAAATGTTAGTACGCCCCAACGCAATACTCTTTTTGCCCAAAAATTGATTAAGACCTCTCTTCCCAAAGACTCACCATTCTCTGACTGTGAGGAGTTTATAAACGCAGGAAAAACGCTAACAGCGCCTTTTATTAGAAGTAAACTTTAGGTATTAGAAAATAATCGAGGCTCTGGAAAGAGCCTCGAAATTTAAATCGCATACGTTGAATCAATCAACCATAAATAGGTTATCGTTATATTGAAAAACAAAATGGCAGAAATCATACAAAAAAAGAGAATTTTGGTACGCGTACTGCAAATAGCTAAAAAAATATAAATTGCATAATTAGCAAATAAAAACCTGGTAATCCCCATTAAATTCTGTGATAAAACGGCCATTAACCAGCACAAAAGCAGGAAAAGAAACTCATTATATCGTTTTTGTCTATAGAAGTAGAAAATAGGAAGCATAGATAAGATAGCAAACACTGTATCTATTGCATTTCCATGAATTGATTTAATCGCCTTCACGGGATGCAACCAACTGGTATGAAATCGCGCCCATTGTTGTTGAATGTTATAGAAAGCTAAAAAATCACCCGTTTGAAATTTTAAATAAACCATATAAATCAATAAGCCAGATAGAGATAAAACGAGCAGAACCAATAAAGATAGAACACGTTTTTTGGTAAATGCAAAGTTACCGCTTCGTGCATAGCACAATAACAAAGGCAACGACATGGCAGCCCCCTGAACCTTTGTTGCGCTGAGTAAGCCGCAGCAAATAGCTGCAGCAACATATTTGTTATTGGTAATAAGATGAAGGGTTAGTAACGAAAGAAAAATAAATAATGATTCTGTATATAGTGACAATATATAAATATTTTCACTACTAACTCCTAAAATCAATGTAGCAATAAGAGCAATATTTTTTGAATAATTTGAAGCACAAAATTGATACAATAAAATCATCGATGCAAAAAATAGTATTTGATTCAAGACAATAACACTAAATTCGCTATTAAAAATCTGGATAAGACCTCTAGAGATCAGAGGAAATAATGGAAAAAAAGCCCAGTTCGCTTGACCTGAAAACATGCTATCGTCAATAGGATAAGCAACCGTGTCGTATCCATGAGAAATTAAATTCTTATACCATTGACAATCCCAATGACATACGTTGTTTATTAAATTATTTTCAATAATCTGTCCTTGTAACAAAATAAAATAAGTAAAAACATAAAGTAATTTGCCCAAAACAAAGAAAAATACTATAGAAAGCAGATAATGTTGAGACAAAAATTTAATAGCAGGCTGATTGAATTGCCTACATTCTATCTCTCTAAAAAAATTCTGTGGGTAGTGGGTATTGAGTTGAAATGCCATCTTACATTTAATCCATTATTTATCAGTTTAATTTAATCGACATGGCTTATACGAATCACTCCGGCAATAGCATAAGGTAAAAATCCTACTGCAATAACAGACATAGCTAACAGCAAAGCCAAATATCCTTTAATAGGCAAGCCTTGCATAGCAATATTTAAAGTCGCGCTACCAAATATGAGTAAAGGCAGGGTTAAAGGTAATAAAATTAAAGCCATCAAAGCGCCTCGTTGATTGACCCCTACTCCAAAAGCGGCAGCCAGGGCGCATAAAAATAATAAGGCGGGTGTTCCACATAAAAGACTAAGTATTAATATCCAGGTTTCCCATGGACTAAAGGAAAATAGAATAGCAATAAGAGGACATAAAATAACTATGGGTAACAAATTGAAAAGCCAATGAGCTGTTACCTTAGCAGCAACCATAAGATTTAATGGTAGCCCTGAAACAAGCCATTGCTCTATTACTCCATGCTCGTAATCTTGTTGAAATAAACGCTCTGCTGAAAGTAACATCGATAACAACATAGCCATCCATATCAACCCCGGAGCAATAGTTCTCATTAAAGCTAACTCCGGTTTTAACGTCAGTGGAAAAATAAATAACAACATCAAAAAAAATAAACAAGAGTTAACTAAAAACTTAATTTGTCGCACCTGAATAAGTAATTCTCGTTTAAATAACCTTAAAAATAATGAGAACCCGGAAGTCACAAATGATACTCCTGATAATCGGAACTACTCATAGGCAAGCTTTGATGAGAAGTTAATAATACAGCCCCCCCCTGCTTTCGGTGATTCTCTATTTTAGCCATAATAATTGATAAAGCAGCATCATCCAACGCAACCAAAGGCTCATCCAGAAGCCACAATTTAGCATCAGACATCCATAATCGAAGCAATCCCACCTGCCTTCTTTGTCCAGCAGAAAGCAAACCACAAGGGGAATCAAGATGACTTCCCAATTTAAAAATTGAAACCAGTGTATCTATATTGCTATCAACGTCTTGATAATGAAGATCAAAGAAACAATTTTCTCTCAAACTGAGATAAGGATTAATGCCTGTCTTATGACCTACAAAACATATCTGACGCTGATAGGCTGCTAAATGATTTGCTATATTTTGCTTTGCAAAGAGAATTTGTCCTTGTTCCGGTTGATATAAGCCTGCAATTAACTTGATTAACGTGGTTTTTCCAGACCCATTAGCACCTCGCAAGTGCAGCAGTCCCCCAGAAGGCACATGAAAAGTAACCTTTTTTAGCAAAGGCTGCTCTTGGTAGTCAAAATCAAGATCAATAACGTCAAGCATAGGTCAAATCATTCACTTTAAAAGTGGAGACTAACTATAAATAAAAAACAAAACAAGTTTTTTGAATTCAATATCCTAGTTTATCTTGCGAAGTCGTTATAGGAGCGCCATAATCTGTTTTATTTTTTTAAGGGATATGATGGAATTTCTTAGTCAATATGGGTTGTTTCTATTAAAAACAGTCACTCTTGTTATTGCCATATTAGTTCTTATTGCTGGCGTTTTTGCTCTAGGCCGAAAACCTAAGCATAAATTGGATGTTACCTCGCTCAATGAACAATACGAACACATTCATTCACTAATGCAAAAGGAGGTTTTAGGTAAAAAAACTGAGAAAAAGAAAAAAGATAAAAGTAAAAATAAACAGCCCACCCTTTATGTCCTGGATTTTCATGGAGACATTAAAGCATCACAGGTTGAACAACTCAGAGAGGAAGTATCTGCTATTTTAAGCATTGCTAAGCAGGAAGACGAAGTACTTGTTCGACTAGATAGCCCCGGAGGTTCCGTTAACGGCTATGGACTTGCTGCAGCCCAACTGCAACGAATTCGCGAAAAAAATATTCCTTTAACCGTCAGCATCGATAAAGTAGCGGCAAGTGGAGGGTATTTAATGGCCTGTGTGGCAAACAGTATTATTGCCGCCCCTTTTGCAATCATAGGATCTATAGGTGTAGTGGCACAAATCCCTAATTTTCATCGCTGGTTAAAGAAAAACAATGTTGATATAGAGCTGTTAACGGCAGGGGAATATAAGCGCACTTTAACTCTTTTTGCTGAAAACACAGAAAAGGGAAGAAAAAAATTCCAAGAAGATCTGGAAAAAATACATACAGCGTTCAGAGAATATGTTCTATCTAATCGTAGTCAGCTTGACATAGACAAAGTCTCTACAGGGGAACACTGGTTAGCCAAAGATGCTTTTGATCTACGTTTAGTAGATAAATTGGCCACTAGCGATGACTACCTCATAGGAAAAATGGCAAACTTTAAAGCGTTTAAATTAACGATTCAGCCTAAAACTTCTTTAGTAAATAAGCTCATTAAACCAGTAATGAATTTAATGCATCCATGGGCCTAGTCAATTATTTTTACTAGTACTTCTTAGGGGAACTCCCCTAAGAGCTTGTTAATTAATTCGCTAAAAATAGAACAATGCTGTCATTTACGGGCATTGCGGCGCAGTGTACATAGAAATACATAAGCAACGAAGCAGGCTCGTGTTCATTTTTAGTAGAGTTAATTAACAAGCTCCAAGAAATGCCAAAAATTAAATAAAGATATATACTTATTATAAATATATTTTTTTACGAGGAAATAAACCATGAGCGATTTCAAATCTAAATTGCCGGACTTTAAAGAACTAACCTCAATGACCACTAAACTCTATAAAGGCCTCAAAAATAGCGTGCAAGAAATAATTCAAGACTACAAACAAAAAAGAGCCGAAACCGAGGCAACACCTGCTGAAGAAAATAAAGAATCCACAAAACCAGAGGAAAAAAAAGCGACACCTCCAACTAAACCTCAAGAAAAACCAATTACTACTCCAGAAGAAAACAAGGACGAGGTAGAGAAAAACTCCAACAAAGAATAAAAATGATAACTTAATCCAGTCCCAGCGCAAAACCTGAAAATGTGGGGAGTAGAACCCAGAACGATTTAAAAGATTTCTTCCTCTGTATTTTGCTTAAAGCTTATGCGCTGGAAAATGAAGGTATTGAGGCAGAAAAAGAAATGACTGTCTCGAATTATGATATGTAATGCCAACTGATTTTTAATTCTTAACTAATAATTCGTTATAGTAGCAAGCACTGTCCCTGGTGCCATTAGTGTTGCATTGGTAGGATCAAATACAGGGGCAGTAAACTGACCAACAACCAGCTGTGTAGAATAATAACTAGTACTAATTATAGAGTCCGCTGGAGCTTGATAAACCAACCCAATAGGTCCGGCAATCGGAGTAATCGCTATATCTGTTACCGGAGCAACACAATTTTGACCGACACCAGACCAGACAGTAACCGCCCCTTGAAACTGGAGGGTCGTGGTAAAACAAGGTTTTGAAGCACCATTATAAAAAGATAGAGTTACAGCCGTATTAGTCAACCCTCCATTCCCCCCCACAGCACTGTTCCACAATAAATTGACAACATCAATTCGTTGCATTGGCGCATTGGCCAAAGCAAAAAGATTAGTTGACACACCCCAAATAGAGAATGCTGCATAAATCTTCCATTTTTTTTTCATATAAGTCCTTTTTTAACGAAGTTATAACATTAATCTAACAATACCGATCCTATGCTTGTATCGGTATTGCAAAGCAATTATTCACATTAAATGGGTTCGTTTGATCAAGATTGGTAAACACAATATATCCTGTGGATGGATTAGTGAATTTCCCCGCAATAACAGCTATATTATGACCAGGGATTAATTGATCTTGCATGACGTAATTACCGTTAAGGCTATAAGAAATAATAGTACTGGTAGTGTCAGTGAAACTACTGCCTAATAATACATACTGAAATGGATAGGAGGTATCTATATAACAAACCACATTATAGGTAACGGAAGGAACTACTCCATTAAGTGATATGCTTACACTAGTATTTGCAGCCACATTACCACCGCCGCTTAGAGGAACAACAGAACTATTAATAGCCGCGAACCCAGTTGCTGAGGCCAAAACAAACAAAAAAACAGCAATGATATTTTTTCTCATCATTAATCTTCCTTGAATAATTTTATAAAAATCAAGTAAATGATTCTAACTCTGGCAGATATGTGCTCACTACTCCTATTGATCTTCTTTTTTTTCTAATGTCGAAGTAAACAACATGAGAGCCATCCCCATGAGAGCGCCGACAGCAGAACCAATGCCCGGTAATTTTAGGCTGCCTATTATAGCTCCTAAACCCATACCAATAGATAACTCAATGCTAATCCAAAATGCATTGAGCATTACTGCCGATATATTTTCTGGAGAAAGATTAAGTAATTGCAGCGTTCTTTTATGAATTTTATAGACAGTAATCAATCCAGTAATTACCCCACCTAATGCAGCCCCAATAACACCACCAATAAGCACACCAACGGTAATATCTGGATTAACATCAAATAAAGGAGTCATGCACCCGCTGCATACTTTATACGCATAACCAATAAACCCACCGGAAAATACCCCGACAACACCTCCAGTCAAAATCCCAATTAACGAGCCTATTATGGCTGCAACATAGATATTAGGATTATTGATTATACTAAGAATTTTAGTAAAGAAAGATTTAATATGTTTTATAATACTCATATACAGCTCAATTCATTTATCAGTTCAGATAACTTAGCATATCGCATTTCTCTTTAGAGCTACAAGCAACCTTATTTTAATCACTCAACTGAAAGCTGCCAATCAAAGCAAAATATGCTACTTTAGTATCTTGATTTCACGATCAGAATAATGCTTGGAATTTATGTGTGGCAAAAATAATACAAAAAAAATAAACCGTGATACTGTAGTTTTACTCCAATCACTCATCGTATTGTTAGGAGCTCCCTTTTTTTTATTTATAGACAGTCCGTGGATAACTCCATATTGCCCTTATGGACAAGACGTCACTAATATCATTATGGTTTTTATCTACAGTTGGTTTTTATTTGTTGCCCGAGGCAGATTATATTGGATAATATTATTAATGACTATTTCTAGTTTATTTGCCGAGGCAATTGGCTCTTTGCTTTTAACCCTATATCAATATCGTCTAAAAAATATTCCCATGTATATTCCTTTGGGACACGCAGTAATTTACGCCACGGTATATCATGTTTGTAGGCAACCGCTAATTTGGAAACACCACAAAGCGGTTGAAAAACTTTTAGCCAAAGTTATTTTCGTAATAGTATTTATGTCCCTTTTTGTCTTAAATGATGTCGGCGGGTTCATCACCTATATTATATTTTTAATTATCTTTCGCCAAAGAACTCAGCCTATTTTTTATTTAACTATGTTTGTCATGGTTTATTATATAGAATTATGCGGCACTGTTTGTTCTACTTGGGCGTGGTATGTGGTTGTCGGAAATCACCCTTCTTATCCAACAATTGGCTATACTCCTTCGGGTATGGCAGGACTTTATATCCTTATAGATTTGACCAGTAATTCTATCTATTATTATCTGCAGCGAATAAAAAAATATCTGAATACTTTAGGCCTAAATTTTAAATTAGGTAATCGCGCTCAACTAATGGAACCGACTTAAAAGGGATTATTTTTTACGTTTTTTTGTTTGGAAAAATCCGCTCATACATAACTGGGACATACCAACAGCCCCTGAAACAGCAAACATTATTGGAATTAAAAAACTAAAATTAACTCGTGTCAGTTCAAACATTAAAATGATTGTTGTAATAGGCATTTTCTGTCCAGCGGCAAGGAAAGCTGCCGCACCAACAATAGCAAAAGCACTTAATGGAGTTCCAGGCCATAGAAAACTCCAAAGCCCTCCCAAGGCAATAGCTAGTAAAGCGCCATTTGCAAGAGAAGGCGTCAGCAGCCCCCCTTGAGCCCCTGTTCCTAAGCTGCTCCAACAAATTAATGTCCTCAAAACAAGAAGAATCAGACTTAATTCAATTCCTGCTCCATTTTCAAATCCTAGTTGTACAGGACTTTTGCCATTACCTAATAAAACGGGAAAATAGATAGCAAGAAAACCAATAATCGAGAAATTAATAAAACATAATATGGGCATATGCCAATCATGTCGCGCATTAACACGAGCCTTATTCGCTACTAATATAAACCAGTAAGCAGCATATCCAAACAACGGCCCAATTAATATAGACCAAACAACCAATGAATAACTAATATCTAATGGAAGAACATGATAAAGAGGATCATTACCAAGCCCTATCCAGGAAATCACCACAGCAATTGAACTACTTGCCAATGCCGGCAGAAGAACTGACTTTTTGAAAGTACCTAATAATACTTCCATTGTAAATAGTGCTCCACCTAAAGGCACATTATACACCGCAGCCAATCCTGCCCCGGCTCCGCAAGCCAACATAATAGTGCACTCTTCTGGATTAAGCTTAAATTTGGTTGCAAGCCAGTAAGAATAAATGGAGCCAATTTCTCGAGGAGCCACTTCACGGCCTAAGGGAGAACCCAATGCAATAGTTACAATTTGTAGTAACGCATGGAGTATTGTGGCGCCAACAGGCATTTTTTTCTTGGATTGCACGGCGTCAGCAATACTTACTAATGGTTTCCCGTAGTTATAAAGAGCCCACCATCCTATTCCTGCAACTAAACCACATAGCATAAGAATCATAACTCTTCTTTGCGGGGAACATGCTTGCACCCCTTCTAAGAAACTTTCTGGACTAATAATTTGGCTAAGGCTATATCCATAAGCAATATGTTGAATATCATGTAACAACAAGACCAGGAGCATTGCTAAAAAGCCTGAACCTACTCCTACAAAAATAGTAGCAAAAAAAAGATTTGTATATGGGGTAGTGGAGTGCTGAATATTTTTCGAAATTGCATTCATTATTAGCCCACCACGATTAGATTATTCATGTTATGTTTAGGTTAAATCTCAAGATTTTTTATCAAAAGTAATTGCTTTATTAACTTATCGTTCAAGTCTTTCTGGCCGAGTTAATCCATATTTACGCATTTTTTCAACCAGGGTTGTTCTTCGCATATTAAGATAACTGGCTGCATGTGCAACTACCCAATCAGACTCATCCAATGCTTGGCTGATTAAAGCAAGTTCTGTCTTAACCAAATGCTCCTTTAAATCAATTCCATCGCTATTGGGTATTGGCTCTTGGCTAATAATTTGCAGTAAAGTCTCCCGTTCGGAGCCGGATGAGTTAACTTCAACGTAAGATGGTTTATATTCTCCTTGGAAACGGCGAGGAAGATCCTCTTTACAAACAATACCGTTAGGATAAAGAATGGATAATCGCTCTACCATATTGGCTAGCTCTCTAACATTTCCTGGCCAGTTGTATTGAGTTAAAGCATCCATTGCATCGGGCATTAATCTAACTATGGGCCTATTTTCTCCTTCAATACGCGATATAAGCTCATTAAACAGTAGTGGAATGTCACTGCTTCTATTGCGTAAAGGAGGCATTTCTATGGGAAAAACATTAAGCCTATAAAATAAGTCCTCTCTAAATTTTCCCTCTTGAATTGCTACTTCCAAATTTCTATGAGTAGCAGCAATAATTCTAACATTGACCTCAATGCTTTTGTTGGAGCCGACTCTTTCAAAGCAACGCTCTTGAAGAACTCTTAATAGCTTAACTTGCATTGCTAAAGGCATATCGCCTATTTCATCAAGAAATAAAGTACCGCCATTGGCTAACTCAAAACGTCCTTGCCGTGATGTAATAGCTCCTGTAAATGCCCCTTTTTCATGACCGAATAATTCGCTCTCTAATAACTCCCCTGGTATCGCACCACAATTAATAGGCACAAAGGGCTTATTCGCTCGGTATGAAAGAGCATGTATATTGCGAGCAACTACTTCTTTACCTGTTCCTGACTCCCCTAGAACTAATACACTAGCCTCTGTACCTGAAACCTGCTCTATTAATTTACGCACCTGACGTATGCTATCACTATTACCTACTAAACTGCGAAATAACGGAGTTTTATGACTGCTTGCTGTAATTACTTTTACTGCTTCTCTTGCAATTTGGCAGCGATGTAACGCTTCAAGCATTTGTGCATAACTAAATGGAAAAGACAGACAAGCCACCACGTTTCTGTCGACACATTGATTGGTATTTAATTGAGCATCAATGACTAAAACAGGAGCTTTTGAAAATTGTTTCACTAATGAATCAAGTTCATCTAGTGTTTTTTCAAAAGAAGTATGGGCACCTAAAATAATAACACTTGGGTTCACGGTAGTAATGATTTGCCAGGTAGCAAATTTAGTCACCTCTATTGATTGACCAATGAAATTAAATATCGTACGCAACTTATCACAACGATCTTCGTTATCGTCTATGATAAAAATTCTTTCATTGCTACTCATAAACCCATCCTTAAGGTTGAGATGTTTATCTTAATAAATATTGGACACTAATTAAACATCTGTCAAATCCATGACATTAAATAAATGCAACCGTCATAAAAATATCACTAAATTATATTTATGCCAAGGTAACAGAACTGTCTGAAGCCCTTTATTATCTGTAACAAACTATCATTTTAAATGCATTACATTGATTGCCGAAACACAATTGTTGACTGCCAATTGCTTTAGTAGCACTGACTTGAGTCTCTTTAACAAAGCGTTTTGCCTGAATAAAGCCCATTCGACTACAAAAGGAATTTGCGGCCTTGGCACCACAACCATGATTTCGGTCATAACACCAGTCTATGCGATAATCATTATAACGAGGATCTGCGAATCGCTTTTCCCTATAATGATATGGCTTAGGTGGAACATGTGACAAACCTGTCGCGCATCCTATAGTCATAAACCCATTACATCTCCAGCCTTTGCAAGTGGCTCGCTTATCCAAATAATTTGTTAAGCCCACATTATAAGCAATCACATTCTGACTGGAATAATCGTAACCCAATAATTGACAATAACGATCTGCTACAACTTTACCGCATTCATTGCCAACAAAAGTACAATAATCCAAACGCTCACCAAGAAATGTAGGGTGCCAAAAGTTTCTATACGCTTTATTATGTTGATCAGAAGCATTTAATTGGCTATTTAATAAACATAAAAAAAATAGATACCCAAGATACTTCAAACTACGAAAATTGATCATTATAACAATCCGTTAGCAGCAATATGCACATGTTAGCCTAGTATGCCCAATAGGCACAAGAGTGATGAGTGTTGACTGGATCATATATTCAACTTAAAGATTAAAATAAACTCTTATTGAGCCAATTAAAGACCATGACTTAGAGCAAATTTACAACAAGAAAACTCAGGTAAGACAACAAATCGCCCGACGTCATTAGAAAGGTGAACAATATCTTGTCAGGCTCTGTAGTAACCATTTATGTCGTTGAGCAACCGACGTAGCCGTGATGCTGCCAGGAAACGGATCGAGGCAAATCAGGAAGCAATCATTTTATCCCAACCTATATTATCTTCTAGATGGGATTATCACTGTCTAAAAACAAATGCTCCAATTTAAAATAGCTTGCAAGATATTCACCCAAAGCCTGAATTCCATAGCGCTCAGTTGCGTGATGTCCACAAGAATAATAATGAATACCTAATTCTTTAGCTTGATAGTAAGTACGCTCGGAAACCTCCCCGCTAAGATAAGCGTCTACTCCTAATTTCCATGCGTCCTCAATATAGTCTTGTGCAGCGCCGGTACACCACGCTATTGAACTAATTATCTTATCATTTCCTGCAATATGCACAGGTCGGAGGGCAAATGTCTTTTCAAGAAAATCCGCCAATAACGTACCTTGCATTGGCTGAGTTAATGTCCCTGACCAAAGAAGGTTATCCATCTTATTTATTTTATGAGTTTTAAAAGAGTTTATTGGTAATAACTTAGCAAGGCATGCGTTATTACCCAATTCAACATGACAATCCAGCGGTAAATGATATGCAAAAAGATTGAGATTATTTTGTAACAATTTACCAATTCTCTGACGTTTCATTCCAGTAATCACGGATTCCTCGCCTCGCCAGAAATAACCGTGATGTACCAGAAGCGTATCTGCTTGCCAAGCAACTGCTCGTGAAATAACATCCTCAGAAGCAGTTACCGCAGTACAAATACGCTGAATCTGTTCTTCACCTTCAACTTGCAGACCATTAGGCGCATAGTCATTATATGAAGCACAATTCAAAAAATCATGTAGATAATTAGATAAATCTCTACGCCTAATCACCGGTCAGAAACTCGCTTAATATCAGCACCTAATAGAGATAATTTTTCTTCTATGCGCTCATAACCTCTATCCACATGGTAAATTCTCTCTACGGTGGTCTCACCTTCTGCAACCAGACCAGCTAAAATCAAGCTAGCGGAAGCACGTAAGTCTGTGGCCATCACAGGAGCGCCAGTTAATTTCTCCACGCCATTAATAATAGCGGTATTACCATTAAGTTGAATCTGAGCGCCCATACGTTGTAATTCTTGTACGTGCATAAAACGATTTTCAAATATTGTTTCAACTATGGTAGAAGAACCTTCTGCAACAGAGTTCATTGCCATAAATTGCGCTTGCATATCAGTTGCAAAAGCAGGATAAGGAGCTGTAGAAATATTTACTGCTTGTGGACGTGCATTGTGCATGTTTAAGCTAACCCAATCCTCACCAATCGCTAACTCCGCCCCAGCCTCTTCGAATTTACATAATTGTGATAATAGAGTATCAGGACGAACTTTTTTGACAGTAACATGGCCTCGGGTCAATGCCCCAGCAGCAAGATAAGTCCCAGCCTCAATTCGATCTGACATAACAGAATAAGTTCCACCGGCTAAGGCTTCAACCCCTTCAATTTCAATAGTTGATGTGCCAGCACCAGAAATTTTTGCTCCCATCTGGATCAAAAAGTTAGCCAGATCAACCACTTCGGGCTCTCGAGCCGCGTTTTTAATAACAGTCGTTCCTTCAGCAAGAGCAGCAGCCATTAATATGTTTTCAGTACCAGTAACGGTCACCGTATCAAACATTAAGCGTTTGCCTTGCAAACGTCCTTTTTTACAACGGGCATTAATATAACCATTTTTAACAGTAATGTCGGCTCCCATTGCTTTTAATGCTTTCAAATGTAAATCCACCGGTCTGGTACCTATTGCACAACCACCGGGTAAAGACACATCAGCCTTACCATAACGGGCTAACATAGGACCTAACACCAAAATAGAAGCACGCATTGTTTTTACTAAATCATAAGGCGCGACGAACTCATTGACTTGACTAGAATCCACTTGGACGTTCATCTTTTCATCAACGATCAAATGGGCACCCAATTGCCCTAATAGCTCCATCATCGTCGTAATATCTCTCAGATGAGGGACATTTGAAATGGTCACATGGTCACTTGCTAGCAAACTTGCTGCCATAATAGGTAAGGCCGCATTTTTTGCGCCCGAAATAACCACTTCCCCATGTAATGCTTTGCCACCATTTATTAATAATTTATCCATGTTGCTTCCCCCATTCTTCTTTTGTCCAGGTCTTCATGCTGATAGCATGGAGCATGCCAGTGGTAATCAAGTCTTTAAGTTGAGAATAAACCCATTGCTGTCTAGCTACTTTAGACTTATTTAGAAAGATGTCAGTTACTATAATTAGTTGGTATTTATAACCATCACCTTCTACTTTTACATAAGACACATCTTCAATATCATTAAACCTCTGTTCAATTTCTTCGTTACTTAACATAAAGTTAGCTCACTAATTCAAATAAATACAATTTTTTCATACCTCAAATAAAAAAATAAAACGTAGAGCGGGATATACCCCGATCTACGTTTGATAAATAATCATTAGAACCTCTTCTTTCTTCTGTTCATACCGATGCAAAACGGTACTAAGAAGTTTAAATCCTTAAAGAATAAGGGACTATTTTTATTCTAAATTCAGGCCGTTTCTAAAATACTTTTTACCCCACAAAACTCTGCTAATGATCGTGTTTCAGGTGAAATACCTATCACTTGAAACATCTTATTATTCTGCTTGCATAATTTCCGAGCCTCGATAAGTAATGCCAACCCTGCGCTATCGCAATGAGTTACATCACTCAAATCAAGACAAAATTTATCACCATCCACTTCCTTCAATGCTTTATAAAGTGCAGCACGTATGGAGATTACCGACTCAAAAGTAAGTGAAGAACTTGGTTTAAAAGTATCAACTTCCACTTTTAACTAGCCTTTTTCAATTGTTTTTGTTCCATTTGCTTAATAACATCGCTAATACTTGAGTTTTGCAGTGCTTGAGCAAATTGCGACCTGAAACTTTGGAGTAAACTCACTCCTTCAACACTAAGATCATATATTTTCCATTGACCATTTTTAGAAACTAAACTATAGCTTAATGGGATATTTTGGCCTTCCGAACGGACAATCACGCTGTTTACACGCATAAATCGGCTACTCAATGACCCTCTTAAAGGTAGGAATTGTACCGTTTCATCAGAATATTGGGAAAGAGGGCTAGAGTAAGTACGAATCACTAAGCGAGTAAATGCTTTAGAAAATTGCACACGCTCAGCAGGTGTTGCTTTCATCCAAGCCTGTCTCCCCAAAACAGAACGAGACATTCCCGCGACATCAACATTGGGTAAAAGATGTGCTTCTACAGCTTTATAAATAATATCTGGGTGATTTTTCAAACTATTTTTATTTTCCTTAAGTGTTGCAATAATTGCATTAGCAGACTGCTCTAGCATAGGTATAGGTGAAGATTGAGCAAACATAGATTGAGATAATGACATACAAGCAACTAATAAAATTGTTTTAAGTACCTTCATAGTTCACCTATTTTTTTATATTAAATAATAATTGGCCTATAAGATTCTCAAGAATAATTGCTTCTTGAGTCTTTGAAATTACATCTCCGTCACGTAAATAAGGATGCTCCTTATTATCTTCATCCTCAAAGCCAGGAACGATACTAATATAATTAGATCCAAGCAAGCCTTCAGTTAAAATTCGTGCAGAAGAATCCTCATAGGGTATCTTTTTATCACTTCTTAAAGTCATAGTCACTTTAGCATTAAGCTCCCCAGGTTGTAGCTCAATACGCGTAACCTCGCCTATTCTTACGCCAGCAACTGTAACAGGTGCTCGAACCTTTAATCCCCCTATATCAGTAAAATCAGCTGTTACCTGGTAACCTTGATGTGACATGAAATCAGAAATATTACTGACTTTCATTACCATTACGAATAAAGCCAGCAAGCCTAGCAACATAAATATTCCTACACTTATGTCTATATAACGTTGCTTATTCATTTACCAATCTCCAATCATCATTGCAGTCAACATAAAATCTAACCCTAATACAGCAAGCGATGAATACACCACGGTCTTGGTTGTCGCTTGACTAATACCCTCAGCAGTAGGCACACATTCAAACCCCTGGAATACCGCAATCCAGGTTACTACAAAGGCAAAAACAATACTCTTAATAATGCCACTTAAGATATCTATGCGAAAATTAACTGCAGCTTGCATATTAGACCAAAAGCTACCATCATCGACACCTAGCCAATGCACTCCTATAAAATAACCACCATAAATCGCTACTGCAGAAAAAATGAGTGCTAAGATCGGTAAAGAAATAAATCCCGCTATAAAACGAGGGTAAATTACTCTACCTAAAGGATCAACACCCATCATATCCATACTAGACAATTGTTCTGTCGCCTTCATCAAACCAATTTCAGCAGTTAAAGCTGAACCTGCCCGTCCAGCAAACAAAAGAGCGCTAATAACAGGGCCTAACTCCCTCGCAATACTTAAAGCTAATAATTGCCCCAGTTGGCTGCCAGCGCCAAATTTCTGCAAAGTATTATACCCTTGCAATCCAACCACCATACCAATAAATAAGGCAGAGACAACTATAATCAAACAGGATAACACGCCAATAAAATGAAGTTGATGACGTAATAGCGGCCATAATTTAGGAACACCTGGCCGTCTAAATAGCATGGCAAATAAAAATAATCCCGAACTTCCAATACGTTGTAAAATATAAGCCCCTCGACCGCCAAGGCTTGCTATTATATCAAGCATCTAATAACTCCTCGGTATAGGGTCTTGCTGGGTAATGAAAAGGTACTACCCCATCAGCTTCCCCATGCATGAATTGTTTTACTTGTGGCTCTGAAGATTCTATTAATTGTGCAGGAGTTCCTTGTCCTATAATTTTTCCACCAGAAATCAAATAAATATAATCTGCAATCGAGCAAGTTTCCTCAACATCATGAGACACAATAATTGTTGTTGTATCTAATAACTCGTTTAAACGCTTAATTAAACGAACTAAAACCCCCATAGAAATAGGATCCTGCCCTGTAAAAGGCTCATCATACATCATGAGTTGGGGATCAAGCGCTATGGTTCGCGCTAAAGCAACTCTTCTGGCCATACCTCCAGAAAGTTGTTCGGGCATCAAATGCGCCGCTCCACGCAAACCAACAGCTTCAAGTTTCATCAGTACTATATCACGTAACATTGAAGGATTTAATTGAGTATGTTCCCGCAAAGGAAATGCAACATTCTCAAATACGGAGAGATCAGTAAACAAAGCACTGCTTTGAAAAAGCAGTCCCATATCCTTTCTCGCCTCGTAAAGGGCTTTACGGGATAAACGATGTATGTTCTGTCCTAAAACTCGAATCTCGCCTGAATCAGGTGTTAGTTGTGCTCCAATCAATCGCAACAAGGTTGTTTTTCCAGAACCACTAGGCCCCATAATCGCAGTGATTTTACCTTGTTTCACTACCATATCAATACTATCAAAAATGTAACGGCCACCCCGTGTGAAACTCATTTTTTCAATTTCAACCCAATTTTCAGGCATGCTCTCAATTCCACTTTTAATCTGAACCCAGAAGTATATACTGCTTCGCAAAAAAATGCGGTCTTTAATTGTATCAGAATTAAAAAAAAATTAATTCCTCAAAGACCAGTCAAAATTATTTTCTTTTATCATCAATTAGAAGCAATATTTTCTCAACTATTTTTGAATGGGATTCAAATGTTCAGTTAAAAATCGAATACGAGAAAATGCGTATATTTTATTGAAGTGATCAAGTAACTCCCTATTCGAAATGTGATAATGTCAGGCAATTTGTTGTCCGACCTACATGACTTATGTAATATAATGACTTTATCGTTTTGTCTTAATGTGAAAAAATAGGGTTACGGCAATTAGAAACATTGTGTTAGAATGAAAAATACACAAAAACAGAATAAATATGCTATGAATTTTTGCACACTTGGACTAGCAGTTATTGAAACTGAAGCACAAGCTGTCTTTGAGTTAACACAGCGTATCGATAGTAATTTTGAAAAAGCATGTGAATTACTATTAGCTTGCAAAGGCCGTATAGTAGTAACCGGCATGGGTAAATCCGGTCATATTGCCAATAAGCTAGCAGCTACTTTCTCCAGTACAGGCAGCCCTGCTTTTTTTATGCATCCAGGGGAAGCCAGTCATGGTGATCTAGGCATGATCACCCGTCAAGACACTGTTGTTGCTATTTCGCACTCAGGAAATACTCACGAAATTGTTACCTTACTTCCTTTATTAAAAAGATTAGAAGTACCGCTTATTGCGCTGACAGGTAATGTAGAATCTATTTTAGCTAAAACAGCAGATGTAAACTTAGATGTCAGTATCAAACAAGAGGCATGTCCTTTAGGGCTTGCTCCAACGACAAGTACCACCGTCTCTTTAGTGATGGGAGATGCTCTCGCCATAGCTCTTTTACAAGCTCGGGGGTTTAGTGCTGAAGATTTCGCTCTATCACATCCTGGTGGTTCTCTAGGCAAAAGATTATTACTGCATATTGATGAATTATACCATACGGGTGAGCAACTGCCCCTCACCAATCAAAATGCGACTATTAGTGAAGCACTAATTGAAGTCACTGATAAAAAGCTTGGCATGACTTGTGTCATTGATAATCACGGTTATTTAGTGGGCGTTTATACCGATGGCGATGTACGGCGAACACTAACACGCCAATTTGATATCAACACAACGCAACTCAAAGAAGTCATGACGCAAAATGCCAGAACCATTTCTAAAGGTATGCTTGCCGCGGAAGCCTTAGCTATCATGCAGAAATACAGTATTACATCATTAGTAGTCACAGATGATGATAACCGGCCTCATGCTGTACTTCATTTACATGATTTGTTAAAGGCTGGTGTTTTTTAGTATTTAGTGTAGAGAAAGAAATGAATGAATTATTAGAAAAAGCAAAAAAAATCAAATGCCTTATCTGTGATGTCGATGGAGTTCTGACTAATGGAATATTGCACATAGATAATAATGGCAATGAACTAAAGTCTTTCCATGTACAAGATGGTATGGGGTTAAAATTATTGATGGCCGCAGGCATTGAAGTTGCGGTTATTACGACTGCACGTAATGCAGTGGTTGATCATAGAATGCAGCAATTGGGCATAATTCACTATTATAAAGGCCAAGTAGATAAACGTAACGCCTATCAACAACTAAAAGAACATCTCAACCTACAAGATGAGCAAATTGCTTATATTGGTGATGATTTACCTGATTTACCACTCATTCAGCAAGCTGGACTTGGAGTTGCCGTAGCCAATGCAGTACGTCAAGTGAAAGAATTTGCTGACTGGCAAACAGAGGGCTCTGGTGGCTGTGGAGCGGTTAGAGAGCTTTGTGACTTAATTCTAGATGCGCAAGGTAAAGCTGATTCCGCTTTAGCAGGTTATTTAAAGACATGAATGCAGTCAAACAAGCTATTTGGATATTGTTCACTTTTATCATACTGACTGTTTCTGGTTGGTATTATGTCAATATAGAATCAATAGCCAAGCTAGATAGCGACACATTATCTTCAACTGTAGACACTACTGTGTCTCAGTTGACTGTACGGCAATTCAATAGTGAAGGGCTATTAACTAATTTATTAACTACCCCCTTAATGCAGCATATCCCCAAAGGAAACCTTCACTTGTTTCAAACGCCTCATATTATTATTTCTCAAGAAGATCAACCTGCTTGGGAGATTCGTTCAAAAGAAGCGAAATCATATGATGGTGGCCAAAAAATTATTTTTAGCAAACACGTCGTTGTTCACCAAAATCCAGGAAATAAAGCTCAAGAAAGTACTTTAAAAACAGAAGAAGTGACTTACTTCCCTAAGGAGAAAAAGGCAACTACAGACCTTTTTGTTACTTTTGAACAACCTGGCAATGTCATAGAGTCGACAGGGATGAATGCTTATCTCGAAGAAAAACGAGTAGAACTACTCCATCAAGCTAGAGGAAGTTATGCGCCAGCTAAAGGTTAAATGCTTTTTGTTGTCATTTCTTGTAACGGTCTCTACGCTAGGATTTGCATTATCTTCGGATCAGAAAAAGGTAATGCATGTAACAGCAGATTCAGCCAATTTAAATCAATTAAACCATAAAGGTACTTACACTGGAAATGTAGAATTTGTTCAAGGAACTACCAATCTACATGCCAATGATGCCGTAACCCAAGGCAATGCTAAAAATCAACTTACCTTAGCCATAGCCAATGGCTCTAAAGGCAAGCAAGCTCATTATTGGACTCAAACTGATCCTAGTAAACCTATGTTTCATGCCTATGCAGACAGCATTCGCTATTATCCTTTACGCCATCTCATTGAATTAATTGGCAATGCACGCATTGAACAAGGTTCTAATTCTTTATCGGCAGCAAAAATAACCTATGATACTTTGAAGCATCATGTTGTATCGCAAGGTGATAAAAAATCACGAACAGTAATCATTCTCTACCCCGAGAAAAAATCACTATGAGCCAATTAGAAGCCAAAAATTTAAAAAAGTCGTTTAAATCCCGAACTGTTGTTAATGGTGTTAGCATCCACATTAAAAAGGGAGAATGCGTTGGCTTATTAGGTCCGAATGGAGCTGGTAAAACCACCTGTTTTTATATGATAGTCGGCCTACAATCTTGCGATGAAGGCCAAATTATCATTAATAATCATGATATTACCCATGATGCGATGCATCAAAGAGCTCGATTAGGTATTAGTTATCTCCCTCAAGAGGCTTCTGTTTTCCGTAAACTTACAGTAGCTGAAAATATAATGGCTATTCTCGAATTAAGACCTGAATTAAATGAGCAGGCTCGTGAGGAAAAATTAGATCTATTACTCCAAGAATTTCATATTGCCCATCTGACTAATAGTTTAGGTATGGCCTTATCTGGAGGCGAAAGAAGGCGTGTTGAAATTGCACGGGCTTTAGCGATTGAACCCTCCTTCATTTTGCTTGATGAACCTTTTGCTGGAGTAGATCCTATTTCGGTAATAGATATTAAAAAAATAATCCAACACTTATGTAATAAAAATATCGGTGTACTCATCACGGATCATAATGTTAGGGAGACATTAGACATTTGTGAACGAGCTTATATAGTTAGCCAAGGAAAAATTTTATGTGAAGGAACACCTGAGATCATTCTATCAAATAAACAGGTCAGAACTGTTTATTTGGGTGAGGACTTTACTTTATAGGGCGCTCTCCCGCGATTAAAATCCCTTACGTGCCTCTAACTGTTGGCCATTAGGGCCCTCTTTTGAAACACGTTGAACAAATGCCGTTGCTGCTGCAGCTTCAGTCGAACACCAATAAAAATTAAACTCCCCATTATGATCCGCACCGGAATCGATTCAATTTGATTGTTTGCTTTGAATGAGAGGGGCCATTTCCTCCCTTGCACACAACTACTCCTACTAATTGTTGAAAAAAACCAGTGAAAACCAAGCAGATACAGAAAATCTAGGCTATATGTTTAAGTAACAGACATTATTCCAGCATTACTAAATAAATTGAAAAGGAACTCGCTAATAAATGGAAAACGCAAAGTTTTACCGACTGGGAAAATTTATTTATCGCTTTCGTTGGGTTGTTATTATTTTATGGGCCTTGGGTATCTTATCGTGCATTCCTTTTCTGCCTAAACTAATAACTCCATTTAAAACAACAGGCTTTGTTGACGAACACTCCTCCAGTGCGGCTGCAGAGCAATATCTGAATAAAGAATTAGGCTATGATAATAAGAATAACATCCTTGTGATGTATCACAGTTCTAAACTTCTAACCACTAATCCTCTATTTCTCAAAAAAATAAAGCAATCATTAGCTGATTTAGAAGATTTCCCTCTCAAACATGAAATTATTTTCCCAGACAAAAAACAACAAACATCTAAAGACAAACATACTGCCTATGCTGTCATCATGATTAAATCAAATAAGCCAATTTCTGATAACTTATTTGCTCAACTTAAGTCCTCTATAAAAACACCTGCACATATGACAGTACGTACAGGAGGAGAACCTTTTTTTGTAGAAAGTGTAAATAAGCAGACTCAAGTCGATCTGTATAAAGCCGATATAATCGCAACACCAGTAGCGATAATTACTCTACTCTTTGTTTTTGGTTCCTTAGTGGCTGCCGTCCTCCCTATTATACTAGGCGGAGGATGTGCCCTCATCATATTAACTAATCTTTTTTTCATAGGGCATTATTTTACTCTATCCATATTCACTTTAAACATTGCTTTACTATTAGGCCTTTGTCTTAGCTTGGATTATGCTTTATTCGTCATTAATCGTTTTCGTGATGAGATCAATAATGGATTAGACACCATTGAGGCAATTGCCATAACCCAAGCCCGTGCTGGGAAAGCTATTTTTTTCAGTGGTCTTGCGGTCTTTGCAAGCCTTAGCGCTCTATTTTTATTTCCCATTAATATACTTTTTTCTATCGCGGTAGGAGGCGGAGTTGCTGTACTAATAGCCATGTTAATGGCGATTTCATTATTGCCCGCCATCCTCTCAGTATTGGATTCTAAAATTAATTGGTTATCGGTGAGAAAACGCAAAAAAAATGAAGAGAATAGTTTTAGTATCTGGCATTGGATAGCGGAAAAAGTAGTTCATCGCCCGCTTATATCGTTCATTTCTGTCCTTATTCTTTTATTGCTATTGGGATATCCATTTTTAAACGCTAAATTTGGCCTATCTGATTATAAAATATTCCCGGAAAAATCAGCGGGTAGGGAGTTTTATGATACTTATGCCGAGAAATTCAATATTAATGAATTAACACCTATATTGATGATAGTACAATCGCCATCTTCTCCTATTTTATCTAAAAATAATATTTATCATTTATATGATTTAGCACAGAAATTGAAAAAAAATCCAGATATTAAAAAAGTGAATAGCATAGTCACTGGTAATTCTGATTTAACTAAAAAACAATATTATGATCTGTACCATTTAAAACAAAGTAGAGACAGCGATGAGGTCAAAAAATTATTATCTACCACAACTCATAATCATGTTACTGTTATAACTATAGTGAGCAAATATCCAGTCAACTCCCCTGAAACAAAAGAATTAATTACTAAGTTACAACAAATAAAAAAATTCAAAGGATTAAACCTTCAATTAGCCGGAAAACCTGCGAGTAATAAAGAAGTATTAGGAACAATCTATCGCGTACTTCCTTATGCTATTTTATGGATCATGGTTTTTAGCTATCTTATTCTTCTTCTATTATTACGCTCCCTATTCTTACCCTTTAAAGCAATCTTGATGAATTTATTGAGTCTTTCTGCCTGTTACGGGGCTTTAGTTTTGGTATTTCAAGATGGATATTTGTCGCATTTACTTAATTTCCAGCCCCAAGGTTTTTTAGACATTAGTTTATTAGTCATTATTTTCTGTGCTTTATTTGGCTTTTCAATGGATTACGAAGTATTTCTGCTATCTAGAATAAAAGAGTCTTACGAAAGTACTAGGAGTAATACTAAGAGCATTATATTCGGTATAGAAAAAAGCAGTCGAATTATTACTAGTGCAGCACTAATAGTTATTGTTCTGTGTTCTTCATTTTTAGTAGCAGATGTACTCATGGTGAAGGCCTTTGGCCTTGGCATCGCCGTTGCTATTTTTGTAGATGCCTTTTTAATTCGTACTATCTTAGTTCCAGCGACTATGGCGCTTTTAGAAAGCTGGAATTGGTATTTGCCCAAGTTTCTGGACAAAATATTGCCTAAGTTTTAATTAGGCCACTTGATCTGGCAAATGGTGCCTGGATTAGTGTGGTCTACCGTTGTTTTAACGAGAAAATAAGGCATGAAAATAAAAAATATGCTGCAATGCAAAAAAATATATTGACTTATAATTGACTTGTTTGTTTATTTTTACTACAAATAATGTTATGTATAGGTTTTGCTCTTGCAACATGAACGTTACATCTGGCAAAGATTCATTTTCTTGCATCCATGGATGGCCCGCATAAGTGATACCAAGTAGAAGTTTATTCGGTCATGACGAATTATTTATACAGAAAACGAACCAAATTTCAATCCTTTGATTTGTTTGTATGACTATGTGAAAAGCGGCTAATCAAAAAATAATCAAAAATACAGAAAGGAACCGATTTTCGATGAATTAAAATGTTAGCGAGGACAAATGATGCACCCTAAAGATGAATTAGTTAGAATTGCTGTAGTTGGTGTCGGTGGTATCTTTCCTGGAGCACGTAATGCAACCGAATTTTGGAGAAACATTGTAACAGGAAAAGATCTGATTACGGAGGTTCCCCCTGATCATTGGAATATAGCTGATTATTACGATAAAGATCCTAAAGCCGAAGATAAAACTTATTGCCGCCGCGGCGCGTTTATACCTCATGTTGAATTTGATCCCATAGAATGGGGTATGCCTCCACAAAATATAGTCTCCACAGATACCTCTCAACTGCTCGCTCTCATTGTTGCTAAAGAAGTTCTTCAAGATACATTTGATGGAAAATTTTTCGGCGTCGATCTTTCTCGTGCATCAGTAATATTAGGTGCCACCTGTATGCTTGAATCTATTCCTCCAGTGTCAAATCGCCAATATCGTCCACTATGGACAAAAGCCATGAAAGAACATGGCTTAAGTGACAAACAAGCAAAAGAAATTTGTGATCGAATTTGTGAACATCTACCACCCTGGACTGAAAGCACTTTTCCAGGTTTATTAATGAATGTAATTGCTGGACGTATCGCTAACAGATTAAATTTTGGAGGAACCAATTGTACTACCGACGCTGCATGCGCAAGTTCATTAGCAGCGCTGTCTATGGGAATTAATGAACTCAGAGTAAATCAATCTGATCTTGTTGTTATCGGAGGCGTTGATACCTTAAACGATATCCAAACTTATATGTGTTTTAGTAAGACACCCGCATTATCTCCATCAGAGGAATGCCGTCCCTTTTCTGCAAAGTCAGATGGCACTATGCTAGGTGAAGGACTTGGCCTGTTAGCGTTGAAAAGATTAGAAGACGCAGAACGAGATGGAAATCATATTTATGCAATAATTCGTGGCATTGGAACTTCCTCCGATGGCAGATCTAAAAGTATCTACGCACCTCTAGCAGATGGACAAGCGGTAGCATTAAAAAATGCCTATGCTATGGCTGCATATCCACCAAGTACAGTCGACTTAATGGAGGCACATGGTACTGGGACTAGAGCAGGAGATACGGAGGAATTTAAATCCCTGAATAAAATTTTTTCAATGGATAATCCTGAGCAAAAACAATGGTGTGCTCTGGGCAGTATCAAATCTCAAATTGGTCATACAAAAGGTGCGGCAGGAGCAGCCAGCCTATTCAAAATTGTCATGGCGCTGCACCACAAGGTATTGCCCCCTACCCTTAAAGTAGACGAGCCTAATCCTAACCTGGATATTGAAAACTCTCCCTTCTATTTAAATACTTCAACCAGACCATGGATTAAAGATGACACTACTCCTAGACGAGCCTCAGTTAGTTCATTTGGTTTTGGCGGTACCAATTTCCATATTGCCGTGGAAGAATACCAAGGTAGCGGTAAAAAAGCATTGAGGCTCAATTCCTTTGACTCTCATCTGCTTCTGCTTTCAGCCGATAATGCGCCAGCATTAATGACTGAGTGTCGTAAAGTGGTTGATGAAACCCAAACTTATGACGAAGCCTATGTTGCCCACCGTGCTCGCAAGTCTTATCAGGATTTTAATTATCAAAAAAATTATCGTATCGCTATTCTAGCTAAAAATAATACTGAATTAAGAGAAAAACTCTGTAAAGTAATTCAGCAATTAGAGAAGAACTCAGAAAGACCAATAACAGAAAAAGATATTTACTATTCTTCTGGTTCTAGGACAGGAAAACTTGCTTTTATTTTTTCTGGTCAAGGCAGTCAATACCTTAATATGGGGACGGATATTGCCATTAATTTCGATTCCCCTCGAAAAATTTGGGATAAAACAGCAACAATTCAATTGGATAAGAATCGCTTCTTGCATGAAGTTGTCTATCCTAAAGCAGTATTCTCTATAGATGAAAAAAAGAAACAATATGAGCTGATTAACAATACAATTTGGTCGCAACCTTCCATAGCAGCAATGGCTTATTCACAAATTGCTTTATTAAACGAACTGAATATTAAGCCTGATTGTGTCGCAGGACATAGCTTCGGAGAATTAGTTGCTCTTGCCTACGCAGGCTCATATGACTTTGAAACATTGGTAAAAATGGCACGCACACGTGGTGAATTGATGGCTCCACATGGTGGAGCTGAGCCAGGTGGAATGCTGGCCGTATTACACCCTGTAGAAGATACATTAGCGCGCTTAAAAGAATGGCAACTCCCTTTAGTTATTGCCAATTATAACAGCCCCAATGAGCTTATTTTGTCAGGAAAAAAAGAGGATATAAATAAAGCGGTAACTTTATTTAATCAATATAAGATCTCATGTACAGAATTACCTGTTTCTAACGCATTTCACTCCCCTATGATGGAGACCGCAGCAACTGAATTTAGACAATACATAGAAACAATACCATTTAATGCTCTAACCCTACCGGTTTATTCTAATTTGTACGCCAAACAGTATCAAACACCGGAAATAAAAGACACTCTAGCGAATACTTTGGTCAACTCTGTCCGCTTCAGTGAAATGATTACCTCCATGTATAATGACGGAGTTAGAACATTCGTAGAGGTCGGCCCAGGTTCTGTCTTATCTCACTTAACAGAAACAATATTAGCTGGAAAAAATGTCCAAAGTATCGCAATAGATCATAAAAACGATCATGGTGTAATTTCCTTACTACGAGCACTTGGTCAACTAGCAGCCTTAGGCATACCGTTTGATATCAATCAATTGTTTGCAGCATTTACTATGCCACCAGAGCCAGAAATATTGGCCAATAAAAAACATAGAATTCTCATTAATGGTACTAATGTAAAACCTATTGTTCCGCCACTAAAAACACCAGCCAGCCACCCTATGGAACTAGTAGAAAGCCCTGAACCAACTGATAAAGCATACAACATAGAGCCGCCGCTTATTCAGCCCCATATGAATACAGTAAATATTCCCCCTATTGAAACACAAAGGATTACTTCCATGAGTGATACAGATAATAAACATTCTCCCATCATTACCTTACTCGAAGATATTCAAGAAAATATCACGCGAGAATATGAAATTTATCAGAAATCAACCGCAGAATCACATCATGCATTTCTGCAGATAATGGAACAGACTTTACAGCAACTACATCACCATAGGAACGAAAATAGTAACACTCTGATAGAACAAGAATACTTAGCTCAAATAAATGAACTAGCTCAACAGAGAGGAGAACAGCATAATCAGTCAGTAAATGCGTTCACCGCCCCTGTGAAAGAGCCCGAGATCAAAATAAATGTAGAAAACAAGCCCAACAACATCCCCAAACAAAATGAAGAGCCAGATCAACTAGCGAATGCGGTGCTCACAGTCATTGCTCAAGAAACGGGCTATCCCCAAGAGATGTTAAAATTAGACATGGAAATGGAGGCTGACCTCGGTATCGATTCAATCAAACGAGTGGAGATTCTCTCTGTAATTAAAGAAAAAATCCCGAATTTGCCTGAACTTGATCCCATGCAACTATCCACACTAAAAACACTGGAACAATTAAAAAATTATTTGGCAAACCAATCTGATAGCGAACCCAAAATAAAAGCACAATCCTCCGTAATCGCGCCCCATAATGAGGTTGTCACCCCAGCGCCAGTAGGAATATCGCCTGCTACACAAATTCAGCAACAAGATATAACCAAAAGCATTCTCGCAATTATTGCTGAAGAAACTGGCTATCCCCAAGAAATGTTGAAATTAGACATGGAAATGGAAGCGGACCTCGGTATCGATTCAATCAAGCGCGTAGAAATATTCTCAGCAATTAAAGAAAAAATACCCAATCTACCTGAACTTGATCCCATGCAGTTGGCCACACTGAAAACTCTGGAACAATTAAATAATTATTTGGCCAACCAGTCCAATAATCAACAAAATATAGAGATGCAATCAACACTACTTACCTTCCCCGAAACATCGCATAGGCCAATAGCCGAAGCGATACCGGAGGAACCGACAGCAAGACAAGATTTAACACAGAACATTCTTGCAATTATTGCTGAAGAAACTGGCTATCCTCAAGAAATGTTAAAATTAGACATGGAAATGGAGGCTGACCTCGGTATCGATTCAATCAAACGGGTAGAAATATTCTCAGCAATTAAAGAAAAAATCCCGAACCTACCTGAATTTGATCCGATGCAGTTAGCCACACTAAAAACACTAGAACAGTTAAAAAACTATCTAGCCAATCAATCTTATAGTGAACAAAAAATAGAGGTACAATCTACAGTTCTTACCTTCCCCGAAACACCACAGAACAAAGTAGCAGAACCAATACTGGCTGCACCGAAACTGCAACGTGATATAACCCAAGACATTCTCGCAATTATTGCTGAAGAAACTGGCTATCCCCAAGAAATGTTGAAATTAGACATGGAAATGGAAGCAGACCTCGGTATCGATTCAATCAAACACGTAGAAATATTCTCCGCAATTAAAGAAAAAATGCCCAATCTACCTGAACTTGATCCCATGCAGTTGGCCACACTGAAAACATTAGGGCAGCTAAAAGACTATTTAGAAAATCCTGTGGAGGGCCCCCAATTAAAGGAAGAGATAACTCCGCCACTAGTGGATGAAAAGCCCCCGGAAACTGTCCTGAAAAACGATTTTCGTCTTGGACAACACCTCATCCAAGTGCCCTTTAGCCAACAGGTTATGCCCGGATTAATAGGAAATAATTGTTTTATAATCAAAGATAAAAAGGGTATTGCTACACAATTAGCTAACTTTTTACGAAGCCAAGGAATTAATGCAGTTGAGGTAACTCAGCCCAAAGAAATAAGTGGAGAACGCCCCTGTATTATCTATTTGGAGGGCTTAGCTCAGTTTACTTCGATAGAAGAAAGCATGAATGCCAATATAGCCGCATTTAATTTGCTCCAATCTATAGCAACTATGGTGGAACAAGGTGGTTCTATTGTAATTGCCCAAGATACAGGAGGAACGCTGGGGCAAACATCTGCTAATCCGATACGCTCTTGGTCTGGAGGTCTGCTGTCTCTTGCAAGGACAGCTCGATGGGAGTGGCCAAATACTTTCATTAAAGCGATTGATATTGATTGCGCCAATCAATTACCTCAAGATATTGCAAAACGCTTAGCCGAAGAATTACTACTCGGAGGAGAAAGCAAGGAAATAGGTCTTGGACTGGATGGCAGCCGTGTCGCAGTTGAAGATATCTACCTTAATTATGCCCCCCCTCAATCATTATCTTTAGCTGACGGTGATGTGGTTATTGTTACAGGAGGAGGTCATGGCATCACTTCATGGTGTATTGAGGCATTGGCATCTCAATATCATCTGCACTTCATTCTCCTAGGGAGAACAGCATTACAAAGTGAACCTGATTATTGTAAATCAGCTCAAACCCCCGCTGAATTAAAGGGTATTTTATTTCAAAACAAGCAGTCAGTAATAACACCTCGACAACTGGATGAGGAAGCTAAACGCATTTTAACTAATAGAGAAATACGGAAAACACTGGACGCATTAAGCAAAAACGGTAGTAAAGCAACTTATTACTCCTTAGATATTCTAAATGAACAGGAACTTAAAGCGACTATTAATGAAATCACACAAAAACATGGAGTAATAAAAGGCCTAATACATGGTGCTGGAATTTTGCGAGATAAAATGATCACACAGAAATCACCGGAGGAATTCAAAGCCGTTTTCAACACTAAAGTCAAAGGTTTAGCCTTATTAATCAATGCACTTCATTCCCAACCATTACATTTAATTTGTCTCTTTTCATCAGTAGTCGCTCGCTATGGAAATAAAGGGCAATCAGATTATGCTATGGCGAATCAAGTACTTAATACCGTTGCTACAAATGAGGCGATGCAACGCAGTGCTCAATGTTTAGTTAAAGCCATTAACTGGGGAGCCTGGGAAGGAGGTATGGTCACTCCAGAGCTCAGTAAGCAATTTCGTGAACGAGGTGTAAGCTTATTATCTCGAGAACAGGGAGTGACCTTATTTCTTGAGGAACTAGCACAAAAACATCCCATATCTATCGTTCTCGGTGGTCCATTAAATGAGACGAAAGAGAATAAAGACGCCTTAGAACAAGGACGGCATTGTTTCATTATCAATAAAGAAAGTTATTCATTCTTACAAAGCCATGTGATTAAAGATAAGCCGGTTGTTCCAATGTGCCTGATTCTAGAATGGTTCGTGAGCGTTGCTAAAAATAAACTGCCCGATATGCAAAAAATCGTTTGCTCTGATTTAAAAATACACCGGGGCATTAGGCTCGATAATTTAGATAATGAAGCATTTTTTGTGGGAAGTGCTAACGCCCAACAAAATGAGTACGACGATTTACAGATGAAACTTGAAAATGATGAAGGCAAGTTATTCTGTACCATGTCAGTTCTTGTAAATGGTGAAGAAAAATCAAATGGAATAAAACTACTCGCCGACGAAACATCCGGTCAGTGGCCCTGGAGAGCCTCTGATTGTTATGGTGATATGTCAAAACTTTTTCATGGCCCTCATTTTCATCTTATCCATTCCTTAGATGACTATGGAGAAAACACCGCAACAGCAACACTAAGAGGCATTGATACATTAAATTGGCCCGATCATCATCAATGGATAACGGATCCAGGATTAGTAGATGGCGCATTTCAGGTGGCCAGTTTGTTTGGACAGAAACACTTCAAAAGGATCAGTCTTCCAATGAAAGTGAAAAAAATAATTATTCATCATCATGGCGTCATAAAATCTTCAGTGAAATGCTTGCTGCAATGTCTTTCTTGTGATGGTTTTCGTGCAACGTATCACCTTATGCTGCTCGCAGGTAGTATGCAAATCCTAGAAATTCAAGGTTTAGAGATGGTAATTATGCCTTAAAAAGGGGTGCCTCAATCATGGAAAAGTCCAAAAAAGATGATGTAATTATTCAATTACATCATCAGTATATAGAGCAACAAAAGGCTGAATTGTTACATTATCTAAAAGTCATGTCCATGTTAATGAACGTTACCGCTGATATTAAGCTTCTTTCAAAACCCACTGTATCGAGTGAAGTGCGAGGAGAAATGGAGCGCGGAACCGGAGTGGATTCGAGCACCGTACCGACGAAGCAATTCACCGATACATTAACGTTTCGAAAGAAGTCTATTGAACATAGCGATATGTCATTGCTACCCAATGAAAAGCAGGTATTAGAAAAAACAGAGCGTCAAACTGAAGAACATACTTCAGCACCTGAAGATTTTCAGGTCATACCAACAGAGCAGTTACTCTCTAAACCAGAGTTAAAGTCATCAAAAGAATCATTTCTCTTTGATCGTGATCAATTAGTAGAACATGCGACAGGAAAAGTTTCCTCTGTATTTGGTGCAGAGTTTTTACCTATGGATCATTATCCCCATCGCATAAGATTACCCGCGCCCCCATTTCTTATGGTTGATAGAGTACTTGCGATGTCAATCGACCAAACAGGCTCTTCCGTGAGCACCATCACGACAGAAACTGATATCGATACAAGTAAATGGTATCTTTTTGAAAATCGAATGCCTCTAGGATTGATGCTCGAAGGAGCACAAGGACATATGTTTTTGCTATCACAACTTGGCTTGGATTTTATTAATAAACCCAAAGGCCTGCTATACAGAATGATTGGCGGCCAATTCGAAATATTAGGTTCGATGCCTTATTTGGGAGAAACTATTCGTTATGACATTCGTGTATCACCACTGATTGATAAGAAAATTTTCAAAATTGAATACGATTGTTATGTAAGAGATGTACTTATAGCCATAGTAAGAAATGGAAAAGTCGGCTTTTTTTCTAGAGAAGAAATGGAACATTCCAGAGGAATTCAATGGCAACCAAAAAACGAGTCAATCCATCAAGAGCTCACCTTACCTCAAGTTAAATGCACACGCAGTCACTTTTTAAGAGAACATATTGTTGCATTTGCCAATGGTGATCTGTTCTCCTGCTTTGGGTCAGGTTTTGAATTCGGGCAAACACATAGATACAGCCCGCGCATCCCCAACGGAACCTTGTTAATGCTTAATGAAATAAGAGATTTTGATCCTTCGGGAGGACTTTTCCAGAGAGGCTACTTACGTGCAATACAAAAAGTCACTCCTGATGATTGGTTTTTCAAATGCCATTTCTTGAATGATAGCGTGCTCCCGGGAACCTTATCTGTTGAAGCGACAATACAAGCATTGGCATTTTATCTCGCAGGCATGGGACTAACTCTAGACAAAGATGGATGGCGATTTGAAATCGTCACTGAGAAAGAGTACTCCTACTCTGCTCGCGGTCAAGTCACTCCAGCCCATGATAAAGTCATTTATGAACTCCATGTTAGAGAAGTTATTACGGCTCCCTATCCAACTGTGTTTGCAGATATTTTAGCGAAAACCTCTGAGGAGGCAGCAATTTACCATATAAAATCCTTTGGACTGCGATTAGTACCCGATACCCCCCTTTCCCGGGAAACTGAATTGTTAATCACGTCAGAGCAAAGAGATCCTAACGCTCTTATTGATAGTGATGGAATCATACTCGATTACCGCACATTTTTAGAGTCAGCTCTGGGAAAACAAGCAATTGCATTTGGCTCACAATACCATCAATACGATGAAGGTAAAAAAATGGCGCGTTTGCCAGCCCCTCCCTATCAATTTTTGAGCAGGGTGACTGCATTACAAGGAGAAAAAAGCGCCTTTAAAACAGGGACAGAAGTCAGTATGGCATACGATATACAGACTAATGCTTGGTATTTCGAAGAAAACAACTCCCCCATGATGCCTTTTTGTGTTTTCCTTGAAGCGTTGTTACAAGCATCAGGATGGCTTATTTTATATATAGGTACTGTCTTACAAAGTAATAATGAACGCTACGTACGTAACTTAGAAGGCTCCCTACACGTCAAAGACGTGCCGTCTTCTCAATCAGGCACACTGACTACCTCTGTCCATGTAGCCAACCTCTCTTCAGCTGGTGATATGGATATTGAAACCTTCACGTTCAAATCACTCTGCGGGGATCAAATAATCTCCGAGGGTCAAACGACTTTTGGCTTTTTCTCAAAGCAATCTCTTGCTCAGCAAGTGGGTTTACCTACTACTGAAGCACAGTTATCTGTCTTAAACAGACCGTCTAATTTGTCCATAGATTTAAACCATGATCGAGATGGATATAACAAAAACGGTCTTTACATCGCGAAAAATCGCTTGCTAATGATAGATCGTATTACTGGTTATTGGGATCACGAAGGGCAATGCTCCTTAGGATTGCTCAGGGCAGAAAAAGATGTTAAGCCCAATGACTGGTTTTTTAAATGTCACTTCTATCAAGATCCGGTGCAACCTGGGTCATTAGGCTTAGAAGGAATGTTACAGTTGCTGCAATTTTATCTAATGCAACAGACTGGCTGGGACAATTTTACTAACCCCTGCTTCGAGTCCCCTGCAATAGGAACCACGATTAACTGGAAGTATAGAGGACAAGTACTGTCATTCCATAAGCGTTCTATTTATACGATGGATATACTGAGCCTAGAAAAAGGAGGTAATTTCTTGTTAGCAACAGCAAAGGCGTCACTCTGGGTAGATGATAAGCAAATATATGATGCTCATTTTAGCGTTCGCTTGGCTAATAAAAACCAAGATTAATTGTGTGAGGATAGAAAAATGATGATAGTACAACCTAAAATATTCGGCTTTATCTGCACAACAGCACATCCTTTAGGATGTTTTAAAAATGTCGAAGAGCAAGTAAATTACATTAAAAAAGAAGGACAATTTACTGGGATAAAAAATGTTTTAGTGATAGGTGCATCGACAGGTTATGGTCTAGCAAGTCGTATCGCAGCGGCCTTTGGCAGCCAAGCAAAAACTATTGGCATCATTTTTGAAAAACCAGCCGATGAAAAACGTACTGCCTCCCCTGGATGGTACAATACAGCTTCTTTTGAAGAAATAGCCCATGAACACGGTATTTATGCAAAAACGATTAATGGCGATGCTTTTTCTAAAGAAGTGAAACAACAAGCCGCTGATCTAATACGCAATGACTTAAAATCAGTCGACCTCGTTGTTTACAGTTTAGCTTCTCCTCGCCGTACCCATCCGATAACAGGAGAAGTATTTAACTCTGTTTTAAAACCAATAGGTCGTCCTTTTACCAGTAAAACACTTGATCCGTTTAAAGGTGTAGTAAAAGAAGTGACCTTAGAACCAGCTACAGAAGCAGAAATAAATCAAACCATTGCCGTAATGGGAGGTGAAGATTGGGAAATGTGGATAGATTTCCTGCGTGAAGAAAACCTTTTATCCGAAGGAGCAATAACTGTAGCTTATAGTTATATAGGTCCACCAGTATCTCATGCCATTTATAAGGATGGAACCATTGGTAAGGCCAAAGAGCATCTTCAACAAACAGCACATAAACTGAATCAAAAACTTGAGAAAATCAATGGAAAAGCTCTTGTTTCTGTTAATAAAGCAGTAGTCACTCAAGCAAGCTCTGCTATTCCAGTTATTCCATTGTATATGTCCATGCTACTTAAGATTATGCATGAACAAGGAAGTGACGAAAGTTGTATTGAGCAAATAAACAGATTATTTAAAGAACAACTATACTCAGGAGCCCCGCTCCATTTGGATGATGAAGGTAGAACACGATTAGATGACCGGGAATTAACCGACAAGGTTCAAGGGGAAATAAACAGGGCTTGGTCACAGATCGCAACAGAGAACATAAACCAATTGGCCGATGTGCAAAAATATCGTGATGAATTTATGCGTTTATTTGGATTTGCCAATCGCTCCATAGATTACAATGCTGAAATCACCCAATTCATCCCCATAAAATCGCTCACTCAAAGTGAGAATAAAACAGAAAATTACCAACCTGTAATTAAATTAATCGAAACCGAAGAACAGCAGCGTGAGATCGCCGAACTAAGATATAAAGTCTATCAAGAGATACTCAAAATTAATCACCCCTATATGAATCATGAAACAAAACAGTTTAAAAATGATGAAGACGCTAACTTATTACATACATTTGGTGCGTATATTAATGAAAAACTCATAGGCATGATACGTGGAACCTTGTACCACAAAATTTCTGGGCAACAAACCACCTCTCTACTCGCCGAATATCGAAGTCTAGGACGCGATATCCTCTCTTATAATACAGCCTCTTTAGATAACTCAGCAGAGATTTCTGGTTTCATTGTTTTACCTGAATATCAAAAATACGGTGTGGCTCCATTGCTGATGGGAGAAATAATACAACTCGGCATACGGCTCAACCCCAACTTGCAATTTGTCTTTATCGAAACTTACGCCCATCTTGTAAAATACTATCAGTTCTTTCATTTTAGACCGATTATGCAACCGGTGTTTAATAAAAAGTATGGCTGTGAAAAATTTATAATGTGTCTCCATATTGATGATTTAATTGATAAATCACATGCAATCCAAAAACAGCTAAAGTTTAAACTATAACTCAAGGATATACCCGACCTCTTTCAAAACCCTATTGCCTTTCATAGAGGCAATAGGGAACTTAATATCCCAAAAAAAACAACCATTTAAGCACATACAACCCCTTCATTAATTGGAATTACTTAATTTTATTGTCCATACTTTTATTAGGCTTCTTGCACAACAAGCAAAAAGTCTAATAAATCAGGATTTACATAAATCAATTTGTCTCATTTTGTAAGTAAGTCATTGATTTTGTTGTTAATGATGTCCTCGAGAAAAGTTCTTAAAATGAAAAAAACCGGAGGATAGAGTGGATACTCAAAAGACAATACATGGATTATTTGAAGAACAAGCCAAACGCAAACCAAATAATATCGCCATATTATACGGTAAGTACTCCCTTACCTATGATGAGTTAAACAAAAAAGCAAATCAGCTCGCCCATTATTTATTGGCTATGGATATCAAACCCGATACTCCTATTGCTTTTTGTATGGATCGCTCTTTTGAATGTCTAATCACCATCCTCGCTATATTAAAAGTGGGAGCTGGTTACCTACCCTTAGACCCAGCTCATCCGAAGGAACGATTACTATTTATATTAAATAACAGCAATACGTCACTTTTAATCACTAAATCTGAATTAAAAGAACAATTTACTCAATATCAAGGAAAAACGATTTTCCTCGATAGCTCTTACCAAAAGATTGATAAACAACCAACTCACAATCTCAATCTTGTAATAGACGCCAAACAACTCGCTTACGTCATTTATACTTCTGGTTCCACGGGAAGGCCTAAAGGGGTACTTATTGAACATCAATCGGTGGTTAATTATGCACATTGGTTTACTGATTATGCCTCTATTCACACCAAACAGCGCGTTGATTTTTCATCCAATCATACGTTTGATATGGCTGTAACAACATCAATAGCACCACTCATGTTGGGTTTAACCATTGTAATTTGTGATATTGAAACAAAAAAAAATCTACGACATTACCTGACGCATATTAAAAGCTCTAAAATTAATATCATTAAAACGACCCCTAGCTTTTTTAAAGTACTCTTACAGGAAGTAAAAAATAAATTTATTGCCCTTCCCTATTTGAAAACCATTATTTTGGGAGGAGAAAATCTCTCTTCGACAGAGTGTAAAGCTTGGCTTAAGCTTTATCCTAAACATATTTTATATAACGAATACGGTCCTACAGAAACTACGGTGGCAGTATCACAATATAAAATTTCCGTTGACACTGTTGCTGATTTAGAACTCAATGTCCCTATTGGCACAATCGGACATAACATCAATTGCATAATTCTTGATACTCATAATAATCCGGTTGCTAATCAAGAAATAGGTGAGTTACATATAGGAGGTATATGCTTAGCTCGAGGCTATTTGAACCAACCGGAGATAACACAAAGGCAATTTATCCCAGATCCTTTCAGCCAAGAAAAAAATGCCCGACTATATAAAACAGGTGATTTGTGTCTATTGCGTGATGATGGAGTACTTGAGTATTTTGGTCGAACTGACTCTCAAGTAAAAATACGCGGATTTAGAATAGAACAAGGAGAAATTGAACAACATTTAGCGGCACATCCAGCCATAAATGCAGCTGTAGTGATAGCCCAAAAAGACTCTTTAAATGAAGACAGACTATTGGCCTATTACATCTTGAAGGAGCCGACAGGAGCACTTACTTCTGGTGATTTACGAGAATATTTACAAAATCTTATACCAGACTTCATGATTCCATCAGCGTTTATAAGTGTTAGCTCTTTCCCGCTAACAGCAAATGGTAAATTAGATCCAGCCCTACTCCCCACACCACAATTAACCGCCAATCAACCATATAGAGCACCACAAACTGATGTAGAAAAGACTATTACTGCCATTTGGTCAGAAGAATTAGGAGTTAAAACAATTGGCCTTGATGATGACTTTTATGAATTAGGTGGGCATTCTTTATCCGCAGCACGAATTATTTCCAAAATAAATCGTGTCATGGGAACAAACATTAGCCTACGTGATTTTTATTTTGCCACTAATATTGCTCAATTAAGTGCAATCATTACAAAAACCAAGAAAAGAAAGATCATCAAATTAAAACAAAAAAGCACATCGCATTCTATGGGTAAGGATATCCCTCTTAGTGATTTTCAATTCATGTTATGGATAGCCGATACTTTTGAGTCCAAAGCAAAAAAACTAAATATTACTGCGAGAAAACGTTTACAAGGAACACTAGACAAAGCTGCCCTAGAGTTTGCCTTTGATGCAGTACTAAAAAAGCAAGAAATATTATTTTATCGAATTTTAAAACTTAAGCCCGCACAACTAATACAGAAAAATTTATCATTCAAAATTACTGAAATTGATCTGAACTCATTAGGTAAACAAGATAGCGAAAAAGTACTTAAAGACTCTATGGATGAACTCATTAGCTACTATCCATGGCCTAAAGATTCTCCATTAATTATTGCCAAATTATTTCACTTAAAAAATAATGAAATAGAATTGCAAATCAGTATACCTCACATTGTATGTGATGATTTTTCACCTGAGATTTTGTTATCTGATTTATCACAATTTTATCTTCTTTATAAACACCAATCGAACAAAACCTTGCCACAGCAAATACAAAAAGGGGTAGAACTCAAAGATGAACATTCCTTTGCATCACTACATGAAAGCTCAGACAAGCCGTTTCATGTAACCGAATTATCTCAAACAGCAGAAACCAATAAATCCTATAAAGAATATATTTTTAACGAGCAAGATTATGTTCAGAAACATTTAGACAGAGATATTTGTTTTTGGGATAAATACATGAAAGATGCTGGTTTATTTACCTTTTCTCCAGCCCATATTGTAAAAAACATGAAAGCCAAACAAATAGCCTTTTCAACTTATACTCCAATACCAGAATCAACATTACACCAATTCAAACAATTTTGTGCGAGAAGCCATATGAGCCTCAATGAAGGCTTGTCGGCAGCAGTTGCTTTAGCCTTATGTCATTGTACCGATATTACACAACAGCAGACACCTTATACCTATGTTAATATCATAAAATCGACACGAGATAACGAGGTTTATGATGACATAATTGGTTGCTTTTTAAGACTAGAGCCTGTCAAAATCGCCCTAAACAAGACCTCTACTCTAGAAACTATAACCAAACAAATACATCAATCTACAATTGACACCAGCCGTTACCTACAATGCCCTGACTTGGTAAAGCTATCAGCGATTAGCACGTTTCGTCAAAAGAAAAAACTGATTAAAAATTTTGCAATCAACGTTTTTACTTCTCTTTATGCAACTATCTTTTCTTTGCCGGAAATAAATCGGAAAATTTTCAAGCTTTGCAGTAAGCGCTTATCATCGTTTAAACGAACGAATCATTTTCTCATTAATATTAACGTACAAAAAAACTTTATCTCTGCAAAGCAGGAGAATAAATTAAATCTATTCGGCTTGGATGCAACCGACATAAAAAGCTATCAATATGACCTATTACAAATAAATAATGTCTTTGATGTCTGTTTTATACGCGATGAAAATATCAGAACTCCTTATTTAGTCATTTCAGCAAATTTAAAACCCGAATTTCGTGATTTAATTGCAAAGGAAATACTGAGAATCATGGAAACAGCAACATCATCTCCTCATGAACATACAGTTAATATAACCTACATTAATTAACGTGAGTTCGAGCGATTTTCAGGAAATTATTTTTATAAACAGTGCATTACTATTTTAAACGAATTACCGGCGAAAGCCGGTATCCATCTACTTTTAAACGTTTTATAGATACTGACTTTCGTCGGCAATGCAAAAATGGCCAAAGTCGAGTTCATCATAAAAGGCACGGAAATACTTTTTATGGCGCTAAACGAACGTTATCCCGCCAGGCTATCTGGTTATAAATAAAAGCACTTTCATATCAAAAACACGTTATTGAACTTACGTTAGTTAAATAACTACTAAAATTTTTTATAGCAAAGCATGGTTTTTTTTTCATGTTCAAATTAATATGCTGCTCTAAAAATAATATCGGGTCATTAAACCCTACAGCTATTTTCGATATTATGGCTTTTGCATTTTGCAGCCCGTCCTATTTTTTGGTACATTGTTTCGTTCGCTCTTTAAGTTTAACAAGGATTAATAAATGATAAAAAGAATTGTTATTCTCAGTTTGTATCTTTTCAGTCTATCTTCGTTTGCTTGTGACAAAGCATTACCTACTAATGACGTCAATTTTTGCGCCTCTTTTAAAGTTGCTGCAACCTGTTATTGTACTACTTCTGGTTTACCAACAGGCCTGTGTCAAGATATGAATGCATTGTACAATCGGATGATCACTGTATTTGGTACTTTAAGAAAAGCCTGCGAATATCAACGCTACACGAGCACTGAAGATTGTATGGACAATTGGAATTGCTATCGTTTTGGAGGCGTAGATTCTCGTGGTAGATTATGCAGTTCAAACAAACAAGCGTGTAAATAATTTTTAACTTTTCTTCTGGCTCTTCAAAAAAGAAGAGCCGTAATTATTAAAGTATTAAAAGAGTGTTTAATTGTGATTAACCAAAAATCAATACCCTATTTATGTACCCTACTATTTCTTTTCCCTTTTTTTTGTCAGGCTAAACCTATCAATCAATTCAGACATCCTTTTTATGTAGGCGCTTTAGGGGGCTTTGGTTCAACCACATGGTTTGGTCTAGTACCTAGCGAAGACAATCAGAACATAGCCATAACTATGTCTACGCCGATTAATGCGCAGGAAGGCGGCCAAGTTTGGGGTGTTTTAGGTGGTTATGAATTTAGTCCTTTTTTTGCTATTGAAGGTAATTATGTTAGCTATCCTCGGGCTACAGTCGTTTTTGACCCGTTTAGTATTTTTAGCTTTAATAATAATGGAGCAACCTTACTTACTACAGATACCGAGGCCTTAAGTTTAGTGGGCAAAGTAATGCTTGTTATTCCTAAGACAGAGATACGAGTATTTTCGGGTGTTGGAGTCGCTAATGTGCACAGACAAGATATAATCCTTGATGATTGGCGTGCCAGTCCAACTTTTAGTTTTGGAGTTAATTTTCCTATTACAGAACATTTTATGGGAGAGCTTGCAGGAAATTATACCGCTGGCTTCGGAGAATCCCAGCTAGACCCAACAGACTCTTATTTCCCCTTTCTTTACTCAGCAACTCTACGCCTAGCCTATCGTTTTTAATTTTTATTGGCTTCTACACGTAGCCTGGATTAGCGCAGCGTAATCCAGGATTTTAGTACACTATTCGAAGATATTTCCGTATCACACCAGGTGAATACAGGCTACAACACTTTAATCAATACTTATTAATAAAAGCCAAGGCTTCGTCGCGAGTAATAAGCTGGCTTCCATCCGCATCAATCTTATTAAAATTGTCGATTAACTCATTAAGCACCGCATCCTTTTGAGCATCTAAAGTATTAGCATCAGTAATCATTAATTGTGCTTTACTTTCAGGAGCCTGAGGAAGAACTTGAGCTAACGCCTCTTCCGGAGATTGCGTACTCATTTTACGGCTGGATTCAATCAATGAGATGAGGGAGGATATATCATTAGGTTGAGAATTATCGCTTTGATTCGAAATCGCATTATCCTCTGCCTTCTCTTCAATTTTTGCTACGGTATTCACCTGGAAATGCTGAGGTAATTGATTTAAATTTCCATTAATTTGATCCACTTTATCGTCTTTTTTCGTTGAGGCTTCATTCATGGAGGCTGGTTGATTAGCCGGTTTTATAGCCTCAGAGCGTAAAGAATAGTTAAGTGCAGTATAATTTCCATTTATACCTGATAGCATAAGGACTCCCTTTTTTAAGAAACTCTATTTTTAATAATAGCTCATTTTTTACTCATTTTCCTCCACATAAAATAAACTTACTCTCTGTTCGTGGCTAATAAAATCAACTTAATGACCTCGAGATCTGAGGTATCCCCACCGAATTATAACTTCTCTCGAATTACCGTGGCTTGACCACGGTATCCACAGGTCGCATGATTAAATCACCTCTATTTCTTCAATGAAGTGGTTAAAAAAGAAATTTAATCGAGTGTATTTCTTGGTCTTAAACTAACCATTACCCCTCTTGTAGATACCGTGGTCAAGCCACGGTAATTCGATCTTTAATCAATATTTGGGGGGATACCTCCGTTCGAGATGGCACTTGGATTTGGACATTAGAAAGGTATTTCGCCCTTAATCGGACTGCCATGCTCAATTCAGCCTACTCTAAAAATATAATTTATTGAAGATACTCTTGATTTTTGCTTGTTATGTTAAAATAATCCAATTTTAAATCACTTTACTTAAAACTCGACTTGTAGTCTTATGCTTCTAATCATTGATAATTATGATTCTTTTACTTATAACCTGGTTCAATACTTTCAATGTTTGCAACAGGAAGTCATCGTTTTTAAACACGATAAAATCAGTTTGAATGAAATAAAACAACTGAACCCCCGTTATATTGTCATTTCACCAGGGCCAAAATCCCCTGATGAGGCAGGTATTTCTTTGGCTGTTATTCAACAGTTCCATCAGCAGATCCCTATATTAGGCATCTGCCTTGGTCATCAATGCTTGGCACAAGCCTTTGGTGGTAAAATAATCTCAGCCCCTGAAATTATGCATGGAAAAACATCAACCATCCTTCATAATTATCAAGGAATATTTAATAATACTCCCAATCTATTCCAGGCAACTCGTTATCACTCATTAGCAGTTGATGTTGCTAGCCTGCCTCTCTGTTTTTCAATCGATGCCTGGGCAAAAGAAACAATTATGGCAATTTCACATCGTCAATACCCGCTTTTTGGTCTACAATTTCATCCAGAGGCCATCCTAAGTCAACATGGATTACAACTATTAGAGAATTTCTTAAAATATGAAACCCAGTCTCCTATTTGAACAGCTCATAGCTAAAAACAATTTATCGTCCGATCAAATGCAAGAAATAATTCACGCCTGCATGACTGGAGCATTTAATGATATACAAATTGCTACCTTTTTAGCTCTTATGCGTATGAAAGGTGAAACAGTCAATGAATTAACTGCCGCCGCAAAAGTAATGCAGCAACTGGCACACTCCCTAGATCTCGGCCCGGATCTAATCGACATTGTCGGCACTGGCGGTGATGGTAAAAATACATTTAACGTTTCTACAGCCAGTAGCTTTGTAGTTGCAGCAACTGGAATTAAAGTCGCCAAACACGGCAATCGCTCAGTTTCCAGTCGTAGTGGTAGCGCTGATTTATTAGAGCAAGCGGGTTTTACTCTAAATCTTACCGATCTTCAAATCCAAACTTGTATTAATAAGTGCAATTTAGCTTTTCTATTTGCTCCTCATTATCACCCTGCTATGCAACATGCTCGAGCTGCGCGTCAGCACTTAGGCATTAGAACTTTATTTAATTTACTAGGTCCATTAATCAACCCTGCCCGGGTAAAAAAACAGGTGGTAGGCGTTTTTTCCAACTCGTGGACAAAACCCTTAGCGGAAGTATTAGTGAATCTAGGCAGCGAACGTGCCCTAGTTGTTAGCTCTCAAGATGGTCTGGATGAAATTAGTATCGCAGCACCTACGGAAGTGGTTGAATACAAACAAGGAAAATTCAAGGAGTGGCTCATTATTCCAGAAGAATTTGGCATGAAACATCAATCATTAGAAAGCATTATTGTTGACTCTCCACAACAAAGTTTGCAGTTAATCCAAAAAGTACTGGCAGGAGATAAAGGTGCTGCTCGTGATATGGTTCTTCTTAATTCAGCAGCAGCAATTTATTGCGCAAAAGAAGATCTTTCTTTCGCTGCAGCGATAGAAACAGCAAAAACAGCGATTGACAGTGGCAAAGCAGCACAATGTTTTAACCAACTGTGCCAATTAACCCAAAACTTAAATAAAGAATGAAATTATGAATAGCATATTGCAAAAAATCGCCCATCATAAATTAGAAGAAGTTGCAAAGGCAAAAAAGATTAAACCATTAAACTCTCTATTACAGACTCCTACCCTAGCACGACGGGATTTTATTAAAGCACTTCAATCCAACGCTACTCCTGCAATTATTGCTGAAATAAAAAAAGCTTCTCCAAGTAAAGGAGTGATTAGGGAATATTTTGATGTCGCAGAAATTGCAACTGCTTATGCTCAAAATGGTGCTCGTTGCCTGTCTGTATTAACTGATATTGAATTTTTCCAAGGCCATCCTGATTATATCGCCACAGCAAAAAAGCATTGCCCCCTACCTGTACTACGTAAAGATTTTATCATCGACCCTTATCAAATTCACGAAAGTTTAGCTTTAGGTGCCGATTGCATTTTGCTGATTGTAGCCATGTTAGACGATGTGCAATTAACTGACTTTTGTCAATTAGCTCAAGAACTGGAGTTAGCTGTACTGGTAGAAAGTCACACCCGAGAAGAACTCGACAGAGCCCTATTATTACCGACCCCGCTCATGGGAATTAATAATCGTAGCCTGCATACCTTTCATACTAATATTCAGCTCAGTGTTGATCTAAAACCCTATGTTCCTAAAGAGAAAATTATTGTTACTGAAAGCGGTATAAATAATAGGGAAGACATTAAATTCATGCAGTCTCACGGCATTAACACCTTTCTCATAGGAGAAAGCCTCATGAGAGCGGATAATGTAGGCCAAGCATTAGAGAAACTAATGCACGACTAATAATCGTTAGGTTCAGGATCTTGGCTTGGTTCAGGTTCTGGTGTACCAGGATAATCGGGCTCTAAAGGCTCTGTAGTGTCAGGGTATTCCTCGGGCTCAGATGGAAACTCATTGGGCTCAGGTATCTCGCTATCGTTCACATTCATTCCTTTAAATAGTGTTATTGTTTAATTATAGCAAATTGAACCATGGTCACCTAATGGCGTCAATTTAAGCTTTTATCGCGTAGCCCAGAATACGACTTCGTCTAATCCGGGCTACACATCCTTAAGTTGATGCCATTACGTGAACCGTTGCAAGCAATGAAATAGACCTAAATATCTCTTGCATCATGATACATGATTATGCAACAGAACCATGACTCATTAAACCAATGAAAGTATCATTTTTTTCCGTTCAAAGCCTTCCTTACCCCTGCGCCATACTCTTTATCAACCAGATCAAATAACTTCATTTGTCGTTCAATAATAAAATCGGGAACTCCCATCATGCTGTCTGCAATATTGGAATACAGCCTTTGTTTTTGTTCCGCGTCAAACAAATGAAATAAGTTAGCAGGCTGGCTAAAATCGTCAGGATCTTGATGTCTGTCATATCTATAAGCATCACCATCAACAGGAAAAGGAGGCTCAACATATTGATGCTGCTCCTCAGGTCCTGAAAAACTATTAGGTTCATAATATGCATCCGTATGGTCAGTATTGTTATCATAGAATCTCAAGGAACCATCCTTATGATAGTGGTGCACTGGGCATTTGGGGGCATTAACGGGTAACGCTTCATAATGAGTACCTATACGATAGCGATGGGCATCAGCATAAGAGAATATTCGTGCTTGTAACATTTTATCAGGAGAAAAACTAAGCCCAGGAATAATATTGGAGGGAGAAAAAGCCAATTGTTCTATTTCAGCAAAATAATTCTCAGGATTACGGTTAAGTTCCATAATTCCCACTTCAATTAAGGGGAAAGTTCGTTGCGACCAAACCTTAGTTAGATCAAAAGGATTGTGACCTAAATTTTGTGCCTGTTCCTCTGTCATGATTTGTACGCAAAAACGCCATTTAGGATAGTCCCCTTGAGCTATAGCTTGGAATAAATCCTCTTGAGTGGACTCTCTGGTGCGCCCCACGACCTCTGCTGCCTCTTGATTGGTCCAATGCTTGTGCCCCTGCATTGTTTTAAAATGAAATTTAACCCAAAAACGTTCATTTTTAGCATTGATGAAACTATACGTATGGGAACCAAAACCGTCCATAAAACGCACTGACTGAGGTAGCCCTCTATCAGAAAATAAGATGGTCACTTGGTGCAAACTTTCCGGTGATAAAGACCAAAAATCCCACATAGCAGTAGGTGAACGTAGATTAGTTTTTGGATGTCGCTTTTGTGTATGAATAAAATCAGGAAACTTATAAGGATCGCGAACAAAAAATACAGGAGTATTGTTGCCCACCATATCCCAATTTCCTTGACTGGTATAAAACTTTATTGCAAATCCACGAACGTCTCGTTCCGCATCCGCAGCCCCCATTTCCCCTGCCACAGTAGAAAAACGAGCAATCAGTTCTGTTTTTTTCCCTACCTCGGAAAATAGATCGGCTTTAGTATATTCCGTAATATCATGGGTGACAGTAAGAACACCATGTGCTCCCCATCCTTTAGCATGCACGACTCGCTCGGGTATACGCTCACGATTCTGATGAGCCAATTTTTCTATTAATTGATAATCCTGCATTAATAAGGGTCCTCGAGCTCCTGCAGTTAAGGAGTTTTGATTATCCCCGATGGGATTACCGCCAGTGGTAGTGAGAGTGATTTTTTTGGTCACGAATTACTCCTTAATAAGTTACCCATTTCATGAAAAGATTAAGAAACAATAATAGTAGCTTCTCAATAAGTACGGGGAACACTACTTCATTCGGGGTCACATTTTTCCCGGAATTATTGAGAAGTTACCAATAATAATGTTAAGCAAATGATTTTAATAGTTTTACTAAGAATATTAATATGCCACACACCGTATCTACAGTGAACCACAAAGTTATCACTGATTGCTACATCCATACTTTATTTAGTATGATGCGTTCCAATGTTCAGTATGTATATAAAAATGAGGAATTAAGCATGAAGGTCGCTGTAATTACCGGTGCGGCAAACGGCATAGGGCTCGCATTAAGTCTTATTAACCTTCAACAAGGTAAAACAGTCGTTATGGTAGACAAAGATCATGCAAAACTTGCTCATGAGGCCACACAGTTAATTGCTCAATTTCCTAACCAAGTAATTCATTTTTCCTGTGATATTACTCAAGTTAGTGAAGTGAATGACTTAGTTCAACTAATTGAACAACAGTTAGGTCGCATTGATTACATCTATAATAATGCGGGGATTATAGGCACCCTAGCCCCAGTATGGGATTTAACTCCACAACAAGTTGGTCAAGTCATCGACGTTAATGTGCATGGCATGCTTCATATCATTCGAGCATTCATGCCATTATTATTCAAGCAAGACTTCAGGTCCCACATTATCAATATGGCAAGCTTATATGCTCTATGCTCTGGCTCACAGATGGCCTGCTATGCCATGTCAAAGCACGCAGTACTCGCTTTATCTGAATCGCTTCATTTTGACCTTCAACGCCTAGAAAAACCAGTCGACATCTCTGTTGCCTTTCCGTCATTTACAGATACAGGTCTATTGGCAAACACATCAGCAGAAAATACTTCAGCCTTTCATCACTCATTAAACGCGTTGTTAACTCATTCGCGCCCTGCCTTAGATGTAGCTGAGCACATTATTCGAGAAGCAGAACAAAAGCGATTTTATATACTGCCTGACAAAGAGGTTAAGGGATACAGCGAAGAGCGAGTCAAAGCGATAATACAGCAAGAAAATCCCCATATTAATAATATTGAAAAGCTACTTAACTCATTGTTAAGACGTGCAAAAACCGCACTATAATATCCACGTGGCGCGAAAAGTCCCCTCCCCCGCGCGAGGAGTTTTGATTAGAACCCAATACTCAATCGTGGGAGAGGGTCTTAGAGGGATATTTCGTTCTTAGCTTGACGGCTATGGGTCAAAATGACCCAACCTACAATGATTCTTTGATAGACCACGAGCCACAATTTTCGTCTAAAGTTAACGCAACATTTCCAGTAATTCACGCCTAAAAATATGATAATCCACTTCTAGAGCATGGCGTCTATTGGATTTAAAACGGTAATGCGGTTTATTTATTTCTTCGGTAATTTTCTGATGTAACTGCTCCGGTCTTTTTAGGGTTCCCGCAATAATACGCGCCACTATTTTGGACTGATAATCAGCAAGAGGCCAGATACAGCCTTGAGGTTGGCATAAACCGATGAAATAAAGGTTATCAAAGTCAGCATGCATCATTTTCCTATATAAAGGAATTTTGGTCGCATTGCTAAAATCTAGATAATCCTTATCGAAAAAGGGAAAGCTAACCTGATATCCTGTAGCAAAAATCACTGTATCAAATTCCTCTTGGCTACCATCGATAAAATGAACGGTATTTTTTTCAAATTTTGCAATACCAAGACGAGGCATTATCTTTCCATGACGAATAAAATATAACAACTCTGAGTTAATCGTAGGATGTATCTCTAAAGGGCCACAATCCGGTTTCAGCAACTTATACTTAGGGTAGCGTCCTTGTAACACTCTAACTACTAAGGTAATAATTTTCTGTCTTATCCCAGATGGAATCCATTGAATTTTAGCCACTGCATCATCTGTTGGCTTTCCAAAAATAAACTTAGGGAAAATATGATAACCCCGGCGCATACTAATACAAACCCGAGGTGCAATGCGCGATGCTTCAACGGCAACATCACAAGCAGAATTTCCACCACCAACGACAAGAACGCGCTTATCTTTAAAGATTTGAGCCTTCTTATATTGATGAGAATGGAGTATCTCTCCGTCAAACTCTCCAGGATATTCGGGCAAAACAGGATCCCAATGATGACCATTTGCTACTAATAAATAATCAAAGCACTCCTGATGGACTCCTTGCTCATTTTCATAAGTAACATGCCACTGATTACTCTCATCACGCGTCACTTTTAAAACAGTGCTATTAAATCGTACGTACTTATCTAAAGCAAAATGCTGTGAATAGTCTCTAAAGTACTTTAAAAGAAGAGCATGGGATGGATAGTCAGGATAATCCGATGGCATAGGAAAATCGTCAAATTGCGACCAACGTTTAGAACTAATGATATGAGTTGTTTCATACACACTAGAATGCTCATTATGCTCATCAAAAAACCAATTACCGCCTATTTGATTATTTTTTTCAAAAACGACAACATTAGTTAAACCCTGCTCTTGTAGATTTTTAATTGCAGCAAGACCACTTGGACCAGCGCCAATAATGCAAATACGTGGATTTAATCCGTCAAGCCCTTTTTTTATTACCATCAACTAATACCTTCTTCACTTCATCCAATATCATTGCTTGTACAACTTCATTTTTATCAATAGTAAAGTGATTAACACTAACTCCTTTTAAATCATCAACATTAATATTTTCAATTTTAGTCGCTCGAGAATCTACTGCTTTCAATTTAAGCCCACTAAACATAGGAACATAGCCAGTCTTATACAAATTAACTACGTGTTTGACATTTGGGGGTACTATAGTTTGCGATACAGCATCCACAGTAACAAGAAGATCAACTGGAATCCCCGCTGCATTAAGGTTACGAGCTACTTTAATTTGTTCATTAGCCCCTAAAGAATGCCCCACCAAAATAATAGGTCTATGCTTTTTGTGGGTATAATAATAACGTTTTATAGAATAAGCGACGTCACCTCCGTTATACCACATGTTGCTAGAAGCAGATACATTCCCATATTGTTTGGCAATGTCATCACGAACATCACTCATACCCACGCTAAACATACCCAAGCCGCCCAGCATGGTATGAACTTCCCCTTGCGATTTAGAGGCATGAGCCTTAGTTTTATGTTTAACAGGCTTCGTCGAGTAAGAAGCTATTTTCCTTTCCGGGTTCAATTTAGCTCTTGATAAATCAACACACCCTGTCAAACCAATGACAGCAAAACACAAAAAGAAAGAGATTGGCTGTTTCCAAAAATAATTCATTTTATTGCTATTTTTTGTAGTTTTAAGGGCAATCATAACTGATTCTCATGTTTTTTTTCAATACAGGCCTATAGTCGAGATTATATTGGCCCACTTTCACTTTGAATTCTCTAGCAATCTGCTACTATAAACAAATCGTAGCGGCTTGCCTAATTGTAGCTCGGGCGGCTTGCAACTAGGAGTCAGCTTTAAATAACTCTTCTCTCGGTTGCAAACCAACCGGGCTACTGGTGTAGGACGTTTTTTATGTCATCCGAAACATGATGAAGGATGGCATGAAAAACTCCGAAATTCGTCAAACTTGTAGGATTATTTCTCATTATGCCAGAACAATTTTCAATAATATCTGTAAGTCAGCTCAATAAGCAGGTTAAAAGTTACCTGGAAAATGAAATAGGCATAGTGCATGTAGAAGGAGAAGTATCAAACCTTAGCAAACCCTTTTCAGGCCACTTCTACTTTACTTTAAAAGATGCTAACGCTCAAGTTCGCTGTGTGTTCTTTAAAAACCGCCATATTGGCTCCATTGCAACAAAATTGAGTGATGGACAACAAGTGGTAGCAAGCGGAAAATTAAGTCTTTATGAAGCTCGTGGAGATTATCAGCTAATAGTCGAACAATTAACAGAATCAGGGTTGGGTGAACTATATAAACGTTTTGAAGAGCTTAAAAATAAACTTGCGGCAGAAGGATTATTTCTTCAATCTAGAAAAAAAGATCTACCAGCAATACCGCAAACCATAGGAGTGATTACCTCTGCCAGTGGTGCTGCAATTCGCGATATATTATCTACTTTAGCCCGTAGATTTCCTCTAGCTCAAGTGGTTATCTATCCTAGCGAAGTTCAAGGCTCAACCGCGCCTCAACAATTAATTAAAGCGCTGCAATTAGCACATACCGATGCTCGCTGTGATGTGCTTATTCTTGCCCGAGGTGGCGGTAGTCTTGAGGATTTATGGGCATTTAATGATGAACGCTTAGCAAGAGAAATTGCTGCTAGCACTATCCCCATAGTTTCAGGGGTGGGACATGAAACTGATTTCACCATCGCTGATTTTGTAGCCGACTATCGAGCAGAAACACCAACTGCTGCAGCTGCAGCAGCAACTCCCAATTGCATCGAATTGCTCAATATGCTTAACAATGCCATATCGCGTTTGCATATTGCCATGAAGCGAATCATGCATGGTCACCAACTAAGAGTAAAACACCTAAGTGATAAAATATCCTCTCCTAAGCAAAATATAACCGTTTATTGGCAAACTCTTGATTATCTAGAGCGACGGCTCCTCACTAATTTAACTCACTTGATTAGCCAGAAAAAAAATCAATTACACTTGTATTCTAATCAGTTACAAGCACAAAATCCCAAAACGCTGATTCAGCAAACTAAGATGCGTCTAGCGCAAATAACGGCACAATTGACTCAAGAAATACAAATAAAAATCAATCATCTTAAATATAGGCTAAATAATAATCTAGCAACTTTACATGCAGTCAGTCCATTAGCTACACTGGATAGAGGATATGCAATAGCAACGAAAAAGCATAAAGTGCTCTATACTACACAACAATTACAAATTGGTGACACTATAGAAATTCGTTTAGCAAAAGGTAATTTGGAGTGTGAAGTCACTCATATTAAGCCCGAATAATCGGCTCATACTAAGGACTAATTGAGATCATGAATAAAATAACAACGATTACTTTCTTTCTACTCTTCTGTATATCGAATCTTACATTCGCTACAGCGCTTCCAGAAAACCATTCCGTTAACGGTGGATTAACCATTATACCTATTGATATCAATAAACAACCGGAGGCTTATTTTCAAGGCAAACGAGTTCCTGTATTGCCTAGTGACAAACCGAATCAATGGTTACTCCTAGTAGCTATACCATTAAATAGCAAAGACCCCATTCAGTATTTGACTGTAACAAAACCAGTTAATACCACGATACCATTCCATGTAAGTGAAAAGTTTTATAACACTCAATATTTGAAAATCAAAGATATCAGCAAGGTCGATCCACAGCAAGCAGATAAAGTCCGTATAGATAAAGAAACCAAAAGACTCGCTGAAATTTATTCTAGTTATACGGATACCAACCCATTCCAACAACAGTTTAAAGCACCACTTCGTGGCCCTATCAGCAGCTTATTTGGATTAAAAAGAGTCTATAATAAAGAACCTCGCGATCCCCACTCAGGACTGGATATTGCTGCAAAACAAGGCGACCCGATTTATGCAGTAAGCCAAGGCAAAGTAGTAGAAACTGGTGATTACTTTTTTACAGGTAATACTGTGATAATTGATCACGGAATGGGTGTTTTTTCGCTTTATGCTCATCTGAGTAAAATTGACGTAAAACCAGGTGACTCGATACAGCAAGGCCAAGAAATAGGCTTAGTAGGGATGACCGGCAGAGTAACCGGCCCTCATTTACATTGGACAATGATAGTTAACCAAACGTTAGTTGAGCCATTACTTTTTGTACCAGTACGTAATATAGCAACCGTCCCAGCTGTACCAGTAAAAAACCTGGTAAAACCTGCTAGTCAATCTGCGGTAAAATCATGATTAATCAATTGCTCAATAGCCTCAGTTTAATTGTGGTGCAAACACAGCATAATCTATACACATTGGGGATAATACTTCTTATCCCCTGGACAATATTTTTTATTAGCCGGTTCATTAGTAATAAAATTCTACTACTAGGCATTATTCCCAGACGTGCTTATGGAGTACCGGGTATATTATGTGCCCCATTGCTTCATGCTAACTTCAATCATATTTTTTTTAATTCAATCCCATTATTAGTTTTAAGTAATTTTATTTTAATCAATGGACTGAAATATTATCTCATTGTGACATTACTCATTACAGTGCTTAGCGGATTCGCTATTTGGTGCTTTGCCAAACCAGGGCTACATATAGGTGCCAGCGCCCTCATCACCGGTTATTGGGGTTTTTTAGTGTGCAATATATATCAAAATGGTACCCTGACTACAATTATCTTAGGACTACTTAGTCTCTATTACTTTGCCGGTATCTTTCTTGGTATTTTTCCAAAAGAGAAAGGGGTTTCTTGGGAGGGACATTTATTTGGCTTACTAGCAGGCCTTGCCACTAGTTATATATTTAGATTATATCCGCCGGAAACGATGCTGCTTTTATTAACGTAACAGCAATATTCTTTATAATTCAACAGGCATTACAACAGAATAATCTAATAATTTTTAAAACTCTATGTTATTCTAGACTCAACATATATTGAGAGAAATGAAGATGCGCTCCTTTAAACCTCTTTTTCTAGCCAGTGTATTAAATCTAATCACTTCTCCTCTTCTTTTTGCAGAAACTTGCTGTAATAAGATGGGAGGAGTCAATTATTGTGACTCTTCTGCAGGACGTCTTGTTTGTAATAATGGTTTTTATTCTGCCTGCTATTGTACCCCTCACGCAGTTATGGACCTACAGCTATTGAAAGGATGTTGCTTATGGCATGGCGGTGTATTGCCTACCTACGACACCTCTGGCTTGGTTGTTTGTAATGATGGCTCTATTTCAGAAGAGTGTACATTAGGAACTCCTGAAGAAAAAGTTGCCGCGTGGTAAAACCTGTTGTTCGTTAATGAGTTGTTATGAATAATGATTTTTATAAGTTAATGTTAGTCACACATCGAGAAGACTGTTCTTTAACTGATTATCTAGACTTTATTAAAAAATGCGTTAGCTCAGGCGTTACCTGTGTTCAGCTAAGGGAGAAAAATGCTGAACCCGCGTTTAAACTACAATTTGCTCAACAGCTCAGTCAACTCCTAGCCCCCTACCATACTCCATTAATCATTAATGACGATCTCGATCTTGCAATACAAGTAAATGCTGATGGAGTACATCTTGGTCAAACGGATGGTTCACCACAAACAGCGCGAGAAAAACTAGGTAACAAAAAGTTTATTGGTTTATCTATTGAATCGGAAGATGAATTAATACAAGCGAATACTTTAGATTTAGATTATGTAGCTGCCAGTGCCGTGTTTCCTACTCAAAATAAGAAAAACTTAAAAACTATCTGGGGAATAGATGGCGTTCACCAATTATGCAAACAGACAAAACATCCTCTAATCGGTATAGGCGGAATAACTGAAAGCAATTTAGCCCATGTAATGGAGGCTGGTGCTCATGGAGTTGCCATCATAGGCGCCTTACACGATGCGCTTGATCCTGTTAAAATGACTTTAAAATTACGCAGAATTATTGATAATAGGCGTCTTCGGAAACTCGTTGAGGGGGATGAAGTGCGCGGAGAGACGGCTCGCAGAACCGAAATGTCCACGCAAGTACATAAGGATTCGAGCACCGAAGCGACGAAGCTAGAGCTTCCCAAGAAGTCTGATGAAAATTAGGGGCTGTTTACATGATAGAACAAATTAAATCTTCTTTATTTCTTCTTAGAGAAAAAAAACCTTTAGTTTTATGTTTAACTAATTATGTCACTATGGATCTTATGGCAAACAGTCTTCTTGCCTTAGGAGCGGCACCACTCATGTGTGAATCCATAGACGAGATTGAAGAGTTAGTAAATATTAGCCATGCACTTTATATTAATATAGGTACCCTAAATAAAGTATTCATGGATCGGGCTATTCTTGCGGCCCAAACCGCAAATTCACTCAATAAACCCGTCATTCTAGATCCAGTTGGAGCAGGTGCCAGTAAGCTAAGAACATCCGCTGCCCTCCAACTGCTCCCTCTAGCGAATATAGTCCGAGGCAATGCTAGTGAAATTATTTCTTTATCTGGTGCTAATGGTGCCACCAAGGGCGTAGAAAGTATGCACCCTGTTGAGAAAGCAATGAGTATGGGTAATACTTTAGCTAAAAACATGAACAAAACCATTATTATTACTGGCCCGGAAGATTATATAACGGACGGCAGCGAAGCTTTAACCCTCCCCTTTGGCTCCCATCTAATGCCACTAATTACGGGAATGGGATGTACGTTGACGGCAGTCATTAGTGCTTTTACTAGTAATAATTATACTCATTTCCAAGCAGCAGCTTATGCTACCGCTTATTTTGGTTTGTGCGGACAATTAGCCCAACAACAATCACAAGTACCAGGCTTTTTTAGACAGATATTTATAAATAATTTGTTTCATCCTGATTGGGATTATTTTAAAGCTGAATTTTGCAAGACATCTATTACATAACCAATAGGTTTTGTTTGCATGCAAGGCATGGGGGCTTATAAACGCTGAATTTACATACGAGTAAATGAAGTGGGCTCTTAATTGCATCAACTTAAGCTTTTATACGTGGATGTGTAGCCCGTCTGTGGCTACATTCCCGGATTATGCCGCGCTAATACGGGCTACGCAAAAAGCAACCGACTCATAGAGGATACTAAATTAAATGCCCTACAAAGTTTTATCCATTGCCGGTTTTGATGGCTCCGGTGGCGCCGGTATACAAGCAGATTTAAAAACTTTTTCTGCCCTTGGTTGTTATGGTATGACCGTTTTAACTGCCTTACCGGTACAAAATACTTGTGGCGTAAGGACATGTTATGATATTCCCCTACAAGCAATCGAAGAGCAGCTTCATGCTATTTTTGATGACATTATTCCTGACAGCATTAAAATAGGTATGCTATTTAATAGCAAGATTGTCGAATTAGTCGCTTCATTCCTAAAAGAAAAAGCGATAGATATTCCTATTGTAGTGGATCCAGTAACACTGGCTAAAAGTGGTGATCCCTTATTAGTTCCCGAAGCAGTAGACACCTTAATTTCATTGCTTATGCCTCTAGCTACAGTAATAACCCCTAATATTCCTGAAGCATGTACTTTTACTGGTATCAATGCTGAGAATAATGAACAAATGATAATGGTCGCACAAAAATTACTTGAATTTGGCCCTAAATACGTACTTTTAAAAGGAGGGCATTTGAGTTCTTCTGAATCTAATGATTTATTATTAGGTGCCGACGGAGTCCAACAATGGTTCACTAGCCCTAGAATCGACTCGAAGAACACTCATGGCACGGGATGCACTCTTTCCTCAGCAATAGCCTCATTCCTTGCGCAGAAGATGAATATGATTGATGCTTGCAAACACGCAAAGAGCTATTTATTCCATGCCATACTCGCTGGTAAAAATGAACAGATAGGTAAAGGAAATGGGCCCGTACACCATTTTTATCATTTATGGCCGTCTTTATCCTATATGGATAAGCTATAAATAGTGACTGTACCTTATTCATCAACTTAAGAAGTAGGCTCGAATATCTAATAGCCCAACCGCCCCTACCAGAGGAACCAAGGTCGGACAACTATTGGATGCAGTTACAGTTGATACTTTTATTGAGGCGCCAACAAATTAATGACTAGCTCTTCCTCTTTCGCCCTTTTACTCGCATGCTTTTCAAGCAGTTCCCCCAAAGACAAAGAGCTCATTAGAATTAATATAAAGCCAGCCGTTGAAAAACATAAAATGGTATCGGAAAGAGAACCTATGCCAAATGCTATCAAAATACCTAAAAGTATCGGTCGAGTTTCCTGAAGTTTAAATGCAGTAATCAATAGGCTGCCTAAAAAGAACACCAGCAACCCTAGACCAATTAGCCCTTGTTCTGCGAGGATCATCCAATATTGACTATGAGGGTCAGTCAACACTCTTCCCCATGATGGAATAGGATTATCATTAGCAAAACTATACTTAAAGCCACCAGTACCTATGCCTATCAGTGGATGGCTAGCCCATAATGACTTGGCGTAATTATGAAATTGTATTCTATAGCCTAGTGAAGTGTTTTCTTTATTTTGCTGCAAGAATTTAATATCACTTGCCAGATTTTTGGCTCCAGTTTGCATAATTGCACTTTCATGATAAACAAGAGCCATTACCCCACAAAATAACAAGATTCCAACAGCCGCTTTTTTAAAAGATAGCTGTTGTAATAGTAATAAAGACATTAATATAAAATAGATAAAATAACCTGTTCTACCAGTATTTATAAATAACACTTGGTAACTAGTGATTAGGGTAAGAATTATATAAACAACTCGGGACTTTCCTGTAAAGCGAAAAGCGAATAATCCGGCTAAATAAGAGGCAAAAGCCACCATAAATCCGGTGATAATGTGGTTATAAAATATATCTCCAGGATCACCTACTAAAAAAATTCCTTTTGATTTTAAGGCCGAAAGAACGCAGGTAACCACTATCGCTGCTAAATAGCTATTGATACATACTACTCGTAGCTTGGGGTGGATAAAACCGATTGCCAAGATGGGGGAGTAAAGTAATTTAACGTATTTCTCAACAACCGTAATTTGCAAGGAATAAGGCGCTTGACTCCAAAAACAAGCCATTAAAACATAAAAGAATAAAGCAATTCCCGCCCATCCCCATAAGGTGTTCACTGCAGAAAACAAATGTCTATTATAAGAAGGGGTCAATATAATAAGCAGAAGGTAACCGATTAAGAAAACTGACCTTATCGATGCACTAATTGGCAAAAAAAATGTAAACAGAGCAATCAATATTCCCGTGATAAAAACTACTTTAGATTGTACTGCAAATAACCTCACAATATATCCTCGCTCTCTTTTGCTAATTTAGGTAACTTATCTATATTTTTATCTCTATATAATTGCTTGATGCCACGATAGAAAGTCCCTTGAGCACTAAAAAGAGCAAATAAAAATCCGAGTTTTCCGTCCAAAAATCCTCGTTGCAATATAAAACATCTAAAAAACATCCAACCAGTGCCAATAAAGATACGAATAAATCCGGTTTCTTTTCCTGACTCAATGCGAATTTTAGCACTGTAAGAAGAATACTTATTAAGCTTATAAAGAACGTGAGTCACGTCTCTATAGGAATGATGCATAATTCCGTTTTTTAGTTTTTCTACTTTAGCATTCGGCAGCAATAGAATTTTTTCATGAACGATGTCCTTACTATAAGATGCATTAGCCCTTTTAAATAAACGAATATGTCGTTTTGGACTAGCCGAATACTTTAACGGTTGATTGTAAAAAATCATCTGTATAGGAATTCTATATCCGTCAGCATCTCCGGAGGCTATTGCTTCTTTAATTTCCTCCTGTAACTCTGGACTTACTGACTCATCAGCATCAAGGTTTAGCACCCAATCTCCTTTCGCCCTTGATAAAGCTCTTTGTTTTTGGATACCGTAACCAGGCCAGTCAGTAGAAAAAACATTATCCGTATATTGTTTGGCTATAGCTACTGTATTATCAGTGCTTCCTGAGTCAAGAACTATAATTTCATCGGCAAAACTTACCGATTTCAAACATTGTCCTATGTTCGCTTCTTCGTTTTTAGAAATGATAATAACAGTTAGCATGATCCGTTAATTTAGTAATTAAAACAAATATTATATATAGAATTAGATAGGATTGTAACGGGGACAGAATCATACTTTAATCAAATTAAGAGAATATTTAATTTGTTCTTAGAAAACTATCGTATTATCCTATCGTTTATTTTGCTATCGGGTATAAGGAACGACGGTGGGTAAAGAATATATAAGTGACTTACATTGCCATCTTAACGGAAGTTTCAGCTTAGCGTTTTTAAAGACAACAGCCGAAAAGCATAAGTGTCCTGAATTATATGAGCAATTTATCCAATTAAGAAAAGAATACCTTGATCAAACTCAAAAACAACCCGAATCGGGTTATCCTAAAGAATTATTAGATAAAGTTTGGAAACTATTCGGTTTGATTCATAAAATAGTCCAGGATCTGGAGGATATTACCCTTGGCACTGTCTCTGTTGCTACGAGCTCTTCTGCCCAATATATAGAAATTCGAACTACTCCAAAATCTGTTGCCAATCAACCCGTAGATGCTTATATAGACGCTTTTGAAGCTGGATTAACGCAAATTAAGCAAGATAAAAAAATTAACAAAGAGGTTTATGGATTATTGAGTCTAGACAGAACAGCCCATGGAGTTTCTGATGCAAAACACTTTATTCAACGCATATTAAATAGTCCTAACAAAGTTCTAGTTGGTCTAGATATATCAGGTAATCCTATAGGGCATAGAACATTATCAGGTACTGATTTAGCTCAAGTAGTCACCCTGGCTTTAAATAGTAATGTTGGTATCGCCATTCATATGGGTGAGGCAGATAGCGACATTGAAAGGCAAGATACTGATGCCGTTTTAAATGCATTAGAACAATGGCGAAATGAACAACCAACACAAGAAAAAAATCTATTCATCGGAAGAGTACGATTAGGACATTGCATCTATTTAACTCAAGAACAGAAAGACAGAATTCGTGAATTAGGTCTACCCATAGAAGTCTGTCCAACTTGTCATAGACTACTCAACTGGCATCTTGAAAATAGCTCTCATCCCATTACAGAAATTTATGATGATGTGGGTGAAAATCTTGTTGTAGGAACTGATGATGATGTAATTTTTGGTAGCCCTATAGAAATGGAATTTAATAAATTTCTTAACCTTTTCAAAAACAAGATGCAAATGTCTAAAAAAGAAATAGAAATCTATCAATCGCAATTCCGCTTTAGTGGAACTATTCTCCCAAAATTAAAGAACGTCATAAAAAGTGATGAGCCAGTAGTGAGGCTTCCCTGCCCAACTATAAATGAGATACGTCTCTATGCTCAAAGTACCCTGTGCTTTAATCCTTTATATTCACAAGCTCTTTTCAACTATATTAATTTTGTAGAAGAGGCGCTAAAAAAGAATAAAAATGCGGTTGTAATCATAGAACAACTAAACGTTACTAATTTAAGCGTCAAGGCGGCTTTACAGGAAAATAATCCACAAGCCCTACTAGCAACAGCTAACGAAGCGTATAATAATAACTCACTGCCCAAAAAAATCGGAATGACCCTTTGCGGTAACCTTTGTATTTTAGCGGGAGTAATAGGAGTGGCGCTTGCAGCTGTTGCAATGACAGCAAGCCATGGTTTCAACAGGCCTCTGGCTCTATGGGGGATCCTACTCTGTGTTAATCTTATTATCATGGGAGGAGGTTTAGTTAGTGGTAATAGTACTCTCGGATTTTTTAGTGCAATACGCGACAAAGGTACGGTAACTGCAACGGAAGGAATGTCTGAGGCTATTACTGCATCCAAATCTTTTAAACATCGCCTGCAACAAATACTCGATCAAGAAACAGGCTTAAGTCCGGCATAGTTGGCAGTATGTACGGCCTGGTTACACTTTTATAAAGTAAATACAACACGATCATTGCGGTGTTCAGTCCAAATTTTTTCACCTTCGCTCATTGGAATGGCGGTTGCATCAACAGTTAAGCCGATTTTTTTTGCTACTTGAAAAGCTTCGCTAATCACCTTGAGCAATTCCAAATTACTAACGCTTCCCAAGCCTGTTCCCATCATGACGAGTCCTGATGCACGCAACGGAAATGCGGGCATATTAATTGTTGTTCCAGCAATGGTCCCAATCTGAACATAACGAACAGGACGGTCACTATGAGTATTACCAACAGTGTTAATAATTGACTCAGCCGATGAGCCCCATAGGTAATCAAGCACTATAGAAATTTCCTCTATAACTGCCGTTATACGCTCATTAAAACCGTCTCCTAATGTAATAACTTCATCTGCCCCCAATGAGATTAATTTATCAGGATTACTCTCCTTACGACCGGTAACAATGACTCGTCTAGCTCCCAAATGTTTGGCTATCCGAATCGCCATTTGGCCGGAGATACCTGTAGCCCCATTAATTAAAACCGTTTCACCAGGCTTAAGGAGAGCCCGTCGAGTAAGAGCAGCCCAAGAAGACATTGCAGGATTTGAAATGGATGCAGCCGAAACGTCATCAAGATCATCCGGTAATGGAATAAGAAACTCCCTCTTAACGACTGTCTTTTCTGCCAGTGAGCCAAATGGTTTGCGTTTGCTAAAGAAGAAAACGCGCTGGCCGTTTTCCATTCTGCCAGTCCCCTCATCACCGGGAACAAATGGAATCGAATCGCCTTTAACCGAGTAGTGTGTGCCATTAGATTGACCTTTCACTAAATTAGTTAATGCTACAGCAGAAACATTCACAATCACTTCATCCGATTCAGTCTTTGGATCTGTAAAATCTGTCCACTGAGGAGACTCTTTAAAATGACTTACTAAGGCTTTCATAACGCTCCTCTTTTTGTAAATGCTTCTGTTTTTGATTCCAATTTGCTTTTATCTACTCCTTAATTTAACCCATTTTTGCTATTCATTAAACAATATTAAGGGCATCGAATTTAAGATCCTCTGATATTTCCCTCTCAAAATGCACACAGACGAGAAATTGCGGTGTCAGGAGCTACTAAAGTAACATCCATAGGAACGTTATATCTGCTGTTTTTTAACTTACCGTTTAGGCTCAAGAGTCCTAATTAGCGCGCTACCACTATCTTCCATTGTCGCCATTTTATATGAATGCTTATGGTTATTATTGATAGGCTTAATAGAATTAAGCCCCTAAAATAACCCAGAATCATCTTTTTACCTGAGTTATTCTAGAGGCTCTATTTTAACTTTCAGCTACATAATAGTCTTAAAATACCCCTTCACGATGATCTTGACTATCGAAATGTAACTTACCATCTTTGACTTTTAACGTGACATGTCCGCCGTGCATTAATTTGCCAAACAACAGCTCATCAGCAAGTGGTTTTTTGATGTTTTCTTGAATCAATCTGGCCATAGGACGAGCACCCATTGTTTTATCATAGCCATGTTCTATTAACCATTCACGGGCTGACTTATCAACAGTAAAGGTCACTCCTTTATGACTTAATTGTTCATCCAACTCCATAATGAATTTATCTACTACTAATCCAATAGTCTCAGCATCTAATGGAGCAAAATTAATAATGGCATCCAGTCGGTTTCTAAACTCCGGACTAAACTGCTTTTTGATTACATCAAGACTATCACCAGAGTTATCTTGCAACGAGAAACCAATAGAGTTACGCACAATTTCAGTTGCACCAGCATTACTAGTCATCACCATAATGATGTGTCTAAAATCAGCTTGACGTCCATTCGTATCAGTTAAAGTACCGTGATCCATTATTTGTAGTAATAAGTTAAACACGTCAGGATGCGCCTTCTCTATTTCATCAAGCAATAGAACCGCATGAGGATGTTTACTTACTGCTTCAGTTAACAAACCGCCTTGATCATAGCCCACGTATCCAGGAGGAGCTCCAATCAAACGAGAAACAGTGTGTTTTTCCATATACTCTGACATATCAAAACGTAGCAGTTCTATGCCTAGAACGTTAGCTAACTGCCTAGTCACCTCTGTTTTACCAACACCAGTAGGACCAGCAAATAAGAAACAACCAACAGGTTTTTGAGGCTCTCGAAGACCTGAACGCCCTAGTTTAATTGCTGAGGCCAGAGCAGTAATTGCTTGATCTTGTCCATAGACTAGCAATTTCAAATCACGTTCCAAACTCTTCAGAGTATCTTTATCTCGAGCAGAAACCTTCTTAATTGGTATACGTGCTATTTTCGCAACAACACTCTCAATTTCAGTAACGCTAATTATTTTCCTGCGTTTATTTGCCGTTAATAAATTCTGATAAGCGCCCGCTTCATCAACCACATCTATCGCTTTATCTGGTAAAAATCGGTCATTAATATATTTGGCAGATAATTCTGCAGCAGCTCTTAATGAAGGAATAGAAAATTTCACGCCATGATGCTCTTCCAAACGACCTTTCAGTCCTTTTAATATTTCAAAAGTCTCATCAATGCTAGGTTCAGCAATGTCTATTTTTTGGAAACGTCTGGCCAACGCTCTATCTTTTTCAAAAATGCCTCTATATTCTTGATAAGTTGTAGAACCGATACACTTCAATTCCCCATTGGCCAATAAAGGTTTAATAAGGTTAGAAGCATCCATAACGCCACCAGAAGCAGCTCCAGCTCCAATAATGGTGTGAATTTCATCTATAAATAAAACCGCACCATCTTGCTGTCCTAATTGTTTTAACACCGCTTTTAGACGTTTTTCAAAATCTCCCCGGTATTTAGTTCCGGCCAACAGAGCACCAAGATCCAATGAATAGACAATGCATCCACGTATGGAATCAGGAACTTCACCATCAACAATGCGTCTAGCCAATCCCTCAGCTATCGCTGTTTTACCAACACCAGCCTCACCAACAAGTAAGGGGTTATTTTTGCGACGTCTACACAATATTTGTATAGTACGTTGTATTTCTTCATGACGACCTATTAGAGGATCAATTTTGCCTTGTTTTGCACGTCGATTTAGATTAGTGCAATAGCTATCAAGTGGAGATTCATTGCTTTCGGTCGACATCATTTCTTCATCCATAGACGAATTCATATGATCATGCATATCATTATTTTGATACTTAGAAACACCATGAGAAATATAATTAATGACATCGAGACGAGTTATATTTTCACGACGTAAAAAGTATACCGCTTGACTCTCTTGTTCACTGAAAATTGCGGCGAGCACATTCGCGCCTGTAACTTCAGTTTTTCCAGCAGATTGCACGTGAAATACCGCACGTTGCAAAACACGTTGGAATCCAAGAGTTGGTTGAGTTTCTCTATCTAACTCGTCCTCTGGTATCCTTGGAGTCGTTTCATCGATAAACTCAATCAAATCACGTCGTAAAGACTCAATATTAGCGTCACACGCTTGCAGCACATTACCTGCTGACGGATTATCAAGCAATGACAACAGCAAATGTTCTACGGTCATAAACTCATGACGCTTCTCTTTTGCTTCCTTGAAAGCTAGATTCAAGGTGAATTCTAGTTCTTTATTTAACATTGTCGTTGCTCCTTTCCGGCCCACACCACCAGTTATTCGGGTTCCATGCTAGATAGCAATGGATGTTGATTCATTCTGGCGTATTCATTAACTAGGGCAATTTTTGTTTCTGCTATATCCCGGGTAAACACCCCGCACACGCCTTTGCCTTGAAAATGAACTTGTAACATCACCTGAACAGCACTTTCTTCACTTAGATGAAAAAAATGTTTCAGCACCTCTACCACAAAATCCATTGGTGTATAATCATCATTGAGCAATATAACTTTGTACTTTCTCGGCATTTTTATATCTGTACGACTTTTGGTCTCAGATACAGTATGCCTAACAATTTCCTCTAAATTTTGCCCGCTCATAACATACAACCTCTTACTATTTTTATAGACTCCCCACACGCATTTGGCCAGTAAAATTAACTATTTTTAAATAAATATTTAGCTATTGAAATAATCGATAGCATATTGATTAGATACAACTCACTCAATTGTAAATTTATTGCAATTAATTATAGTATATCAAGAGCCAATGAATCTTGATTATGGCAAATGAAGGAAGTGTAACTATTCATCAAAAGGGTTCATTATCGATGAATAGTTACTTTAAACCTAGAAATTACATATGCTTAATTATGGCATCACCAAAGCCAGAGCTGCTAACCAAAGTAGCTCCATCCATACCTCGCTCAAAGTCATAAGTAACTGTTTTAGCGCTAATAGCCCCTTCCATACCTTTAACAATGAGATCAGCTGCTTCGTGCCATCCCATATGACGCAACATCATTTCAGCGGAAAGAATGATGGAGCCTGGATTTACTTTATTTTTACCCGCATATTTGGGCGCAGTTCCATGAGTTGCTTCAAATACAGCAACTTCATCACTAATGTTTGCTCCTGGAGCAATACCAATACCGCCTACTTGAGCAGCTAAAGCATCAGAAATGTAATCACCATTTAAATTCAAGGTAGCAATGACACTATATTCTTCTGGTCTAAGAAGGATTTGTTGTAAAAATGCATCAGCAATAACATCATTTATAATGATTTGTTTACCAGTTTTAGGATTTTTGAACTCCATCCATGGTCCACCTTCATATTCTTTAGCACCAAAAGAGTCACGAGCAACTTGATATCCCCACTCTTTGAATGCACCTTCAGTGAACTTCATAATGTTACCTTTATGAACTAAAGTAACTGTTTGTCTATCATTATCAATAGCATACTGAATTGCAGCTTTTACCAAACGAGTAGTACCTTCTTTGGAAACAGGCTTAATCCCTATACCGCAATGTTCTGGGAAGCGAATTTTCTTAACCCCCATTTCTTTAGTAAGGAATTGGATTACTTTTTTAGCTTCAGCAGTGTCAGCCTGCCACTCGATACCCGCATAAATATCTTCAGAGTTTTCTCTAAAAATTACCATATCCGTTTTCCATGGTTCTCTAACTGGGCTAGGAACTCCATCAAAATAACGAATAGGGCGTAAACAGGTGTACAGATCCATGTCTTGACGAATAGCTACGTTCAATGAACGAATACCACCACCAACAGGCGTGGTTAATGGACCTTTAATGGACACAATGAATTTTTTCATTGCATCTAAAGTTTCTTTAGGTAACCATTGATCGCTACCATAAACTTTAGTTGCTTTTTCCCCTGCATAAACTTCCATCCAGGCAATTTTTCTCTTACTACCATAAGCTTTTTCAACTGCTGCATCAACAACATGAATCATAGGAGGTGTTACATCAACGCCAATACCATCCCCCTCAATAAAAGGAATAATGGGGTTATTAGGTACACGAAGAGAATGATCAGCAGCAAGTGTAATAGCTTCGCCTTGAGAAGGTACTTTGATTTTATCGTATGTCATTGACTACTCCGGAAATTTAGAGAGGATTATCATAGCATGTGATAATAGGTAATCCCAAATAGGAATTTAAAAGAAAATGAAGAAGTTATTATTTGCCTAACTTAGACTGTAGCTCAAACTCTGGGCTAGTAGATAGATGATAATTAAGACTATGACTTTTCTCTGAAAAAAACTCTTAAATTTCATTCACACCCGGTATAGAATGAACGACCTAATAAATTCTTCGACTATATTTTATGGAGTAATTATATTGATTTTAAGCAAAAGGAAGTGCCAACAATTTTTGTTCTTGTTGACGGGGGTTATATCACCAGCAGTATTTTCCTTTATTAACCAACCAGGAAATAATAGTTCTTCTCTAACCTCTTCGAATAACGTTCAATCGAATTTTTCTCAAACACTCCAAATTAATACGCAGAAACCTCTTTCACCATTCGCGGCTAAGGAACAAGAGATTGGAGGAACAGAGCGCAGAACAGGGGTGTATACGCCAGATACGAAAACAGCACAATTATCTTCAGTAGGATTTCAAAAGAAAGCGTATAAAGATCCCTTCGTAACTATAGCTAAAGCGGTATGGGGTAAGCCTACTAGTTCCCGCCTTATTTTCCTCCCTTTTGGTTATCATGTTATTCAAAATCCTTGGGGAGAGAATAATAATCAATGGCTTGTTGATATAACATTTCGTGGTATTGCTGCCGGAACATTCATCAACTCGTGTAAAAGTAGAGTCTATTATGGTGGTGTAGAAAGAGACATTTATTCTGTACAGCAAGTTACCTTTCACTACGTTCTTGGAATCATGCATGGGTATAGAGGTAAATGTGGTATAGCAGAAGCCTTAGGCCCTGTTATAGGACATGATCCAGGTCCCATTATTGGTTTAGGAGCTAGTTGGTCTCCGGCCAAACACGTTTCTCTTGACTTAGTGAGTTATGGCGTAGGGGTTTTGGGGGGATTTAGTTATATTTTTTAAAAAGTTGATCGAAAAGAATAGACTAATCTCAACATTTTTCTGATTTCGGTATTATGTACACTGTTCCAATTGCTTATTGCCCCTATTACATCAGAGCGTTCAATGCTCAATTGAACCCTCAGGTTTTCTATAGGCCTTATCGAAACCCAAATAGCAGAGTCTATCCTTTGATCATTGATCCTAAGCTGAATAGACTCAATTTGCTCACACCACTTCCCGCAATCGCCTTTTTCAGTAACAGAACGGTTATTTAAACCAAAACGAGTTCTTTGTGGCATAAGACTTGCGTTTTTGTAGTAAATAGACCCTCCTACATCAATAGGACCAACCTGTCCTTTGATCCATCCATTAATACTGTAGCCAGCGCCATAATAGTAATTGTAATTTTTAAGCACTGATTGTAAATTACTAATATCATGAGTTGCTGCATACAGAGGAAAGGCAGAAGCCTGCATCATCGAAAAATCACCGTAAACATCAAATACGCAACGAATACGTGCACTATGAAAATATTGTGTTAGATCGAGAGTACTCCCTAAAACATGAATAACAGAATAAAAATTTTCATTAAGGACTTCTCTATTTTCTTTCTTAAAATCTACAGCGACACTAGGCCCGATGAACAGATTGTAGCCATTAAGCCTGTCCTCGAGATCTGCTTTTAAATCTTTCTTATAATAAGCACCTAGAGTTGTTTTGGCAAAAAGTGAGAATCGGCTAAAGTCTGCCTCGCCAGTATCGTTCCATAAAGTAAGCTGAGTAAAAACATCATCGGTTAAAATCTCATCGATAGACCCGGGTTGCTCAAACATTGGTATATCGATCAACTGAGCATCAACACCAAAGTTTTTAGCTACCCCATGTTGCTGTATTGTTTTAGGACTATAGGACTCAGTGTAAACACCAGCATAAATATCGAGCTTTGCCCAAACATCAGGTTTAAAATCAAGTGGATAATAAGGCGATTCCTTAGCAACCCAGTCATTAAATTCATAGATGGCCTCAAATACATATTTGAAGCTATTATTGAGAAAATTATTGGGCCCAGACTGAAAAATTTTTAATAACTCATGAATTGTTTCACCAATAATGAAACCACCCCATATTGTATTAATTTCATCATTAATACTAATAACCTCGCGATACTCCACTAATGATTCCCAAGCAGTCGAAGCTACAAAATTGTATAGGAATGAACTGAATCGATTCAATCCATTAGATCTTGCTATAGTATAATAAGCCGCTCCAGCGGTTACATGATCAAGATTTGTTTGAAAATCATTATCGTCAAATCTAATAGCACTTCCATTTAAGCGAGCTTTTATTGACGAGTGTAAATTATAATCTGCATCTCGATTATTAAACTCAATCATTTTGTAATAGCCGGCAGCCCCCAACCCTACTCCAATCACCTCTTCGACAGCAGCTAATATATAATTAGGACTATGCCCCGGGGTATGTGAATAGGCGAATGCTTCGTCAAACAATATTTTATTTTTATCTATGCTTTTTGTTTTTTGAGTATTCGACGAGTCAGCCGAGGAAGATTGTACGTTTGATGATATTTGGGGTGGATGGGAAGTATTTGAAGCATTTGTTTTAGGAGCTGGAGTAACAACTTTAAAAAACAAAGATATAGCAAGCCAGGCAATACAGTGAAATAAAGTAGTGCTCATGAAAAACAATTTTCCGTTTTAGCCTGCTGCTGCTTCAACAAATAAGTCCCTTTATTCTTTAACAATGCTTACATCCCTAAGTTACTCAAAAAACCATTACCACGACGCATAAATTATTATTTATTGTTTAGGCACGCTGTAACATTTTAATTTGTTCCATTAATTGATCAAAACCGGCCTCAACATTAATGTACTCTTGTCGAGCAAGATAAATAGATAAAGAACCATCGTCGGTTGCTGAGGGTTTTTGTAAAATACCGTTAAACCCCTCCAATTTTAACCGCAAATAATCACGGAATTTAGTTACTAAGTAAAAATTTCTAAAATAATTATTAGGATCCATATGCAAGGCTTTAGCATCGTGAGCTAATTCATGTCCTGGTAAATAATCCTTTAATGAATAAGACGAATTATTATGAACGGCAATTATCTTCCCCTTGGGTAATAATTGTTTAATTTTTGTTGATAATTTTTTCACTTCTTGATGCGCCTCAGGACTATAGGCACCAAACTGTGTCAGTGTTTTTTTAATTCCGGTATCGGTATAAATACGATTGGGATCAAACTCATACCTCTTGTTGTTCAAGTGAAATACTATATTACGTCCCCCAGAATGAACAAGAGTAATCAAACTACCGCCCTCTCTATTGACAACAGTTTTAGCAGCTTTTAACGCAGTTTGCTCGTTATGATGGACATGAATAAAATGTTTACCTTTTTTTCCCACTACTGTTTGCTGAATTACTACTCTCTCATCGCCCACCATGACTTTATGGTTAATGGCACAACCAGCTTGAGCCAAAATGAGTAGTAAAGAGATTAAGTACTTCATCAACAAACACCACTTAAAATAATAAATTTGCCTCATTGTATATGATATAAGCCCTAAAAGACAAATTGAGGCAGTGGTATGGAAAAAGTCAAATATATTGCAGCTGACTCCTATTCCTTCTACCATAAGCACCTCAAATAACGATGCAGATCAAACTCAATGACCCAATTAATCCTCTTTAACAAACCCTATGGTGTTTTGACTCAGTTTTCCGGAGATGTTCATGAACAAACTCTTGCTGGATTTATTACAATACCCAATGTTTATGCGGCTGGACGTTTGGATAAAAATAGTGAAGGTTTATTATTGTTAACTGATGATGGCGCTTTGCAACATCAATTAACGCATCCTAAATTTGATAAGAAAAAACATTACTGGGTTCAAGTGGAAGGCATACCTTCTGAAACCGATCTTGAAGCTTTAAGAAAAGGACTAAAGCTTAAAGATCTGTCTTTTCTTCCTGCCGAAGTTCATTTAATTGATGAGCCCTTGCTCTGGCCGCGTAATCCTCCGATTCGTTTTAGAAAAACTGTTCCCACCTGTTGGTTAGAAATTATATTAAGGGAAGGAAAAAATCATCAAGTTAGAAAAATGACTGCAGCTATTGGCTATCCTACATTAAGACTGGTAAGACATAAAATTGGCGATTGGGAGCTCGGTAATTTGCAACCAGGAGAGTATAAATCAGCGGTAATTCGGGCGAATCAACAAAGAACTATCCCCAAGCAGACGAATCCAAGGCCAAATAAACATACTTAAAGCCGCACTAGCAAAAGGCATAAATAAGCTATAATTGAAGCCTAATAAAGCGTCAATAAAAGAAATGATCGCTTCGTAAAGGAAACAAAAGAACCCCACTAAACAAATTTGTTGTAACATAGAAAAGAAACGAAATCGCCGTGATTTACTCGATGCAATCCAAGTTACTAGTAACAAAGCAAATGAGTGCTCACCGATCACTGTAGACAGCAAGGCATCTAAAAGTAAACCAACTATTAATAAAGCGGTTAATTTGAAAACACCAGGTAAATAATATTCTATATATAAAACTACAAGCAAAACCCACGAAGGACGAAAAGCAGAAATTAATTCAGGCATGGGTAAAATAGATAAAATCAATGCGCCAATAAACCCAGCCCAAAGTCGCAAACGGAGGCTAATCATTCAGCAATTCCCTCTGAGTTCAAACGCTCATTAATTTGAGCCGTTAATTGCTCCTGCTCCAGATCAGGCCAAATGAGTAATACTAATCGATTCTTATTAAGTAAAGCTATCGGACTTACAATCACTTTAACAAAATCCTCTCCTGGGAGGCTTTTAACTTCCAATACACGTCCGACGGGATAACCTTCTGGATATCTTCTCCCTAACTCAGAGGTTACCAATACATCACCAGCCTCAATAGAAGAAGTTTTAGGTAAGTTAATTAATGATAATTGTTCCATATTATTAGTACCGACAAGAATAGCTCGCTCACCGGTACGATTATTGCGTACAGGGACAGCGCTTTTAGAGTCAGATATCAATAATACGGTGCTGGTCATTGGCCCCACATCAATGACCTGTCCCATTACCCCCTTAGCATCTAGAACAGGCTGTCCTGAATAGACCCCATCACGTTTACCTTTATCCAAAACTACAATTTGACGGGCATGGCTAGTATCGACAGCAAGAATTTGTGCTGCCATGGCACGCATGTCTGCTTTTGAGGAGGTTAGTAATAATTCTTTTAATTGCGAATTTTCTTTCTGAATCACCAACAATTTCTGCAACTCAGCTTCCAACATCGTTTGCTGATAACGCAACCTCATGTTTTCATCAATTAACGCCTTTTTCGCACTCACGAGGGATTGTACCCATCCCACGACGCGGACAGGATAATCAACTGCATATTGCAGAGGAGAAACGACTAAAGAAAAACCATTCCTAACAATATCTAAATATTTGTAATGGTAATCAGCAAACATGAGAACAATAGAAAAAAGGAGAGCAACTGCAAATCCTATAGGACTGTGCCCACCTTTTCTAAATAATCGTTCGTGCGCATTATTCTGTTGAGAGGAAATCACCGCCGCGTAAATCCATGGTTTCTAAAGCTTTACCACCACCACGTGCAACGCAGGTTAATGGATCTTCAGCAATTAATACAGGTAGACCAGTTTCTTCCATTAGCAAGGTATCTATGTTTTTTAACAAAGCACCGCCTCCAGTTAAAACCATACCACGCTCAGCAATATCTGCAGCTAATTCAGGCGGAGCTAGCTCTAAGGCGGCTCTTACTGCGCCTACAATGCCTGATAAAGGTTCTTGTAAAGCCTCTAAAATTTCAGCGCTAGTTAGAGTAAAACTACGAGGAACACCTTCGGCAAGGTTTCTTCCGCGAACTTCTATTTCAAACAAATCACGGCTTGGGAAAGCAGAACCAATTTCATGCTTAATACGTTCCGCAGTTGTTTCACCAATCAAAGTTCCATAATTACGACGAACGTAAGATACAATGGCATCATCAAATTTATCACCACCAATACGCACTGATTGGTGATAAACAATGCCGCTTAAAGAAATGATTGCTACTTCTGTGGTACCACCACCGATATCAACGACCATTGAGCCGCTAGCCTCTTCAACTGGCATACCTGAACCCAGCGCTGCGGCCATTGGCTCTTCAATAAGGAACACTTCGCGCGCACCCGCACCCATTGCTGATTCACGAATTGCACGTCGCTCAACTTGAGTAGAACCACAAGGAACACAAACAAGAACACGAGGACTGGGACGTAAGAATTTATTTTCATGCACTTTATGAATGAAATGCTGCAACATTTTCTCAGTGACAAAGAAATCAGCAATAACGCCGTCTTTCATCGGTCTAATCGCATTAATATTACCAGGAGTTCTTCCTAGCATGCGCTTAGCTTCCAGACCAACGGCAGCAACACGCTTCTGCCCTGACTCGCTACGCAAGGCAACTACGGATGGTTCGTTAAGAACGATTCCCTTATCCCTTACATAAATCAATGTATTGGCGGTTCCAAGATCTATGGACAAATCGTTAGAAAAAACGCCCCTTAATTTTCTGAACATAACCAACACTACCTCGTTCTTTTTTAGGTGGTACTTTATCCTATATTTGAGTAAAAATCGACAGTTGTATCACAAGAATTACAAATAAAATTATAAAATTTAAACAGAATGATTTTATTAAATTGATCAAATTTTAACTAATCGTCATTATTTTATAAAAACAAATAACATTTTGAGCTGTCTTTTCTTCCCCTTGGAACAAATGAGTTTTGGAGGTTTAGAAAAAAGGTTTTATAAATATCCTATGACAGGATTTCTCTTGATACTAGTTGGTATTCGAATAGATTTCTTTCGAAAGAAATCTAATGCCTACCCAAATGTAAAGACAATAGACAATGCATTTGCTCTATTTGCCAAAAGACCATTTATTGACTAATGCGCTCCAAATTTATACCGCATTGCCTCATAAACAACTCTACGAGACGCCAAGAAATGAAAAGACGATTCATCTACCAATCCTGATATTAAAAATCGTAAGGAGATTTTAGAAGACTTAGCTCAAAAAGAAAGAGCAATCCAAATCAAGTATCAACGTGAGCGAATTATCTCGTCTTATAAAGAAAATAAAGAATTAGAACGACTACTAACAGAAAAAAGGAATTATTGTCAGAAAAAAGAGCGAGTGCAGCATCCATATCTCATAAGAAAAAACACTCTGCACTATTGGAGCAGTATACCAATAGCCCACCGCATGAAGATGAGATGATCAGCCCCTCCGAACATTCTAGTAGTATAAAAAGAAGTAAAACTACTCATTTAGAATCCAACGCTCCATTACAACAAGAAGCAGTATCATCTACAGGAAAAGAAAAAGAGGCAACTGTTCCACAAAAACTTCCGCCTATTTTCACTGCTCATCAAAAGGAATTGATTGCTCAAAATAAAACTAACCTTATTAGAAGCATAAGTGCTTTAAAAGAAGCGCCTCTTAGCATTAGCACTCTATCTCGTTTACAAGCACGGTATAATTTGGCTAATAATACGCCATTAACTGTGGTCCCAAGACTTACCAAAAGCCTAAAAGCTCCCCCGCTGAGAAAAAAACCAGTCAATATAAACGCTATCCTAATAGCTACGTTAAACAACCGCTAACTACTTTGCATGCGGGTTCAAGAGGAGCCATGAGACTGAATGTTCTTCCTGGCCCTAAAGGCGCAGAAAAGGATAAATTGGCTCTGGCTCAATATGCTTCTGTAGCCAGCATTCCTTCCAGCCAAAATCGAAGAGGAAAAGGTGGCGCTAAAAACCTTACTAAACAAAATGAAGCTGAAGCGCTGTATGAAAAACGTAATGCTTATCAAGGTAGCTAGACATCTGAGATCTTATTCAAAGGTCTAGGGCATTAACAGAGCCCGATAATTGTATCCTAGGTGCTAGCATACCCCAGGAATGGTATAGCGGCAACAATCAGGATCAACACGGCATTAGAACTTCTTTATTAATCAGGTGCAATATAGTCTATCTTGATCCTGGGTTACGCTAACGCTGCACCCAGGCTACAACTCTTATCCGAAACTTATGTTAATTTACGGTAAAAACTTCCTTCAGTTTCTCTTTATTTACATCAAGAAAATGCTGGCCAAATCCTTTGACAGAAGCTAGTTCCTCAATGGCTTTAAAGCCGTGATGACTCTCCCTATAAGCAATGATGGCTGCGGCACGCTTTTTTCCTATCCCTTTAAATGATCCAGTAAGAGCAGACAGGTCAGCTTTATTAAGATCAATTTTATTTTTGACTACAGCAGCTTGTTTTGTGGAAGAGGGATTTTGACTACTCGCGGCATGGACTGAGGGGATTATTATAAATAATGACAAACACAAAGCAGTATATTTTGCTTTCATAATTTTCTCTCCTAATTGTTGGACTAAGTGGCTCGTTCCAGAGCCGAAAGCAAGTATCCCAATATTTTTTGCAACTGTCGATAATATTTTTAATTATTTTTTATTCTTAACAAAGGATATTAAGGCAAGGTAGCAACTGTCTTGAAGTACATCCAATAATTGTTACTTTTGCCCTGATACTCTGAACAATTAATTGTAGGTTGGATCGTTTTGATCCATAGGCGTCATGCTAAGGAGAAAATGGAGTAAATTTCCCCCCTCTCCCTCAATGGAGAGGGAATAAGAAGCGAAATACTATTCAGATAGCACAAACAATTCCCTCTCCCGCGAAAGAGATTTTGATTAAGAATAGATGATCAACCGCGGGAGAAGGTTAGAGGGAGGGCCTTAGAATGATATTTCGTTTTTAGCTTGACGCCTATAGGTTGTTTTGACCCAACAAATTCCTCGAAAATCTTAGTGTTGGGTCAATACTCATTGGGAATTTACACTGGAAAAACTATAGAGAACGTAGGAAACGCAAGCCGTTAATTTCTTAACCATATCCAGGTGTAAGAACTCATTTGGCCCATGAGCGTTGGAATGAGGACCCAATACTCCCGTAATCATAAACTGAGCATCGGGGAAACGCTCACCCAACATCCCCATAAAAGGAATAGTACCTCCCTCCCCCATGTAAGCTGCGGATCGATTATAGTAAGCCATTGAAGCCTCATTCGCCGCTTTTTCCAACCACTCGGATAACTGTGGTGCATTCCATCCTTGAGAGCCATCCCCTACATCAAAACTTACTTTAGCATTATAAGGAGGATTACTAATCAGAGCATCACGCATAGCAACAACAGCTTTTTTAGGATTTACTAAAGGAGGAATACGCATAGATAGCTTGAAAGCCGTTTGGGGACGCATGACATTTCCCGCATCGGCAATAGCAGGAAAACCATCTGCTCCAGTTACTGTCAATGCAGGGCGCCAAGTTCGATTCAAAATCAATTGTTGCTCGTCTTCCACGACAGGCTGTACATCCTCATGCCAAGGAAATTCACTATAAACTTGTTCATTTAGTATTTGAGAACATTGTAGTGCTTGTTTTTTTCTTTCTTGAGGAATATCACAATAAAGCTCAGGTAATTTTATTTCCCCCGTCGCCTCATCCTCAATACGACTAATTAATTGTCTAGCTACTCTAAAACTATCGGCAACAATACCGCTCGCAGCACCCGAATGAACCCCCTCACTAATCAACTCAACAGACAACTCCCCTACCACGTTGCCACGTAACGAAGTAGTCATCCATAGTTGTTCATAGTTACCAGCGCCTGAGTCAAGGCAAATAATGAGGGCTGGTTTACCAATGCGTTCTTTTAATAATTCAATATAATAAGGTAAATCATAACTGCCGCTTTCTTCACAAGCTTCAATAATTAAAACACAACGAGGAAATGGTAATCCTTGCTCTTCCAAAGCTCGAATTGCAGTCAAAGAAGCATAAGCTGAATAGCCATCATCAGCACCGCCACGTCCATATAAAAGACCGTCTTTTAATACGGGTTTCCATGGATGCAAATCATCATGCCAACCAGACATCTCTGGTTGTTTATCCAGATGACCATAGAGAAGAACGGTTTCTTGAATTTGCCCTGGTATCTCCATAAAGATTAGCGGTGTTCGCCCCTCTAACCGCATAATCTCTAATTTCATTCCTTTAGGAGCATGAGCTTGACACCAGTTGGCAATGTGATTCACAGCCTGTTCCATATACCCGTGTTCCTGCCATGAAGCATCAAAATGAGGTGATTTATTAGGTATTTTTATATAATCACATAAGCTGGGCAATATTTCTTCTTGCCATTGCTGACTAATAAACTCATACAGTCCTTGGGGATTGAACATGGGCTTGCTCCTTGATAATAGCCACAATTTTATCAGCGGCAGACTCAATATTTAATGCTTTGATTTTGCCATCAATATCTTTTTTATTCAGCATGACTTCTTGCAACGCCTTTAGCAGTGTATCTGCATTCAAAGCTTGGTCTTGAATCACGACACTAATACCTAACTTCTGAAAATATTGAGCATTTTGAATTTGATCACCACGACTTACTTGAGAAGAAATGGGAATTAAAATATGCGCTTTACCCAAAGCTAATATTTCATAAAGTGAATTAGCACCTGCACGAGAAATCACCACTGAAGCAGCCGCAAATAAGTGTGCTAAGTCATCATTAACATATTCAAATTGACAATAACCTGGTGTTCCATTTAAAGAGCTATCTAACTTTCCTTTACCACAAATATGAATCACCTGAAATTCTTTTGTTAATTGCGGTAGTGCATTGCGTATACTATGGTTAATTGAACCAGCACCTAAACTTCCACCAATTGCTAAAAGACAGGGCTTTTCCGCGCTAAATCCACATAAATGAAGACCTTTAGCAGCATTTCCAGCAAATAACTGCTGCCTAATAGGGGTGCCTGTCACCTCAATTTTTTCCTGCTTCTTAAAATGCTTTTTCCCTGCATCGAAAGTAAGGCATATTTTATTAACGAAGGGATAAGACAACCGATTAGCAAGACCAGGACTCATATCTGATTCATGGGCAATGACAGGAATACGATGTAACCAAGCACCAACGACAACAGGAAATGCAACAAAGCCACCTTTAGAAAATACTACATCGGGCTTTAATTTATGAAACAACCAAAAGGATTGCATAATCCCTAGAACAATTTTAAAAGGATCTAATAGATTCTTAAGGCTAAAGTATCGACGTAACTTACCACTACTGACTGCGTGAAATGGAATGCCAATGGTTTGAATCATTCCCTTTTCAATGCCATCGCCGGAACCAATATAATCAATGCTCCAACCTTCTTGCTTAAACTCATTAATTAAAGCAACATTAGGAGTCACGTGACCTGCAGTACCCCCACCTGTAAAAACAATACTTGGAGTCATAATACTTCCCTCACCAATAAACTCAAGTCTATAGCTTTAATGGATTTGGTAATTGCGCCTACCGAAATGAAATCAACGCCCGACGTCGCTATTTCCGCAATATTGTCTATGCTAATTCCACCAGATGCCTCTAATTCACAGTATTTAGGTTGATTCATTTTAACTGCCTGCTCCAACATCTCTTGGCTAAAATTATCTAATAATATTCTATCAGGATGAGCATCAAAAGCCTCCCGTAATTGGACTAGATTCTCAACCTCTATTTCCACTAAAAGATGTTTATGTGTTTGTCTCGCTAAGGCAATAGCCCCTGCCACTGAACCACAAGCTTTAATATGATTTTCTTTAATTAAAAAGGCATCATATAACCCCATCCGATGGTTCACTCCACCGCCACATCGAACAGCATACTTCTGGGCTATCCTAAGGCCAGGTAGAGTCTTACGTGTATCTAATAATCGAGTCTGGCTTCCCTTAAGCTTTTGTGCATAAAAATAAGCCTGTGTTGCCGTTGCTGACAGCGTTTGTAAAAAATTTAGTGCAGTACGTTCAGCAGTTAAAATAGGGCCTGCAGTTCCATGAATGGTACATAAGGTGCTTGGGCTGGGTAACCAATCTCCTTCTGCGACCAGCCATTCAATCTCAATTTTACTATCTATCTGATGAAACGCCTCATTAACCCATGGCTGTCCACAAACTAGCATCGGTTCGCGAGAAATTATTTCTGCTTCAACAACAAGATGGAGTGGCAATAAAGCAGCTGTAACATCCTCATTACCAACATCTTCCAGCAAAGCACGCTGTACATCAGATGATACCTGTGATGGATTAATGTTCATGCTTTAATCTCCTTTTGTAGGCATAACGAGCCTTTAATAAAGGTGGTGCAATAAAGGTAGTAATCATTATCATCAAAACGATTGCAGAAAATAAATCATCAGAAATCACGCCTAAAGTTCGACCAATAGAGGCAAAAACCAATCCTACCTCTCCGCGAGGCAACATACCTATGCCTATTAATAAACGATCATCTTTACGATTTGCTCCTAAACCACTAATCAATTTGCCCAAAATGGCAGCCAATACTAAACCGCTTGCTAGAATAATGACATTCCAGCTAAAAAATGTCTCTAATTTTACTTGAATGCCTATCACTATAAAAAACATAGGAGCCAAAATAGACTCTAATGGGGAAACTAAATGGCTAATGCTGCGCTCTTCTTTTTTATAGGATGTACTCGACTTAAAATAACCATCATGAAGAATAACCCCGGCAGCAAATGCACCAATAATGGCGGCCAGTTGAATAAATGACGCCAGCCAAGCCAAAGCCATGATAAAGAGAAAAGAGATGAATAATTTCGACTCCCAGGGTTCAAGAAAACGAAAGAAATGAACTGCCTGACGTAAGAGAATAGGGCCTAACCATAAAGCCCCTATAAAAAAAAGCAAAGAAAAAACAATGATACGTACCACTATAACCATATCCACAGTACCATTAATCACAATACTGCTTACCACCGCTAAGATGATCAAACCCAATATATCATCCATCATGGCCGCGCCAAGAATGGTCCTTGCTTCTCTAGTACGCAGTTTATTCATCTCAGATAAAACCCGCGCAGTAATTCCTATACTGGTGGCACTTAAAGTAGCTGCAATAAATAAATCCGCTTGATAACTTGCATTTGGCATTAAGAAATAGGCCACTCCAAATCCCAAAACCATAGGGGCAATGACCCCAATCAAAGCAACAAATATGGACTCACGACCTGTATGTTTGAGCTCTTCAACAGAACTCTCCAGCCCTACCATAAACAATAAAAAAATGACCCCATATCGTGAAAAAATATCAATGGTATAAGCAATTTTGAGATATTCTGTTCCATTTGAACTACTAAGGGCTTGACTGACTTGTTGCGCGTAGAAAGGATTGGTAATAGAGGAGTGTACTGCCTGATTTAATGACGTGCCTACTAGCAACTCTTTCATTATATTAAAAATTGAAGAGCCTTCGCGCAAAATAATGATTAATTGAGATCCAAAAAAATAACACAAGTTCCCTATAAAAACCCCCATCAATAATTCACCCAAAACCCCCGGTTGGTTAAGGCGCTTTGCTATATAACGGCCGATGATAGCAAAGAAAAAAATGGTGGTTACACCCAAAATTACTGAAGCGATAGGATCGCTGTGATCACCACCAGAGGCAAAGGCAAATGTAGGGCATAGACCAGCTAAAATTAGCCACCACTTTAAACGATGCATGATACTATGCCCTCTGCAAAATAAAATTATTGCTTGGCCAAGAAGAGACAAGTTTCCAATACTGAATCAGGATTCAAAGAAACACTATCAATTCCCTCTTTCATCAACCACTGAGCAAAATCTTGGTGATCTGAAGGCCCCTGTCCGCAAATTCCTATGTATTTATTTTCTTTTTTGCAAGCAGCGATAGCCATGTGCAGTAAAGCTTTAACAGCATCATTACGTTCGTCAAATTGTGCTGCCACTAGACCAGAATCTCTATCTAATCCTAAAGTTAGCTGAGTTAGGTCATTAGAACCAATAGAAAATCCATCAAAATACTCTAAAAATTGATGCGCAAGCAATGCGTTAGACGGTAATTCGCACATCATAATAATGCGTAAACCATGTTTACCACGTTGAAGTCCATGTTGCTTTAAAACCTGAATCACATTACTGGCCTCAGACACTGTTCTTACGAAAGGAATCATCACCTCAACATTAGTTAATCCCATGTCTTCTCGAACCCGTCTCACTGCTTTACATTCAAGAGCAAAACACTCTTCGAATGAAGGGGAAACATAACGTGAAGCCCCTCTAAAACCAAGCATAGGATTTTCTTCATGAGGCTCGTATAAAGTACCACCAACCAGATTTGCGTATTCGTTGGATTTAAAATCAGACAATCTTACAATAACCGGTTTGGGATAAAACGCCCCCGCAATTGTCGCAATTCCCTCTTTCAAACGCTCAATATAATATTCTACTGGAGAAGCGTAAGCAGCAGTTTTCTCCATAATAAATTTTTTAAGATTTTGATCCTCTAAAGTATCAAAATCTAATAAAGCTCTGGGATGAATCCCTATAGTATTCGATATTAAAAATTCCAAACGCGCCAAGCCTACGCCAGCGTTAGGTATGGACTGAAATGCAAACGCCCTTTCAGGATTACCCACATTCAACATCACTTTCATCGGTAATTCAGGCATAGTATCGACATCTAAGCTTACTCGCTCAAAAGGTAAAATGCCCGCATAAACAAAACCTGAGTCACCTTCAGCACAACTGACGGTAACTTCATCTCCATCGGCTATTGTTTTAGTGGCATCACCACACCCTACAACTGCGGGAATACCTAATTCACGAGCAATAATTGCTGCATGACAAGTTCTTCCGCCTCGGTTAGTTACAATAGCGGAAGCACGTTTCATCACAGGCTCCCAATCAGGATCGGTCATGTCAGAAACCAGAACATCACCTGGTTGAACTTTGTGCATTTCACTAATGTCTTTAATAACTCTCGCCTTACCCTGGCCAATCCGCTGACCTATGCTACGGCCTTCAGCTAAAACGGAGCCTCTTTTTTGTAAGGTGTAGCGTTCCAATACCTGTTTATTATCGCGGCTTTTCACAGTCTCAGGACGCGCTTGGAGAATATATAATTTGCCATCTACGCCGTCTTTCGCCCATTCAATGTCCATAGGACGACCATAGTGCTTTTCTATAATTAATGCTTGTTGGGCGAGCTGCTCAATCTCTTTCTCATTCAAAGAAAACAATAAGCGCTCATTGATCTCTACATCGACAGTCTTTACACGTCGCTCAAGATTTGGATCATCACAATAAACCATCTTTAAGGCTTTAGAGCCTAGATTTTTTCGAATAACGGCCGGTTTATTGGCTCTAATCCCTGGCTTATGTACATAAAACTCATCAGGATTTACCGCTCCCTGCACTACCATTTCCCCCAAGCCATAAGAAGAAGTAATAAACACGACCTCGTCAAACCCTGATTCAGTATCCATAGTAAACATAACACCACTAGCTGCTAAATCACTACGAATCATTTGCTGAACACCAGCAGATAAAGCCACTTCATTATGAGCAAAGTTGTGATGCACCCGATAGGCAATAGCCCGATCATTAAATAAAGAGGCGAAAACATGCTTTATTGACAGCAATACGGCCTCAATACCTTTAATATTTAGAAATGTCTCTTGTTGTCCTGCAAAAGATGCATCTGGTAAATCTTCAGCAGTTGCAGAAGATCGCACAGCCACACTAAAATCATCATGGCCAATTTGTTGAGTTAATTTTTGATAAGCCAGACGAACTGCTTGTTCAAATTCAGGAGTAAATGGGGTATTTACTATCATATCCCGAATTTGTTTCCCTACTATGGCTAATTGGCATACATCTTCGATATCCAAAGCAGATAATTGTTCATATATTTTTTTATCTAGACCACCGCGCGATAAAAACTCTCTGAATGAATCTGCTGTAGTAGCAAAGCCCCCAGGAACAGCAACGCCCGCTGATGATAAATGACTAATCATTTCACCAAGGGAAGAGTTTTTACCACCAACTTGCTCCAGGTCATGCATGCCTACTTGCGCTAGGTCAATAGTATGTGCTTTAACTGTCATAGTTACCCCAAATCCATAAAATGATTGTCATTCTACTTAAATTGTGGGCCTATTGGAATTAGAACATTTAATGTTTGCTTAAATGATTTAAAATAATGCCAGCAAGCCATAAAAGACAGGGCAATACCTTATAACATTATCTCATGCTCATTAAACCTCTTTCCAAACTCGCTGCAGAAAGTAAATGAGCATCGGAGAAACGCTTACAACGCAACAAGAATAGAAAAGCTTCAGTTCGCGTAGCCCGGTTGTAAACAACCAGGCTATACTACAAATTGATACACGTAACGTAACCCATGCTAAGCTAATAGAACTATTGTTGTAACAATGGAGGCTTTCTTGGTTCGGTATAACCCTCTTCCTTTTGGTTGGAAGAATTATTATGACTTGCGGCAAGAGCTTGTGAAAATTCTTTATAAAAATTGTGCTCACCAATTAATTGAATCAGTCCCATTTTACGTAACTTGCCTTCCACTAAAGAGTTAGCACCACATAATATTACTTTTACTCCACGTTGATGCAGTCCTTGAATCGCTTCTTCCAGAGTTTGTAACCCTGTAATGTCGCTAAAAGGAACCCAACGCATCCTTATAATCAGAGTCTTAGGATCAGTATGGGTCACTGCTAAAGCACGTTGAAAAATCTCTGTAGCCCCAAAGAAAAAAGGACCATCAACTGAATAAACCAATACATCTTTGGACAAGGCTGTTATATTTTGTTGGCTCAGTTCTTGAGATATTTGCTCTTCGGTCATTTGCTGAACTTCTACGCTAGAAGCCATACGACGCATAAAATGCAGAATAGCAATAATCACCCCTATGTTTACCGCGATCACCAAATCAACAAACATCGTTAGGAAAAACGTTACTAATAGAACAAGGATATCAGATTTCGGAGCAATTTTTAGTAATTTAACAAAATGCTTCACTTCACTCATATTCCAGGCAACTACAAACAAAATTGCGGCTAGAGCAGCTAGAGGTACATTAACTGCTAAAGGGGCTAGAAATAGAACGATAAGAATTAAAGTGACAGAGTGAATCACTCCTGATAATGGGCTATTACCACCATTTCTAATATTAGTTGCTGTTCTAGCAATAGCACCAGTTGCAGCAAAGCCGCCAAATAACGGAGCTAATATATTAGCTACCCCTTGTCCTACAAGCTCTCTATTAGAGTCATGTTGCGTACCGGCCATACCATCGGCAACCACAGCAGATAAAAGAGATTCAATTGCCCCTAACATAGCAATAGTAAACGCAGGGCCTATTAATTCAATTAATTGATCAACAGTAACATCTGGTACAGAAAAACTAGGTAATCCTTGAGGAACACCACCAAACATACTACCTATAGTCGCGACCCCATCAAATTGAAATAAAGATTGCAACACGGTGGCAACCACCAAAGCGACTAAAGGACCCGGCACTCGTTTAAAACCAGGAAGCTTATTAGAAAAAAGAACTAAGAATAAAGCAAAAAGACCAAAACAAGTGGTTGATATATTGAATTGCGGGAAAGATTGAATTAAATGCCATAACTTCTCATGAAAATGAGCACCAGTCGCGGCGGGAAGACCAAAAAAATATTGCCACTGCCCGACCCAAATAACCACCGCAATTCCTGAGGTAAAGCCAACTATCACCGGGTTAGGTATAAATTTAATAATACCCCCTAAACGTGCTAAACCAAAAAACAGTAGTATAATCCCCGCCATCAAAGTCGCTATTTGCAAACCAGAAATACCATATTGAGCGGTAATACCAGATAGTACGACAATAAAAGCTCCCGTTGGACCAGCTATTTGCAAGCGACTGCCACCAAAGAGAGAGACGATCAGGCCCGCAACAATGGCAGTGTATAGACCCTGTTCAGGTTTAGCTCCAGAAGCGATAGCAAAGGCCATAGCCAGAGGTAAGGCAACCACGCCAACAATGATTCCAGAAATAATATTTTGTAACCAATATTTCTTTTGAAATAGTCCTGCGCGATAAGATTCAATAATTGTTTTCATAATTCAGGGCTAACTTAATGCGAAGATGCAGTTATTATACGCACGTGGAACAAAAAAGTGTTAATTTTGCTATAAAATTTCTGAATTTTGTTGGATATCTTATCCGAAACTGACGTTTACTTAATAGACTTCTTTCAAAACTCCCTGTATCGAGTGAAATGTGAGGAGAAACAGAGTCCAGTTCCGGAATGTACACAAAAGCCACATGAGGATTCGAGCGCCATAAGTTGACACCATTAAAGGTTCACATATTACCTTGCATTAAAACAAATACACTAACAATAGACTTTACTTAGCAACAAAGAAGTGCTGAGAACACACAATATAGGGGAAAAAATCACAGAAAATAAAGGCTATTGTTCATTTTTAGTAGAATTTGTTGACAAGCTTTAATATCATATACGCTTTCTTATTTGAGCCAGTTTACCATGACACTTACTCCTTTAAACGCAATTTCCCCCATAGATGGCCGTTATGTTAATAAAACAAGGGCTTTAAGCCCTTATTTTAGTGAATTTGCTCTGACTTATTATCGATTAATGGTTGAAATAAGATGGCTTGAAGCTCTAGCTGCTAATGGAACTATTGAGGAAGTTCCACCTCTTGATGCTGAATCCAAGAAGTTTTTATCTGATCTCATCGCCAACTTCGATGAATCAGAGGCCGAAAAAATAAAAGACTTTGAAAAACAAACCAATCATGACGTTAAGGCTATAGAATATTACTTAAGAGATAAGTTTAAAAACAATGATGCCTTAAACGCGATTGGGGGATTCATTCATTTTGCGTGCACCTCAGAGGATATTAATAATTTAGCGTATGCGTTAATGGTCAAACAAGCTATTGCCCAAGTGATACAACCCACCCTGGCTGAAATTATGGGAGGTATTACTCTCCTTGGTAAACAACATGGTGATGTAGCAATGTTGGCTAGAACCCACGGTCAGCCAGCAACCCCAACAACCATGGGCAAAGAGTTGGTCAATTTTGTCGCTCGCCTGAAAAGGCCACAACAGCAATTAGCAGAGGTGCTGATCCCAGGTAAATTTAATGGTGCTGTTGGTAATTATAATGCACATGTTATCGCCTATCCTGAAGTAGATTGGCGAAAGCATTGTGCCAATTTCGTTACTTCCTTAGGTTTATCTTTTAACCCATACACCACACAGATTGAACCTCATGATGGTCTTGCCGAAGTGTCGCAAATCATGGTGAGAATCAATAATATTCTCCTAGATTATACCCAAGATATTTGGAGTTATATTTCTTTAGGATATTTCAAGCAAAAAACCGTTGCGGCTGAGGTGGGCTCTTCAACCATGCCGCATAAAGTAAATCCCATTGACTTTGAAAATGCCGAAGGAAATTTAGGCCTGGCCAATGCTTTATTTATTCATTTTACCAACAAACTGACCCAATCTCGTTTACAGCGAGACCTATCGGATTCAACAGTATTACGCAATATAGGGGTAGCGTTTTCCTATAGCTTAATTGCCTATCATTCTATAGCGAAAGGTAATGATAAATTGCAAATCAATAAACGTGCTCTTGAGCATGACTTGAATGAGAACTGGGAAGTTTTAGCAGAGGCGGTACAAACGGTAATGCGTCGCTTTAATGTTCCAGAAGCTTATGAACAGCTAAAAACCTTAACTCGTGGACAAGGTGTTGATGCTGAAAGTCTTAAAAACTTCATCAACAATTTATCCATTCCTGATGAAGCAAAAGCGCAATTGCTTACGTTGACGCCCGCAACCTATACCGGACTTGCTGTTCAATTGGTCAAGGCATTTTCATGAGTGATACATTCTCCCAGGAAGGGAAAACTTTTGAATTTGATGTTTTAGTGATAGGAACGGGGTTGGCTGGTTTGCACTATTGTTTGCAAATACTGACCATGCAACCCCACCTTAAAATTGCCTTAATCAGCAAGGCAGAGGCCACAGAATGTAATAGTCGTTATGCTCAAGGGGGTATAGCCGCGGTACATTCTCCTGAAGACTCTCTGGAGTCTCACATTGAAGACACTCTGATTGCAGGTGATGGTTTATGTTACGCACCAGCGGTAGAATTTATTATTCGCCAAGGGCCTCAAATAATAAAGCAACTGAGCGAATATGAGGTTCAATTTAAACGTGATAGTAGTGGCAATTTTCATTTGGCCCAAGAAGGTGGACATTCTCATAGACGCATTTTCAACTGCGGCGATCAGACGGGTTTAACCGTTACTCAAACCCTGAACCACCTAACTCGACAAAAGCAACAAATTCATTTTTTTGAGCATCATATTGCGGTGAACTTAATTACCCAGTATCACCCCCATAGGACCGATAACCAAGGAGAGGTTCTTGGCGCTTATATATTAGATTGCAACAGTAACCACATTCATACCTTCATAGCCAATTGTGTTGTTTTAGCTACAGGTGGCGCAGGTAAAACCTATCGTTATACCACCAATCCCATGGTTGCAACGGGAGATGGCGTCGCTATGGCTTATAGAGCAGGGGCTCGAGTTGGAAACATGGAGTTTTATCAATTCCATCCTACCCTATTACACCACCATACCCTGAATAATTTTTTAATTTCTGAGGCAGTTCGTGGCGAGGGAGCTATACTGAGAATACCAGAGACTGGCGAACGTTTTATGCAACGTTATGCACCAGATAAACTTGAGCTTGCTACCCGAGATGTGGTGGCTCGGGCTATTTTTAGTGAAATAGAACGAAGTCAGGCAGGTTATGTTCATTTGGATATTACCCACCAAAGTAAAGCTTTTTTGAAAAAACGTTTCCCACAAATTTACAATACGCTGTTATCTATAGGCATAGACATGAGCCAGGATATGATCCCAGTTGTTCCTGCAGCTCACTATCAATGTGGCGGCATTCTTACTGATATAGATGGACGCACGGACTTAAAAAGACTATATGCCATAGGAGAAGTAGCTTTTACAGGACTTCATGGGGCTAATCGGCTTGCAAGTAACTCCTTACTTGAAGCATTGGTTATGGGAGCTAATGCTGCTCATTGCTCTCTAAAAGACAGTGTTAGCCCAATAAAATTTATAAATAGCGTATCTAATTGGAGTGCTCCAGGAGAAGTTAATGCCAGGCGCGCCAGTCAAATCAACGCGCAATGGAGAGGTCTAAGAGGAGAAATGACTTCTTATGCCGGCATTGTGCGTACTGAAGCTGGATTACAAGATCTGCTACAATTAATTATGAAACGCAAAAAAATAATTGATGAGTATTATTGGAAGCATTGTATTACCAGAGACTTTATTGAACTAAGAAACATCATCCTGAATGCAGAGCTAATTGTTAGAGCTGCTCTATCAAGAAGGGAATCGCGTGGTGGACATTATAGAGAGGACTTTCCTCATAAAAATGCTAAAGCACAGGAGAGTATAGCAAAGCTAGGTGCTGTGGATAGTTCATTGGACTAACAACTTATACTCCAAGGAATTAAAATGGCCTAAAGGCAAAGGAAAAACATCTTCAAAATGTTGACGTAGTTCGTGTACACTGCGCCATTTCAAATGTTTCTTTCTTCGACATTGTTTCTTTGCTGATTATTTCGTAAGAAAGCTAAATGAAACAGGATTTACGCAAAACAAGACTAAGCTGGCTTTTAATCAGGCGGAGCGTGTTTAATGTAAATCCGTAGAATAATTGAGGTCTATGTGATGTTTAATAGTTCCACGGCTTACCAACCCGAAACGACATTAATGCATATCAATAATGATATGAGCATTTGCCAAAGTGATTATCCTATTGACTGGTATCAAGAAGAGTTTATTCCTTATGCACAAGAATATCAGGCTCTTCCTGATCGTAAGCTAACTACTGTTCTTGCGTGGATGAAGCCTTACCTGAAAAAAGCCCAAGATCACTTTGGTGATCAACTATTATTACTAGCTCATTATTATATGGGTGGCGACATCGTCAGATTAGTCGAACAGTTCGGTGGCAAAATTGGAGACTCTTACCAACTGGCCTTAATGGCGGCAAGCCATCCAGAAAAATCAGTGATTATTGAATCGGCCGTACATTTTATGGCGGAATCCATTAGTATATTGGCCCATAACAACCAGCAGGTCTACATTACTAACCCCAAATCTGGATGCACCATGGAAATGCTGGCCAAAGATTTTATGGTTGAACCCGCGTTTCTTGATTTAAACGAACGCTATGGGGCGGAAAATATTTTACCCGTTTGCTATATGAATACCTCCGGACGAGTTAAGGCAATGACTGGAGCTCAAGGTGGCGCAGTATGTACTAGCTCTAATGTAAAGAAAATATTCCAATGGGCACAAAAGCAAAATAAAAAAATACTCTTCATTCCCGATCAACACATGGGAGAAAATGTGGCTTATTGGTTAGGAATTAAAAATCTAGCGTATTGGCCAGGAGGAACTGCTGGCGCACACTACTCTCTTCCTGATCAAGATAAAAAGACACTGGATCAGTTTGATAAAGCCGAATTAATCCTATTTTCCAGCCACTGTGCCGTTCACACTGTCTATCAACCGGAAATGTGCGACTACTGGCATAGTCAACAATACACCACTATAGTCCATCCTGAGTGTCGAAATGAAGTCATTCGCGTTGCCCAACATTCGGGCTCTACTGCATTCATATGGGATTATGTGGTTCATGATAAAGCAGGAACCAAGCAATATGCCATAGGCACAGAAAATCATATGGTGGAAAACCTCAAGCAACACTGTAAATCATTAGGAATCAAGGTGGTCAATCTGGCAGAAGCCCCAAAAAATCATGAGGAAAAAGGAATTGGTTGTGGCTGTGCCACCATGTCACGCAATGATCCTCCCCACCTTGTAGCGCTTGTTGATTTACTGCGTCAAGGTAAAGCCATGCCTTACAACGAGGTAAAGGCTGGTGACGTAGTGAATGAATTTACCGGTGTTAGAAACAGATTGACAGTAAATGATCAACAATGGGTCATTGATAATGCCAAAAAATCCCTGGAAATGATGATTAATATTACCGAAGATAGGATTTGAGATGCTTGTAGGTGCCGGGCAATCTGTTGCCCGACAACTACAAACTACTTTTTTTCAATTGTTAAACCAGGGTACCAGCGCCCCAAATTGGTTCATCTATGTCGCAATAATATTTTATTAACGATGGAAACCTCCACCATGGAAACCACCGCCATGGAAACCACCGCCATGGAAACCGCCGCCATGGAAACCGCCGCCATGGAAACCGCCGCCATGGAAACCGCCGCCTCCGTGGCCCCAACCACCGCGACCCCAACCTCCTCGGCCCCAGCCTCCGTTACCCCAACCCCCTCCGTAATAGCCGCCACCAAAGCCAACCAGGTTAACCAGGCCTAAGCCATAACCAAGTCCATCATCAACCCCATAGCCAAGTCCATAATCATCAATGCCATAACCTACAGGAGAGACATAGCTTGTACTATAACCGGGAGAATAAGCATAGCCAGGGGAATAGGCAGTTTCAGTAACACAACCAGTCAAAAAGGTTAAAGGCACAACTATTAATACCGCTAAAAATGTTTTTTCCATGATAACATCCCTGAACGAACTGTATTATAAGTATACAACACGTATCCTATATTAACCTTGCTCGCCGGGCCTGTGTGCAGTGAATTGCTGACCTATCCTCTAAATTAAGGCATTCTTTGTTAGTATAAAATTCATATTTTTCAATTAAGTTAATCAGCCACGCCATTGAATGATTTTTTTAAAAATATCTTTTTTAGATAATAACCTGGCAAATTCATCAGCTGTTAAGGGTTGACTAAATAAGTAGCCCTGTATTTGATCACACTGATAAGCCTGTAGGAATAATAGTTGATTAGAATTTTCAACCCCTTCAGCAAGACAAACTAGCCCTAAAGATTTAGCCATTGCAACTATTGTTCTTACCATCACTGCATCATGTGTATTTGAAACCATCTGTTTTATAAAAGATATATCGATTTTTAATGTTTTTAGGGGCAAATTCTTCAGGTAGGAAAGTGAAGAATATCCCGTGCCAAAATCATCTAATGAAAATGTAATCCCTAATTTAAAAATAATATTTAAATTTTCAATTATATCTTCTATGTTAATTAAAGAGGACTCTGTGATTTCTAGATCTAAATATTTTGCACGCAATTTTGATTCTTGTAATATTTTCTTTACATCTTGAGGAAAATCTTTCTTCATTAATTGTTTTTTGGAAACATTTACTGAGATAGGTATAGGCCTCAATCCTTGAGATTGCCATTCCTTATTTTTTTTGCATGCTTCCTTTAATACCCATTCTCCTAATTGGATAATTATATCGGATTGCTCTGCAATCAAAATAAACTCTGTCGGTGAAATCGAACCATAAGTAGGATCATTCCATCGACACAATGCTTCAACGCCACAAATTAATCCAGATGATATATCCACTTTAGGTTGGTAGTATAGTTCAAGGGCATTTGTTTCTATTGCTTTTATAAGTAAATGTTCCAGCTCAAATTGCTTCGTTAATTTCGTAGTAGCCTCTTCAGAAAAAAAACGATAAGGAGGCTTACTATCAGATGTAAGCAACCGCATAGCATAAATTGCATTCTCTACTAATTGATTTGCATCATGGCTGTCATTAGGGAAAATACTAATGCCTATATTAGTAGATAGTGAATATTTTTCCTCTTTAAATTCAAATTTATCTTCTAATGTATTCAATATATTTTCCAATTTCATTAAAAGAGACGAAGTCTGAGGATTGATAGTAATAAAAAGAATAAAATGATCCTCTTCCCATAGAGAAATACCATCAGATTTCATAAGCGTTTTTTTTAGCCGTGCACTGGTTTCATTGATAATGCAACTAATCACCTCATCTCCAGCAGAGCTTTTTAACTCTTGAAGTTGGTTAATTTTTAAAGAAATTACAGCAATTTGCTGAGGATATTGCGCCACTTCAACAGCTTGTCCTAATCGTTCTTTTAATATATGGCGGTTAGGTAGTCCCGTTAAAAAATCATTAAATGAAGAACTCTCAGTATCGATTCGAATTTTATTATTGTAGTAGGAGTAACATAATTCACGCTCAACTAACCGAGCAAATTGAATTAATTGTTGTTGCTTTCGAGAATTGAATTTTCGAGGTCTCTTATCAATAATAGATAATGCTCCTATTGGTTTTCCTGTTGGGCCTCTCAATAAAGCTCCCGCATAAAAAGAGATATGGGGCTTATTCAAAACTAAATGGCTTCCTTCAAAGCGGGGATCTTTTTTTGCATTATTAATAACTAAAATTTCTTTTTCATATAGTGTATGGGCACAAAAGGATATATCCCGAGGTATTTGATTTATTGATATTCCCGTATAAGATTTAATCCATTCTCTATGTTTATCAACCAGGCCAATTAAGACAATAGGCACATCAAACAGATCTGAAATTAGATCTGTAAATCTATCAAAACGTTCTTCTTTGCCTGTATCTAAAATATTTAATTCGTAGAGTTCTTTTAAACGAGATATTTCAAAATCTGCTTCTGGTATAAAGTGCAAATTCTCCATAATAATTTTATTCCTTAAATAAAGAGTGAATAAATTCCATCTTTATTAATAAGTTGAGACTTAGGAGCCATCTCATGAATAATGTAAATCTTTAATACCTGAAAGTGTCATATTACGCAATCGAAGACATTAGGCTGATGAAGAACGGCATAAGAGAAAAACCTAATATTAAGAGGCTAATGAGCCTTTCGGTATTTTGGCGGGTACTCTTATGCGGTGTAGTCTCTTAATGTAAGTATAGTAAAGATAGGGGATCCGGGAAGGAAATTATCCGTTTATGCTGCGGCATATTATACGAATAAATGATTCTATTAATTACTGCAGAGTAGTAATGGTTAGGTTCAAATATTTAGCTTATTGATTCAGCCGCGCCAATGAGTGATTAAAAATGCTTAACAATTTCTTCGTATCAAATAGAACCTTTTTACTATTTGCTGTTTGCATTGAATGTTTTCGCATGAATGCTATTGCATAAAACAACCTATAAAAATCAAGTCTGGTTTGTGCTGACTTATCAAGATGCAAGGCTTCTGCCCAGTAATCAGTATATATAGTATCAAAACCTTCGAGTTCAAGACACGTACTGGTCAGCGCAATCACTAATAATGGATCACCAAAACACATTTCATCAACGTCTACAATACCTGCAATCTTGCCATTGTATACAAGTACATTTCGTTCGCTGGCATCCCATAAAAAAGGCATTGGCCGAATTATTCTAAAACTTTCCTCCATATCTTTAGCTACATCAAGAACTTCTGTAACCAGTTCTGGGTTAAAAAAGGCATTGTTTGTTATATGCTCTTTGTATAATTCTAATCTTTTTGACAAAAATTCATACCATGTTTTTTCTGCTGAAATATCATGATAACTATCAAGAATACCAAAACCAAGGCCTTCAGGAAGCCTGTTACATAGAGCTTGTATGTTCATCATCTCATTAGCTAAATTTTTCTTATCTACATCGGTAAGATGTCGATAGACATTAATGAGATCATCGCCAGGCAGGCGCATCATCAGTAATGCTGGATAAGGGGAGTACTCAGCATCTAAATCTGATTTAATAAATTCAGCAAGCGGAACTCCTAGTGGGAGTAACATTTTCTGCCATGCAATAGCAGCGTGAAATTTATGTTTGTGACTGATATCAGTCATACGGAGAATATATTCTGCAGTAGGAGTCTTTACGGCATATACAAAATTTTGCTCTCCTGTTGCCATTCGTGCCACAGATAGCACCTTCTCTCCTGTCATTGAATGTACGATAGAAGATGTAATTTGTTCATTTGGTGTCTTCATTGGTCTAAGTTCAACTTAATTCAAATATATTTTCTATGGAGTATCGATGCTATTCTTTTACAACTGATTTAGTAAAATCAATCGTAAAGGAAGCGGTAATTATATTTAGTATAATATATCAAAACGTTTATCCCTGTCGCTAAAAACCTGTTTTTCGTACGGCACGATATTTTCCTCAGCGAATATCTCTATGAACACTCGAACTAAGAACTCTTTACGCATGGCAGCAACGCCGGGCAATTTGTCGCCCGACGTAGGCGGGCTTTTTTTTCTTTGATGAAGAGCGGAAATTGTTTTCTTTTATCCAGGCAATCACAAAACCCGCTTTTGTATAAAAAGGTGTTTCAAAATCAACTGTTGACATAATAGCTCCCTATTATTGTTTGTTATTGACTGGTGCGCAGCTATTAGCGATGGATTTTGACTAATCCTTAGTAAACTCAAGCAGTGCGTTACGGAAATCAGGGCAGTTTGCCCAAGATGTGCGACTCACCCTATAATTCCTAACTCAATAGAATGCGTTATATTTCAAAACGCAGTTAATTAATACAAAACATAGCAATTTATATTGAAATGCTATATTATTCGTTTTTTTGGAGAACAATATGGGTATAGTAAAAATTTCCGATGAGTTACATGAAGCGACTAAACTGATGGCAAGGGCTATGAGTCGTTCAATTAACTCCCAGGCAGAATATTGGATTAGAGTAGGAAAGTTGGCGGAAGAAAATCCGTCTATTACTTATTCTGATATTCTCAAAATTTTGGTAAATCAAGCATCATTAGGTGAAATAAACGATGTTAGTGAAAACTCCTGAAGAGATAAAAAAAATGAGGATTGCTGGTAATTTAGCCGCATCTGTACTTCAAATGATAGAGCCTTATGTGATTGCCGGTATAAGCACCAATGAGCTGGAGCAAATATGCCGTCAATATATTCTTAAAGATTTGAAAGCAATTGCCTCTACATTAAACCATTATGGATTTCCTGCATGTATTTGCACCTCCATTAATCATGTTGTCTGTCATGGCATACCCTCAGATAAAATACTTAAAAATGGTGATATTATTAATATTGACGTTACTGTACAAAAAGACGGTTATATCGGTGATACCAGCAAAATGTTTCTCATTGGCGATGTACAACCTTTTGCTAAAAAATTAGTAGAAGTTGCTCAAGAATGTCTCTATAAAGCCATTTCAATAGTGCGTCCAGGTACTCGACTTGGAGAGATAGGCTACATAATTCAGAAACACGCAGAACAAAATAGATACTCAGTAGTTCGGGAGTATGGTGGCCATGGTATTGGTAGATCAATGTGGGAGGAGCCTCACATCGCGCATTTTGGCAAGCCAAATACAGGATTACAATTACAAGAAGGAATGACCTTTACCATTGAACCAATGATTAATTTAGGTCGTAAAGAGATCAAAACTTTAGGTGACGGGTGGACAGTTGTTACAAAAGATCGCAAATTATCTGCGCAATGGGAACATACAATTTTAGTCACTAATAATGGATATGAGGTACTGACCTTAAGGTCAGATGAGCATTTAGGAGTATCCCCTTAGCTTACTTTTTTAAGGTAATATTTTAGTATTTTAGGGACGGTCCGGGACGTCCCCTATTTGAGATGATACACATTGGCTGATATACATTATTAGAGCTTGCAATGGAACTCCTATCTAATGACTTACCCCTTGTGCTTTTTTTATTAATAGGGAAAACCATTCAAATGATATGAGCCAATTTTCTCATAACAGCACACCCTGGGCAAAGTGGTGTTTAGGCTCCCCAATTTCTATCTTTCACAACAAAATAAAAATCATTAACTAAGTGCACAACGGATGGGATTATGAGATATTACTACAAGTAAACGTATTTTACTCATATCATTCAAGGATACGAATATGTATGTTTTCCACCAAATTGGCGGATTCATAATCAAGACCGTGGATTCATGTTTATTATTTTTACGCTTCTTAGGCCATTTATCTTGCAGTTTAATCAATGTGTTATTGAGACGCCATTCCATTTCACGGCATGCCGTAATAAGAACGATATTTAACTCAGGAGTTAAGCTTGCTGTACCGTTGATACTTACCAGTTCATTAATGGGTATGGCAATCATATATACCATCATTAGTGCCCTAAAAAAATATAATTTGCAACATCAGGCTTGGATTTTTGCCCAGGACATTATAACTCAGAATTTAGTCCCTCTTTTAATTGCCCTTTTTTTATGTATTCAATCTTCGTTAACATTAATTAGTGCCCGCGAAGACCAATCACAGCAGATATCAGAGAATGTTGTTCTTGACCATGTTTTACCCATAATGATTGGGATGAATATAGCTGGAATACTATTATACATTTATTGCATTGCTGCGTTTTATTTCAGTGTTTATTTCTTTGTTCTCTATGTTTTTCAACATAACCCACAACACTATTTCATTCACTTAAGAGAATATCTTACGCTCTCTAACTTTATCTCCTCAGTGCTAATTACCGGATTCTATTGCACCTTTGTGAGCCTCTCTATAGGCTATTACTATTATGTAGTTGCTTATAAAAATCGTCCAATAAGCAAAGCCATGTCGCAAATCATAACCTGGGGGCTTGTCTGGCTGGCAATATGTGGTGCTAGTGTTAGTTTTATTATTTTTTAGGGGTTGTTAATGGTGCATGAACGGTATTATACATTCGTTGGTGTTTTTGTGGTGGTCGCACTAAGCTTGTTTGTCCTCGGATTCGGTTATTTATATCATCAGTATGAAGAAACAAAGAACCAAACCTATGTTATGTTTTTTAATGGATCATTAACAGGCATAAGCGCCTCTTCAGCAGTCGCCTATCGTGGAGTTAAGATTGGTGAAGTAAAACTCATTGAAATTACTGAAAACGAAGCTAAAACCAATGTTGAAATTCCTGTTTACGTCAATTTTTATGTTGAAACGAGACTCGGTATTACAATACGACCGATTGAACTATTAATAAAGAAAGGCGTTGTGGCCAACATATCACAACCTAGTTTACTGTCAGGCGCGGCTCAAATTGATCTTATTGAAACAAATTCACCGGCCACAGGCCAACAGAAATATTACCGAAAAATTCCTATTTTCCCAACAAATGCTGTTGAAAATCCAACAACCTTTAATGATACTTTAAAAACCATAAGAACGACCGTCAAAGAATTTGGTGATTTTATACATTCAAAGGAAGTTCGCGACACCATTGATTCGGTAAAATCCATGACAGATAGTTTAGAAATATTAGCCAATACAATTAATCAAAATTCTACTCCTTTTTTTAGTAATTTTGCTCAAACACTGGCGCAGGTTTCTAAAACAGCGAATTCATTGCAGAATTTATCCGATTATTTATCGCGACATCCTGAATCGCTAATAAGAGGCAGACCGTGAAAAAATACGAAATGGGTATAATTTTAATGGTTGTTTTTAACCTAGTGGCTTGTGGACGAAGTAAAAATCCAGATTATTATATTTTAAATCCGATTCCTCTCTCCAAAACATCTACAAATATCTACCACAACTTAAGGATAGGGATAGATAAAATCAGCGTACCTGCTTATATTGAAAAACCTCAATTAATCATTAATTACACCCCACACCGAATGCAATTAGAAGAAGATGAGCAATGGATTGAAGGCTTAGACAAGAACATTGCTCGTGTCATTGTCACTAATCTTTCCACCCTCTTACCGGGAGCTATTGTAAATACTTCACCTTGGGAAATTATTTTTAAACCGAATTATCACTTAGAAATAAATATCTCACAATTTACTATTGATGTTTCAGGAAATAGTGTCCTACGTGCTGACTATACTATTTATCAGGATGAGCATTTAATTGGAAAACATAATTTTTATACGGTTCAAAAAATACCCGTTGTTAACACTGAAAACCTGGTTATTAGTATGAATAGTAATTTAAATCACTTAACGCAGGATATTGCTAGATATTTTAAGCATAATCACAAAAACGCATAGGTTATGCGTATTCCACTGATACCAATCAACGATTCCATCGCTGGATAGAGTCAAATAATTCTGTTGGGTTTGCTAATGGCTTCATATAAATAGTGTATTCTCTATTAGGGTCTGTTGACAATTCACCGCCCGCCTACGTGCCGCGGCTTGTCCGCGGCATCCAGTAGATCTCAATCATTGGCCAATTTTTGAAACGTTTTTCACGGCGAGCTGCTTCAATATACAACTCATGCACTTCACCACCTGTTATTTGAAAATCAATAGGTAATCCGTGAGCATCAACCGCCATATGAATTTTTGTTGTATTCCCTGCAACCGATATACCAATGCCTTGTTCTTCTTTATTGGGTAGACCTGCACTATGTTGGTGAGCTTTGACAATACTGCCATCAATAAAGCGCCATTCTAAATCCGGCCCTTGTACAAACGTTTTAAAAATATCCATTAATTTATTCTTAGATGACCATCGATTAAATTGTTGATAAATTGAATTCCAGCATCCAAAATCTGTCGATAGGTCTCGCCAAAGACAGCCCTCACGCATACGATACAACATCGCCTCAACTATTATACGAAGATTAGGCTTGTCATAAATTCCATGCTGTAGCATGATCTCCCTCAGCTTAAACCATAGCTCATCTTTGAGCATTAGTCTATGCATTTTATACTTGGCGTCAGAACCGGTATATTATGAGTTTGCTCTTATTAATCAATGCATTAACAAGAACATATATTTTAATTCGACCATCTACTGGATGCTGCGGACAAGCCGCGGCACGTAGGCGGGCGGTGAATTGTCAACAAACCCTAGCAAAACAAGGGCTACCGAACATATCAGACCTAACTCTGACTCAAACAAATACGATATCAACGTGAGTTCGCAATAAGACCCCATGGACGTACGGTTCTCGGAACGAAGTTTCATTTATCAATTTATTTCCAGTTGCATCAATTAAGAAACTTGATGAGCAATATTAATGGTAAAAATATAAAGTTTGCTGATTCTGAAAAAAACATTTGCATTTAACTCAAAATTTATATTAATCTGAAAGAGACTCACAAGGAAAAGGAGATCACCATGGGTAAAAATGCTACAGACACTCAATTAAAAAAAGGAAATGAGAAATCGATACAATCTTATTCTAATCAGGGATCACCGCTTTTTTTTAGTCAACAACACACCCCCCCATCAACTGAAGTACAGAAAACCGAAAGAACACAGGAAACACAACAACCGGCTCAAGAAATAAACTTACAGACAACTACGGACATTTTATTAGCTGCAATTTTACAAGAATTAAAAACCCAGAATATGCTTGCACTCATGAATCTAAAGATCCAGCAAGAACAAGAACAAGAGAAGTTGCAAGAAGCTGAGAAAATGCAAGAACACGATAGTGCTAGATTCGAAGAAGTCCGATATACAATGTACTCTTGATTCAATATTTTATATTCCTTCTAGCCAATTAACTGATGACTCGTTAATTGGTTTTTTACTTTTTTCAGATTTCAAAGACTAATTCAGATTATTCTGTGCTTTGCTTTCATCAATTGCATTTTTGAGGATTGCTTGTTTATTTGGCCATTGTTGAATTAATGACTTATTCAATTGGGAACAATGTTCAGCAAGCCACGGACCAAACTGCATCAAGATCAAAGGAATTCTAGGTTTGACACATGCTTCGAATTCTTTTCGCACTTCCTTTTTACACAGATCATTGTTTCCAAGACAGTTTTTTATAATATCATCGGCTAATTGCTGCCAGTTTTCTGGCGGCGTCACCCCAAGGAATGATTCAGTCATGATTTTTGGCAGGATATTTTGACTAATAGAAACCAACTTTTTGGGCTCAACTTTTTCTTCGCAAAATTCATGCTGTAAGAATGCATATATTTCTTTTCCAATACGCTCGACTTCATGCATGTTAAAACATGGGATTGCATTAGAGCCAGATTGCGTCCCCTGACTTGCAATAAGTAAATTGCTGCATAAAACAAGAGTCAAACAAATTAATATTCTTTTCATTATTTCATCCTTGATACTTCATTATAAATATAACTATAGAAGAAAAAACCACTACCTAGTTGTAGTTAAATGGCTGCCAGGGATTGATTTTTATTGAGCAAGGTTGTCGCAGTAACTAGACTGATGCATGCCATAAAAAATAGATAATATGATGGAGCTAAACTATTTATATTGTCTATTAGCAAAGTAACAATTACTGGCGTCGTTCCACCAAACAACGCGTTACCAAGATTGTAAGAAAAAGCGATACTACTATAGCGTACATTTTCAGGGCAATTTTCAACGGCCGCTGTTAACGTGTTACTTTGATCTAATGAGCTAAGTATGGTTGCTATAGCCAAAGCTAAGGCCGTTAATGATAATGACTTAGACTGTAATAAATAAATACAAGGAAAAATTAAGAAAAGAATTGCTATCGATGTGAGTATCATAATTCTTTTTCGACTAAAATAATCACCCAGTAGACCACCTAGCGGAACAACAAATAACATTCCAATTAACATCATGCTTTGAAAGAATAATCCCGTTTTTAGCGAAAATCCCATATAACGCTCTAAATAGGTGGGAATATAGCCTACAAAAAAATAATAAAATGTTGAACTCATACAAGTAAGTCCCAAAATTTTAATTAATTGCAGCGGAGCAACTTTGAACGCGGTTATTAAGGGATGCTCTTTGAGAAGGTGAAATCGTTTTAAACGCAGATATACTGTGGTCTCAGTTAATTTAAAACGATAATATATAATGAATGCTCCTGGTATTCCCACAAAAAGAAAAGGTAATCGCCAAACCCAATCTTTAATCATCTCTTCAGAAAAACTAAGAGTCAGCAAAATACACATTAACGTTGCCAATAAAAAACCTAAATTTGCTCCTGTTGCGGCAAAGCTTGTGATAAAACCACGCCTTTTATAGGGTGCTGATTCAGCCAAATAAATCATTATTCCACTGTACTCCCCTCCTATTGAAAATCCTTGTATTAGTCTCAGTACAACAAATAGGATGGGGGCTAATATCCCTATACTCTCATATGATGGCAACATTCCGATTAACATAGTGGATACTGTTATCGTGAGAATGGAAATTCTTAATGTAATTGCTCGACCATAAACATCTCCGAAGTACCCCAAAAAAATGCCGCCTATGGGGCGGCAGAGAAATCCCATAGCAAATACAGTAAGCGTAAAAAATGTTGATATATTTGAGAATTGTTGGGGAAAAAACTTTGTAGAAATAATTGGGGTCATAAAAAGGAATAGTCCTAAATCAAACCATTCGATAATATTCCCTATACTTGAACTAATTATTTCTCTTTTTTTCAATTAAGGTTATCCAACTATTTTACTAAAGTAGATCGTTACGAAAATATATTACTTCATATTGACACTCTTAACTTAACGTCAGCTTAAAAATAATTAAGGAGACAGCTCTATTTAAATTCTACAGGCTTCTCATAAATCCCCTAACATCCATTTCACATCGTACGGTATTAAAGTATTAAACTACATAGCTTATTTGTGCAATAAACTGATTGGCATAAGTATGTGTGTTTTTTAAGGAAAATAATACAGGATAAGCATATTGGTTAATGACAACTTGGCCATTCCCTAAATTAGCACGCAGAAAATCAGAGAACTTATACCCGACTCCAATTCGTATATGTTGATCGATAGGACTATCTATACCCACACCTAAACTGTAACTAAAAGAAGTATTTGAGTGGTCAGCAAAGGAAGGCGTAATGTTTATGCTGCCCGTTTCATTAGTAAATGCTTGATAATTTTTGGCCTGATTAAAAGCAACTCCTAAACCGATAGATAAGTAGGGATAGAGAATATGATTCGTTTTAGGAAAATGAGTCTTCTTAAAAAACTTACCCACCGCCAATAACTGTTGGGTTTGCAAAGTGTATTGGTATTGATAAGCAGTAGAAGTCTCAGGTTCAATGCCCACTGTGTTGGAACCATAAAGAGAAGTATTGCCAAAATAACTGTATTCCAGACCAGCCTGTAAGAAAAAATTGGTGTATGATAAAGTAGGTTCTACACCTAAAAAAACACCAACTAATCCTGTAGTTTTTGAGCTATTCACGCCGTTATAAACAAACACATCATCATCTGTGCCTAAAAAGGAATATGAGCCAGGTCTCGATGATAGGTTTGCTACGCCACCAAATACAGAACCAACAGGTCGATATGATGACCTTATCGTACCCATATCACCAGCATAGGCCAGTGATGTCCCAAGCATTACTGCCGCTAGACCTAAAACAGGGTTTCTTATCAACATAATCCCTTATCTGCGAATAAAAAATTAAACTCCACTTTAAATTAAGTATTTTTTTTTATCAAGAAAATTCAAGATAACTCTTTTATGATGATACAAAAGCTCTACTAATTTGCCGTATAAAACTGACATTCAAGCAACCCTTGAGTGCACACAAAGCCACCCCGTGTATCTATCCAGGTATAATCTGCTCGTGAGGGTATTTTTGTGAGCACCGGCCACCAAATAGAGTATTCACCAACGGAGTTTCTATAAGTGCAGGTCACTCCCTGCCCATAACCAGCAACAAGAATATTAGCTCGTACAAATTTGGTATTTTCTTCGCCTTGGGGACTATTAGGAGAAAAAGGATTTTCTATCCAAGGATCGGGAGGCACTCCCCATTGTAATGAAGTAGTTGCAGGATCAGGGCAATTAGAGGCAAAGCATATTGCACTCAACTGCACCAATAGCAATCCAACAAGTACTGCTCTATTTTTTAGCATAAACACCCCTCGTTAACATCTATTGATACGATATTCCTCTCTCATTATTTAATATTCGACGCTAAAATGTCAAATTAGTTTAAATAAAAACCAAACATATTAATCTTTTTAAATATTATTGATTTATTCATTGTTAGATTCTGTATCTTTGCTATAATGGCCGTGCGTGCCGGGGTGGCGGAATTGGTAGACGCGCCGGATTCAAAATCCGGTGATGGTGACATCGTGTCGGTTCGAGTCCGACCCTCGGTACCAAGAAGAAGTTGCAACATGTCTTGTTGGTTCAAAATCACTCGAAATCCATGCCTTTTTATTTAACTATTTTATCGAATAGTAAATAGTATTTATACAATGACTCTGTCCAAAAAACTACTTGAAATATATGCTCTTTAGCGTACAGCAACGCCGGACAATTTGTTGTCTAATCGACGCTGTCATTTTGCTGAATATGGCACAATGCGTTTTGCGCGCTCTAGATGACAATGTTTTAGTTGGGGTATAAGGGCATCAGCTTAAGATTTTGGAACGATTTGTTGCATAAAATGCCTCACCCTATTCTACGAACCTATTATCTTATAGGATCCAAAGAGCCTTCTTTTTCTAGAGGGGTTTCTTCTTGTGCGAGCAGTTCTTTCGTTTGTTCTTTAATCTTAATTAGAAAAGGAATAAAAGCTAGTGCAAACACTATAGATAATTCATACAGACCGGTCCACCCTATATTCATCTGAATAGTCGCAGCAACAGGACCTGAGAGTATACGGGGTAATGTAGATAAAGCGACCAACAATGAAAATTGAGTGCCAGTAAATTGTTTATTAACCAATCTCATAAATAAGGCAACCAAGGCAGTGGACGCTAGACCTGCAGCAAAATTATCCGAAAAAACAGCAACGGCTAATAATGGTACATTTTTTCCATAAATGGCCAAAGCGACAAAAAATACATTGGTTAATGCTTGTAATAATCCAAAAAAGAACAAGGAACGATATAAACTATAACGAGTCAATAAAACTCCGGCAGTTAATCCTCCTAGTAAGATGGCCCCCAACCCTAGCATTTTATTGATATAACCTATGGTCTCTAATGAAAAGCCCAGCCCTTGAATTAAAAAAGGCATGACAATACCACTAGTAGTGGTGGTAAAAGCTTCTCCTAGCTTATAACAAAAAATAAAGAATAAAAGATAAATAACTCCGGGACGGGCTAATAATTCTTTAACAGGTGCGATGAAAGAAAAAGCAAAACTACTTTTTTCTTTGATTTCTATAGAGGGTTCCTTACTCAATAATATGGCAAACATACCAATTATCATGATGAAACCCATAAAACGATAAGTAATGGCCCAACCTAACTGCTCTGCCATAATCAGTGCTAAACCACCAGAAAGCAATAATGCCAGTCTATAACCAAATACGGCTATAGAAGCTCCTAAAGCATGCTCAGTTTGCGGGAGGTATTCGGCTCTATGAGCATCTATGGCCACATCTTGAGTGGCAGAAAAACAGGCTAAAACTAAAGCCAAAAACGCTAAGGCTTTAGGATGTTGGTCAGGCGAAAACCAAGCCATGCAATTAAACCCTATCAATAGAAGTATTTGCATTGTTAAGATCCAACTGCGGCGCTTACCTAAACTAAATAAAGAATAACGATCAAGAATAGGCCCCCAAAAAATACGGTAGGCATAAGGAAGGCTTACTAAACTTAATGCACCGGTAGCTAAAACGGACATACCGCTATAGGCAAACCATGCCTGCAAAGTGCTACTGATTAAAGCCATGGGCAAACCAGAAGAAAAACCTAAAATGAAAACGATAAACAAGCGTTTATTCATTTTTTAAACACCCGAAGCCGATGCAACATTAGAAAAGATTTCGCGAAAAAGCAGATTTTAACCATTGTTACCAATTAAAACAAAAATTCGTCATTGTAAGCATTATTGAAGCACCTCTATTAGGCTCCTACCTTGAGTTACTTCATTTTCTTCACAAGAACATGAGATGCTACCTTTTGAAAAATAGCTAACGATATTCATCCTGAATTATCTAACTCAGGATGAATAATGTGCTTTAGGCAGAAGCTTTTTTCACAGAAATCAAATGAATCTTGAAAATTAAAGTTTCATTTGGTCCTATTGGGCCACCAACACTACGTGGGCCATAAGCAAGACCTGATGGAACATAGATTTCCCAAGTAGAGCCAGCAGGCATTAATTGTAATGCTTCAGTCCAGCCAGGAATTACTTGTGATACTTGGAACGTTGCTGGTTTACCAGTCTTTTCTGTGCTATCGAATACTGTACCATCGATCAAACGACCAGTATATTCAACAGTTACAGTATCTGTTTTACCTGGTTTAGAACCATTGCCACTTTCAATGATTTTATATTGCAATCCGCTTGGTAATGAAACAATTCCAGGCTTAGCTTTATTTTCTTTTAAAAACGCTTCACCTTTTGTCTTGTTTTCATCAGCTTTCTTGTTAAACTCAGCAGAACGTTTTGCCATTAAATCTTTCTGAAATTTATTCAAAACATCTTTCATTTGCTGTTCAGTCAAAATCAGTTGAGCACCGCTCATACCATCCTGCATTCCTTTAGCCAACACTTCTGGATTGATATCAATACCTTGAGTTTTGAAGTTTTTACCTAAATCAGCACCAATACTATAAGATAATTTATCTTTATCTGTAGTTAATGATGTAGCATCGGTTGCAGCCATTGCAGTTGACATTGCCAGCCCCATGACGGCCGCAGCGACCAATTTGATCTTCATAAACAATCCCCTTTTAGTCTTTCTTAAATTACATATCTTCCTTATGTACAATCAGAAAGATATAGAACATTGTAAAAATGCCCGTTCATTCTGCCTAAATTCACATAAAATTACCAGTCATAAGCTATTATTTAATTACAAATAGACAAATCCGATTTATCCTTCTACACTTGCCACTAAATAGAACAAGAGAGTTAGATTATATGAACATCAGCGTGTTTGATTTATTTTCTATTGGTATTGGTCCCTCGAGTTCGCATACTGTAGGGCCTATGTTAGCAGCTAATGCCTTTTTACAATTACTCCAAGAAAAAAATCTCTTTGATAAAATACAACGTGCCAAAGTAGAACTCTATGGTTCTTTAGCCTTAACTGGTAAAGGGCATGGTACCGATAAAGCCATTGTCAATGGGCTTGAAAATAAAGCACCAGAAACAGTAATACCAGAAACTATGATACCTCGCATGCATGAGATACTTAGTTCTCATACTCTCAATTTAGCCGGTAAAAAAAATATCTCTTTTAATGAAGCAACTGATTTCTTATTCTTACAAAAGGAACTATTACCCAAACATAGCAATGGGATGCGTTTTTCAGCTTATGACAGCTCAGGTAACTTATTAATTAATCAAGTATATTATTCTATTGGCGGTGGGTTTATTACCACAGAAGAGGATTTTAATAAGACAACCGAAGACTCTAATCCACCACCTTACCCTTTTTCAACTGGAGATCAGTTACTTAAATTATGCAAAGAAAATAACTTAAGCATCGCTGAGTTAATGATGGCTAATGAAAGGACCTGGAGAAGTACTGAAGAAATTCATAAAGGAATTTTGACTATTGCTCAAGTGATGGATGAATGTATTGCCAATGGTTGTAAACATGATGGTACATTACCCGGTGGTTTGAATCTCAAAAGACGAGCACCCTCTCTCTATAAAGCGTTAATGGATCAAAAAGGTGTTAAAAGTGTTTTTGAGCAGTCAGATATTATGAACCATTTAAACCTTTACGCTATGGCAGTTAATGAGGAAAATGCCGCTGGCGGTCGCATCGTTACCGCCCCAACCAATGGTGCTGCAGGAATTATTCCAGCCGTACTCAAATATTGTCAAATGGCTCATGATAAGATGAATGATGAAGACATCTATACTTATTTCCTTACGGCCGCAGCTATTGGTATTCTTTATAAAAAAGGCGCGTCTATTTCTGGTGCCGAAGTAGGATGTCAAGGCGAAGTAGGCGTTGCCTCTTCTATGGCAGCAGCTGGACTTACTGCGGTTCTCGGCGGCACGGTAGAACAAGTGGAAAATGCAGCTGAAATCGCTATGGAACATCATTTAGGAATGACCTGTGACCCTGTTTTGGGATTGGTACAAATACCTTGTATTGAACGTAATGCTATGGGAGCGGTCAAAGCGGTTAATGCTACACGAATGGCGCTCATAGGAGACGGACAACATCATATTTCTTTGGATAAAGTGATTAAAACAATGAAACAAACAGGTATGGATATGCAAAGCATTTATAAAGAAACGTCTATGGGTGGTTTGGCGGTTAATTTGCCTGAATGCTAGCCGTTCACGTAATGACATAAACTTAAGAGGTAACCTACCCTCTCTCTCGAGGGAGAGGGTGTGGGGCGAGGTCTTAGAAAGATATTACATCCGCAGCTTGGGGCTATGAACCAAAGATTCAATTTACAACTTAAGTCATTTTCAAAAGTAATATTGAACTAAGAGAAATTCTTTTATTAATTAAATTCAATAAGATACGAAAAACAGACTTGAATTATTTTTAATCATCTTCTATCAATATAATACAACCTATTTAATTAAGGAGATGAGCTTAAAGGAACAGATAAACTATCTTCAAATGTGACATAACGCAAAGTAATAAATAAGTGGGAATAACCCTTATCCGTTTTATACCTTTAAAAACCTTAATTTAAAAAAATTATTACTTAATTAAAGCGGTATTGTATTTTGCAAGGAGGCTATCATGAAAAAAATACTACTTCTTTCTTTAGCATTGTTTGCCTTTTCTCCAGTATATGCTACTGACACGAGCGGGAGTAGTTCAGGGGCAAGTACAGGAACAGGCGTCAATACAGGCCCTACTAGCACAGGAACTAACATTAATACGGGGACTGGGTCTACTAATACTGGTACTAATAGTAACAGTAATGGCACAATAAATAATCCAAGTACCAATGGTAATAACGGTACTAATAATACCGGTACAGGTACTAACATGGGCACCCCAAATAATAGCTCCAGTACCCCTAATCATTAATTAGATTGTAAGCCCAAGGAGAAGTTTTACTTGGGCTCAGCATCATGTTAACAATTGGTCGCGACCAATTACATACTTCATGTCTAGTCTGCAACCTACAAGCTCCTTAAATTAACGTCAGTTTCGGATAAAGAAGGTTCAAAAAGGCATAACTCAAAAATACAGGATTATTTAAATGGCTGTGGGTATTCAGGTGCTAATTTAGCAGCTAATTTTTGCCATAGTGCCATGCTGAAATTTATATTGCTTTCCCCGGCAGGTTTTAGAGTATTAAAGGCGATAAATACTATGTTTTTTTCTGGCAAAACAGAAAATATACCGCTATAACCGCCAAAACGAGGGTTCTGGATTAACCAATGATTCACTACTCCAAAGCCCATCGCGAAATAAAGGGCGCTGGTATTCTGTCCCTTACCCACAGTTTCTGGCGCTCTTAATTGTTGAGTAGATTGCTCTGATAACAAACTGCCTTTCATCCAAGCATTAGCCCATAATCCTAAATCTTGAATGGTAGAAACCGTAGCTCCAGAAGTAGATGTCCAAGATGGATCCCAAAAAGTAGAGTCTTCATAGATGTGTCTGTCCTGACTAAAAGAGTGCAATACTGGATATGGCATATTTGCTGTACGCTCAAATCGAGTATTGTTCATTGCTAATTTATTAAAAATAGCTTCCTCAAACAATTCATTCACTGATTTGTTACTAACCTTGCTTAAAATGGATCCAAGAAGAACATAGTCCGTATGGGAGTAATGTTGGTTTGTGCCAGGTTTAAATAAAGGCTTCTGCATCAAAGCATAATCTAACAACTCTTTATCAGACCAATTTTTGAAAGGATGATTGATTACCGCATCAACAAATTTTTTATTATAAACATAATCAGGATAACCACTGGTACCATTGGCTAGCATTTTTAATGTAACACTAGCTGCATTAGGTAAATTGGGATACCACTGCGCGATGTTATCATCGAGTTGCAATTTTTTTTGTTCAACTAGTTGCATCAGTACCGTTGTTAACATAGTTTCTGTTATGCCACCAATACGAAAATGCATGTCATCTGTTACAGGCACATTAGTCATAGACTGGCCAATTGCATTAGTGCTGATTGGCTTCCCATCCACCCACAATCCATAAATCATTGCTTTTACAGGTTTGTCTTTAACAAATAGCTGTACTTGGTTATCAAGCCAACTTTGCGTGAACTCAGCGTATACACAATGGTGTATCAAGAACAAAACAAAAATACACAGCACGTGAATTATTTTTCTCATTTTCTCAAGCACTCCAGTTAGCAGTAAGTTCTCATTGATACTGATCTTATTGGTGCTTTTATCTATTGTAACTCCTGCTCATGCCCACAAATTTCGCAGTGATACATTTCGCTTATCCACCTCATAGCTCAATAAAAAGAAGTACCCATTAATTTCGATAGCTTATCTAGATTTAATTCTCTTGAGCAGTAAAAAAGATGAACTGCTCAAGAGAATTATCTTATTTTCCATTAACTCTCAGACTGTACCTGCTTATTTTGCATAAAACACAATCCTTGTCGCACGAATAGTATAACCAATACTAAAAACCATAACCCAGCCAATATAGTGATAAAAGCCAATAACGGTTTAGTACTTACGTACCCCATGAAAACAACGGCTAGTGTTGCTGTCATCATGTTAATAAAACTCATCATAGCAGAACCACTGGCTTTATCGCTCACAGCATTAGAAGCGATATAAGAGCCACCTGCAAACAAGAAACCACTAAATAAGTATAAGAATAAAGTACTCATGAAAAACCACAATACGAGTGGATGTCCAGAATAGACCATTAGAATTAAACAGCCTATACTTAATGCGGTGCCAGTCAAACCCAAATACACTACATTGCTCGCACTGTATTTTTGTAATGCAACTTTAGCTAATAATCCTCCAGACAGCATGCCAACCATATTCAGTATATTCCAATATCCATATTCTGCCGGTGATAATTGAAATAAGTCAGAGGTAATTTGTGGGCCTGCCGCTGAAAAGCAATACCCTATAGCGGAACAAAGACCCACTACCAAAGAATATATTAATAAAGAATCTGAAGATAAAACAGTCAGATATCCTTTGACAATGGAATTGAAGTTAATTACGTGGGAAGTGATTAACGTTTCACTAAATACCTTTGTTCCATAAAGCATGAGCAAGCCATGCATAAACAGTAGCATAAAACAGTTATACCAATGACTGTATTCACTAATCACCCCTCCCAAAAGTACGGCAAAGCCAATACCTAAAGTAAAAGATAATATGGTATAAGCCATTGCCGTTTTTCGTTGTTCTGCTGGTAACCATTCATTAATAAGCATAAAAGTACATGCCAAACCACTTGCGGCGCCTAGTGCAGTGACAAACCGGCCGGCAATTAATATCCAATAGGAGTGGAAAATAAGCCCGGAATAACAAACGAGGATACCCAGAAGATTGATGACTAACCCGGTACGCAGGGCAGTGATTCGCCCAAAACGATTTGCTAAAGGGCCATAGATCAACTGGCCTATCACATAACCGATTAAAAAAGCAGATACTATCCACTCAATTTGACCTTGAAGAAGGGCATACTGCTGCTGAATTTCAGGTAAGGCAGGCGTAATAATTGCCGCGGAAAAAGAAGCTATAGAAATATAGCTCAACAACCAAAATATTTTTAAAAATGGCATGATAACTCCTCATGGTGAAGCCTTTAGGACATCAACAATTAATTTAGATACCATTCAATTATAATAATCAACCATTATTTAATAAATAAAGGAAATAGTTATTTAATATTAACCTTTTGTTAATAATTCCCATGCGTGCGCTGCACTTTTAGAATAAAATGCATCACTAACGGCATAGCCAACTACCACAGCAAGTTGGTCATTAATATAAATTAAAGGAATGGTATCTCTTTGCCATGGTGGAACGGCCCATTCTTGAAATAATTTTTTTAATTGTTTGGTTTGACCATGTAATCGGATCTGCTCTCCGCCCTGCCTAAACTGAACAATAATGTTTGCTCGTTCTGGAATAACTAATCCTTGCTTCGTTTGCTTGGCAATCAAGCAAATATTTAATTCAGCCAATAATAGTGGCTGGGGAAAATCGCTCCATATAATAGATTTATTACACGGCTCATCCCTAGAAAATCGCGTATTTTTAGGATGGCTTTCTAATTCCCGTTGATTTATATAAAGGCATTGCTGATAACGACGCACTATAATATTTTCCCAACTCACTTCAGGACTTGCATCAGAATTAGCAAAGATCACTTCATGTATTAAACGTTGGAAGGTCAGGGTTGAAGGCATTTGTACTTGATTTTTTTTTAGCCATACTCTTAAAATATTGGTAACACGCTCAAAACTTAACTTTTTTAATGGCGTAATACTTAACGAGTTGTTAGCCAAAGCTATTCCTTGGCTATCATACTCAGCCAAAGCATCTAAATTCGCTTTAGCTTGCTGGCAATGAGCAGCGGTTCGCGCTATATTCCCAATCACTCCTGGCCATTTTTTCATTAGTAAAGGCATTATTTCATGGCGCAAATAGTTTCGTGAATATTTAATCTCTTGATTACTTTCATCATCTATCCATTCTAATCCATGACTTTTTGCATACTCTTCAAGGTGCGTACGCGTATAGGCTAAAAAAGGCCTAGCCATGGTCCCTAATCCTAGCTCCCCACACTCCGTCATTGCAGCTAAGCCATCAACCCCTGCCCCTCTGAACAGTTGTAACAGCACAGTCTCTGCCTGATCATCCATGTGATGCCCCAAGAGCAGACAGTCATTTGCACTTAATAAAGAGGTAAAAACAGCATAACGCGCAACTCTAGCACCCTCTTCTATATTGGCTGAACGGTCAAACTGCACTGTACGAGCAAAAAAGGGGATATTTAAATTACGACAAAATTGCTCACAATGCCGTTGCCAATATTCAGCATTTACACTAATCCCATGATGAATATGTATCGCGGTTAATCTATGACGCAATAAGGTATGAGAGGAAAGAACATGCAATAAAACTGTAGAGTCTAGCCCCCCGCTAAACCCTACAATTAATTTAGTGAATTGACCTAAACGCTCAATCCACTCGGAAGTTAAGATAAAGCCCCCATGGCCATAAACTTCTGGTATCTAAGCTCTATTAATCTATCTACAGAAAATTTTTTCAAAGCGTGTAGTTCTGTAAGTAATATTTTTTTCACGCGTAATGCCATATCATCTACATCACGATGTGCACCACCTACAGGCTCAGGGATCACCATATCCACTAATTTATTTTCTGCTATTTTGTCAGCAGTAATACCCATAGCCCGCGCAGCTTCGCTGGCCTTAGCTGCATCTTTCCATAATATAGAAGCACAACCTTCTGGAGAAATTACGGAATAAATACCAAATTGCAGCATTAATACTCTATCCCCTACCCCAATAGCTAAAGCGCCACCAGAACCTGCTTCGCCTGTGACGATACAAATAATGGGTGTTTTTAAGCGAGACATAACAAACAAATTACGTGCAATAGCCTCTGATTGATTACGCTCTTCAGCGCCAATACCAGGATAAGCTCCTGCAGTATCAATAAAGGTAATTATAGGCAGACTAAATTTTTCAGCCATTTTCATAAGACGTAATGCCTTCCTATACTCTTCAGGCCGTGCCATTCCAAAATTGCGGTATACTTTTTCTTTAGTTCGCTTTCCTTTTTGATGGCCTAAAACCATAACAGGTTCATTATTTAAACGAGCCAATCCTCCAATTATTGCTGGGGCCGAAGAATAACTTCTGTCGCCATGTAACTCCTGAAAATCAGTAAAAATCCGTTCAATATAATCAGTCGTCTGTGGCCTGAGAGGATGTCTGGCCATTTGAGCGACTTGCCAAGGTTCCAAATTAGAAAAAACGTGAGCAGTTAAATCAGAACATTTAGCTTCAAGTTTTGCTATTTCATCTGTTAAGTTAACTTCGTTATCATGACCTACCATGCGAAGTGCTTCAATTTTCTGATTCAACTCTTCAATAGGTTGCTCAAAATCCAAAAATTGTCGGCTCATTGATTACTCTTTGGTGAATTAAATATCGTGGGTAACTATTCAGCACAGCTTATCAAAAAACCACATTTGGCTTTTCACCGGGGTTCAAAAATTGTGGTGAATAGATACTATCAAATGTTATATGATACTCTTAACCGCTAATTGACGCTAGATTCAAAGCACATCATATGACAATTACAGGATTTACTCCATTAAGTATGCACCATTGCATTTTAAATGAAGCACGTATTGATCTGTGGCAGTTTTCATTAGAACATGAGCTTAATGTAACGTATCAACTATTAAACGCCGAGGAAAAAGCGCGTGGCGAGCGATTTTATTTTAGTCGACACAGACGACGTTTCACGACGGCAAGAGCCGTTTTAAGAATCGTCCTCGCTCGTTATTTAAATGTTGCTCCAGAGCGCTTGGAATTTGTCTATAACAATCACGGGAAACCCGAAGTAATTAATTCGCAAAAATTACAGTTTAATCTCAGTCATACAGGTGATCTCGCTCTGCTTGCCATAGGCAAAGGGCATTCTTTAGGTGTTGATATTGAGTACTATTCAGCGCGACCCTACGAAGGTATAGCTAAAACATTATTTTCAGAACAAGAACTTGAAGAGTTTAAGAAAGTACCCCCGTCATTGAAGCCCGCTGTTTTTTTTCATATATGGTCCCAGAAAGAGGCCTTCATCAAAGCTTGTGGCTTGGGACTGTCTTACCCGACTAAAGAGTTTACTGTGCCAACAGCTCTTCCTACAAAACAATTGGTCTATGATGCTCTTCATAAAACCACCTGGCAGTTACGTTCATTTATGCCAAAAGTAGCGTGTAGTGGTGCATTATGCTATCACCCAACTGTTAGAGAAGTTCGCCACGGAATTATACCTATTTACCAACACGGCATCCTGAAATATTAACTATGATGCAATTAAATCACTCTCAACTGACCTTGCTGCAAATTCTTGGCGATGGATGTTGTCATAGCGGTAACGAATTAGGACAGGCCTTAGGGATTACACGTTCCGCGATTTGGAAGCAAATCAATCAATTAATTGCTTTGGGTATTCCCATTGCTCGTATACCTCATCAAGGCTATCAATTACCTAATCCATTAGCATTACTAGAGCAACAACAAATAGCCAATGCCCTGCAACAGCACGGCTTTAATCGTTTTTTTAACATTCATTTATTTACCTCAATAGATTCGACCAATCGTTATTTAAAAGATCTTCCTCTAAGTCAATCTATTAGAGCTCTTTCGATACTCGCTGCAGAGCGAGAAGGCACGGAACGCAAAACAGGGATGTACACGCAAGTACATGAGGATTCGAGCACTGTAGTGACGAAGCAACTCTCCTCTACAGTAGAGTTTCGAATGAGCTCTATTGATATCTGCTGTGCAGAAATACAAACTCAAGGAAGGGGGCGATTTGGCCGGAATTGGCACTCTCCCTTTGGTGAAAATATTTATTGCTCCAGTCGCTGGAACCTAAACTGTGACCTTTCAAGATTATCTGGATTAAGTCTTATAACCAGTTTAGCCGTCTTAGCTACGATTAATGAGTTTAGCCCCTCCTCTGACATTAAAATAAAGTGGCCTAATGATATTTTATGGAGGGATAAAAAATTGTGTGGCAGTTTAATAGAAATTATTGCTGAATCTCATGGCAATGCACAAGTTATTATAGGGATTGGTTTAAACGTTAATACGGATACGAAAAATCACCCTCTTCCCGATAAGCCTTGGTGTTCCTTATATGAAATCACCCAACGACAATATGACCGCAATCAAATCATTGCAAAATTGATCATTAATTTAGAGCATTATATCTATGAATTTATTGATAAAGGCCTGAATGCTTTTATGGACGAATGGAATCAACAAGACTATCTGGCCGGAAAATATATTACTGTATCTCAGTCGTCAACAACTATTTCTGGTGTTGCCAGGGGAATAAATCAGGAAGGGTTGTTGCTGCTGGAGGATGAGCAAGGAGTAGTACATTATCTTTCTTCTGGGGATACATCTCTACATTACAACAGACCTCTTCGCAAACCAGCAAAGGGAGATGAAGTGTGAGAATTCGAGCACCGCATCGACGAATCAGTTAGCCCCCTCAGTCAAGTTTTCGAAGAAGCCTCATAAAGTCAGAAAATTATAAACAAAATTAAATCAAAATGACTTATTCAATAATTTTATGTATAATATTTGTATTTTACGGTAATATTTATGAACTATAAGTTTAGCCTTTTTTCTTTTAGCCCCAAAAAACCGAATTTATCCAAGTTGCAGACAAAAAGGAAACGTGAGTCTGATTCAGCAGATGGTTATGGTGATCAAACAAGCCCCAGTCTAAGTAGTACAGGAAGTCCATTTATAACCAACATAAGCAACTCGGGAAGCCCCTTTGTGATGAGAAGTCCGTTGATGAATGGTACACCGATGATATCAGAGACTTCTACTGAGTCAGAGTTCGACGAATATATCTCTCTTGGTGGTAATCAAGTAGTACAAATAATTAATACTGATAGTAAAGAAGCTGAAGATACAGTAACTCATAAAAGGTTTTTTGTAGCTACAGGAGGAGAGTTATATTATAACAAAGAGAAATGGCATCATCACTCATTAAAAACCTCAATAGAATTAACGGCATGTGGCGGTAATTTCTATGCCTTATTAATGGGAGAAGGACAACCTGAGTATTTCGTTGGTCAAGGAACCGCTGATGAAGATCTGGATGAGGATCTTGAGCCCACTTATTATAGAGTAGGCTCAAAAATTGACTTCCTAGCTGAAGGGGAAGATATTTTTAATTTCCAAAAATCAGTCAAGAATTTAATTTTCTCCTTAGTGATCAGCTACTTTTTGGGAGATACTGATATCAGCAATGTAGTTGTCGTCGCGAAGGATGAGGATTTATTGATTAGAAGGCTAGATCCGGAGTTTTGCTTCTCACGCTATTTTTCTACAAAAAAGCAGAACAACTATGATAGTGTATTCAGAGAATTAAATTTTATCTTTCGTCTGAATACAGACAACCAAGAGTTGACCGAGGAAAACATTCAAAATCGTATAACGAAAGATACAATTGATTTTTTTAACGAATGTTTTAAGAAGAAGACATTCTTAATGCACCCCTCTTGTTTAAAAATTCTTAATTCAGAAGCTAGAACTGATGAAGTTTTATCTGCATTGAAAAAAATTACTGAGACCCCTTTTTCTCAATATGAAAACATCATCAATACAATCATCAGCGATGAAAATATTCGTATGCAATTAAAAGAGACACTGGAAAAACGATTGGAGATCTTTTCACAAATTTATCAAAAATTAGTCGATGTGCCTCAACCACAAGACATGCCAACGCTACTTGAAGAGCCAAATGTTATAGAGGAGTCAGATTCAGATAACATCGGCTTTTCAGCAAGAAACAATTATTGATACTAGTCAAATTCTTACAAACATTAATCACCTGGATAAGAACATACATCCAGGTGATATATCATTTTATGGGGACTCATTGGAGCAAGTATATGCAAATGGTCAAATATAGGCCTTTAATCTATAATTTGTGAATAGCCTTGACCTATGCTTGCTGCAAACAATCTGTATAATGCATTTCCATACTTACCCAAGAGGATTCACCGTTGAATCACGAGAATCAAACACCCTATGATCGACTCGATCCAACGGCTATTTTTGATGCCGTTGAAAGCACTGGCTTTCGTTGCACAGGCAGCCTACTCCCACTCAATAGCTACGAAAATCGCGTTTATCAAATAGGGATTGAAGAGGCTGAACCCCTTATCGCTAAATTTTATAGACCTCATCGCTGGAGTTCAGCAGCTATTTTAGAAGAACACCAGTTCTCACTTGAATTAGTAGAACATGAAATTCCTATTATTGCGCCCCTAATTATAAATGACCAGACCTTACACCATCATCATGATTTTAGATTCGCACTCTTTCCTAGACGCGGCGGCCGTGCACTAGAATTGGATAATAGCGAACAACTAGAATGGATGGGACGGTTTATAGGACGCTTACATGCGGTCAGTGCATGTCAATCATTTCAACATCGCATCCAATTAAATACTCAAAATTATGGTCATGATCCGTACGAATTTCTCATTGAGCAAAACTTTATTCCAGATTATTTAAAAGCTAACTTTTGCAAAACAGTTGAAACAGCCTTACAAAAAATCACTGAGATATTTAAATACATAGGTCCAGTTGCTCAAATACGCTTGCATGGTGATTGTCATGCAGGAAATGTGTTATGGAGCGAATCAGGCCCTCATATTGTGGACTTAGACGATTGCCTCATGGGCCCAGCAATACAGGACATTTGGATGTTGCTTTCAGGTGAATCAAAACAAATGGACGAGCAACTAACGAAGATTTTACAAGGGTATTGTGAGTTTCATGATTTTAATCCACGCGAACGCCATTTAATCGAAGTATTACGTACATTACGCATGCTGCATTACTCAGGATGGCTCGCAAAGCGCTGGGCCGATCCAGCATTTCCTTTGAGTTTTCCATGGTTTAATACACCTGTATATTGGCAAAATCAAATGATCAATATTAATGAGCAGATTGAATTATTAGATCAAATTGAATGCTAGTGAATAGGTCGTTCTCTTTGGCCTGACCACCACTTATTCTCCAAAACCAATAAGCTAATTCAAGACAGTTTAGTTTTATGAAATAATGCGTCGCTCTTCTGAACCAGTAAAGATTCGAATACCGTCTCAACAAAGCCATTTCCTACCTCATTTGAATTGCCGACGAAAATCGGCATCCATTAACCACTCAATGTCCTATGGATACCGGCTTTCGCCGGTAATTCGTCTAAGAATAGACCTCTTGCCAAACTCGCAGTGGTGAGGAGCATGCAAGGAGACAAGGAGCACAGCAAGTAGGTTGGGACAGCCCACAAGCGCTTAATGTTGGGTCGCGACCCAACCTACGGTTACTTCTTAAACAAAGGCCAAATAAGAGTTACTAATTTTTTTAGCGCTTTCCACTCCTGGTTGATCAAAAGGGTTAATGTCCCAGATAACTGCTTGTACATAAATTTTATGCTCATAAAGCGCGATTAACTGTCCTAAAGAAAATGGAGTGCAATCAGCCAATTGAATATGGTTTAACGGTTTATTTCCCATAATTTCCTCACTGGGATGATTCGATTCATGAATCCCTTTAGTTAAAACCATTCTTTTTGCTTCAAACATCTGATGAATTGGTTCATCTTTAAATTGTTCTATAGTCAGAAAATCTATAGAGACTTGATGAGTTCCTTGGCAAAGTAATTGGTAATAACTATGCTGTGCCTGGTTCCCTAAGCCACCCCATAAAATAGGCCCTGTGGCATAATTGACACGACGTCCAAAATTATCCAAAGACTTACCATTGCTTTCCATATCCAGCTGCTGAAGATAAGGCACTATGTATTCTAATTGTTGCGAATAAACGAGTATTAGTAAGTTATGAATATCTAAAAAATTATTATTCCAAATAGAAATAAGCGCTAGAAGAACTGGTATATTGGATGCAAAATCCTCATTATGGAAATGTTTATCCATGGAATTAGCCCCAACCAGCAAGTCATAAAAATTCTCATAGCCAATCGCTATTGCTGTAATTAAATTAATAGCAGAGCATAATGAGAATCGACCACCAACCCAATCCCAAATAGGCAGCACCTGTTTAATCCCAAATGCATTGGCTTTATCGATATTTGCTGTTACTGCAATGAAGTGTTTGTCTACATGCTCTGGGCTATCCAGCCACTTCAACGCTTTTTTAGCGTTATATAAAGTTTCTTTAGTGGTAAACGATTTGGATGAAACAATAAAGAGGGTTGTCTCAGGATTCAATTGTGCCACTACGTTAGTAAAGGCATAAGGATCCATATCAGAAATAAAATGATATTTTAAATGCTTCGCAGTTAGATATGATAAGGCTTTAATGCATAAGCGAGGACCGAGATCGGAGCCCCCTATTCCAATATTGACGACATCTGTAATTGGTTTACCCGAAAATCCTAGCCATTGCCCCGAACGTATTTGCTCTGAAATTTCTTTCATGCGCTGACGGGCTGCTATAATATCAGGAATAACATTGTGCCCATCTACAATTATCGGAGTATCGTCTAGAACGCGAATAGCTGTATGCAAAGCAGGCCTATATTCACTGAGATTAACAATCTCTCCATTGATTAATGCTTTAATTTTTTGCGGCAGATTTCTCTCTAGAGCAAGCGAAATCAACAAATCAATAGTCGTTTCATCGACCAATTGATTGCTAAAGTTAACTTGAATTTTATTAGATGATAGCGTTAATAAATTGTTTCGAGAAATTGAATTTTTTAAATTATTGATTTCAGTGAATCGCATTACCTCAGCATGTTTTTTTAAATTAACCCATGAGCTTAATTGCGTTAATTGTTCCATAATCTATTATTTTTATTCCCTATGTTATGAGTAATCGGCCAACCTGTCCTCAGGATATAGGTTGTATGAGACGGCCCTATTACTGTTATTGTCCTAAAAAATGCTGATCTCTATCACAAACATCTACTATGCTGAATTTTAGAGATTTTTTCCAAGACCATTTTAATTTTTTTCAAAAATAACATCTAGTAGGTAATTCAATAAAAAAATAAATTTCTCTCTGTAAAAAATTAAATCCACATAATTTTTGTGATTATTCTGAAATGACACTAAGTTAACGTCATTTCAGGATAAGGCGGTTAAAGTCCCCGCTTCTTACCGGCTCGTTCGTGCCAAAAACGAAGAATTTCCATTCCCGCATCAGTAATGCAATTGGCTCATAACCAACATGTAATGAATTTACTCGATCTCCCCGGAAAGGTGGATTGTATTGATAAATACGGTAAATGTATCCTGTGCCCGTTGGGTTGATGCAGAGGATGAAAAGGCCATGGCTGAGTACCGTACTAAGGCTTTTGATTATTTAGCTTTAGATGGATGGGGGTAACCTGTTGCCCTGTAATTTATTGATAAATGGTTTATATGCAAGAAAAAAAGGAAAACATGCGAATAAAGGTTAAAATTATCTGTAGGGAATATTTTCTTAGAATTAAATTAGATATCAATGACCTGAATTTGGCAGTAAATAAATTAAGCCCACCATCGCATCCAGCGCTAAACTCTGCTTGCAAAAGTGAACAAGAATTATTAGGTGTATTAATGTGGTTATTGGCCAAGAAAATTCTTTGGCGAGACCGCGATATTTTCGATATTACATTTGATATTGCGCTTGATCAATTATTTGAAAAAATTTCATTTTTCTATAAAAGGATAGAAGAGCCTTGTAGCGAAACCAGATCTTAATGACCAACTAATCGCAACAAAACCGTTCGATCTGAAGAGTTTCAAGGAAAATTGTAGCCCGTATTAACGTAGTGTAATACGGGGTCCTGGATTACACTACGCTAATCCACGCTACATAAAGCTTAACTAGTGCCATTAGGTAACATCTATTACGCTCTGGATGACAAAAGTAGCTTGGCTTCCTGCTGTAATGCCCTGTAAATTTCAACAACTAAAATAGCGTTTTTAGTAATGTCAAAATTATTCACTGCCAGTGCTTGTGCATTATTACCTAATTGAATTCTTTCTTGGGGATTTTTAACCAAGGTTTCAATTGCATCAGCTAGAACAAGGGGATCAGGATGATCGATGCAAAGCCCGGTAACCTTATTGATAATAGTATCCGATTGAGGTTCCCTGATAGCAACAATGCTAGGGATGCCAAATAGTGCGGCTTCAAAGACAGGTCTTCCCGCAGCATTCAAATAAGATGGGAAACAAAGAATATCTAACTCAGAATATACTGTTCTAACATCTTGAACGAAACCCCGAACCTTTACTGCATGCTGCAGATTATGTGCAGCAATAAATTGCAACATATCGGCCATCACATCATCAGAAAATCCTAGACATCTATAAATCCAAGCAACTAGACCTTTTGAGGAGCGTGCATTTTCTCCAACCACAATAAATTGTACCTTGTGACCACGCTCATTCACTAAAATACGAGCAGCCTCTAAAAATTCATAAACTCCTTTAAGCCGTAACAACGCCCCAATTATTCCTACAGCAGGAACCTCAGGCATAACTCGTTCATTTAATAACCGAACTTTATCAGAAAGATTAATGCCATTATGAATAACCTGTACCTCAACGAGATCGGGTAAGGACGCCTTCACTGTTTCATCAATAGCGATTACGGTATTAGCATGTTTTTTTAACATCTTAAATAATATTTGGCTACGCCAGTCATTTGAACTCCCTCTTTGCACCGAACGGACATGAACCACAAGAGGACATTTAAACAGTTTCTTCGTCAGTATTGCCAAAGGTAATAGAGTTATTTCATTAGCATGAATCGCATCAAATTGTTTTGCAGTATACTTCACCCGCAATAAAGCAAATAAGGTTGGAATAAGGAAAAGTAGCTCTCTTAACAGAATCAGCCATCTTAAACCTCGATAGTGTCCATAAAGTGTATTGTCAAACTGCGTTAATCCCAAAGCACGAATAGTCTTCATGCCTGCTCCTGACAATGCTTTTTCTGATTTTCCAGAAGGACATACAACAGTCCCCTGCACTCCATGTTGTTTTAATTGAGTATAAAGCTCTAATAAACTTTTGGTTGAACCACCAAAAGCAGATACACCATGTAAAAATAATATATTCATTATGAAGAAAAACACCTTAATTGGTTCTTAGAATTTGAATCGAGGATCTAATTTACACTACGATTAAGCTAAGGGACTTACTCTTTCTAGATCCTACGCATAAAGTACGGGACATTGAGAGCGTATATCACTTCTTAACTAAAAGATCACGAGCCCAATTTAGGCTATCATTATTTCATACCACTTAATGTAATTGACCCAACGCCATACTTGCCAGTTAAAACGAGACTTTCCTGAAACGATATTATCAAAATGGGACAGTAATGCTGAAGAATTTAAAATAGGTATTTCCTTGCTCGCCTCCAACCAGGTTCGAATCTGAGGTGCCATACTAAACATCCATGTTTTTTCAGGAGTAGCAAATCCAATTTTATCTCGCCTATCAAGAACATCGTCAGGTACAATTCCCCTCATCGCAGAACGGAATATATGCTTAGTCTGACCACAATCTGAAATTAAATAGTGTTCAGGTAATGATAACAGTAAATTAGCCATCGGTTGAGTCAGAAAAGGGACGCGATTTTCTACAGAAAAGCGCATTGAATCTCTATCTCCATGCCTTAATAGCTGAGCTAAACCCTTACCTTGTAGTGAGGAGGCCATTTTTTCTACGACTCGCCGTCCCTTACCAGAATGCGTTCCAGAAACTCTAGTTTCCTTAAGTAGAATTCCTTGTTCACGAAAATACTCGGTATTCAGCCAGGCCGGCTCGTTATCACGGCCGATTAATTTCCCTCCCTGGGCATATAAATTGTCTGGCAATAAAATACGTCCAAGATCCATCCAGGCTTTTATATAGTTTCTACCAGGCCATTGGCTCCATTTCCTTGCAAATCGCAAGGATGCTAATATTTTACCTTTTTCCAAGTAACTCAATAACCGCTGCCCTGGATAACCGTTATAGCCTGCCAGCATTTCATCGGCTCCCTGCCCTTCAAGTACCACAGTGACATTAGCCTCTCTCGCTAATTGAAATACCCGGTATTGCGCATAAATGCTAGTTCCACCAAAAGGTTCTCCCTGCGCAATCAGCATATCATCCAAATCATGCATCAGCTCATGATGATGAGCCACAACCTTATGCGGAATGGCATTAACATGTTGATTGATTCTGTCTATCCAATGTTCTTCTGACTCATCTGTTCCTTTGGCAATGTAACTAAAGGTATGAATGGGGGACTTTGGTTCGAGATAGCGCATAGCACATACAATAGCGGAGGAATCAATACCTCCTGATAACGAGGCTCCCAAAGGAACATCGCTACGTAAATGCAAACGAATATTTTCCAGAAATTGCTCACGAACAGCTTCTGTAGCTTGATTAAAATTCAAATCACTACGCTCATTAATTTTCGGATGATACCAGGCCACAGGAGCACTCAACCGAGCATTGTTTAAATCAAACGACATCATATGCCCAGGTAATAAATGTTTAATACCATCAATAAATGAACGCTCCTGACAGTCATATAGCCCATGAACTAGATAATCATAACTACGCTGTAAATCAATATTAGGCTTTTTATTATGAAGTTTTAATAAGGCTGGTAATTCAGAAGCAAATAAAAATTCTGCTGAATCATTAACATAGAAAAAAGGTTTAATTCCAAAAGCATCACGGACACAGGTCAGTGTTTGTGCTTGTTTATCATAAACAACAAATGCAAACATACCCAATAATCTATCTAAACACGAGGCCCCCCACTCATGCCACGCGGTTAATAAAACTTCTGTGTCAGATTTAGATTCAAAAACATAGCCTAAGTGGGCCAGCTCTCGTTGCAACTCTTGATAATTATAAATTTCCCCATTAAAAACGAGAGTATAGCGCCCATCACGAGAAGACATGGGCTGATTCGCATTAGATGATAAATCAATAATGGCTAAACGAGTATGGCCTAGGATAATTGCAGATTGTTGAGGACCAGTAAAAACCTCATAATTTTGAGCGTTGGGTCCCCGGTTGCGCAGTAAATGCATCGCAGAAGAAATAGCACTCTTATAGGAGTTAGGGAGGAACGAGTACCAACCACCTAAGATACCACACATATTCTTATATTCCTTACGTTATTACTGCTTCTACCGCTGAATGAGTGCGTTTTTTTATTTCATTCATTATATCAGGAAAAAAGCATGAGCCATCCTCTAGACTAATCCCATGAATTTTCTTTTTTTCTTGCATTTTTATAGCGGAAATCAATAATTCAGCAGACTTTGCATACACGACATGTTCGGAAGCGATTAACTCTTTAAATATATTAACGCCAGAAGGATGTATCACTACTGAGGCAACACCACAAGTTTTAGCCTCTAAAACACTACTTGAAAACTCTGTTACATGAACATCGCATTGTTCCAATAATCTAATCAGAGGAAGGTCACTGGATGTGCTTATAATGGCATTAGATAGATTATTGGCAACTAACTGTTTTCGTAATGGTTCTTTCACAGTCCCATACTGTGGATGCAGTCGAATCCACCACGTCCAGTCAGGAGTCTGACGAACTGCCTCTATAAAGAACTCAGGCAAACGATCAAAGGCTTGCGCCGTAAATAACACATTTAAAGCCCCCCCCACTCTCTTCTTTAGTAATGTTTTATCAGCGGAACCCTTTTGATCATAAATATGTAAACAAGGATTCCCTCCGACTAGAGCTCTATGCGCTTTAGGCCGGCTATTTGCCCAAGAATCAATATTCCTTTTTTCGTCTTCTCCCCAGGTCCAAAATATTTCAGGCAAGGTATCGTAGCCTTGCTCAGGCAACTTTGCCCAACGACGATAAGCTATGTGCTCGTTGCCCTGAACCCCATGTTGAATTTCTATAGTCAAAATACCTAACTGACGGCAGGCTCTTATAAGCCCCATGGCATCGGCAGAACAATAGGAAAACCCCACTATAGCCACTTTAGGTTGAGTAATTTTTAGTATTTTTTTAAACCATTGCTCATGAAGAAGAATTTGCCGTGCTTTAGTACGTACTGTATTAATATCTGGACGACAATCGGCTCCTAATTCTTTATCAATAATTGCCAAAAAATCATCCCAACCCGCAATTTGTTCATTTAATGCAGGAAAGTTGAGTTTTCCTCTTAGTCTTGCCAGAATAGACAAATAATAGGATTGATTTTGTAGGAAGACTGATGGGGCAAAGCGTGGAAGCAAACACCGACCATCGCTGGCAAACTCTAATACCAGAGAGTCTATATTTTCTTCACGAAAATGCTTAATCAAAGAGTCAGAGTAAGGGGTATACCATGCCCCATCAATTTTAAAAAAACGAGTAGAGGAAGTTACCGCGATTAAAAGATCGGTCTTTCTTAACCTATCATTTTTCCCTTTATCAATTTGTCTAGCGCGCACTAAAGACCGGCCTGCTAATAAAATTTTTTTTAATTGCCGTGTTGGCTTATTATTTAGTGCAATTTGATTATTAGGATCAAACACTTTTTGTGATAGCAAATAAAGCCAATGATTATTTCTAATCAATGGCCATATCTTTAACCCATCTATCTCCCAAGAGGAAACAGCAATCTCTTGTTCTACTTTATCAAAAGCGGAATTAATTTTCTCTAAAGATAGATCGCGATGCATGAGCGAAGACTCCTGGCCTCATTACAAATTTCTTAATTGAATTATCTATAGCTATTTTCAATCAAATACTTGTTTAAAAAAGGCCGATTGTAGCACCGATTTAAAATAATCTTAAAGTAATCATTCTCGTCATGGTGATTGAACAGTGCACCAATTAAAATTTTCGTGTCTTAAAGCGAGTTTAATAAACTTTCTGCTAGTAAAATATCATCTAAAGTATCGATATCAATGGCTCTTTCTTCTGGCAGTAAATAAGGAACGGTTTTGGCTAAGATAAACGTTTTAGACTGGAGTAGACTATTTATTTTAGCTAAATAAATAGCCCCATTCAGTGTGTAACACGGAGGCAGATCTTGTCGTCTAGCAGGGATAGGGGACGATATGACTGGTTTCAGTGTCCGTGAGTCGCTCAGGGTATACATCCAATAAGGTGACTGCTTCACCTCGCTGACAGACACACAAGCATCCGCCTCTTGTTCCATACAACAACGAATAGCCTCATCGATGTCATGAGCTACTCGTAATGGCGATGTTGGTTGCAACAGTAAGATCCAGTCATAACCTGGGCAACGATTAATTGCATCAATAACCACATCGATGCTAGGCGTATCATCAAGAGCGAGTTGAGGATCACGCGTGAATGGGACCTCACATTCATAAGACTTTGCTACATTAATAATATCCTCATCATCAGATGACAAGATAAGTCTATCGATGTACAAAGAAGCCTTTGCCGCCTCAATAGTCCAAGCAATCAATGGCTTGCCACCAAAGGTATAAATATTTTTCCCCGGAAGTCCTTTAGAACCTCCTCGTGCAGGGATAATGGCTAATATTTTCTGCTCATTTATCATTAATAAAATCCTAGTTTCCATTCTTTGTTATTCTAAGCACCCAGGCTAAGTTGCCTCCATTGAGCGTACATCATGTATTCTAAGAGTTAAACTAAACCTTAAATAAAGGTTTTCTTACCCCCTAAAAGTAATAAAAAATACATCACAAATAAAGCATTAGCAGGATGAAATATAGTCCCGTAATTCATACAAATAAAAATAATTGCTGGAAATACAGCGCAAGCCCATTGGTCTGACTGTAGGGCATTTTTATAATTCTGGAATAATAAAAAGCCATAAAATAACAAAGCAGGAAGGCCGTATCGAGCTAACATGCCTATCAATAATGACTCTGCGTCACTTTTATAAACAGATTTGCCTAGGTCTGAAGTGCTCATCATATTAAAATCATAGAGCCCCTCTCCCATCCAGTGAGGGCTATGCATAAATATACTCCATTGCTCTTTCCATTGCCAAGGTCGATACAATTGTACATACATTTCCCTAGCCGTTAGATTATGTTCACCTCTTAATAGAACTCTATCGACTAATGGCCATGACTGAATGGCCTGGAGAATTTCTAACGAATAAGCAACCAATAAATTCGAAGCAATAACCGCAATAATGGACAATAAAAACACTAGCCTCTTGCTTCTGATCATAGAAAACAATACATGTAGAAAAAGATAAATCGCTAAAGAGATCAGCGCGCTTCGCACAAATGAAAAAACAATAAAATAAAGGGACAAGCCTATGGCAAATTTGTTGTCACGACAGGTCTTTAAATCTTTAGTACAAACGATAAATATAAACAGAGAAAAAAAAGCAGTATTCACAATATTAGGCAGAAATGAAACTCGCCAGACATTACCCACCACGCTTGAGCTGGTACCCGGAATCACTCCCCATTGATTAAAGTTCTCGAAGGTAACTCCCATTAAAATGGAAATTAAAATCGTAGCGATATAGATATAAGATAAGGTCTTGGTCTTAATTTGAGCATCATTGAGTTGCAACCAAGAAATCATTAACAATAAAATAGCGATTCGCAAAGGTATTTGGGGTTCCCCTATGCAGAACCCCCAAAATACAACCAAAACTAACATCAGTAAAATTGGCCAGGTCTTGAGGCAAATGTTGGATACTATTTCTCGCGTGTTAACTAATAGTAACAACATTGGGAAAAGAAATAACCAATAAGCAATTGACCCTCGCTCTATGATTATGTTTTGACCAACAAACAGCAGAAATGATAAAGAAATAATTAAATAAAGAAGTAAGGACTTTTTACTTTTAGCATTATTCATAACATTCATGCTAAACAACTCCATAGTTTATACAACTATAATCCCAATAAGCTAACTTCATCTTGGGCTTTCTCAAAGTCGTCCATTCTGCCAATATCTAACCAATATTCATGGATAGGAAACATATTTATTATTTTCCCTGTCTCAATATGTTGCGTTAATAAATCAGGCATATCAATGCGAACATCTGGACTAACACTTCGAGCAAACTCGGGAGACAGTAAATAAATTCCAGCGTTGATGAATGAGTGGTATATGGGCTTTTCAACTATTGATGTGACCTGATGTCCTTGAAAATTCAAAACACCAAACGGCACTCGATGTTCGTACTTCCTAACACAAACAGTAGCTATTCCCTGATGTTGCTCATGAAAGTCTAATAAATTATGAAAATTTAAAGCAGTCAACAAATCGCCATTCATCATTAAAATAGGCAGGTCAATTTCATCATGAGGTAATAAGCCTAAGGCTCCAGCGGTACCAAGTGGCTGTTCTTCATGTACATATTGTATGCTAACACCCCAACGACTACCATCGCCGAAATATTTATTTATCATTTCTGGCATAAAATGGGTTGAGATAAAAAAACGATGGAATCCTGCTTCGATGAAGCGCTCTAAAATCAATTCCAAAATGGGCTTTGAACCTATCTTCAATAAAGGTTTAGGGCATTCTTGAGTCAAAGGATGAAGACGAGTACCAAATCCCCCCGCAATCAAAAATACTGGATTATCTTTATGCCGCTGTCTTAAGAGATCATGGAGTGTCTCTAACCCAACCATTTTATTATTAGCGTCAACAATAGGAATCTGTAACAAATTATGCTCCTGCATTGTTGCTAGAATAAGCTCCCTACTCCAATCTGCCTTTGCTGTCCTGGGAGTATCACACATCATCTTTTTTACTGGCAAATCTAGTGGTAACTGTTTGATTAAAGCCCTGCGTACGTCACCATCAGTGACCGTGCCTAATAAAATTCCTTGTTCATCAACAACTAAAGTAATCCTTTGCCCTCCATTATCGAGGACCACTATCGCATCGCTTATTGGGGTCAGAGGACTTATTAATAATGTCTCCCAGTTCTTCATTATTTCTCGCCAAAATCAGTGTCTGAGTCTATATACCGCACGGCCGCAGGCAACACAAGTGATTTTGGTTTTACATCACGTACTACGGATACCCCAGCCCCAATAATGGCTGATTCCCCTATTTTTATGCCAGGAGCGATACGAGCCCCTGTCGCAATAAAAGAACCTTTAGCCACGGTTACTGTGCCACAAAGAACGGCGCCAGGAGCTATGTGCACATGCTCTCCAATAATGCAATCATGATCGATGCTTGATTGACTATTAATGATTGCATTTTTTCCTATACGAGCATCAGGTTGGATTACAACACCAGCCATCACTTGCACCCCCTCTTCCAAAACAGCAAAAGAGTCAACCCAAGCATTCGGATGAATCAATACAGGAAAGTAATAATTTTGAGCGACAAACCGCTCAAAGACCAGGCGCCGATTATCATTATCAACCCGTTGCCCTACACAATTAACCAAATCAACCTCTTCAGGGCTATACTCTTTTAAATCATCACCATTACCTAATACGTCAAGACCACGCCAACTTTTAATATCATTCTTTACTAACTCAGGGGCACAAATACCTAATACGGGTAATTTGAGCGACCGAATTAAAGAAAATAAGACCTTTGCATGACCACCTGCGCCCAATAATATTAAAGGTTTTACTGGTGATTGTTGTGTATTCGTCATTAAAAAACATCTCCTGGCTCATAAGCTTTTTTACTGATTGATCCTACTAATTCCCATATTAATTTAGGAGCTAATCCCTCTCCTGTGCGAGCCGTTGTCAGATCATTCCGCTCAATAACTTTTCCCTCAGGTAGGCTATTAGCAACAACTATTGCTTGTCTTGCTACACGTCTTGTGTCCCACTCGCTGGGTTGCGGAGCTTTAACTCCATTGCCTAAAGCCAGCTCCAAGGCACGAATTTCACTAATTAATTTTTTTAACTCGTCTACTTCAATAGAAGCTTTGTGATCTGGTCCAGGTAGTGTTTTATCCAAAGTAAAATGCTTTTCTATAATTTTTGCCCCTAGAGCTACCGCGGCGAGAGGAATCACCGTACCCTCGGTATGATCTGAATAACCCACCTCAAGACCAAAAGCGGCAGATAAAGTATTCATTGCTTTCAAATTCACTTCATGCCACGGAGTTGGATACTGTGAAGTACAATGAAGTAGAGTCACACACTCTTTTAGCCGTTCACGCGCTTCTTGCTTGCTCCACAGCTGCCATACTTCATCCATTCCGCAAGGTTCTTTAGAAGAGTGTAACGCATGAGTTACAATAGCCAAGCCTTCCTCTACTTCAGCCATAGTGGCCATACCTGTAGATATAATGAGCGGCTTTCCTATTTTAGCAAATCGCCATAACAAAGGAGCATTAGTTAACTCACCCGAAGGAACTTTATAGCAGGGCAAATTTAAAGTTTGTAACAAGTGCAAACTTGTCTCATCGAAAGCCGTCGATAAAAATTCTATTCCTCTTTTTTGTGCATGTTCTTGCAATTCAAAATGCCAATCCTCTGGAAGTTCCAGCTTGATTAACATATCTAATTGACTCTCATCTGCATCTGTATTGGCTTTTTGATATTTAGCTTTTGCTACAGATTGACTCGCTAACTTACTTGCTTTGAAGGTCTGAAACTTTACAGCATCTGCGCCAGCCTCTACGGCAGCATCGATTAACTTTAAGGCCAAATCTTTATTGCCATTATGATTAACGCCTGCTTCGGCAATAAAATAAACAGAATCTTTTAATTTATTCATAGCTAAAATCCAAATCGTAAAAACGCTTCGCAACAGATAAGCGATGTGTTTTAAGAACAGGTATAATACGCTCAGATACCCACCCATCGCCATAAGGATTAATTACATTCTTGCATTGTGCTTTAAAATCAACAGATACAGCCTTACTAATGGCTTTTTTAATTTCATTGTAATCTGCTGGGCAATGAATCACTGAGTCCGCAGCTAAACGGCCCTCCTGTCTGTTACCAATATTTACTGTAGGGATTCCAAAAGCAGGAACTTCAATTACCCCACTAGATGAGTTCCCAATAACTGCCTCAGCGTGGGCCACTGCGCTTAAATAACGTTTAGAACCCAAAGATATCGCTGCAAATGCCCGGTGAGCATTGATCTTACAATATTGTTGTATTTGTTGAATGATGGCATGGCCGCCATTATCCGCATTGGGATAAGTAAATAACACTTGATAATCCCTCATCTCATCAAGCGCTTTTAATAACAGCTCAAATGAACTCCCCTCCACTTCATGACTTAACGTTTCTGGGTGATAGGTCACAAGAACATAAGGTCGGCATAATGGAATATTCAAGTTGGCCGCTAAGGCTTGCAGAGAATAATTTTCTGTACGCACTACATGCTCTAAACCCACGGCCCCCACATTAAAAACTCGATTACCGTCTTCCCCCATTTGAATAATACGTTGCCTATATCTTTCTGCCGCAGTGAAGTGCAAACAAGACATTTTAGTAATAGCATGACGTATGGAATTATCATAAGCCCCTAGAGTCAACTCCCCTCCATGCAAATGAGCAATAGGAATTTTCATAATCAATGCAGTTTGCGCAGCTGCTAGAGCCTCAAAGCGGTCGCCTAATATAACTAAAAGATCAGGTTGTAATCGAGCTAAACTATCGGCAAAGCCAATAGAAGCAAGCCCCATTGATTTGACTACCCCAATAGCAGAATCTGATGCCAGCAACATTTCCACTTTAGCGTCGATTTTAAAGCCATCGGCCTCGATTTCTTTCCAAGTTTCACCAAATTGCGGTGCTAAATGCATGGCACTTACAATAATTTGCAACTCTAACTCAGGATCATTTTGGATTCCTTTCATCAACCAGAATAGCAATCCATATTCAGCTCGAGTTCCGGTAAACACAGCAATTTTACGCATTAATTTTCCTCAAATAATGGGCTACTGACAATTCGCTAGCCTCGAATTATCACGCTACTGGGAAGATTTACGACCCTGTCGACTAACCACTCTGCATGACTGAGCGACCCACAAAGTGCATTTTTATATATGGGTAATTGATTCATTAAATGCCATATAGGCCTGGTCATCACACCACAATCATTAGTCTGTTGTAACAATTCATTACGTTGGCCTAGATCATCACAAATCACCGCATTCAACCAGTAGTTACTACGACAATAGGCCGGTTCTACAATAAATTGCATCGACGAATTTTTGAAAAGATCAATATAGCTATTAGCCAACTCACGTTTCTTTTCGATAAAGAATTCCAATTGCTCAAGTTGAGCGCACCCCATAGCGGCATTAATGTTAGGCATTCTATAGTTATATCCTATTTCATCATGGACGTACTCATAGGGATGAGGCTTTTTAGCCGTAGTCGTAAGATGCTTCGCTTTTTGTCCTAATTCTTGATTGGTCAAAATCATTCCCCCACCCCCGGTGGTGATAATTTTATTTCCATTAAAGCTTAATATTCCTAATTCCCCCAATGTGCCAGTGTGTCGCCCTTTATATAAACTACCAAGCGATTCGGCAGCATCCTCGATCATTTTTAAATTCCATCTACGACACACATCAAGTAAGCCATCAAGATCTACAGGATGCCCAAAGGTATGCATAGGAACACAAGCTCTGATAATACGATGGTTCTGTTTATGACGGCAGTAACCTTGCTCATCAATAAAAGAAAACTCATCTAACCAAGCATCTACGGCTTGTGGCGATAACCCAAGAGTGTTTCTATCTACATCAATAAAAATAGGTTCCGCATTGCAATAGGCTATGGCATTACATGTTGCAACGAAAGTTAAAGGTTGGGTTATTACATAATCTTGAGCTTTGACACCTGCAAGAAGCAAAGCGCAATGCAAAGCGCTGGTACCATTTACAGTAACCACAGCGCAGGGGCTTTCTGTGTACTTAGCCACGTCACGTTCAAATTGATCCACATAAGCACCAACACTAGACACAAATGTAGAATCTATAGCATGCAAAACGTATGCTTTTTCGTTACCAATAAACTGTGGTGCGTGTAGCGGTATAAAATCTTCAGTTTGATATTGGTCACGTAAAAAACTTATTAGTTGCTTAATCATTTCTATGCCCCATTTGCCATTCTCGCAGTCTTCATCAATGTAACATTGTGCCTGAATCAGGAGAGGTTTCTATCCTTCGCAAGGATGACATCTTTTCTATTTGAAAATAATTGCATTAAAAATTTGTTTAAATAAAAATTTAGGCCAGAAGCCCATTATGCTGCCAGCCTATGAACGAAGCATCGTCCTTAGGCCCTCTCTCTAGCCCTCACTGCCATTAAGTTCCCCGCGGCATTAAATAATTCCTTAACTTAATGGTCGTGCCCCTAGCTCTCTCCCGCGATTCATTATCGATTTACAAACAAAACTTCTTGCGCGGGCGAGAGAACTTTCCGTGCGATCGCCGTATGATTAGACATCATTCCACTTCTTACCCCCTCTCCCTCGAGAGGGGGAAGGCTACCCCGTTTAGGCCTTGACCTGACGCCTATGGCTCGCCTAAATGTTACACATTATAAATATTTGCTTTGTATTTGGCTAAATTATCTTTTGCAGTAAACCATTGTATCGTTTTTAATAATCCATCGCTTATAGAAAATTGAGGTTCAAATCCAGTTAAGCTACGAATTTTGCTATTATCACACCACAATCGCACCACTTCAGATTTTTCGGGGCGTATTCGTTGTTGATCTACGACAAACTCAATATCACTTTGCATGAGCTCACGAATTAAATTCAAAGTATCACTTATAGAAATTTCATAATTAGAACCAATGTTAACCACCTCACCGATGGCTTTATCACAAAGAGCCAACTCTAAAAATCCACGGCAGGTATCTTCAACATAATTAAAATCACGTGTTGGACTAGTATCCCCTAACTCAATTTGACTAAGTCCGCTGGCAATTTGAGTAATGATAGTTGGAATTACGGCACGAGCAGATTGTCTAGGGCCATAGGTGTTAAACGGCCTAGCTATGGTTAAAGGCAAATTAAAGGCATTATAAAAGCTCATTGCCATAGAATCAGCCCCTATTTTAGACGCACTATAGGGTGATTGAGGCTGCAAAGGGTGTTTTTCGTCAATAGGAACATACAGTGCAGTACCATACACTTCACTGGTTGAGGTATGAATTAGCCGACCAACCCCATTCTCAAGAGCTGCTTGGCAAATATTTAAAGTTCCTTTGATATTAGTATCCACATAACTATCTGGAGCCAGATAGGAGTATGGTATGGCGATCAACGCGGCAAGATGGAATACCATATCCATCCCTTTAGTAATATGCTTACAATAATGCGGATCGCGTATATCACCAGTGAGTACTTCCACATCATTTTGACATTCAATATCCTCTAACCAACCCCAATTATTAAATGAATTGTATTGAGATAGAGCCTTAACTTCATAACCCTTTTTTACCAATAATTCTGTAAGGTGTGAGCCGATAAAACCATCAGCACCAGTAATTAAAACCTTCATGCAAATTGCCTCATTATTAATTTTCTTTGTAACTACTCGTTCCCATTGTTATCCTGAACTCCGTCCGGTCATCCTGAGCGCAGCGAAGGATCTCCTGAAGGTGACTCGGTGCTACTTCGTGGAGATCCTTCGCTGCGCTCGGGATGACACTGGGGCTCAGAATGACTAGGCGCGTAATTATCTTTATTTCTTTGAAAAATTAAGGAAGAAAGCCAGGGCATAGCATGTACCCTCGCAGCCATAATCCAGGTTAACAAGAAATTAAGAAGCATCCCAAGTGCCGAACTAATGCCAGCTCCAACTAATCCCAAAGCATCGACTAAAAATACTGTTAAAACAAGATTTATACCCCCACAAACAATAGTGATTGTAGCGGTTACATGTGTTTTTCTTTCATAAAATAGATAGTTAGTTACCAAATAATACATCCCATGGAACGATTGCATCAATATCAACCAATTTAACACCGATGCAGCAGGAAGAAACTGAGGGCCAGCAAGAATAGCAATGATGTATTTGCCTAGCAAAATAGAAAATAGTGGTGCAATTAATAGCGCTAGGAAATAAATATAAGAAAATCGGACAATTCGAACTTTCTCACGAAAGTTGTCTTTTTTAAGTCGCGCAAACAGCCAAGGAACAAAGGCTTTATTGAACGCCTCATTAATTAAATTAAATCCTAGAGCAATTTGCACTGCCAACATGTAAATCCCTGCACTAGCAGTACCTAGTTTGAAATTCACAATCATTCTATCGGCCATAAGAAGGAAGAAACTTCCTAAGACATGAGGAACTAAAGGTACGCCAAAGGCTAAAGCATCTTTTATGTATTCCCAACGGGTATTCCATTTTAAATAGCCTTCTTTATACAACAAAAAAAGGCACACTAAACCAAAGCATACTCCTGATAACACTTGCCCCCAGAGACGCCCTGCATAATCCTCAAGCAAAATCACAACAGCAATATAACTTAGAACCCCGTTACACAGTGCTTGGCCAAATTGCACAATGCCATACTTTATCGGTTTTTCCTCAACTTGCCAAAGAACCAGTCGAACTTGAATTGTAAACGTCGCTACTGCAAGCACTATGGCCGCATTAAGCCAAAAAACAGGTAAGGATAACTCCGCAGAAAGCCAATTCCCCACCACGAAAAAGAGTAGTGATAAAAGCAATGAGCTTGCAATTAATATAACAAGGCAAGCGGTAACGTATTGGGGAAAGTTTAATTCCTCCTTATCGAACCATCGAGTTGCCAATCCATTATAGGTATTCAAACCAACTACCGCCCCCAATAAAGTGCTAAATGTTATAAACATTGCAACCACCCCGTATCCCTCAGGGCCTAAGTACCGAGTTAAAATAGGCATCAGAAGAAATGGGATCAGTGCAACGGTAGTATTTGCAGCAAAGTAAATACTGACGTTAACTTTCAGGCTGCTCATTTTAAACCACCGCCGAGCAAATCATATGTATAGCTCTTCATTAGGTCTTTACCAAAAAAATTGCATCACTCTATAAATTAGATTTGCTGCAAAAATAAGTTAATTGTGACTGCTCCGCCAATTTAAGATTTTGTGACGGAGGTTTGAACCGTGCCCGGTTGCTACCAGTCTTAGGACGAAATATCGTTCTAAGACCATCTCCCTAGCCTTCTCTGCCATTAAGTTAAGAGATTATTTAATGCCAAATTACCGCGGCTTCGACCGCGGTATCCATAACTGGAACCACATCAGGGATCCGGAGGTCGAGACTGCTGGGATTCGAAATATCGTAACTTTATCGCAATGTCCCTAGCCCTCTCCCTCGATTTATTATTTGGCTCTAATTAAAATTTCGCGCGCGAACGTACCATCACTCAGCACCAATCTACAAGCTCTTTGAGCGCAGAGAAGAATTTTCTTATTGTAACATAAAGCCCTAGTGATGAGTTCTCTTGCTGTCCTCAGAACAATGGGAAAGCCTATCATTACTTACAATATATTTTTTCTTTCAGTTAAAAATGCTTTCAAAACCGCTGAACCGCTACCAAGAATGAAGCCTAACACAACTGATAAAAATAAAATGGCACTTTTTCGGGGAGATACAGGTGCTGTTGGAACAATCACTTCGCCATCTAAATGATAAAGAAGACCTGTTTCAATGACTTGGGGGGCTTTATATAATTCAATATTTTCTTGCATTTCCCTAATTCTTGCATTTTCAAGAAGTAGTTGGTCTTTATTTAAACCATTGTTTTTTTCTTTATCCTGTTCTTTAAGAACTAGTTGAGCAGCACGGATACGAGATTGTAAATCATTAACTACGGTATTGCTTTGTGTTTTTATAATATTTAGTAGTTCATTAAAAGCATTTTGATTGGCTATTGCTACATACCTCTTTGCAAGTTCAGCCGCCATTTGCGGATCAGTATAGCGCACCGTAACAAACCGTTTTCCAAATAGCTTTTTCTCTACGACCCCTGTAGAGACTATTGGCGTATAATGCTTTGTGGAATTAATTAACGCTGTTTTAGCAGAGTTCTGTTTTACAGCAAGAGAATTAAAAAAAATATCCCGAGTTAATTGAGACTCAAAATTTTCCTTAAAAATAGTATAAATTTCACGGCGTTCAAAAGGTTGTAGCAAATCATATTTTTGCATTGAACGCCCCGCATTAAAGCTACTGACCTCAGATAAATTAGGTGGCGCAATGATGGCTTTTGCTTCATAAATGGGGCGGCTTAACTTAATAAAGGTAATCCCAATCAGTATTGAGACTAACATTATAAAAGAAACAAGCCATTTTTGATTCCAAATAATTCGAAAAAATTCGTTTAAATTCAATTCATTGTTTTTAAATAATCTATCTCGAACACTGTTCAAATTACCACTCATTTATTCTGTCCTCATTTCAAACATCATTTATACAGTCGTTGTTTTAAAGGCCATACGAATCCCCTCTCCCTAACCCTCTCCCGCGATTTATTATCGCTTTCCAAACAAAACTCCTTGCGCGGGCGAGGGAACTTTTCGTGCCATCGGAACATCATCCCACTTCGCATCCCCTCTCCTTCGATAGAGAAGATTAAGGAGAGGGGGAAATCTACCTCAGTCTCCCCTTAAACCCGACGCCTATTGGCCTATTAGAGAACATCCTTATCGCTGTCCAAACCAAATCCCTTGCGCGGGCGAGGGAACTTTTCGTGCCATCGGAACATCATCCCACTTCGCATCCCCTCTCCTTCGATAGAGAAGATTAAGGAGAGGGGGAAATCTACCTCAGTCTCCCCTTAAACCCGACGCCTATTGGCCTATTAGAGAGCATCCTTATTCCCTTATCGCTGTCCAAACCAAATCCCTTGCGCAGGCGAGAGAACTTTTCACACCATCGACACATCATCCCACTGTATATCCCCTCTCCCTCGAGGGAGAGGGTTAGGGAGAGGGGGGAATCCACCTCAGTTTCTCCTTAGCCTGACGCCTATCGACCTGAGTTAATTTATTATGGAATTAAAGAGCCTTTCTCCATACAGTTCTATTGATGTAGTCAACGTAGCTAACGACAATTCTTACGATTTGTTTTGATACATTTTCTGATTGATAGTCGTCCACCGGAGGTATTACTCTACATTCTGCATTATGCTGTGAAGTAACCACCTTAACAGCCTCTAAAATTCGTTCTTTGCCTAAACCGCTCATGATCAAAGTGCCAACATCCATACCTTCGGGACGCTCGTGAGCGTTTCTAATGGTGACGGCAGGCAAATTCAGTATAGAAGCCTCCTCAGTAATTGTTCCACTGTCTGAGAGAATACAAAATGCCTCCTGCTGTAATTTCACATAGTCTAAAAAACCTAATGGACTAGCAAATTGAATCAAAGGATGAACAGGTCTATTAATATAACTTTCTATGCGTTTACAGGTTCTGGGATGTGTTGAAAAATAAACAGGATAATTGTATTGCTCTGCCAATGCTTCAATACTTGCTATTAATTCCCTCAAATTTTCTGGCGAATCAACATTTTCCTCTCTATGAGAGCTAACAATGAAATATTCTTTTTTGCGCAATTTACACTCGTCCAAAACACGTGAGGCATCTATTTTGGATTTGTAATAATTCAATATTTCTCTCATATGAGACCCTGTTTTAATAATGGTCTCAGGCCTTATCCCTTCGGCAAGTAAATAGCGTCGCGCGTGTTCAGTAAGCACCATGTTGATATCACTTAAATGATCAACAACCTTTCTATTCAATTCTTCCGGTACTCGTTGATCAAAACATCGATTGCCCGCTTCCATATGAAAAACAGGTATTTTTCTACGTTTTGCAGCGATAACCGCCAGACAAGTATTGGTATCTCCATACAGCATTAAAGCATCTGGCTTAAACTGCTCAAATACCTCATCTGCTTTGGTAATAACATCAGCTATTGCTTGAGCAACAGAATCTCGTGAAATGTTGAGAAATATATCAGGTTTTCTAATTTCTAAATCATCAAAAAAAACCTGATTTAATTCATAATCATAGTTTTGCCCCGAATGAACAAGAAGATGTTCAACTTGACTATCTAGTTCAGCAATAACACGACTCATTTTAATTAATTCAGGACGAGTCCCTACCAATGTCATTACCTTAAGCATCAAATGCCTCCTGAATCACATCCAATTGTAAAAGCACTTGTTTAATCTCTTCAATGCCGAGTCTCTGAGTATTATGCGAGGTGTAATCATTTAGAGTAGAGACCCTTTCTTCTCCCTCAACAAAATATTTTTTATAGTTAAGATCCCTATTGTCCGCCACAATCCTGTAATACCGCCCCATGTCTTCTGCTTTTGCCATCTCTTCTCTGGACACCAAGGTTTCATATAGTTTTTCCCCATGGCGAGTTCCAATAACTCTTATCTTGCTTTTACTTTGAAATAACTCAAGCATTGCTTGGCCAAGATCGCCTATGGTTGACGCTGGAGATTTTTGCACAAAAATATCACCTTGAGTCGCATGTTGAAATGCATGAAGCACTAAATCGACAGAATCCTCAAGCGACATAAGAAAACGCGTCATATTAGGATCAGTGACAGTAATTTCTTGATTATTTTTTATTTGTTTAAGAAATAAAGGGATAACGGAGCCACGAGAAGCCATCACGTTACCATATCTTGTTGCACAAATAATGGTTTCATTTTTCGAAGGAATTAAACATGCTTTAGCAACGACTATTTTCTCAGCCATAGCTTTGGACATACCCATTGCATTAATTGGGTAAACCGCTTTATCAGTACTTAACACGACTATTCGTTTCACTCCACTAGCAATACCCGCATTCAATACATTTTCAGTACCTATGATATTAGTTCGCACTGCTTCCATGGGGTAAAACTCACATGAAGGCACTTGTTTCAATGCTGCCGCATGAAAGACAAAATCAACTCCAGCCATAGCCTCATTGACCGAAGAATAATCACGAACATCACCTATATAGAATTTAACCTTATCATTGTTGAGATCCAGCCGCATGTCTTCTTGCTTTTTCTCATCTCGACTGAAAATACGAATTTCCTTAACATTAGAATTTAAGAATCGTTTAAGTACTGTATGACCAAAAGATCCAGTTCCTCCTGTTATCATCAGCACCTTATTATTAAACATTTATACAGCTCCGACTAATTTTTTTGATTGATGCATTTTTTCAATAAGCATTGGCCAAGTTGGTGCCAGATAACCTGTTTGCTCCTCAAAACGGGCAGCACATAATGATCTGTCAATACACAAATGATGATCCGGCTCAATGATAATCTTCTTATTGTATATTTCAGCGACAATCTTTAATAAATCATATTTACCAATTGGCTGTGCTGCAACATGATAAAGACCTGCTAAATCTTTATTAGGAAGCACATAATCACGTATTACTCTACTCAACTCAATAGTTGGCAACCCCGAAAAGATCGCGTTCACATACCCCTTTACCTTATTCTCTTGTGACAGGAACCAGTCTATCAATGCATATTGACTATTTAACTCATGTCCAATAATAGATGTTCTAAGAGTAACTACATTAACCAAATCATTGAGTTCACCCATAAATTTAGATTTGCCATATAAATCTTCTGCATCTGATGGATCAGATTCAACATATGCTCCTTTCTTCCCTGAAAAAACACAGTCAGTGCTTATATGGATGAGGCGAGAATGAGTTAAAGCACAAATCTTAGCTAAACGATGGGGAAACAATGCATTGATAGGAAGAACAGTTAAAGGGTCTTTAGCACTCGACAGTTGCTTAATAAGACCGATACAATTAATCACTACATCGGGTCTTACTTGCTCAAAGACTCTGATTAGATCATCTTGATTCAAGACATCAAGATCATTAATTAATTGAGAGCGCTCCTTTACTGATGAATGAACCAATTTGCTTGTATTTCGACAGGTAGCCCATACATCAAGTTCACTATTTTCGCCTAGGGAATGCCATAGGGTATGCCCCAACATTCCTGTAACGCCCAAAACTAAAACTCTCACTATGAATTCTCCTTTCGACTAATCCTGTCAGCAAATATTTCAATTAAACGCTGGCTTTGGCTTCCCATCTCAAAATGCTCAAGAAAGTAAGCACGGCCTGATTTACCCATTTTATCCAGCTCTGCGGCAGGTAAATGATAAAGATGTTTTATATTTCTGGCCAGTTTTTCTGCATCTTCAGCAGGAGAGGTCAAACCAGCCTCAGCTTCATTGATTACTCGCGCCCCCTCGCCATCTAGAGAGGCCAGTATTGGCTTGCCTGAGGCCAAATAAGACTGAACTTTATAAGGAATAGTGTAAGTAAAAATTTCATCTCGTTTAAGACTAACCAATAGACAGGATGCTCGAGAAAAAATAAATGGCATTTCAGATGAAGGATAACGGCCAGCAAGAACTAAATTATCCATTTTATTTTCTTGTATTTGTTGCCTTATCCAGTCGCTTTTACTACCACTTCCCACTAAAATTAATTTTAAATCAGAAATACCTTTTAATAGTTCCGCAGCCTTAACGAGAGTTTCAACCGCTTGAGCAGTTCCTATGTTCCCAGCAAAAACAACACAGAATTGCGTTTCCAATAAATGCACTAAATCTTGTGGTATCGTCGAAGAAACTTCCTTAGCACTAAAGTTATCAATTACGGAATTAGGGTAATAATCTATTTTGCTCTGATGAGCTAAGCGAGAAATATGAGGTATAAATGCTTTTGATTGGGCTAATAAGGTATCTGAAAAATAATAAATTCCTCGAACTAATATGCTGACACATCGCAATAAAAAACGATTTTTTATAAATCCTGTGGCTTCTACACTTTCAGGCCAGAGATCTTGAACCCAAATGGTCAGATGTGATTTAGTTAACCATTTAAGAAAAATAGCGGGAATAGCCGCAGTAATTGGCGATATGGCAAAAACAAAGATCATATCCACTTCTTTGTTTTTAGAAAAGCGAAACGCATGTCTTATGCCAGAAAAAACAAAAGACAGATAGTTTAAGATTAAATTTTTAGCCCCGCCTTTCTTTCTTGGTCTTAAAGGAACACGATAAACAGGAATAGCTTCGCCATAAAGCTCTTCTTGAACACCTGCACTCACATAACCAGAGTAAACATCTCCATCAGGATAATTAGGTTTTCCAGTAAATACGGTAACGCTATGTCCCTGTTCTTTAATTTTTAAAACCAGATCATTAATCATGAATGGTTCTGGCCAAAAATATTGACTAACAATTAATATATTCAATTATTGACTCACAATAATAAGGTCGGGCTACAAATAACATTCTCGATATAACTCTCATTAGAAAAATCACCTGCATCTGCCCAATAGACCTTTTCCAAAAATCGGGCAACAAATTATTGCCCGACGTTACTATCATCCAAAGCGCGGCAAAGGCTCTCCCGCGAAGCACATTGTGCCATGAGCAGGGCTCCTTCTTCGTAAACTCCTCGGGATAACAACGGTACTCTTAATTGAATAACAGCTAAAATGGAGCAACTATCAGATGTAGTTCAAGACGGTTGCTACGTACGCTATTATTCTATTGATACGCGATTATCCTCATGCATCACATAGACCTGCCCTGTTTTTTTGCAAACAGCGTGTGGGAGAGAATTACCCTCTTGAGTGAATTCAAGGCGTTCTCCAAATCGACTCATCCAGCCTATCTGACGCGCGGGTACCCCCACCATTAACGCATAAGGAGGGACATTTTCGTTAACAACGGCTCCAGCTCCAATAAAAGCATATTCACCGATGGTCGTACCGCACACAACAGTACAATTGGCTCCTAATGTTGCTCCACGTTTTACTAGGGTATCTCGGTATTCATGTTTGCGTGTTACAGCAGAACGGGGATTGTACACGTTGGTAAACACCATACTTGGGCCGCAAAACACATCGTCTTCAAGGGTTACATTGTCATAAACCGAAACGTTATTTTGTATTTTGACATTATTGCCAATAACTACATTGCTAGCTACATAAACATTTTGCCCCAAAGAGCACCCCTCTCCGATACGAGCCCCTGAACTCACATGAACCCAATGCCATATGTTTGTTCCTTCTCCTATGGAAGCTCCGTCATCAATAATTGCGGTTTCATGCGCTTTATATCCCATATTTAAAGCTCCAAAGGTAAATGTACTGTTTTATTTTCACGCGCTGAACGATAAGCTGCAATCAATAACTCCAGTGAAGTTAACCCTTCACGCCCATCCGTTATTGGCAGCTCTTTTCCTTGTAAACTATTGATTACATTGTCATAGTAAAGTGGATGGCCATAGCCATAGACAGAAGTTGTCTGATAATTTGCTTTACCAATCTGTTCATCTTCCAGTTGCTTTTCTGCAAATTCCCAGTGCTGAATTTCATTGACGGCCACACCACCGATACGCACGGTTCCTTTCTCACCTAGAATAGTAATTGAACCTTCAAAATTTTTAGGGTAAGTCAACATAGTCACATTGACAGAGCCCATTGCACCATTGCGCCAACGAATATTCATTACGCCCGAGTCTTCGGTTTCAACATTTCTCGCTAAAGTACCCATCATCGCCTGTATCGATTCAACAGGCCCTAAAAGCCAATGAATCAAATCAATATAATGGCTTGCCTGATTCATAAAAGCCCCGCCATCAAATTCCCAGGTACCTCGCCAAGCAGCCTGATCATAATACTCCTGCGGGCGAGTCCAGAAGACATTAATGTTGGCCATATAAATTTTACCGAAACGTCCTTGTACAATAGCTTTTTTTAATAGTTGTAAGGTCGCATTCAGCCGATTCTGCTTGACCACAAATAAACGTACCGAGGCTTCATCGCACGCTTTAATCATGTCTATCCCCTCTTGCCACCGAGTAGCCATGGGTTTCTCAGTTAAAATATGGCGGCCAGATTGCGCTACTTTAATTGTTTGTTGGGGATGTAAACCGCTAGGCGTACAAAGAGAGATGATATCTGCATCACAATAGCGCAACATCGCATCAATATTATCATAGCCATCAACACCGTATAGTGACGTTGCACTTCGCAACGCGTCTTGATCAGTATCACATACAGCAGTAAGAGTTAAACGATCGCTATGTGCTTCTATTGCTTGGAAATGATTTTTCGAAATGCGCCCACAACCAACTAAAGCAATATTAATTTTGCGATCATTAATTATCCATGGAGTTTTACTCATTTTTAAGCACTCACAATATTATCTTGTTTGTATTGTTTAAATCCCGCTCGAGTATCAACAATTAACCGAGCATTCTGGGCAATTAAGTCATAATTAAAATCGCGGTGTGCTGTTGCAAGTACCACACAGTCATAAGCACTAATAGTTTGCGCATCCAATGACACACTATCTAACTCAAAATGATGCTCTCGCATTTTCGGAAAAGAAGGTACGTGTGGATCAGAATAAGACACTATGGCTCCCTTCTCACGTAACAACTCCATAATTCTGACAGACGGAGACTCACGCATATCATCAATATTACGTTTATATGCAATGCCTAAGATCAAGATTTTGCTATTTTTAATAGCCTGGGCTCTTTGGTTTAACGCTTCAGCCACTTTATCTACCACCCAATCCGGCATGCCACTATTTATTTCACCGGCTAATTCAATGAAACGCGTATGCAAACCGTATTCACGAGCCTTCCAAGTAAGATAAAAAGGATCAATAGGGATACAGTGCCCACCGATTCCAGGACCAGGATAATAAGGAACAAAGCCAAAGGGCTTAGTTGCTGCTGCATCAATGACTTCATGAATATCTATTGACATTTTATCTGCAAGAATTTTCATCTCATTGACCAAACCAATATTCACTGAACGATGAATATTTTCCAGCAGTTTGGTCATTTCAGCTATTTTAGTTGAAGAGACCTTAACTACTGTATGAATCACAGCGGAATAAAGTGCATGACCCGCTATAGAGCAATTTTCTGTATCCCCACCACAGACTTTAGGAATAGTTGCTGTTGTAAAGTGGGGATTACCTGGATCTTCTCTTTCAGGAGAATAGGTAAGAAAAATATTCTCACCGATAATAAGCCCAGTACTTTCCGCACGAGGTTTTAACTCTTCCTCAGTTGTACCAGGATAAGTGGTGCTTTCCAAGGAAACCAACTGACCTGGCCTTAAATAAGGGACTAATGCATCCATAGTATTAAGTACAAAACTTAAATCCGGCTCGCGAAATTTATTTAACGGAGTTGGAACACAAAGGATTAGGGCATCACATTCACGACTCAGGGAAAAATCTGCGGTGGCAGTAAATTGACTTTTTACTGCAATAATACTTTCAGAAGAAATATGCTGAATATAAGATTTTCCTTGTTTAAGTAGCTCATTTTTGCGCTCATCTATATCGATACCGATAACTCTAAAGCCGACTTCTGCAAAACGTAGCATCAATGGAAGGCCTACATATCCTAAGCCAACAATGCCTATGATTGCTTCTTTGCTTTTAATTTTTTCCAGAAAACTATTTAACATGCTTGCTACACTCTTTTCATTTTAATAATTGGCGGCAAAAACGTTGCCTAGACGTATTGAGATGCTACATATTTTAAATGTGATTTTACTGCAAAGAAACAACGGGATGGTGTGCACTCAAATTTATAATCGGCTAGCATTCTAGTATAAGTTGATTGAGCATAGCAACATTAGACCGCTTTCCAAACTCGCTGTGGTGAGGGAAGTGTGAAGGAAGACATGGAACGCGGAACCTACGTGTACAGGAAACATGAGGATTCGAGCACCGTATTAACGAAGCAATTTCTGGCTCTATAGTAGAGATTGGAAAGAGATCTATAATAAGCTGATGTTATTAACTACGGATAATTGTCTTTAATTGAGATGCGAAAAGATGATTTTTAGGGGGGATTTTTGTTCGCCCCGAGCATTATTAAGTGCTCGGAACTGGATGATCTGCGAGAAATTCGATTTATACAGCTGTGTCTTCTGAATCGTCTGATTCTTTCTCTTGTTGTATGCGCAAATAAATTTCTTCACGATGAACAGATACATCTTTGGGTGCATTAATACCAAGACGAACCTGGTTACCTTTTACACCTAGAACCGTTATATTAACATCATCACCGATGATTAATGTTTCACCTATACGTCGAGTCAATATCAACATGACCTAATCTCCCTAACAAAGCAGCCACCTCCTTCTCCATAGAACGCATCCATGGTGTTCTTAGCAGCCACAAAATGAACAAAAATTAAACAAACTTATTGTTTGAATGTTTATTTTACACGCTGATTATTAACAGAGTATTAAGAAAATGGAGATTCATCTTTTAAATTTACAAAAAAAACTACTGTCTTTCGATGTTAATTTCACCCGTAAATACTCAAACGTTCCCCAAAAATACTTTATTATTATTTTCCTAAAAAATATATCAATAAAATCAATAGAATACAATTTAACTTTATGGAACCAATATTGTTAGCAAAAATTATAAACCGTGCCCTTTGTACTAAATTGTAAAAATAATCATTCAAAAAAATTTTCTCTATCAAGGAAAAAATTGCTAATGCTGTTATTACGAACATTAATACAGCAAAACAATTTAATATTTAAATATGAATTGCTTTACCTTATTCACAATGACAGCGGAAAAACCTCAGCAGAGACGATAAATTATCTCATAAAAATCTATCATAAAGAAATAGACAAGAGTCATATGCTCGTCCGTTCTATTAAAATATACTTAAGATTTCACTTGTTGAAACATAGGAAAAAGCTTTTCAATCAAATAATACATCAAAGAGATAAAACCCAACTCCAATAGTAATAACAGCCCTATATGTATCATATTGGCACGCGATAACAAAACTAAGACTAAAAAAACACTATTAATCACTAATTGACCGAACAAAATAGTGCGGGCATTCACACCAAACTGCCTTAAACGTTGATAAGCGTGTTTTCTGTGGGGGGAGGCCCACTTTTCTTTCTTTATAATTCTTCGCAGCAAAGTCACTGTTGCATCAAACAAAAACAAACAATTGAGCATCAGCCAAAATAAAATCGGAACTTGATATTTTTGTTGTGCGATTAAGGCCATACAAAAAATAATTAATCCTAAAGTGGCGCTGCCAACATCCCCCATAAATAATTTTGCTGGAGGAAAGTTAAAAATTAAAAAGCCCACCAAACTACAAATGAAAATGAAACAAAAATCTTGATACATTACCGCCCCATACAATCCAAATAATAGAGCATATGCGGCGAATAAAAACATCGCTTGAGAAGCACAAAAACCATCAAGCCCATCCATAAAATTAAAGTGATTGATTGCCCAAAGTACGGTCATAAATAAAAAAGGAGCAATAATATACTGATTAGTAATGGAAAAGAGGACAAAATCTAATTGGTTAGGCCTCATAAATAGCACTATTAATAAAGCCACCAGCAATTGCACCAGAAATTTTGATTTCACTGCTAAATTATATAAATCATCTAAAAAACTCACCACAGCAAGTAAAACACTACTGATTAGTAGTACATAAAATTCACTCACAGGCGTCTTAGTAAACTCACAAAGAATGGGTAATGCAATTAAAGGCAAGCCAATAAAAATGATCCCCCCGCCTCTAATGGTTGGTTTTAAATGTAACGAGCGCTCGTTAGGCTGATCCATTAAACTAGTATTTTGTGCAAACACACAAAATAGTTTAGTTAATGCCACAGAAAATAGAATACAAAAAATACTAAATATTAGATTCATATTTATACCATTTGACAGTTCTAGCTAAGCCCTCACTGGAACTGACAGGAGGATTCCATCCTAATTGTGATTTTATCTTATTACTACTCACTTCCAAGGAGCCTAAAAGTCTAGTACGCAAGCCATTCATGCCCAATAACTTAAAAAGCCACATTAATAAATTAGCAGGTATAGAAATAAGCCTCAGTTTGACGTTCATTTCCTTAGCGATTACTTGTAGCAAATTAGTTAAAGATAATGAATTATCGTCAGCAACTAAATAAAGCTGGTTCGCGGCCCTAGGAGCGTCAATGACTGTGCAAATTGCCGAAACCAAATTATCTATGTAAATAAAACTTCTTTTGTTCTCTATTTTCCCAAAGGGTAGAGGCAATCCTTTATCCACCAATTGCAACATTTTTAAGAAATTAGCTTTTACTCCTGCCCCATAAATTAACGGTGTCCTTAAAATAACGACCTGCATATCACTATTTTGACTTATAGAATGCAAATACTGCTCTGCATTTAGTTTACTCTGTCCATAGGGGTCTTCTGGTTTGGCAATGCTCTCTTCTGTAAAAGGAAGTCCTTCATCAGTTGACTCGCCATTGACCTTAATAGTACTCAAAAATATAAATCGCTTTACCTGAAGTTTAGCGGCCTGTTCCGCTAAATTTTTTGTTGCAAGGCTATTCACATTGCAATATTCATCCAATGATGATTTGGATTTTTCTTTCATGATATGAACCCGAGCAGCAAGATGAATCACTACATCTATTTCACTCAGCACGCCGTTCCAATCCGTTTGATGTTCTAATTTATCAACGAGCACTTGCTCTGCTTGCAGATACTCAACTTTTCGCGTTACTGCACAACGAACTTCATGTCCAGCTCCAACAAGAGCAGGAACTAAATTTCGACCTACAAACCCCGTAGCACCAGTAACTAATATTCTTGCCATGCTTAAATCCACATCAGTTAATGTCGTTCAACAAGTCTCATTCCGTAAAGTGTGCCCCTTATGAAAATAGGAAAACACAGCATTGCTACGGAATCAAAAGTCCAATATTCGATTGTGGGAAATTCTACACGAAATTTATTAATACTCACGCTCTTTTTTATTTGGAAAAAGCAATTATTTCCTTGCCATTCATGAAGATGATAAGTAATTGATGGACGAGAAGAAATAGAATTGACCAAAGTTGCTCAGATAATAGACTTCTTCGGAAACTCACCGCGGTAATGAAATGCGAAGAGAGACGATGCGCAAAACAGGAGTGTACACGCATTTGAGCCCTGAGCGACGAAGCAATTAGACCCCTCAGTGAGTTTCCTAAGAGGTCTAATGTTCAATTAACTGACTTCATAAAACAAACAAAAAGAAAGAAAAATAATCATAGTGGTTTTTTGTTTTCCTAAATTAATGTCTTAATTTAATTTTCCTTAAAACACCAGTCGCCAATTTCACCTATTTAGGGATATACTTGAAAAATTGAATAAAATAGGAACTTCTGCATGTCCTTGAAGGCCATGTATAATCAAATTGCTGAAAACTATGCTACAGCTAATCGCTTTGGTGCCATTAGTGAAAGTCATTTTGTTGCTATCGAACAGATGAAGAAATTTTATTTGGGCATAAAACCTCATTATAAAATTCTTGATCTTGGCGTTGGCGATGGTGCCTTTTTGCAAAAACTTCATCATATGATGCCTAAAGCAGAATTTACAGGCATTGATGTATCATCCGAAATGTTAAGACGTGCCAGTGAAGCTTTACCGTTAAAAACTATAGAAGGTAGCGCGGCGGAAGCCAATCGATATTTACCACCACATAGCCAGGATTTAGTTCTTGCTCATTTTATTAATGCCTATATTCCCATCAATGTTTTATTTGACGAAGCCAAATTATTAACAAGGGCCAATGGTCATTTTTCAATGATCACGACTACTTATGATTCTTTTCCAGTTGCTCAGCAACAATTAGCTGAATTTGTCGCTCAAGACTCCATATTAAGCAGTGTCGTAGGGCACTATTACAAATCAATAGTAAAAAATACTACTGTGGCAGCCAATCTAGACGAATTGCTGTTAGCGTTTCAACAACATCAATTTGAAGTCATAGATCACAAACGTTTAGTCATCCCTATTACTCTAAATAATATCGATGAATTGGCACTCTTTGGAATTGATGGTACCTGGTTTCTTAATACCTTATCTATAAGAATGCTCCCTAAGTATTTTTTAATTGAACGACTGAAGCGTTTATTTAGTAAAATTTTCACCTTCCCTTACCACGATACCCATATCATTGATATAGTCCTTGCCAAAAAGTAATAGTCTAAGCAATCTAAATGATTTTTAATCATTTTTGACTACATTCAAAGAACTTCCTATACTCCGAAATAACACTAAACTTTAGGGTAACAGTAATGGATATTGACTCTCATGTGTTATTTGAACCTTTTAATTTAGGCGGGCTTAGCTTGAGAAATAGAATAGTCATGGCTCCCCTAACTCGTAATCGTGCCATTCATGGTACTGATGTACCTCAAAAGCTAAATGCAGAATATTACGCTCAACGGGCAGGTGCCGGTTTAATTATTTCTGAGGCAACACAAATTTCACCGACAGCCAAGGGATATGCCTGGGCACCTGGTATTTATTCTCCAGAACAAGTTGTCGGCTGGAAACTGGTTACAGAAGCGGTACATGCACGAGGTGGAGCAATTTATGCTCAGCTCTGGCATGTGGGCAGAATATCACATCCATCGCTCCAACCAGGTGGTGTTTTACCTGTTGCTCCTTCTGCAATAGCCCCCATAGGACAACGTACCTTTATCGAAAATGGAACTTTTGTCCCAGTAGGCCAACCTCGAGCATTGGAATTAGAAGAAATTTCAGTGATTATCGAGGATTACAGAAAGGCAGCAAGAAACGCGATAAATGCAGGCTTCGATGGAGTTGAAATCCATGGGGCAAATGGCTACCTCATTCATCAATTTCTCTGTGATGGTTCTAATCAACGCACCGATCAGTATGGTGGCTCTATCAATAACCGCTTACGTTTTGCCGTTGAAGTGGCTGACGCTATTATCTCAGAAATTGGCGCCCATAGAACAGCGATCCGTATTTCTCCAGTAAGTCCAGCCAATGGGGTTTTCGATAGTTCTCCTAGTGCTGTTTTTTTTCCTCTAGTAGCTGAATTTAATCGCTTAAACCTTGCTTATATTCACGTAATAGAAGGCGCAACAGGAGGCCCACGAGAGTTTCACGGCTTTGATTTCCCAGCGCTGCGAAAAGAATTCAGAGGGGCTTGGATGGTCAATAATGGCTATACTCGCGAAATGGCCATAGAAGCTATTGCTAGTGGTTATGCCGATCTGGTTGCCTTTGGCAAAGCATATATTTCCAATCCAGATCTTGTAGAGCGTTTTAGAGTGAATGCTACTCTCAATGCTTTTGATCAAACAACCTTCTACGGAGGAGATGCTAAAGGCTATACAGATTACCAATTCATGTCCAAAGAGTAATTCTCTTTTTTTGAGAAAAGGATATTAAATCTTATTTCTACGCTTTGCAGACAAGTTGCAAAGCGTAGCAGAAACCTATCTAAGCCGCTCTAACCCACGATTTATTATCGATTTTCAAACAAAGCAAGTCGATACGTCACTGCTCTTTGGAGCCGAAAGATCGCCACAAATTTATCCAGATAAATACTCTTGATCCAATCGGTCCCTGAATCGTTCGATCTGAGGTCGAACGGATCTAAGAAATGACTGTCTCCTCACTTTACAAATTTTGTGACGATACCTGAGGCTCTGGATGACAGCAACAGCGAAGTTGAGGGATTTTCATTGCAACCCAATGTGATCAAATTATATACAAATAGATTTTATTTTGTTATAGTAGCTCTTCATAATTCATCTATTGAAGTAATAGACGAGGAAATAAGTCCATGCCTAAGCAAACTACACAGCAATCCCGCACAGAAGAAACTCAAATTTCGAATGTAGAAGAACCTAATCATTCTAACCTCTCCAATGTGGAATATGAAGGTGGCTCTATGGATATTGATGAGAATGTTGATGACGATGTTTCTATGAGTTCAGATGATGAGTCTGAAGAAGAATCCGAAGAAGAGAAAGAAAAAGAGAAAGATACATTGCTCAACACTTATTTGGGTAAATCTAATAAAGCCTTTGTACCTTATTCCTTAAATGATGATATAGAAGATGGCAATACAAACTCTTTTATACCAGATTCTTTTAACAGTGATACAAACTCTCTTGAGGCAGTAATTAATATTTTTGATCGCCCAAATCCAGAAACTGCTCAAAAATGGTATTGTTCTACCAGCATTAAGGCTTTGAAGTCCCATAATCAATATCAAGCTCAGGAAATGAGGGAAACTATTGCTCCATTTACCGACAAACAATTCTGGGTAGAAAGTGCAGTTGCTGGCGGACGATGTTATCGTCTATTACTAGGTAAATTTCAGCCTAAAATGCAGCTCTGTGAAGGAGAGGCTTATTCTCAAGTCACCAATCGTCAGCGGATTTATAGGCTTTCAAAAGAAGTGTCTAATTATCTAGATTGGTCATCATTAGCCTATCAAGATAGAATTACAGCGTCACAAAAACCTGTGGTTGGTCTGACTGCTGTTTTTCTTGTTGCCCATTTTTTAGGGGATCTGGATATGGATCCTGTTAATTACGGGTTAGTTGAATTTGATGAGTTTTGGCAAGCAGTAAAAATTGATCCCGAATGTTGTTTTAGCCATTCATTCTATAATAATGCTAACTCCAATATTTTATCTTATATTGTAGGTTTGCCCAATAAAGTTCCACATGGATTATTTAATAAAGAAGAACTATTTGAAACCTTATCAATAATTATTACTACACAGCCCGAGGCATATAAAAAAATTATCGATAAATCAATGAGTCCAGGATATAAAAGTCAGAAAAAGACCTATCTGGAGGGACTTAATATGCGCACTCAAGCATTTACTCGAGTTGCCTTTTCTAGAGAAGGATTTGCAGAATATTTTTCTCAAAGGCAGGAAGCGATCCGCGCCGAACAATTAGCAAGAGAAGAAGAGCAACAACAACGCTATGAAGGCTTTAAGCAAGGTTTTGAAAACAATTGGACACAGCAAACAAACAATCAACAGCTGATTGAGCAGTTTTGTGAAAGTCCATCCCCCAACTTTAGCAGTGGAAGGAATTCATTTGCTTTTTTTAATGAACAAAGTGCTAAGCAGGCTACAGAACCATGTGCAATCGCTGAAGAAACAATTCCTACAGTTACTATGTATGAATACTAAGACGTATTAGGTTTAGATTTAATAGACTTCGTTTGCAACTGTACCAGACCGCTTCGGAAACTCGTTACAGAGAAAAAAGTCTACTATTGAAAAACTAATTGGCATTGACCTTATCTCATCGATAAATTAGTATCAAACTTTATTAAATAGCATAGGGAATGCAGGGATGCAGTATGCTCTTGTTGCTACACCAAAGTACTTACTTTGTGTTGATTTGATTACTAAAAAAGCTACGCCAATAGAAATAGGTAGAGGAGAGTATTATGGAATTTCATGGTTTCCTAATCAAGAACAACTTATTTTATCTCATTCAGCACTAGATAATAGCACTCTTATAGATGTTGCTTCATATGCTCAATCGGAAGTTGGCTATATCAGTGCAGGAAAATGCTCAATCGGAAGTTGGCTATATCAGTGCAGGAAAAAAGATAAGCAAACCTTTTCTTTCTCAACCTCATCAAATCGTATGTGCTCCTGATGGACGAGTAATTTGTACCAACACAGGAAGGAATGTTGTTACAGTCATTGACCTTGAAAAGCCTGGTATCTATCAGGAAGTTGGTGTAAGTCCTGTGCGATGGGATAGACTTTCACTAGATGCAATGATAGGCGATCATATAAACTCTGTTTTTTTAAAAAATGATCAGCTCTTTGTCGTGTGCCATCGTTTCAATAAAGGTTCTCAGTTAGCAACCTTATCTTACCCCTCTTTAGAATTGATCTCTTTAAAAAACCTGTCCGGATTTACGGGATTGCACAATATATGGGTTACCGAAGAAGAGCAGTATATTAGTTGCTATTCGGAAACAGGAAGTATAGTGAATGTGGTTTCTGGTGATGTGCTTTGGCAAGCAGGATCGCCAATTTATACCCGTGGTCTTGCTGCAAGTAATGAATATATTGTTGTTGGGGAAAGCCAGAAAACAGGACGTGATATACGTGGAAATTCATTAAGCGCTTTGTGGATTTTAGAAAGGCAATCATGGCGTGTAATGGATTATATTGCTCTTGGGCAATTTGGTTGTGTGAATGAGGTAAGACTCTTGGATGTTGCTGACGAAGCTCATCATGGCTATAGGTTTGAAAATTTAGACCAATTATTAGCAGATTGTAATAATGAGCACGCAGCACTGCATCATACTAGAGACCGCTCCTTAGAACACAACACCTATGAAGAAATTACAAAACAGGCGATTGCCCAATCTGTATTAGCAACAAAAGCAATTGGTGGCATATGGAAAGACTACAACTTTATACTTGATGCAGCTATCACCTTAGCCGATGGTTCAAAAAAGGTAGATAAGAATGCTCTTTGCCTTGCAATTTTGCGTCACGAAACTAATTTGACTGTGAGTTCATTTGCATTCGATTATGAATTATCCTTATCGGAAGAACCATCTCATGTATCAGCGGTTCTTGGCTATCATGGTTCTTTTGATGATACCCACATGCATATTATCTTATTACAACGAATGATGAATGACGCTCTGCTTTCTATATTGCAACATAATGGTAGTGAGTGGATCACCATTCGAGGGCTTAATGTTAAAAATCTTCCTTTATCCGGTACGATGAAAGTTACTGTGTCGCAAAACGACATAAGTGTTGAGGTTCAACAAAAAGAGGTATTACGATTGCCCCCTGCCCGCATAGGTCTTGAATACTGTAATGGTGAATTGGGTATACGTTGGTCTGGCGCCACTGTTAAGCCAATAAAAGGAACAAACTAAACAATAATATTTAAAAATTATAAAGCATTGTAGAGGGAAATAGATAATGCACCTTAATCATCTGGATGCCCTCGAGGCAGAAAGTATACATATTATGCGGGAGGTTGTAGCAGAAACAGAAAATCCCGTTATGCTTTACTCTATTGGCAAAGACAGTTCCGTCATGTTGCATTTGGCCCTTAAGGCATTTTACCCTGCTAAGCCACCATTTCCTTTGTTACATGTGGATACTACTTGGAAATTTCGGGAGATGATTGCTTTTCGCGATCGTCGTATGCGCCAGTTGGATTTAGAACTGATTACCTACACCAATGAGGAAGGTATTACCAAGGGAGTTAATCCTTTCAATCATGGCTCAGCACATTATACTGATGTGATGAAAACAGCCGCCTTAAAACAAGCTCTGGATAAATACAAATTCGATGCAGTCTTTGGTGGAGCACGGCGAGATGAGGAAAAATCTCGAGCCAAAGAACGTATTTTTTCTTTACGCCTTAAAAATCATCGCTGGGATCCCAAAAATCAGAGGCCCGAATTATGGAGTTTATATAATACCCGCAAAAATCCGGATGAAAGTTTACGTGTATTCCCCTTATCCAATTGGACTGAATTGGATATTTGGCAATACATTCATCGAGAAAAAATAGATATTGTTCCTCTTTATTATGCCGCTCAACGCCCCGTGGTAGAACGTAATGGTTTATTACTTATGGTAGATGATGAGCGACTTCCTATGGAATTAGGGGAAGAACCACAGATGCGGCAAGTAAGATTTCGTACTCTTGGTTGTTACCCCTTAACTGCAGCAATTGCATCCAGCGCCCAAACTGTGCCAGAAATTATACAAGAAATTTTACTCAGTAATTATTCAGAGCGACAAGGACGTATGATTGATCACGATAGTGCGGGATCTATGGAAAAGAAAAAACAAGAAGGATATTTTTGATGTACAAAGATGATTTGGCCAAGACAGATTTTACATCTTATCTTAATATGCATGATCAAAAAGATTTATTACGGTTTATCACCTGCGGCTCTGTAGATGATGGCAAATCAACGTTAATCGGACGTCTTCTCTACGAGTCTCAGCTCATTTACGACGATCAGCTTTGTGCATTAACAAAGGACAGCAAAAAATTCGGTACTACCAATGAAGAATTGGATTTAGCCCTATTGGTAGATGGTTTAATCGCGGAGCGTGAGCAAGGAATTACCATTGATGTTGCCTATCGTTATTTCACAACAGCTAAACGCAAATTCATAGTCGCAGATACACCAGGACATGAGCAATACACGCGTAATATGGCAACAGGAGCATCAACTGCACACGCAGCAGTAATCATTATTGATGCGCGTAAAGGCGTGTTGACTCAAACACGACGGCATAGTTTCATTGTAAACATGCTCGGTGTGCAACATCTCATTCTAGCCGTCAATAAAATGGATTTAGTTCAATATGACCAAAACGTATATGAACGTATTAAAACTGAATATCAACAATTTGCTCAGTCATTAGGTATTCAACAAGTATATAGCATTCCTATTTCAGCATTGAAAGAGGATAATGTAGTTAAACAGTCCAGCCATATGCCTTGGTATCAGGGACCTAGCTTACTGCAGTACCTAGAAGAAATTCCGGTTGAATCCTCACGGAGACTAGAACCTTTTCGTATGGCAGTACAGTGGGTAAACCGTCCGCATCTTGATTTTCGTGGCATTACCGGTCGTGTCATCTCCGGCACGATTAAGCCCGGAGATACCATTAAAATACTACCAGGAAACCAACAGACTACCGTATCTCGTATTGTTAGTTATGACGGTGATTTACAACAAGCGCAAGCAGGTCAATCCATTACTATTACAGTGAGCGATGAACTGGATATATCTCGTGGTGATATGCTTTGTAGTGCAGAAAAACCATGTGAGGTAGCAGATCAGTTTGCTGTAAGCTTACTATGGATGAGTGAAACCCCTATGGTTGCCAGCCGCCAGTATTTATTTAAAAGTAATACGATGACTACCTTGTGTACTCTAGGCAAACCCAAACATTGTATTGATATGCATACATTGAGTCATTTGGCTACCAATGATTTTCGTTTAAATGACATTGGCGATTGCGATTTATTTCTCGAACGATCCATTGCCTATTCTTCCTATAAAACAAATAAAGAATTAGGTAGCTTTATCTTAATTGATCGCTTAACTCATGCAACGGTTGCCGCAGGTTTTATCCATTCACAATTAAGATATTTATCTCAATCGCCAGGCCAAGCTTTTTCAGTCAATAAAAATCATAGGGCTGCCATTAAAGGACAAAAACCTGTCGTTCTTTGGTTCACGGGGCTTTCCGGATCGGGTAAATCGACTATTGCCAATCTGGTGGAATATGAGCTTAATCTCAAAAGAAAACACAGTATGCTCTTGGACGGCGACCTTATTCGCCATGGGCTGAACAGAGACCTTGATTTTTCTGTCTCTGGACGAGCAGAAAATATTCGCCGTGTTATAGAAATTGCTAAACTCATGGTGGATGCAGGGTTGATTACTCTAGTTTCATTTATTTCTCCATTCCAGGAGGAGCGAGATAGGGCCAGAAAATACATTGGTCAGGAACAATTTCTGGAACTATTTGTCGATGCGCCACTTGCTGTAGTGGAACAGCGAGATGTTAAAGGATTGTACAAAAAAGCACGCCTCGGTGAAATTACGGAGTTTACGGGGATAAGTAGCCCCTATGAAGCGCCATTAGCTCCTGATTTACATATAAATACGGAGATATTAACACCTCATCAAGCAATGCAGAGTGTTATAGAGTTACTTGTTAAAAGAAATTTCATTGGCTAATGATAGCGGACTACTTAAGCCTAGGAAGCTTCTAATAATGAGGTAAATTCCTCCCTCGCCCGGAGGAGAGAGCCTTAGAATGATACTTCGCTCTTAGCTTGACGTCTATGGGTCATTTTTCAGCAACTCAAGGCACCACGTCAATCCTGCAAACCTTACTGGACTCGGCCAAAAGTAAATCATCATATCGCCCTCTTTTGGAAGATCTTTATTTGTCTCACCAAGATCTTATTAAAGCCTTAAGATTAGAGCATCACTCTATGAATCTTATACGTTCTCTTGAAAAAGATTGTAATGAAATAAAGGACATTTTGCATGCAGTGCAGTTAACCAATTCCTATTCTAAAGAAATTCAGGATATTATTCTGAGCTACGGCGAATTATAGTCAACTAAAATACTATCGGCTTATCTGGGACAGTTTCGTCAAACACTTTTTTTAGATGCTTCAAAAGTTTTGTTTCTATTTGAGAAAAATGGCACTGTCTGTATTGATTGGCAAAAAACTCAGACCGCATTAGATGAGTTTCTTAAAGATAAAACATTCGACCAAATTATTATCACCGGATTTATTGCTTCAACCTTGGATGGAAAGCGCACAATATTAGGCCGCAACGGAAGTGATTTTTCTGCGGCCATTTTTGCAAAATTATTTAAAGCAAATAGCTTAACCATATGGACCGATGTCGATGGGATCTACACCGCGAATCCCAATAAAGTTCGCTCTGCTTTTGTCATTGAAGAACTCTCCTATATTGATGGGATTTCCTATCAGAGAAATCGTGTTGGCAACCAATGCCAACCAAGTAATCCCAGATTTTTTACACTCAGGTCTCTATGAACCCCGTCCCAGTATCAGTACCTTGGCAAATGCCATGGATGTAGGAAACCCTAGTAATTTTGAACGCCTTCAAACTTTATACCCTACCTTTGCCTTATTTAAGAGCAATGTCAATGCATTTAGTGTCAGTGATGAAGAAATTCAAAATACAATAAAAGCTGTTTATACCCAGCACCAAAAAATCATTTGTCCTCATACGGCAACAGGCTGTTTTGTACGGCAAAAACTATCTGCAGAACCGTGGATTATCGCTGCAACGGCAGATCCCTCTAAGTTTAATACCGTCATTGAACCTTTACTTGATGTCACAATACCCACACCGCATCAATTACAAAAACTATTAGCTAAGCCAGTACACATTTTAGAGGTGGAAAAAGTCTTGAAGGAATAAAACGTGCATTATTTTCGTGATTGCTAATGAAATCTACTACTCATACAATCTTGTGTGTTTAATTAATAGAGTGATATATTAATGCCCTTTTTTATTAATAGTTGAAAATAATGTTCGATAAATTAATTAAAGATCTATATAAAGATTTTACTGACATAAAAATTTCCTTAGACGCTTCAAATATTAAAAACGCTAAGGACGTATTAGCTTCAGCCGCAGAAAAGTTACAAGAGCTTATAAATCATGCCGAAGACCCTATTTTTGTAGAAATTTATGAAAAACAACTCAGTAATGCTATTGGTGTGTTTATAGAAATATCCATGAAAGTATCTTTTGCTTTCGTTTATAGCTTGATTGATGCTTATGATAAAGCAGTGAGTGCGAAGGATACAACTCAAGCAACGACTATATTACGACAAGTGGAACACGAAACAACATTTATGCAGCAATCTTATTTAGATGCTCAGCGTGATGGCCGCAGCCAAACCGCAGCCTTTATTGATTTTGAGAAGGACTTCTCTTATCTGCTTAAAAATTTAGAGGAATCTAAAAAGAACGCAGTGATAGAGCAAATGTGCACTAATTTTGCTAATGCAATAAATTTTAAAGAAACAAAGCAACAATTTTTTTATTGGTCCAGAAGCATGGCTATAGAGACACAGCCATCAAATACCCTAGGGGAATCACTCTCCTTGAAGTAATGATTCTACTAACTATTAGCCTAATGGCACTCCCTTAAGAAAAGGAAGGAAAAATCGTAGTCCGTATTAGCGCAGCATAATACGGGAATGCCTTAGCTCAGTGTACTGAAATCCCTGATTATGGGCACAAAAGCTTAAGGCAGCGCATGGGTTAAAGGATTCTCGACAATTACTCGAGCCGATCAGCCTCAAACATTCATCAATAAAAAAAGGAAACTTCCCCAGAAACAACATCGTATAAGCCACCGATGATTTTAATACTGTTTTGAGCAATGAGATCTCTTATAATACTGCTTTCATTCAAAATCATCTGTATACTTTCCGTAACATTAATTTTAGCAACTTCATTCACATAGGGTAAGTTTTTCCCATTTCTATCTTTTTTAAAAGAAGTTTCCTGTTCAATTGCTGGTTCAATTTTACGCAGCAACTGTGTTAAATGCCCTAACTGCTCCTTATCACAAGCTCCTTTTATGGCCCCACAATTCGTATGCCCAAGAACCACTATTAATTTAGAACCAGCAATTTTACAGGCAAACTCTAAACTACCGATAATGTCACTATTTACAATATTACCAGCAATACGAATACTAAAAACATCGCCCAGTCCCTGATCAAATATTAATTCGGCAGGAGTTCTAGAATCAATACAACTTAAAATAGCGGCAAAGGGATATTGATTATCAGCAGTTTCATTCACTTGTTGTAATAGGTTGCGATTAAATCGCAAATTTTGTATAAACCGCTGATTTCCCTTTATAAGCAAATCTATTGCATGATCCGGAGTAATATTAGACAGCTCTTCCTTACTGATAGTTTTCATAATAACTCCTTTTGAGTCAACTTAATTGGCTTTTGCTTATCCCCCACTTAGACGTCCAACCTCATAAGATACTTCCTCCACCACTTCTGCTGATTTTGTCTTCGTAAGTTTTGCTTTAAAGAAATCGATGATGGCATCAAGCGCCTTAATACCAGTATTGGACGCCTCATGTTGTTCTAGATGCGGCTTAGCCTTGGCTATTGCATTGGTGCATTTCTCGCAGAACTCGTTCATATCTTTATTTTTAGTTAAGAAAGTATTTCTTGCCTCGACTAAAGAGTTACGAAGCTCTTCTGCATGACCATATTTATGTTGCTTGGACGGAGATGCTTTCAAGCGATCTACCATTTTTTCTATTTCTTCTAAATGATGATCAAAAATTTCAAGTCCATTCTTGACGTGTACTAATTTTGCTTTAAAGTTATGATGTTTATGTCCTTTTTGACTTAAATCATTTTTATAGTCATGTACTGCTTTATCTATTCGCTCTCCAGCTGCTTTAAAGGCATTCTCTATTACTGTAGGTAGAGTTTTAGATATACTTAAATTATCTATACAACCTAAATCTCTTCTTGCCTGCTTATAGGCAATGCGCAATTCTTGATGCATCGCTCTTGCTTCCGTCCCTGCTCCTGAAAGTGTTGTTTCCTTAAATTTTATAGGAAAATCATTGAACTGCTTTTCATATGCGGCGATTAGAAGTGCATCTGATTCAGCCTTAATCTTATCTACTTTTGCTTTTTGTGCCCATAAAACAGCATCTTGATTACTTACATCAGCATACTCAGGCTTTTCTCTTATATTTTTTATTTCCCTCAGAAGAGCATTTCTATGTTCCCTTACTCCACTGATTGAATGATCCGGATAACTTACAGTTATTGCCTCAATCTCTCTTTTACACTTTGCTATTTTATCTTGTGTAACAGGAATTGGAATTGGGGTTATAATTGGAATTGGAGTTACAATCAGAATTGGAGCCCTAAGAAGATCCTTTACTAGCTGTCTCACGTCAGGAGTTAGTTGATCGGGAGCTTTAAGCCGCTGAAGATCGATTTGTTTAAGCTGTTCAAGTTTAGCTTGGGGTAAAGCGCCCATTCTAGCACCGATATTGGCTATATCTCGAAATAGTTCTTCCTTTTCTTTGGCACTCAATAATCCATCGTGATAGGGATCATTATTATATTCCTCTTTAACTTGCTCAATAACTCTAGCAATTGCATCCGCCCCTTTCCCTTTGACTCGACCGATAAGTATATTAACCTCCCCTAGTATTGTGTCTTTAACTTGAACTTTATCGTGTTTTAAATGCTCCTCTATAGCAGCATCTATTATTTGAGCTTTAGCAACAAAAACGCCCGTAATTTCAGGAGGATCACTTTTCAGACCTAACGCTTTCTTAGCAAGTATGTAGGAATCCTCATTTAATATGGAGCGTAAATCAACAGCGCGCTGTTCAAGCTGCTGAGTGTTTAATCCACCTAGATTGACTGGAAAATCCTTTATTTTTTGCACATGATTGTCAATAATTTTTTGTGCCGACTGCTGTTTAATTTGTTGTAAATGCCGTAGTTCTATTGTTGATACTTCCCTCATTTTAGCATCCAATGCCTGCTGGATTTCTGGAGGATTAGTGGGCATTCCCAGTACTCTTTTAGCCCTTTCTAATTCAGGATTTTTTGCTAAGTCCTCAAGCAGAGTGCGTAGTCTTTTGGAATGCTGATTAATCGCATCAACATTCGTTGGATCAGGGTAAACCACTGGTATCGAATTAATTTGCCTCACATTATTAGAAATTAATATTTGCGCATCAATTTTTGCTTGCTTATTACCATCCACATCCAGCCAATTTGATAAATCTGGCGAACTGACTGCACTTGCATTTTGGGCAAATCGTTCAAATGCTCCCGGATAAAATCCATCTACTTTTTGACGTCCTACAGTCAATAAATGCTTGGCTAAAGCAGGATTAGTGGCACTTAATTTATATAAGTCTTCACACAGCCGCTTCACATCAGAACAACGAGCTTTTGTAAAAAAATCATTAGCAAAACCTGCATCTATTTGTGTTGGAGTTACTTTACTAAAAAAATCAGTCAACCCAACGGGGATTGGATCCCTCGTATTTAAAAAATAATGAAGTGATTTAGAAAGCATAGTTGGCTGAGATAAAACTTGTGGTAAAGTCCTAATATCAATAACACCCGCATCAATAAAGGCTCTGAGATTAGGCTCAGTAACATAATTTTTGTTGCCTGATAAATAGTAATTAACTAATTCATGCTCTATAGAAGTTCGTGCTAAAGCCTTATCTCCCCCCATCATTGGATCTGATGATGCTTTTTGCTCAATAGCACCATCCAATATTCGTCTAACGAAATGATGAGAAGAAAAATACTGTTCCAATGGAAGGTCTTTTCGATATTTTGCATCCACGGCCATATCTCGAAGAATAGGACCAGTTAATCTTATGGGTAAAGAACTAAGCAAACTTTGATCAGGATGATAGACGAGTTGATTGACAATACCGCGCACTAAGAGATCTTCTCGCTGGTTGCTATATTGTATGTTAGTCGCTAAACGTGCAGCCTGAGTTGGATCACTAAGCAATTTATCTATAACAGGTAGTAGTTTGGGATTATTTTTATGAGTATTAACAAGTAATTCGATTATTTTCGGATTATTGGCTAAGTGCGGTGCTTTATCTTGAAAAGTTAGCAATGTTTTCATTAAATCAGGATTAGCATAAACATGCTTTCCTATTTGAGTACTACTACAAGCCAATAGAGTTTCAGTTAATGCGGAATGTTGACTGCTTGGACTATAATGGCTAAACCATGCATCTCTAACTTTTAAATCGGCGATATTGAATACTTGGGTTTCTAATCGGGTATTATTCCACGGATTAACTACATGCACATTATAGCTTCCTCGTCCATCTGGTACTATTTTTTCAACTCGTACGGCATGACGACCATGTATTTTGCCAAAAGCATCAGGCTGCCCCCAATTCAATTCTAAATAAACAGGAGCATAAGGATTCATTTCTCTTAAACGAATTAACTTGTTCACTTTATCATCGAAATTCATTTGTCTATCGTATAGTCGTCCAAATAGTTGATCTACATGAACACCCATTAAATTGGCGACGAAATCGGTTGCCGTTCCCATATAGCGCTCACCATGCCCTTGATGATTATGGGCTATTAGGCTTTCCCCAATTCCCGCAATTTTGGGGGGCTTAACATAGTAATATGAACTAAGACGTTCCATAATTTTTACCGCAAGGCAATTACTTTTTGCTCCATTACCCGGAGCATCCATGCGATCTATTTCTGATTTGGGAATATGCCAGTAATCAAAATTGGGATCACTTTGATCCAAAACATATTTTGAACCAATTACAGCAGGATTAAGATGAGGAGAATGTGGGTTACGAGGGATTTGTACACGCACGGAGCCATCGGGATATTCAACAAAACGCTGTTTCGCTAGGGCTCTTCCTCCTTGCATTTTATTAAGAACGCAATCTAGACCTGCTAATAGATAGCAGTTACCCACCCTTCCTTGTTCTATTTGTACGAGCTGATTATCAGGAGGGAAAAGAGGTGTTGGCATAAAGAATCTCCAATGCATTAACATTATGACTAAATTATAGACAATTAAATTATAGTTTATTCAAAATGAATGCTTTTTAAGATCATGTATTCGTTAGAGAATGGGATATTAAAAAATCAGGATATAATCATAGAGATCGGGATAATAGGTAATTTTAATTTCATTTAGCTTTATCGAAGAAAATTTGGTTCAATCTTCAAACAACAATCTCTATTGAGGTATAACTTGCCAAACACACCTATACACTATCTTCAGCATACTTGTCGTTATTTGCATATTTGGTAGATTGGGCGCGCACTAATTTCCTTATTAGCCCAAGACTTATAGGATCAATTGCCAGTGCTTTATTGCCCCAAATATTAACAGCGACCAACAAATCGTCGTAATTATAATTGCTATTAATGTTTTCTATTTCTCTGATCGCATGCAGGCCATGGAATGAACGTTGATGCTTATGAATTAATTGCTCCAAAAAAGCTCTGCCTTGACCTCGAGGTACCACATGATCCACGATACCGCGCCGGCACCCGTTCTAAAACAACTATTATTAAACATAGCAGATGCTCACTCACGAACACCATATCGACAATGAAATTTCCCGCCTTATTCGAATTGCCGACGAAAGTCGGCATCCATAAAATGTTGAAAAGCATTATAGATACCGGCTTTCGCCGGTGATCCGTCTCTCTTGCCAAACTCGCTGTGGTGAAGGATGTACGAGGATTACGCTGCGCCGATCGAGGCTACATTTATAATTTCTCCTCGATCTAACGCCCCTCCGTTATCCCTGCAGGTAATCCTGAATTTCCCTCACAAAAAGTAATGAGATATCCAGTGGAGTTCGGTTGACTTGGAAGATTATTAGTACAACTAAAACCACTTGTTTTATCATCAAAAGGATAGGTGTACGCTGAAGGACAGGTCGCTTTCATCCATTGAATCATAGGTTGTACGTATTGATTCCATTGAGGATCAGTTTGAGACATACAACTCGCTGCCGTTGAATTGGCCCCTATGGCCACACCACCAGTTTCGGAACTATTCCACCAATCAACACAACCGCAACAGGTTTGAATCTGCTCAGCAGTATAATTAGGATATGATAAATAACATGAGTTATAGGTTGGATTGGTGCTTCCTGTGGGGACAGAACATGCCATTAAGCTATAGAGAGTTGCTCCTGTTGGAAAATTCCCAGGTAAGGCCTGCTTGCATAGGAAATAATTGCTTACGGTAGAAGAAAGATTACTTTGAGAGCAGACTTGATCTGCTGACCAGTATCCTAGGAAATTACCGCAAGTTTGGTTAAAACTACTGTTTAAACCACAGAGTTGTCCAGCAGGACACTGAGTAGTTGTCGTATTAATATTACAACTACTGCCACCACCAGTTACCCAATAATAACCATTTTTTGTTGATGGAGGTATAGCATTGTCCCAATTACATGAACCAAACCCATTAGTGGTAACTCCGCCATTGTACCCTCCTGGAATACCACAGGTGTAATTATTTGCTGTCGCAGGTATACCAGAATAATACATAGGTGCCATGGAAATGGGGATATGGAACCCATTAATTACCTCAACATCATAGCTGTCATCGGTATTTAAATTCATGGTAATCTCAGCCTGCGTAGCCGGTTGAGTAAAGCCAATTCCAGGGGAGCAAGCGGTACTTCCATTACTATTTCCACAACTGGCTTGCCCACATGCACCACTTGGAGAACTTGGATTACACAAGGTACTGGCAGAAATGTTGCCACTCCATTGAATCCCGTTCGAGCTAAAAGATGGAGTAGGAATGGTAACAGTTGTTGTTCCACCACCCGATGCTAATTGGTAAGTTCCTGAATTGGGGCCGTAATTATTCCAGTAGCACTCGCCAGTACTTGCATTACAGCTGGTTCCAGAAGGACAACCTGCAGCACACGTCTGATTACTCACAGAGGAACCATTCAAAGAGAACCATACTGGAAAATTACATTGGTTTATCAAAGTAACAGTACGCGTCGTTGGAAGCGAAGCCACGACAGAACCGGAAGTAACCACTGTTGCGGGAGTTCCTGTACCGGTAAAACTTAACTGAGCTTGAATATTATAAGTCATTGCAGGAGTCGTTGCTGCTGGTGCTGTAAATGTCCCGGATATTTGACATGCCCCGGTGGTCGGAAGGGAGGGAATATTACAGCTATTATTGCTAGCAATGAAAGATATTTGTGCTGAGCAATCATGACCATTACTGTCCGTACAGGTCACACTGTTTGAACCTAGATTAATAGATCCTGAAGTGACGTTGGTGAATAAAAACTGTACGTTATGAGTAGTCCCTTGCACTATCAGCGGAGGAAGATAATTAGGACTGACTAAAGATCCCACTATATCACCAGGAGGCGCAGTTATTATGGTACTCGTAGATGCTGTAGCAGGACTTCCAGATGCTCCACTAAAGGTCAATTGTGCGGATACATTTTGCACACTAGGAGAGGTAGAATTTGAAATATATACCCCACTGACAGTACATGAACTGCCACTATTTAAAGAGTTAGTACAATTATTGTAGGTAATATTCGCTGTTCCAACAGTTTGGGATACGGAAACTGATAAATTGCTCGCTGTTGTCTTGCCCTCATTCGTGAATACAAAGCTATAGCTTGCACTCACGCCTGCCTGTAAAGTGCTAGGTAAGGATTGAGTTGTTCTCCCCTGAACCCCTGACTGAATTTGTCCTGTAGCCTCTGTTGTTATTTGAGGTAAAGGGACTTGATTATTATCGTATCCTGCAATCGTTAATTGCATCGATTTAGTCCCATTAACTAGCGGATTAAGATTAACTTGCACAGTACAGCTTTTTTTCGATTGCAGGCGAACTCCTGAGCAATTATCGACATAGCTGAACTCGCTCTGAGGACTGGCATTTTTCTTGATAAGAAGAGGCTTCACTAAGGGGAAAGGTAATTGATTCGTCAGGGTATATGTAATGCTTGATGTACGGCCAACAGGTACGGCATCACCAAAATTTTGGTTCAACTGCCAAGAAATTGGATTGGCTCCTGAAATAGCTTGTGAAGACAACAAAAATAGAGCAAGAAAAGAACACGATTTTATATTAGTCATTATACATTAATCCTTTAATGGCTATTTTTCAAATAGATAACTGACGCTAGCAAATACATCATTGGACTGATAAGTTCCTAAATTCAATGATTGACCAGACCAAGTCTGCATACCCAGACCCGAAGAGAAATGGCCCAAGTTGACATAGTTATATCCAACTGAAACAATCAATTGCGGTTTAATTTTGTAATCAAGACCAGCCCCAACCATGTATGCAAACTGATTAGTTGTATTGTCAGTAAACCCGGGGGTTATCCTAGGCGTCACTCCAGGTAAAGCCGCTTCGCTGTACCCGCTAGCCTTATTAAAGGCCCCGCCAATACCACCATTAACGAAAGGAGACAACTTTTGTGCGTAGTCAAAAAGATTTAACTTCGCTGATGCCATTACAACATTTGATGATAAATTCAAATTGTAAGTATAGTTGGTGAACTCTGGAAGAGAATATTGCATCACCGTACCACCAGCATTGGTCTCAAAAAAGTACTGATAAAGCACGCCTAGAGAATAAGATGGAAACCACTGACTATCTCGTTCCCAACGACGCCCCGCTGTCACACCAATAATTCCTTGGCTCGTATTACTAGTTGAATAGATATCTACGTCAAAAGGTGGTGGGAAGTCTGAATTATTATTAACGACCATATTGGAGTTAAATTGAGGAAATTGTGCCCCTCCCCCCACTGAAACAAACCAGTTTGCCGTATTATGCGCAGGAATTAAAACTGGAGTGACTCTAGTAACAACAGAAGTCTTGGATTGTTGCTCAATATGGTTCTGTTTTGTTTTCTGTGAAACCGGCTTTTGACGCGCACTAATAGTAATAGGCTTTGTTTTCATTGAAGAAGACATTAACCTACCGACTCGTCTTACTTCTGAAGATCGATGAATTGGACCTATAATCACCCTATAAAAATTATTATTTTTTACTATTTTTATGGGGTATGTGGTTTTTGATTGTAAAAAATATTGATATTGAATTGCTCTAGATTTGTTTGTAAAACTACCTGCCTGAATATAAAAATTGCTATTAGCTTTTTGGGTAAATTGCTGCGCCATGCCAAGACCAAATATGGTTTGTGCCGCTGCATCTTGTGCACCAATTGTTATACTAGCAAGTATTACCTCAAAAGCCAAAACGCTATAAAAACATTTTCGTATCATTGCCATAAATCCATTTAGTCCAGTTCACCTATTCTAGTGCCCAAGACTATAATCGATTAAATAGTTCAATTGCAAACTAAAAATAGCAAACCAAGAAAGTTCTCAATCAAAAAAGAGCACTATTCGTTGGATGCGACTACCTGAAAGGCACTTGCGACCCCGGCAGACTAAGTGCTATGTTTAATATGAGGATTTTTAAATGGAGTTAAAAATGGAAGCGATGATTGATATAGTAGGCTATATCGCTGCTTCATTGGTTTTTGCGACTTTTTATGTCAAAAGGATTTTGACATTACGTCTCATTGCCGCAAGCAGCAACGTGGCATTTATTTTTTATGCAGTGGGTAGCAATTTATACCCAATTTTTATCCTGCATTCTTTATTATTACCACTAAACTTATATAGGATATTTGAAATAAAAAAGACGGAAAGTGATTTTTCTCGTCTCAATAACACAAATTTAAAAACTTCAAATTAACTTTTTTATATTAGCTTAATGGGCATTTAAATTGTTAAAAACAACCTATAAAAATTACAAAATTAAGGTACATTATTTTTTTATTGGAGTCTAGTAATAATAAATATTTTTTAACAATATAAGAACCATTATAATTACTGCCATCTTTATTATTCTGAGCACAACAAAGGCTTTCTTTATTAGGTTGCTCATTGACGCCAAACCTTTATAGTGCTCAGGATTGACAACCACCTGATTAATTAAAGTCAAGCGCTTTATAAGGAACTCAATGAACTATTGGAAATTAGTAGTTGGCTTATGTCTTACATATAGCTCCACTGGGCTACAAGCCAAAAATTATACACCTAATTGCCCTAAACAAATAAATAGAATAGAGCATATCAATATTGCACCTAATAATTGGGAAACTATTTCTGATATTCCCAACAATTTTTTAAGTGGTATCTCTTTTTATTCGGGACATCCCAAAGAAGGAGCCAGTTTAAAACCCTATTCCATTACTAAAAAAATGGCTAAATGGCGATTCTCTTCCAAGGAAAAAATTTTTATCGTATGTGAATATCATCAAACAGGCATCAAATTAACCCAACCATTAGCTGCTAAAACCACCCGATGTACAATAAATTACAATCAGTATGTCAGAAGTGATAATGGCTTTTTGCCGAAAAAAATTTGGTGTGTTAAATAATATTTCTACATGAGCAACGGCAAGCGTCCAGGAAATAAATCGTAATGAAGAAAAGCTCGGTTATCGGTGATTTGATCTTTCTCTTACTCTTTTGAATATAGCGTTTAAAACAGGTAAAGCCCTCTGGTTGAAATGCTATCCAAAAGAAATTGGGCTTTTTTAAATAGACCTGATATTATTCATGTTTTGAATTTTACCACGATGTATTAATACGCATATGCAGTCCACCAAGGAAATGTCTTTTCAAACTCAAGAATACTATACTATCCGCGCGTGGTCTTACTTCATTATTAATTACAAGGACAGGCTATAATGCATACCCAACAAATGCCAGATACTTTAGAACGTTATCTTTCTTTTCTAAAACAAGATGAAAACAACCTCTCTTTATTGGTAGAGATAAGTTCTCTTTATCTCGAGCACGATAACCTGGAATTAGCTCAAAGCTACCTGGATAAAGCTAAAGCAATTGATCATGATGCTTGTTTAGGCCATCAAGGTTTACTCTACTTAAGCCAAGGCCAATTACCGCAAGCTGAGAATTGCTTCGTTGAAGCATTAAAATATATGGACACCCCGGCTCTTCGCTATAACTTGGGTTGTATTTATTTCATAAATCAGGACTTAGAAAAGGCATGGGAGGTATTGGCCCCACTTCTTGATGGCGATCATCATCCGGAAGCAGATCTGTTAATGGCTCGTATTCTACATAGGCAAGACTCAATGGATGAAGCCATTAGTTTGGTTGAAAATATACTGGAACTGAATCCTAATGATGCAGAAGCCCTAGGTTTTCTTTCCCTTCTTTACTTTGATCTCCAAGAAGAAACCCTCGCAAAAGAAACAAGCATTCGTGCTCTAGAATTAAGCGTTGATAATTACGATGCCAAGCTAGTCAATATTATGATTAGACTCATGACACAAGAAACATCTATTGAAGAAATTGAAACCTTATTACAAATTAGTCCGCAAGACAGCAGACTGTGGTTTGCATTAGGCACCACTTATATGGCCCAAGGAGAGTTTAACTCCGCAGAAAGTATCTTGCGTAAGGCCATAGAAATTTATCCTGAATTTTATGATTGCTATATCTCTCTAGCCTGGTGCCAACTACTTAATGACCATATTAATGAAGCTCAGAAAACTTATGAAAATGCAGCTGTACTGGCTGATGAATTAGCTGACGCCTGGGGTGGCTTAGCTTTAGTGCATGTCTTAAAGGAAGATCTTGTTAAGGCAGAGCAATTTATTGATAAAGCCAACGGTTTAGAGCCTGAATGTTTTCTCACGGAAATTGCACAAAGCATTTACTTTAATCATAAAAATCCTGAAAAAGCGAAGAAAAAATTGGTCAAAGCATTAAAAAATCATGCCATGCCAATTAATGAAAAATTGAGCCTTTTTATTGAGGGATTATAGAGGGGTAGCCAAACAAAATATCGTTCACCTTTCGAAGGCCCTCTCACTACCCCTCCCACGCGATTGACTATTGGATAAGAGTTTCTCGCGCAGGGGAGGGAATTTTTCGTGCTATATGAATAGTATCTAACAAGGTTGGGTTAAACAAAGTACAACCCAACCTACCTCGCTGATGTATGCCGTATTTTCTCAGTGCGTTTTTCGTTCAAAAATATGGCTCGAGGATGCAGCGTGAACACTTACATCAATTCTCGTCTATCACCCGACAATGCGTTTCTTTAATCACTGTTAACATAATCAAGGATAAAATCAAAGAAAGGGGCAATAGAGATAACGATAAGTAGTATCCTTTAATAGAAAATTGATGCATTCCATTGAGTATCTCCCCTCCCCAAGTCCAGTCCAGTATGGCTCCCACTACCGGTTCAAATAATGCTTCAAATACAGCATTAAAAGTATTCATAATGCCCAGAACTGTAGCCACTAGAACTAGGGGAAACAATTCGCGAATCATGGCAAAACTGGTGAAAAAGCCACTAGCACCAAAGCCAAAGATAAAAAGTAAAACCATCAAGGTGAACAAAACTTGACTTGGGCTGTAGAGTACTATTAACAAACAGATTAAAGCGGAAAATGTACCTATAAATAGAACGGGTTTTCTACGTTTAATATAGTCAGAAAACCATCCCCAAAAAGGTGCGCCAGCAGCGAAACCAATAAAAATACAGGATACTGCAAGTGCCGCATCTGTACGCGAAAGCTGATAAGCCTTCTCTAAAAATGGTACTCCCCACAATCCGCCGAATACTGAGACAGGAGCAAAGGCTAACCCACTGTATAAAGAAAGTGCCCATGCTTGTTTATTAGTCACAATATGTTTTAGCAAATGAGTGGCTTTTTCCTTATTATGATGAGGATGTACTGATTTTGTTGGTTTATCTCTGAGTACCAAGAAGTAAATCACACCCAGAACAATCCCCATGACACTGACAATTTCAAGCGCATTACGCCAGCCTTGATTTTGAACAAGGATCGATAAAGGCACTTGTCCGCCAACAGCACCTAGCATCGCTGCAGTCATGAACATTCCCGAAACTAATGCAAAACGTTTAGGGCTAAACCATACCGCTGCTAATTTAAAGCAAGATACTGCGGCAAATGCTGCTCCTGCTCCCATTAACGCACGGCTTGCACAAGCCACCCAGAACGTATCTGTTTGAGAAAAAATATAAGTGCTGATACTGCAAACAAAAATGGCTGTTGTTGTTAATAAGCGAGGGCTGTATCTATCTAACATCAACCCCACTGGAATTTGCATCACTAGATACGCGTAAAAATAAAATGCAGATAAATTACCCAAGCCAGCCCCATGAACCTGAAACGCCTTCATCAGATCATCAGTCATCACGCTGGGAGAAACCTGAATTAAATATTTATAGAAGAAAAAGCTCGCTGCTATGGTCCAAATAATCCAAGGATATGCTTTTGCTATCCATTGATGTTTATCTTTAAATGTATTCACTATAACTCCTAAAAATATTGTCAGGGCTTAAGAAAAACGCACAATATAATCATTATTTTCATTTCTATCTGCCTGGTCTATCGCCCTGAGGCGGGGCAGATAAGTTAGAGAGTTAGCCGGCTCAGAGCTTAGGAATGGGTATAGTGAAGCACCACCACAAGGACGAGTAACACTAAGACTACACGAACAAAAGAAGACCCTACAGTCAATTTACTGTAACTCGCATTACCGCATGTAGGATTAATCTTTAAATTCATTATCTAAAATATTCTTTATGTTAGATTCGATAGAAAACGAAGAGTTAATAGTATCAACTTAAGCACATATCGCTTGGTTGCTTACAGCCGAGCTTAAACTTTGTTGACGCCATTAACGATTCAAGTTCTGTATGCTAACTTTTTAAGCAATAATTTGTCAAGAATGAGAACGCTTAAAAGTATAAATAATCCTACCAACATGAATATCTGGATGCTGGTTCATCCTCATCAAAATCAACATATCCTCTGTACGCTGATGTTTGAGATACTTCTATGCCATTAGGGTGTACTATATTTTTCGGATTAAACTCATTTGACCGAAGCAGTTCATACAAGGATTCGGCACTGTTTTCTGGAAGGTGGCTTTTAGATAAGGTTTCTGCTTTACTGGCAAAATCTAGTGCTTTGTTCCTATCCGCAGAGACAAACACCCATTCCCCATCAATAAAACCAATGCGGTTATTCTTATATTCTTTTTCTTCATTACTATAAAAAGTAACAGTAAGAAGACCTACAACTGAACTTTCTCTCAATAACCAACAGGCTTTAGTATCCAGAAGATGCGCTCCTAAACAGGTTAGTTTAGCTGCAGCCAAGTCAACATTAATTTCTCTTGCAAAAATAATAGATGTACTTTCAGATGATGCATGCATAATAAATCCCAATTAATTATTCATTGCTCTATTATACAATAGACTTCTTATGTCACTAGCAGACTTTTTTTGAGAACAAAAGATCTAATAAATGATATACGCATTAGAACGATTAGGTATTGTTAGCTGTCCCAAATGCCATCCCAAATTTTTTTGCAAAAACACGCAAGCCCCCACTCAATATTTATTTGGATGCTATAATTAGATATATGGTTGTCTCAAAAGGAATAGCATCATGTCCAAGCGCACAAATACCAAACCTCCTCTTCTTTCACGAGAGGAATGTGATGCTTTACTTCCAACTTGTTGTGTTAATGCAATGTCTGCTCACAAGCTAAATTGCGAAGATTCCTATCTTGCCGAAATAGACTCTTTATCGAAAATATGTGACAACTTGGTAACTCATCATCATGAAACCTTCCCTTCTGTTATTGCTCAAATGGAAAAAGTAATGACTGATGCTCATAATCATGAAATGGAAGAAATAGATAAAAAAATCAAACACTTATTTAACCTTAGAAAGCAAACACCTTGTAATTCCTCCTATTGCGAGCAAGAAGTGATAAAACTTACTACAGAAATCCATATGTTGGAAGAACGAAAAGCAATACCAGTTAAAGATACAATTCAAGGTATTATTTATGAGTCAGTAGATAAAGCAATCCGCGTACTGGGCGCAGAGCCTGGAAATTTTAATCTGTCGCAATATGAATATCGACCCGTTTTTAATGAATCAGACACCAAACATCAAGCAAATCATGGTAATGAAACTACAAAATCGAATAAACAAGTTTAAGTTAACGTCAGTTTGAATAATGGATGTAGCATTGGGTTTTGTGAGTAAGCACTTGGATTTATCTCTGTTAAGCGTCATTCAGTCATGAATGATCCTTGAGAACACAACGAAGTGATTTTGCATCCCATCCCCCTCCTAGCGCCTTTATCAGCCCTACTTCAGCAGACATCTGTAATCCCGCCACATCATTAGCTGCTTTTTGTGCTGTATAGGCTGTAATCTGCGCTGTAATAACGCTGGTGTAATCTACAGTACCTGCCTTGTACTGATTAAATACCAATTTGAGAGCATATTTAGAACTGGCTGCAGCTCTATTTTGTACCAAGCGTTGTTCTCCTAAAATACGCAAAGCAATAAGGTTATCTTCAACATCTTGAAATGCAGTAAGCACTGCTTGGCGATAAGCAGCTATCTGAGCATAATAGGCGGCTTTCGCTGCTCTGACTGTGGCAGCTCGAAGTCCCGCATCGAATATTGTTTCGGCTATTTGTACGCCAGCGGACCAACCGATTGAAGGAGTATGAATGAGATGATGGAACGTATTGCCTGCAGCACTTGCAGTACTGGTTAAAGATAGAACCGGAAAGTAAGCAGCAATCGCCACACCAATAAGAGCGCTTGTTTTCTGCACCAGTCGCTCTGCCTCAGCAACATCAGGACGTCTTTCCAACCAGACGGATGGAACCTCTACTGGGATAGTTGGTGCTTTTAAAACCAAGGGCATAAACTTCAACGATAAAGAGGCGGGCGGACGTCCCATAAGCACGGCAATAGCATGTTCATATTGTCCGCGTAATATACCGTTATTTAAAGCTTGGGCTTCCGCTGACTCCAATTGAGCTTTAGCTTGAGCGACGGCTACTTGAGAGGCAACTCCAGAAACATATTGATTACGTGTCAATAATAATGCTCTCTTATACGATTTAACTGTATCATCTAATAATTTTTGATCGGTGTCCAAAGTGCGTAATTCAAAATAATATTGCGCTAAAGAACCTTGAGCTGATAAACGAGTATAAGCTATCAATGCCGCATTAGATTGAGCGGCAGCTAGATCTGATTCAATGGTACGTCTGGCTAATCCCCACACGTCAGGCTCCCAAGAAGCACTTAATACAGAAGAAAAAGAAGTCGTCGTTGCCGATGAGCCTGTTACTCCTGTTGTTGTTGTAGCTGTTGACGTTGCTCCGCCCGATGAACTAATTAATGTGGTAGTACCGCCCCCCTGCTTTTGACGAAAAATTTGAAAAGAACCCGCTACTGTAGGAAATAAACTAGCACGAGCCTGCTCAACGATGGCCAGCGCTTGTATATAATTAGCTTGAGCATTCACTATGTTTTGGTTGTACCTATTAAGCTGTTCTTCTAGTTCATTTAATAAGGGGTCATTAAATATCTCCCACCATTTACTATGCTGACAATAATTCTGCGGCTCTATAGGCTTCCAATCATTACTTGGTGGGGGCTCTTGTTTTGCTTGTTTTTGCCCTTTCATTTCTTTAAATTTAGGAGGGATAAATACTTTAGGGGCCTTATAATCAGGACCAACCATACATGACGGCAGCAGTAAGCCACCAATAAACATTAACGTTAATTTATTCGTTAGAGAACGACTGACTTTATAATTTTTTTTACAAACCACGGGAATTGCAAAAGAACTAAGTTCATCATTGTTAGTGTTCATAAGCACCTCTTCGTGATTTAATTTTTTCCAAAAATTGATGAAAGCGTAAAGAAGCATTTTCCATGCTTAAGTAGATAACGGGTGTTGTATATAAAGTTAAAAGCTGACTGACCACCAAGCCACCAACAATAGCGATACCTAGAGGACGTCTTAATTCAGACCCTAAACCAAAACCAATGACCAACGGCAAAGCACCTAATAGAGCAGCCATAGTTGTCATTAATATGGGACGAAAACGTAATAAAGCCGCTTCATAAATAGCATCACGAGAGGACTTATTTTCATTTCGTTCTACATGCAAAGCAAAGTCAATCATCATAATCGCGTTCTTCTTTACTATTCCTATAAGTAAAATAATTCCAATTAGAGCAATAATACTAAGATCCGTGCGACAAATTAATAAGGCAAGTAATGCCCCCAAACCAGCGGAGGGTAAAGTAGATAAAATAGTAATAGGATGAATTAAACTTTCATAAAGCATGCCTAAAACTATATAGACAGCCAATAATGCTGCCGCAATCAGATAAGGCTCATTAGCTAAAGATTGTTGGAATGCTTGAGCAGTTCCCTGAAATGAGCCAGTAATAGTCGGTGGTAATTTCATATCGTTTACCATTGCACTGACCTTTTGCACAATGTCCCCCAATGCAACCCCAGGCATTAAATTAAATGATAAAGTTGCAGCAGGCGCCTGACTTTGGTGATTCACCGATAATAAAGTTGAAGAGGGTGCAAAACTAGAGAATGCTGAAAGAGGTACCTCATTTCCAGAAGAAGATTTCACATAGATATCATTTAAAGTTTCAGGATATTGCCAATACTTAGGTGCCACCTCCATAACGACATGGTATTGATTCATAGGCATATATAAAGTAGACACCTGACTTTGCCCAAAAGCACTATATAACACGTTATCTATCTGTTCAGGAGTGATGCCAAAACGAGAGGCTGTATCATGGTCCACGTTAACATAAACTTGTAAACCATGGCTGAGTTGATCGCTATTGAGATCAGCTATCCCTCTTATTTTAGATAACTCCTCCATAACCCGAGGTGCCCAATAGTTTAGCTCCTGCAAGTTACTGTCTGAAAGAGTATATTGAAACTGGGCGCTATTTTGCCGTCCACCTATAGTCAAGTCTTGTGGTACTTGCATGTACAAGACCGCCCCTTGCACCGCCGTCAGTTTACTGCGTAATCGATTCAGTACCACGCTTGTTGATACCCCACGCTCCCGTAGAGGTTTTAGCATAATAAAAATGGACCCGGTATTAGAAGTATTTCCTCCTGGCCCTCCACTACCCATAAAAGCGGCAACATTCAACGTTGCCGGATCTTCTTTTATCAACTCAACGATTTGTACCATCTTCTTTTTCAAATTCTGAAATGAAATATTCTGATCTGCTTGTAATGAACCAACAAGTCGCTCGGTATCTTGTTGAGGAAAAAAACCTTTAGGTGTTACAACAAATAAATATCCAGTCAACACCACAGTACCCAAGGTAAGTAATAACATGGCAGAAGGATGTAACAAGGCCCATTGTAAACTGTGTGCGTAACGCTGGCGCATCGACTCTACAAAACGCATAAACATATGAGTTTTTTCATCACCTTCCTCGCGTAAGACTCTAGAACACATCATCGGTGTTAGAGACAAGGAAACAATTAATGAAACCAAAATAGCCACTGAAAGGACGACAACAAACTCATGAAATAAACGTCCAACAATACCCTGCATCAGCAAAATTGGAATAAAAACGGCGATCAAAGAAATACTCATTGAGACCACGGTGAACCCTATTTCTTTCGCTCCGTCCAATGCGGCTTGAACAGGTTTCTTACCCATAGCTAAATGACGAGATACATTCTCTAACACCACCACCGCATCATCAACAACAAAACCAGTAGAAATAGTTAATGCCATTAGCGATAAATTATCCAGGCTGTACCCCATCAACTGCATCACGCAAAAACTACCCAGTAACGATAATGGGACAGCGACACCGGAAATAATCATCGTGCGGAAACTACCTAAAAAAAGATAGGTCACAAAAATAACCAACAACATGGAAATCAATAAGGTTAACTCAACATCATGTAATGAGGTACGAATAGTAGAAGTACGATCTAATAACGTAGTTACTTCTATAGCACTAGGAATAGAAGCCTTGAGTTGAGGTAGTATCTGCTTTACATGATCCACCGTTTTAATAACGTTAGCCCCTGGTTGCTTGTATAGCACGAGTAATACCGAAGGTTTACCATTTGCAAACCCTGCATTGCGCAAGTCAGCAACAGAATCAACAACCTCCCCAACATCAGAAATACGGACTGGGCTATTATCCTGATATTTAATAATCAATGGCGCATATTCTGCTGCTTTAAACATTTGATCATTAGTATAAATAGTAGAAGTCGTTCCATCTGGACTGGTTATTTGTCCTTTTGCTTGATTGGTATTGGCTTGGGCAATTATAGTAGCCACTTGCTCCAAACCAATATTATATTGATTAAGCGCTGTGGGGTTAAGCTCTACTCGCACAGCAGGTAATGAGCTGCCCCCTACGTTCACTTGCCCAATTCCCTCAATACGCAAAATCTTCTGTTGTAAAATAGTAGACGCCACATCATACATCTCCCCGGTAGTATACTTATCTGAAGTAAGCGCCAGAATCATAATAGGCGCATCAGCAGGATTTACTTTACGGTAGGTCGGGTTATTCACTAAATTAGAAGGTAACTGGCTCAAGGAAGCGTTAATGGCTGCCTGCACGTCACGAGCAGCACCATCTATGTCTCGAGACAAATCAAATTGCACCACTATAGTCATTTGCCCAAGCATGCTAGAAGACGTGATCTGACTAATACCAGCAATCCGGCCTATCTGACGTTCAAGAGGAGTAGCAACTGAGGTCGCCATAACAATGGGGCTTGCACCAGGTAATTGCGCCTGTACTGTAATAGTAGGAAAATCAATTTGTGGTAAAGGAGCAACTGGCAACAGGTTAAAAGCAAGTATGCCGGCAAGTGCCAATCCTATGGCCAATAAGGTGGTCGCAATAGGTCGTTGGATAAACAGTAGCGATAAATTCACGTTATTGCCTCTGGCCAAAGAGAACACATGCAATACAGAGCAGAAGTATCGACAAAGTTTATCATGTGCTTTCCAACGGTAATTTCGACTGACCTATACTCATTATCCTGCGCCCCATTCTATCAAAAGCTAAATAGATAACGGGAGTGGTATATAGGGTAATGAGCTGACTAACCATTAATCCCCCGATAATAGCTATTCCCAGCGGCCTACGTAACTCACCACCGATTCCATAACTAAAAGCCAAAGGAATTGCTCCTAACATAGACGCCATCGTAGTCATTAAAATTGGCCGAAAACGCAAGAGAGCCGCTTCATAAATAGCATCTTGTGGCTCTTTCAAATATTTACGTTCTTGTTCTAAAGCAAAATCGATCATCATGATTGCATTCTTCATTACCAATCCGATTAACAAAATAATGGCAATCAAAGCGATCACACTCAGATCATTACGAGTAAGAAATAAAGCGAGTAAGGCCCCCATAAAGGCGGACGGTAATGTAGATAAAATAGTAATGGGATGAATGTAACTCTCATAAAGTACTCCCAATACGATGTAAACAACAACAATTGCAGCTAAAACTAACCAACCTTCGTTTCTTAATGCATCCTGAAAGCTTTTGGCTGTTCCTAAAAAGTCCGCATGGACACTTTCAGGTATATTCAGTTCTTTTTTCACTTCGTTGATTGCACTCACTGCATCCCCTAAAGAATAATGAGGAGCCAAATTGAATGACAAAGTCGCTGCAGGAAATTGATCCAAACGAGTGACCTGAAGAGGGCCAACAGTATGAGTTAAAGAGGAAAAAGTACTAAACGGTACTGAGCCACTAGTTGTGACTGTGTTACTAGAGTTAGCACTAACGCTAGCAGGGGAAACAGGACTAAGAGCACTAGTATTAGGTGCTATTGCCGTCAGATTAGTAGAGCTAGGTTGAGTTGAATGGGTTACAGTTGAATTAATATATAGATTTTTAAACGCCGTGGACGCACGCTGCAACCAAGGGAACACTTCCAGTACCACACGATATTGATTGCTTTGCGTAAACATAATGGATATTTGCCTTTGCCCAAAAGAATCATACAAAGTATCATCTATCATCTGCATGGTAATACCCAAGCGTGATGCAGTATCGCGATCGACTTTAATATAAGAAACTAAACCTTCATTTTGTTGATTGGTATTCACATCACTCAGCATAGGAAGATGACGCATTTTATCCAACATCAATGCAGACCATTTATTCACTTCAGCTGCATCAGGAGCACTGATACTGTATTGAAATTGAGTACGGCTCACCATAGTATCGATGGTTAAGTCCTGTACCGGCTGCATATAGAGAGTCGCGCCAATTACCTTTTGCAGATTAGATTGTATGCGATTAATTACCTCCATAACACCTGGACGTTCCTCTAAAGGTTTCAAAGTGATCAATATTCGACCGCTATTTAAAGTACTGTTAGTTCCATCAATGCCTATAAATGAAGATAGATTTTCAACGGCTGGATCTTCAAGTACCACTTTAGCTAAGGCTTTCTGTCGGTCAGCCATTGCTGGAAATGAAATAGTTTGTGACGCTTCGGATATACCTTGAATAACCCCTGTGTCTTGAATAGGAAAAAATCCTTTGGGTATTGCAAACAGCAAAATTGCATTAATCAGCAGAGTTAATAAAAAAATGCATAGTATCAAGGGCTGATGAGACAAAACCCACCCCAAAGACACTTTATATTTCTCAATAAAATAATTCAGGCCTTGTTCTAATGTCTTTTCGAGCTTACTACCTTTTTCATGCTCTCCACGATGATGTAATAACCGCGAACACAGCATGGGCGTAAGTGTTAAAGAAACAAAGGCTGAAATGAGAATGGCAATGGTCAAAGTTAAAGCAAATTCTCGAAACATTCTACCCACCACATCCCCCATAAATAATAAAGGGATTAATACTCCAATCAACGAAATGGATAAGGACAGAATGGTAAAGCCAATTTGTTTTGCGCCATTATGAGCTGCTTCTAACGGAGTTTCTCCTCGCTCCAAGTAACGCATAATATTTTCTATCATCACAATGGCGTCGTCCACAACGAAACCTGCCGCTATGGTTAACCCCATCAACGTTAAATTGTTCAGACTAAAACCCAATAAATACATAATACCCAAGGAACCTACCAATGCCAAAGGCACTGAAATACTAGGAATGATGGTGGCAGATAAGTTACGTAAAAACAGAAAGATAACCATGACCACAAGAGCAACAGAGAGCAGTAGTTCAAATTGAACATCATTAACTGAGGAGCGAATACTAACCGTTCTATCGGTTAAGACCTCAGCCTTGAGATTATGGGGCAATGCCGGGCGGAGGCGCTCCAATAAATCCTTTACTCTATCAGCAACCTCTATCACATTGGCACCGGGCTGACGTTGCACATTAACAATTACAGCAGGCTCCATGTTCATCCAAGCGGCCTGCTTCGTATTTTCAGCCCCATCAATTACCTTGGCAACATCAGAGAGGCGAACGGGGCCGTTATCATTATAGGCAACAATTAATGGCCTATATTCCGCTGCGGTTAATAGCTGATCATTGGTGTTAATGGTGTACGATAATCTAGGTCCGTCAAAATTACCTTTTGCAGCATTCACATTTGATGCACTAACAAGATTTCGTACATTTTCCATGGTCAACCCATAGGCAGACAAAGCATCTGGATTAGCTTGAATACGTACTGCAGGACGCTGACCACCCCCGATACTGACTAAACCAACACCCGATAGTTGTGATAATTTAGGCACCAGCCGTGTTTCAGCATAATCTTCGATTTGGGGTAATGACAAACTATCCGACGTTAATGCCAGGGTGATAATTGGTGTATCTGATGGATTAACTTTGCTATAAACAGGTGGATTAGGTAATCCTACAGGCAAATAACTACTCGCTGCATTAATAGATTGCTGCACCTCTTGTTCTGCTACATCTAAGCTAATCGCTAGATTAAATTGCATAGTAATAATTGAGGCGCCAGTAGAACTATTGGAGCTCATTTGCTCCAAACCAGGCATTTGGCCAAATTGACGCTCAAGAGGTGCAGTGACTGAAGAGGACATCACTTCTGGACTACCGCCGGGATAAAAAGTAGAGACTTGAATGGTAGGATAATCTACATCGGGTAACGAAGACACTGGTAATAATTTATAAGAAAGAACCCCTGTTAGTAAAATAGCAAACATTAAAAGTGATGTTGCTATCGCTCGGGTTATAAATGGACCAGAAATACTCATACTATGCTGTGTTTTGGGTTAGCAATTATTCTCTTCTTAACATTAGAGAATAATTTAGAAGAATGCCCCGCTACCACTTCAGAACCATCTCTTAATTTATCAGCCCCTTCTACTATGACTAGCTGTCCTGGCCCTATTCCCTTATTAATAACGGTATCATCACCGCTAACAGGTCCAGTAACAACGGGTTTAGTAGTGACCGTATTGTTCTTATTTAAAATGAATACAAAATCTCCTATTGTTGTAGAATGTTGAATCGCCGCAGTAGGCACGATGGTGGCATTACGTAAAGTCTGGGTTAATATCTTCACGTTGACAAACTGGTTAGCAAATAACTTATTGTCTTTATTGTCAAATATGGCGCGTAATTTTACTGTGCCTGTAGTTTGGTTGATCTGATTATCAATCGTTAATAGTTTTCCTGTCGCAAGTAATTGATTTTGCTGCCGGTCATATGCATTTACCACCATGGTTTTATCAGCATAAGCATACGGAATTATTTGCGGTACATTGTCTTCTGGTAAAGTAAAAATAACTGTTATGGGATTAAGCGTATTGACTATAGCAATGCCATTAGTGTCGCTAGTTTGCACCACATTGCCCGGATCAACCAAACGTAAACCAATACGTCCATCTACGGGCGAAGTAATGTGACAATAGATTAAATTGATTTTAGTTCCTTGAATCAATCCTTTATCAACTTTAACAGCTCCTTCATATTGCTCTACTAAAGAGACTTGAGTTGCAAGCACTTGTTGCGAAATAGAATCTTGTTTCCATAACTTTTGATAACGTTGTAGATCGATGCGAGCATTAGCAAGTAATGCAGTATCGCGCTTTAAATCCCCTTCATATTGAGTCAACAAAGCTTCATAAGGCCTGGTATCGATAAGGGCTAACAAATCACCAGCCTTAACCATTTGACCTTCTTTATATAGAACCTTCATCAAGATGCCATTGATTTGCGTTCTTACGGTTACTGAATATTGAGGGGTAACACTCCCAAGACCGGAAAGATAGATAGGGACATCTCGACTTGAGGAAGAAGCGGAAACAACTGGAATTGGTTTCACTACATTTTCTTTATGCTTATCTCTAACCAGAAAATACCAAATCAAAACTATCAACAAGATAATGACTATGATTATTCCCCAATTCCATGCTGGAGGTAACCACTCCCATTTACTTTTGGGAATCATCGATTCGTTATGGTCATTATCCTCGATTTGTTTTCCTTCCATCGGATACCATTATCCCTTACTTGTTAAGAATTATGTTAAGAATTAAGAGCATTTCATCATAGCGAATTTTGGGTCGGGTAGCAAAAAAAATGTTCCCTAATTATCCCCTTTCCTTTGCTAATGCAGGGGTTTTATTCAGAATTATCCAGATTGGACTCAAATAGCATGATTTTTAGGCGCCATTAGGCCTCTGGCATAACCGCGAAGGTTAAGGCATAAGTGTTTCGCGGAGCGGAGTATGAGCACCGGAGAAACACTTATAACGCAGCCATCAGGCAAAAGTCGCAGTTATGCTGCAACCAGGCACGTGTTGACACCATTAAGGGAACTCTCAGCGTGACACCATCTGATGAAGTTCAGGTCTGAACTTCATCCATTCATAAAAAGGAGAAAGCTCAGGATTACCCATTTTCTCTACAGGGAGGTAAAAGGTTTGCTCTAATAAATATTGACCACTTAGCGCCGCATGTGACACATGATCCGTGAAGACTATCCAAGAACTTTGTGCAGGAAAATCAATACGCGTTTTATCTACTTGAGTCTGATAGTGATCATCACGTTTCATCGTATCATGTAAATGAAGCATGTAATGATCATAAGGAGAACGTAAGGTTTTGGTTGTTTTGACTAACTTTAAAATTCGCGCGGTCAGTTTGCTGTATGAACGAATTTGTGGAGCAAAACGATCAAGCACGGTAGCAAAGGGCTCTCCAAGATTCCACACCCGAGGCTCTTGCTGTGGATTAACATTGCAAAAAACTCGCAAAATTCTTAAACCATTCACCGGACTCGCTGAAAATGAATCGACATGTAAACGAGTATCATCTTTTCGTTTAGACGTTATTCTTCCGCTAATTTGTGCGGGCCTAAAACTGGTTCGCCCCCACTGCAAATGAGAAATATAAGCTGGTAAAGCAGTCTGAATCAGTTGATAAGCAAATTCTGCGTAACCACGCATTAAATGCTCCAGTTTATTCTCTAACCCGGGAATATCTTTTTTATAAGCTCCTAATTGATTACGCTTATAATCATAACTCACATTTTTATGAGTACCATGTAAGATAGCTTCGGACATTAAGGATTGCTCTACATCAGAAAAATAATGCTCTGGAAAAAACAATATTTTGCCATCCTCTAATTGCTCCATGTTTTCCCGGTGATTGATTTGCTCCATATTTTGTGTCAACAGATAAGAGTTCATTTTTTTACCTTGCTTCCAATAGTCAACTTAGTGTAACAAATTAGTAGTACTCTATACTACAGATTCTAGGATGTTATGGACTAAGCAGAACACGCTAACAATAAAACTCTACTGCAGTGAGTTTGGAGAAAGTTCTAATCCCTTTGGTTTAGCAAAATCCGCATAGAACTCATCCCACATTCTATTACAATAGGCGACTATATTATTCTGTTTTAGGACATGATCTTTGAACGAGTCATCAAGAGGTGTGCAAATGATATTGGTTAAAAATGAAAAAGCAGTGGCATCTACAGTGGTTGGCTTATCTCCCAAGAAGTATTTTTTTTCACCTAATATGGTTACTAGTGCATCTAAGTTTTTCATTCCTATCAGCACTACTTCTTGCAAACTATGCCTTCCTGTTCCTTGATGATCTAATTGTTTTAACATGTATTTTCTAATCATGTTGGGTATAAACAATTTGGCGAGGGCTGGTACTTTTTCAAACATGCTTTCTTTAATATGCTCCCAACCAGCATCATACTGCCAACGCAAGTAAACAATTATCCAATACAAACTTTCACAAAATGCAATATCAATCAATGTTCCTAGTGCTTTTTGTTCTTCAGTTAACTCTCTATCTAGTTCATCACCGTAACGGGATTTTAATTCGCTTATAATCAATTCACTATCAGGATAAAACTTACCATCTATTCTAATATGCGGTAGCTTTCTCTTTGGACTCTTTTGTGGGTTATTCACAAATTTGCTTTCATAAGGCAGTTTAGCCATACGTAGATATGTTTCAACTTTCATACAGAAAGGACTCACATTAGGCAGTCCCCAAACTCGGTAAAACTGAAATAAAGTAATCATCCTAGAATATCCTTACGTTCTATACCTAGCCCAGAAATAAAACTCATCATGTCCTTACGCTCTGTTCCACTGCCATTAAGTTAAGATATTTCGAATCCACGCAGCTTGGACTGAGAGAGCCATGATGTGACTCCAGTTACAGATACTGCAGTCGAGGCGGCAGTAATTCGGCATTAAATAATCCCTTAACTTAATGGCAGTGACACCCCGCTTCTATTAGCTTCCGCGTAGTCTTAAGTTTTTAGTGAAGGAGCCCCTGAACCGGCATTGTGCCATACCTTGAACCCCTTCGCCACGCCCTGCATGACAATGGGATACTATGGGTAATATAGAAACACTTCCAATAATGAGAAAGACAATGATCTGCGTTCATATGTCATTACTAATAATTCACTATGAGTACGATATTCTATACAATAAGCTATAAGTCTTAATTATTAATCATTAAGGTCATTCAATGTCACATTGCCCTTGTGGTTCTGAAAAATCTTACGAACAATGTTGCGGACTGTTCATAGAACAAAAGCAAATACCACAAACCCCTGAGCAATTAATGCGCTCCAGGTATACGGCTTATAGTTTAGCCAAAACAGATTACATTAAAAATACCATGAAAGGAAAAGCCTTAACTGGATTTGACGAAGCAGAAGTAAAAGCATGGGCTCAATGTGTAACCTTGGTGGGTTTAAAAGTAATCCAAGCTTATGATGAAACGTCTGATAAAGGGTTTGTTGAATTTTCAGCTCGCTTTAAAGAAGGAAGTCAATTTAGAAAAATTCATGAGCTTAGTGAGTTTCATAAAGAAAATGGCGTTTGGTATTACGTAGCAGGACAACATCAAGATGCCGCTGTTAAAAATAACAAACAAAAAACATCACGTAACAATCCCTGTCCCTGTGGTAGCGGCAAAAAATTTAAAAACTGTCATGGTAGAGATTGAACAATTAATGGTATCAACTCAAGATCAATGGTATTTTAATAACAGATTACTAAACGTAGGTCGGGTCTTGGCTCATGGGTGTCATGGTTAAGAAGAGAGGGGCTTAGAACAATATTTTGTTCTTAACGGGCTCCTGGCCCAACAAAAGGTGTTGAGTTAAGCAAAAGCACATGTTGAGCCTGAGAGCCTAACCTACTTAAGTTAACGCCATAAAGTAAACAGTTACAACTCAGGCTTATAATATATGGGACAAAATCTTCTATTAAATACATTTATCTTCCTTGCCGCAGCCAGTTTCATGGTTCCTCTAGCCAGTCGCTTTAAAATGGGTTCAGTTATAGGTTATCTGATTGTTGGAATTCTCATTGGACCCTACGGCTTTAAACTCATAGGAAACGCAGAACAAATTATGCATTTTGCAGAATTTGGCGTGATCATGATGATGTTTCTGATAGGATTAGAATTAGAACCGCCCCAATTATGGAAACTCAGAAAATTAATTATAGGCTTAGGCGGCTTTCAAGTACTTCTGACTGCAAGTACCTTGACTGGAGTTGGTATCCTTTTAGGTTATGAGTGGCGCCCTTCTTTAGCAATGGGCATGGCACTAACTCTCTCCTCTACAGCCTTGGTCATACAAATGCTTCAGGAGCGAAATTTATTAAAAACCACCGAAGGTGAAGCTTCCTTTGCAACCTTATTATTTCAAGATATCGCTGTCATTCCCATTTTAATCATTATCCCCCTACTTTCCATCCAGGGTGATGTTACTGTTAGCACCCATGAACCTACTTTTATTAGCCAACTTCCCAAATGGCTTCACGCTCTATTAAGCACTGGCGTGATTGGTATAATTATTCTCACAGGCCACTATTTATCCCAACATTTATTTTTAATGATTGCACGCTCTCATTTACGAGAAGTCTTTACTGCCTTTTCACTCGCATTAGTTGTAGGAATTACTCTATTAATGGAATGCATCGGAGTATCTCCTGCTCTAGGAGCGTTTATTGCCGGTGTTGTTTTGGCTAACTCGCAATACAAACATACTGTTGAAGCAGATATTCAACCATTTAAAGGATTATTGCTTGGCTTATTCTTTATCTCTGTAGGTATGGGGATGAATTTCACCCTGTTATCTCAAAAAATGTCTCTGATTATTGCTGCTGTCTTTGGTTTAATGGCAATCAAAACACTTATTTTACTGATACTAGGGCGGATTTTCGAATTAACAAAAATCCAGACTATAGGTTTTGCTGTAGCGCTCTCTCAGGGAGGTGAGTTTGCTTTTGTCCTCTTTAAATATGCAACCAAAACAGAAGTGATTCCTGATGCTGCCGGAGCATTTTTCACCTTGGTTGTTGCCTTATCCATGTTGGCAACACCTTTTTTAATGCTCCTGTACCTTAAATATGCGGTACCTAAACTTATGAGTCTTATCCCGCAAAGAGAATACGATCATATATCAGAAAAAAATGGCATCATACTCGCAGGTTATGGGCGTTTCGGACAAATTATTGGTCGCATGCTTAATGGCGAAAAGATAAAAGTCACGGTATTGGAAAAAAATCCAGAACAAATTGAGTTATTGAGAAAATTTGGATACAAAGGATATTTTGGTGATGCCAATAGACTCGATCTTTTGCAAAGTGCGGGAGCCCAACACGCCAAATTGTTAATCGTTGCAGTCGGAAATGCAGACACCAATTTGGAAATAGTCAAGCTGGCCAAGCGGGAATTCCCCCACCTCAAAATTTATGCTCGTGCACGAAATCGTCGACATGCCTACGAATTGCATAAATTGGGAGTAGACTACTTCCGAAGAGAACTATTTGATTCTTCTTTAGTCATGACTAAAGAAATATTGAAGTTTCTTGGTTATAAAGCTGAGGATGCAGAGAAAAAAGTCACTGCTTTCAAGAAGTTTGATGAAGCAAGCTTGCGTAAATCGTTCGAATTTTTTGAAGAAGAAAAAGATCTTATTAATTTTGCACGTCAGGCCAAGGGTGAGTTAGAGCGTATTCTTCAAAACAATTAAATTGATGATAGAAGGAAAGTTCATGTTTATAAAACTTATAACCACCTTAAATCCGCATTAAAAAATAGGGGTATCAAAGTTCAATCGTGCAAAACTAAAAATAATAAGTCTCTAGATCAATAACTAGATCCGCAAAGTTCTTTGGGAAGAGGGTTCTGCATCTTCTAGTTCAATTTGTTCCTGCAGCATATTTCTCCCTAATAACTGGCTCAGAATGCTAACTGCTTCTCCTAATTTCATTCGTTTATTTTCTTCGGGGTGTGTCAGTCCTTCTATAACCTGGCGCAAACATTTCCCTTTTTCCTTCAAATACAGCATGTTTAAAATTAAATTGACGTTGTCCTGTCTCTGGATCTGGTGGAATCTGATAAGGCTCTTCATTGCCCTTTAGGCCAACAGCATACAGATAAATTGTCAATCCAAAAGGCTCCCAGGTTAAGGACGAAATACCTTTCTTAGGCCCTGGAATCCGACCTACTTTTATGTCAACAAATAATAGCTAAGATGCGCCAAAGTAAAAAAATATTTTATTCAATTAAAGTAATTACCAGTTGCTTACCGTAGCCTCAAAATGTTTAAATTAATCACTTTAAATTATCCTCTTTAAGCAACCCATGATTCATTTCCATGAAATTACTTTAAAAACTTTTCTCAGTGAATACTGGCAAAAAAAACCACTAGTAATCCGTCAGGCATTGCCTGATTTTATCAATCCTTTATCACCTGATGAGCTTGCTGGCCTAGCTCTTGAAGAAGATATAGAAAGTCGTATTGTCATTGAAACGCCTAAGGCTATGCCTCACTGGCATTTAAAGCGAGGACCTTTTACCGATGCTGATTTCAGCACATTACCTAAAACTAATTGGACGCTTCTAGTTCAAGGTGTTGATCGCATTATTCCTGAGGTTTATGAGTTATTAAATCATTTTGATTTCATTCCTCAATGGCGTGTCGATGATGTGATGATCAGTTACGCAGCACTTCATGGCAGTGTCGGACCTCATTACGACAACTATGATGTGTTTTTATTTCAAGCTCAAGGACGACGTGAATGGTCTTTAACCTCACAGAACTGTAATCCTAGTAACTATATAGAGAACCTTGAGTTACGTATCATGAATGAATTTAATGTAGAAGAGCGATTCATTCTCGAAGAAGGAGACATGCTCTATCTTCCTCCCCATATAGGTCATTATGGCATTGCACTTTCTGACGAGTGTATGACTTATTCTTTTGGTTATAGAAGCTACCAAGGACAAGAATTATGGGATAGCTTAGGGGACTATTTATCCGAAAAAGAATATTTTAAGACCTTGTACCAGGATCCCGACTGGTCTCAGTTAAAAAATACTTCTGAACTCACTGAATCATCCTGGAAAAATGCTCAATCTTTGTTACAGCAACTATTAAATGATGAACATCTTATTAAATCCTGGTTTGGATGTTTTTCCACCCGTCTGGATCAAAGTTCAGAACAGCACCTCCCTCTAGCCCTAGAAGAGAATGAGCTTATTGATCTACCTAGTTTTATAGGAGAACTGCAGCAATATTCCGGATTAGTTAGAGACCCTTGTTGTCGATTTGCCTATCAAGGTAATCAAAATTCAGAATATCTATTGTATATCAATGGCTGTCAGTGGGATGTTGAAGGTGTTTCTCCTGATCTGATTAAACTAGTCGCCAATAATCGCTTTCTACCAACCCAAGACTTACAACACTATTTGGATAATGATAATAACCAATTATTCCTGTATGAGTTATGGAAGTTGCAATGGTTGCAGTTTCAAGAAAACGAGCAATAGACCTTCCTAAAGGTGGAATAAAATTGGGCAAGCCATACACAAAAACATGATTCTTGTGTATGGTTTGCCCAATTTTATTTTTATTTGTTCTGGCTTATGCCTAAAGAGTACTCTTTAACGATGCCGATCTAACTATACTGGAACCCCATGCGGCACTGTTCGCTGCAAAAGGAGATAAAAAACTATCTCACTTCTATGATATTCTTCTGCCGTTAAAGCATCCCCATCATTCCCTACCTATCGAGCACAGTTCAGTTTTAGAAATTAATTAATGCCAAGTCGGCATAAAGAGCATCACCATGCTTTTTATGCCGCACCACGACGTTTGTCTGGAACTTTCACTGGTGCAAAAAAGTCAATACAATGAACTTATTGGATAAATTAGGAATCATATAGTATATTTAAAGTACACAACATGACAAGGACAGCCAATGAAAAAAATAATACTGGTCTTAATGGTCGTTGCCGCCTCTTCTTTACTTAGTAGTTGTTGTAGCGATGGAGGTTGTGGTTCTAGCGTTTGTGGCGATAGCTGTTGTGGATGCGGTGGCGTCGGTAATTGGTACTAAATAAAATGCCAATGAAAACAAATAGCATCCTAGGAATTTCTGAAGAGGGGTTCCATAATATGGTTTATACTGAATGGGGAGAGGCCTCTGAGCAGCTCCCTGCGGTAATTTGCGTACATGGCTATTCGCGTAATGGTCGTGACTTTGATGCATTAGCTCAATATCTTAGTATGCAAGGTCGTCATGTTTTTTGTCCCGATGTTGTCGGGCGTGGCGATAGTTCTTGGTTTAAGCAGTCTCACCATTATAATTTCAATCAATACATGGCTGACCTGAATGTTCTTATTGCACGAACGGGCGCTCAATCTATTGATTGGATAGGCACCTCAATGGGTGGCATGATAGGAATGATGTTAGCGGCTCAGCCCGGATCACCTATCAAAAGATTAATACTAAACGATGTTGGTCCACAAATCCCCATCCATGCGTTAAGGAAGCTGGCCAAATATATAGGTAACGAGCCCGAATTCAAAAGTGTAGAAGAAGCAAAACAATATTACAAAAAAAACTATTCTGACTTCGGTCAATTAAGCGAAGAACAATGGGATGATTTTACAAAGAATAGCATTGTACAACAGGAACCTAATCTATTCGTGGTCAAAGCAGACCCCGCAATTAAAAACCCCAAATCAACAATGCACGTTGTAATGGATTTCTTTCACCATCCTCATAAAGCGCTAGAAGGAATATTTTATGATATCGATCTGTGGTCTTATTGGGAGAAAATTTCTTGCCCTATTTTAGTCATCCGTGGTGCGCGATCTGAATTACTCCCTCTAACAATTATAAGAAAAATGCGTAGAAAAAAACCTAACATAGAGGTATGTGAAATTGAAGATGCAGGACATGCTCCAGCCCTACTCCAAATATCTGACCATGAAATGATTAATCATTGGTTAAGTTATTCAACACTCACAAAGACAAAATAACTATCTCAGGAAGTTACTCTGCTTGTTCTGATAGCAGTTTCTGCGATGCCCCTATTTTATGACTAAATAAGGTAATCAAAGCTCCAGCTAACACAAAAATAACGCCTAAAGCATGCCATGACTCCAACTCTTCATTCAATAAAAGTACACCTAATATGACAACAAATACAGGTTCTAAAACCGATAAAATAGATGCTTTTTCGGAGCTAATATATTTTAAGCTATGTAACATCAATAAAATAGGTAATACAGTGGCTACTATCCCTATCCCTAATAAATTCAACCACACTTCCATTGAAGTAGGTATCGTTAACGTATTAGTAAAAAAAGAAACGAAAAAGCTAGTCATCATACAGCCAAGACTAACCATCAAGGTAGAAACATTAGGAGAGACGGGGTTCTTCTTACTAAACATAATATAACCCGCATAAAACAATGCAGAAGCCAATCCTAGGAAAATACCGGTCAAATCAAAAGCCATCTCCTTCATATCAACTAGTAACACCATACCAGTCAACAGAATGAAAATGGCAAGATAATAAGCTTTAGGTATGGCTTGTCCATAAAGAAAATAATTTAATAGCATAATAATGACTGGATAGGTAAAAAATATCACCATAGACAGCCCCGAACCTAAGTATTGGCTCGCAAAGAAATAAAGTAAGGTCGAAATACCATAATAAAATGCACCACTGATAAAAGCGCCAAACATCTGTGTATAAGAATCATTAATGCGTTTTATTTGAGGCAATATAATAATCAAAATAATAGCGCTGGAAATTAAAAATCGCCAAAATAACATATTGCTGGCTGAGAGGTTGCCATTAATGGCACTTAATCCAAAATAGCCAATAAAACCATAGAGAAGTCCTGATATTATTGCGTATAAAGAACCTTTATATTCACGGGATTTCATGTTGTGATTATCCAATAATTTAAAATATTGTTTTTTCGTGAGTCCAAAAAATATACACGATATAAAAAAGCATAATATTATCATTTTTTAATCAAAAAGTAAAATATTTACCATTATTCTGACTTTTAAAAAACGCCATAAATCAACATGTTGATATCTCTATTGACAATAAAATATACACAATGTATCATACTCACACTTTGAATTTGGCCCATCACTATGCCTCGTTTTCTTATACTATTATTGTCCTTATTCATAATTGTCCCGACTGTTTCTGCTGAAAACGCTTCTTGTGATAAACATCAATGCATCACTGTGATTGATGCAGGAAGTACTGGCTCTAGAGTTCACATCTATGCATACGATCTGGACGAAACCAACACCCCTACAAATATCAATGAAATATGGACCAAAAAAATCAAACCAGGTTTTGCTACTATTGATCCTAACTACAATACTATTGACGCCTATCTTACCATTTTATTATCGGGTGCTCCTACTCAACAAGGACCAGTATATTTTTACGCTACAGCGGGCATGAGACTGTTACCTGCATCAAAACAGAAACTTTATTATCAAGAATTACAACGTTGGTTTACTCAGCAAACTCAGTGGCATTTTGTTGAAGCAAAAACGATAACCGGCAATGAGGAGGCTTTATACGATTGGCTTTCTGTTAATTACCATTTAGGCACCTTAAAATCCGTTCAGAATAAAGCTATAGGTGTTATGGATATGGGTGGAGCTTCAGTACAAATTGTTTTCCCAATACAGAAAAATGAAAACATACATGGGCGCTCTCAAGTCGAGCTCAATATCTATGGCCAACGTATCAACTTATTTGTGCATAGTTTTTTAGGGCTAGGACAAACTGAAATGTCACACCAATTTCTAAATTCAACCTCCTGTTTTACTAATGACTATCCTCTTCCTGACGGTGAAATGGGACTAGGTAATGCCTTATCGTGTGAGCAAGAAGTATCCTCCTTAATGAATGCAGTCCACGGGGTGAGTAAAACCATACAGCCAGTACTGGCAGCAAATTCTGTAGATTCATGGTATGCCATCGGAGGCCTAACCAATCTGGCTGATAATAAACTATTTAATTTTGTAAATGGTCAATTAACTAACCAAAGCTTAATTGAGCAAGCAGATAGTCAAATCTGTCATCAACAATGGAGCAAATTGGATGCACAATACCCAAATGATGACTACATCTATGGTTATTGTCTTTTTTCCTCTTATTTTTATGCATTAATGGTTGATGGATATGGAATTTCTCCTGAACAGACAGTGAATTACATTTCACCAAGTATCAACCTTGATTGGACAAAGGGCGTGGTATTGCATCATCTGAGTTAGTAAATGGTCAATTGGATCCTTTTGTCCCTCTGTAGTCTTGATGCAGCACTACGCTGCATCAAGACTACAGAGGCTTCTTACCAAATTTGCGATGATGATGTTGTTATAAGTTCTACAGATCGCCCAACACAAAATCCTCAATTTTAAATTCCGCTGACTGTTTGTAAAAGGAACATAAAGCCATACGAAATTGATGAGCGCGTTCAGATAGTCCATGCTGACAATAATGCAGCACTTGAGCGTGGATGGCTTTTTTAAACGTATCATTCTCAGTTGCCTCTCCGTTTAAGTTATCGCTACTAACGCGAAACTTATGCCCAGTCGCTTGAGACAAGATCCATTCAATGGCTTGAGGCTTTACCTCAACCTGTTGAAACAGCGCTTGTTGCTCTGCATTACGCCCATCTGGCATATACCAATAACCAAAATCGACTAATTTTCTTCGATCCTCGCCCGCAATCAGCCAATGCGAGCATTCATGCAAAGCACTGCTAAAAAAGCCATGAGCAAAAAATAAAGCGTTATAATGACGTTCACCATCAGCAGGAAGATAAATAGGCTCATCATCACCTTTTATCAAGCGAGTATTATACGTAGAAGCAAAGCATTCATTAAAAATAGTAATTAAATCTTGGTAATAGTGCACAGGACAACTCAAAAAAACAGATAATAAGCGTTTTATTTTATACAATTCGAGCCATATTGCGAATCATAAATTCATAGACATTGATACAATTAGGATTGGTAGGCCGTATAGGGTTCGAACCTATGACCAAGAGATTAAGAGTCTCCTGCTCTACCAGCTGAGCTAACGACCCAACCCAAATTAAGCATACCCAATCAGGAGAAAATTGCAAGTCTTGAGTCTGTTTACCTTGAGAAAAAATGCCCCAAAAGCGCGACATACACGTAGTATGTGAGCATCGGAGCGCAGAAATCAGGACAATCTAACCAAGACAGTAGAAATGTAAACCGGCCCTATTGAAATTCAATATTTTTTGCTGCATCAATTAGAATATTTTCGACTATTATATTTTTAAAAGTGACATGTTGGTGCAACCCTGCTGCAATAACAGATGGAGCCAATTCTCGCATCATCTCCATTGCTCCTTGTTTTTGTTGTTCAGAAGAGTGTGGATTTTCCAGGATATTAATATTCGCTAAGAAAGCAGCAATGGTCCCTTTTCTCACTACAGCTCCATTGATAGAGGTATTATCTGCTCCATCGGGGATAATATCCTCTGGTCTGACCGAGTAAATCGTTGACATCATATACCCTCATAATATTTAGTAAATCCAGGCTTAGATTTACTATTTATCTGCTCTAAATACAATGGTGTAACTAAGAATGTCCTTAAGTATATCAAAACCACTTAGGTCACTATAATATGGAGTAGAGCTTAAGAAAGCTCAGTCATGCTTACCAATACTATAGGTTTTATAATCGTGTTCTGCTGCTTGTTTCAAAGCGTGCGCATTTTCAATTCCTAGCTGTTCGACTAAAGTCAAAACATGGCGGATATGCACTGCTTTTGCTTTTGTTGTAGTGATACGAACTATCTTATCTTGATTTTCAGGTTGTTCACTAGCGAGCAATACCTCTTTTTTAGACAGTCCCTGAATCAATTGCTTTGAGCTATTATCATTGGGTATAAAATCTTTTTCTTTTACAAGGCCACGAATCACTTTATAATAAGTATTTATATCCTTATAGGTCAGTTCTACTTCCATCGTATTGTCTTTATTATAAATATCCATAGAAGGATTGCGAGGCAACGACGGATCATGGAGACTAGCAAAGTTTATATCCTGCTCTTTAGTCTCTTGTGAGTATGTGTTGCCTAATTTAGAGGCAATAAAAATACCGCCAGCAACTGTGGCGACAGCCAAAGCACCTAATAAAGCAGCCAAAGGTAAAGTGCCTGTGACGGCCAGCACAGCCAAAACACCCAAACCAATGAAGGAAAAAAAAGCTAAAGTACAGGCGGCCCAGTGTTTAGTGACAAAGTATGCAAAGGGGCGAATTACATAATTATATGGAATAATTGCTGAATAATAAATAAGGCTTCTTACCAGTGAATAAACTAAGAAATTACGAACTCTTCTTTTGGCATTCAGTTGCTCCGGATCCGTATAGGTAAATTCCGTTTCTGCAAAACCAGCATAATTCAAGAAGTGATCGCATAAAGCATTGGGGCCTTTCTTATCCGCCGGAGGATTTACCCATAAAATTTGCCAACCTTTTTTCCACACCCCAAAAAACGACACAGGATCATTAGCTTGCCGTTGAACAACTACCTGCGGTTGGGAATTTAAATTATCCCATTGATCATAGGGACTCTTATACCAACCATCATGCAAACCAGCAGGATTTAAAGCATCAACTCGTTGTAGATGCTGTCCCATATGTAACGCAAGAAGCAAGCTTAAGGAGCCACCAAGGCTCACACCGCAAACATGAGCCTTATCTTTTTGTCTCAACAACCATTGCTTAATTCTGTCTATACCGCTCTCATACAAAGATTTTCCTACAGTCTCAAACCCCTGAAGATCTGTTTGAATTTGCGGTATGAATCCTTGTCCAGCAGGATAAGTAGTCCCCATAAAGATCAAATGGGGCTGAGCATGTAAGTGACTAATTGGTTCAAGGCCATACGCAAAAACACGATCACTATCTTGAATAAAATAACTGTTAAATCCCGTCGTTGGTGTCAATTCAATCGGGGTGACAGAATATTCAACCAATTCCCACTCACCATTAATACTTTGAGGAATCTTAATAGACTCATAAGGGGTTAAATCAGAATAGGGTAATATACTCAGACAATTGCTCAGATAAAGCTGAACTTGCTCGTTTTGTTCTTCACTTAACTGTCTTCCTTGTAGTTGGGTAAAGAGCAATTCAAATCCCTGCTGGAAAGCAAAACGCAATTCTTTTAATAATGCCGGATCACGATAAACAAAAATTGCTTTTAAAATAGGCCAGGAGATAAATTGTTTCCATGAATCGGAGGGCCATCCCATCATTAACAAACGTAAAGCATTACGCGCTATAATAGGAGCGTGCTCTGATTGAGCTACATGATCTAAAGATTCAAATTCTGAATTAGCAACAAATTTTAAATTTAAGCCACCTTTAAACGTATCATTCATTGATTCTCCAATAATTGTATATTGTTTTTTACTCCATTAATTCATTTAATCGCGTGCAGAGCACTAACGTCAGTTTCTGATAAGAATGTCACTTACTTCAGAACCGTTCGTGCTGAGGAGGGATGGTAGCCATCTCGAAGCATCCATCAAGACAAAAATCGTGTGTCTATGCTTTGAGACGGCGCAAAAAAAACGCCTCCTCAGCACCAACGGGTTGGCGAGATGCCTGGACACTAATCTCCTTATCTGAAACTGACGTTAAATTAAGGATCGAAATGAAGGTAACCATTCGTTTATCCCTTAACTAAATGATAGTATAAATCTAATACAATAATTCACTCTTATTACCATGCATCAAAAAATTTTTTATGGCAATAATTATTCTTAGCCGATCTGATTTGCTTGCGCTTGCTCCAAATTTTCTTCTATTTTGTCAAACAATTGGGCCGTTGCTGACTTTCTTTTAAAGATAGTAAAACAAGCAAGAAAATCATCAACAAGGTTAGTTTCTCTTAACTCATCGATAACTAAATGATTTTCCGCTCTCCAGCTTTGAATGCTGACCAATAATTCGCTCAAGGATTGATCTTTTTTCGGACCAGCCATTTGCACATACAAATCTTTCAAACACTGAAATTTTCTTTGGGTTTGAACAGAGTTCGGGGCAATTAATAACATATGTTCCATACGTTCATATAGCTGAGATAATATATTTCTTTTGTGCTCGCTTAATTCCGGATACGCTGTTGGGGCTACAGGCAAGACATAAAAAGGAATATCTTGACTGGGACTGCCGTACTCCAATTGTGTTTTATAAGGTAAATCAGACATATAGTTAGTTGAAACTAAAGAGGGCAAAGGAGTATGAGTAGTTTCTTCAACCATTTGTATTGCCGAGTGACGACAATTATTATCAATGCTCAGCTTACATGTATTATCTTTTAACTTGTCTGTATTTACTTTGTCACTAAAAACTAAATCCGTAGTTAATTCTAGCGTAACCTCACTACCCTCTTCTTGTATCGGTTTAAAAACCTTAAATTGATTTTCGTTTGTTTGTAAACCTTCTAGAAGCTGAATAAATTCCTTATATTGCCGATAACTAAGCTCATAGGCTTGGTAGCTGATTGAAATTGGATCAAATTTGTTTCTAGCTACTCCCTCATCAGAAAGTTGAGCTTTAGCACCATTACCAAATAATATTTGCCATAGTTTGCTAAGAAAGAACAAACATCCTGAGTCTTCATCTCCCCCTTCAGAAGTAAACAACTTACCAACACGACAAAGCACTTGCTTTACTTTATTGTTTTTGTCGTAAACCCCTAACATAACAAATGAATGTCCCTCTTTCTTACAAATAGCAATAAATAAGTTATCTTTATCTTTATTAAGGGAAATCAGCTGTCTTTGTTTCTCTCTAGGCATAGAACACCTTATATGAATAAATATTTAACACTATACTACATTTTTATTAAAGTATTATTAAGACTGCTATAGCAGGTTCGGTCTTTAAATGAATATAGGTCATAACTTGGTCTATGTTTTCTTTTGTTAATTAGCAATGAGTTAATATAACCTTAAGAATAAAGTGATAAAGTTCGTTACTTAATTTAATCAATGTGAGTTAATTATGACCAATAAATATAGTTTCCAAGACACAGGGGTAACGCATATATTATACCAAGAGCAAATGGAACAATTTGATTTATCTATGGAGGCACTTAAAGAATTTGCCTTTGCATTGCGAAACGGTGACCTAGGCGCAATAAAATCCATGTTTACCCAGCTTACCCTACAACAAAAAAAAGGTTTATTGGCTGTAGAACTCGACTATTCTGTTCTTGATAATCCATTTGAATGGGGAACTCCGAGGCAAACAGCAACAGCAATGGCTCAACATTTCGCGCACGAACACATATTCAATTATTTGAATCAGCCTCTGTCCGCACCAACACTGTTCAAGAATACACTTGTACTCTTTCCACCAGATGCAATTTTTCCTTTTGAAGAACAAAAAGATGAGCCCCAATTTAATATGCGGAAGTGAGGAATAAGTAAGTCGGGTAATTTATTGTCCAATGGCGCTCCCTTAAGAAAAGGAAGAAAAAATCGTAGCCCGTATTAGTGCAGCATAATACGGGAATACCCTAGCTCAGTGCACTGAAATCCCGGATTACGCTGCGCTCATCCAGGCTACAAAAACTTAAGGTAGCGCCATTGGGTAATTTATTGCCCGGCTTACGATTGGCAGAAAATTATATCGATTTTAGCCCAATTAGATAAATTATGGGTTTACTAGAGCTCGTTATTGAAAATAACCTATAAAGAATAACCCGTTTTCAATTTTGCATTATCTTCTTTTTCACCATCCTGGATCTTAGTTAAAGGTTTGTACAATCGAGGACTGTTTTGTTTCAGCGAGGCTATTCTCTCATATTTTTTTAATACTTTTTCACAAGCAGGGGTTGGCTCAAAATCTAGCTTTGCTCGATCAATTTTTGCACCAGCGTTAAGCAATATAGTCGCTGTTTTTGCATATCCCCATCTTAGGGCTAGGTAAAGCGGGCTATTGGAGTGTTCTAAAAATTGATTCGGGTTTGCACCTCGTTTAAGAAGCTCATTAACGCCTTGTTCAAAATTAATCGCAACTGCGTAACTGAGAAGTGATATGCCTTTTATTTCTTGAGAAACATCAGCTCCATATTCGCACAATAAAATTAATGCATTAACTGATTGATGCGCAATAGCGTCAAATAATGGGCTACGTTCAATTTGTGGTTCCTTTTCACCATCGGGAAGATAGCTCGTGTAGTAATAAACCGCATTGGGATCGGCTCCTTTTTCGAGATATAATTTCGCGCACTCTAAAAATGAGCTCTCTCTAGAGCCTTTCTTTAAACAGCGAATCACAGTGTGTAATAAAGTTTCTTCTTCGCTATCGTAGTTAAACGCAACAGTATACTCTTTTCTGGTATTGGCCTTCAAAGTTCTCGGATCGATTCCATAATACAGATCTTTGGCCACTTTTGTTACTTGCCCATAAATAGCGTGTATGTGATAAGTACTGTATTTATAATGTCGTGTTATGTAATGACTATTATAATATTCCTTGAAGGCGTTTATCCCCTCAACCACGTAATTATATGAGGCTATTTGTAATGTAACCTTCCATATATTGTCTGCGCCCCCCTCTTCATTATTTTCAAACCTCAGAGTAAGCCAGCCAAGTGCCATGTTACTTGTTCCAAAGTCATTCTCTTTAAATAAATCATTTATGGATGGATCATATTTATAATCAGTAATTGCTAGATTAAGCGATTTTCTAGCCCTTGCTAAACTGTCTTTTGGGGAATAAAACATCCATAACTCTGCTATGTCCTTTTTTATAAGCCATGGAAAATGAAAATACTTGTAAGAAGGAAAATTGATTTTTAAATGTTCTGCGGCACATACATTGGTATCCAACACATAACCGCCCTCACAAGCCATCAAGAAAAAAGAAAATAAATTTTTGAGGCGAACTCTATCTTTAATCTGAATATCTACATCCGTTGTTCTTGATTTGAGTTTGTGGAAAACGTGCAACACTGCTGAAGCTTTTGTTCTAACATAAACCTCGCCACCATTCATCTCAAGCTCTGTCAAATACTCCTCAATTGCATTAACCTTGGCTGAAATTCCCTCTTTCCTTAGAAACTCAATATAATTATCTTTGTACTCATCTTGGCACCAAAAAATAAGCGGATTTTTCTGACCAAACCGTTTGAAATTTTCTGCTATCGAGGTTATACCAATAACATCTTGCCCGCCTTGATTGTATTTGGGAGGACCTATCCATATAAAGTTAATAACTTCTGTTCTTTGTTCTACTAACTCTTCAACTTGTTCATTCATGACAAAATTCAATGTCCAAAAATAATAAAAAAATATACATATTGTGCTTTTATTTTCTTAAAGGAATCTTAATATGAAGGAGATTTAGGACGGTTTTAGGCTAGGTCATTTGTATAGCACAGAGATATCATTCAACCCAATCTACAAAGCGACATATCATTAGCCTAGCTCCAACAGAGGTTGTTCAGGTCTATCGTCGGGCAATTGGATACCCGACGGTGATATAAGATTTCGAGTTAAAAACTATCTTATTGGGCGTTGGCAGCCCTTGCCTTTATCTTCTCCAGCGCCACGGCAAGGCGAGTTAATACCCGCTGTTTACCTAATAGGAACAATGTCATATCTATAGAAGGAGACATACTTGCTCCAGTAACGGCTACCCGTAAAGGCTGGGCGATTTTACCCATATTCATGTCAAATTGAGCACAAACATCATTAATACATTCTTGTATCATATCATTTTGCCACTCGCTAATGCTCTGAAAACGCTCATACAAAGCGGTTAAAGGCTCTAAAACAACTGGACGTAAGTGTTTTTTTACTGCATCTTCATCGTACTCAATAGAATCTGAATAAAAATACTGACTTATCTGACACATTTCGGCCAAAGTTTTGCATCGCTCTGCTTGGGTTGCAACTAAATCTTTTAATGCAGGCCCCTTACTTAGATCAATACCTGCTTGTTCAAAATGCCAACATAAGGCATCTGCCACCGATTCTGGTGAGTCACTTTTTTGATAGTGTTGATTCAACCAATATAGTTTGTCATAGTTGAAACTAGAAACACCCCTGCTCACGTGTCCCAAATCAAAATTAGCTATCATTTCCTCGACACTGAAAATTTCTTGATCACCATGAGACCACCCTAAACGAACCAAATAATTTAATAAGGCATGCGGTAAAATTCCCATTTCTTTGAACTGCAATACGCTCACTGCCCCATGTCTTTTGGATAAACGTTTACCATCATCACCTAAAATCATTGGCAAATGAGCAAAAACAGGGATAGGCGCATTGAGTGCCTTAAATAAATTAATTTGTCTTGGGGTGTTATTAATATGGTCATCGCCACGAATGACATGAGTAATGTTCATATCAATATCATCAATAACCACAGCAAAATTGTAGGTTGGATGACCATCAGAGCGAACCAAAATCAAATCATCTAACTCACTATTTTCTACATGGATGTCACCATAAACCTCATCATGAAAACTTACGGTGCCACTGTCAGGGTTTTTGAAACGAATGACAAAAGGAGTATCACTCTCAGGCAAATTCTTATTACGACAATGCCCATCATAACGTGGTTTTTCCTTCGCATTTAGCTGAGCTTCACGTAATGCTTCTAGTCGCTCCTTGCTGCACTCACAGCGATACGCCTTACCTTGTTGTAAAAATTGCTGAGCGACCTCATTATAGCGATGATATCGCTCTGTCTGATAAAATGGACCTTCATCACTATCCAAACCCAGCCAAGACATGCCATCTAAAATGGCTTGTACCGACTCTTGCGTTGATCGCTCTCTATCCGTATCTTCTATGCGAAGAATAAAGTGACCTTTGTGGCGTTTAGCATAAAGCCATGAAAATAATGCAGTTCGTACTCCCCCAACATGCAAAAATCCAGTTGGGCTTGGCGCAAATCGAGTTCTAACAGTCATAGTGTCTTCCATTGTAAGGAATAAAATAATCGGGCTATAATAGCCCAGTTTACCAGCAACGCAAAGATTCAACCGCTGAATTAACATAATCGGGAGTTATCTTGAAAAGTATTGGTATTAAATATCAGCTTAGAATCACTACACTTATCCCTGCTTTTTTAGTCGCTGTCCTTTTTGCAGTTTTTTATAACGATCAATTTGGTAAAGACTTACAACAACATACGTCTCGTTTGGGTGAGGCTTATATCCGTCAGTTACTGCCGGCTGCTCAATATGCATTGCTTCGTCATGATACGCGAACGCTGCAGGGGTTAATCAACGCATCCACAATCAATCCAGAGGTGAAAGCTTTAGCCTTTTATAACGCTAATGGGCAATTGTTAGCTTATCGAGGAGGAAAACATTCACTGCATAAACCGTTTAATCCCCCTGATTTCACAGGTGATTATATAGAAAGCAGGCAAATTAATCCCTTTACTATTAACTTTATCGCACCAATTACTATCCCTAAATTTAATCTCTACTCCAAAAGCTCCGTTGCCAACTCGTTAAGTCCTTCTGTATTTCAAGCCGATGACATCTTAGGATGGTTGTCTATAGATATAGATACCCAATCCACACTTATCAAGCGCTATCAAATGATGATAGTAACTATCTTCATTACCTTATTTGGTCTGTTAATAGGATTGACCATCCATTACTTTTTATCGAAGCAGATTTATGTGCCCATCGCTCGTTTACGTCGCAGTATGAAACAGATACTAAGCAATGAATTTGAAACGGAAATTCGCGTATCCAGTAAAGGAGAGTTAGGGGTTATTGAAAAAGGATGCACTCACTTACAGCAACAGTATTTAAGTACCATTCGTGATCTCAACCAACACATTGAGACAGCAACTGAGGATTTGCAACAAAGTCTAGAACTCTTAGAAGAAAAAAATATAGAGCTGTCACTGGATAAGAAAAAAAGCGAAGAAAAAAGCCGGCAAAAATCAGAGTTTATAGCAAATATGAGCCATGAAATTCGTACTCCTATGAATGGCGTTATAGGCTTCACCAATGTTTTACTTGAAAGTAAATTGGATCCGCTGCAATTGGATTATGTCAAAACAATCAAACAATCAGCCCAAGATTTATTAGGTATTATTAATGACATACTTGATTTTTCTAAAATAGAAGCAGGTAAATTACATTTGGATTGCATCCCCGTTGACATTCGTGGATGTGTTGATGACGTACTGGCTCTAGCCAGTCCTAATGCTCATAAAAAAGGAGTAGATTTAATTCCGATCACTGAAGTGAATGTGCCTAAAACTGTTTTAGGTGATCCCTTTAGGATTAAACAAATCATCAGCAATCTAGTCACTAATGCTATAAAATTTACTGACCATGGTCATGTATTAATCCGTACCAAAATCGAGCAAGAAACTGAAAAAGACTATACCTTATGTATTACTATCATCGATACCGGTATAGGGATTTCACCAGAAGATCAAAACAGGCTCTTTACTGCCTTTAACCAAGCAGATACAAGTATCACCAGGCGATATGGCGGTTCCGGTTTAGGGTTGGTTATATGCAAAAAATTATGCGAAGAAATGCAAGGACGTATCACCCTCGCTAGTGAATTGCACAAAGGCTCCGCTTTTTCGGCCTATATTAGAGTAGAAAAATTGATGGCCTATGAGATAGAAAAAAATCAACCTCATCGTTTTGCTCATCTAAAAGTACTCTGTTTTGATGATAATTCATTACATTTAGAAGCATTATGTAATGGTTTGGGTTATTGGGGAATAGAATGTGTTCCCGTCCATGCATTTAACAAATTAGCCAAAGCCATAGACAAAAATAAAGACTGTAAAATAGCCTTCGTTAGCGTCAATCAAGGTTATGAACAACAAATTGCAGAACTTATAGCCAAACACAATCACCTCCCTTATGTATTACTCTCTAAATGGCCAATAAATAATTACACGGCCCTTGGAGCTCAAGGCTTCGTGCATAAGCCAGCCATCATACAAAAACTTCAAGAGCTCATCGAGTCATTAAGTCCGATAAATAATGAGGTTTATTCTGAGAAAACGTTCAACCATGAATTGGATAGTTTGCGTGAACAATTACGCTTTCTCCATCCTGAGTTGTTAATTGCGGAAGATAATCCAGTTAATAAAATGCTGCTTAATTCCCTGCTCAGTGACAACGCCACCGTTACTGCGGTAGATGATGGCGAAATGGCTGTCTCTGCTTGTGAAGAAAAGAAATATGACCTTATTCTACTGGATCTGCATATGCCGAAATTAAACGGCTTGGATGCAGCACAGACGATAAAGCAAAAATCATCACTCAATAAACATTCCCCTATCGTCGTCATCAGTGCTAATGGAAACGAGATTAGCACCGCTGATTTGAAAAAATCTGGGGTAGATTTCTGTTTGCAAAAACCAATAGATGAAAAGCAATTATTAGTACAAATACTGCGTATCGTCGATAAAGCAAAACATGCCGCTATTGATTGGCAACTATGTATACAAAAAGTTTCTGGTAATCAAGCGCTAGCTGAAGAGTTTCTTGCCAAATTTATCGAAGAGCTCTATAAAAATCGCGAAGAGTTTATTCAGCTAATGCACGAAAAAAATATCAAAGGCATGGGAGATGCGGCCCATAAACTTCATGGAGCCTGCTGTTTTTGTGGTGTACCCCTATTACAAAAGAAGGTAATGCAACTAGAGAAATTAGCGCTACGCGCTACAACAATTGAAGAATTAAATGACCCTTTTGCTGAGTTAATACAGAGTATCGATGCAGTAATTAGTGAGTATGAAAATCAATACTCTCAGTAAACATCAATCAATGGAGATAAAATGGCTGTGAAAAATGCAATATATGCTCAATCTGGTGGAGTGACCGCTGTTATTAATGCTTCAGCTTGTGGTGTCATTCAAACCGCACGCATTTACCCTCAACAAATAGGTAAAGTCTATGCTGCAAAAAATGGAATCATTGGTGCTTTAAATGAGGAGTTGATTGATACCTCTTTTGAAAGTGATGAAGATATTGCCAAATTAATGCAGACTCCTTCAGGAGCTTTTGGCTCATGTCGTTATAAGTTAAAAGACAATGGTGAAGAATACCAACGTTTAATTGAAGTATTTAAGGCACATGATATAGGTTATTTTTTCTATAACGGTGGTGGAGACTCACAAGATACAGCACACAAAATATCGCAATTGGGCACCAACATGGGCTATCCCATTACCTGTATAGGAATACCTAAAACTGTAGATAATGATCTACCCTTCACTGACAATTGCCCAGGTTTTGGTTCTGTCGCCAAATACGTTGCTATTTCCACCAAAGAAGCTGGTTTTGACGTTGCTTCCATGGCTGCTTCATCAACCAAAGTCTTTATTCTTGAAGTAATGGGACGCCATGCAGGATGGATAGCGGCGGCTAGTGGGTTAGCCAGCGAAAACGCGAATGAACCACCCCATATTATTTTATTACCTGAAATCACTTTCAATCCCCAAAAATTCTTGGCGAAAGTCGATGAATGTGTAAAAACTAATGGTTATTGCGTCATTGTGGTCTCTGAAGGGATTCGCAATGCAGAAGGACAGTTTTTAAGTGATGCCGGTTTGAGAGATGCTTTTGGTCATGCTCAATTAGGTGGTGTAGCGCCGGTTATAGCCCAATTAGTAAAAACAGAATTAGGTTATAAATATCATTGGGCAGTTGCTGATTACCTACAAAGAGCGGCTCGTCATATTGCCTCTCAAGTGGATGTAGATCAAGCTTATGCCCTAGGTAAAGCCGCTGTAGAATATGCCATTAAAGGACAGACTGCGATTATGCCAGTCGTTATTCGTGAACAAGATGAACCTTATCAATGGTCTATAGGAAAAGTAGCTCTAGCTGATGTAGCTAATCAAGAAAAAGCAATGCCCGAAGAATACATTAGCGAAGATGGTATGGGGATTACTGCTGCTTGTAAACGTTATCTAGCACCATTAATTCAGGGGGAAGCTTATCCGAGCTATATCAATGGTTTACCAGACTATGTGAGACTAAAAAATATTTTAGTTCCCAAAAAACTAAAATAAATATCTTCGAAGCCCCTATCCCTCACTGCCATTAAGTTAGCGTGAGTTTCGGATAAGATCACGGGACAAGCCTGGGTGCAGCGCCAGCATAACCCAGGAACGAAGTGGCACCAAAAATCAGGATAAACACGGTATGAGAACTTCTTTATATGCCTAATTAAGTGCAATAAAGTTAACCCTGATCCTGGGTTACGCTGGCGCTGCACCCAGGCTACAAACGGAGGAGCCTTGCGGCGAAGGAACTCCTGAATGGGGAATAATACGTTTTGCAGAAGCTCCTTCGCCGCGCTCTGGATGACAGTAATAGTAAAAGTAGCAACTATTGGATGCAGTTCAAGACAGTTGCTACATTAGACCTCTTGCATAACCAGTATCTTTTGTTTTATTGAACGGAGTAAGCGTTTCGAGGAGCGGAGTTTACAGAAGGCAAAAGATGCAGGTTACGCAAGAGGTCTATTACTGAAAGACCTAACTGCTTATTATGCGACAGTAACTGGTAAGTGAATCGTCACTTTTAGCCCGCCTTCCTGGGGATTAGTTAAAGTAATAGAACCTTGATGCATTTGAATGATTTCTTTAGCAATAGTAAGTCCAAGCCCAGTACCACCTGTAGCACGTGAACGGGAGTTTTCTCCTCTATAAAATGGAGTAAAAACCTCCTCCATATCGCTTTTAGATAATCCCGGACCAGAATCTGTTACGGTAATTTCTATATGATGCGATGTTGCTGCTAGTTGTATGCTTGCTGAACCACCATAGTAAATTGCATTATTGATAATATTGTTAAATGCTCTTTTTAATAAATTCACTGCTCCGGTATACACTAATTTATTCAACTCCGTTTTAAAAACGACCCCCTCATGAAGTTCAAGAGCATCTTCTTGTATCGAATTGAGCATTGCCACCAGATCAAAACGCTGAAATTTTTCTTCCCTATGAATATCATAAAAATAATCGAGAGTTTCTCGGATCATTGTTTCCATTTCATTGATATCATCGAGCATTTTTTCATAATTAGCATCACTACTTAGATATTCGGTGCGTAGTTTTAAACGAGTCAGGGGCGTGCGTAAATCATGAGAAATCGCGGTGACTACCCGAGTACGGTTAGAGAGTAATTTGTTTACTTTACTTTGCAATTCATTAATTTTATTAAGAAGAGTTTTTTGATCAGTATTACCCGTTAAAGGAATGGGAGACCATTCCTCCTGAATTTTATTATCATCCAGACTTTGAATGACTGTTTGTATTGGCTGATTTAATGTTCTAACGGCCCAATAATTAATAAAAAAGAAAGCACCCAATAAGATAATACTCAAGCTCAAAACCAAATGAGATCGATTAGAAAAAAGCGATAAAATTTTAATATTAAGCCAAGCGTCTTTGGTAATAAAAACAGACATTTCCAGTTTTTGATGTGATTTAATTAAATCAAATACAGTAGCCGCATTAAGCTTTAGAAGAGCATTATTGAGGTAAAGAGGTTTATCCGACAAAGTGATTTTTGACCAAGGAGTAGATTGCTTCTCTAGTATCATTGTCCAATCAGTTTGCGGACTACTCTGCAATTTTTTAACTAAGCTTGTTAACGATTGAATGGCATGAGGAGGTATAACGGGTTTTCTATTACCATAGTAGTATTGCATTAATTGGAAAAATGACAAAATAATCAATAAATTTCCTAGAACAAGTCCTATCAATGTCTTTTGCGCGGTTCGAGTCAATTGGATCATGATGGACTGATCCTGCTTTTTAATTGATAGCCACCGCCACGAATAGTTACTAATAAATGAGGATTGCGCGGATCTTGCTCCAACTTCTTACGCAATCGACCAATTAACACATCTATTGTTCTATCTTGAGCATCACAATATTTATCGTATAAAAGATCCATCAACTGATCTCTACTTAATATTCTGTGAGGGTTTTCTAAGAAGACTAGCAACAGTTCGTATTCTCTCTGGCTCAGCGGAATGGCAATGCCCTCGGCATCAATTAATGAATGCGTTTCTCTGTCTAAAATCCAATTATCAAATTGGATTTGCTTTAATGGCGTAAGACGTTTGGTATCCGAATTTAATTCACCAGAATTACGTCTTAATTGCGCTTTAACTCGAGCCAACAGTTCACGGGCACTAAAGGGCTTGGAGATATAATCATCTGCCCCCAACTCTAATCCCGCGACTCGATCAGAAGTGCTATTGGCGGCACTGAGCATAATGATCGGTAAATCATGCGTTTGTCTAATCGTTCGACAGAGAGTTAATCCATCAACTCCTGGCAACATGACATCTAAAATAACGAGATCAAAATTATTTTCTCGCATTAAGGCATTAATATTCAAACCATTCAAAGCCATAGTAGTGCGATAACCATTTTTTAGTAAATAATCACTAATCAGCTCTGTGATTTCCTTATCATCATCAATAATTAAAATATGATTTTTTCTATTGCTCATCGCATATCCAAGATTAAATCGCTATCACTTATGGACTATTATAGTTGTCTCATTGTGATTACCGTTAGTATTGTAACAGCTCTGTTACATCAAAGATGCTCTTTGTCATATTCCTATTACATTCGTTCACTACCATTAACGGTGTAACCAATAGGAGAATATCATGACTATAAAACGTTTTTTACTTATTAATACTTTGGCACTTTCTTTAGGTGTTTCATCAATGGCAGCAATGGCAGCACAACCAGCCTCAGAAAAAATTGCTACATTGAGTGCCCAACAAAGCCAGCCTAAGCACCATCGTTGGGGAGGCCTACTCACTCAAGAACAAAGAGCTGAATTAAAAAATTACATGCAAAGCATGCGTCAAAAGATGACGCCCTTAGTCAAGGAAAAAAAGGCATTAAAATTACAACTCATGGGAAAAATAGCAACTCCAGGTGTACAATGGGATGAGATATCTAAATTGGTAGACCAAATCAATGCCAATAATGCACAAATGACTACGCTCTATGCACAAACTCAACTACAAGTCTTCCAAAAACTAGGTGTTTTATTGCCACCTCCACATAAACATCATTCTCGATGGCATAAACATATGGGATAAACATTAGGGTATATTCGCCAACTTGTCCTGATTGTCTGTGCTTCGGAGCACAACAGTCAGGTAATTTTAATCTAGAAAACGCAGTTGAATCGTAACGCGAGTGACTACTGCGTTTTTTAGGTTTAAATAATAACCAACACTACAATTCACTTGATTGAATCTCCTTCATCTGGATAAATCACCGAATTTTCGTGACTGTCGTTCCATATTTCTTCTTCGCTCAATTGGGTTTCTATAAACTCAATAGGAGTCCCTGACTCAATGATCATAGCTACTTTAAATCCAACGAAAGGCTCATAGGGGCCTAAAATAACATCTTTTCCTCGAGTCGCTTCTTCTATATTGTCCACTTTAAACGCAATATGCGGTATCGATTGAATTAAAGGATGTAAAGGAGAGCCTTCTTCAAATCGGTGGTACTGAATGCGAAACTCACTGTCTTGCCCTCCACTAGTATACATTTTAAAAGTGGAGCTGTATTTCTCTCCCTCTCTAATTTCCTTAGTCGGTATCCCCATATGATGATAGATATAATTTACTGTCTTCATTATGATCTCAAGTTATTAGACCTATTGGATAACTAGCGGATTTTGCTTTTGGTCTAGTGTGTATGTATAGAAAGATTACTATTCATTCCTTATTATTGTAAATGAACTTATTATTCATATACTATGAACTAATAGTTCATAATAAAAGGGATCTCCCTTGCACTTTTATAACCGTGGTCAAATTATCAATTTCCTAAAAGTTGCAGAATTGGGAAGTTTCTCTTTAGCAGCTGACTCCTTACATTTAAGCCCTACAGCAGTGAGCAAACAAGTGAAAAACTTAGAGGCAGCTATTGGGGAGCAATTATTTCATAGAACCACCCGGCAAGTGCATTTAACTGAATTTGGTACCTTGTTTTATCAAAAATGTAAGATGATAGAGGAACAAATTTCTTCGGTTAATCAATTTATAGAATCCACCAGAGAGCTACCTCAAGGAGAACTAAAAATTCTAGTATCGACCATCACTGCTAAAAACTGGGTCTTAAAGCAACTCAATCACTTCATGGAGCACTATCCTCTTTTGCAGTTAGAAATTGACTTTTCTGAAGAAGATGCCGCTTTAGCTCGCTCGGATATAGATATCATGGTTGGATTTCCCGTTATTCCACCGATAACAGAGCATCTGAAATACAGAAAAATGTTTGAGATCAATAATATACTTTGTGCTTCTAAAGAGTTTGTTGGTCGTTATGGTCAGCCCACAACAGCTGAAGAGTTACCTCAGTTCAAAATCATATCTCATACCTTACGAAAACCCGCTTATTTTTTACCATTGGCCAATGGCGGCCAATTACACTGCGCCCAACCAATTTTATATATGAATAACTTTGATGCATTAAACCAAGCTTGTCTTGCTGGCATAGGGATGTTTTTAACAGGGGATACTCTTGTTAAGCCTTGGTTGGAAAGTGGAGATTTAATCCAACTACTACCCCAATATGACTTTAGACAGTACGAAATTTTTATGTTTTACCGCACTTATGATTTTGAACTTCCCAAAATAAGGGCATTTCTTGATTTCTTTACAATGGGTTACCGTTCTTAAATTGATCCCAATATTATTTCACCATCTCATCATCTACAGCAATAAGCTTGCAGTGTTTTGGGCTATAACGTTTACAATAGGCTAAAGCATCTTGTTTTGCCTTCTCTGCCGTGTGTTGGCCGGTTCGCCATCCAAAAGCACCATCGGATGATAAAGCGAATGCTTTATGCGGCCCGCTAATGGCATAAGTTGCAAACGCTTTTTTTGCTGTTGTTGACAAATAATCAGGGGTCTTTAATGGAGAAGGTAAAGGCAATAATTGTTTTACCAAGACTAAATGTTGCTCCCGTAAAAAGGCATCGACTAAGGGCACCCATTGCTTTATCCCTTCTGCTGAAAAGAGAAAATGTCCCTCTGCTCCATAAGGTGCTGCGGAGATAAACTCAACTTTCCCCCCTTCTTTGGTAAAAGCAGAGTAAAAATGAGCGGCTAGAGAGGGATTAAAAAAATGATCATTTTTAGCATAAACCCAGAGCATTGGAACTCGTGATGTTTTACCTAAGTCATCAAAAACAGCAACGAGATTGTCTGCATGGCAGACCTTATCAGGAGCCATAGAACCCCGTCCTCCGGCAAAACTAATAGCGGCTTTTAAACCTGGAGGAGGATCAATAGCGGTTAACGCAACCGTGGCAAAACCACCGGCAGAGACACCTACAGCAATCATCTCGTTGGTATCAAACTGCGGTAATGATCCTAAATATTTTATTGCAGCATGTAAGTCCTCAGAAGATGCAACAGCTGACTGTTTATAATTAGAGAATTGGCACTTCTTATAGCCTTCGACCCATCCCCCGCCCGAGGATCCGTACCCACGTCGCAAAACTACGGCAACAGAAAATCCTCGTCTCGCAAATTCTTTAGCTATCGGCAAAAAGGATAAGGAAGTCATTTGCGCTCGCTCTGCTCCATCGCGTGGAGAACCATGGCTAATCAAGGCTAAAGGATGTTTTAAACCATCATGGGGCCATACTAGTACAGCCTCCAATCCCTTGGAACCAGCTGCTGCCATAGGGATAGTAGTTTGTTGCCAGGATATTTGTGTTTCTGCCATGCACTGAAACGATAAGAGTAAGAAACAAATAAAACCCGCGACAATTCGAATCATGGTGATTATTCCTAATCGTTTATCTATTTTACTTACTAAACCCTGTATATTTTGTTTTAGTGCAAGACCTAAGCATTTCGTGGAGCAGAACCGGAGAAACGCTTAAAACGCAGCAATAATGCAAAAGATGCGGGTCTACTGATTCACTCACCAATAACCTACAACTCTCTGTATTAAAGGCTAGTATCTTAACTGTTCTGCTCAATAGAAGCATAATGTGTTTCTAAAGATAAAGCAGAATTATCTAATTCCTTGGGTCCTATTTCAGGTTGACGAGAAAAATAATAAATCGCTACTAGAGCGACTATGATAATGACTATCATTGATATAATCCCAATATACTCATTTTTAGTATCTTTTTTCATGATCATCCTCGAAAAAATCCTATACTAAATTATAGTATGTTCCGAAGTCAGTGTCGCAACTGTCTTGAACTGCATCCAATAGTTGCTACGACTGACTCCAGAATGGGGCGACGTTGACTCACGCAGAAAAAGAAGCTTTCATTAACATGGATTCTAAAGTCAATCCGGGTCCAAAGGCGCAGCTGAATATATTTTTATTATGAGCGCTCTTATCTAATGCATCCCAAATGTTCTTTAAAACAAATAACACCGTCGCTGAAGACATATTGCCGAAGTTGCGTAATACCTCATAAGAGTACTTATTATCTTCAACGGAAATATTTAATGACTCTTCGCAGGATTGAAGAATTTTCAGGCCACCAGGATGAATGGCATAATAATCTATATCATTGAATGACCAATTAGATTGGCTAAGCAGTTTTTCCGTAAACGTAGAAATACCGTATTTTATTACTTTAGGAACATAAGCGCTTAAAATCATATCAAAACCATAATCACCAATACTCCATGCCATCTCTTGCTCTGTGTTAGGCACTAAATCAGTATGGAACGATACCAGTTTGAAGTGTTTTTGTTGTGCCGGTCGGCCTTGAACCAAAACGGCAGCAGCTCCATCAGCAAAAATGGCATTAGAAATCACATTTTCTAGAGAGAAATCATTTTGAAAATGTATAGAACATAATTCAACACAAACCATTAAGACGTTCGCATTAGGCTCCGCCTTGCAAAAGGCATCAGCAACTTTTAAACCATTAAACGCACCGTAACACCCCATAAAATTTATGGCTGTACGCTTGGTAGTTGGACTTAAACCCAATTGCTGAACGATTTCAATATCAATTCCTGGCGCATACATGCCTGTACAACTGATGGTGATTAAGTGAGTGATTTCTTTCTTATTAAACTCCTCGACAGCACTAAGACAGTTATTTATAGCAGCAAGAGCTAATGGTAACGCGCTGCTTTGATATAATTTCATCCGTTCTGATGTGGAGGGAAATGTATCTTGATAATGATTAGGGAAAAATTGAAAGTCGCCAGGGGCTTTAACATAATCTGCAATCACGCTATGCCTATACTCAATTCCTGAAGCTTTATAAATGGCTTTCAATGCCTTTTTCTGAGCCGCCTTTAACTGAAATCCCTCACAAATTAGTTCAGCAACCTCATGTTGTGCCCGTCTGTATGGTGGGTTAGCCACCCCAATGGCTATAATATTTGATTGCATTAGTTATCCTTATCAATAATATCAGTCAATTCCGTGCGTACTACTTGCTTTATTTTGCCGCTTAGTTTTGCCCCATAAGTTAGAATTCCAGGAAAGTATTTGATTAATTGAATCATAACAGCCTGCGACCATGGTCGCATAGCTACCTGAGAAAACAACGCGGCAGCATGAATACGAGTTGCAAAATGCTTGTACCATTGTTTGCTGTACTCTTCACCTGCTTTATTGCGCTCGGCCTCGGTCATCAACTTTCCTTGCCGTCGCAGCAAAGTAGAAGCCAGGATCCATGCTGATTGCATTGCCATACTGATTCCTTCAGCAACAATAGGATGTGCTTCACCAGCAATGTTACCTATATAGAATATCCCCTGATAATAACGATAACGAATCCCAGGGCGAATAGGTCCACAAGCGAGCCAACTACCCTCACGTTGAGCAGGCTCCAATACTTTTTGCACGCCTAAACAATATTTTTTTATATAACATAAAGAAGCTTCCCCTGCTTGCATTCCAGGATACAATTTTCTCACTTGTTGTAATACATCTCTACGAATACAAAAAGAAAGGGATACTCGTCCACGATCACTATGTACCAGCCCACCATATCCTCCAGGAAAGGCAATAAGAGGCATCAAATCGCTATCAAGCCCTGTATTTCTAAAATGAGTTTTGAATGCCAAAAGATCAGAAGGCTTATGTAAAAGTGTATTGAGTTGAGTGTTGCTTCCTTCCCAAGACCCGCAAGCCATTATTAAAAAGCGCGCAGAAATTTCTTTTATTTCACCATTGCAGTCCACAGTACATACATGTACCCCTTGTTTCTGTTGCATGTTCTGCACAACACCAGGCTGCCATAAAGCAACACCAAGCTGTTTCGCCCTATTAAGCAATGTAAAATCAAGATGATCTCTACCAAATGCTCTCCCCCACTTTTTCAAAGCACTATTTTCCGCAGGCATCTTTGTTGTCAAAACTGAATCTCCTGCAAATAATCCCACTCGTTTTATTTCAGGGCCACTGGCAGCAAGATAGAAATCAGCAAGACCTAATTGGCGTAGCAAGTCGAGATTAGTGACGGATATAAATTCACCACAAACTTTTGAGCGTGGAAAAATTTTTTTCTCAACAAGTCCAACAGACCAACCTGCTTGAGCGAGAAGTATAGCGGTAGTTGACCCAGCAGGGCCGCCTCCAACAATGAGCGCATCAAAAGACGTAATTATTTTTTCCACACTACAACACTCCATCGGAACGGAAAGCACCATTTGATTTGATAATTATAAATATCGGCACGCCGTAGAAGATAAGCGAGCTCTTGACGGGTGAAGCTTCTTTCAATGGAAACTAATCCATCGTTTCTGATTAGTCTATTCCGGAAAAATAAAGGGCATAGTAACTTGTATGCCCAGTAGGCCACTTTATTTCTATGCAAATCATTAATAATTAGCCCAACACGAACAGACTTAACTGCCTTTTTTAAAAAAGTAATTAATTCTTCATCTTCGAGGTGATGACATACCAAATTTAATAAAATAACGTCACTACTATCAGGTGATAGTCCTAGCTCATTCCCCTCTTGTAATGCAAAGCGAACATTGATGGTTTCATTGCCTTTTTTCCATTGCTCTAATTCATTTTTTGCAATGACTATGGCTTCTTTTGAAATATCCATTCCCAGCATCTCCATGTCGGGATAATATTTACTAAGATGCAAGAGAAATAATCCCCCACCACAACCTACATCGCTAATAGAACTATTTTTAGGAAATTTTTTAAGTAATTTTACTGTATGACCGAAAATACCGGTTATTTTATTTATTTTAAATAATTGCTTTAAACATTGCTCATATTCTTCTTGAGTATAAAAATCCCCCCCAAGATCCATTAATTCTTTTTCTGCGGAACGGTTTGTCAGCATGAGTCTTTCCTTACTTGGAATCCATGTTCAACGAATAGACCTTGATTATGCTGCACTGCATCAAGGCTACATTTGAATAAACACCATCTCGAAATCTGTTGATTTGAACTATAATTTAGGTGAAAGCTCCTCCAGGAAGACATCATGCTGGGTACCGTTTTATTGGTTTTATTACTCCTATCTTTTCTAGGAGGATTACCTTATTGGGGATACACTAAGGACTGGGGCTATGGACCAAGCGGTCTTCTAGGGCTCCTATTAGTCATCTATTTAATCCTGGTATTAATTGGCAAAGTTCCTATAGGCTTTTAGTTTAGATCCGCTTGCGGACGTACTGCTTTCCTAGCTTTCCTAGCCTTCCAGTTTTCTTCCCAAGTTTGTAGCATCACATAAAAAGCCGGCACAAATACCACAGCCAAACAAGTAGAGGCAAGCATACCGCTGCATACCGCAATTCCAATAGAGCGACGTGAATTAGCGCCTGCCCCTGTTGCAAATACTAGTGGTAGTACCCCTAGAATAAAAGCAAATGAAGTCATCAAAATAGGGCGAAAACGTGTTTTTGCCCCCAATAATGCAGACTCCATAATAGTCTTTTTATGAATTAACCTATATTCTCGTGCTACTTCCACAATTAAGATCGCATTTTTAGCGGCTAACGCAATCAATAGTAAAATACCAATCTGAGTATATATATTATTGGCAACACCGAGAGAAGATAAAGCCAATACCGTGCCTAATAATGCCAAAGGCACACTAAATAAGATGGCTGCGGGAGTAACCCAGTTTTCATACTGTCCGGCTAAAATCAAATACACCAAAACCAATGACAAAATGAAAATATAATAACTTAAGTTACCCGCTACTTTTTCCTGATAAGCAGTACTAGTCCATTCAAAAGACATACCTGCTGGCAACACTTGATTAGCTATGCTTTCTAATTTAGCAATAGCTTGCCCAGAACTGTAACCTTTAGATGACATCCCATAAATATTACTCGAAGGATAAAGGTTATAAAGAGAAATAATAGAAGGGCCAATAGCGGGATGGAAATCAGTAAGAGTTCCTATTGGAACCATGCCGCCGGATTTATTTCTAACATAATAGTTGCGTACATCCTCAACCGTCATCCGTGAATTGGCATCTGCTTGAACATAAACCTGAAATACCTGACCAAATTTTGTAAAAAGGTTTACATAAGATGACCCAAGATATGTTTGTAGTGTATCTGATGCATCACCTACTTCGACACCTAATGATTCCGCTTTATATCGGTCTATAGGTGCATAAAGCTGAGGGACAGACGCTCTAAAGGAAGTCATTAGTCTACTTAATTCTGGTTGCATACTGGCATAATGAATTAATTGGTCTGTAGCAATTTGCAATTTACGATAATCAAAAGAACCATCTTGTAACTCAACCTGCATCTGGAATCCACCCGCAGCTCCTAACCCTTGAATAGGTGGCGGTACCATAACTAACACTTTGGCATCTAATGTCTTTTGCGCAATATCATTAAGTTTGTTATAAAGCGACAGCAAGTCTTCATCTTTTCCCCTAACGCTCCAATCTTTAAATATGATATAAAGAGCGCCAGCATTGGCAAGGGTGGCGCTGTTATCTAAAAGCGAAATACCATCAATGGTTATCACATTATCAATCCCTGGAATTTTAGATACTTTGTCACTCAGATTACGCATCAGTGTTTCCGTACGGTCTAATGTAGCACCGTCAGGTAATTGAACACTCATCATGGCATAGCCCTGATCTTCAATAGGAAGAAAACCTGTAGGAATTTGGGACAAACCAAAAATAGCTAATAAAACTAAGAAACCACCAACTAAAGAGACCGATTTATTCTGGTGAACGAGCTTATCGATGAAACTTAGATACCTATTTTCAATAGGGTAATAAATTTTATCAAAAGCACGAAACACGAAATTTTTCTTTTTCTGGGGATCAACTGGTTTAAGCCATAAAGCACACTGTGTTGGCTTCAAAGTCATAGCATTAATAGCACTAATAAAGGCTGTAGCAGCAATCACCAAAGCAAATTGTGCGTACATAGCACCAGTTAACCCTGGCATAAACCCCGCTGGCACGAATACAGCCATGAGAACTAGAGTGATACCGATAATAGGCCCTAATAACTCACTCATCGCCTGAATGGCTGACTCTTTTGGCGATGTTCCTCTTTCAATATGCTGAGTTACCCCCTCGACGATAACAATCGCATCATCCACGACTATACCTATCGCTAAGACCAAGGCAAATAAAGTTAATAGGTTAATGGAGTAACCCAAGAGAAGCATGGCAAAAAATGCACCAATTATGGTCACAGGAACAGTAGTAGTAGGTACCAAAGTAGCGCGATAGTTTTGCAAAAAGGCGAGAATAACTATTAAAACCAAAATACCTGCTTCAAACAGTGTTTTATAGACCTCATCAACAGATGCCTTTACGAAAATAGTCGTATCAAATGGAATTGAATATTGCAGTCCAGGTGGAAATTTTTTAGCCATTTTTTCCACTATTTTCCGTACATTTTCCGCAACTTGCAGCGCATTAGCTCCGGGAAGTTGGTAAATCCCAATAGCAGCTGTTGGTTTATTATTTAACTTTGCCAATTGGTTATAGCTTGAAGAACCTAACTCGACCCTCCCTACATCTTTTATTCGTACGATTTGGGCCGTAGTATTGGAATTAGCGGATTGATTGGCTTGCGTAGGATTGGATTTGATTATTATGTTAGCAAATTCGTCCGGATCGACTAATTGACCAGGTACATTAACAGTAAATTGATAAGCTTGTTTACCTACAATTGGTGGCCCTGCTACCTGTCCTGCCGATATAGCCTTGTTTTGCTTACTGATAGCATTCAATACGTCTTTGGGATTCAAACCAAAGGCAAGCATTTTCTGTGGATTAAGCCATATCCGCATGGCGTAACTACCTGTTCCAAAAACAAGTACATTACCAACGCCATCCAAACGCGCCAATTCATCCTGCATATTAATTACCGCATAGTTATTCAAAAACAAGCCATCATATTCATTATTTTTTGAAGTTAAGGTAATAAATTGCAGAATAGCCGTAGATTTTTGCTGGACAACGACCCCCTGTTGTTGCACAGCCATAGGTAATTGAGCCATAGCCGCTTGGACGCGGTTTTGTACTAATACTTGAGCAAAATTGAGATCGGTACCAATAGCAAAAGTTACAATCAGTGTATAGGTTCCGCCATTAGTACTGGTGGATTGCATATAGAGCATTTTTTCCACGCCATTGACCTGCTGCTCGATAGGAAGAGCGACTGTCTCAATTAGAGTTTTAGCATCAGCTCCTGGATAAGTGGTAGTCACTTGGATAGTTGGTGGTACTATGGCGGGATACTGTGAAACGGGTAATACAATGATGGCGACTAACCCAACAAGAACTAGGAAGAGCGCAATCACATTCGCTAATATTGGCCGTTCAATAAAAAATTTAGAAATCATTCTTCTTCTTTCTCACTTATCCTGTGATGCATTGTTGTTAATTTATGGAGTCATCGTCGTACTAAACTTTAACTCCTTGGATCAACCTACATTAACTATGAAGGAAGCCCTCTCCCTAACCCTCTCCCGCGATTTATTATCGATTACCAAACAAGATCCCTTGCGCGGGCGAGGGAACTTTTCGTGCCATATTACTTATCCCCTCGCCTTCGAGAACACTTACCCAATTTAACACTCTTTGCCGGGCTAAGGCCTCTCCCTAACCTCCCGCGATTTATTATCGATTGCCAAACAAGATCCCTTGCGCGGGCGAGGGAACTTTTCGTGCCATATTACTTATCCCCTCGCCTTCGAGAACACTTACCCAATTTAACACTCTTGGCCGGGCTAGGGCCTCCCCCTAACCTCTCGCGATTTATTATCGATTGCCAAACAAGATCCCTTGCGCGGGCGAGGGGTCTTTTCGTGCCGCGAATTATTTTTCTACTTCTTATTCCCTCTCCCTCGAGGGAGAGGGTTAGGGAGAGGGGGAAAGCTATCGCGTTTACTCCTTAGTCTATCGATTATGGACCAACGGTCAAACCTACAATTACAGCTCAAAAACCCCAACCCTATTTAACTTTTTTTTCCTCATTCTTTTTTTGTTCTTGAGCTTGCACTTTATTTCCAGGAGTTGCATTTTGTAACCCAGCAACAATTATATTATCTTGAGCCTCTATCCCTTGAGTAATTGCCCTCACTCCCAATTCCACACCGCCTAGTATTACGCGTTTCAATACAACCACATTATTTTTATCAACCACTAATAAGTAAGGACCGATTTGGTCATAAAGTAAGGCTGTGTCAGGTACGGTCAATTGTTTTGCCGGCTTACTAATAGGGACTCGTACCTGAACAAAAAGACCAGGCACAAATAGATGTTCCTTATTATCTAATAATGCGCGCAACTCCATTGTTCCAGTTGAAGCATTTAATCCCGTGTTAATGAAATCAAGTTTTGCTTTATGGTTAAATTCCGCCTCATTTTGCAAACTGACATCAACAGTGACTTGATTAATATCTTTGGCTGTAACCCCTTGAGCACGCGCGGCTTGGCGCAATCTAAGTAAATCAAGCTCATTAAGATTAAAATAAACATAAAGGGTATCAACTTGATCTATAGTAGCTAAAACAGTAGCAGCCCCATTACCCACTAAATTGCCGACATCAACAAGATGACGTCCAATACGTCCATCAAATGGTGCTAATACACGAGTATAACTGTAATTAATAGCCGCTATCTCTGCATCAGCTATTGCCTTATCCACTTCGGCATCAGACTCATGCATCTTTGCTAACCATACTTCCACACTATTTAACGAAGTTGCATTTTGGCTATACATTCGTTTCTGGCGGGCATATTCTGATTTATCATAAGCACTGGCAGCCTTGTGCGCAGCTACAGCGGCCTGAGCCGCTTTTAATTTTTCTAGATAGGGTTTAGGCTGAATAACAAAGAGTTCTTTACCCTTTTTAACATAAGTTCCATCAGTAAATTCTATTTGCTCTAAATAGCCTTCAACACGAGCAACCAAATTAACCGAGTTAAACGCTACAGTAGTTCCCGTTTGAGTCACGTACTCAACCATTTCAGCCATTACGGGTTTTTGAACGGTCACAGCAGGAATAGGAATTTCAGGGCCTTTGGGTTTTGAAAAGTGATGAACTATCAAATAAAGCAGAAATAAACCAATAACAACCATCCCTGCTATTTTGACTTGTTTTGGATTTTTATCAAAATTCATACTGTTTACCATCTTGGTAGATAAAGTTGTTTAAATTCCTGTTTCTTGGTTAAAGCAGGCTCATGATTTTCTTGCTTTAATAAACTGCCCCAATTAGTACGTTTTGCCATTTCCTCTTTTATTTCTGTAGGAACAATATCATTGCCATCGCGAATTTGCCAACCGCCACCCAGTGAACGATAAAGTGCTACTACAGCTTGAGGAATATCCCCTTGAGCATTAGCTAGAGAAGTTTGAATGCGCAATAATTGTTGTTCGGCATTAAGCACCGGCGTAAAATCTGTTTCCCCTTCTTTATAGCGAATCAGTGTTAATTTGAGGGTTTCTTTTGCTGCATTATTGGCTTGAATCAGATAATGTTCTGCCTTTTTGGCTTCAATGTAACCACTAATATTATCCTGCACTTCTTGTTGTGCTTTAAGCACTAAATTCATGTAGTTTAATAACGCCTGTTGAAACGCCGCGTCCTGAGCACGTACGGAGTTGGTGATTTGACCGTAGTTCAATATTGGCCAAGTCATTGTTGGTCCAGCAGTTATTGCTCTATTTTGCCACTGAAACAGATCAGTTATCGAATTACTACCAACACTGTTTGAACTAAAGACAAAGGTTCCAGCCAATGAAAGAGCGGGGAAAAGATTCGCCTTAGCGGCGCCTATAGCCTCAGATTGTGCAATAGCCTCCTCGCGAGCTTGGTAAATGTCAGGCCTCTTTGCTAAGGCCTCTTTGGGAATACCTACGGCTATAGTCATAGGCGCCTTAGGAATACCACGACTTTTACGTAATAGATCATTCGCTCCATTGGGAACAGTTCCTAATAAGACAGCCAATGCATCTTGTTGTCGTTGTAATTCATTGACTAACGAAGGCAAACTTGCTTGAGTTTCAGAAAGTTCCGCCTGAGCCTGTTCCACATCGACAAGACCTGTTTGTCCTGCATTGTGGCGTGCGGTAGCTATTTTTAAACCGATTGTTTGTACTTGTATATTGGCTTTAGTCACCTTGATTTTGGTTTCAAGAGTACGAATCTTAATATAGATACTGGCAATATCTGCAGTGAGTGTGACTAAAGCATTATCATAAGCCGCAAATGAAGCTAAAAAAGCAGCATTATTAGACTGAATGGCGCGGCGGTATTTTCCCCAAAAGTCGATTTCCCAGGTTGAAGTAAAACCCAATAGAGCAGTATCAAATGTTTGCGGTAAAACAGACTGGAATTGTCCACCACCGATTCGATTATAGTTATAATTACCCATCAAAGCTTGCTGCTGGGGATACAACTGCCCCGTTGCTTGTGCCAGTTGAGCTCTTGTCTGAAGTACTTTAACCCCTGCACTTTGCAAGGATAAGTTGTTCTCGTAACCCTTATTGATTACAGAAGTCAACACAGGATCGTGGAAGACTTTCCACCATTTGGCATTTACAAATGGGGCTTCTTTAACTGATGCGTCTTTTTTAGGCCAATGCTGGGCCACTTGCTTTTTCGGTTCCTTATAATTAGGACCGACCATCATACATGCACCGAGGAGCAAGCAAGCTATAAGGGTAAAAAACTTTAACATATGCGCTAATATTTCCCTATATAAAACTATTTCATCCAAAAATGGAAACTCAATAGATTTGCATCAATCCCTATGCTCAATAGAGTTAGTCTTTATTTTCGATAGATAACTGATTGAACTGAGCCGTCAATGCCTGAGAATAAAATCTTCTGTTACAAGACTTTATCATCATTATTTCTTATTTGGTAGAGCGTGACTTAAAAACTAATTATCTCTAAATAGCCCCCAAGATCACGCCATTTGCTCCGAAAAAGTCGAGGCACTAATAATTTCATCCTGAATCTCTAAGTGACTCATCATGATAAAATAAAGTTTCTTTAATACCTTATTTTTCGTTTTTAGAGTCAGACAATTATCGGCCCCTTGGGTATAGTGCATTATTTTTTTGTTTAATGCCGTGAAAATAAAAGGATCTTTCTTCTGCAATTCAGGGAGCTTCTGCTGGATTTGCTCCATTAAAGCTAATTTCTTATTCGTTCTTGCTATAGATAAACGCAACTCCAATCTATCCATCAAGTCTTTTAATTCATCCTCAGTAGCACTACAAGTAATACGCATAAAGCCACAATCTTTTGCTAATCCAAAATAAGATAAAGGGGCAATCATTACTGCATCTTTAAATAATAAGTAGTAAGACAATTCTTCCCCAGTACTTACTCTGCCTGTTTTCTGTAGCGCCCTTTGGGCTTCTCTGGGCAATTCCAAATCGAATAGGTCACTAAAATCGGCTAAAGCATAGAATGTTGCTTCGACTTCATACTGGGAATCTGGCATGGCAGCTCCCATAGTCTGTAAACGATGGATGACATAGTCCACTTTCTTTTTATAAAAATCAGCCAGTTTTGCTTTCTCTTCAGCATTAAAATGCTTCATTGTTTGTGCATAAGCGATTTGCGCCGAGCGAGGAGCATGAATAAAATAGCTAATATTTTTATTAAGTAGTTCATTCATTAAAATTGAGTCAAAAACCAAAAGCACCGCCATACGTTCACCAGCAGCTGATAAGGCTTTGGTTGCAGAACGCATGATGATAGTTCTATGTTTTAAATCCGGAGCAATCTTCAAAAATGACGGCATTTCCTTATACGCCATTTCTGTATAAGCCTCATCAAAAATAAGATGTAGCTCAGGATAACAGCGCAATACGTTTGCTATTTTTTGTAATTCTGCCTCATCAATAATAGTCCCTAAGGGGTTAGATGGATTACAGATTAAAATAGCTTTTGGCCATCCCTGATCAGTTTCTGCTAAAAGATAAGCCTCTTCAATAGCCTTTTCTAATGCTTCCGCGGTCAATTTATAACCGGGTTCTTTCATGACATCAACAGGATGTAACCGATGTAATGGATTATTAGCATACGCACTATAATGAGGAAAAGGGGTAATAATTCTATAACCTGGTATCTCTTCGTAGTGGGTATTGAATGTTTCAAATAAAGTCCGCAAAGCGCCTATGCCCCCTACGGTAAATAGGATATGTTCTGGACCAATCTCGGACTCATACCATGCGGACATGCTCTCAGCCATCATAGTCCGTGGTATTTTATCACCGCGAGGATCTCCATAATCAATGGCTGTACTTTCTTGCATTTCCTCTGGATTAAGGCGCTCTTGTTGTCTTAAATCCTTTAATTTTTGCCAGTAAGAAAGATAGGATGTAATAGTTTGAGCATTAATAGGGTATGTGGGTTTTCCCATTCCAGCTGCAATTAGCTTTTTAGTTGTAACAGGATCCTGAAGTTCTTTTTCTTCTTTCAAAGCATTAGCCCACAAAGCGAGCAACATCACTTTTTCTATCTTATTGGCAGTCTGACCATTTGGAGTTAACATCATACAAACAAACATTTTTATTGGCGAAATACGATACCATTTAATCAAATTATCGTCAATTGCAGTTTATTAAAAAACCATATGACCTATATAAAAATCAACATGAACGGGAAATGGGTTATTGACTATACTTGTTATAGCGAAACAAAACTTACTTACCCCAAGGCTTCAATACATGACAAAACCAAATAGTGCGCATAAATCTTGTTCCGAATTGGAATATAAAAAGACTATTCAAAAGCTGAATCATAAAATTGAAGAATTGTCCGCAGAGAATTTTCAGTTAAAAAATTTAGTAGATACTCTTCCTGGAGATATCTATTGGAAAGACACAAAAGGTGTGTGGCTTGGATTAAATACCCGCTGTGTTGAAAGCTTATATAGACTAGGATTCATTAATGAGATCGATAAAAAACAAGTTATTGGAAAAACAGACTATCAACTCTTTGATCAAAAATCGGCAAGTGGGTACAGACAAACTGAGCTAGAGGTCATGAAAAAAGGAGCTGAGCTCTCTAGAGAAGAACTAGCCCATTTACCTTCCGGAGAAATAGTCACTCTGCTATCAACTAAAAGACCTCTATGGGATAAAGACGGCAAAATCATTGGCATCATAGGCAACACCATTGATATTTCTCGTTTAAAAAAAATTGAAATGGAACTTCATCAAGCTAAAGAAGCAGCCGAAGTAGCTAACCATGCCAAAACAGCATTTCTTGCCAATATGCGTCATGATATTAGAACACCTTTATCTGGTATTGTCGGTTTTTCCGAAATTATAAAATCAGAATCAACTGAGCCTAACATCAAAGAACATGCCGCAAATCTCGTCGCCTCAAGTCATGCCTTGCTTGATCTGCTGGATGAAGTACTAGAAGCGGTTAAAATCAGCTCCGGCGAAATACCGCTACTTAAAAGAAAATTTAATTTAGTACAAAATTTTGAGCACATAACCGCCCTCTACTCAGCAAAAGCTCAGGAAAAAGGATTAAATTTGTCTTTTACTATTGATGATTCCTTACCTAAATTTGTTATAGGAGATAAAATTCGAGTCCACAGAATTGTACTGGAATTGGTTGGTAATGCCCTTAATTTTACCCAGGTTGGTCATGTCACTATTGCAGTTATCCTTGCCAAACGAGAGCATCGTAATTTAACTCTCAAAATCACAGTAACTGATTCTGGTATCGGTATCCCCCAAGAAAAACAACAAGAGGTCTATATTCAATTTAATAGACTCACCCCCTCTTACCAAGGAATTTACAAAGGATCGGGTCTTGGCTTATATATTGTTAAAAAATTTATTGAAGAACTTGGTGGAGAAATTTATGTAGAAAGTGAACTAGATAAAGGGACTTGCTTTACTTGTCTTATTCCTGTCCAAGAGCCTCTTCTAGATGATGACTCGGGAATAGATAAAACAGAATATTCAAAAACTAAGCCCATCGTTACCCCCCCGGTTAAATCTTCATTAAACAATACAGCAACTCTAATAGATACAAATACAACCTCAGAAAAAGTCCAAGTATTAGTAGTAGAAGATAATCAAGTTGCCCAATCAATAGCTAAAACTCTTCTAGCGACACTCTCCTGTCATGTGGATATAGCGGCCAACGGCAATGAGGCGTTAACTCTTTACGCAAAACGCTCTTATGACTTAATCTTCATGGATATAGGTTTAGGCGAAGGAATGGATGGTTATGAGGTGAGTCGCCAAATTAAAAACATGAGCAATAAGCCTAATTCTCCCCCTATTATTGCTCTTAGCGCCCATGAAGATGAAGAAAACAAACAACGAAGTATTGAGGCTGGCATGACCGCGGTTCTAACAAAACCGCTAACTCAGGCTAAGGCAACAGAAATCCTTAAACAATTTATTACATCGAGTAACGCCACGCTGCCTAAAGATAATGTAGCAATTGGAAAAGATTTGCCAAATACTGATGCCGAATTATTTCAATTAGAACAATATGCTTTGCTCGATACGGAACAAGCTCTTAAAAATTGCGGAAGTATGTCGCTGTTAATCCAATTATTAACAGTAGTCTCTCAAGATGTTCCTGCTAATTTAATACAAATGAAAAAAGCATATGAAAACCAAGATTATCCTTCAGTAGAAAAAATTGCTCATTATATTAAAGGAAGCGCGGTCTACGTGGGCACAATACGAATGAAATATGCTTGTCAATATGTCGAACGCTATTGGAAATCAGGGGAACGTAAGTTCTTTGATAAATTATACCATCAAGCAGTACGTGCTATTGAAGAATCGTGTAACTACATTAAAGACTGGTTGCAGAAAAATCAAAAGTAAGTTGGAACTTTTGTAACGTCTCAACAAGTCATCTCAAACGAAGTGGGAGATCTCCAGACATTAGCACTGTGCCTGAATTTGGAGATCCCTCACTTCGTTCGGGATGACATTTTCCCCTGGGGCTATTGAAAAGTTACAGCCTTTTAACCCAACAACAATACTACGCCCAATTATATATTTGTGACTCTACATAAAGTGATAACAAACGATGCGCTTCATCAGTTGGGTGCAGGGTATCGGCAAAGATATAACCCGCTGGAGTGCCAGGAGGGCAGAATAAGGCACTGATAACATTACCACATGCAGGAGTATTATAATTAACAAAGTTGAATGTCTTCCCCGCCACTACATAAGGTTTCCCCTGCTGAGCCGCTAAAATCACATTATCTAAAAGATCATAAACATCTACATAAAGAACTTTAGTGTAGGGATGGGAAGCAATTACTTTACCAATGGATTGATTTAACATGGAGTTAAAGCTAAAGGTAACACTTTTTATGCTAGCAGGTAGCGATGGATTAGACGCAGCAGCTCCGAGTATTAAAGGAGTATACCCTATATTCGGCAAACTCATGATTACTATTCTTCTTGCCCCTCGGTCGCTTAAAAGAGCCACTTGATTGGCTATATTAGTAGCCGCATAATTTGCCGCCATCAATAGTTGAAATTGTGTTGGTGGAGTAGGTGATAAAAGTAGCTTTAGTAAATCATTTGCTCCAGACCATACAAAAATCACATCATTTGGCTCTATTACTACTTGATTAAGGAAATTACTTACTTGAGCAGCTAAAGATGGGGCATATGGAGTACCAACTCCTGTTGAATTAGTGGTACTACCTCCCGCGGCATAACATACACCATCCAGGACTGGTGAAACAGGCGCAACGACTGGTAATGAAAGAGGTGTAGTATTATTAGTGATCGTATCGGGAGGATTAGGTACAGGATAACCAACAGGTAATAAGAACCCTTTAACATCTCGCGCCACATATTGCGACCAAGTGTACCCACCATATGTAGTATAAGTAGGTGCTTTACCCGCAGGAAAATTCGGTGTAAAAGGCAATAAATTATTAAAGCCACTGTCAGATAAACTATCACCAAAAAAATAAACTTGATGAATCTGATTAAATGGCAGCGCCTGTACAGAATCAGTTATACCGCAGCATAGAAAGACAGAACTAGCCATAACAGCTAAGCGCGTCCTTGTGCGTTCTGCCAATGTTATTATTCTCTTTAACATGCCTTACTCTCCTTGAAATTAGTTAAAGCGATATCTTAATGCCAGTGCCACGATATCTACTGAACTCTGGTAAGTGGCATTGACTTGGTTTATTTCCAGAGGCACGGTGCTCGTTGCGCTGGTTCCGCTTGCTTGAACGATATTAACTGTCTGATCTCTTACAAAAATATGGGCATAAGCACCATCTATAGATAGATGTTTGTTCAAGGTATAGCTTGCTCCCACGTTCAACCAATAGCGGTCTGCATCAGGGATGCGAGGATCACGGAAGGCTGTTGTTGGTGTTTCATCATAAGCCACCCCACTACGGAAAGTCCAAGTAGGCGACATATGATATTCAGCACCTAAAGCACCGAACCAAGAATTTTTCCATTGTGTTTGAATAGTGCTATTAGTTGCAAAAGCTGCTGGCATATTAATACTGAGCTGATTAAATACATTCCAGAAGTTAATTTGCGCTGATGCCTTAAGAGTCCAATTAGCAATATCGCGAGCGGCACTAAAGGTCAAAACATCTGGGGTTGTAATATTCGCAAAAACCGGAGTTTGAGCATTGAATAGAAAGTTTTGTGATGGTGCGGGAACTACATCTCCTGGAGATACATACTGCTGACCATTGCCCTTAAGTCCCTGTTTAACTCGAGATCTATATCCTACACCTAAACGTGTTTTTTTATCAGGACTGTATATAGCACCAAGATTATAACCATAACCCCAACTATAGCCACCGAGACTGGTTGGATAAGTAGACGCTATAAAGGCATCTACAGGAGCATATCCTGTATAAGGTCCATTAAAATTAGCAAAGACCGCTTTTAAGTATTGAGCTTGAAAACCAGCACCAACTGCTAATTGATCAGTAATGGCATAAGATACTGCAGGGTTAATATCTACCGTTTTCACAGAGCTATAAAGTGCGTCAAACCGTACTACAGAATTTTGCGAATAGGCCGTTTTCAAACCAAAAGGAGCATTAAAACCTAAACCAACAACCATTTTGTCATTAATACGCAATCCCATATAACCGTCAGGCACAAAAGCAGAAGGCGAAACATTCCCTTGATAATTCTGCCCCAGTACCGGTGCAGTAATACTGCTCGCAGGAAAGCCTGGAATATTAACTGAATGCACTGCACCAGCATTAGTCATATTCACATGAGGAAAAATTTCGCTAGCGCCTAAATAACCCTGACTGTCTTTTAGAGTAGCTAGCGTAGCTGGATTAATAAACATAGCGGAAACATCATCAGTTGCTGCCGCGGCTCCTGCAGTCGCATCACCTTGTAGACTTGGACTAATCTCATTAATTTGGAATCCTGCAGCAAAAACAGACATGCTAACGAGAGACTGTGATACTAAAAAAGCGATTACTGATTTTTTGGGCTGTGTATATCTCATTCTTCTTGCGTCCTTGACATAAAATGAATAACACAGTCTGCCGAAGAAATTTTTAAAAGTCTATAGCCTTTTAGGTACATAAAGAAAAAATAAAACTTCCTTTATGTACCCCACATCAAGCCTAGCACTTACACGGGAATTCTAGCACCGTATCGACGAAGCCATTTCCCACCACATTCGAATTGTCGACGAAAGTCGGCATCCATTAATGGTTCAAAACCATATGGATACCGGCTTTCGCCGGTAATTCGTCTAAAATTAGACTTCGTTCCAAACTCGCTGTAGTGAGGAACGTGCAGGGAGACACAAAGCGCAGAACCAGGGTACGAGAATTCGAGTAGCGTATCGACGAAGCCATTTCCCACCACATTCGAATTACCGGCGAAAGCCGGCATCCATCAATGGTTCAAAACCATATGGATACCGGCTTTCGCCGGTAATTCGTCTAAAATTAGACTTCGTTCCAAACTCGCTGTAGTGAGGAACGTGCAGGGAGACACAAAGCGCAGAACCAGGGTACGAGAATTCGAGTAGCGTATCGACGAAGCCATTTCCCACCACATTCGAATTACCGGCGAAAGCCGGCATCCATCAATGGTTCAAAACCATATGGATACCGGCTTTCGCCGGTAATTCGTCTAAAATTAGACTTCGTTCCAAACTCGCTGTAGTGAGGAACGTGCAGGGAAACACAAAGCGCAGAACCAGGGTACGAGAATTCGAGTAGCGTATCGACGAAGCCATTTCCCACCACATTCGAATTGCCAACTAATCGGCATCCATTAATGGTTCAAAACCATATGGATACCGGCTTTCGCCGGTAATTCGTCTAAAATTAGACTTCGTTCCAAACTCGCTGTAGTGAGGAACGTGCAAGGAGACACAAAGCGCAGAACCAGGGTACGAGAATTCGAGTAGCGTATCGACGAAGCCATTTCCCACCACATTCGAATTGCCAACTAATCGGCATCCATCAATGGTTCAAAACCATATGGATATCGGCTTTCGCCGGTAATTCGTCTAAAATTAGATTTCGTTCCAAACTCGCTGTAGTGAGGAACGTGCAAGGAGACACAAAGCGCAGAACCGAGGTACGAGAATTCGAGTAACGTATCGACGAAGCCATTTCCCACCACATTCGAATTGCCGACGAAAGTCGGCATCCATCAATGGTTCAAAACCATATGGATACCGGCTTTCGCCGGTAATTCGTCTAAAATTAGACTTCGTTCCAAACTCGCTGTAGTGAGGAACGTGCAGGGAAACACAAAGCGCAGAACCAGGGTACGAGAATTCGAGTAGCGTATCGACGAAGCCATTTTCCACCACATTCGAATTGCCGGCGAAAGCCGGCATCCATCAATGGTTCAAAACCATATGGCTACCAGAAAATCCATTAGTGCCGGGGTATCAGGAACGTCCAATTTACTGCATTGATTATGTTTGTAGGAGTAAACTAATTCACGAAGATCTGCAATTTTAATTTTAGGATTCTGGCATGCCGTATTATTTTCAGCGTGACTATTGATAAGATTTGATAATAAGAAAAGAGAACAAATCAATTTATTCATTTGCAACTCTTAATAATTAAAATAATTGCTTTTGCGGCGAATTAAATAAAGGCTACAATAAAGCTATGAACAATGGATGTAAACATTGGGAGTCAATTTTGAATATCATCGTCGTAGGTGGCGGAGCTGGCGGCTTAGAGTTGGTTGTTTCTTTAGGGCGAGCCTATCGCAATCGCAAAGATATAAAAATTACCTTAGTGGATCAATCACTAACCCATGTATGGAAACCTTTATTTCATGAAGTAGCCAGTGGCAGTCTTAACAACGTTTATGACAAAATGGGCTACTTAGCCATTGCCAAAAAAAATCAATTTCATTTTGAATTAGGTCAACTAAGACAAATTGATAGAAAAAACAAAACTATATTAATCCACAACCCTAATGAAGAAGAGAGAGCCGAGCAATTAACCCTTTCCTATGACATTTTGGTTCTAGCTATTGGCAGTGTTACCAATAACTTCAATACGTCCGGAAGTGATCAGTTTTGTTATTATCTAGATGTAGAAGCCCAGGCAAAAAAAATTCATAAGGTTCTTTTTGAAAAATTAATTAATAAACACTATGAAAATTACGAGCAACCTATTCGGCTAGCTATTGTAGGTGGCGGTGCTACAGGTGTTGAATTAGCGGCATCACTACGAACATCCTTATCAGAACTGAGCGCACTCATTTCACAAAAATATGTCCCCAAAGAGATCGCCACTATTACTATTATTGAAGCGGCCTCTCGTATTTTGTCGCCCTTACCAGAGAATATTTCTGCAGTAACACAAAAACAATTAAAGCATATGGATATTGATATTTTAGCCAATACTCGAGTCACTGCTGTAAAAGATAATGGATTGATGACTCAAGACAACCAATTTCTGCCCGCCGATATGGTGATTTGGGCTGCCGGGGTCAAAGGCCAAGAGGGCGTAAAAACTCTAGCTGATTTTGAGTTAAATAATGCTGGTCAAATTAAAGTGAAACCAACATTGCAAACTACCGTTGATGATACCATTTTCGCACTAGGGGATTGTGCGTGCTGTATGATGCCTGATGGAAAGCAGGTGCCAGCTCGCGCGCAAGCGGCTCATCAACAAGCCAGCTTATTAGTTAAATCAATTAAGCATCGGTTAAAAAATAAACCACTGCCTAATTATCGCTATGTCGATTATGGTTCTTTAGTCTCTTTAAGCCATAATCGAACAACTGGTGCGTTATTTGTAGGCAATGAAAAAAGTGTATTTATTACGGGGTATTTAGCTAGAATGATGTATTTGTCTCTCTATAAATCACATCAAATTAAAATAATAGGTTACTGGAAAGTAGGCGTCATGACTGTCGCTAATTTTTTGATGAGGCGAGTACGTTCTGCTCTTAAATTACATTAACGTATTAAGGCTGGTAAGTCGAGCAACAAACTACCCGACACTAAGCTTGTGTTTGACTCAACATCCGTTGTTGGATCTTGCCCCAACTCAGATTAATGCATCCCACTGAAATTTGCTGACTGCAGCCCTTCCTCCACGTGCTCTTCAGGATGCTCTTTTATCTCTTCGATTGCATGCTTGAAATCGCGAGTTTTTTGGGCCAAGTGTGTTTAGCACCAATTGCAGTCCCAATGCTAGCCAATGCCAATGCACCGGCTACAGCCATACCAACAATAAGCCCAATGCCCGTGGGAGCAAGAACAAGCGCTCCGAACGCAGCAGTTATAGCAAGAGCTTGTGCGGAGACCTCATTCCTAAAACATCCATCTAAATCAAACGAATGATACACCATTGTACCCATAATGAACTCCTCACAAGCTAAAACAGAGATCTGAGCACTCCTATACTCAAGTGATATCGTTATCTTAAGTAATACTATTGATTATAGCTCTTTATATTATCTACTCTGAACGCTCTATAAATTAAGAAGATCTGCTCTTCCATTAAACTAGTTTGATTTTTTTTATCATGAATCAGCCTGCCATGACCTTGTTGGCTATAACATCAGATTCTCTATGTTCTTGATACATTAGGACACTTAATATAGAAATCGCTATGCCAGCTAATGGATAAATAGTCACCGCCAAAGGATTATCAAATAGCTTAATAAATAAAGTTACAAAAAATTGAGCGAAAGAACCAAATAATAATACGGATACGTTAACACTCAGAGACAAACACGTTGAACGAACATTAAATGGAAATATTTCAGTAATAGCAGCCTGGATTGCTCCGTAATACATTGCCAAAGGAAAACAAATAATACATTGAACCATAACAAGTCTTTGGAATGAGGGGGCTGCATTGAGCCATAAAAAACAAGGATAAAGTTCACTGAAACAACACAGCATAGATAATAATACTAGGCTCTTTCTTCCCACTTTATCAGATAACCAGCCAAAATAAGGAATGAATACTATCATCAAACCTACGCCGATTAAGCTGGAACTATAAGCATCAAAAGCATCAAGATGTAAGTACATTGTCACATAAGTTGGCATGTAGGATAAAAGGACATACATTGCGACCGTTCCACCACTAACCAAGCCAGTGACTATAAGCAAATTGCGCCGATTATGCTGCGTCGTTCTTAGTAATGACTTTTTTGATGATGTTGGCACAATAGCTAAAGGCTCTTTCACACAACGCCTAATATATACACCTACTGGAATAATGATTAATCCAATAAAAAATGGAATACGCCATCCCCAATCTTCAATCTGTGGGATTGATAGGTACTTTGCCAATAGTACGCCTATCCCCAAGCTCAAGAATACAGCAACCATCTGGCTAAAAGTGTGCAAAGAACAATACAGCCCTCTTTTATCTGCAGGTGAGGACTCAAATAAAATAACTGGAGAAACGCCACATTCACCCCCTGCAGAGAATCCTTGAATCAGCCGAGCAAATAAAACAATGCATGGAGCAATCACCCCAACCTTATTGTAGGTTGGCGCAAAAGTGATTAAGGCTAAGGCTAGAGTCATCAAGGCAATGGACCAATTCATTGCTCGAATTCGACCGTACTTATCAGCAACCATTCCCAAAACAATGCCCCCTAACGGACGCATAAAAAATGCAGCGCCAAAAGTGGCCGTTATAGCTAATAAAGAATTAAGCTCATTAGAGCTTGGGAAAAATATTTTGGCTAAATACACACTTAAAAAAGAGTAAACAAAATAGTCGTACCATTCAATTGCATTACCCATAATAATAGCCGTAATGTTTTTAAATGATAAATTGTTCTTCATAAGCTGTCTTTGATTAAAAGGATCGATGTATGTGCGCATTATAAAGCGAAATTAACGCGTCAAGAAGGCGTGATGTAGTAAATTTCTCTATGCATGCGGGACAATGTAGCCTGGACACCGCGTTCGCGTAACCTAGGAACCAGTATCAGGATAAACACAGCATTACAAATTCTTTATATAGTGAATAAGGTGCAATGAAGTCAATCCTGATCCTGGTTACACGAACGCGGCCCCCAAGCCACCAACTAAATCTCATTAAACTTTTTGAGAAAAACTCCCAGGTATAAAGCGCGGTTGACCTAAACAGTAACTACTATTTTCCCAATTTGCTCATTGGACTCCATAAAGCGGTGTGCTTCTACTATCTGATCCAAACTAAAAGTGCGGGCAATTTTGGGTTTAAAGGTTCCCTCTTGCAAACGGTCAAAAGTATATTGTTGTGCTTCAGCACTTACCTTTGGATCAGCGAAGAGCTCAAACAAAGTGTATCCACGCACAGAAAGTCCTTTAGCAAGAGCAGCAAACAGTGGAAATGGAGTAGGCTCTGGTGCTAAGGCTCCATATTCAAATATAGTTGCTCCTTCAGCTGCCGCCTCTGCAAGCTTTTCTAAATTTTTACCGCCAATGGGATCAAAAATAATCCTGGCTCCTTTGCCACCACTAATTTCATGAACGCGACTGACCAAATCCTCATGTTCAGTCACAATAACATGCTGAGCACCCAGTTTCAGTAGCTCCGCTTTTTTACTGCTTTTTCGGGTTATGGCAATACTCACAGCACCCTGGGCACGAGCTATCTCACAAGCAGCAATTCCCACGCTACTGCTTGCTGCAGTAATAAGGACATAATCCCCCTTGGCAATTTTTCCAAAATGAATCAGTGCTCCATATGCCGTAAGATATTGCATCCAAATGGAGGTGGCCTCACTAAAAGATAGTTTTTCTGGATAAGCCGCCAAGGCATAGGCAGGCACTATGGCCACTTCGCCATAAACACCGTATCGCCCCATATTAAAACAGGGAACTGTACTGAACTTGCGACCAATGAGTTGATTATCGACTTCTGGTCCAACCGCCTCAACAATTCCCGAGGCTTCATAACCGATATGAGAAGGCAACTGGGGTACAACAAGATAGCGCCCTTCTCTAAACATAACTTCAGCACGATTTAATCCAATAGCCTTAACACGTAGCCGCACCTCACCCTTACCTGGCTCAGGTAAAGGCATTTCTTCTAGGCGTAATACTTCAGGACCGCCAACTTCATGAAAACGGACAATTTTAACTGTAGAGTTTGCCATAACCTATCCTTGTTCAATAATACCCGGATAGGAGTATAGCCGAAAAACCATTCATTAATCTTTAAATCCCTTATAAATTAACACTAGCCCCAGAATGACATCGATACTGGCCGCAGTGTAAGATATAGACATGTTGCGTACAAAATGTATGGTAACGGTATCAAGATATTTAGGGAAGTAGATGATGCTAACGCCCTTAAACAAAATTAACCAAGCAATAATCGTGATAATTAATCGCCAACTCCACTGCCAGACATTATGGCTTACAACCATTAATAACCCCAAAATGAGTACAAAAAACCCCGAAACAAACATTAATTGAGTGTCATTAATGAGTTTTACAACATGACTGGTAAATTGATGCATGTTGAGCAGCATGGCACTACCAATTATAAATAAATAAAACCCTAGAACTTTACTTAAAAATTTTGATGTCTCCATGACTATCCCTCCTAAAGACTAAAGAAACTACTTGCAAATTTTCTAAAAATGAAACAAAAATCTTAATTTTGGGGAGTCGCGAAAAATATTGAGCTTTGATCACTATTAGTAGAACTTACAAACACAATCTAAAACTCTACCTAAAATATAAATGAGGTACTTAAAGTATAAGATACTTTGAGCATTAATTGAGCTCTTTGATGCAATTACTTATCTGTTACTTTACCCGAAGGCAACAAATAAAGCATGAGATAAGTTAATAATTGAAATCCCCCCTGCACCATATGATTTTCTTCTAAATCAAATTTCATCACCAGCTGATCTGCCAGAAAAAAAGCAAGCCAAAAACTAATAGAAATAACAAAGGCAATATCTGCTCTTCGCATCCATATTGTAACTTCTCGATGTAAGCTCATGCCTGTCCATACAAAGGCAGCGGTCGAAATGAATGACCAAAGCAAAATACCTATAAAAAATAGGTGAGGAGCCCATGAGGGAAGAGAATACATTTTTAAGGAATCAATTAAATGAGGTAGATTAGTATTGGGAGCCCAACTTTTAATCAATAATCCGTGATGAGCTAAAAGCCCTACAACATCAGTCCACAAAGCAATAAGCCACCAGATCATCCAAAAAATAATAATGATCTTTTTAAAAACCTCTTTTGGATCTTTTGTGAACATATGTATCAACCTGTGAGAATAATAAATACGACGCGTTAATTTAACAGATTACTCCTTTAGTAGAAATAGCACAAATAGTACAAGCATGACACGGTATGAGGTATAGGTATTCCTTAGCTCGCAGTCTATAGACCTGACAACTGCTTTATACAGCTAGCGAAGAAGCTTATTGTATCCTGAGGAGCATCACTATTTATTTGACAAAGTACAGTAGTTCCTCTTAAAGTGACACTATATCCATAAGGAATTTTATGCATGAAGCTGATAGTACTTATTATCTTATTAGTGAGCAATGTTCTTGCTTATGGCGACAAACTTAAGGTGGGTGTATTACAATTTGCCCCCCCTTTTTCATCAAAGTCAGATACCTCAAATCATTATTACGGTTTCGTAATTGAGCTTATGAACACAGTATGTAAACGCTTACAAGCAGAATGTGAATATGTCGCTATCCCTAAACAAGGCGAGCTTAGTGGACTAGATCAGGGAATTTTTGATATCACCTTCACCCCTAAGCCTATTACTTCGTTCTTACCTGACTCCTACCTTTACAGCCTTCCTTATTTACCTAGTCATGGTCAATTTTTAACGTTAAAGACCAACTCCATCAAAACACCTGAAGATATTAATAATAAGAGAGTTGGTTTTTATAAAATTAACTTTCAAGAGGCCCCTATTTTAAGTAAATATAGTAATATGAATACCTTCATAGAGTTTACGGATCCGGCGGAATTAATTAGCGCACTGATGAACAAAAAAATTGATGTTATTTTGATAAATCATTATGCCGCGCGCTATATTGTGACTACTGTTGGTCGCTCTACTGATAGTAATTTAATGCTAGTTGGCGACAAAATACCTATAGGAAGTGGTTACGGGATCATATCCCTCAAAAGCAATGCGCCCTTAATTGATAAAATAAACCATACCTTACTCGATATGGAAAAAGACGGCACTTATTCAAAAATTTATAATGAGTATTTTGGTTATAATCCGAGTTTTACTCATACTGAACATTGATACATATTGAGGGTCGCTTGAGTTATTTTGACCCAACTTACTATGATTGTAGCCCAGAGAATTGATGGTGGAAAACCCGGATTACGCTGCGCCGCATCCAGGTTACAAGGAACTACAAAGAACGTGCTTTAAGTTCAGCCATCTCAAGACGCATCTGGTAATGTGGTACAGGATGCCAAGAAGCTATAAATTCACCAATAATGCTAAAACCCGCTTTTTTATACACATGTATTGCTCGTGAATTACTCTTTTCCGGATCAATAAGAACGGACGAGACATGAGGAAATTGGCTGAGTAAAAATTCATGGATCATCTGTACCGCAAGTCCTTTCCCAATATAATCCAGTCTGCAAATGAATAAATCTAACGTTACAACTTTTTCAGGTTGTTCAATGGATGGCTCAACGTCAGAAGTGATAAGATAAGCAAAAGGCCTCTCTTTATCATAAGCTATCCAATGAGTCGCCCATGATTCCCCTTTATTGACAAACTGCTCTAAATCCACAATAGTATTGTTTAATCCATCGCCATGAAGCCATTCATTAATATGTGGCTGCGCAAACCAATCTAAAACTAGTTGCTGTTGTTTTTTCTCAACAGGTTTATAGGTAAAACGAAAGTTCCCCGTCATAATATCCTCTTTAATTTCGCATTCGACTGTTCTAGAGCATGTTAAGAATTTGTCCTTAATTTAACGTCAGCTTTGGATAAGGAACTCGGATTTTATCTTGCCCCGTTCGTCCTGAGGAGGGCTTTAGCGCCCCCTCAGGACGAACGGCTCGAGATAGAAACTGGATCTAATAAGTTTCTTATCCAAAGCTGACGTTAAATTAGGGAAGAATTCTTTAACTCGATTTCACACTCTTCTGCAATCATTGGATTAGAGTAATAAAATCCTTGAATCTCATCAATACGTTGATCTTGTAAGAACTTAAGTTGCCCCTCACTTTCAACACCTTCGGCAGTGACTTTAATATTGAGTTTATGAGCAATGTTGGTAACAGCAGAAATGATGGTTTGATCCAAATAATCATTATCACAATGCTTAATAAAGGCCTTATCTATTTTTATCTTGTGAACAGGCAAATGTTTTAAATAAGATAAGCTGGAATAGCCTGTGCCAAAATCATCGATTACTAATTTAATATTCATATTCTTTAACGCAGTAATTTCCTTATTCAAATTATCGGTATATTCAATAAAACTTGTCTCTGTAATTTCCAACTCGATACACGAAGTATCCAGTTGAATTTCAGCTAAGTTATTAGCAAGTAATTCACTTACTGAATGACGAATAAACTGCACCGCTGACACATTGATGGCTACAGAACCAGGAAGAATTTTTTTCTCATACCAGTCTTTGGCTTGTTGACACGCTGTTTTAATAACCCATTCACTGATAGGAATCATTAACGGGCTTTTTTCTAGGGTATGAATGAAATCTCCCGCTGGTATAATTCCTTTTTCAGGATGATTCCAACGTAATAAAGATTCCACACCAATAATTTGTCCTGTGCGACAATGATAGAGCGGTTGATACATTAAAAAGAATTCTTTCTTGTCATAGGCTCGTTGTAAATCTCTACCTAAACCATGGGATTGTTGGTAATCCTCATAAAGTGCTGTTGTATAAAAATGAAATTGATTTCGACCTTTTTCTTTCGCTTGGTACAGTGCCGTATCAGCCAATTTAAGCAGAGTTTGGATTTCATGACCATCAGTGGGATAAATACTAATCCCCATGCTTGAGGTAATTTGTATGGAATGATTATCAATTGGTACTGCTCTAGCCATTTCCCTAAGCAACAGTTCTACTATAGCAATGATTTGCTCAGTCGAGGGATTATTAGCAAGGATAACCGCAAACTCATCCCCCCCCATGCGCGCAGCGACATCACCTTCGCGCAAACAAGCATTTAATGTTCTGGCAACATGAATCAATAGTTTGTCACCGTTATCATGTCCTAAAGTATCATTAATTACCTTAAAGTAATCTATATCCAAAAATAATAGAGCGACTCGTTCCTGAACATGATTCGCTTGCTTAGTAATTTGATGGAATAAATCATAAAGTAAATTTCTATTAGCCAATCCTGTCAGCGGATCATGGGTTGCCTGATAGTAAAGCTTAGCATTCTCTAATGAAGTCATTGCTTGGGCGGCTAATAATTGTAAACTGTCTAGATGATTAGGAGTAAAAGTATAACTGCTACTATTATTTTCCAAATAAAGTATTCTGCTTAATTGTCCCTTATAAAATAAAGGCATCATCAATAGTGACAGAGGTTTCTCTTGCTGCACATAAGCATCTTGGAAAGTAAGATCAGATTGAATAGCATCATTTAAAATGATTGGTTTTTGAGTTCGCTGCACATAATTTAAAATAGATACAGGATAATTTGCAGATACTTCTGACGCGATAGGATTATTAAGATAAATAGTTTGCTGCTCTAAATTACCTTCTGCCTCGACCACCCACTGGTCATTCATTCGGTTGAGAATAATACTTCGTTGTGCCCCAGCATTTTCTAGTACGATAATCAGAAATTTTTGCAATAATTTATCCAAACGAATTTCACTGGATATCACTTGGGTAAATTTAAAAATAGCTAACATATCTAACTCTTGAGTATTCGTCTTAGTCAATAATTGATTGGATAATGCTGACTTATAATTTAAATGATGGTGATCATTATTTAAGCAAGAATAAGTATCCTCTAATAACTCTACCTTGGCGATTGCTCCCCACTCCTTAAAATATCTATGGGCATTTTGTAAATATAATTTAGCTACTCTTTCAATTTTTTGGTTCATGCAATAATGCCCCGCTCTCTCGCTGGCGAGAGCAGCAATTAACATAAGCCCTGTTGCAAGGGCTGCCTCTATTGTTTGTTCGTAAAGAGCCAGTACATGCTGGTCTTGATGTTCAAAACGAGCAAATTCACTGTCTATGAATAATGAATAGGCCTTAAAATTATCAGGACACCATGCAGTATGTTTGGCTATGAAACGTTGCAATTTCTTTAATAGTTTTAAGCTAGACTTGCGCTCATTTTTAGGTATCTGAGGTAAATAAAAAAATAAAGCTAAAGCATAGAAAAACTTTCCATCCAGGTGAATCATTAAGCCTTTATTATAGTCTGAATAAAGTTCATGCTTTTTACCCGCATCGATTGCTTTTGTAAAATTTCCCGATAGGAGATATAACATAGTCAGTGTGCTATAAAAAAAGCTTAATTCTGTTTTACTTTTCCCTAATAAAATATCGTTTTCAAAAACAGCAGCTCGATCGATATCTGCGAGTTCAGAATTTTCTAAACATTGAGTCAAATAGTCCCAAAATTTGGCCACGGTAATAAAATCAGAAATTTTGATTCGCGACATAAAGGTTAGGGTCGCTTGAATACTCCTCTTTATCTCTGTTAAATTTTTCCCAATTGAGAATGAATGGATGACTAATACCAAATTACTGTAATTGCTGTAGACCAAATCCCCAACTTCACAACATAAGCTAAATGCTTTGACTACCGCCTTATTGCAAGCCACAATGGATTTTTGGTAAGGCTCAATAAAGGAGCCTATAATAAATTGATTTTTCCCTTCAAAATTGGAACTACCGTACTCTTTTTTTAGACGGTTATAAAAAGTTACAACTGAAATTGCTTCGTCATACAAATTAAGTGAGTGCATCAGAATAAAGGCATAAACAGGAAGAGACATTGAGGTGCTTTCCGTGTATCCGTGTTTTAAACTTAAGCTAATATTCTTACAGGTCAACAAAACAAATAATTGTTGATTGGTAATAAAGGCGCTATTAAGTAATTGTGTAATTAAATCAACAATTGCTTTATATTTTAAATCTGTCATTGGCGGTAAATAGACATTCGCCATTTTTGTTTTTCTGAGCTGAAATCTAATTTTATAAATTGCAGTTAACATATGAGTGATATTAGGCTTATTGGGTATTTTTATGCCAAAATTGTGCAAAGCGCTAATTCCCATTGCTAAAGCTTCAGTATGTTTACCTAAAGTAGATAACATCTCGATTTTAAGTTTATACACTTCGAGAGTATCTAAGGAGTTTCTGGCTCTATTTAACAGTTCAGAAAAATACTCATCTGCTGCGGCAAAATCGCCAACTAAATACTTACAAACGGCTAATTCTTTATGCAGTTGGAACACTAAATTATAGTTTTCATTCCAATTTTCCAAATCTAACAAAGTGACACCGGCCATCAAATACTCATTAGCAGCATCATAGGCAGCAGCCGATTTTGCTTTTAATCCTGACCAGTAATTATATTTTGCTAATAAAAGCCGTTCATCCATATCTTCAATAAGGGATATCCCTTGATTAAAATGCTCCATGACATCAAATAAGCGTTCATCATGTTCTTCTAAAGGCTTTTCTTTTAACAACAAGCGACCTATCTTAAGGTGAATTTCTGGCCTGTCTTTTCCTTTAATGAGTGCATAAGTTGCTTGTTGAATGCGATCATGAGCAAATCGATAATGTAAGGCACTGACATTAAGCTCTATCATGGAATCATCTAAACCAACTAAACCCAGTGTTTTATAAGTTTCTTCAAGTGGATAAATTAAGTTGGCCTTTATTGCTTGCGCTAATTGGGTCGCTGTTTGGCTAATTGTTTGACCGCTAATAACCAATAAGGTATTAAAATCGAATTGGTGTCCTAAACAAGAACAGAGTTTTAATACATCCTGTGTTAACTTGGGGAGTAAATGAATTTTAGTGGTCAAAAGACTAATAACATTATCCGTGGCACTTTGCTGCTGGATCTTAGTCAAATCCCATTGCCAGACACCGTTTTCATAAGAAAAAAAGAGGATGTTTTCTTGATAAATAATTTTAAGAAACTCATTAATAAAAAAGGGGTTTCCTTGAGTTTTATCGTAAACGCCCTGAACAAGACTAGGAATTTTTTCTAAGGCACCCGATAAAGTATCCTCTAATAGTTGTTGAATATTCTCTAATTGTAACGGCTGTAAGGTTAATGAAGTACAAGGAACCTCGTGATTATTCAGATTATTGATGCATAGTTGTAAAGGATGGTTCTCATCAATTTCATTATCTCTATAAGCCCCAATGAGGAGTAAATAGTTAGTTTCCCCATCCTGTAATAAATTTTCTATAAAATTAAGGGACGCATTATCTGCCCATTGTAAGTCATCCAAAAATATCACTAAAGGATGCTCAGTCTGAGCAAATACTCTAACAAAATTTTGAAACACCAGATTAAAGCGTGTTTGAGCATCTGCTGGACTAAGAATAGGCACTGATGGTTGGCTGCCTATAATTAACTCCACCTCGGGAATAACATCAATCACGACTTGACCTACATTACCCAGAGCTTGAACCAATTGGTTTTTCAATACAACCAACCGCTCTTCACTTTCGGATAGCGCTTGTTTCACTAAATTTTGAAAGGCAACAACAATGGCACTATAAGGTATACTACGTTGTAATTGATCAAATTTTCCATGAATATAGTACCCTTTATGCTGTACTATTGGTTTATGTACCTCTTTAACCAAAGAGGTTTTACCAATGCCGGAATAGCCAGAAATCAAAACAATTTCTTTAGTACCTAAACTAACCCTATTGAATGCTTCAATTAAATGGAGAACCTGTTGTTCTCGACCATACAAATTACGAGAAATGGTTAAATGATCTTTAACGTCATTGATACCGAGAAAAAACTCATTCTTATTGTTTTCTTGCAACCATCGTTGCCGACATTCCTGAAGGTCGGATTTCAAACCAATAATACTGGAATAACGCTTTTCAGGCATTTTTTCCAGCAGTTTATCGATAATAGCCGCCAACATTTTGGGAGTATCATGTCTTATTTCTAATACTGTCGGCGGTTTTTTGGCAATATGACAATGAACTAACTCTAAAGCATCTTTCGTTTGAAAGGGTAATTGATTCGTCAAAAGTTCATACAGCGTAACGCCCAATGAATAAAAGTCAGTGCGATAATCTACTGGTCGGTTAATCCGTCCTGTTTGCTCTGGGGAGATATACGCTAAACTATCTTTAAACTCGATTAAATTCAAATAATTAAACGATTCTTCTGAAAGCTTAATCGAAGCACTTAAATCTACTAATTTAAGAGTTAATTTTTTAGGATCTATAACAATATTAGACGGCTTAATTTGTTTATGAATAATATTTCTTTGGTGTAGCTCGCCAATGATATCAACTAATTGTAGGGCCAAATTAAAAAAATCACCGAGTTGCATGAGATTCGTTGCAATATAAGAACACAGTAGTTGTCCTTTTACCCCTTCTAATATTAATGCAGGAACAGAATTGTTTTGTAGAAAATCATAAGCTTTTATAATGGAGGGAGTTTCTATCATTTTCAATAAATGAAACTCATGCTGTAATATTGCAAAATTTTCAGAGGGAGCAGAGTCGTTGCTAGGAATTTTTAATAAGACTTTACGCTTATCCTTTTGCCTTTGGGCGTAATAAGTGTCAATATTATGGTTATGGCGCATTTTTTCGTGGATAATGTATCCTGCTATAGAAATCATTTAATCCCTTGCTTTCTATTCAATAACCTCTCAATAAGTCGGACAAGTCAACGTTTTTTACGGCTCTCAATTTGTCCTTACAATCACCTAAATGAGTCATTGCACTCTCGCTATTGAGCCGAATATCGTAGGCAAGGTTTTTGACCATTATTTACTGAGACGTTACCGTATTTATAATCCATTGAATGGAATATTCATTCCATATCAATACTAAGCAACTTTAAGCAAGAAATGCATCCACTGCCTATCTTTAATTTTAGTTCTATTTTGGGTATTTTCCAGGTTAAGCTTAGAAATCAGGGGCTTTCCGGGCTTATTTTAACGTCAGTTTGAGATAAGAAATTCAATTACTCCTGAACCCTTCTTGCTGAGAAGGGGATAGTCTCATCTCGAAGTACCCGCCAAGAGAGAAATCTTGTGCTTATGCTTCTAAACGACACAAAAAGATGCACCTTCTCAGCATGAGCTGCTTTGTCCAGCAACGTTACTCATGCTGAAAAATCATTTCATAATATGCTGGATTTGCCGCAACATAACGATTACCTTTAGTTTCTAATTTGATATCAATTGATTGGCAATTATTCTCAGCGATGCATAATGTTACATGCATGCTACACAATTTCTGTTGTAGTTCACTAGCAGGTAAAACCATGCATAAACCTCCTGTTGTTTTAATTGCATCGGGGTCTTTAACAGAAAGATAGGGAGAAAAATGCTGACAATCGTGACTGACATCAACGGTAGATGAATAGAGCGAGCTTTTACTCGTATTAATTTTAACTACAGCAATAAGATCGCTGTCTTTTTTATATAATTTGTCCATAGCCAAGCGGCAAAAGTCTTCGCTTAATGCATAACTTGAATAAAGGGCTGTAAATAACACAATAACTATATTCTTATTCATATACATCTTCTTCTATAAAGATTGTTAACTGAAGTATGGATGATAATTTCTGAACAAGACAAAAACTGAAGGGCTATTGTGAGCTTTAACAAAGCCTGTGTAGGTTGGTCAACAATAGATTAAATCTTGCGGTAATTGTGGAATCAAATCTCTAATTGTGCAAATATAAATTATAAATATTGATCTATTTACGAATGCTCAAGGAGACAACAATGAAGGTTGGAGCTGTAAGGACGATTATCAACACAATAAAAAAAGAGTTTGAAAGGATTTCCCATCTAAGATCACAACAATTAATCCAACAAATAGAAGATTTATTTGATGAGATGCCTGACGAAGAACCCGCAGACAAAGCACTTGGCATCCTAGTAAAAAACACTATTGCAACATTTTGGCGCGAAGCAAGCCAAATACCGGTAACTAAAGATTGGGGTACTAATGCCGTAGTCTCCTCTTGGCTAAAATTGCAAAAAAATTTACAAGAAACAGAATGGGACATTCAACGGGCACACCATGGCTATTTTTATCACTGCCTGCAATTTCAGTACAACCAATCTGGTAATGGTATAATAAATACCGATAAATTAATGCCTATACTAATAGGTCTCTGCCGTAGAATCGGCTACGCAGAAAAAGATGGAATAGATAAATATCCCTTTCCTTTTTTGGAAGTGACTATACAGCGTATTGAAAAGGAAAAAAGAGGTCATCTGATAGAAGGATTTTCATTCATAGCAACTTCTTTTGCTATGATGTTTTATCTCCTTTATCACCATTGCTCTAAAGAGCAATGGGCTATATTACCGCAATTAATAAAATATCGCGCGAATACCACTGATGAGGAAATACGCTCAGAAACAGCCATGATAACAAACATGCTTAACTCACCTGATAAGGTATTAGCCTTACTAGCAACGATGGAAGTTTATATCGATGGCAGACCACTTTTAATCAATCCTCTTTTATCGACTTTGCCAGATTGCATTCCAAAATCGAAAAAAAAATTACTCGACTCAACCATAGAAAAACGCTTGTATTATGGCATTACGCACAGCCTCCATAATGCAGCCCCCGCAGAGCTCTCTGATTCTTTTGCCACAGTTCTAGAAAGAGACTTTGCGCTACATCAAGACCAATCATATCCAGCAGCAATAAATTTTGCGATGAGCGTAAATGCTCAATTTGCAGATTTACCCCCTACAAATCAAGAGCAATTATTTTCCGCTGCTTATACTTTCTCTCTTGGTCAGTACATTAAGTTATGTGAGAGTAATCAAGCTCCTAATCCTTATCTTTGGTTTTCTCACGAAACCAAATCCAGTGCCGCTAAAAAATTGCGATTACAAGAAAAAGGTGTGCCCACAGATATGAGCTTGTGTGAATGGGCAGCAACTCATGAAGGACGACTACACACATTAAAATCACAATTTGAAGAGCATAAAAAAAAGCTTCTGCAAATGCCTAATAGTGCCTTAGAAGCATAGTCAGCGCACTATTACTGTCATCCAGTGCTGAAAGTCGCGGCAAAGGATCTCCTACAAAACGCATTGTGCCCCATTCAGGAGATCCTCCGTCGCAAGCGTCTTTCAGATGACTGCACCGCTAGGGCGGTTTGTTGCTCAATGGCACTACCTTAAGCAGCTAGTGCCTCTTTTTCTAAGAGTTTAATTTTTTTATCTACTTTTTTTTGTAATTTAAGCTTCTGTACTTTCCTCGAAGTTCTCAGAATAGGAAAGGGCTTTGGTTGGAGTTTTACTGAGCGAGGCTCGCAGCGTCCCGGCCTATTACCTACTTTTTTTGTTACAATGAGGCATAAAAGCTCGTGATAAAGTGATATAGCCATTTCCGTTTACTAGAACAAGTGGATAGGTAAGGCATCAATTCATTAATCAATTGCAGAGCCCCTTTAAAGCTGATTTTGTTTGGCGGTAGGTCATGTTGTGCGGCTGCACTAACCATGATATAGCGAATGATAGTGTACGCTAAAAAATAGAAGCCTATCTCTTTTTTGACCATATCAGGCGATTTGCATGCGAGTTGGTTCATTCCCATAATTGTTTTAATAGAGTTCAAATGGATTTCTGCTTCCCAGCGCCGTTGGTATAGTGAAGCAAGCTCTTTTTTAGGATACTTTTTTTCCTCTAACAACGTCGTAATATAAACGGTGCCGCCCACTTTAAATTCTCTTATCTGAATATGATTTGGATAGTTTGCATAGTCCCTTTGCGACATGCCCACTGGCTTTCTAGGTTTTGGCCACATCACAATATGGTCTTTTTTGCCCAAACGAAGTCCTTTGCGAAAGTCATAACGGCGTTGATTATGTCCTGGAACAATAAAGTCAGCGTGCTGTTTTAACAAGTCGCAGGTTAAAAAAAATTACAATATAAACGATCTGCCACGAGTAGATCATTCTCTTTAATACTGCTTAATAGGTTTCTGAGCAAGGTAATTTCTCCTGTTCCTTTGCCTTTACACGCCGCTATCTCATAGTCAACCACGCTGCCCGTAGTTAGCGACATCACTGCCACTATGCGAGCGACTGGAAATCCAATGTGCTTCTTTTTATTGGCATGTTTGGGAAATTCTTTGCTGTTGGCTTTGGTATCAGGCATTTGAACCGTCGTACCATCAGCCAGTTTCACCTCTCGTCCAAAAGGCATCCATGCTTTGTTGACGCGTTTCAATGATTCTTCCCACACTGCTTTGACCAGAGCACGAGGGGTTTCTTCTGATAGTCGTTTTCTGGCTCTTACATAGGGTCCTGTATTCAAACTAATGGCCTTTTTTCCTTCATTAAGGCGCTCTGCTGCCAGACTAATAACCGCATTACTGCAAGAATGATCGGCATCAAGAATTTGCTTTATGAAACTTCGAATGATTTGAAATGGCGTATAAATGCGCTCTCGTATTGGACCACTTGCTTTTATAATCTCCTGGCAACATCTTAAATTTAAGAGGGTCGTTAGGAAATTCATTGCCCCTTCTTTTTGTAAATCGATTTTTAACTTTTTTATTTGAACTGATATTTTGTTTTGTTTACACTGCATTGGTCAGTTTCCTTTTGTTGATCGTTTTTGGCGAAATAATCATACATAAAAAGGAAACTGATTTCATTCAAAATCAAATAGTTAAAACCATTTAACGCTAACCTTTTGCGCTTAAGGTAGTGCCATTGGGCAATTGGTTGCCCAATGGCACTACCTTAATAAAAGGAAGAAAAAATCGTAGCCCGTATTAGCGCAGCATAATACGGGAATACCCTAGCTCAGTGCACTGAAATCCCGGATTACGCTGCGCTCATCCAGGCTACAAAAACTTAAGGTAGCACCATTGGGCAATTTGTTGCCCGACCTAAACTTGTTTATTGACAGACCAACTTTAGCGCTATAAATTGATACCAAGTTTAGTTTAGGATAGCTAATGACTCGTGATCTTATGGGATATGGCCCCCATCCAATAGCTAAGGAATGGCCAAACAAAGCAAAAGTTGCCATTAATTTTGTTATCAATTACGAAGAAGGAGCGGAATTAAGTCCGGTCAATGGCGATCCTACGGCAGAAGTCTATGGCAGTGATTTTCCCTTTAGCGCCAAACTGCCGGGAATGCGTAACTACAGTATTGAATCTTTTTACGAATATGGAAGCCGTGTGGGAATATGGCGTTTACTTAGATTGTTTGATCAACATAATATTCCTCTGACTTTCTTTGTCTGTGGTTACGCTTTAATCCTTAACCCCTTTTTTTCCAATTACTTAGCACACTCTAATCATGAGGTAGCCGGTCATGGATGGCGTTGGATAGACTACTCCAAAGAATCCAGAGCAACAGAAAAAAAGCATATAGAGCGCTGTATTAAAACTTTAGAAGAACTCACCGGCCAAAGACCTCTAGGTTGGTACACCGGTAGGCGAAGTGAACACACTCGGGATTTGCTAATAGAAATCGGGGGATTCATTTATGATTCAGACAGTTATGCAGATGAATTACCTTATACAATAAATAACCATCTCGTTATTCCTTATTCATTAGATAATAATGATTTCCGTTTTACCACATCCCCTGGATTTCATAATACCAATGATTTTTACTTGCAATTAAAAAATACTTTTGACTATCTCTACCAGGAAAAGAGAACAACCATCATGACCATAGGCCTACATCCCCGCCTTAGCGGAAAACCTGGTTATTGTATGGCAGTGCAGTTATTTCTTGAATACATCAAACAATTTCAAGATATTTGGATCGCCAAACGCATCGATATAGCTCAATATTGGTTGGCTCAAAAAAAGTAAATCTTTGGATGCCCGCTGTAAATTGGAGCAAAATGCCCTATGATCGTCAAGTTAAGGAACAGAGACCTATCTAAACCCTCTCCCTAGCCCTCTCCCGCGATTTATTCTCGATTTCCAAATAAATTCCTTTTCGCGGGCGAGGGGACTTTTCGTGCTCCTCAGTTTATTCTACTTCTGATTCTCTCTTCCTCGAGGAAGCTCGGCAAGGTAGGGTTATACGAAATGCGACGTAATCAAGGTTCCAGCCTTGCGCCGTTCAAACTGAAGATCAATTTAAGGCATTTCCGGAGCCAATGACCGTTCACCTGGATACCCCATTACTTCACCAAAATGAGTGCGATTATTCCATGAGTAGGTCGCCTCTTTGATTTCCTGTTTTGTCCGTGCAACAAAATTCCACCAAATCAGCACTTCCTCTTTGAATGGCTCGCCACCAATCAGCAAAACACGCGCATCTTGGGGCAGCTGAAGAGAAAGCTGGGTTCGGCCGCAGCCAAGATAGAGCATAGTATTTGTATCTATTGCCTCACCTTCCACCTCTATATTTTCTGTCAAAGGTAAAATGCCATATTCAAATTGAGGCTGTAAAGGTAGGGTCGAGGTCGTCTGCTCTTCGGCTTGCAGATGTAAGCCAATTAATGGAGAGTAAACCTTTGTTGGTGCCCTTATGCCCAATAATTCTCCAGCCATGACATCTATAGAAATCCCCTCATGACTTAATTTAGGAACCTCTGAATAATGAATAAAATTGGGCTCCATATGTCTTACTGAGTCAGGTAGGGCTATCCATAATTGCAATCCATGTAAAACACCATCCGGAAGAGATTCTTCCGAATGGGAAATTCCGTTACCCGCTGTCATTAAGTTGACCTGACCAGGTTGAATTACCTGTACGGATCCTAGACTGTCTCTATGAAGAATTTCTCCTTGTAGAGTCCAGGTAAACGTTTGTAACCCTATGTGAGGATGCGGTGCTACTTTTAGTCCATTACTCTCTTTTAAATTGAGAGGACCAAATTGGTCAAGAAAACACCAAGCCCCTATCATACGCCGTTCACGATGAGGTAAGACTCGTTTTATCGTTAAGTGTTCGCCGAGCAACGCAGTACGAGTGATAATTTTTTGCAGAATGGGTTTTTCTGAAAAGGCAGGGCAATCTTTCGAGTCTGATAATTGGGTTTTAGCTAATAAATCACTCATTTTCTTTCCCTTTAAAGTTTTAACTCAACATGTCGATAGCACATCAAATACACTTGAAATTAGGAGATTATATCATGGCCGATTATCATGAGCATTCCGATCTTAATTTATTAAAAGATTTGTTTGCCCTTGCTAAACCGGAGTCAGATGGATACCTCGCACTGAATAAAGCATTCAATCGAACTGATGGTGCTATTCCTAAAAAATATCGAGAACTTATGGCTCTTGCCGTCTCGTTTACAACTCAATGTCCTTATTGTCTTGACGTGCATATCGCTGCGGCAAAACGTGCAGGGGCGACTAAAGAAGAGGTTGCCGAAGCGTCCTTAATAGCCGCTACCCTGCGAGCCGGAGCGGCAATAACCCATGGCACTCTGGCATTAAAAATCTATGATCGATCGTAACAATATGCTTGATAGGGCAACTTGATGCATTGCAGTTGCTCTGTTTTTCTATTCCCGCCCTTTTTATTGTCCTTTTAGGCAATCTGCTTCTTAAATAGAACCATTTGATCAAAGACATACACAATCTTGATTTTCAATGTTAGTATCAATAAGACTCTATTAAAAAATATTCTTTTTTAATGAATGTCGCTCGTGTTTTCTGAAGTGATCAATGAAGATCATTGAATTTACAAGGAGATGTATTATGAAAGAAAAAACAGATAAAGCCGCGCTAAAAAAAGCTGCTCAGGAAAAAGCGGCGAAAGAGAAAGCGGCACATAAAAAAGCCGAGCAAGAAAAAGCAGAAAGAGAGGCCGGTCAAAAGGCAGCTTATAGCATGGTCAAAGAAGGATTAAAAGGAATCAAAGAAGCGCTACTCAAACGCTGTGATAGCGCAGCACATTTTCATTCTATAGTTGCTAGTTATAACAGTATTGATGTCAAGAGATCGGATGTCCAAGAGCATCTCAAAGTAAATGCGAGGTCACGCTCTAAGATAATTCAATTAGAAAGCGACATAGCCAAACTAATCGAAGCGAACAGACAGCTCTATGGGGCAACTGAAGTACTTACAAGTACAATCGACAGGAAAATTGTAATTGAGTCACCTAATACAAAGGATACCGCATCTAAGAAAACAGAGACAACTCCTCCCCAAGAAACGGTAACAACTAAACCTCAATCACCAGTAACTCCCCCTCAAGAAACGACAACAACCAAGACCCAAACACCTGTAATAACTCCCCCTCAAGAAACGACAACAACCAAACCCCAAGCACCGGTAATAACTCCCCCCCAAGAAACGACAACAATTACGCCTAAAGCACCTGTAACTACCCCCCCTCAAGAAACGGCAACAACCAAGCCCCAAGCACCTGTAATAACTCCTCCTCAAGAAACGACAACAACCAAACCTCAAGCACCTATAATAACCCCTCCTCAGGTACCTGTAGCCACTAAACCCCAGGAACAAGTAACAGCTAAGCCTCAGCTACCTACAACAGCTCCCCCTCAGGAAACGGCAACAATTCCTCCTCTGGTTCCGGTAACCGCTCCCACCACTAAACCGCTTGATGCAGCGACTAAAGAGGAACATAAAGAAAAAGCGCTACAATTGCGAAATGTAAGAGAAAAACAATTAAGTGAATTCACCAAATATCTTAATCAGCTAGCGGCAAAACGAGATAAATTTCATGAAGAATACCCGAAGGATCCCCCGGAGCATCCTCATAAAATCTATGGTGCTATGAATTTATTAGTGATGTCCCTGGAACAATCTGCTGAATCATATAAAAGCGGTTCAATCGATCTAGACCAATTTAAATTGGAAACCAGCCAAGCCATACGCGACAAACGCAATGGAATAATCAGTGAACACCGAGGTTATAAAGAAATATTAGTTAATCTGTTATTGGCTATTGGTACCTTGGGTATTGGTTATGCTCTTGCCGCATTATTTACTCAGAGTTTTACGCCAATAAAAGTTAATACGGATAGCGCAAACCAACTGGATGAAACTCAAGAGGCAGTTAATAGGCTACAAATGTAAGCGTTCAGTTCATGGTGCCAACTTTGCCTACATTCCGCGGTTTGTCCTCATAAGTGTTCACTTACGTCAGGACATGCCGCGAAGCTTAGGGATAAAATTTACTATCAAATTTTGTTCGCTCTAGGCCCAATCACAATTATTTAAGTATTTTGGGGATAATTGTCATCCTTTTTATCATCATTGATTTTCTCTTGAGATTCCTTTTTTTCCTCTTGTTCGTCTTTTATTTTTTCTGATTGAAACATTCCCAAATTTTCTAATGATGAGAGTCCCCTCTTGATTTTTGTAGGTTTTTTTTCTTTTTCTTTGCCGTCTGCTTCTAAGTGACTATGTTTCCGTTTGTAGCCTCTATCTTTAGGCTCACCCGCATCTTCAGAGACTTTTGTTTTTTTTGCCTGTTGTCCCTCTTCAGTCTTTATTTCCTCCAAACCAGGTTCAGGAGATTTCCGCTTTCCACTGGGGGTTCTCTGCAACTCTTCCTGCAGCCTCGCAACTTGATTATGTAACTCTTCATTTTCTTGCCTTAATCCACTATTTTCCTTTTGTAAATTATGTAGCATGGAGTTATTAGCATTTAGTATATCGATTAATGAACGACACTCTTGCTCTAACTGAGGGCATCTAGTTTTATAGCCCTCATATCGCTTGAGCTGAATGTCTTTATCAGCTAATCCAAACATCAACGGCACAGTTGGAGAATCAGTGATGTCAAGCGCCGAAAATCCGTCATTATTTTCTGCTGCTGGATTTGCGCCTTGTTTCATTAAAGGAATTAAAAAATCTGTTACAAATTGAAAGGATTCGTTATCAGGGTTACTCTCACCGGCATACCATTCTTTAGCTAAATGATGCAAAAGAGTCTCCCCATTTTCGTTTTTAATTAAATTAATATCCCCCACTAATTTGAAACACGAAGTCAATCGTCCGGAAAGAGGGAGCCTCTCTCTAAATAAGTAAGAATAATTTTTTGAAAATAATTCATATAAAAATAACCCTCTTTCTTCTGGGGATTTTAATTGCTTCGTTTGTTCATGAATTTGGTCTCTTAAAAAATCATAAAGATCGTCATCAACCTCTCCCAACCTTAAATCACCGCAATAGTTTGCTAAAACAACTAAGGGTGTATAACCTTCATTATTTTTTTCTATAAGAGCTTGAGGATTCCCTTCTATCAATACTTTCATCACCTCTATATACCCCTGCTCAGCAGCAAGATGAATCGGCAAGGACAACTTCCCAGTTGTCCTTGCATCAGATTTAGCTCCTGCCGCAATCAACAGGCTGACTACATCGCTATAACCATTGCAAGCGGCTAAATGAAGTGCTCTATATCCATCGGCACTTTCAACTTCCAAATCAGCTTTCTTTTCAATGAAATAAGCCACCAGAGCTTGATTGCCACATTTGGCAGCACAGTGTAAAAGATTTTCATTATTCTCGAGCACCTCATTAAGAAGCTCTGGGTTCTGCTCAATCAATGTATGAACAGCTTTTAAACTGTTCGACGATAATGATCGTAAAGATGCAAAATTGTGAATAACCCCTCTTCCTTGCTCATCTCTAATCAAGGGATCTGCCCCTTTTTCCAGCATTAGAGCCATCAGATCAGGGTGGTGATACTTCATGGCCACAAGAAGTAGCTTATTTTTAGTCTCAGCATTAAATAGTTCCTCATTGTGTTCAATAAAATAGGAGACTATAGATGTTTGACCTGCTTGCGTTGCCAGTAAAACCGTTTGATAAAAATCATTGTTCTTATTCAGTAAATCAGGTTGATACTCCACCATCAGTTTAATAATTTCTAGATGACCAAGTACTACAATTAAATTAACAAGTCTCAATAAGCTCCTTCGCTCTCCAGGATTAAATTCTGTTCTAGAAATTAGCAATAGTAATTCTGCATAACGCTCAGGAGATTGATACTGAGAAAACTGCTGTAAAATACCTGATGACTGTAGAGACTCCACATTAAGCTCCGCTCCTTCTGCAATAAGCTGTTTTGCTGCGTCCACGCGATTAAATAGCATAGCAATAAAAAGCGGCTGCGATTTATCATTATCCTCAGCCCTAACATTCGCCCCTGCTGCAAGAAGTAGTTTTATAATCTCTACATTCCCATTCTTAGCCGCATAATGAAGTGGTTCAGCCCCATCACTACTCCGAGCCTTAGGATCAGCCCCTGCTTTAAGAAGTAACTTGACTACCTCTAAGTGACCGGCCTTAGCAGCCCAATGAAGAGCGGTCATCCCTGAGGAAGAGGACGGACCTCTACTATGTGTTTGCACGCCTAGTTTGGCGTTGAGACTGATAAGATAATCAACCACATGACTTTGACCATCGACTGCCGCCCATAACAGAGCAGTTTGGTTGGCATCATCTAGACTATCCAGTAAATCTGGTCGAACCTTAAGAATCTCCTGTACTAGACCAAGACGACCTTCACGTGCAGCACAATGAAGTGGTTTAAGTCCTTTCCCACATAGTGTATCAAGCTGGCTGGCTATGCTGTTTACGTCTATACTCTGATTGCAGACAATACGCCAGTAAAGAAGGGATCTTCCCTGCGGGTCTATCCATCTTTTGTCTAATATCTCTCCTCCCTGCCCCTGGTATTTTCTTTCTATTTGTTGATAAAAGTGATCTAATACCAGCTGATTACCTACTTTTTTAGCCAGGTCAAATAAAGTGCTGACATATTTTTTATCTAACAAATTTAAGTTTAGATTCATTTTCTTAAGGCTAGCAATATCAGACTCAATAATGGCCGCAGCTATTTTTCGCAGTTCTTTTGGCCAAGCTGTAATCTCACGTACATAAGCCTCGCGAAATTCTTTATACCAATTAATATTTGATTGATTACTTAGACCATTAACTTGATGAGGAAAACATTGCGCAAATTTCATCTTCCACAGAACATTATCCTTAGCTAATTCCGCTATGAATTTATTCGTTAATGATAAGGTAGCTAACATTCTAACAGGTAAGAATGAAAATATACCTGTTGTAATTTCTGCAGGAGCTTCCTCCAAAATATTTTTTATATTCTCTAGTGAAACCTCTGATAAATAAGAGGCCACAAGTTGTTCAATCTCTTCTGGCGAATAGGGTGACAGAGAATCAGTCAAAGATTTTTCAACATCCTCTAACGATAATCCTGACAAAGGACTTTCAATATCCTCTAATGAAAATTCTGACAGAGAATCAACTTCACGTTCCTCAGATTGTTCAAACTCTTTGTCACGCATGAACTCTCTCCATAAATATCGGAACAATATGATTAATTATAATACAAAAAAGAGATTTTGAATTCTCTTCTTTATGAAAGACCTTTGTCTACATGCTTTTATCATCCATTTAAGAGAGTAGCTTGGTCGACTTTGGCCTTTTTCTAATTGCCGACGAAAGTCGGCATCCATAAAACTTTAACAGTCTATGGATACCGGCTTTCGCTGGTAATTCGTAAGAGTAGACCTCTTGCCAAACTCGCTGTGATTAGGTTGCTTGCTCAATTTGATAAGTGCCTCGGGCATCGTTCAAGGGCAAATAATCAAGATCAATATTTAATTTTTCTCCAGCCGCTAATTCACAAATAGTTGAATTAATCACTGAATTCCCACCAAGCGCCGCATAACAACTCTGTTTACCATTTACCAATTTGAATACGGATACACTGCCTTTATTTAAAACAACTTGAACAAATTGACTTTTGGTTGTCTGGTTAACAATAGAAAATCCTCCCATTTCGAGAGTAAGATGCCATTCAACCGGATTAAATGAAAAAGAGTGCTTAATAACTACAGAATGTTTTGCAAATACAGGGAAACTGGTAGCAAAAAGGCCTGTTAATAAAAGGGCCGTTAATAACTTTATAATGCTCATTCCTCAATTCCATTAGTTTTGTGCTGGACATCATAAACTTGAAACTCAATCTGTGCAATTCCTGTTACAAACAAAGACTGGACTTTAAAAGGTTAATTTTATTTCGTTTCCCAAAAATAGTATTGCATCCGTTCCCAATGGGACAGGTACATTATTATATCCATGACCGATACCATTGAGTCTAACCACAGGGATATCACAATGTACCGCAAAACGGTGTAACACTGGATCAATACGCGAAGAATTATCCGGCTCTTTTCCCTCAAGAAAATCGGCTAATACAATGGCTGCAGCCTGGTGAAAGACACCTACCTGTGTCAGGTGCTCCAACATGCGATCGACCCTATAACCTCGTTCCCCTATTTCTTCTATCAAAATAATTTTATTACGTGTCTCTATATGCCAAGGAGTAGCTATCCCTGCCTGAATGAGCGATAAATTTCCTCCTGTGATGGAAGATTGAATCACTTGATTTTTTATAGCATGTTGGTTCATTGCTATTAATCCAGTCAACTCAAAATGCTTGACTGTGCCAAATAAAATTGCTTTTAAAGAAGCAATAGATTCTGCGGAAAAACGATCAGGGGCTGAGGCACCATGAATTGTTGGCCACGCCCATGCCTGCTGTAAATAAAGTTGAAGCGCGGTAATATCACTCATGCCTACAAAAATTTTTGCTGACTCAGGCGGCGCAATCTCCTTTAATTTTGGAATTAAGCGCATGGAGCCATAACCACCTCGTGCACAAAAAATGGCTTTGCTTTGTGGATTTAATAATGCTTGTTTCAAATGGTTAAAGCGTGCTTCATCCGTATTGGCACACAATATATCTGTTCCGAAAATATCTTCTTTAACAATACAGTGTAGCTGCCATGATTCCAGTAACTCTCTCATGGCAGCGAGCTGTTGATCGGAGCAACGTGATGCAGGAGCAATAATTTCAACGGTATCTCCCGGTGTTAAAACAGGCATTTTTTGCATTGTTTATTCCAAAGTAAGATTATTTAAGTTCAACATAGATTCCCTTCGGCGCGGAAAGACAAATAAAGTCAGAACATGTAACCCGGTTGCGAGCAAGAGATCTACAATTATGGGTCCTTGCCTAACTCAAAACCCTTTGTTGAGCCGGGGATCTATAGAGGCGAAATCTCGTTTTTATGCTCTCTCCCTAGCCCTCACTGCCATTAAGTTAAGGGATTATTTAATGCCGAATTAACGCGGCTTCCACCGCGGTATCCATAACTGGAACCACATGACGTTTACGCCGTCTCGAAGCCTCTATACCAAGACCAGCAAAGCTTCGAGACAGCGGCTAAAGCCTCAGCCCCCACGGATTCAAGACTTTCCCCTTTAGCTTGCAGCTATGAGCCAGGAGCCCAATCTACTTATTAAATTGATACCATTACAACCCCTCAGGCTACTTTAGAATATAAAGCAAGCGCATTGCCTTCTGAATCGAGAATAATGGCTCTATGCCCATAAGGCCCCATTTGTTCTTTAGGGCTTAATATTTTACAGCCTTGCTTTTTGGCTTCATCCATAGCCTGCTCCAATCGTCCTTCAACATTAAGATAGACTAAGGGACCATTTTGAGAGGGTTTTCTATTCTCCATCACACAGAGACAACCTGAAACATTGTCTTGAGTATGTGGTAAAAGGCCAAACTCAAATCCGTGCTCTGTCATTTTTTCAACAGGTTTGCTTAAAACAGCTGAATAAAAGCGAATAGCTCTATCTAATTCAACTACAGGGATGTCAATCCAGCAGAACGTATTATCTTGACTCATGGTAATGCTCCTTATCTCATGTTTTGTCATCTTAGGATCAATTACTAGGCACCGATAGCGGCTTAGTAACAAAGGGAATTTTACAGAGTACTTTATCATACCCTAAGCAGTGAGTTTTCGTTATTTGGTCAAATAAGTCTAATTTTCTTCTAATTAAGTTATCTCGTGGGCTGCCTGGATTTCCCTCAAACCAAATATTAGCTATATTCGTATTTTGCAGTAAAGCGTCTATTCCTGTTATTCCTATTTGGTTATAGGCTAAATCAAGATACCAAAGTGTGGTATTTTGCGCCAAAGCAACCGCCCCCAAATCACCGATATTGTTATGAGCCAGCATCAGAATATTAATTGATGTATTCTTTGCCAAGGCCTCCGCGCCCGCATCACCTAGTTGATTATTTTCAAGTACAATAGAGGATAAATGAGGATTAGATGCCAAAGCCTCTGCACCTTGATCATCAACATGATTTACTAAATTGGGAAAATCCATATCATCGTAGTTACTCAATTGAACAAACTCCAAATTGTCCATAGCGGCTAGTGCTGCAGCACCCCGTGAACCAAGATTGGTATTAGACAAATCAATAAAATTGATGTGCTCATTAGCTGCCAAAGCAATCGCCCCCTCATCGCCCAAGTTACTATACCCCATTGCAAGCGAGGTGAGACTCGGCATTTGAGCAATCAGAACCGCATCATTAACTCCCAAATTACTGTAATACAGACCTAATGCAGAAAGCGTTTTATTCTGTCCAAGAGCAGCAATACATTCATGATCTATAGGGCTAAGATCTCCTATCCAGAGGGTATCTAAAGTCGTGCTCTTTGCCAAAGCTAAAAATCCATCAGAATCTATTGGATTATTAAGTAGAACCAACCTTTTTAACCGGGGATTTTTTGCTAAAGCGATTGCCCCTGTATCACCGACTCCGCTATCTAATGCATTAATAATCTCAAGCCTCAAATTATTGGCAATAGCTGCCGCGCCATCAGAGCCAATGGGATTTTTGCTAATATCAAGATAAGTAATAGATGATATTTCAGCTAATTGAGAGGCGCCTTCGGGGCCAATATTATTATTGGATAAAGAAAGTAAAGAAATGTCTTTGTGTTCTTCAAGATAGGTGCATAACCTTGAGATATCCTCATCATTTAACATGCAATCATCCATAATTAAAAACTTCATCCCACTATACTCGATTACCTTATCGTTTACCTGAGCAAGGCATTTATTGGGTTTCCTTAGCAACTCCACTACAGTCAGTCTATTATTTGATGAGTTGCCAATCATAGAAAATGACATCAAACTGATAAGTGAAGATAAAATAAATACAGAATTTCTAAACATAAGACCTATCCCTAATTATTAACGCTATCATCCATCGAGTATCATAAAAATGTTTCTGCAAAAGATAAATAGCATAACGGAATGCAAAGCAAAATATCGCGGATAAGCCTCGATGTATCGAGGTTAATGATGATAAGAAACCTAAGGCTACTTGGATATCAGATAAGAATAAAAAATATGGGGCAAATAAATTCAAAATCCACATCAATATTGCTACTCTTTAGATTAAGATAACTTTTATTTCTATGAATTATTATGAGCAACGATCCAATTGAACGTTTTTTACAATCCCCCGCCTTTGCTGTCGCAGGCGCATCATCTAATAGAGAAAAATACGGTAATAAGGTTCTCCGTTGTTATTTGCAAAATGGGAAAGTTGTTTATCCCATTAATCCTCATGAACAACAAATTGAAGGAGTGTCCGTTATTCATGCAGTTGATGACTTACCTAAAGAGGTAGACAGTATTTCCATCATTACTCCACCACAAATTACAGAACAAATTGTGGCTGATGCAATAAAAAAGGGAATAAAAAACATCTGGATGCAACCAGGGGCAGAAAATGATGCCGCGATTGCCAATGGCATAAAGCATGGAATTAATATCATTGCTAGAGGGCCTTGTATTTTAGTTATTATGGGATATCAAGAGCACTAAGCATCCGCAATGGCTGTTCACGATATCGATCCCCTTGAATTTATTATCTTGTGCAAAAATTTTCTGAAATTAAGCTATTTTAATAATTTGTTAATCTTAATAGATTACACTATGCACAATAAATAAACCTCATTTGGATGTTAAATTTATGTCGTCATATAGGTCATATAAGTCATATAAAAAGAGCCTCTCATTCTTCTGTAATGAAATAGACAGTACTTATGATGATGTACTTCATTCGGTCATAAAACTTATTCATGAAGGGTTAGAGTTTTATACTCCTCATATAGAAATCAATTTTATTTTAAGGCTTATATCCAAATTACGGCACGATTTTGAGCAGAATCCTCATGCAACTATGGAGTTATTAGAGGAAATGTTAAAGGGTGGTCATCTTAAGTTGGTAGACGATGGTTCATTGTATAATGAATTAGTTGCAACATTTCAAGAGTGTCTTCACGAACGCAGCTCCTCTCATGAATCCAGTGCCCAGCAATATTCTTTTTCGGGTCCGGTAGTTAAAGAAGTACTATTCGGTGTTTCTTATGATGAGAATGGAAATCGCAACACATGGATTCAATTTGAAAAACATAATACACGAAATATATTCAATCTGATTTTACATCTCTTGGATTATATAGTTCATAAATTCACCGGAAAAAATGTTGGTCCTTTTGGCCTATCAGAGTACACAGAACAGAATCCGTTAGTTTTAAGCGCTTAATAAATTAAACCGCTTTTAAAGAAAAACCGTAGCCTGGGTAAAGCATAGCATAACCCGGGTTTTCTGCCATCTATTCATCAGTCACAAGAATAGCGGAGTATGGTCAAGTCGTTGCGGCAGAGGGAGGGGTTAGTTTCCCGGGTTGCGGCCTACGCCTCCACCCAGGCTACTTTATTATGTACCAAGGGAATAATCGACTTTAAGTTGATTATCCCCTTATATCATTTTATATATCAAATGAGCAGTGGGCTGTTAATTCCGCGTCATCCTTAGCTGTATGCGATGTTCGGGTAGACGGGAACATATTAAATGGACTAACAACAGAAACTTTTGATGCCATGGTTTCAATACGGGCTATTTTTTCCGCCAGATCTGCTTCAAGGAGATTTACTTCCATCAACTCCTCCTCAAGCATGTCAATAAAAGCATTATGATCCGGACCATTATCGATAAATTCTTGAGGATTTTTAGAAAACGTCGACCTAAAAAGCTCGTCTACTTGAAGAGTCATAGCTTCCAGTGATAGCTCCATATTTTTTGCACGTTTTTCATTTAGAACATCATCAAATTTATTTTCTATTAGCCGACCTAATTCAACAATGCCATGAACTATTGGTGCAGCTAATAAAATTGCAGATATTGATTCTATGATTACAAGAGTCAGTCCGAGTAAAGGAAGGGTTGCGGTCAAAGCCATTATTAACGCTGGTGCGACAATAACAGTGGCTAGGAATAGCATATATAATGCTATCATAGTGCTATAAGCAAGAATCGGTTTTAATACATCATATATTGGTTCTAAATTGTCTGCTGAATCAAGCAATTCTTTTGCTTCTTTGATTTTTGCTTCTATTTCTGCCTTCAGTTTTTCACCACTAGGATCTTCTTCTAGTATTTTTGCATATCGTTCTTGAGCTTCTTTAGTGACTTCAGAATGCTTTTCTAATTGCTGAAATACAGTGGACGACAATTTTCTAATTGCTGCAATATCTGTTTCGATAGCCGCAATCCATTGTTTTAATTGTCTTCTCTGTTCAAACTCTTGAACAAACTCCAATTCTCTTAGTAAACGGTACTTTAATTTAATCTGTTGTATCAAGGTGATTTTATAAATATCTCGTAACGTATCAGGAAAGAGATCTGAGCCTTTAAAGGCATAAGGCATTAGTACCGGCTTCTTCAAGAATATAAAACTTAGAGCAGCAGATAGGTTTTCCAATGAAGGAAACAATAAGCTAATAGATAGGTTAGCGTCAGAAACTTTCTGGGACAATCGTTGATTGTTATAGGATTTTTTAGCTTCTTCAATATTCTTCGCCCCAATTAACGAAGGTAATGCATCATCAGAATATAGTTTAGGATTCAATGATGAAAAGATAGGTGCAAATTTAACCTGAGTTAACTGTTCAACTAAACTTGGATCTGCTTTAAGTTGAGCTAACGTCACTGGTTTTAAGTCAGCAGTATTTAATGTTGCCGCAGGGTTTCCAAGAAAGAATGAAGGCTTAGATGCTGCAATCTCTTCTTCTGAAGCCTCATCAAGGAATTGCAGTACATCATTCAATAAATAAATAGAGCCATCACTTGCTTTTATAAATTGCTTATCCAATTCAGGGGTGGTTTTTACTGCCCCGTCTTCGAGGGTTATTAAGTTTAAAGTTTCAAGATAGTCTAAAAAATCATTTAACTCTTGGGCTGTCTTAAAGCGTATAGGTTGTAATGGCATAATATCCCTCAATAGACGTTGGATTTAAAAACGATCGCAGTGTACTGTATTTGTCCTTAAATATCCACATTTTGCTCATGAATTAATAAAGCATGCTCTCTTTTTTATTTATTGTTTATATATCAATGAATTAGAAATATCCCGGGTTATAGCTTGCGTACTCGGCCAGGCTACAATTTATTATGAGCCAGGGGATTAATCGACTTTAAGTTGATTCTCATAGTCTATATCCCCTAGGACGATATAATTTTATATCTCAAATGATCCGCGGGCTGTTAATTCTGCTTCACCCTTAGCTCTATCCGATGTTCTGGCAGACGGGAACAGATTAAAGGGATTAACAACCGAAACTTTTGGTTTCATGGTAGCGATACGGGGCATTTTTTCTGCCAGCTCAGCTTCAAAGGTATTTACGTCCACCGAATCTTCCCAAAGCATGTCAACAAAAGCATCATGATCCGGACCATTGTCGATAAACTCTTGAGAATAGAGAGAAACGACCGTAGATCGAAACAATTCGTCTACTTGAAGAGAAACAACTTCCAGCGATAGCTCTTGATTTTTTGTATATTTTTCTTTTAGAACATCATCAAATTTATTTCTTATTAGTTGACCTAATTCAAAAATACCCATAACTAGTGGTATAGCTAATAATGGTGCAGCTATTGATTCTATGGCTAGAAGAGTCAGTCCGAGTAAAGGAATGGGTGCGGTCCAAATCGCGGTTAACATTAAAGTAACAATAAGTGCAGCTAGGAATAGCACATATAATGCTACCATAGTGCTATAAACAAGAATTGGTTTTAATACATCAAATATTGGTTCTAAATTCTTTGCTGAATCAAACAATTCTTTTGCTTCTTTGATTTTTGCTTCTATTTCTGCCTTCAGTTTTTCACCGCTTGGATCTTCTTCTAGCATTTTTGCGTATCGTTCTTGAACTTCTTTAACTGTTTCAGTATGTACCTCTAATTGCTCCAATACAGTGGACGACAATTTTTTAATTGCTGCATTCTCTTTGTCGATAGCCTCAATCCATTGTTTTAATTGTTGCTGCTCTTCCAATCCTGGAACAACCTCCAATTCTTCTAGAAGACGGTACTTTAATTTAATCTGTTGCATCAATGTGATTTTATAAATGTCTCGTAGCGTGTCAGGGAAAAGATCTGATCCTTTAAATGCAAAAGGTACTAGCATTGGTTTCTTCAATGATACAAGAGGCAATAAACTGCCCACACTAGCTGCTGATAGAGTTTCCAATGAAGGAAATAATGAGCTAAAAGATGAGCTAGCCTTAATAACTAGCTGTGATAATCGTTCATTGTTATAGGATTTTTTTACTTCTTCAATATTCTTTGCCCCAACCAACGAAGGTAATGCATCATCAGAATACAGTTTGGGATTCAATGATGAAAAGATAGGTGCAAGGTTAACTGGAGTTAACTGCTCAATTAAATTTGGATCTGCTTTAAGTTGAGCTAACGTCACTGGTTTTAAGTTAGCCGTATTAAATATTAACGCCGCATTTCCAATAAAGAATGAAGGCTCAGATGCTGCAATCTCTTCTTCTGAAGCTTCATTAAGGAATTGCAATAGATCATTCAATAAATAAATAGAACCATCACTTGCTTTTATAAATTGCTTATCCAATTCAGGGGTGGTTTTTACTGCACCGTCTTCGAGGGTTATTAAGTTTAAAGTTTCAAGATAGTCTAAAAAATCATTTAACTCTTGGGCTGTCTTAAAGCGTATAGGTTGTAATGGCATAAAATCCCTCAATAGGCGTTGGATTTAAAAACGATCGTAGTGTACTGTATTTGTCCTTAAATATCCACTTTTTGTTCATTACTTAATAAAATATGCTCTTTTTTATAAATCAACGAATTATAAAGATCCCGGGCTAGGGCTTAGGCATTGTTCACCTAATCTACAATTGATTATGAAGCAGTGGCGTGCTCGACTTTAACACGGATACCGGCTTTCGCCGGTAATTCGAAAATGAATAGAGCACTTAATTAAAAATATTGAGAAAAGACTATCTAGGCACGACGCTAGGTCCAACATATCCTCCGCTGCTATGATGCCCATACCCTCGACCACCATGCCAATGTCCATGTCCATATTGACCAGAAGCACTATTCCATCCTTGAAAATAAGAAGTTACATAATTATGCTTATTACCATAATCGACTATGCCATAACCTAAGCCGTAATCATCAACACCATAGCCATATTGATAATCAGTGATTCCATAGTTCAAACCATAACCTTTTCCAAAATCTGAACCATAACTCACATTGCTCACGCTACCAGGGTAAATTTTACCTAGATAAGCATAGTCAGTATTATAGTTATATCCTGGAGAATAATCATTTCTTGTTGCACAGCCGGTCAGATAAGTTGTAACGGTAAGGGTTAAAATTGCTACGGTGTTTTTATACATAATTACATCCTTGCAGGCAATTGTATATTAATTATACAGCACTATTGCCGATAAATCATTTCCGTCGGATATAATTTGCGATTTCCCTCCCCACACAAGCACTTATTATTATTTTGTTACCGCCAGAGCTACCTTTTGCTGCTCAGGCAAAGGCTCATCCGCCTTATAACCGCCAGCTAATTCCTGATATAAACTAACAGTAGTCAATAATTGTATTAATTTGTCTTCATTCAAATTGATATTGATCCGGTCTAAAGCAATTTTAGTTCTTAACATGTCAATATAGTTTTGAATGCCCCGGAGATATAAACGCCGATTTAATTCATAAGATTTCGCCAGTCGCTTTTGTGCCTCTTGGGTTCTTTTTAGTTTGTTAGTAAAACGTTCATTAGCTGATAAGGCGTTAGTCGTATCACGTAAAGCTTTTTGTAGCGTATCGATATAATTAAAATAAGATACTTTATCCAATCCTTTGGCCGCAGCGATTTCCCCTAATACCGATGCTTTTAATATAGGAGAACGGATTAATTGATCATTAAAATATACGTTTTGATGAGGCCATATGTATCTGCTGTCGCCTGCCGCTTTACCGCCAATCAAATCAAGAGTTATCGTGGGTAGAAGATTAGAGGCCGCTAAACCAATTCCATAATTGGATGCACGTAATCGATTTTCAGCTATTTGTAAGTCTGGTCTATTCTCAAGCACGGTTAAGGGTAAGGAGCCTGGTATTAAGTGCTTATTGTTGAGATCCGAAAACTTCACTACGGTTTTTATATCGCCAGGATTTAAATTAATCAGATAACGAATGGCATTACGACTGATAATAATATTCTTTTCAATAACCTCCTGCTCACCGCGAATAATATCTGCTTGGCTGAATAGCTCTTGTTGTTCAATATCAGAAGTAAGTCCCCCTTGATATACTTTATTGGAAATATCTGCAAGTTGAGTTAAATCATGAGCTAAAATTTCTAAAAGTCGTTTACGCTCTATCTCTGCCTGGTAAGTAAAATAGCTCGCTGTAATTTCAGAAATAATAGTGAGTTTTAGAGCATCATCTTCGGCTTTAATTTGCTCTAAATTATATCGCGCAATTTTTTGCTCTTTGATTTGGTGAATAATATTAATAATATAACTGGGTATAATTACTCCTAAAACACCAGGGAATCCTGTGGCGGGATTTCTGGAATAACCCAGCATTACATCAACAGTAGGAATCCATTGATAGCGAATTTTTTTAAGCTCGCCTTCTGCTGCTTTAATATGGTTACGTGACATGTTGAGGCTGTTATTATACTGTAATCCTTTTTCAATTAATTCATTTAAAGTGGGATCATTAAACCCTCGCCACCAAGCCAAATAAGGGATATTTTTTTCATCATTATTACTAATGTTTCTATCTGCAACAGTCCATTGATTCGCGACCTCAACTTCAGGTTTATGATACGTATTATTTAGGAGACAACCGGTCAAGATAAACGGTAATAATAAACCACAGTGTACATGCCAACACATGAGGACTCGAGCACCGTATCGACGAAACAATTGCCTACCACAGTAGAATTTGGAAAGAAGTCTATTAGTTAGGCGCTGCATGTAACTCTCCATCATGCTCCTCAGCATCGTGCACGTCCCTAACAAGGATTTTTAAACGTTTCAAATCAGCCTGTACTTCTTGGAGTAATAAGTTGTAATCGTATTTTCGACGTCTCTTGGTATAGGTAGCTAAATATAAAGCCTTGAGACGAATAAATATATGATTATTCAATGCCACAAATTCATTAAAATGATCACCTAATACCCCTTCGGAGATAATTAAAAATTGGGAATTACGCGCCAATTTATCCATTTCGAACAAACTGTCCGTATAGGTAATACATGCATCAAACCAATCAGAACGACTAATTTTATCTTGGTTTAATAAATGAATTAGCCTGTAGAGTTTTCTGATTACATCAGCTTGAGTATCTTTAATAAATAAACTCATCACGTTATATCGCCTAAACCAAAAATATTCAAACACTAAAATAATGGCAAAAGCAATCACGGTACACATTAGGTAGTCGAGAAGGAAATAGGTAAGGGGGAAAGTGCTCCTAGAGGTATCAAAATATCCGCTACCAATAACAGAGGTATTTACCGTAAACACAGTAGGAACAGTATAAGCCTGCCCTGCTAGAAAATAAGCAAGATAGATAGTAATTGGAATGATAATAATGAGTAATCGATAGTCTACATGTCCCAAAAACCATAACAGATAACCACTAAGCAAACCTAAAAGCATGCCCAAAAATCGATGATAGGCACGAAGTATAGTGGTACCATTATCAAACCCCGCATAAATCATCATCACAGCAAAGCCAATCCATCCGGCTCGTGGGAAATGCAATAATTCCTGAACAATAATGGTAAAAAAGAACACAACACTGATCTGTATGCCACGTAATGAGCGATAACTAAGCCTTCCAAACATTAAAGATCGGCGCATACGTAATTCCAGCTTAAAATTAATTGATGTAGGATTTTTAATTCGTGTGTTTCATTAAATAAAGGCAGCTCTTTGGGATCTATGAATACAGGATCTTTCATTCTTACCGCGTCGCGCATGATCACTAAATAATGATGAAATAATCGAATATATTGAATTTTAATATTTTTTTGAAAAGATACCAGATAAGAAATGGACATAATTAGCTCAAAAGCCAATAAAGTAATTTTTAATATACTGAAATATTTCATCTTCCTTGAAAGCATTTTGCAATGTCGCTCCATTACAATAATGCCCGAAAATATGGGTATGGTATTCACCTCTTCCCTACAGATCTTTTCAGTCAATATCTCTAAGTGGGTCACCACATCGCAAAATGCTCTGCGCCAGATGGACAGGTAATATATTTTGGGAAACATATATAAACCTACCAGCATAAGTACCATAGCAGCAAGTGTGTGCAAGGTGTTATTTAAAGCAATATAAAAGTTACTGTCCGCATTGACATAAATTAAAGAATAAACCGCTAAACTTAAGATTAATGGTACTAAAGCCAGCATTTTTTTTAATTTGTGTATCACAACGTAATAAAGTAGAGCGGTATAGAAAAAAACAAACAAGGCAAAAAATGTTCTATAAACTGAAAAAACGCCAAATAGAAAAATGGAAAAGGCACAGCCAGTAATCGTAAAAAATAAAAACAAGGATTTTTCTTCCAAAGTAGTGCCTACTACTTCGGCAGTAAATGCGGTTAAAGGGACGTAAAAAAAATAAAAATAAGGATTATTAACCGTGTAGATAAAGTTGAATATAAATAATAGCTCTAGAAGAAATAGAGCCTTTAACCCATTAACACGATGTATCCCATATCGGTCATAAGCAAGTACTTTATCTTTTAGTTGAGATATAAACATAAGCACTCGCACCAGGATTCAAAGGATAATCAGGATCCGGATCTAATATTTTGATTTGTATGGGAAATCGCTGAGGTAATAACAACCATTCATTTTCATTGCTCACTAGCTGGATCTGACTTTTAGGTGCGGTGGCTTGACGTTCAGCAGCCCATAAAGAATTGACCACCCTCCCATGAAATACCTTATTAAAATAATACATCCGTAAAATGATGTAAGCCTTATCCCCTATACGTACATTGCGTAAATCTGTTTCATTGAAATTAGCCTGGATAAAGTAATTTGATGTATCTATAAAAGAAAAAATAGGTTCACGAATTTTAATAGGCGTATTAGGAGACACGTACATATTGTCAATAACACCATCGCTGGGGGCTTTAACCACAGTGAGATCCAAATTGACTTTAGCGTTGTCTTTTTTAGCCTTCAGACTTTGAATGGTATGTTTTTGTTGTTCAATTTTTGCATGTAAAACCTCTACTTCTCGTTGCAAGGAAATACGTTTGTGCTTTAAAGTGTCGGCATCATAGGAGAGTTTTTTTACTTCCAAGATAGAAACCGCTTGAGCTACATACTTGCTTTTTTTCAAACCAAGCTCGAAATTAACCTTTGCCAACTCAGCATCTGTAGATCGAATCAATGCATCAGCTCTTTTTATTTCTTTTTCGTATACGGCGATCTTTTTTATTCCTTCCTGATAATCCGCTTCCGCTTTCTGATAAGCTAATTGATAAGGAATTTGATATACAGTAAAAATAGGTTGATCTTTTTTGACTCGTTGCCCATTTTTGACATGAAGTTCTGTAATAAATCCTGATACATCAGCTGCCACAGGAGTAACATTAGTGACCACAAAAGCGTTATCGGTAAATGGAATTAAATAAGAAAAAAGATGAAATAGTCCTATAGCAAAAGCAAGGACTACAATAATCACGGGTAGACTAATCTTTTTCTTAAAATATTTGGTAAATTTAGACATAATCAAACCAAAAAATACTACTATATATTTTGTAATTTCCGCAGCAATTTAGAGCTATTATTAGGTGCTTCATACAAACGACTTTTTCCATCCTTAGGTATGAACCCCCATTTTTCTTCTTCAGCCAATATAGCTTGAGCATCTTGATAACCATTTTCTATACGTTTACTGATGATCACTTGCCCAAAATTATAATCTTTTGACGCGGCCTTAACTATTCTCGCGCTATACATCAAATGAACTAAAGTACAATGATGAGGTACTCCAATATCGACTAAATCAGCATATTGCTGTTTTTGCTCTTCAGTCAGATGTTTTTTCAACTCAGCCATAGAGTTGCGCATTTTTTGTCGCTGCAAATAATTTAAAATTGTCCGTTGTGCATGAGTACTATAACTAATATCTTTCATTCGCTCTTCTATTTCGCTCATGCTCTGAGGGATATAGGCCGGTCCGCCAAAACAATCAATTAAGAAGCATAAGGTATTTTCGGCAGGGATCGCCTCTAAAATAACTTCTAGAGGTGAATTTGAATGTACACCACCATCCCAATAGACCTCTTCATCAATTTTAATCGCAGGAAAACCTGGGGGCAAAGCAGCACTTGCTAAAATATGATCAACCTCTATACGATAATTAATGTTATTAAAATAAATCAAATGACCTGTACGTACTTGCACGGAGCCTAAACTTAAACGGATCATGCAGGAGTTAAGCAAATCAAAATCAATGAGCTCAAGTAAGGTTTTTCTAAGCGGTGATGTATCGTAGAAGCTAAGAGTGGTCGGATCGCCCCATAAAGGAAACTCACCTGAAGCCCAACGAGGAGAGAAAAAATCAGGCTGCCCAAACAATAATGCTCGTGCTGCCCCTATTTTATTATACGCTTCTAAAGTTGTTTGAAACTCACCAAGGTAATCAAACATGGCAGGTGGTGCAACCCTCTCCCAAAATTGCTGTAGCCGTTCAACACGGCGCTCAGGGGGATTACCTACAATGATTGCCGCTTGAATAGCGCCAATCGATGTCGCAGCAATCCAATCAGGTTCATATCCAGCCTCTAATAAACCTTTTACGACTCCAAGTTGATAGGCACCTAAAGAGCCTCCGCCTTGTAATACATAAGCAACACGAGGAAAACAATTAGCTTTTTTAGGTGGTAAGTTATCAAAACGACTGGAAAAGGGATTATTACCGCGGGGAATAGTAGGTGCCACTTTCTCTTGTTGCATTGCCATAAAATCTCCTTTTCTATTGCGTATTTATCCTTAAATTTTGGTAACAAATTCTTAGAATAAGCACTTGAGAATCGCGAATCACTGCGACTATAAATCATTACATTTCAGTAAGGTATCATCTGCTGAGAATACTTTCAAATAGTGACACACATCATAATCTACTCCACAACTTAAAAGCTACAATCGTTCCTATGCCCCTCAGCTTGAATTTAATAATTCTTTAAGCTTGTTTTTAGTATAATATGCACACTAAAAAATCAATTATTTTAGGAAACACATGACGTTTAAAGAATGGTGCTTTAGAAAATTCGGTATCACAAGAATTACTGAGGGAAAAGTTGTAAACTACAAACTCTTGCCCATTGCTACACACCCTTTCTTAAGCAACTATCATCAGCTACTTGTTGCATCGTATGGCGCCATCCCACTGAATAATCAAGGTCGTTTCATAGGTTATATCCTACCGCAAGCAACTTGCCATGCTGTTGCACACTATTTGCGACTTCCTTCGTATGGCATGAAATTAAACGAAGAAGAATATAACTTTCAAGCTCCAGTGCTTGTTAAGGTGACTGATACCCAAAAAGCAGACATTTTTAGTCGATTTAAATCTTATCGCCCCATAGAGGAATTTGACCCTCTCTCCAAAGAATATTGTATTAGATTAGATTCTCAAGTATTGGATGCTCTCTATCACGACTATTATTTAGAACAGACACCAAAGAAAAGCATTAAGCAATTAAAGTCAGAGTTAGACACATTTAAATTAATGCAACAGAGGATTATAAGTAATAAGTTATCTGGTTATTTAGATAAGGCACATATTTTATCTTTAGATTATTCTAATTCTAAACAAGTAAACTGTGCTATTTACGAAGCAAGTAGTGCCTATGGCATGTCGCTCAAAATTTTTGCTGAATATCATAAAGAAGCCTTAAGCAATCAGCAATATATGACTCTTATGCATGCAACTGAAATATTAGCGAGTTATGATAAAAACAACTATTTACAACAAGGGCTAAAGTCTGACTCTAATTTTGTAGATTATATCAGTTGCCGTCTTCCTGGAGATAGAAGTAAACATGACGGCTCATTGAAGCTTATTAGTGAACTACCCAATCAACAACTGATTAGCCACTTAATCACTGAGAATGCTCATGACCTCCTGCACGGCAGAAAGTATGTTTCCTTAGGTAAAAATAAAATCTTTACTATGAGACGTTTTTTACCTGATAGCTCAATGAGATCAGAAACGAATGAGATTATTCTGCAAACAGGTGGAATGATTAATCACTCCAGTATGGTTAGGCTCATTAAAGTAGGAATGCTTAAAAATGGAACTCAAGCTCCTCAGGGCATGAGACCAGACTATTTTAATTATTTTAAAGTCGAAACTAATCTGGGAGCAGGATGCCATGACGCGGAATGGAGGTACAAAAGCTGTACAGGTACCTACATCACCCAATTACAGCCGACCATAAATCACAATGGAACTATCATTCATTCGCCAGTGAGTCCGATACAAAACCCCGATGAATACCAGCATCAAATGGAACATACCTTAACTGAATTGATTCAAACAGAACGTGAATTACGCTTTTACCGTCAACCTCAATCTGGACCCAATGGTGAAGGCGCTTCCCCTCCACATAGTGCAGAAGCCCACGAATGGCTACGATTAAACGCTAAAATAGATGAATTAAATGGAAGACCTGTATTGGGATGCGTTGATTTTCTATCAATCAACGTTGATGGCGACGAAATACCAATGCGGGTACATAATCAAAAGGGCTACATGCAAGAGGGTGGTAGCTGCCCTATTTTTTCTATCAAGCAGCTAGTCACTAGCATTACAGGTAAAGAATTATGTTCACTTCACAGTCAGTTTTTACAAACTCATAATGGCACCCAACATTTAAACATAATTGAACAACAAATAACGACTCTAGATAATCAAATAAAACAAATTACTAAAAAACAAGTACAGCATTATCTAGATAGCATTAATGCATACATTCTGGTTTTACAAAATCCTGACTTTTTATCACAAAATAAAAATCTTCCAAGCTTTTATCTTGCTGCAGATTTCGTAGAAAGTGTCAAAGATTTCCCTGATTTACATCGTACCTGCGTAAAGGCTACAAGCCGCTTATTCGAACAATTCACCGTAATCATGGCTCATGGTGTGCGAAATACGAAACAAAGTAGTTTTGTGTATGACCGCTGTTATGATGCTTACATGGGTCTTCCTACGGAGTTCAGAAATACAGCCCAAGATCTGTTAAATGAAATGCGCGACCTGTCTGAGCATAATTCGCGCTTATATCAAATATTAGATTCTGATAATTATACTCAAGAAGAACATAATTTCTGGTCTCAAGCCTTAAAAAGCAGCAAAGTAAGAGTGTCACCGGCAATAATTCACGATCTAAAAACGATAAGGACATTTTGTAATAATAAATTACAACTTGCAGAGCAAAATAATTTTGGTGAGGATTATAAAACATCCATCAAGGAATTTTATAAAAAAGTAATTCCTATTCGTTTATCTGATTTATCTCACCAAGATCAAGCGCAGCAGATGAAGGACGTGGCTCAAACTGAATTTAGTCATAGACACAGTACCCTTAGACTCCTAGCTGACATTATTACGATGATAGGCACATTGTTTGGTATGGGGATAGCAAGAGTATTGACGGGCCATAGTTTTTTTTGGAGCACCGCCGCCACAACAAGGGAAGCAGAGTTTACGCGTATGGTACAGCCCGGTACCCCCTCAGACACCTTTTTATCACCTATATTAGTTACTGGCTAATAAAATGTGACCATTGCTCTGCAGTCCATAGCTTCCAGGAAACTCTTCGCGTGATGTTACGGAGACGTATCCCGGATTAGACGAAGTCATAATCCGGGATTAAGGTATTCCCGTATTATTCTTTAGCTTGGTAGTTATGTCTTACCTCATTGATTAACGCCCAGAACCACCACCAACGCCACCGCCATGACCGCCACCGTGTCCACCAGTTCCTCCGTAGCCCCTTTCATCTGTATTACTTGGAGTAACACAAGAACTCAACAACGAAGAGACCCCAGCAATCGCAATTAAAGCAACCAATATACGTAACATTTTGCACATTGACATACTAAGACTCCTTGTAATCAATAAATCCCACTAGAAAGGTCATCATATAATTTAATAATATGGTTATCAATAAATCTTAAAAAGATTACTCTTTGAAATATCAAAGATTTTGTATCAGCTACTCCTTGTCGTCCGCACTCTACGAGCTTCAAACTGTTTATTGATTCCTTTGTTCCCTGCATTTATGTTGTGCCATTTTTTCACAGTTTTCCTGGCAATTTCTTTGGCTTGATGTAAGACAGAAACTATTAATACACGTCTGTTTAATATCAGAAACACATTTTAAAATGTCGTACTTCTCAGAACCTAAAACATCTGGAGGAATAGTCGCTGCAAAGATGGTAAATGAGCTTAAGAAAAAAAAGAATAGGCACAAGAGCTTATTAATACAGCACATAGCGCTTCCTTTTTCATCCTAACCCTGTATAAAATATAGCCTCTTATCAATTTTTATCCAGTTTTACTCTCTTAGCATAGTCTCTTCTCCATTCTCCTTTTTAAAGGATAAGCCCTGATTACACTGCCCCGCACAAAGACCAAATACAGAACTAATTGTGAAAAAACAAACCAGTCAATGGACAAGCAGGCTCTTAAGAAACAGCTGGAGTACGCTGGCTAATATAATAATCCTGATCAAGAACTCCAAAATTAGCAATTCGCACTCGAGGAATACAAATTAATTTTTGTTGTTCCACCTCAGGAACTATGTAATCTTCCAATATTTTCATTAACTGCAATGCTAATTGTTTTTTTATTGCTACTCGCTGTTCCGTTTCAACCCAATACAATTCGAGATACACTTTGGTTCTTTTATCCTCTCCCAAACCAATATATGAAAAATCTTCGTGAATGACTCCACTTTGACAGGTACTCACATCAACATTAGGCGCTTCGCGAAGCACATCATGAATGGCTGCAAATAACTCATTAAAATCCAATTGGACTATATCAATATTTTTTGATATTCGAAGGGAAATTTGTGGCATGAGACTCCTTAACATTTAATCAATGAAAAATTCTATCCATATGGACTATATTAGGAAATAAAATCTGAGAAAACCAGAATATGTTTCTTGGTTACTGAATGTCTTCGCATACTCTTGTTATTATTGTGTCATTAATTAGCGCCTGGCTTAGGCATTTTGCCTCATCGGCTTCGGATTTAGGAGTAAATAAGGTAGATTCCCCGATGATTATAAGAAAAAATTAGTTATCCATCCCTCGCTTTTTATTTTTTAACACATAATGATCTTATTTAAGCCAAATAGTGTATAATAACAGTCCATTTTGTATGACTAATCACGCGGAAAACAGATGACTACTTTATCCGAAATTGTTAACAAAGAAGTTAAATTAAAAACGCTGCTATCAGAGCCATTAAAAGAACTAGTTGCAACATCAGGATTTAAACTTCAAATAGTGAATGATGAACAACAGGATCTATTAGAAGAAATGGATCTATTAATTGAAGAAACCTTTCCCGAAAAAGAAGCCGAGGAATATAAGCCAAGTCAAATTCTTTATAGTGAGGATAATACACTGTGTATTGCTTGCCTAAAAAACGGAATAGTACAGGGCTGTATTACAGTAAATGTGGATTTAGAAGAGAACACTGTAACATTGATTTCTTTAGCCGTAGACAAAAAATATCGTAATCAAAAAATGGGATCGATGTTAATGTTAGCATTACACGATGTGTGCTGTGAGTTAAGCATTACCTCTATATCACTCATATCATCCAACGCTGGTAAAGTCTTTTATGAAAGTTTTGGCTTTAAACCGATGGCGCATAATTCATATGAAGCCACTCTACCCTTTGCACAATCTATTATTACAAAAAAGGTATCGTTTACCCCAGAAAAATTGACACCCCCCGTACCAAAAAATAATAAACGGTCAAATAAATATTTAATAAACAGCTCCATTTTTAAACCCACAGATGCGCCAAAGAGTACCATGCAAGAAGAAGCTCGAGATAATGGGGTAGATGAAAGAAACAATATGAGACCGATTAAGAGGCTAAAATCGTTAAAACCGACATTAGAAGCTCCAACACAATCCGAGCAACAAGTTAGTCACCTAAACACGCTCTAAAGTAAGACTACTAAAAATCACAATCGGAGGACATAACCACTATATCCTGAATACAGATATATTGTGGTGACTTCCAGCAGAATAAAATAATATCAGCCAACTCTTCTGGCCTTGAGAGTTAGGAATAAGGCCATGACCCAACCTAAATATCTCGTGATATGTTCGCTCTTTCTATAGCCCTAATCTTATCAATAACATCATTGTCATCATCTACAGATTCAAACCAAGCACTCAAAATTTCCTTAGCCAAATCTTGAGTAAGAAGACGGTTAGATAAAGCTAAAACATTAGCCCTATTCCATACACGAGCTCCACGGGCGGTTTGAGCATCAGTACATAAAGCGGCCCGGATTCCTGGAGTTTTATTAGCTACAATAGAAACACCCGTCCCTGTCCAACAAAAAAAGATACCTTCGTCACAGACTCGTTGATGAATGGATTCAGCAGCCTCTTGCGCCACCTGTATCCAAGATTCATTATTTCTAGAGTGTAGCGCACCAAATAAAATGACTTGATGCCCTAAGCGCTCAAGCTCTTTCACAACAAATTCATTAACAGGGTAAAGCTCATCACTACATACGGCAATTTTCATTATTCACTTTACCCCATCTTTTCTAATTAAATGACTCATACTATAAAAAATATCTCTATCGGCTCTTCTGTTTTTGCTGGCAAGCTTGAACCACTGAAGAATCTATTGTAACTCCAGTAACAGTTTGACCTGCTAAAATAGGCTTAAAGCAATGGAGAAATAAACCTTTTCCTGTTTTGTCGCCTTTAGAAAAGCCAGCAGCCTGACATGCTTTTTGGATTGCATGACAAGGATGTCGACTATTCATGAGAGCAGCACCTGGAGTTGGTGTAGTAGTAGTTGGCTTAGATCCAGCCGTTGCGCTGATATCTGCCCATGCACTAAAAGTAAGAGTTGCGCCTAAAGTAAAAGATACAATGGTTACAATTGATTTGTTCATCGTTAGCTCCTTGCATAATAATTACTGATTAATATCCATAAAATCATTAGTGTTATACTGCACATTTATTATTCTTGTTTCATATTATAGTCGGTAAATCAGTAATGTTCGTAATTAATTAAACCTAAGTGCTCAAAATCGGTAGTGAATTAATTTCTTTTTCAAGTTTATTGAGCGCCTGTGCTGATTGGGTATGCACAGGAAAAAATCCGAATACAATAAGCGGTAATGAAACGGGAAGAGTAAGCAATATAATAAAAAAAGCAGCAATCACTTTTTGCCACTCCCTATATTGCTCTAAAACAGGGCGAGCATCTGTAACCGCATCGATACTTTTTTGCTTCAATACACTTTTTCTTAAATCCCAACTAACTCCTTCTTGAAATAAGAATTCAGCTTTTGCTAAAGTCAATTTGCTTATCAAAACATCGACTGCTTCCACCGCTGAAATATAATGTTCGTTTCGTTGTTGCTTTATTTTCATGTTGTATCGTTTAGAAGAAAACACATCCAGATGAGCATCAATGTTAAGATAATTACTTAGCTCTATCTGATGGGCCTGATATTCTGCCATTTTATTAACTTGATTAAGCAAAGAAGGTAAAAGATCGGGATATTTGCACATTGCATAAATGAACACATTATCATAAATTCCCCCGTCCACCCTGCTTAAAAATGACTTTTGCTCCGCAGAGCTTAAAGTTACTGCTTTTAATAACAGCGTTTCTATTAACTGCGATTTTCTTTGTCTTATAGCGAGATCGAGAGCATTTTCTCCGCGAGCATTACGAATAGTCACATCAGCATCATGGGCTAGTAAAGAATCTACCACAGATTGCTTACCTTGCATTACGGCAATAAGAAGGGCCGTATTTTTTTTCTCGTCTTGTGCCTCTATATCACTACCTTGCTCCACTAAAAACTCCACGATTTGAGGCTCTCCCTTATAAGCCCCCCAATGTAATGCCGTTCTATTATTGAAATCTCGCTCTTTAATATCCGCTCCCAGTTGCCAAAAAGTCTGAACAGCCTCAAGACTTCCAACTGCAGCAGCGGCTATCAGGGCTGTTTTACCATATCGGCTCTTTGCACATAACATGTTTTTAATCAGACTAAGATTATTTTGTTTTTTCAATACAGCAGCTAAAGAATTAAAGCTCTGAGGACAGTGCTCCTCCGCATAGAACAACACATTTGGATAAACACCTCCATTAATCTCTCTTAAAAGAGACCTTTGTGCTTCCGGGCTTAACATAATGGCTTTAAGAAGTAACTGCTCAATTAGTTCTGGCTGAAGTTTTATAGCCAAATCAAGCGAATTATTCCCATTGAAATTGCGCGCATCTAAATTAGCATCATATTCAAGCAGGACGGCCACGGCAGAGCTGTTTCCATGAATTACAGCCAAATTAAGCGCCGTGTCACCGTGATGCTCTTCAAGCTCTATTTCTGCGTGATGCTCCAATAAATAACGAACTACTTCACTATGTCCATTATTCGCAGCCCAGTGAAGTGCGTTACTTTCATTCACATCTCTAGCAGCTATGTCTGCGCCGTACTGTAATAATAAGCTAATAGACATTTTAGCCCCTTGTTTCGCGGCAATAATTAATGCAGATTCATTACTTTTAAATCGAGCAACAATCATGTCTTTTTTCGCATCATCACCTAAAAGATCAATGTATTCAGGTAATGCCAGAGGCTCATATTCCAAAGCATATCTCAATGCATTTTCAGTTGAAGTGTATTTAAATAATTCGGTTTGTTGTTCTGCATTTAATTGAAAAATTTGACGCAAGACTCTTGGCTGAGTCAGCTTACTCTCATCGAGTAAAATCGAGAAATCGGCAGACTTCATCTTCTCTCTAACTGCCTGTTGTTGAGCAACTATTTGTTCCCGAAGTCTGACAATAGCGAATTCTGTTGCTTTAAATTGCTCAATGATGGGGTCAAGGTGGTTTGCAACAAGCTCAATACAATAACGTATATTATGATACTGCGTCTCTGTAGGCCGCATTAAACGTCCGAGAGTATCTTTTAAGTTTAGATATTCATCGTAATACCATTGCTTCTTTTCTTCGGGAAATGAATTCCAATACTCAGCGAATTCGCTAATTCCTTCATTCGCGACTGCAGCAGGATCATACTCTTCGCCGCTCCCATGCACCCCTCCGGCCCTTAAAGCACTAGTTAATTTAGCCAGTTGAGCTCCAAAATTTGAATCATGGAGTCTTTTCTGATTAAAGCTATCAATGACCTTATAATAATTTGCAACCTGAGGAAAATGATGAATAACGCGATCTAATTCACTTGGTGATAACTTAGGATAACGGTCCGTAGTGCTTACAAGATGAGTCAACTCACCGCTATTCGATTCTATCGCATAATTTAAACACTCCTCTATTGGAATAAATATTTGTTCGTCATCAGATAAAACAAATTCATGTAATTTAAGTTGATGAATATTATCATAATAAACCGTTTCATAAGCTTTTAGACTTGGCATGATGACAAAATAAGGCCCTTCTCCCTGCCGTAATTTATCGTAGTCTTCTCGATTTTTAGGGAGAGGAGAAACAAGATGAGCTAATGTCAAACAGAGTTGGTTCACTTTATTAAAAGGTTGCCGAGTATAAGAAGCGGTTGAATGGCGTATTCTTTCCCAGCGATTAGCTAATAATATAGCTAAATTTGCACATAATTTATCTGGGGAAGAAGTTGAAAAACAGAGTTCTATTTCAGCAAGGGTCAACTGGTTTTCAAATTGAACCAAAACTTCAGTATTACTATGAGGCGATGATTGATTAAGAAGTTGTCGTATTGTTTTTACATGTTCCATGCACTCTTGAATTACGCTGAATGAAACAGGCATGAGAAACCTCAAAATAAAATAATGCGATAGCCACAACGCCACAGCATCCGGGTTAAAAAATTAATTCTTTTATTTATCCTAAGAAATCATTAAAAATTTAGAAAGTACTATTTGTTATGCCATGCTTAATAATCAATTAGAATGTTTCTAAAAGTAAATAGATTTAAATAAGGAATTTCTCATATCAATTTATGCTAATATAGGCCCAGCCTCTAAGTAAACATCTATTTAAAGATTGACAAGGAGGTTCGTACAATACAAAATGCTTCATTTTTTTTCATTCGTGGTTATCTAAAAGTGAAATCTGTAAAAAATTCTTCTGACTCAATAGGCTCTGGATATCCTAAAACAACAGGTAGATTAAAAAAGATAGTAGGTACTTCTAATTCTGCCCCTACAAAAGTTGCATTTGCTGGGGACTCTACTCTAGATAATAGCGCGTGGATAGGCAGCAAAGGCACTCTCCCCCACGAGAAAGCCACTGTCCCGCACCAAACGGCCATTGCACTTGCAGAGAGTAAAGAAAAACCGGACTCCTCATACGATATAGCCAATTTCGCCGTTGATGGCGCTACCACTGCTGATTTAATGACCGATTGCCCACTCAATAAAGTTCTGCCTGCAGATTCTGATCATCCCAATAACACCGTTCACCAACTTGAGGCTATTACTCAATGGGGTCCTGATGTAGTGGTATTAAGCGTTGGAGGAAATAATTACAGAGAAGCGCTAATGGATACGTTGCAAAGTCAACTGAACTACCCTCAGCTTCTTTTACGGATTACCCCAGAAAGTGCCAAAGAAAGAATTCGCACTGAGTTTAAAAAAGTAAAAGAACAATTATTAGAAGATTATAAACAAATTATTGATAAATTAATTGACAATAATCATCAACTTAAGCGAATCGTTCTCTTATCCCAATACTACCCTGCTATTACAGAATTCACCCCTTATTTTATTTACACAGGATTTTCTCATATTGCACGAGCGGAAGGAAAAGGACAAAATCCCTTCACCGCGGTTGAAGAAACAATGAATGAGCTATATAGAGAAGTATTACAATATGCCACGACTAAAAATACCGAAATTGTTTTTGCCGACGCAACCTCCTCTCTAAGTCCTCTCGGAGGCAATCATGCATTGCAAATTGAGCCTAATGAAAAAGGTTCAAAGATTTTAGGACAGCTTATAGCCAACGCAGTTGAATATACTTTTCCTGATGAGGACTTGGAGTCGAACGAACGGTCAATCGCTCTACTTCGTATGAATGCAGATGAAAAAACTGTGCGTTCTCAACTGATGCAACAATCACAATTAAATGATTTTAAAGTAAAAACAGTAGAGCAGTTTATTCAAGAAAACCGATATCGCCATTTAGGATTACTGTTTTCTCCTTCTTCCAGATTAAATTCTCGCTTTGAAGGGGCCTATCATCTCATCATGGGGAAACAGTTTGATAGTGAATATACCGGTTTATTTGCTTTTGGATTATTGGATCTGACTTTAATACCCGTTTTAGCTTCTTATTTATGGCGAGTTGCTACGAAAGAGAATGTCCATACCTCTCTCAGAATAACCGCTGGTGTTGTCTCAGCGCCTATTTTACTCAGTAAAATGGTTGTTGGTCTTGCTTTGATGCTGGTACTTGCCTTACCCATCCTCGGCTATGATCAAGTAACAGCCCTTTTCTCTACCTCTGAACAATCACCAACTCCAACAGATGAGCAGGAAGAAACAATAAATAGCGACATTAGCCCTAAAGTGTAATATGGGAAGTAGCCTGAATCACGGATTACGACTTCGTCCAATCCAGGCTATACATCCTTAAATTGAAGCAATTATGTATTCAGCTATCTTAAATTTTTTATAGAAGGATCCTCGACAGGAAGAGAATCTATGTCTTTCTCAAATGTATTTAAACTTTGTTCTGATTGCGTTTTCAATGAGAAGACCCCCAACGCCATTAGGGGTAAAGAAACCGGAAGAGTCAATATTACAATAAAAAAAGCAGCGATAATTTTTTTTAATTCCCTATGTTGCTCTAAAACAGGACGCGCTTCTCTGGCCGCCTTAAGACAGGTATATTTGAATTGAGATTTTTTTTCTGCCTCTGTTGGAATTTCCTTAAAAAGGAATTCTGCTTTTGCGACAGTCAATGCATTAATTAATGACTTAACCTCCTGTATCGCTGACGGATAATTATCATTATGTTGTGCCTTAATTCTCATTTGGGAAAGTTTAGATTGAAATAAGTCTATATGCTTATCAATATCCACAAAGCTCTTTAATTTGCCTTGAGCAACAAGATACTCCTCTTTTTTACCCGTTTTCTCCAACAAAGTCTCTAAGAGAGTGGGATGCTCGCACATCGCATAAATCAAGACGTTATCGTAAACGCCGTTGTTGATTCTACTTAACAAGGATTTTTGCTCCTCGGGACTTAAAAGCACTGCCTTTAACAGCAGTTTGTCTATTACTCTTTGATGCCTGCCTTGTACCGCTAGATCCAGAGCGTTTTCACCGTACATATTTTTAAGAGTTATATCGGCATCCAGCGACAGCAAGGAGTCAACTATCTGGGCATGTCCATTTCTTGCAGCAATGTGAAGAGCGGTGTTATTTCGATAATCTAACGCATTAACATTCGCTTTGTTCTCTAACAAAAAGCCTGCGAGAAGCCCATGTCCCATGCGAGCAGCGTAATGTAACGCTGTATTTTTTTCCCTATCCATCTCTCCATTAAGGCTAGCCCCCCACTCCAATAAGGTGCGAGCCGCCTCAATACTCCCTACTCGAGCAGCGCAGAGAAGTGCTGTACTATTATCAAAATCAACTGTTCGAAGAATATTGTTGATGATTTCACAATCGTTATGTTCTTTCGCTTTAGCAACTAAGGCCTCAAAACTCTGTGGATATTTTCTTGCTGCATAAAATAATACGTTGGGATAAGGGTAATGGGTAAACTCGCTTTCTTGGAGAGTTTGCAACAGCATTTCCTGCTGTGACGGAATTAAAGTAATCGCCTTAAGAAGAATTTTGGGAACTAACTCAGGATGATGTTTTATAGCAAGACCAAGAACATTCTCATAAAATGAATTTCGGAGCATAATATTAGCATCACACTCCAATAAGACATTTACAACAGCAGCGTTACCCTGAGTAATGGCATAGTGAAGTGCTGTATTATTTATACGGCCAGGAGCATCTAATTGAGCTCCCTTTTGCAATAATAATTGAACAACATTCACATGACCGTTATTGGCTGCCCAGTGCAATGCTCTATTAGATGATACGTCTTCCGCCTCTATATCAACACCAAGCGTTAATAATGGAGCAATCGCTTCATTAGCGCCTTCTTTTGCGGCTGTAATCACAGGGGTATCACCAGACCTTAATCTTGCTTTAGCAATCTGTTCCCTTGCCTCAGCATCTAACAAATCTAGATACTCAGGTAATGCATGAGGCTCATGATCCAAAGCATACATTAATACACTTTTATCAGCCCTATGTTGGAATAGCTCCTCTTGTCGCTCTTTAGCTAATGCAAAAATTTGACTAAGCACCTTAGGTTGCTTCACATTGGTTATTGGATGTTTCAATGGATCTTTTACATTATCTAGCTCATCAATAACTCCTTTTTGTAATACAGTAATTCGCTCTTTAAGTCCTATCAGCTCATAGTTTGCGGCTTCCATCTGGTCAATGATGGGATCAATATCGTCGGCAATGAGTTCGATACAGAATTGTACATTTTGGTACTCGGCATCTGTAGGCCGCATTAAATTTCCAAGGATATCCTTCAATCCACGATATTGCTGGCAATACCATGCTTTTTTTTCTTCAGAAAAGGTGTCCCAATACTGGGCAAATTCAGCTATCCCTTCATTGGCAATAGCCGCGGCGTTTAATTCTTCACCACGGGCATGAGCCCCCCCAGCCCTTAACGCGTTAACTAATTTAGTCAAATGAGATCCAAAACCCAAGTCATGAAACCTTTTTTTATTGAATTCTTGAATTGCATTATAATATTCTTCGACTTTAAGAGAGCTCCCAACAACTCTCCCCAACTCAGTTGGTGTTAACTTAGGGAAAACATAATGTTCCGAAGCAATATGAAGAACCTCTCCTAGATCGGACTCCACAACACGTCGCAAACAGCCAACTATAGGAATAAATAACTCTTCATTATCTGACAAGACAAATTGATTTAATTGCAATTGATGAATATTTTCACCGTAAACTGTTTGATGCGCCCGCAAACTAGGCATAATGACAAAATAGGGTCCCTCTCCTTTAGCTAAATGGTCATAATCATCTTTTTGTTGCGGTAGCGGTGAAATAGATTGAGCTAATTCTAAACATAATTGATTAATGGGATTAAATGGTTGTTCAGTATAAGAAGCGATCGAACCGCGTATTCTCTCCCACCGCTTAGCTAACACAATACTTAAATTGGCACTCAAAGCCTCCGAGGAAGAGGTTACAAAGCACGTTTCTATCTCATCCAGGGTTAATTGATTTTCAAACTTAACCAAGGCTTCCGTATCATTACTCGTTTTTAATTCATTTAAAGAACGCTGCAACACCTTGACCTTATTAATAAAAGCATGACCCATGGCTGTTGAGAAAGACATAACTTCTCCAAGCAAATACAAAGAGCATCATGTCTAATTTTATAACATAATTGTTAATGCGCCATTCATTTTGTCATAAAGTATAAAATTTTTTTGCCTCAGCAATTTACCTGCTTAATATTACGGTAATCTTCATTCAGTATACTGAGTTCATTGTCATTCAATGAGGAGAGTGAAATTGATAAAGAAAACTATTCTTGCTCTAAGCCTTTTCATCTATGCCATCAATTCGTATAGTTATAAGTTTGATACTATAGTCTCTTTTGGGGATAGTCTGTCAGATAATGGTAATTTATATACTTATATGGCTCACTTTATTCCTAAATCACCGCCGTATTATCATGGACGCTTTAGTAATGGTCCTGTGTGGGTAGAAAACCTATACCAATCTTATTTCCCTAATGGTTCAAGTGATAATTTTCAAGACTTTGCCGTCGGCGGTGCCGGAGCGGTTTTATCTTACAAAGAAAATTTACCCTACACCCTAAGTTCTGAAGTGGATGATTATCTGTATCTGCATAACTATACCAATAAAGACACAAGTCTTTATGTAGTATGGATAGGAGCGAACAATTATCTTAATGGCCCTACTAACGTAGACGCAATAACCAGTTCTGTCGTCGATGCTATTGGTACTAATGTTGAGTCGCTTATTAGTAATGGTGCCGTGATGATACTCATGGTTAATATTCCTGATCTAGGAAAAACACCAAGTGCAGCCCAGAACAATACTCAAGCTTTATTAACTGAGCTAGCCAATAAACATAACGAAAAATTATTAGCTAAGTACAATGAATTAAAAGAACGATATCCGAATGTCAACATCGCTTATTTTGATGTCTATTCCTTATTTAATCAATTAATCAGCGAACCAGGACAATTTAACATTACTAATGTAACGGAACCCTGTTATTCTGGAGGGTTTTCATTAAGAGCTGTAGCGAATAATCCAGAGGTATTGGATAATTACCTGAAAACTCAGGCGAAACAATATCACCTGACATTGGATGAACAAAAGAAACAAGCAATTCTTGCTAACCCTACCCTTAAAGAAGCATTGATAGTAAGCTATCAAGAACAAACACTCCCCAAAATGAATGCCAATTCAAACTCTTGCACTGGTTATTTATTCTGGGATCATGTACATCCAACAGCACCTATTCATCAATTAATTGCTCAATATGCTAAAACAACTCTTGATGAAGCAGGAATGCAAGCGATTACCAAGTAATTGCCTACGCCTAAAAAATCTATCTAAGTACCTTATTACTTAGATAGATTTTTTCAGATTATCTATCTCCCTTTGTACATTGTCTATTTGAGATAAGACAGTCTCTATACCATATTCTGAAGCCTCGAAAAGTAACCCAGAATAAACTGCTTTTTTTGCTAGCAAGATTTTAGGCATCGCCTCATCACTAACTGCTTTTTTTCTTTCCGACTCTATTTGCGCTTGCTTCTGCATATAGGTGCTCATCTCCTTATGAGGATTAATATATTTTAAGCCATCGCTAATCAGATTTTTAACTATAATCTGTAACATCTCATAATTCATCGCGTCTTTATAAAGTGGATCAGCTGATGCATTTTGACAACTCAATAACAATGCAAACAAGTAATTAGCAGTTAAACTAATATCACGATCCATATAGAGGGAAATTACCGTATCAACATCCCGACACAGGGTAGTAATACCTTTCAAAATATCAATGTTTTCTGGTTTACTATAATCGGCCCATCGTGTAAAGCTAGCTACTTGCTCGTGCAAAGCCTTAGAGACGTTCTCTATCCATTTGAGTTCATAAGCATCAATTTCACGTTGTTTCCCGTTGGAATCAATAGTTAATAATACTTTAGCATGGGGCCGTTTATGTACTCTGCCATCACCCTTTTCAGAGGTTACTTTATGAGTAATAGCCAACTGCTGTCCACCTGGAGCCATTTGATAACGTTCATGCACCACATATTTATTGGCAATTACATCAACAAATACTCCATAGTGTTCCATTAATTTTTTTTGTAAGCCTTTGGCAAATCCTAATCCCTCGCAAACGCTCATCACTAAAGTCAGTCGTGGCCTCACATTAGGATTCTTAAAATTTGCATCCCGCAATAATTTTCCCACGTAAGCTGCTACATCATCTAAATGATACAGTTTGGCATCCGATGTACGTCTATTAAAAACATATTTTTTTGATTCCTCACTCCCATGAGCAGAGAAATACACTTTAGTTAGATTAGTACATTGAGGAAATAACTCAGGATCATCCAAGCTCTTAAGATCACAATCATCAGGAATTTTCACTAATTCAGCAACCCTATCATGAATAGTCAGCGTATCAATAGAAGCCGTTAACAGATCTTGAGTCAAATTAATATAAACAAGTTTATCGTATTGGGAGCGCATGGAAGATAGTCATTCTAATAACCTTGAATAAAGTATAGACCTTCCCCCTTAGCAACTGGAGTCACAATGCTTTTGACCCCTTATTTAATTACTATATACTTATTACATTGGATTATTGATATAGCTTATCACAATGAGAAACCTGATATGACAACGTTCATGTTTCCTGGGCAAGGAGCTCAGAAAAAAGGTATGGGAGAGCATTTATTTAATGAATTCTCGCAAAAAACCCAACAAGCTAATGATATTTTAGGTTATTCAATTCAGGAATTATGTCTCGCTGATCCTCAAGAACAATTAGGTAATACCCAATATACACAACCAGCCTTATATGTCATTGAAGCATTGTCTTTTCTTAACCACATTAATTCTACTCCTCCTCCAACTTACTGTATTGGCCATAGTTTGGGTGAGTACAGTGCCTTATTTGCCGCGGGAGTCTTTGATTTTGAAACAGGGCTTAGACTTATCAAAAAACGAGGAGAACTCATGGCTCAGAGTACAGGAGGGAGTATGCTAGCAGTAGTGGGTTTACCCCTTGAACGTTTAGCTGAGTTACTTAAACTACATCACCTTGAGTCCATAGATTATGCCAATTTAAACTCTCCAAAACAAACGGTTTTATCTGGGCCTTCAGCTGATATTGCCAAAGCCAAAGAAATATTATCTACTGAAGCAAAAATGTGTGTTACTTTACCAGTTAGCGGCGCATTTCATTCCCGTTATATGCAGGATGCAGCCCATGAGTTTGGCCAGTTTATAAAACAGTTTGAATTCAAAGCACCTGACATTACTGTAATAGCCAATGCCACCGTGCAACCTTATAATGCAGAAAATATAAAAGAAAATCTAATCAGGCAAATTGACCAATCAGTCAGATGGTCGGAGACTATTAATTATCTGCATCAACAGGGAGAAACGGAATTTATTGAAATAGGTCCGGGTAACGTACTCACTCGGCTATTAACTTATTTTTGAATACGTAGACGCCTATCTATTAAGTAATCATAGTGAGACTGAGTAATAACACATTATCTGATTGGTTAGTAAATGAATGAAGATATTGATGTAAATACCCCACATCCAAAATGGCTGATTTAGATAACTGTTTCGCCATCCCAATAAAGGCACGATTTTGCTCCAATAAATAAGGTGAAGTCCAGCTAGGATGATTAAGATTAAAAAAGATTTCATCAAAAAATGAAAAGGAATAACCGCTCCACTGTTGCAAAGGAACCCTAAACCATAAACGCTGGCGCAAACGAAAGGCAATTTGCGATCGGGGGGTATGATTTCGCTCTTCCAAACGCGTCCGGCTGTTCAAGGTTAAATTAGAGTTATTCAATATTCGCCAATTTAATTGCTGCCATAATCGCTTTTCCGTAGACGAGGTATTGTTTATTGGATTTTTTATTTCAATCCAACCAGGTCCTATAAATAGCATAAGATCTGGATTAAATTGATAACCTAATCCTCCTAAGAAAAGGAACTGATTAAACACCGATCTTGTATCAATCAAACGCAGCTGCGGTTCCAAATAATACTTAAAAGAAGAGCCCTCGGATAAAGGAGCAATAATATTCGCCACAGACCAGTCTTTAGTATAGGTCCTTGTTGCGTTGACGGGGTATATCACCAAACTAAGAAAAAAACTGGTTATTACTTTTATCCAAAAAAAACATTTTACTTTGGGCATATGAAGACACTCTTAACCTAGTAGAGTTTCCAAAAAAGTCTAATATCAATCTTATACACCATACAGGTTTTATCGTTACTTTAAAAGTCTCTATGAAATATAGTCTACTCTATTCATATAGGCTTATATTTTTTAGTTTCTCGGGCAAATAGCCCACCTACAGGACTCGCACAAAACTCAGAGGTCGCTTTTTAGTATAAGTCCTGACCTATACTAAAAGAGCAAACCAATGATACATTTAATTGTAGTGTTCAAGATATTTTTAAGCTTCAACCGTTGCATTTAACAAACCGTTAAACAGATTCTCTCACTAATTAAGGATATAGCTTATGAAAGAAGGACAAAGTCAACCGCATAATGAACAACAAACAAAAGCGGAACCAACGTCAGATTGGACTATCCGTCCTATCCCACCTTATATGCCAGGAGCGTTGCCTTATTTGTATAATCGACACTTGTTTTTTTCAGAAAGACAATCAGCTAGCAATTCATCTCAACCCACAAACCAAGCATCATGTCCATGCATCTTATTTTAAAATCGACTCGTCATTATCTCCTCAATGTCACGGTTATCCACATTGAGGAGACGACTTTACTTTCCTACTAACTATAATCTGTAGCAACCCCTGGATACCGCGGTCTAGGCCGCGGTAATTCGGTATCAAATAATCACTTGTAGTGCGGGCTAGAGACACTGTCATTACGTTATGATATTTCGAATTCCCCCAGCATCTACCAAGGGTAGCCATGATGTGGCTCCCGTTATGGATACCGCGATCTAGGCCGCGGTAATTCGGTATCAAATAATCACTTGTAGTGCGGGCTAGAGACACTGTCATTACGCTATGATATTTCGAATTCCCCCAGCATCTGCCAAGGGTAGCCATGATGTGGCTCCCGTTATGGATACCGCGGTCTAGGCCGCGGTAATGCGGCATCAAATAATCCCTTGCAGTGCGGGCTAGAGACACTATCATTACGTTATGATATTTCGAATTCCCCCAGCATCTACCAAGGAAGCCATGATATGGCTCCAGTTATGGATACCGCAGTCTAGGCCGCGGTAATGCGGTATCAAATAATCCCTTGCAGTGCGGGCTAGAGACACTACCATTACGTTATGATATTTCGAATTCCCCCAGCATCTGCCAAGGGTAGCCATGATGTGGCTCCCGTTATGGATACCGCGGTCTAGGCCGCGGTAATGCGGCATCAAATAATCCCTTGCAGTGCGGGCTAGAGACACTGCCATTACGTTATGATATTTCGAATTCCCTCAGCATCTACCAAGGAAGCCATGATATGGCTCCAGTTATGGATACCGCAGTCTAGGCCGCGGTAATGCGGTATCAAATAATCCCTTGCAGTGCAAGCAGGGACTCTGTCATTAAGTTACGATATTTCGAATTCCCCCACCATCTGCCATGATGTGGCTCCCGTTATGGATACCGCGGTCTAGGCCGCGGTAATGCGGCATCAAATAATCCCTTATGGAAAGGGGATACGAAGTGGAATAATATTTTGACGGCACGAAAAGTCCCCTCGCCCGCGCTAGGCGTTTTGTTTGAAAATCGATAATAACTCGCGGGAGAGGGCTAGGGAGAGGGATTTGATAGATCTTTATTTCTTAACCTGTCAGCGATGACTCAGCGAGCATAGGTTAATGTCATTACCAGGGCTATTACGTTATAACACCCAAAAAAAGTACCTTTAGGCACATCAAACTATAATTGTTACTTTCTGCACCATGTTTATATCGTTTTTCTTACTAAAGAGTCTGTAAAAATCGATGACTCTGTATTATAATGTTTCACTTTTATCACTGTTTGATACAAGTTGTTATAAACAGAGCAGAAAATTAGTGAGGTTGGTATGGGCTTCCCAAAATATTATGTAACTTACTGCGTTATGGATACTGATGCTGGAGCCAATCCGTTTGGTCATGCCAGTTTGATTTTCTCCCAGCAAGAAACAGAGACATCTCCTATCAAGGTATTAAATGGTATTGGATTTTATAGCCAACCCAGTAGTACTACCAACCCATTTGTAGCAGGAGTAAAAAAGCTCATCAGTTTAAATGTTGATTTACAAGACGGCCATGGTGTTTTAGAAAACGAGGATATGAGGTATCTTGATGGCGATGGACTACACGGCCTTAGCTTTGAGATCAACCAAGAGCAATTCAACGCCCTCAGAAATAATTACCAACAAATGATGAAGACTGAGCGCGAAGTGATAGAAGAGCTCAATGCAGAATTAATGAGTCAAGGCATAGAGCCTAACGGACACACCCGCTACGTTGCTGAAAAAGCAAAAGCAGCAGCAGAAGGAAGAATACCTCGTTTAAAACCTTTTCATATCACGATGAAATTAACTATGAGTGGGTTTGACAGCAGTGATTCCTATACCTGTAAAGATTATGCTCTCGAATTATTATCACAACATAAAATAATTCCCACAACAGTTAAAGATCAACTGATTAGCAACAAGGCCACCACAGCATTTCCAGTCTTTTCTTCATTGTACCTACCACCTATACGTCTCATTAGTACAGGAGCTCCAGGTGAAATAATTACCTCAAAAACGACAGGGCAAGTTTTTTATAATCATGTATGGGAAAAGAATTCTTTATATTGGGCAACCCCCATACATACCCCAGAAGAACAAATATCCGGCGAAGACGCTAATTATTTCCAACTCAAAAATTTATTTAATCGTATTCGTGAAAAGGAAAATGCATTACGTCAAAAAATCAGTGCAATCGAAAATAAACCAGAACCTGATCAAGAACATTTAAGGAAATTTAACGTACAACTACAACGTGTACAAAATCTTGTATTTCTTTTTAACAACAGTTATGAAAACCAAATCGCTGAACTCTTTACAGATAGACTCTCCATAGCAGATAAGGTTCTTGAGACAGCGACCCAGCACCTGAATGAAGATGAAGCAAATTACTCCTTCTTACTTAAGGCTTACAACGGTGTTTCATTATACGACTCAATAGTTGGCCTACTTGCTATTGCTATTACAACGACAATATCAATTTTGATCACTCCTGTAGCATTCGGCTTGGTCGCTATAAATTCATTGTATGCGGCACATCAGTTTTTTGAGCGCTATAATAAAGCAGAAACAAATCCGGCTGTACTTAATGATAAAGTGGAGCAATACCTTCTTGAAGGGCCTGAACCAGAAGGGTCAATAGCACATACATTAAGCTAGGTTGTGTATTTTGAGCCATAGCCATTAAATTACGATATTTCGAATCCCCACAACATCGACCGCATGGTCCATGATGTGGCTCCAGTTATGGATACCGCGGTCTAGGCCGCGGTAATTCGGCATCAAATAATCCCTTGCCGTGCAGGCAGGGACTCTGTCATTAAGTTACGATATTTCGAATCCCCACAACATCGACCGCATGGTCCATGATGTGGCTCCAGTTATGGATACCGCGGTCTAAGCCGCGGTAATTCGGCATCAAATAATCCCTTGCCGTGCAGGCAGGGACTCTGTCATTAAGTTACGATATTTCGAATCCCCACAACATCGACCGCATGGTCCATGATGTGGCTCCAGTTATGGATACCGCGGTCTAGGCCGCGGTAATTCGGCATCAAATAATCCCTTGCCGTGCAGGCAGGGACTCTGTCATTAAGTTACGATATTTCGAATCCCCACAACATCGACCGCATGGTCCATGATGTGGCTCCAGTTATGGATACCGCGGTCTAAGCCGCGGTAATTCGGCATCAAATAATCCCTTGCCGTGCAGGCAGGGACTCTGTCATTAAGTTACGATATTTCGAATCCCCACAACATCGACCACATAGTCCATGATGTGGCTCCAGTTATGGATACCGCGGTCTAGGCCGAGGTAATTCGGCATCAAATAATCCCGTGCAGTGCAGGCAGGGACTCTGTCGTTAAGTTATGATATTTCGAATCCCCACAACATCGACCACATAGCCCACGATGTGGCTCCAGTTATGGATACCGCAGTCTAGGCCGCGGTCATTCGGCATCAAATAATCCCTTATGGAGAGGGGATACAAAGTGGAATAATATTTTGACGGCACGAAAAGTCCCCTCGCCCGCGCTAGGCATTTTGTTTGAAAATCGATAATAACTCGCGGGAGAGGGCTAGGGAGAGGGCATTAGATAGCTCTTTCTTCCTTAACATAGCCGGAGCTGGATAAAAAAAAGTAACCTCGTGCTTATTATAAAACATATTTAAAACACATGAATTTGGAATAGCTTGAAATCGTTCGATGGTTGCTAAATCAATCTTACCTTGCAATTTAATGGTGAAAATCATCTGCTTTATTTCCTTACCTGACTCTATCCATTTCATAATAAGGTCATAGGCTCGCTCAGGATAACAGGCTACATCAGACAATACCCAATCGTAATTTTGCTCTAATTTAGAAGGCTCTATGGCAAAAGCACTTTGTTTTAAATAATTAATATGCGGTAATGCGGCAATTTTAGTATCCAAAGGCGCTTTATCGACTGCAGTGACCTTGGCTCCTAATGATTGCATCACATAAGTCCACCCACCAGGTGATGCACCTAAGTCTAAAGCGGATTCACCTGGCTTAGGATATTTATTTAAAAGAAAAAGAGCTTCCCACAATTTTAAATAAGCACGATTGGGTGGATTAACTTTATCTTCTATAAAAAAACAATGGCCTTGTGGCCATTTTTTTAAACGATGCGTACTGTACAACAAAGTATTATGATCCAGAAGACTAAAGCCTCCTAGCGTTGGAATTTCTTCTTCAATAGGGAAATGGCGTATTAACGGCGGATATTTACGTAATTGCTCTTCAATTAATCGCGAGCGTCTTATCTGACTCATAGGATGTAAATACCAAAACTTCCCTGCCTTACGAAGAAGTTTAACCGCCTCAGAAATAGACTGAAAGGATACAATTTGGGGCTCAAACCAAATATCTAAAGCAAAACATACATTGGTTTTCAGCTGAGGGGAAAAAACCATAGTGTCTACAACTTGCGACACCTCCCCTAATTCGTGACACAGTTCATCAAGAAACTCTGGTTTAGTCACATAAACTGCAGCACACTTCTTTTCTATAGCCATAGATTACATCATATTAATTTTAGAATTTGTAAGCCATTATTATCTTAAACTATTATAAATGTATCAATGGATAATCGACTATTAAAGGGAGTCTCATCATGCCTAGCCCCCTTCTTCAATCAACATTAAATACTCAATTAGGTCTTAAGTGGCCACTGATCCAAGCACCTATGGCAGGAGGACCATCAACACCTGAGTTTGCTGCAGCAGCATCCAACGCAAGAGTTTTAGGTTCATTAGGCCTAGCTTACTTACCGCCCGCCGAAGTTGAAAAAACTATCAAGCGTACGCAAACGTTGACTCAACGCCCCTTCGCTGTGAATTTGTTTGCTCCGGCCATTATGCCAGTCCTAAACAAGAAAAAAATTGATGCTGCACTTGCTGCGACTCGTCTTTATAGAAAAGAGCTTGTTCTTCCTGATCCGCTAGTACACCCCCCTTTTAATGAGTCTTTTGAGGAGCAAATCGTTGCGGTTATAAAATGTAAGCCGGCTGTTTTTAGTTTTACTTTTGGTCTTGTTGATAAAAATATTATTAAAGAATGCCATCAACACCACATCATTACTATAGGAACAGCAACCAGTGTGGAAGAAGGCATGGCCCTAGAAGAATCGGGGGTTGATGCTGTTGTTGCCCAGGGAGCCGAGGCTGGTGGACATAGCGCTATGTTCTTAACAAAGCACCCCAATCAACTCCTCGGAACATTGGCATTGACTCGCATGATGGCTCTTGCCCTACGCATACCAGTAATTGCATCTGGAGGTATTATGGACGGACAAGGTATAGCCGCAGCCCTCACTCTAGGTGCCCAGGCAGTACAATTAGGAACCGCATTTCTATTATGTGATGAAGCAGGAACCTCCCCTGCCTATAGAGAAACACTAGATCATGCCCAAGGTAATCAAACTCGATTCACACGAGCCTTTTCAGGACGATGGGCACGAGGAATTAAAAATCGTTTTATGGAAGAAATGGAGCGACGAGAAAACGACATCCTTCCCTTCCCGGCACAAAATGCCTTTACTCGGGATATGAGAAAAAAGGCGACTGAACTCGGAAAGGCTGAATTTTTATCCCTATGGGCTGGCCAGGCAGTTAACCTCATTCGTAAAATGACAACAGAAGAGTTAGTTCAGACCTTATATGGAGAAACAGTGCATGCATTACAGGAACGATAAAGACAGTTCAACGTGAGATTACCCAAGTAACTTTAATCACACCCAACTCAAAGATAGAGTTGTACCGCCTATTTCCTTATTGTAGGATGTTTATTAAATGACAGGAGTGTTCAATTTAATGTTAAGGAAATCCTATGGCTGCCCAAGAACCCATTGTTACAAAAAACATTCTTTTTGATAGAGTTATCGATAAAGTGAATCAACCCGTAATGGATCTTGAAGGAATAGAAGCCTTTTTGTTAGAAGAACTAAGAGCAATTGCAGCAGTTTTTTCTTAAATTAAAAGAGATTGATTTACTGTTGCCCGATATTTTGGAGCATATAATCCCTTTATTAAATCATTTAGACACTTTAGATACTTTTTTTTTCTATCTATTATGAAGAATTACACAACTCCGACTCACGCAGCGAAATGCTTAAATACTTACACCACTTTTGCCTCATGATACACCCTACCGAGAGCAGTTATGATGATTTTATCCCAAAGAACACCCCATTACACCAGGCGATTCTTGAACAGGATGGCAGGAAACTCGAACTCACTCTGTCTACTTTTGTCACACCTCAACTGCTCACTTATGCTTCGTGTAAAAATACAGCCCTGCTATTAGCATGCAAAGTAGCTGATAAAAAAGCCTTAAAGACCAGGAGTGGAAAAATTTGTGACTATTTTTACCATCACCAATTGACTCTCCGTGATTTTCGAATAATCGGGTCATTATTGAGGATCAGTTCAAATTAACGAATAGTGCACTAACCGATATATGCTTTCACATGGATAAAATGGCCTTAAATTTAAGATTGGCCATGCCTCAGGATATCAAATATTTATACGAAAATACTGAACTAGCTCAATACCGGGCTGCCAATAGATTTCAACTGTTTTTTAAAACATATCGTTCTCATCTAGTGAACTGGTTAGAACAATTAAAAAACTCCGACGAACTATGTGAACCGGTGCTTCATCTCTAGATCATAACCTCATCAGCAAGCTATCTTTGTAACAAACTTGTTACAATTATAAAACAGTCTGTTATATTGTTGTTACATTCCTTATTTAGACTATACGTAGAAAAATAATTTAAAAGAGGATGTGACATTATGATGACTAAAAAATTACTGCTATGTGGTATGTTAACTATCACCACTTTATGCCCCACCTCATCCTTCGCTTATTATCATTCGCACCCAACACCACAGCCGCGCTTTAAATACCATCACCATCATTCAAATCCATGGAGAAATGGCAGACTACACCATCACCGGCGCTCTCATGGCAGTTATATTGAAGTGCAACCAAGAAATCCTATACCCCAAATACATCATCATTATTGATGAAGAAACGGGGTAATTTCCCCTCTCCTTCAATGGAGAGCAAAATTAAGTGTAATAAGACTTCGATGGCACGAAAAGTACCTCACCGACTGAAGAAATTTTGATTAGAAAGAAGTCTATTGTTTAACTAATAGATAATTTAAATATGACAACGGCCAAATTTTTAATGAAAAGAAGTTGACTCTCTATTTGGGTCATCCTCACGATCTTCCTTGGAGTCTATTTCCTCTATGTCAGTATGAAGCTGATGCATTGCATTTTTATAAAAAAGAAAATTGCTATGAGTAACATCAGCCCATTCATAACCGGATTTAAGTGCTTGCCCTATAGTTTCAAATAAACTAGCACCATGTCTCTCATTCCATGCAGCTTTAATTCCATAAGTAAATCCATGGATGTAATTCGAAAGAGTTTGTATCGAGTTTGATAAAACTGATTTTGTAAAATATGAATTTAACTCTTTTTTATAAGTATTTAAGGTACTAAGTTTTTCTTCGCTAGACATATCAGGATTTTCTGCAAAGGCTTTTACCATCTTATTAGTACTCACAAGAATTTTTTCCAAGTGCTTCGGCATCATTGTCTGACCATCATTTTCCATAAGCATCGATTTTCTATATTCTGTGTAAATAGAGCTATAAAGAGATGAATCATTAATATCATCTTCAGATCCTAAAGATTGAATAAACTTATTTAGGTTCTCATTAGGTATTTCTTTATCACGATTTAATTCTTGTAGTTTTTTTACACTATCACTTAACTCCTTAAGCAATGGATGCGCTTTAATTACATCATGGAGAGGGGCTACTTCATTCGGCAGCAAGGGATCATCTAGATTTACTCCCGTTGTTTTTTTAACTAATCCGCCTCCTTGAGCTTGATGCATTAATTTATCTCTAAAAGAATCAAACCCCAATTCTTTTAAATCATTATCAGTTAAATTATAGTTAGACTTTAATAATTGACTCAGATCATTTATTGATTGAGTTAACTCCTTAACATCTAAATGCTCATCAACACTACTTAAACGCAATCCTACTCCTAATAATGCCTGATGTAGTTCTGGTTTTAAACGATCTTTACTTATAAAAACATCTTGTCCCAACCGTTCAATTAACTTATCTTCAAATTTTAGAAACTCTCTATTTAGCGCATTCCTATAACTATCCTGACGCACTTGTACCATGATACCTTCGTGTATCTCCCGGAAATAAGTAACTTTACTTCCAGTTTCTTGATGTTTATATACTGAGTCTGGTAGTTTTAATCCCATGTGTAATAATGCATCATATTCTCTACGAAGTGTCATAACCCCTCTTTCTCTTATATTATCAAAATCGATTACAACGTTTCTTAGCCGTCCGGTAACCCTGGAAACCACCCCTTTTTTTTCAATATAAGCATGCATCCTACCAGCAAAACTACTCTCTCCATCAGGCCCACCTCGACCAGAATTGCACATTTCACAATGAATTTTTAATGGATTTTCACCGGAGAAATTTTCTTTTTTTATGCCTGCCAACAAAAAATCAGCTATTTCCGTATACGATGCGCCAGGTATATAAGCATAATTAGGACTGCCATGCCCCCATACATAAATATCATCCTGTGAAGTAAGTCCTTCTAGCAATTCTCTTTCTTCTTCCGTGGGAGTCCGATGATTGCCATAAGTCATATAATCCCCTGTAGACACATCCGCGGGGTAAATTATATGAGCCTCAATGTCATCACCACTACCAGGATTTTCTCGTTCCGCTCTAAATCTTTTTCGAGAAATAAAAGCTTGAATTTCTCGTTCCTCTGATGAATCACAACACAAAAAAATTAATTTTTTGTTTTCTCTTCTTATTTCTTTGCCCATCACAATCTTCCACAACAATGAACATTTACAGTACAATAATACTCTAAATTTAATCTACCTGCAAAAATACATTACAATTTATTGAAATTAACGATACGGAAGTTAAAAGCATCATCAAAGATCAAGTCGATTATCTGAGATTCAAATTAGATAAAAAAATACAGCTCTCTCCTGAGGAATCCAAAGAATTGGAATTACAGCCCAATTTAGTAGCGCCCTCCAAAACTCGCAGACAACAATTTATAGAGCGCTCCCATGCTCAAAAAGCGAACCTAAATAACGTGGATAGAGAGCCTAAACTAAAAACTGAATTAGAGCGAATTGTAACGGATATACATCGAATGAAAGAGGCTTATAAATCACTCGAAGGAGTGCTTAAAGGAAAACACCGAAATGACATTGATGTATTGGTTGCCAAAGTAGAACATATAATGGTAAATAGCGTTCCTAACGAAGAAAAAATAATACAACTTATTGAACTATTAAAAGAGGATTATAAAAAAGCTAAAAGTCACCATACTCCCTCCTTTCTGAATAAGGAGCGCTCCTTTTTAGAAGATGTTAATTGCTCTTCAAACTCCCATCACTACAGCAGAATGCTAGGATTAATTTTAGCTAATCTCTTTGCGGTAGCTGAATTACCCGAAAAATTAAGGCATAAAGACTTAAATATCATAACTGAAGTAAGCCACATTATTCCTTCTAGTCAAAAAGAGTATTCGACGTTTTCATTTATGTCTCAGTCCAATACCTCTGCAGAAGATAAAGATGAGAAAAACATTCAACCCCATTAATTTCCTGCATTAAGCTAAAAATGGTTTATGATTAAATTAACGTCAGTTTTGGATAAGAAATGTATACGTCTCAATTATTATTCAATATTTTCAATACATTGTTTTTTTATTATCCGAAGCTGACTTTAAATTAGACTCTGGTGTTATTGAGTCAAGGTTGTAGCCGCATAATAAACTTCATAAGGTACATGAAGATGACTTCAAAACACTATCCCCAAAAACGAGATTTTAATAAAACGCCAGAGCTCGAAGGGAAAATAAAAAATCCATTAAAAGTTCTTTATCCAGAAGATCAGATCACCAAGAAGGATCTATTTAATTACTATGACACTATCAGCGACTACATCTTACCTTATCTGTCACAGCGTCCGTTAACTTTAGTACGTTGTCCCGACCTCTATTCCCAATGTTTTTACCAGCGCCATTATAATGAATCGACTCCTAAAGCCCTGCACGCCATTCAAATTAAGCATGATGACTCAGCAGAACAATATATTTATCTAAATGATAAAGCGGGCTTATTAAGCTTAATACAAATGGGAGTGCTAGAAATTCATCCGTGGGGCAGCCGTATTCCTCATTTAGACAAGCCTGATAGGATCATTTTTGATTTAGATCCAGCTCCTCTTGTAACCTGGGAAAAGGTAGTTGCTGCTGCTTTTGATGTGAAAGAGCAATTAGAACACCATCAATTACAATCCTTCGTAAAAAGCACTGGAGGTAAGGGCTTGCATGTAGTGGTTCCAATTAAACCGGAACATGAATGGGAAAAAGTAAAGAATTTTGCTCATTATTTAGCTCAGTTCTTAGAAAAACAGAAACCTAATAACTACGTCAGCACAATAAGTAAAGAGAAACGTCAAGGCAAAATTTTCATCGATTATTTACGTAATCAATGGGCAGCAACTGCTATAGGTAATTATTCTACACGAGCACATATTCATGCGCCTGTTGCCATTCCTTTAGCATGGAATGAATTAAGCAACCGAAAAGAAGACAATTCTTATACCATTAAAACAGTGCTTAAACGACTTAGCCATTTAAAAGAAGAGCCTTGGCATGATTTTTGGCGGATAAAACAATCTCTTCCAGAATTGACTTAATTGTAAAAAATAAAATACTATTCGTTTTGTTCATAACCAACAAATCATCATGAAAAAGACGGTCGAAGTTGTTCCTTATAATCCTTTATGGCCACAGATGTTTGCAGAAGAAGCCCAACGCATCAAACAAGCACTAGGCACTAACTGTATTGAAATTCATCATATAGGCTCAACCTCTGTGCCTGGATTGAGCGCTAAACCTATTATTGATATTCTTCCTGTTGTTCATGATGTTCTAACAGTCGATCAAGCTATAAAAGCAATGGAAGCAATTGGATATTCTGCCAAAGGAGAATACGGAATTCCTTTTCGCCGTTATTTTCAAAAAGGCCATACCGATAGGACGCATAATGTTCATGTGTTTGCCAAAGGTAATTCAGAAATTGAGCGCCATCTTCTCTTTCGTGATTGGATGAAAGCTCATCAGCAAGACCGTGACGCCTATGCAACACTTAAAATAGCGTTAGCCGAACAATTTCCTAATGATATTAACGCTTATTGTTTAGGTAAGGATGAATTCATTACCAATATAGATACGAAAACTGGTTTTGATAAACTTCGTATAGTCTGCACTTTAACAGAGCGCGAATGGCAAGCCACTCGTCATTTCCGCCAGAAATATTTCTTTGATAAAGTGCCTATAGCCGATCCTTATACCTGGACATTTGATCACCCAGATCACATACATTTTGTTCTTTACCGTGGAACGCTGATAGTAGGTTATGCTCACATTCAGTTGTGGCCTGACCAAAGAGCAGCACTGAGAATTATTGTCATTGAAGACTTTCTACGTAATCAAGGGATGGGTCGTTATTTATTAAGCTTTATAGAACGATGGTTAAAAGCAACGAATATACTTAAGCTACAAATCCAATCCTCCCCGGAGGCCTATCCTTTTTACTTACACCATCAGTACGTTAAAATGGCATTCAATGATCCCGATGATCACGGCAGTGATCCACGAGACATTGAGATTGGTAAAGTTTTATGATTGCATAAGTGCCCACATTTGCAATAGCCGTCACGTTAAGGAAGAAATAGCGCTCTAAGGCCGAATTACCGCGGCATCGACCGCGGTATCCATAACTGGAGCCACTTCATGCTGAAATTATTCTACATAGAACTGATTTCTTAAATGGAACTACCATAAAATTCTTTCAGAATCCGTGCGGCGGATAAAGCAGTAACATGATTGGGATCAAGTTTGGGTATGAGCTCACTAATATCCATGCCAACATAAACAAAATGTTCTTTTAGTTTGTGAATTAAATAAATCACTTGATTTATATCCGGTCCCCCAGGATAAGGGCTTTCCACGCCAGGAGCGCATGAAGGGTTTAGGCCATCGAGATCGACTGAGAAGTAAAGATATTTTAATCCCGAAAATTGAGTAACAATTTTTTGCACCATCAAGTCCAGACACAAGTGACTAAACTCACCGCAATTATTAGCATTTGAAGTGATCGTTAAAGAGGGAACTGTTCATGCCGCAGCAGAATCACTTTTTTTAACCCAAACAGCAGTAACGCAACGTCTACGGCTTTTGGAAAAAAAGATGAATACCACCTTATTCATACGCAGTCGCACAGGAATGTTATTAACTCCGGAGGGAGAACAATTACATCGTTATTGCCAACAAGTAAGCGAAATGGGAGGAACCGTGCTTGCAAGCATTCAAGGAGCCGGGGTTGTATCCAATATACGTATAAAAATCGCTGGCCCAACCAGTATGATGCGCTCACGAGTGATTCCACATTGCCAAGCGGTAATGAACGAGCTTCCTAAATTACATTTATCCTTTTTAATTGATGATGGTTTTGATATCAGCCATCAATTGAAATCAGGAGCATTCGATGTAGCGATTCTACGTCCAGAACAAATTACTCCTGAAATGGACAGCAAACCTTTATTACCAGAACATTATTTATTAGTTTGCTCTTCAAAATGGAAGCACCGCACTCTGCTCGATATTATCTCAAATGAGAAAATAATTGATTTTGATCAAGAAGATCAGATGACTTTTTCCTATTTAAAAAAATATGATTTATTACACGCGATTCAACCTGAACGCCATTTCGTCAATAATACAGAAAGTATCGCACAATTATTTATTGCCGAACTAGGTTATGGCGTACTCTCACAAGAGTTCGCGGAGCGCTATATCCAATCAGGGGAACTACATGTTATCAATGAGAATAAAGCCTATCTTAGCCACAGCTCATTAGCGTGGTATCCCAGACCTGAACAACCCCACTATTTTGCAGCCATTCTTCATGCAATTAGATAAGCAATACTCGGTTTGAGCACCAAAGACGTAGCGTTGATGCAGCGCCAGCGTAATCAAGAATCTCCATCTACCGATTCAAATATCAAGCTAGCCCAATAAAACGAATCGATACATAAGCCCCTGAGCCAGTCGACAATGATGTCCTAGTCTTTTTATTAAAAACCGGCTACAGTAAGCGCTTTTGCAAGGGATTGATTTTGAAAAAACTCATTATTAGTGCAATATTATGCTATCTGGCCTCAAGCATAGTTACTCTCCCCTCTTGGGCTAAAGAGAACACCGCAACATGTGATCCGTATACTGATTATAACTGTTTGGATGAGTATTTAGGGAATGACTTTATCACTCGTTTCTTACGTTATTACAAATTGGAAATGGGACATGCAACAGCTCCCGCTGATCCCCATGCTCCCCCATCGCATAGACCAGGCTGGCCAGCTACGCCTCAATCCACCCCACCGATGCCATTTACCGAATGGCCTTACGGAGCAACTACATCAATAGGAGTCAGTCGACCTAACTCAGTAGATAGTCCTCTGATGGTAGGCATTGCTAATACCACTACGGGTCAATGGCTGGAAAAAAAACATATCCAGGTATACGGCTGGGTCAATGGCGGGGGAAACTTCAGTAGCAATACCGTATCGCCGGGAGGCAACGCGCCTATGGCTTACATGTATACGCCTAATACCGGGCAACTGGATCAAGCCGTGATCTACATAGAGCGTGTTCCCGATACCGTGCAGACCAGTCATATCGATTGGGGATTTCGCTTTTCAACAATTTATGGAGAAAACTACCGTTACACTACTTCGTATGGCATAGCCAGTTATCAGCTTTTGCAGGAGAATAACGTCAACGGCTATGACTTCCCTATGATGTATGGTGAATTGTACCTCCCTAATGTTGCCGAAGGTCTAGTTCTTCGTCTTGGTCGTTTTATATCTATCCCAGATATAGAAGCTCAGCTCGCCCCCAATAATTATATGTATTCGCACTCTATGACCTACAGTTTCGACAACTATACCAATGAAGGTCTAGTGGCCAGTTTAGCGGTCACGAAGAACGTTATCCTTCAACTTGGTCTGGTCGGAGGAACAGAAACGACTGTTTGGAATATAGGCAAGAAAATAAATAATCCCGATCCCAATCCATTGTATCCAGGAGCAACCTTCTTAAAAGATCCTGGCGCTCAAGCCTCAGTTCTTGCCTGCGCTCGTTTTACTTGGAATGATGGTAAAGATACCTTTTATCCTTGCATGAATGGCATTAATAACGGTGCCTGGGGTTACAATAATCTGCAATGGTATGGATTTACCTTCTATCATAAATTTAATGATCGCTGGCATATTTCTTATGAAATCTATTCCCTACACCAAAACAATGTAGCTAACATCAACAATCCCATTGCAACAGCAGCCATTGCAAACGGAGGGACGCCCTTTTCGCCACAGCATATACCGTTTAATGCGCCCAATGGCGCTCAATGCAGTAATCCATTAGCGCTTACTTGCACCGCAACAACTATTGGCACTGTAGCCTATATCAATTATCAATTCTCACCATTAGATAATATTTCATTTAGGCCTGAATTTTACGATGATCAAGTAGGGCAACGTACTGGTGTAAAAACTCGCTACCTCAATTTTGGACTAGGCTGGCAACATTGGCTCTCACCACAAATTGAGATCCGCCCTGAAGTTGACTACGATTATGCGCTGGATACCAATGCATTTAACGGAAATGCTAATGCTGGAATTTCGCCCAACAAGCGTCATACTGTATTAGGAGCTATGGATGTTATTGCACATTTCTAACTTTGTTTTCTTTTATTAGGACATATAAAATGGCTATTACAGAATCACCTGATAACACGGTCACGTTACGGGATAATGCCTATGACTACTCATTCCATACTTTAGCGGGGCATAAACCCTTACCTCTTAACTCTTTTCGTGGCAAAGTTCTACTCATAGTGAATACCGCTTCTAAATGTGGATTTACCCCCCAGTATGTTGGTTTAGAAAAACTCTATGAGCAGTATAAAGATAAAGGCCTGGTTATATTAGGGGTGCCTTCCAATGACTTCGGAGGACAAGAGCCCGGTAGTGAGGAAGAAATTACAAATTTTTGCCAAATAAACTATGGTGTTTCATTCCCAATGACCTCTAAAGAAGTCGTTTTGGGAAAAACGGCTCATCCCTTTTATCTTTGGGCCAAGAAGAAATTAGGATTTGGCAGCGCACCAAAATGGAATTTTCATAAATATTTAATCGATCAAAATGGAAAGCTCATTACTTATTTCTATTCCTTTACCTCTCCGAGCTCATCACGATTGATTAAAAGCATAGAAAAAGCGCTTGCAGAGAAGCCTTAATCCTTTCACCTCATCACCGGCCGGGCTACATATTGCCCGACCTTGTCATCCAGAGGATTGCTAGGCTTGAATTAAAACTCATTGGCATAAGCGGCCAAAGCAGCCGTGCCACCAGTATGAAAAAAGACAATCACATCACTCTTTTTAAATCGGCCTTTCATAATGTAATCAATCAATCCCGCCATTGCTTTACCTGTATAAACAGGATCTAATAAAATTCCTTCGGTTTGTGCTACCAGTTTAATAGCAGCAAGAGATTCAGGCGTCGTTTGTCCGTAGCCAATGCCAATGTAATCCTCATCAATTTCGTAAGAATCTGCTAATTGGTCTGGATTAATATTTAGCAATCTACACGTGGAATCAAGAACTTGAGATACCCGTATTTTTTCTACGGGATTTTTAACGCCTACGCTAAATCCTTGAACAGCCACATCCCAATCGTTGAGGTGTTTACCAATGACCAACCCTGATTGAGTCCCCCCGGTTCCTACAGCACAAATAAGATGGGTTGCATCAATCTGGTTGTCTTTGCATTGCTGGTAGGTTTCTTCTGCTGCAGCAACATAGCCCATTGCACCAATTTCACTAGACCCACCTAACGGAATTAAATAAGGTTTAGCCCCTTCCTTTTTTAGATCCCTATAAACCCTATCCATTTCCTCTTCGACATTGGTCTCTTTGGGCATAATATGTAACGTGGCGCCAAAAATACGATCAAGAACAATATTTCCATTATTTTTGTATAACACATCCTCTCTATAACGTGACTCATTAACCACCGCCACGCATTTTAAACCAAACTGTGCCGCAGCAGCCGCAGTCTGACGCACATGATTCGATTGCATTCCTCCCGCTGTGAGCAAAGTGTCACACTGTTGCTCTAGTGCCTGCGCAAGCAAAAACTCCAGTTTTCTTGTTTTATTACCACCAGTAGCAAGTCCAGTACAGTCATCTCTTTTCATATAAATCTGAGGACCATTTAAGTGGGCGGTTAAATTTTTTAAAAAAACGAGTGGCGTGGGGAAAAAACCTAAATTGACTCTATTAAGATGATGGTAAATGCTCATAATCCCTCATTTGTAAGTAGATTAGGGCATTTTGACTATTGGTCCAATATCGTTCTAATGCCCTCCATTGCCATTAAGTTAAGGTAAAAGTAAAAGACCTTAACATGACGATTACGGATCATTTTTACCCAATCAAGATTGTTGAGTCAAGCAAACATAGGTTGACCTCTTGGTCTAACATGAGGCTCCTGCTTAACCCAATATCTTTTGTCGGGCAATTCGACCTACTACGCTCCGTGCCCTCTCATATGTTCCTCGCCACAGCGAGTTTGAAACAAGATCTTCTTTCAGACGAATTACCGGCGAAAGCCGGTATCCATTGGATATTGAACATTTGATGGATGCCGACTTTCGTCGGCGATGCGAATAGGCCAAACTCAACACATTAGTTGCTGGCATTAATTAGAAAAGGTTCTTGCACGATGCGCCACCCAGGATAAAGATCCTACATCCCCACGCTGGCAGTTCGAAGCTCTTGTTCTTGTACTTCGACTTCTTTAGCAGCATTGACTCTAAAGTTCACCACCCTACCATGATATTTTTCGACAGTTTGTCTATGAGCAATACTAACAATGGTCGTGTTCTTTAATTCTTTTACCAAACTATAAACACGATGCTCGCTTTCTTCATCCAGTGAGGCGGTTGCTTCGTCTAAGAAAAGCCAATCTGGTTTTTTCAATAAAGCTCTGGCAAAAGAAATACGTTGCTGTTGCCCCCCTGACAACTCTTTTGACCAAGGACGTTTCTCATGTAATTTAGCAATAAATTCGTCCATGCCTCCAATCGCTTTCAATACAGCAATATATTGCTCTTCGGTATAAGTTTCAGCTGAGTCAGGATAAGCTAAAATAGCAGCTAGAGTATCGTGCGGCAAAGTTGGCTTTTGCGGTAAAAAATACAGACTCTTCCCCTCAGGTACGCTAATTTTACCTTCGCCATATTTCCAAGTTCCGGCAATTGCTTTAAACAACGTACTCTTACCTAAGCCAGATGGGCCTTTAATTAAAACGTGTTCCCCTGGTTTAAATTTTAAATTCAAATTACGCATAATATATTGGGTACTGGATGCCTGTGGTTGCATAATATCCAGATGTTTGATATTCAACGTCTCTTTATTCTTTTGCTTGACCACAATAGATTTGGAGTTAGATGTTAAGCCATCGGGCTCCAGTGCATAATTCAACTCCGTAATACGCTCTACATTAGTCTCATAGGTAGCAAGGTTTTCATAAGTGTCAGCAAACCAACTAAAAGAAGAACTCACCTGGCCAAATGCCATCCCCACTTGCATGAGCTGAGCTAATTCAATAAGCCCAGAAAAATAGAGCGGTGCGGCGAGTAAATTAGGTAAAATCTCATAAATCTGCATATAAAAATTTTGAAACGCGACAAGCTTTGTTTGGATGTACAATTTTAGGCTAGCAATATCCTTAATATCTTGAACTCTGGTCACCAACTCTCTTTTGTAATACTTTTCTCCCTGTTCTTGCGCAATGTTTTCTGCATCATTGTTGAGTATGTCTAAGTCCTGCCTCAAGTCAGCTTCAGCCTGTTCTTCTTGCTTATTAGTTTCAGCTAGTGATTTTCCTATATAATGAGTTGCGACCGTGGCAAGTACGGCAGTAAGGAGTGCGGCCCAAACTAAATACCCGGGAATGACGATATTGACCCCGAAAAGCACAAATGACAAAGCACCACCCACAACCCATAAAGTGCCAACAAAAGCACCTAAGGTAAGAACAGAGTTCAAAAAATCAAAGCTTAAAGACAAGGTGAGCTCTACAAAAGACTTAATATCTTCTTGAATACGCTGTGAAATATTATCAATTTGAGACGAAAAACGTTTTAAATCCAGGTAGTTATTTTCACCATTAAATAGTTTGTCAAGAGTTTTATTGGTCAACCAATTGCGCCATAGTATAGAAAGCTGGCCAATAAGATAACTTTTTAAAACATAAACACCAACGCAAGCCCCAAGCATTAAGGCAAATTGCCCCATACAGATAAGAAATGCCGTTAATTCTTTTGCAGCAAGTGCCGCCCAAAAACCGGCTGACCACCAACCCAAAAGAGTCATTAAGGCTACAAGACTTACCACACAAAGTGTTATTCCTATGACATGCAACCAAGCAACGAGCTTTTCATCTGAATTAATAAAATAGTCCTTTACCAATGCAAAAACATTTTGCGTAGTCGAACCTTTTGAGATTTGTTTCTTATCTTTTTTTACCATTGGGTGATATCTTGCGAATAGTTGGATTGTTGTAGAAGCACATTTTAAATTTTTTTCCAAAAATGTCAAATATTGCCCATATCTTGTTTGATTCATACAATTTTATTAAAAATTGAATTTTAATTTTTATAATCAATCATATAGGGAATTTTATAGCCCTTAAGTTTAAAAATAAGCCTACTCTGTTTTTTCGTTACTAGATAAAGCTGATTTTTTTCGCTTATCAGAAGTTAATTCGTAGCGCAAATCTAATGTAGATTTCACCCCAATATGGTCATAATTACGAGCTAACCATTCGCTGGCTTTTGCCATTCCCCTGTTACGTAATCTTAATAAAAAATTCCAATCACTAGATAGCTTACTTGCAGTAGACAGATCCTGTAATGCCGTATCAGCACTTATTGAGTGAACAAAAACGTATTTCAATTTATTTTTATACTCATCTTTCAACCAATCTTCATCTATGAGCTTATGAACAAAGGCGATAGAACGAAATTCTCTTAGAAGAGCGGAGTTAAAGGAAATTTCGTTAATGCGGTTGAAGATATCAGATGGTTGCGTTGGCGGAGATGGTCGCTCTATAGGATTCACATGAATGATCATAATGTCTGGATTTTCTACATAGTAGAAGAATGGAAATAATGCGGGATTACCAGTATATCCCCCATCCCAATAATACTCACCATCTATCTCGACAGCTTTGAAAATATAGGGGAGGCATGCAGAGGCGAGAACCACATCAGAAGTAATCTCATCAGTATGAAAAACTCGGACCTGGCCTGTGCGCACATTCGTTGCTGAAAGAAAAAGTTTAGTCACTTGGCATTGTTGCAGCCTAGAAAAATCAACATGCTTCAATAACACGTCTTTTAAGGGATTAAAATCATGTGGATTAAGCTGATAAGGAGAAAACCATCGCGTTAAAGTTTGAAAATACTGATATCCCAAACATTGATCCATATGGTGTTCACCATACCAGAATGTTTCCCAGGGAAATTGTTTACAGGGGTTATAAAGTACGCCCGCTTGGGCAATATCCCACCAAAAATTTTCCAGCCTCTCCCGGGCTCTCTCACTTCCTTCCAATAAGCCATAAGCTAAAACTGCAGCATTTAATGAGCCAGCACTGGTACCACTAATACCCTCGATGCTAATTCTATCATCCTCTAAAAGGCGATCAATGACTCCCCAAGCAAAAGCACCGTGAGCGCCTCCACCTTGAACCGCTAGATTGATCTCTTTCTGCTTTTTTACTCTAATTGGGCAAGCAGCCCCTTCATTGTTCGATTCAGCAGAGGAAGAGTTACTACTGATGCTTTTCTTTTTTGCCATGACGCAATTCCTTATGCAAAATGAATCATTCAATAATTAAATAATTTAACAACATAGCCTAGTTAAATTTTAAAGATGAGCATATCATCCTAATTCTATTTTAGTCTCTAGTTATCTATCAACGCACTGATTATGTCTATTCAACAAGACAATAACATCACAACACCACGTAAGATAATCCACATCGACATGGATTGTTTTTACGCTGCTATTGAAATTAGAGACAATCCACTACTAAACAATAAACCTGTTGCCGTTGGCGGTTCAGCAAATCAACGCGGTGTCTTATGTACTTGTAATTACATTGCACGTCAATTTGGTATCCATTCCGCCATGCCCACCGCAAAGGCCTATCGTCTTTGTCCTAGTTTAATAGTACTACCGGTCAATATGTCTAAATATAGAGAAGTTTCTTTATCAATAAAGAATATTTTTCACCAATTTACTGACTTAGTGGAACCACTAGCATTAGATGAAGCTTTTCTTGACGTGACTAACTCGCCCCATTGTCAAGGCAGCGCTACCCTCATGGCTCAAGCAATTCAAAAAAAAATTTTTACCGAGCACCAATTGACTGCTTCAGCTGGTGTTGCCCCCAATAAATTCTTAGCAAAAATTGCTAGCGCATGGAAAAAACCTAATGGGCTATTCGTCATCACCCCAGCACAAGTCAGTGAATTTGTTAAAGCTCTTCCTATTAATAAGCTATTCGGTGTCGGTAAAGTCACCACGTTAAAATTAAATCAATTAAATATTTTTACCTGTAATGATTTGTATCAATACTCTCTGGAGTTTTTAATAAAACACTTCGGAAAACTAGGACAACAATTGTATTACCAATCCAGAGGTATTGATAACCGAGCAATTCAGCCCCATAGATTACGTAAATCATTAAGCGTAGAACGTACACTACAATCTGATATTGTTGATCCCCAAGAAGCGATCAACATAATTCGTCAACTTTATGAAACATTAATCATCCGGATACAGGAATATGCTGCTGATTTGCTAATAAAAAATCAGTTCATTAAAGTAAAAACCAGTGATTTTAAATTAGCATCGGCCGAAATTAAAAGTGGCCAACTTAATTTAGAATATTATCTTGAGTTATTTCAAAAAATTAGCCTGAGCCATTCTAAACCAATTCGCTTACTGGGGATTGGCGTTCATTTTCAACATGATTTAGCTGAGGAGCCGTATCACCAACCCTCCTTATTTTCCAACGAAGATGATGTTGATTCATAACAACGGCTACTCCGCTGATCTAGCCTGGTTGCAACCAAGCTAGATGTTACTTTGACACGAAATAATTTTTATCGAGAACCATATTCCAGGTATTTTTCTACTGCATCGTCATCCATAGGGACTCCTCCTGAATCCGCACCAGGCATCTCAGGGAAGTACTCAGCAATGACTTGTAGACTAGCGAATAATTCTTCATCAAATACTAATGACATATCCTGCATATCTGAGACAGATAGCTCAGGTAATGAACTATTTTCCACACCGGAGATAGATTCCTCGGATGAGATTGAAACTACTTTGTTTGAGGATTCCAGTTTTAAAGACGCTAATGATACTTTCGTATTGTTAATTAACTCTACTGTTAGCGGCGATGTTTTAGAGGCTCTTTTTAGTTCTTCTAGAAACTCGTTAAGATCAGTAATAGCACTTTCTTTTGTGCTTGCAAGATAGTTAGCAATATATGCTTGATCCTCATAACCAGCAGCCTGTCGAACACAATTACTCGCTATGGTCATTACTCCATTACAGTATTTTTCTATCAAACTATGGGTCGACGAATAATGAGTAGAAAAAAAACGGTCTCGTTCTAACTGCTCACCGTTTACCAATAACTTATAAGAGCTGACCACCTCATCGTTCCAAAAAGTGTTATATCTTTCTTCCAGTGTTGAACCTTCAAATTTCATTATCCGACCCTATAATTAGTTGGTTAAATGCACACATTTTAATCAAAATTAATTAAGGGAATATTAAATTCAACCTATTTGTTGTTTTTTTATTGCCATTAGTACATCAAAAGACTTGTTAAATATGAAGGGGATCTGTTTCTTTTAGACCACGACAAGTATCTGAGACATTAAAATTGGGAGCTAGTTTGATGATATTTGTTGAATGGAAATTACTCCAGTTTATTTTTTTATATAAGGCATTATCAAACTCAAAAGAATAACAAAAAATCCTAGATTTGTTGTTACCATAGAGATCCGTACCCAATAAATAGGTTGCAACATAAATTTTTTCTGTACTAGGATGCCTCTCATAAATTGTTCTAATGTTTATTACCGCATAGGGTATTGAGGCAAAAGCAGCTAATAAGGGCTGATAAAACTCCATTTCTGTTGTTGATAGATTAGGATCAATTAATTTCGCTTTTTGTAATCGAGGAATAAGTTTCGCTATTTTATTGGGATCCACATAGATAAACAGCTTTTGTTGAGAAAACTCATGCGTCATAGCCCCATTATTTATTTGTTGCTTATGAATCTGCTTTTTTGCTTCGGCAAAGGAAGTCAATGCTAAAAGAATTAAAGCTCCAATGACACATAATAATCTCTTCATGGACTCATCCTTGAATAAAAGCGCTGCGCGCCGATTATGTAAGAGGTCTATTAAATTATAGTGGATATATCCATCATATCCAGTAGCACAGTAGGTTGCAGCAATCGGAATATTATTCCACTTCTTATTCCCTCAATTGGAAACGCTACTGTAGGAAGGGCCTGCAGTAGCGTTTCAAAAGAGTAGTATTGGTGCATTTATAAATGCATCTTGACTTAAACCGCTAACCCAACTTGAGGCCTTAACACTTCCTCAGGATTACCAGAGTTAGTTGCTTGTGGGAAGAAATTAAGACCTCCCCCATGATAAGGCTCTTTCTCTTGTTTCACTTTATTTTCTTGAGATACTACTTCTGCTTTAGCAGTCGAAGCTTGAGGTTTTAAATCAATTTGTCTCTCTTGGGTTAACATGAACACGATAGATTGATGAGATAGTGCCTTAAGCCCTTCTATCAAATCCTGCGTTTTATGTGAAAACCATCCGGCATAAACCATATCAATATTGGGTTGAATATCATTTAAAACTTCTCTGAACTTGTTAGTATCAAACGAATCCCCGTTATAACAAGTTAATACAGCTTGGAGCGCTTTTATTTTTTCTCTTTTTCTATCTGCAAAAAACAAGCCCCAAAATCCTTTAGAGTTCTCTTCAAGTTGTTGTATCTGCTCTTCTATATTCTTTTTGAAATTTTTAAACTCCTGAGGAAGGCTCTCACGTAACTGGTTCCTACGCTCATCTAAAAGCTCCGCACGAGACTTCTGCAATTGAGCGCCTGTTTCTAACCAGGAAGAATCATTTAATGCCCCTTCTTCGGATCCAAGGAAATTCATCATTCCCCAGATACTTTCATTCATGGAAATAGTGTTTTTCGATTGAAAAGCACTTTTGAGGCCATAACTATTAAAAGAATAAGGTGCAATCTCTTCATCAAAATTATCAGAGTTAAAAACATAGCCATCAAATAGAAATTTAGCTATAGCTATAGGCCCTGTTGTACAAACAACGATAGATTTCAAATAAAGAGTTCGCTCTTTTTTCATTAAATAAGCAATCAAATCATCATCAGATTGTTGAAGTGCATTTTTAATTTCATTGTATTCACTTCTAAAGAATAACCATTTGAAGAAGCCAAGCTGCTCATTCAGTTCTTTGCGCAATCTTAAAATCACTTCTTTATCGGTTTCATCAGAGCCCTTTTTCGCAAACTCTAAAAATTTTTCTGGATTAGTCATTATTTGATTAATATGACTTCTTAATTGACGTGAGCCCATTGCTGGAAATTCAGATTTAGAACGCGCTATATATATAGATTCTGAACGATTTTTCATAAACTGAATAAGGTATTGGTTGATGAAGCTGTCTCGACCAAATTCCTCTATAGTTTTTTCAATAAAATCATTATCATATTGTTGTAATACACTGATTACTCCCTCTTGCACCTTTTCAATCTCTTCTTTTGCTGCTTCAGGATCAACCACTGCAATGTAGTCATTATTGGAAAGAATGACGTCTTTATTACGTGTCCGTAAACTACCGATATTCAATAATAATGGAGTATGAACGTTAACAGTTTCTGGAAGAGCAGAGGTATCTACTGGAACATCAAAATCTGTATACCCTCCTTTGCTATATACTGGATAGAGCCAACGTAGAATATCACTGGCTACGGCTAAATTACCGCCATCATTTAAGTTATTTATTTCATCTTTATAAAATTTAAATAATTTCTTTTCTTTTTCGGAAATAATCTCATGTTCAAATGAATTAGCATCAACAGGAGTAATTGCATGCTCTTTACAAAAAGCAGCAAGTTCATCAAGAGCTTTTGTATTCAGCAGTGAAGAATCATAAACAAGATGAATAACATCCTTAGGATTGAGCTCGCGCATCTCGATCAAGCGCATCTTGTTTTCTGTGTTCATAAAAACAGCAGGCTTGTTGCTCAACCATATTTTAACGTGATGATGAGGATTATATTGATACATTTCTCTTAACACTGGCATAGTATTATCCTTCTAAGTTACAACTAAGACTCTGTTGATTGTGAAATAAGCTGCATATAGTATAAAAAAAAAACATTAAGATTTTATTAACAAGTGACATATTTTATCATTTAGCCTTATTAATAATAATTTAATAACCAATAATATTCAGCGAACAGTCTTTTTTTTGTACGAATATTTACCATATGGCAACAATAATTAGGCATCGCGGTATTGCGCAAAAATATATCTCACTGTAACATATAAGTCCATAGCTAATCGATATTTATTTAGCTAAAGCGACCTATCTTTTCCTTAAGGATGAAAGGAAAACTGGTATCTTCCTAGTCTTAATTAGTAAGCGGGTTTGTCGCTGAGGTAAAAAACAGATGAAAAAAGTGTAATTGACTTTGTCAGTTCTTTTTCTCATTATGCTTTAGTTCAGCGAAATAAACTGTTACCTATTTGCGCTTTCTATGCATTATCTGTCTCTTGCCTGCTATTTTTAAATACTCTAGTGAGAGCCCTATGAAGCCAGTAAAATCGAACGCACCTAAAAACGCGTTAAAGTCTGTCGTGGATCGAAGGAAGAAGTATGCCAATAAGTTACTAACCGTCTTAATTGGCAAATACGACTCTAACGGAAGTTATATAAGATTTAATCCAGAAAACTCTGAACATGCTCAATTTCCCAAGAGAGAAATAACACAAGGTACATTTAACCGTAAACGTGAACGTGCATTAAAAAAGGCAGCTAATAGCAAATAAGGGATCCTCAGGATAATAATTACTCAGGTTTATGCTAAGATTAGCTAGGACAGAACTGATAAATTGAAGCAAAATTTAATATGAATATAAGCGTTTTGCATCAATCTTCGAAAAAAGAAAAGGAGCTTCGATGAAAGTATATTTAGTACAACATGGACCCTGTGTAGAAAAAACAGTCGCTCCGGAGCAACCTCTTAGCAATGAAGGGATGCAACAAATTGAGAATCTTCGCCAATTCATTTCTTTTCTCAACTTAGAAGTTCACCACCTATGGCATAGTGGTAAATTGCGAGCAAAACAAACTGCAGAAATATTATCCTCTAGTCTTATGTTTGGGGGTATGATTGAAGCTCATGAAGGTCTTGCCCCCATGGATGCAGTTGAGCCTATTGAGAAAATCTTAGAGCAATTAAATCAAAATATCATGTTAGTAGGACATATGCCGTTCATGGGGAACCTGGTCACTAAACTGTTAACCAATACCAAGAAAAATTTAGTTTCCTTTGTTCCTGGCACCATAGTTTGTCTCGAGCAAAATGAGCAACATGAATGGCATATTCAATGGATGCTCACTCCAGATATAGCGAAAAAGGTCTTGTTGCACAACATATCCCATTAGTCATTAATTTTTAATGCTAAAATAATGATGCCTCCATAAAATAACTGCCTATAACAACAGATAAAAACGATCATAAATTAATCAAATGGTCTAAAATTAGATGGGAGCCTTTTAAAAGGAGTTTTTATGAAAAAAATACTATATAGTGGATTAATAGGCCTATTTATTTTCATAAGCCCCACAACATTTGCCTATCACCACCACCATGGCCATCACCACCACCATGGCCATCACCACCATCATGGCTATCATCATCACCATGGCCATCATCATCACCATGGCCATCACCACCATCATGGATGGCATCATGGTTGAAAAACAGGGTGACAAGAAAAGTCATTACCACCAGGTCATTATAAAAAATAATGCAATTTCTCTTCCCTGCTTGCTGTTAAAGTACAAGTAGGGAAATAATAGCCACATCAATGGAATTACAACGCTCAAAAGTACATACTAATATTGGCCATTAATAACATTAATAAATAGACAAGGAACGTTTCATGATAAAAGCTAAAGGTTATGCTGCACAATCAGCCCAAAGTTCACTCGAACCATTTTCTTTCGAACGCCGAAGCCTAGGTCCTCAAGACGTACATATTGACATTCTTTACTGTGGCATCTGTCATTCTGATTTACATACAGCACGTAATGAGTGGGGTAATAGCGTTTATCCTGTTGTTCCTGGACACGAAATTGTTGGTAAAGTAGTAGAAGTTGGCGACCAAGTAAAAAAATTTAAAAAAGGGGATACAGTAGGAGTAGGCTGCCTAGTAGACTCCTGTCGTACCTGTTCTAGCTGCCAAGAAGGATTAGAGCAATTTTGCGAAACAGGGTTCACCTTAACTTATAATAGTCAGGAAAAGGAGACTGGCGGCATGACCTACGGTGGTTATTCTGATAAGATCATTGTGAATCAAGATTTTATTTTGCGAGTGCCTGAATCACTAGACCTCAAAGCCGTTGCCCCATTGCTCTGTGCAGGAATTACTACCTATTCTCCTCTGCGCCATTGGCAAGTGAAAAAAGGAGATAAAGTAGGCGTGGTTGGCCTGGGAGGACTAGGACATATGGCAGTTAAAATTGCCCACGCTCTTGGTGCCCAAGTCACAATGATCACTACCTCTCCGGATAAAGAAAAAGATGCCAGACGATTAGGCGCATCGGAAATACTCTTATCGACCAACCCAGATATGATGGCCCGATTTGCCAATCACTTTGATTTGATTATTAATACTATCCCCAGAACACATGATATTAATCCTTACCTGAATCTACTAAAACGCGATGCCACTATGGTTATCGTTGGCGCAGTTGAAGTACTACAAACAGGTTTGGATACACGCTTTTTAATTTTCAAACGCAAAAGTGTTGCTGGTTCACTAATCGGCGGTATCAAAGAAACACAAGAAATGTTGGATTTTTGCGCAGAGCATAATGTGTTACCCGATGTAGAGATGATCTCTATGCAAAATATTAATGAAGCTTATGAACGTTTGTTAAAAAACGATGTGAAATATCGTTTCGTTATTGATATGGCTTCATTGAAGGGTTAATAGCAAAAGAAGGAAGAGACTAATTCTAGTCATAGGCCGGGCAACAAATTGCCCGGCCTTGTATCTAAAAAATCTTAATTCCCCGGATCTTAATCCTATAGAGCATTAATGGGTTCAAGCTAAAAGCCTTCGAAGAACATTTAATTGTTCTATTGATGAGGCTATTTCAGCCCCATTGCTTATAATCACTTTATTGAGGCCAGACTAGCCCCTCCCCTATTATCCTGATTGTCAGCGGTTGAGCTCACAGGAGTATTTGCTTCCACTAGAGAGTAAGTATACTGGGTAGAGGCTTCATCATAGTCCTTACCATTATCGTAACAGACCCAATCAGAACTGATAGAGAAATAGCACTTTACTTTCTCTTTGGCAAAAGGACATTTTTCCCAAGGTCCCACATAATTCGCCCAAGAATCACAAACCAAATCTCCCACCATCACAAAAGCATGATCATTGGTAGTAAAGATACCAATAGGTAATCCAGTAGTCATATCCGCTAAACCTGATGCAATGAACTTTTTAATTAATTGGTCAAATACGGCAAAAGATTGCAACATGCAATTACCCGCGTTATATCTATTAACTTGCATGGAACAAAGCAAAATACGCTCGAGAATACTTTTTTTAGAATCACTAAGAATTCCATCGCAAGCGTTTTGTACGATTAAAACGAGGGGTTTATAAAGTCTATTACGTTCTTTATCATGGGGATTATTGCATTTTACTATCCGCTCATTAATATCGGAGACTACTTCAGCCATCAGTTTACATATTTTTTCTTTGCTCATTCAATAATAACCTTTATTTAGAAGAATAAGTAATGATAACACACAAAAGAGAAAAAAAAATAAACAGAAAGACGTTATATCGCACAAATAAAAAGAAATCCGGATAGCCCAGAAATGAAGGAAGAGACTAAGCTTAGAACCCAACCTATTGTTTTGTAGTATTGTTCAACGCATCGATTGAAATTAATTCCCCAGTAGAAAAAGCAAGCGCCGCGGCGGCTGTAAGTACTGAGGCATGAGCTTGAGCTAACACGGATTGAGCGCGAGCTCGTTCTGTTTCTGCAATCGCTGTATTAGTAAAGGTCTCTAATCCCTGACGGTAAGAGTCCAAGGCTGCATCATAAGCTGTATTTGCAGCGTTAACTAACGCGAGCGCTGAATCATACTCGGCGAGACTACTTTTCACTGTATCATATGCCCTTGCCACCTGTCTGATGGCTGAATCTTGAATTTTTGCAAACTCTTCCTTGGCCGCAGCATTCTTCGAACGGGCAATACGTAAAGTATTTCTCCGCGCCCCGCCATCAAATAAGGGCAAGTTAAGCTTAAAAAGAAACGCTGTGGCCGGATTATTCACTCGTGATGTTGGCCCATGGTCGATACTTAATGAGCCAATATTCTGGTAAGCAACTCCCTCAAAAGCAACTGTTGGACGGTATGACGCCTCAGCACCGGAAATATCCGCCTCACTGGCACGTACCCTAGCAAAAGCAGCAGCAATATCAGGACGCTTCATCAAGGCTCGTTTAATGTGGGTATTCACATCTCCAACAAGACGTTTGGGTAAAACACGATGAGCACTGTCAGCAACGTGTATTCTTAACGTTGGCGTCAATCCCATAGCCTCCAATAAGGCATGGTAGGCATCATTATCGACCGCTATTGCCCGCGCAAGTTCAAATCGTGCCTTTGCTGTCTCTCTCTTGGCAATAGCAACTTGAGTAGACGTTTCAAGTCCTCTTTTGTACCTGGCCTCTGCTGCATCAAGAAGAACTTTTGTATTTTTTAACGCACTTTTAGCAACATACAACTGAGCTCGTTCAGCATCGAGAGCAAAATACGCTTTACTAACCTCATAAATCAGTTTCTGATGGGCGCCAGTAAATTCTATATTAGAAGCTAAAGAAAGTTGCAGGGCGGCCTTTACCGTGCTATCTCGTTTACCAAAATCAAAGAGCAACCATTTGATCACTAATGAGGGCAATACCTCACTGGTATCGGCAGTGAATTTACCGTTAGGAAATAATAATTTTGGTGCAGGAAGAGGGGTATACTGTTGACCACCAAGCGCCACAGCACTAATATCCGGTAAATAACTTGCTTTGCTAAGCCCCACAGCATATGCCGCTTGTTTTGACTGTTCCCAGGCAAGACGCGTATCCGGATTAGCACTTTCAGCCAAATCGATTAGCTCTGCTAAATTATAAATATGCTTTTTATCAACAGGCACGTGTTTCTGCAAATACGGCGCAGCTAAATTGGCAGGAAGCTCAAACTTATTTACTGCCCGAGCCCCCTTGTCTACGCTATCATCAGGTACCCAGGGATGATCAGGCGATTGTGGTGCCAAACGTTCAACCGGTGAATAGCACCCACTTAGAAAACCTAAAGAGAGAAGACTAATACCCCCAATAGCGAAAACGAAGCGCTTCACCTTGTCTCCTCTTTTAAGCGATGCAACATGATATGTCCTTGGAAAATCAATCGATCAATCAAGCGCTTAAACTCGCTCACCTCAACGTCTAAGGATTGATACCAAGAAGCATAAGCAGAAAATAATGGATGAGCGAAGTATGCACTATTCGCTTGTTGAAAACTATGGATAAGAGGAGCAATATTAGGAGGCTCAAGCGCAGTAAACTCATTGCGTTGAATTTCTTTTGCTATTAACATCAACCACTTACCAAGCAATTGATTGTAATGGATTAACTCAGCATGAGTTGTCTCAGTAAACAATCCCTCCCTATTTTGTTCAGACACAATCATAGCGATACTACTCAGTGTTTGCACTTGCTCTATTAGGCTCATCCCTACTCTTATAATCTCATCTTCTGCACGCTCAGGCTCAAATGCATTAAGAACAATCAAACGACTGGCTTGAGACAAGGAATCCTGCAAGGAAAAAAACAATGCATCACCTTGCTCTTGTTGATTACTTAAGGAAAAGAATTGCGACAATTTATCAACAGCAGAGGCAAACGCTAATCGAGCCTGTCTTATAGCCCGTGTTGGCCAGATCGCGGAAAATACAAGGAATACAATAATATTGCCAAGAAGAATGCCAATAATCCTGTCTCGTGCCGAAGTAAGATCGATTGTTGGCCCATATCCGACAAGGATACTGACAAAAAATGCCAGGGCAATTTGTAAACCAGCATAAGATAAAAGTTCACTACTTGTGGCCACCCAAGCAGCAAAAAAAGAGACCAAAGCAATGATGATGCATAAGCCTGTAATTGTTGTTATATAAGGCATAATGAACACTATGGCCGCTAATCCCAATCCTCCGCCAATGAGTGCGCCAACCAGACGCAGAATCATTTTATGTCCTGTTTCGCCCATACTTCCCAGAGCAACAAAGAAGCAGGTGATCATACAGGTCCTAATTTCAGGCCAACTCAACATGGTGTAGGTGAAATAAGCGATAAAAATAGCAAGCGTCGTTTTCAACGCATAATGAACATAATCGGGATTACTAAAAGCATCTGGAACTATCAGCGGGCTATGTTCTTTATCACTTTTTTCTTGCTCATCGGTTGTGTCACTACGTGATGTGCCTAGCAACTCAGCTAGAGTGTTAACGACTGCAGTGATTTTGCTGAGTAATAAAAAAGCTTTGCTATCAGAGGCTGCATTTCCTTCATAATCAGGGATAATCAAGTTCTGCTGTGGGTATTCAGTTTGCGATGTCATTGCTTGAGCTAACGATAATAATTGAACTCCGCAATCTGTTTTAAGGGCGAGGAGACGAATGTCAGCAATAGGCAATTTACCTAACTCTGCAAGCAACATCATTAACCGCCCCGTAAGAGCAACTATAGCTCGATTAACGGATGTTTTTTGTTTGATCTCTTTCTGTAAAAGACCCGCCATCTTCAAATAATTAAGAAGTACTCCCATATTCGCTTTGGCATAAAATTGTTTAGGATCGATGACCGGTCGAGCGCCAATAAGTGACTGACCCGCCAGCTGAAAACGATCAATTAAACCCGTATTAAATAGTTCAATAGGAGCACGTCCGGCAAGGATATTACCCACAAAAACCAAACTGACAGGCAACATGGCGACGACCCATAACCATAGCACAGAACGAGTGAGGATCTCTGTACTCGGCATGGACGCAAGAGGAGGAACTATATCAATTAAGGTTAAAGAGAGAGTAACCAGAAAGCCAATAACAAAGGCCACTATTCCTATAGAAGAGATACGTGAGATAAACATGCCTAAAAAGACAATAACAGCCATCAAGGGTAGTCTCAGTCCAGGCTCTCCCACTGAAATTGTATAAATAGCTAAAGCCGAAAAAACCGATATGGTAATCGCCAACATGACAATAATTGCCGTTAATAAAGTTGACGCTTTCTCTTCCTTAGAAATAAAAAATACAATGTATGCTGAATAGGCTGGTTCAGGGATCTGAAATGTTTCTGATAGAATAATCACTAAAATGGTGAGTACGGTGATACGTGACACATTGGCAATACGTCCGGCTCTTGGAGACAGTTCATGAAGTAAGAATTCATTGATCTGCATTAATGGAATCGCCTACAGCACTATGTGAGTTGTGAACCTCATAATGAACTACTGCAACAGCAGAAGCGCCCACACGCATTAGATTATCTGGCGGATTATCAAGCAGGATACGCACAGGAAAACGTTGTGCTAATCTCACCCAATTAAGTGATTTAGGGATGCTAGGCAGCCCATTACCAAAACTGGAATCCTCCGAAGTCACGCCCCAACCGACACTGTCCACATGCCCCTGTAACGGCTGATCGGGATGAGCCATCACATAAACGGTCGAAAGAGCCCCTTTTTTCATTTTTCTGACTTCCGTTTCCCGAAAATTTGCTATCACATACCATTTGGACGTTTTAATCATCGTAAACAAAGGATGTCCCGTAGTGGCATATTCGCCAACTGCAATATTTAACCCTACAATTTTACCATCGAATGGCGCTTTCACGACTGTATTAACCAGATCACGTTTCGCAAGGGCTTCCGCTGCGCGCGCACTTTCTTTAGCTGCTCGAGCCTCATCTATCTGTTCTGCCGTCACATAACCTTTCCTCAACAAAGGCTCCATTCTAGTTAAGGATGTTGTAGCAAGATGATATTGAGCTTTTGCAGCATTGAGTCTCAGTTGATACGGTTCAGGATCAACAATAAAAAGGATATCCCCCACATGAACGCTTTGGTTGTTGTGAATATTTAATGAAATAACGCGTCCTGATACCTCTGGAGCAATATTAGCAATATCGGCAAAAAGGACTGCATCGTCAGTGCGGGGACGCTCATTCATACGCAATACAACTAAAGTTCCTGAAATAAGGAGCATCACTAATGCAGCAAAAGCAATAAGGTTACCCAATACTTTTTTCATTTAATTACCAAACCATATTAGCCAGATACAAAATGTGAGTGATGCCGCAAGACTAACGTATACCAATAACTTCATTGGAATAAATTCATCAACGCCAACCTTGATCAATACGATATGGATAATGACCGTCAGCACAAATCCAATAAAAGTACACAATAGCCACGAAGGAAAATAGGAACCTAAAATATCTTGGGATGGCGAGGTGTGACAGCCTGATAATAGAAAAACTAGGTTAAGTATTAGGTGTAGATTTAATTTTCTTCTCATGCTGAGAACCTTATACCATACATAGCATAGGCATCTTCCAATGCTTTAACAACGAATCGTTAAATTTATTTGAATGTATAAAACATCTTACTGGATTAATAAATGCATAGCAACGGCGTAACGCGCTTTGCGGGAGATCCTTCACTGCGTTATGGATGAAATGACTTTAATTTCAACTTGTATGCCATTTTTTTTGATCAAAATGTATCTATATAAAATTAATGCCCGCTACAAATTAATGTCTCACATTTTTCACTTGCGGATTAATATCAACTTCGACTATAAGCTGATCAAATAGACCACTGTATTTTGTAATGATTTCACCTAAGGCTGTAGAACGGCATAGTTCTATATCTTTGTCATTTAATGAGGCATTCTCGGTGTTGTCCCCATTAAGTAACTGTATCATTTTTAATGCAATTTCAACGATGGGAGCTGGTTTAAAAAAAGTAAGACCCTCGGATTGTTGACTCACTATAAACTCACGTAACTCTTTTATAAGCAGTTCCTTACCTAAATTAATAACGGGTTCTGCTTCCTGCGGGGAATTGTTTTTGTATTGAGGTTTTTCATCCTTTTCAGTCATAACAATATCTTCTTCTTCCTCTTCATCTAATTGCATTATGCTCTGCATAATGCTCTCCCTCTCTATTTGACGCTTACCTATTTGTAGATTTAATTCTTGTAGCGCAAAATCAGCATTAGATGAGTCATAACTTGGTAAATTAACTGTTTGAACAAGTTGATTAAATACTTTGTTAAATTCGTCAATACTCTCTTTTTGCGAATAACTCATATGTTTAAGCACTTCAGTAATACAATCTAATTTAATTAGCACATCTTCAGTAAAAAGAAGCGCCTCTGAAATGGAGTTCATATTGATAGCATGGAGATTGGTTAATAAAGAAAATAGCGGATTGGTAACCGTTTGCACCTTAAATTTCTTTAATTCATCCATTTCCAAGAACAATTGTTGTTCTTCAAGATTATTTTCCTTATGTAGGTAATAACCAAATATATCCTTACCGTTATAAATTGCGACGGTATTCAATATGCCTCGTTTCAGTACAGCAGCATAATGGTCATAAACATCATAGAGATTTGGTTGGAACAAAGTAGCCGGTGGCAAACCATTTTGTAGTAATAAACGATTTTGCAAAGCATTTACAAAAACTCGTCCATTCCCATCACCAAAAGGATGTATCCGCTCAAAAAACTCGGTTGTTTCACCGATTAAGTCTAATAAACTATCCAAGCTGGTGCAGTTTCTCACCCTCTTATTATAATGTTGGATAGTCATTTCCATAAGTCCATCAACCTCATCTGATGCTGGGGCTTGATAATGAAGACATGAATATTTGGAAAGAATATATTGCGCTAACTCTTTGTTGCTCAGACTCGCACCTTCCCCCTCTTTTTCCAATGCTGCTTTTACTATCGAAAAATTGGTTTGATCCAAATAAGTTTCAAAAGATTTATCATGCTTATCACCTAGGTATAAGCGAGCACTACCTAAACGACCCTGATCGATTTTATTGAGTAAATCTTCTAACCCCTCTACGGTTACACGACCAGATTCCGGATAAATATTAAAATTAACTTCTTTAGCTCTATAATCCCCTTGTACTGAATTCTCCTCCATGTTTTCTACATTCTGTGTCACACAGGAATGTAGTTTTTTTATTAGATTGCTACTTAGTTCTGTATCATCAATATTTTCTAGTGCAACATTAAGACAAGAAAAAAAAGCTTTTAATGAACCATGCTCCCTATTTTCGTAATCAACCCAGCCTTTATTATCTATTCGCTTTGTGATTTGCTCTCTTGAATTGCCAGTTATTTTGGCATACAACTGACCGTCAACAGCTAACTGCCATAGTCTATTTTTAGGATAAGAGGCATAAAACCTAGCTAAGGCTGTATGGGCATCGGTTGGGATAATAGGAAGGTCCTCTCCCTCTATTATCATTTTACATTGACGCAAATTATGCTTTATCAAGTTATCGAGATGCGAATACCAAGAATCAATATCACTGAAATTATTATGGCGTATACCGTCACATTCAAAATACGCTATATCTTCTAAGTCTATTTCTTCTCCTGTCATATACTCCTTAAGCTGCGAAGAAATAGGTATTGAGTTATCGGTAATATCGCAAAAAAAGCGTTGACTAGAATACAAAACAATTTTGACCTTCATCTTACTCTCGCTTGGACAACTATTTGATTAATTATAGAACAAAAAAAACCCTACTCCCAAGTGGATAAAAAAGGGGAAATATTGTTGTTTTTTATACAAAACAGTAAATAAATTTGCATAAAGCTAGTGATAAACATATAATCAAAGTGATTTATTATAAAGCATGTTGTTACAAAAACCGATAAGGAGGTCTTTATGAAGATCAAGGCATCAGCAGCTGGATTAATAATCGCTACTTCTATGGTTCTAGCAGTTGGACCAATCCAAGCCGCATGTTATAAACATCAACCAGGATGGCACATGGTTTCAAAAAAATGCCATGTCAGACCTGCAGAAAACTGGCAAGAATATAATAGTGGCGTCTACACTCAACCAATGACAGGAAAAGGCATGTTATTTATGGGTAGATAGATTCCCCCCAACCAACCAATGGGATCCAACAAAATTGGATCCCATTGGTTATCTCTCTGATTCATTAGGATTCAATTTAGCTTACTCAATATAGACCAAATGATCAAATAAAAACCAAAGAGACTTAGATACAAAAACATTGATCAACCAACAAACCAAATGATACATTATAAACACTTACTATAAAGATAGAGTCAGTGCGACCGCTCTTCTTCACTAAGGATAGGGGAAGGACAAGTAACTCCAAGTTTTAATGATTAAACGGGTTTGTCGCTGAAATATGAGCATATTATGTTGTGAATTGCTCATTCACAACAACAATTGAGCTTAATTCAGCGGTATAACTTTGTTACCTGCCTCGAAACTCAATTCGCTCATTATTTCATGAAGTACCTATTTCGAAATTTGACTAACAAAAATGAGGGTAAATAGGAACAGAAATGAAATTAAAAGTTTTTTAGCGAAAAGAAATAATTTGTGCTTATTTTTTGACCTCAATGAAGAAATACTGTATAATGCGCTTCTTATTACTACTTTTAAAATGTCTATGAAATACATTGCAGAGTAAACACCATACAAAAAATATACTTTGGAGGCGAATTTATATGAGAACCCATGTGCCAGGCTATTATATCCTTGAAAGACCTAACAAAAAATCATGGTTTGATTCTTTTAAAGCCCCATTCACCCAACTGAGTCAATTTTTACCCTCCAGTCTTAGCCGAGCATTTACCATCGTTGCTTTAGGACCAGATGAAATAAGGTTACAAAACCCCATTCATGTCATGTTCACAACGGATGATCGTAAAGAAAAAGGCACAGTCATTGTTAATATGCTTCCTAGTAAATCCCAAAAAGCACCGAAAAGTTATTTTGACAAAAAGAATCCATTCTCCCCAGTAAAACGCCAAAAATTATTATTTGATAACCCTGAACATAAGTCCCACGTGGACTCCATCATCGCTGAAATTGGAAAGCTCCTTGACGGCAGCTCTACTCAGGATAAATGCAAAGAGAAACAATTTGCAATTGAAGACATACACCTTAAAGGGCTCGAAAGGCTAGATGAAAAATTAGCAGACTATTTCAAAGAGCAAATACGTCAAAAATACGGCCAAGATTTTTTTGAGCGTCCTCGTAAAACTAAATTGGATTTTTATACCCTAGAGCCATCAGAAAGTGTAACGCTTGAGTCTGTAGAAGTATCCAATGCAGAAGAACAGATGAAGCCAATGTCGGAACGAAAATTTATTATTGCATGCATGGCACGCAACCAAAACTACATCTATTGGCTTAAAGATTTTTATATCTCATCTCAAAATATTGGTTGCTCTGTTATTGGATTTAATTATCGAGGAGTTGACTACAGCAAAGGGATGATTAAAACACAAAATGACATGGTCAATGACGCCATTGCACAAGCTGATCGCCTGCTTGAATTAGGTGTTAAGCCTGAAAATATAGCGTTTGAAGGGATGAGTCTAGGAGGTGCTATTGCTACTATCTCTGCGGCCACCATGCATGATAAAGGATTGGAGGTAAAATTATATAACGAACGCTCCTACCGCTCTCTCATTCGCTTAATGATTGGTTATATCATGCCTAAAAGCGATAGTAACCCCTGGAATCCTCTAACCTGGTTAAAATATATCGCTGTAGGTCTGACGTATCTCTTTTTGGCTCCTATCATGTGGCTAGAAGGATGGCATTTAGATGCTGCCAGTGCATGGGATAGGATTCCAATGGAATGTAAAGATTATTCTGTGGCACGTAATCACACCAACCCAGAACAACATGATGACGATGATCTAGTCCATGACAGTTTTTCATCTATAGCCTCCCTCATGGCCGAGCACCTGGAAGAGGTAAAGCAAAAACAAAAAGATGGTGTATCGCTTTCAAAAGCGGAACAACAGATTCTTGATGATAAACCTGAGTCCCATGAATTTTCACTCAATAGAGACGACAAAACCAATGCGAATGAATCCTCCCACTCCGCACCGCGTCGTTTCTTATTGGATACTCATACTCGTTCGCATACGATGCAATCCTATATGATAGAATCTATGCGTACAAAACTAGGCACTAAGCCACTAACACTAGATTCATCAGAAAATCCAACAGAAGTATGTGACTTATCAATTGGTGTTACAGCCTAAGTTCTGATGCCCCCGTTCAAAGCTCACTGCAGGGAAGCAAGAGCGACTACATACAGCTCTCGAATAGATCTCTTGTTGCATCCGAGTAGTTCGCTATATAAAGACCATTTTACCGTCTCAGATATTTTGTCGGGCAATTGGTTGTCTGACTTACGAGTCATCCAGAGGGCCTTGCGACAAAAGAGATCCTTCGCTGCACGCTGGATGAGAGTAATAGTAAAAATTGGATGCAGTTCAAGACAGTTGTTGCATTGGCTTGTCAACATAGTACTAGGGTAAATCAAAGAGAATAATCTCACTATCCACCACCGAAGCAATATTAAGTATCTCCTCACGCTCTAGAGCCAAACCATCACCAGAAGACAACCGCTCTTCATTAACAATCACACTACCGTGCACCATTTGTAACCAATATCGACGATTAGATTTTGTTTGAACTACTGTATGCTCCCCCTTATCAAACCGGCCAGCCAACATACGTGCATCCTGCTTGATCACTAACGATTGCTCCTCACCATTTGGAGAAACTACCACACGAAAACAATGATGCATTTCCTCAGGAGAGAAGAGTTTTTGTTGATAGTTAGGCCTTTCATTACGCACATTGGGCATAATCCAAATTTGCAAAAAATGCACCTCCTCTGTATTGGAAGCATTATACTCACTATGCATTACCCCAGTACCTGCACTCATGATTTGCACATCACCTGGTTTAATCACCGAGCCATTTTTCATACTGTCTTTGTGAGCCAATTGACCGCTAACTACATAAGAAATAATTTCCATATTATTATGAGGATGGAAACCGAACCCTGCTCCAGGAATAACCCGATCTTCATTAATAACACGTAAGGGACCAAATCCCATTTGCTCAGGATCATAATAATCGCCAAAAGAAAAGCTGTGTTTACTCTTTAACCAACTAATATTAGTTAAACCACGCGTCTCTTTGTTTCTTTTTATCATCATGTCTTATCTCCTTACACCAAAATAAGTCTCTCTAATTACACTATAGATTGTTTTAATTAATATGATAATATGTTGGCATTGAACAACATTATTCGAATAATTAGAACAATGGATAAACTAGCCAACATGCAAGCATTTGAGACCATCGCACACACAGGCAGCTTTGCTGAAGCAGCCAGAAGACTGGATCTGGCGAACTCAGTGGTTAGTAAGCGAGTTAAAGATTTAGAAGAATTTTTAGGTGTTCCTCTTTTTAACCGTACGACCCGTAAAGTAACCTTAACCGAGACTGGATACATTTATTTGGAATACGTACAGAAATTTCTGAATGAACTTGAGGAGATTGAAAGTCACATTCGTTATAAGACTGAAAAGCCTGTTGGAACAGTAAAACTAGCAGCGCCCCTAAGTTTCGGCATGCAATATCTAGGTTCAGCCATTGCCTCCTACTTAGGAAAAAATCCACAGGTAACCATAAAAACTTATTTATCAGATAGAGCAGTTGATTTGCTCGAAGAAGGCTATGATCTTGCCCTACGTACAGGCCCGATGAAAGACTCCTCTTTAATTGCTAAAAAGCTTGTTTCTTGTCGTCGTGTTGTTTGTGCAAGCCCTGAATATTATACAACTCACGGTAAACCGCAAACTCCAAGTGATTTAAAGGAGCACAACTGCTTGAGCTATTTAAATCTAGCTGAGGGCAAATCCTGGCCTTTTATAATTAATGGTAAAAAAACATGGCAACAAGTCACAGGAAGTTTTCTATCAGACAATGGGGATTTACTACACCAAGCCGCTCGTTCTGGATGTGGTATCACCCTACTCCCTACCTTTATTGTTAGTGAATCCATAAAGTCTGGTGCCTTGGAAATTGCATTAGAAGAGTTTGAAGAAAGTGATTTTGGCATTTATGCAGTCTATCAATACACACGCCATTTACCAGTAAAAGTGCGTACATTAATTGATCATTTAGCAGATAGTTTCAAAGAAATCTCCCTTTAACATGCATCGTTCAAAGTTTATCCAACGAAGAGAGTGGCAACCGTCTTGAATTATTGCTTCTTTTAGGCGAATTACCGGCGAAAGCCGGTATCCATTCAGTTTTACACTATTTATGGATGCCGACGAGGCAATTCGAAAATGGACAAGGTCGTGCAACAAGTTGCCTGACAAAACCATCCAGATCCTCTGGATAACAGGCAAATCTAAAACGCCCAACAAAAACATCCTCCCCATAAACCAGAATTATTGTGACAGGAAGAAAAATGGTGACGATGTTTGTGATGATGGTGAGAGTGTATCATTGACGAAGGCAATTTCCGTGGCTGATACCCCCCATAATATTTAACAGGAGACCAGGAAGGACTCACCGGAGGAATAGGCGGATTATACTGATTAAATTGTTCACAAGCATGAACAACGTCACCGCCAACTACCGTCATTAGCGAATAAATATCTTTAATATCCTCATCAGGCACTTGAAAGAAATCCTGGGAGAGGACAGCAAAATCAGCGAATTGATTCGGTAAAAAAGAACCTTTGCTTTCTGCCTCATTAGAAAACCAAGCACTGCCTTTAGTATAAAGCTCTAAAGCTTTTTCTCTGGAAAGGAGGTTATCTTCTTTGTAAAGCAATTGCCCTCCTACAGTTTTCCCTGTAGTCAGCCAATAAAGACATAACCAAGGGTTATAACTGGAAACTCGCGTTGCATCAGTGCCCATACCAACAGGAATTCCTGCTTCAAGGATTTTATTAATTGGTGGAGTATATAAGGTTTTTTCCCTGCCGTAGCGCTCACTAAAATACTCTCCTTGAAATGCCATTCTGTTTTGAATAGCAATCCCTCCCCCCAGTTTCTGTACTCGCTCTATGGAACGGTCAGAAATAGTTTCTGCATGATCAAAGAACCAATGAAGTGTATCTATAGGAACTTCGGCATGAATTTCCTCATAAACGGTAAGAGCTCTGGCAATAGACTCATCATAAGTGGCATGTAACCTAAACGGCCATTTATTCCCAGCTAAAACGCGTACCACCGGTTTTAACTGCTCCTCCATTACCGGAGGTAAATCAGGACGTGGTTGTAAAAAATCCTCAAAATCAGCAGCAGAGAAAACGAGCATTTCTCCAGCACCATTGTGCCTATAATACTCATCACCTTGCTGATACTTAGAGATTTGCGTCCAATGAGTAAAATCCTCTAACTCATGGCCTGACTTTTGGGTAAATAAGTTATAAGCAATCCGTACTGTTAATTTATTCTCTTTAGCAAGTTCCCCAATTACATCATAATCATCTGGGTAATTTTGAAAACCACCGCCAGCATCAATCACACTGGTAATACCAAGGCGGTTTAATTCCCGCATAAAATGCAATGTTGAATTGGTTTGATCTTCACGGCTTAATTTAGGACCTTGAGCCAAAGTAGAATAAAGAATGATCGCGTTAGGATGGGCAATTAACATACCGGTTGGATTGCCTTGCTTGTCACGCTGAATGTAAGTTCCCGGTAGTTCTTTTGTATTTTTATCATATCCTATGACGTGTAATGCCGCTTTGTTTAACAAGGCACGATCATAGAGATGCAAGACAAAAACAGGGGTGTCCTTGGACACCGCATTAATCTCATCTAAAGTTGGCATTCGGCGCTCTTGGAATTGAAATTCAGTCCACCCACCTACCACCCTAACCCATTGTGGCGCAGGAGTACGCTCTGCCTGCTCTTTTAACATGAATAAGGCATCATGCAGACTGGATACCCCATCCCATCTCAGTTCCATATTAAAGTTCAATCCACCACGAATGAGATGAATGTGAGAGTCATTTAATCCAGGGATCACTGTTTTTTGCTGCAAATCGATCAGCTTGGTTTGCGCGGTTTTTAATTTTATTATTTCTGTATCAGAGCCAAATTGAGCAAATCGACTATTGTTAATGGCAACCGCGGTTATTTTTCCCTTAATTCCAGAACCTTGAAAATTACCATTGTAAAAAATAACATCCATAGTGAAACGCTCCTTGTTTGACTCTGATTTTTAGCAAACTAATTATTCCCTAATTATTTAACCGTTTTGCCATTCCATTCACTGCGTGGTGGTTGTTTATGCACCAGAGTATAAGCATAGTCAACCCCCATACCATAGGCACCACTGTGTTCCTGGACAATCTGCATCACTCCATCGTAGGTTTCCCTTCTAGCCCAATCACGTTGCCATTCGAGTAATACTTGCTGCCAAGATACGGGAACTACACCAGCTTGTTGCATTCTATTCATAGAAGATTGATGAGCGGTTGTACTTGTGCCTCCACATGCATCTTCAACCACATAGATCTCATAATTATCTTGCATGGCAGAAAAAGCACACATGTTGATGCAAACTTCCGTCCATAGACCGCTGAGAATAAGCTTTTTCTTACCGGTGTTTTTAACCTGTTCTCTGACTTGCTGAGAATCCCAAGAGTTCATACTGGTGCGCTCGATAATGTCGTTTTTGGGAAAAACATCGAGTAACTCCGGCCAAACAAACCCGCTAAAACTTTCGGTTTCTACTGAAGTCAGGACGGTTGGAATGTTAAATAGTTTGGCCGACTTAGCCAGGGCAACAGCATTATTTTTTAACAATTGTCTATCAATGCTTACGACACCAAAAGCCATTTGCGGCTGGTAATCAATCATTAATAAGGTGCAGTTTTTAGGGGTCAATAATTCTATTTTTTTATCCATAATGATCGTCCTTGTACAGTATTAATTAGCCTATAAACTTATGCTCTCTAACTATAGACCATCAACGACAAAATAAACTATTTTTTAGAGGCTGTTGACATTTGATCTCCGTGCCGCGCATAAAGCGCAGCACGGCGTCGGAGGAGCAAATGGTAACGCCCAATACAAAACAAAAAAATTAGGATTATAATCTCCTACACTTAGATTGAATTCTCGTTACTTACTTTGCAAGGAACAGCAAATGAAACAAATTAAACTAGGAGTAGGTATTCTTTTCTTGTTGGCTTATTGGTCAATAGGTATCGCTCAAAATGGTTATGCGGTTGGACCTCAATATGACACCACTCATGTCTATGTTGCCCCTGAAGATTTCGATCGTTTTGTCGCTAGTTTCACTGCTACTTTTGGTGGAAAGACATCGAAACAAGGTGTTTTTCAGGTCACACCAACAGCGAGTCAAACCTTGTCACAGCTGGCATTGACGCCCGCAGGAACCATTTCTGTATTTGGTTTTAAAACACCCATTCCTTATCCTTTTGGAACGGAACGCACTGGCTACCTAGTGAACGATTTTGACGAAGCGATTGCCGCTGCTCGCAATATAGGAGCAGATATTATTGTCACCCCCTTCACAGACCCTATAGGTCGTGACGCGATTGTTCAATGGCCAGGCGGTATCAATATGCAAATCTATTGGCATTATACCCCACCTAACTATGACCCATTAACTACAATTCCAGAAAATAGAATCTATGTTTCCGCTGATCGTGCTAACACGTTCATTCAAAGCTTTATCCAATTTGCAAAAGGAAAAATCATTGCCGATGAGCCCCAAGCCCCAGGAGTAGAAATAGGCCAACCCCAAACCCCTTACAGACGAGTTGCTATTGAATCTGGTTTTGGAAAAATGCTGGTTATTGTTACAAATGGACATCTAGCCTGGCCGTATGGACATGAGATGACAGGTTATGAGGTAAGCAATTTGAAAGAAACACTGGCTAAAGCACAAGCTGCTGGTGTAGCCATTCTTGTAGCACCTTTTGCTTCAGGCGACCGTACTTCAGCTATGGTCAAATTCCCAGGTGGTTATATCGCAGAAATTCATGAGCTTTCAAAGAAGAATTAGAATTACATGAGTTTTAATTGTTTTTTACTACGAATGCTGAGAGTGATTTAAGCAATCTTTCTCAGCATCTATTATTACAAATGAAACAATGGCGAAAAACCATTACAAGCGCATAGTCGTGTTCGCTTCTTGTGCTTGTTCTTGTTCTTGTTGAGGAGCGTTTTTCTCTAAAGCCCCATTCGGGCCTATCTTATAATCATCTGCATTCTTCTTATATGCTTCAACATCAGCCAAAGTTCCATGCACAAAATTAGTACCATCAGAATAGATGCAGTGATCTTTCTCTTTACAGTAGACTTGAAATGGCCGACCTTGATCCGCTTGCTCTTTAAAGAACGCGACGGCCTCATCTTGACTTCCGAAAGCAAAACAAGTTCGTCCTTCTTTTTCTTCTACTTTTCTACCGGTTTTCTCTTCATAATCTTTGATAATTTTTTGCAAGACGTCTTTTTGTATTTTATCCAATACATAATCGACTTCTTTGTCGTCTTTTTTTATCCCTTTTATAATACTTGGATCTTTAATTATTTGTTTGCCGTATTCAGCCAAAAGTAGCTTATATTCCTCTTCTTCTTTTTCTGTTCTTTTAGTATTCTCTTGCAGCTGAATAAAAAGTTTCAGATCTTCTTCTTTTTTTCTTACTTGCTGTTCTACGTCTTCTCTTGGGGTACTCATATATTGTCTCCATTGGGTACAACATCTCTATACAAAATAGTATAGGCCTTTTTCGGTTATATCTAAAATTAAATCGGTTATCTCACCTTGCAACACACCAATCAGATAAAAAATAGAGCCATGCGAGTATCAAATAGAACAATCCAACTTAATTACTTGCCCATTTCTATTATTATTGATGGCAAATTTTCGTCATCACTGTCATCACTGTCATCACTATATAAGCTTCGGAAAAAGAAGCTCGTGATATTAGTTCCAGTAGAGATTACCGTAGCATAAGAGTGTTTTTGTTTTTCCACCCGTTTCGTAGCCTCATCTACCATTGGAACTGATAAGTTCAATTGATGTTTTTCACTATATCCCATGATGTATTCAATAAAGTGCTGTTTATCAAAAAGCACAGCAAAATCCAAAGCATTAGACAATGCCTCTCCAATAGGGACTGTAGAATTTTCCACTACATATTTAAATAATTCAAAATTATCTTTATAGGCGCAAACACCTAAAGGAGTATGACCATCATGACGCACTTTATTAGGATCAGCTCCAAACCGCAGTAGTAATTCAGCTACATCTGCCATATTCTCCTGACAAGCATAAGCAAGAGCGGTACTTTCCCCGCCTTTCATTCCTTGCAATTGATCCATTGCTTGAGGAGCATAGGCTAAAAACACGTTGGCCATCGGAATATTAATCAATTGCTTCTGTGTTCTCATTAACAAAGCACCCAAGGGAGCAAATCCGGTGGGTTCTAACGCTAATGGATTTGCTTTTGCCTCTAGAAGTGCCTCCATTTCCTTAGCACGACCATCCATACAAGCAGAAAACAATATAGGTTTTTTATTAGTGCATAGGATATTAGGAGAAACCTTATGATCCAATAAGAATTTGAACATCTCAAAATGGCCTTTCTTATAGGCAATTTCTAAGAGATATTGCTTTTCTTCCTTAGTTTTTATCCCTAAATTAATGTCTTTTCGTAGCTGCATTAATAGCTGCAAGGCTTGCACCCGATTACTTTCAACCGCTAACTTAACGAGTACTTCTGTTTTTAAATCGCATTGTTGCAGCAATGATCTCATAGATTGCCGATCTAGTTTTTTATATGCCGTTTCATCATTGAAAGCATTAAGGACCATACCATTAATTTTCTTTCGTAATTGGTTACACCTAATTACTGTATCAAGCAATTGCCCTTCACTTTTTTTGTTGCTTTTTGTTCCGCTGTCATTTTCTAGCAGGGCCAACTTTTTGTTTTGTAGTTCATATTCTCGAGATACTTGCTCAAGGACACCTATATCTTTTGAACCTAAAATCGCTACCAGCTCTTTATTTAGTTCGTTAATTTTTACTCCAGTACTTACCAATTTGGTTTTCTGCTTGCTCCCCTCTGACTTCTGAGAAGAAGGTCCAGGGCGAGTTGTTTCTTTAACTGTTTCAGATTGAGCCATAATAGCTTCACTATCCGCCAAAACAGATAGACCAGGTTGAGACGTCTTCGTTACTTGGCTTAATTCCGTTTGTTTAATAGTAACAACTTTAGAATTCTTCTCTGCTTTTTGAACCTCTTTGCGATGTGACGTTTTAGCTTCCATTTCACGTAACTCATGTTCCGTATCGCTTAGAAAACCCTTATAAATAGCCAATTCACCTGAATGCTCTTGATTGAATAAGGTCCCAGATTCAATATGACTAATAATATCTTGCAATCCTTTTTTGTAATCCAGGAGTTTTTTTCGTAACAAAGGGGGATTCGTTATATTGCTTAGAGCGCCATTCAGTTGAATGGCCCCATCAGCCAATAACTGATATCGCTCATCATAATCTTTTTTCAAATCCAAAATCATAGTAACAAAGAGAGCTATGTTATCGTCTCCAAATTTCAATAGATTGTCTTGAGGACCAATGTCAACAAGATTATGTTCTCTATCTTTAATAGTACTAAAGAGATACTTACCAAAGTCTTTGTAATAGATCCTTGCAACATAGCTATTTTTATTTTCATCAATTAAGCTAATGGTAATATGAAAGGTAGAGTTTTTAACGTCTTTCCTGATCTGATCATAGACTGTAATGTGGTAACCTATTGCGGTAAGCTCCCCCATCTCCGTACTGATTTTACTTCTGTCTCGGTTTCTAGGTACAAGCATGTAATAATTTTCATTAGATAAAGAAGTTCTTGGAAATAGTATGAATTCTGATTTCATGAAGTCATAGCATTTGTCAATCAGCCAATAGAGAGAATTTTTCATATTTAATACCTGGTTAGTCTTAATATTGATCGGTAAAGAGCACTTCATATTGACCTGTCGCTTCAGTTGATGAGATATCTTGTTACTATCAATACATGAAAATGACTAATTACTGGCAATATAGTTCTTTTAACCCCCATTATAATCAGTAAATCTTATCGAAATATTAAGTTGTAGGATTTAATTTGATTCTTCTATTAGGATAACTGGACGCTGTTACAACATAGTTTAACCCTCTCGCCTGAAGGATCTACTGGTTTTATTTAAACAACTTTTTGAACGGACAAATGAGTTGGCTTTTCTCCTCTCTCTAATCTTCATGGCCATCCAGTTACCATTTCGGATAAGAGCGCGGGACAATATAGCCCAATGGCGCTACCTTAAGTTTTTGTAGCCTGGATGAGCGCAGCGTAATCCGGGATTTCAGTGCACTGAGCCAGGGTATTCCCGTATTATGCTGCACTAATACGGGCTACGATTTTTTCTTCCTTTTCTTAAGGTAGTGCCATTGGGACAATATAGCCTGGGCGCAGCGTTCGTGTAACCCAGGAGCGGTGTGGCGATAAAAAGGATACATCGATAGCACGAAAAATCTTCTCGCCCCTGAGGTATCGCCACGGAATTATAATTCTCTCGAATTACCGTGGCTTGGCCACGGTATCCACACGTTGCATTATTAAATCACCTCTAATTCCTCAATGAAGTGGTTAAAAAGGAAATTTAATCGAGTCTATTTCTTGGGCTTAAACTAACCATTACTCCTCTTGTAGATACCATCCTCAAGCCACGGTAATTCGATCTTTAATCAATATGGGGGATATCTCAGCCCTCGTCAGCGCTAGTAATTTTATTTAAAAATCGATAATAAATCGCGGGAGAGGGTATTGGATGACATGACGTCTTTAGTTACAAACTAAGAGAAATAGGCATAAATATCGTAGCTATAGGCAAGATTATCAGTTATTCAGGTTATATAATTTGATACAGAATGTTTTGAATGCAGCGAATTGTTGAAAGGAGAACACAATGCAAAAACGTAAACTTGGAACTAGCGGCCTGGAAGTATCATCCCTCGGCCTCGGATGCATGGGATTGAACTTTGGTTATGGGGCTGGTGTCAGCAAAAATGAAGCAATAGCCTTGATTCGTCGAGCCTTCGAGCTGGGTGTTACCTTCTTTGATACGGCAGAGGCTTATGGTCCCTTCACTAATGAAGAAATTGTAGGAGAGGCTCTAGCACCAATCCGAGATCAGGTCGTCATTGCTACGAAGTTTGGCTTTAAAGAGGGTAATTCTGCAAAAGGTGCGGACAGTAGACCAGAACGCATTCGCCAAGTGGTTGAAGATTCATTAAAACGACTACAAACCGATAGGATTGACCTCTTATACCAGCACCGTGTTGATCCTAATGTACCAATTGAAGAGATGGCTGGAACGGTCAAAGAATTAATTGCCGAAGGAAAAGTAAAACACTTTGGTATGTCTGAGGCCGGAGTGCAAAGTATTAGACGCGCCCATGCCGTTCAACCAATCACCGCGCTACAAAGCGAATATTCTCTATGGTGGCGACAACCCGAAAAAGAAATTTTGCCAACTCTTGAACTATTAAGCATAGGTTTTGTACCGTTTAGCCCGCTGGGTAGAGGTTTTCTAACGGGAAAGATAGATGCAAACACAAAATTTACTGCCAATGATTTCCGTAATAGATCTCCCCGATTTGCTGAGGAAAATAGAAAAACCAATTTAGAACTAGTTGCTCTTATAGCAAAAATTGCTAAAGCCAAAGAAGCTACTCCCGCACAAATTGCCCTAGCCTGGTTGTTAGCACAAAAAAGCTGGATAGTACCTATACCTGGAACTACCAAAATCGACAGGCTTGAAGAAAATCTTGGCGCTGCAACACTGAAATTAACTGCAGAAGAGTTGCAACAGATCGAAGACGCAACAGCAAAAATTACCATTCAAGGTGATCGTTATCCTGCGGAATTGCAAAAATTAGTTGGCCAATAAGTTGTCCTCAAGGAGATTGAATCATGAAAACTATCGGATATGCAGCACACTCAACCAGCTCCCGTTTCACTTTGAACGGCGCAATTTACGCTCCAATGGCGTAGCTATTGAAATTTTATACTGCGGCGTGTGTCACTCAGATCTACATACAGCACGCAATGACTGGGGCAGAACACAATACCCTATTGTCCCCGGTCATGAGATTGTTGGCCTTGTTACCGAGACTGGCCCCAATGTTAGTTATAAAACGGGGATTATGTCGCTGTCGGTTGTCTGGTCGATAGCTGCCAAGAATGCGAGCAATGTCATCATCGCCAATCTTCGCAAAAGTACCCTTCGTAGCTTACCCTTACGGTAATGCAAAATGCCAATTCATCGCTTTAGAAAGACCTTCTAACATGATCTCCCCGCGTATGCTGTTTCCCTTGGCATTAACTCTTGGACTTAAAACGACAATACCTGCTTTACCGGGAACAACAGCAATAGTATAACCAGACACACCGCTTTTAGCCGGCATTCCGGTCTTCACCATATGGGTTCCCGTTTCATCATATAATCCACACGTTGCCATAATGGCTAAGGTGATTTTACAGGTTTCAGCAGAGATAACTTGTTCACCACTCTCTGAATTTACTCCGCCATTAGCTAATAGCGTAGGCAAAAAAAGCATCTGCTCTAACATGGCTTCATAAGAACATAATGCAAAATACAAATCGAGTGTTTCCGTCACGTCAGTTCCAAGATTGTTCCTACTTTGTAACAAATACGCCAGGGCACGATTACGATTGCCGGTTCGTTTTTCAGAAGCAAAAACCAAAGGGTTAATATTAAGGCGCTGGTTAAATAATTTTTGCACCCAATGCTCTAACCACCCAAATTTCTGCTCGCCTTTACCTGGAATGTAGGAGCATAGGGCGATAGCACCGGCATTTAACATAGGATTAGATGGTTTTGGGCCAAAACGCTCTAAGCGGGTAATTGAAGCGAAATCATCACCAGAAGGTTCCACTTTAACCCATTCAAATAATTGTTCTACCCCAACCTCTTCAAGTAATCCAATCAAAGGAATCATCTTGGACGTACTTTGCAAAGTTACAGGCTGAAGTGGGTTATTGGTATAAGAGAGCGCGGGTTCACCTAAAGGGTGAACGGCAATTGCTGTCAAGTCGTGATCAACATTGGCAAGCTCTGGAATATAGTCTGCCGTTTGGCCTTCCAGATTTAACTCGGCAGTATGCACGAGCTCCTCTAACACTTTAATTGTAAGCAATTTTGATGGCATATGATTTTTAGATTCAAAAAGGGTCTATTATCCTAAATTTAGCACATCAAAACAAATATTATTTCAGAAAAAACAATTTTTATAAATTATATGAGCTCAATATAAACGATATGATCATTTCTATTCATCCACACTCACACTTAGGAATATCAAAATATATTACCACCAGGCATACTAGTCAGTGCCTCAGCCGATAGTTTTTTAGCAGCCGTTGGCGTTTACTCCCCCAATGCTGACGTAACGCGCTATATTCCTGAGAGATCCTCACAAAAATTAGCCATACTGATCTATCTCTTGTTGAGTTTGAATAGTGTACAGATCAAAACAACCAAGATAATTGCCTTCGCAAAAACAATCCCAGAGCGTTCAACTAACTAGAGCGGTTCCTATTATGAAAACGTTCTAGAAGTTCTCTCATTGCAGGGGCACTTCTCTCAATACTCTCTCTGATTTCCTGCCCAGCATTTGTCCCTCTATTACCTCCAGACACATTACTTAATGCTTCAGAGGATAATTTTTTATCCGTCTTTTTTCGTCCTTTTTTGCGATTTTTCATGATAACTCCTACAATGAACAAAATAGTTACAAATTTAAGTATAGATAATCAGAACGCTCTTTTAACTGGAGCGACGTCTGAATTGATCAACTACTGTGGACCCTCCGGAAACTACTTTCCCAACTCCATCTTGAGTCCGGTTGTTAGAATTGGATGTACTATTCCCTCCAGAAACATTATTTAATTCTTCAGAAGACAATTTTTTAGCTTTTTTTCTTCGTGCTTTGCTCGGATTTTTCATAATAACTCCTACAACAAATGAGATAGTTACAAGTTTAAGTCTATATAATGAAACCAGCTCAATCTTTTAACGAGAACGACGGGGAATTTGCTCAACTACAGTAACTCCCTCAGGAATCGCTATCCCAATTCCATCTCGGATCCGACTACTAGAGTGGGATGTACTATTCCCTCCAGAAACATTATTTAATTCTTCAGAAGACAATTTTTTAGTTTTTTTTCTTCGTGCTTTGCTGGATTTTTTCATAATCACTCCTAAAAAAATAAATTAATTACACTTATATAAGTATAGGCAAATAAATGAACACTGTTGGGGGTAAATAAAAATAGACCTCTGAGAAGTAAAAGGCATCAATCAAAAAAGTGTTCCATTTCCAGATAATTTAATTTTGGTTAGGGTATAAAAATGTCAAAACATAGATATACTTAAATTGAATAGAACATGGTATGTTAAATAATTATGGATAAATTATTTCGCAAAAAAAGTCTTTTAAAATTAAACAATCCAGAAAAACTCAATAACGTTTTTCAAATTGTCTCGCCCCAAAATTGGATTATACTAATCTCATTAATCTTATTACTGAGTATGATTGCTGCTTGGTCTATCTGGGGGCATATTAATACCGTCATATCAGGTAATGGCATTTTAATTAATAGAGGTCAGAATATCTATGATGCGGTTGTAGAGTCGTCAGGAAGATTGCTCACGGTCAATGTTAGCGAAGGTGATGTAGTAAAAAAGGGACAACAACTTGCCACACTAAACCTCCCCCTACTTTCATTAGAAGCTGAAAACCAAAAACAAATATTAAGTTCGTTGCAACAGCAACAACAACATTTAAAGCAATTTATAGATACAGACCTCAAATTAGAACAGAAAAATAATGAAGAATTACAGAAAAATTGGGCTAATGATTTAAAAAATGCCGACCTTCATTTGCAATACTTAAAGAAGGCACTAGATGAACGTGAAAAACTGGTAGATAAAGTAGTATCTCGTCAAGAATTAGCGGATCTGAAAAGCGATTACTACAAAGAATTGCAAAGCCGAGCTGAAATTAGTAGAAAAATGATGGAAAGTACCGTTGAGTTTAATCGTAGAGCTGAAACCAATAGACAACGTTTAGTAGATATTAATCTTAAAATATTACAAGCCCAACTAGATCTTGCTATATCACAACGAAAGTTGAAACTTAATAGCGTTATTACCAGCCCTGTAGATGGTGAAATAATTAATATTACTGGAAAACCAGGAGAGCTCGTCCAATCTGGCGACAAAATTTTAGATATAGAACCTAATTCGGAACATGTCGATGCTGCAATTTATGTCCCAGCAGGTATGGGGAAAAAAATTGTTCCGGGAATGATAGCGCAAATAGTACCGCAAACAGTTAAAAAGCAAGAATATGGCAGCATAATAGGTGTAGTAGAATCCGTTTCTCGTTTCCCAAGCAGCCAACGCAGCATGATGTCCGTATTAGCTAATGAAAAATTAGTAGAAAATTTTACTCAAGCCGGACCGCAACTCTATGTGCGCGTTAATTTAATTGAAGCCAATACGTTAAGCGGCTATAAGTGGACTACATCTAATGGGCCCAATATGGCTATTACTAATGGTACCTTATGCACAGCGAATATCATCACTAAAACGCAAGCGCCCATAACATTGCTTATTCCCTCACTCAAACAAATTTTAGGGGTTGATTAAGGACTATGTTTCAACAAATAAAAAAAACACCTATTATTTTGCAAATGGAGGCCGTTGAATGTGGCGCAGTGGCTCTAGCTATAGTACTGGCATTTTATGGACGCTGGATTTCCCTAGATGTATTACGTACTGATTGTGGCGTATCACGTGATGGTAGTAGGGCAGATAATATTTTCAAAGCAGCAGAAAAACACGGAATGGAAGTCAATGCTTACAGCATTGAGCCGGAAGAAATAAACGAATTTCATTTACCCGCAATTATTCACTGGGAATTTAATCATTTTATCGTCTTAGAAGGAACTACCAAGAATCAGGTTTATGTCAACGATCCTGCCTATGGAAGACGTATCTTAAACTGGGAAGAATTTGATCAAGGGTTTACAGGTGTTTTTCTTGAGTTACAGCCAGGTCCGCAGTTCCAAAAATCAGGTAATAAACCTAAACTATTATCTAATTTAATCAATAAATTAAATCAGTCTAAAGAGGCAGTCGGATTTATTATTCTTGTCACATTATCTTTAGCGATTCCTGGTATTGCTATCCCTGGATTAATTAAAATTTTCATAGATGAAATTCTTGTCCAACAATTAGCGCACTGGCAAAAACCCTTATTACTGGCATTGGCCCTTGCTGCCTTTTTTAGCGCCGTACTCACTTGGTATCAACAAATCATGCTCGGTCGGTTGGAAATCAAGATAGCCCTGATCAATGGTGCCAATTTCTTCTGGAAACTACTTAGACTGCCCATGTCTTTTTTCAATCAACGATATCTTGGCGATATTCTTAACCGCTTTCAGTCATGTGATTCAGTAGCCAATTTGGTCTCCCAAGAGTTTGGCACCAATGTTGTTAACTTACTCTTAGCGGTCATTTATTTACTTATTTTATTGTTATTAAGCATTCCGTTGACTCTTTTAGTTCTAATAAGCACCGCGATAAATGCCATAGTCTTGATTTTTATTGCCCAACGACGCTCCGGCGAAAGTCAAAGAGAGACAAAGGCAAAAAATAGTCTCATGAGTACCGCCGTTAGTGGTTTACAAATGATAGAGACTTATAAAGCTTCGGGAGCTGAAGGAGATTTTTTTCATCGTTTCAGCGGAATGCATACCAATTACATGAGTGCTGAGCAACAACTAGGATGGACCAGAGATTGCATCTCCGCCCTACCCCAAGCGCTGAATTTGCTAACCAATTCCGCTATCTTATGTTTAGGTGCATGGCTAGCGATCCAAGGAGCAATGACCATAGGAATGGTCATTGCTTTTCAAATGTTATACCACAATTTTAGCCACCCCATTGACATGCTAGTTAGGCTTGCAGGCAGGGTGCAAGAAGCCTCGGCAGATTTATTCACCATAGAAGATATTACCTCTCATAAGCTGGCAACACGTTATCATAAGAAAGAAGATCTATCAGATGTAAAAAAACATAAGTTACTAGGCCACATTATCTTTGACCAAGTGACCTTTGGATATAGTCCTTTAGCAGAACCTCTACTTATTGATTTTTCATTAGAAATTAAACCAGGGCAACGAATTGCCTTAGTGGGCAGTTCTGGAAGCGGTAAATCGACTATTAGTAAATTGTTACAAAGCTACTATGAGCCGTGGACTGGTAGAATATTGATGGATGGGATGGAGCTCAATCAGATTCCGCACGACATCAGAGTCAATTCTATAGCGAGCGTAGATCAAGAAATCAATTTATTCAATGCCACGATTAAAGACAATTTGACTCTTTGGGACACAACAATTAGCGATGAAGAAATAGTTTGCGCCTCTCAGGCGGTGCTCATGCACGACATCATTGCCGGAGAACGTGAACAGGGCTATGAAAGTATGCTGACGGAGGGTGGGTCTAATTTTAGTGGGGGTCAACGTCAGCGTCTTGAAATTGCTCGAGCTATTCTTCAGAAACCAAGTATTTTAATACTAGATGAAGCAACGTCAGCTCTTGATCCCCATACCGAACTGCTTATCGATATCCATCTAAGACAATTAGGTTGTACCACATTATTTATCTCACACCGTTTGAGCACTATCCGTGACGCAGATGAAATTATTGTTCTTGATGCAGGACGAATCATCGAGCGTGGAACTCATCAACAATTGTTAGACATGCATGGTACTTATTATCAACTACTATCCAATGAGGCATAGGGATGAGTACTCAACACGAATCACCAATTCCTTCATCCAATGAATTTAACTTGCTTGAAATGCCTGAGCATTTTGAAATAAGTTCTGGGTCAATAGATGTGTTTATGGTACGCACTCGAGGGAATGCTCGAGGAAGACGTTTTCTGCTAGGGCATTGGAATGCAGGAGAACTCATAATCGGCTTAAAAGAAATTACAACTAAAAACATTCAGCTCATCGCATCCTGTTCCTATCATGCAAAACTTACCCCATTAACGTGGGATAACGTCACAGCGCCCCAACAGCGTGAAGCGCTTGCTCAATGGGAGGAGCATTTTCTTAGCTTTCTGCGCGCTAATAAAATTCATTATGCTAAAGAATTATTACTTGATAAATCAGCACAAGAACACCAATTACACCATGAAATTTTAAAATTTTATCAAAAAATTAATCCCCTACTGCTTAAAGCAATTCAATTAATTCAAAAAAAGGAACTACAGAACCGTCAGCAAAGAAAGAAAAATGAAAATAACCTTCTTCAACGCGCATACAAACACATGCTTTCAGTCTTACAACCAGGCTCGTCTGATGTGCTTCTGGAAAAAAAAGATACTTTGCAATTTTGTGTTCAAACCGCAGCACAATTTTATCATTTATCCTTACAAGATAATATTGTCATTAAACAGATAGAAGAGATAAGCCAGAATACGGGAATGCAAGTGCGTCAAGTAGAACTCAAAGATACTTGGTGGCTTGGTACAACGAATCCTTTATTACTAAGAAAGGACGGTGAAAACCATTTTTATCTAGCACTTCCCAAGTTTGGTCGTGGCTTAACCTTATATGATCCTCATCGGGGTATAAAGAAAAAATTATCACGAAAAGAGGCTCAATTATTTTCACCTATAGCATGGTTACTCTATTGTCCCTTACCGCAAAAAGCACTGACAGTAAAAGACTTAATAGTTTTTGCGTTCAAGGGCTGCCAAGGTGACCTGTGGCGCTTATTATTTATAGGATCGATGGCCGCTGTATTGAGTTTAGCCGTCCCTTGGTTTACTGGTGTTTTATTTGAACAAGTCGTGCCTTCTGGAACTATAGCTCAGCTAAAGCAAATCACATGGGCCTTGTTAATTGCCGCTTGTTCTGCCAGTTTATTCGAACTGGTTCGTGCGATCACCATACTACGAATAGGCAGTCGATTAAACTTAAATCTAGAGCTTGCTATTTGGGATAGATTGATCCGTCTGCCAGCCAGTTTTTTTCGTCAATTTAGTACCGGCGATTTGATACAAAGAGCGATGTCTACTAGTTCTGTACGGCATATCATGGCTGGAGTAGTAATCAATACCTTGCTTAGTGGCGTTTTTTCTGTCTGCAGTTTGATTCTATTATTCTATTATGACGCCATGCTGGCTTTAACCGCTATGGCTGTATTGGCAGTTATCTCCATTTATACTGTATTCATTAGCTTCAAACAGTTCTCTCTCTATGAATTGGTTGTTTCACTTAGTAGTGAGCTGTCTGGTTTAGTTATTCAATTGCTCGCAGGAATTGGCAAAATCCAAACCTCCGGCCGAGAAAAAACAGCTTTTTCCTTATGGGGAATAAAAAACAGCCAAATAAAGAAAGAGCATTTTAAAACACATTGGTATAACGCTTTATTATCCAGCTTAAATGCTTTAGCAATGCCCTTACTGTCTTTAATCATTTTCGCGCAATTTCTTAATCGCGATACCCAATTGGGTGTGGGAATTTTTATCGCATTCAATGCCGCTTTAGGTCAATTGACAGCGGGAGTACTTGGTTTAACTAATACAATGAGTACTGTTATTAATAGCATTCCTATCATAAAACGTACTATGCCCATACTAGAAAACTTACCCGAAATTCATACTGGAAAAAAAGACCCAGGTATTTTGGCTGGTAAGCTTGAGGCGGAACTATTAAGTTTTTCTTATTCACCTAAAGAACAAGCGATCATTCAAGACGTGTCTTTTATTATTGAACCAGGTCAATATGTCGCCATTACCGGACCATCAGGATCAGGAAAATCCACATTAATCAGGCTGTTACTCGGATTTGAAAAGCCCAACCATGGGACTATCTTGTTTGATGATCATGATATGAAACAATTAAATATACAACGTGTTCGCGAACAATGCGGCGTCGTTTTACAGGGTAGTTTTTTAATGCCAGGAACACTTTTCGAAAATATTGTAGGATTTAGTTCTCTGACTCAAGAAGATGCTTGGTATGCGGCAGAAATGGCCGGATTAGCGGATGATGTTCGTAAGATGCCCATGGGAATGCATACCATTATCTCTGAACGGGGAGGTTCTTTATCTGGAGGGCAACGCCAACGCGTCTTAATTGCCAGAGCCTTGGCAAAAAAACCAAAAATCTTATTATTTGACGAGGCAACAAGCGCCCTAGACAATATCACCCAATCGATAGTGATTCATAGCTTGGAGCAATTAAAAATAACGCGAATCATTATTGCTCATAGATTAAGTACTATAGAAAAGGCGGATTCTATCATTGTCATGCAGCAAGGAAAAATTATTCAGCAAGGAACTTATAAGAAATTAATGCAAGAAGAAGGTCTGTTCCAATCAATGGCAAAAAGACAATTATTAGAAACCCATTGCCCTTAATCTAACGTAGTTAGTTCGGGCATTTGTTGCCCGAACTAACTACGCCGGCTACATAGAAGGTGAGCAATTTGAATTAGATTCTTTTCCTTTCTCATTATCACTTGGGTTAGTTCTCGATTTGGCAGACTTCTTATCAAAGATCCCCGAAGACGATCTTGTAGCAGTACTTCTCTTATTTTGCTTGCTATCAACATCAGTTTCAGCAATTCTTGACGATGACGATGCGGAACTTGTCTGATTAGGCCCACTATCCATACGTTTCCACGTATGAATAGATTGCCTCATTTTGGGGTAAATGTCCCCTGCACTCACCATCCGAGTTCGATTAAAGTTGCTATCCCAAAAATATAAATTCCCGCCTTGAGATCCCGTGCATTGACTTACAACATTAGAACTTTTTCTCTTAGATGGATTTTGTATCCCAGCAACCGGCTTGTCATTATAACGCTCAGCTGAGAGCGCTACTCGTACAACATCAGAATCTTTTTCGTTAGCTTGTAGTTTTTCTAAGTCTCTCAATACCTCATCATAATCAAGAGTCAATTGAGGCTCTTGATTAGGTTGCTGTAGGCGCGCCCTCTCCCACTCATCAAAAACACGACTGATTTGTTCGTAAGCATCTTGATCTAACATAAATATGATTCTCCTAATAAATTATTTTTTATATAAAATGGTTCACTATTCAATCATCCCAAGAGACTTGTAACCAAGATGATAGTGAACGATCGATGGCTCAATTAGAAACCTATGATCCTTAATCTAACTACGTCTGCTACAGAGAAGAGGAAAAGCTTGAAGTAGACTCATTTCCTTCCTGATTATCACTTGGATTAGTTCTCGAGTTGGTAGGCCTCTGATCAAACATCCCCGAAGATGCTCCTGTAGCAGTACTGCCCTTATTTAGGTCAGCAGTTCCGGTCATCATTTGCGATGTCGATGTAGAATTTTCAGGAATTGGCTCACTCGCCAAAAGTTCCCACTTTTTAGTAAATTGCTTAACTCTCGGATAAAGTGATTCAGTACTCGCCACCAGAATTTTATTAGACTTCATATTCCAAAAATATAATTTCCCCCCTTCAGTCCCCTTACTTTGACTTACAAGTTTAGAACTTTTTTTCTGAGATGTCTTTTGCACCCCAGCAGCCTTACTGTGTTTTGAATAACGTTCTTCAGAACTCTCTACTCGAACAGCATCAGAATTTCTCGCCCAAGAATAAAAATTAGCTCCTGGAGGATTGTTACTTTGATTTACAACCATTGAGGATGATTTTTGCCTTGTTTCTGAATAAAGATTTTCAGCATGTACTACTCCGACTACACCGCAATTTATATGCCAATCATATAAATTAGCTCCCATGGTGTTATGAGTTTGATTTAAACCCCTAGAATCCTCTTCCTTCGCTGATAGTTTTTCTACGTCTATCAATACGTCATCATAATCAAGAGTCAATTGAGGCCCTGGATTTGGTTGCTGTAGACGCGCCCTCTCCCACTCATCAAACACACGACTGATTTGTTCATATGCATCTTGATCTAACATAAATATGATTCTCCTAATAAATTATTCTTTATATAAATAATGGTTCACTACTCATTCATCCCAAAAGACTTAGAACCAAAGTGATAGTGAGCAATCGATCGCATCAGCCTAAAATAGACATCATTCCAAACTCACTGTAGTACGGAAAGACACGGAGCACACGCAAATACAAGAGGATTCAAACACTGTATTGACGAAGCAATTTCCCACAACAGTAGACTTTGGAAAGAGGTCTAATAGGCTGGACGAAATAAAGCGGCTACTACTAGAAAGAAGCCGACTATACGCGGTTCTTATTGACGAATCGACACGCTTTTATTGGTTGTTTTCCTGGAGCGACTTCTCTAATTCGCTTAGCTGTTATCAGGGTTTCTTGCATGTATTCGTTAAACGAAACTTGATGTTTAACAGGGGAAAAAATAGACTTTCTCATAATCATCCCGGTCAAAAAACAAACCATTTTAACATATTTTCTTTTTTAAACAACTTGAAATATTTTAAGCCTACACGTACCGAAAAAAGGTTCAAGAGGCTGAATCATATTGACCCAGAGCCGTCAGGATAAGGAGTCAATATGATAGAGAATAATACTTCTATGGCACGAAAAGTTCCCTCACCCACGAAAGGGATTATGATTTAAAATAGATACTAAATCGCGGGAGAGGGTTAGGGAGAAGGTCTAAGGTATTCCTCTCTTAGTCCTGACGCCTCTGGGTTATTTTGATCCAACATTAAGATTTAGCGCTGTCATCAAGGCTATTAAGCAGGTTGAATCAAAGTGACCCAACCTACCTTTTCATAAAAAAATTTTTCATTGCTCATTCGGCGTGATAATATTAAATGTCGGTTGAAATACAACCAGCATATCGAGTAACTCGCTTAGTTTATTTCTATCCCCATCAATTTTCACTGTACCTTTCTTTAACTCATCATCCAGAGTAGTCTCACGCAGATTAATGGCATCTAATACATTTCGCGGTAAAGAAACACTAACATCCGCATTATCCAATTTTTTATTCGCGGTATAAATCAGTACTGAATTTTGCAATTTAATCGCGTATTGTTGATTTTTATCCGTGAGGCTTAAATTGATACTCATTTTCTTACCTTGCGCTTTTTGGCCATCCAAACGCATTCCTAAATAATCGAGATACATTTCCATAGGCATAGCGCGAATAGTATCCGAAGAAGAAGAACTAAATGAACTGAGAATCTTAGGCACCCCATTTCTCAATTCAAATGCCCCCATTAAATATTCATTACGCCATGTTGGATTTTCAGTTTGATAACCTAACTGCTCAAAAGCATCAGCCTCCAAATCGCGTGCTTTTTTATTATTAGGATCGGCGAATACCACATGATTCATCACCTCAGCAACCCACCGATACTCCCCTTTGTTGTATGCTTCTGTGGCTTTTTCAATGACTGCATCAGCTCCCCCCATGTACTCAACATATTTTTTGCTCGATTCTACGGGCATAATCGGGTCAAGATGCGCTGGGTTAGAATCATACCAACCCAAATAACGTTGATACACCGCCTTAGCATCATGGCTTACGGAACCATAATAATCACGGTTATACCACTTATTGGCAAGCTCCGGTGGTAATTGCATCATGTTGCCAATCTCAGTCATCACAAATCCTTGGTTGAGCATACGTAATGCTTGATCATGGATAAACTTATATAAATCACGCTGACTCTCGAGAAACTCCACAACGCGCTTGTTATCCCACATGGGCCAATGATGTTGCGCAAATACAACCTCGGTCTTATCACCAAATAATTCTATGGTTTCATTTAACGTTTTCCACCAAGAAGCAGCATCCCTTACTTGGGCACCGCGCAAAGTATAAAGATTATGTAAGGTATGCGTTGCATCTTCCGCCGCACATAATGCTTTGAATTGCGGGAAATACATTAACATTTCTGCTGGCGCCTCAGTATGAGGTGCCATTTGAAATACTATATCGATTCCATCAATATTTTTTATTTCTCCAGTTTGCTTGATTTCATCTGTTGGCGGAATAAGAGTGACTGTACCCGTTGAAGTAGTCTTACCTAATCCGGCATCGACTTGGCCTCTTTCTCCGCGGGGTAGAAAAGTGCCATACATATAAAACGAACGACGACTCATCGCATTACCCGCATAAACGTTCTCACTTACGGCCTCTTCTAGAAATCCCTTCGGCGCATAAATTTTTACTTTACCCTTCGTCACATCATCTTCATTGACTATACCTTTAACCCCGCCATAGTGATCCACATGACTGTGCGTATAAATCACTGCAACAACCGACTTTTTAGGTCGGTGTTTAAAGTATAAATCCAAACCTGCTTTGGCAGTTTCTGCACTAATTAATGGATCTACAATAATTAAACCTGTATTACCTTCGATAATATCCATATTTGATAAATCAAAACCACGAATTTGATAAATCCTATCAGTGACCTTGTACAGGCCATTATTCATATTAAGTCTTGCTTGACGCCATAAGCTGGGATTAATTGATGCAGGAGGCTTTTCGCCTTTAATGAATTGATAAGAATTGAGATCCCATATCACCCGATCTTCGTTCGTTTTTTTAATCACTTGTCCTTCATTGGTCGCTATAAATCCCCTTGTTGCGTCAGCGAAATCTTGTTGAGCAGCAAAAGGAAGTGATTGGGCCATTGCCGCATTTTTTTGCTGTGTCAGTTCAGTCGGCTCTTTAAATCCGCCTAAATTATCTGCAGCAAAACTAATCGATGAAGCAATAAGAGAAGAATATAACGCGATGCGCTGATATGGATTTGTCATAGAAATTCCTTTTCATTTTTTGCAAAAGATTATGACATGAATATTATTTCAGAGTAAGCAATTATAGCCTAGATACAAAGCTAAGTTTTAACGGTCATCCAGGATATCTCCATGTTAAAAAACTTTCTTAAAAGAGTAATAAATGATAAAAATGAACTATAAAGGAAACCTTATTAGAGCTAGGAATGCTAATTTATAAAGGTAAGGTACTCACCAAATTCAAAGATAAAAAGGCGGGTAAAAATCAAAGCGAGGTAGATGGTTTTTATCGCGATCCCAATGGATTTGAATTTTTCATCAAAAAACCCAAAGATCCTAAAGAATTATTCACCGAATTGTTCGCCGGTTTATTGCTGCAACAATTTAAGCAACGGGGATTAATTGACAAAATTTATCACGACTCTTTAATCGCGGCCGATCTCATTCAATTCGAAGATGGTAGCTACGGACTGATTCAGCCTAAAATCTCATTCAAAGAATTATATAAAATCATTGGAACTGGCTATAGAGATGGCTCAGACAGAGATCCACTGACTGAAATGTTTTGTGGCCCACAATACTACATACTACTCACCCAATTAAAACAATATTTTGGTCTTCCTACCGCTTTGATGATGTCTTTGCTTTTTGGTGATAACAGCGTTCATAGCGGCAATGTCGTGTGCCTGGATGTGATTTCAGCTATTGAAATGGCATTTATTCAATTTGCCCGTATTGACTGGGGAGCCGCATTCCGTTATTTCGGCCACCCCCAAAATAATGAAGAGTTATTGAACCCATTTGAATATCAAGGATGGTTCAATCCCAAAGGATACACTAAAGGTTATTTTCTAAACTATAAGAAAATCAAGGGACTATTTCCTGCAATAGCGGGACAAGCGAGCAAATTGCTAGCGCAAGTAGATGAAGATCTACTAGTTGACATAGTCACTACGGCTCTCAAGCAACTCCCTATAGATATAATAGACAACAAAACTAAAATGGAATTAGCTCAGTATCTTTATATTGAATCATTCAACAACATCAGTTTTGGTGAAAAAGGTAATTACCAGCAATTTACACACGACATAGCCAAAATTTTATATGAGCGCCTGAAAAAAATTACAGTAATGCATGATTTACTACCTACTTCAGTTGATTCAGATCTATCACCAATTCAATATGTAGAGAGTTTACCAACAGCGATTTCCTTGCCGGTTAATATGGTTACTCCATTTGCTGAACAGATGAATATTTGGCTAAATATATTGTCCTCATCCGATGAAAAAAGTATTTTTGATTTTAATAGGCTCGAACGCGATAAATTAGCCAAACAATTTAATTGTTTTATGGAAAACATATTACGCCAAGCTGAGCGATTAAATCAGTACGCTAGCGAAATGCCCCCAGTATCTCCCGATAATGCCTCAGAAAGCCATGTTTTACGTGAGTTGTTTATTTTAAATGCTGATTTAACCCCACATTATTCTTCTAATTTTGAAATAAAACATTCTTATCGACAGCTGTATTGGCAAGTAGTTCATACTGTATTAACAACCAGCTTCCATGCTGTAGTCACCATTCGAGTATTACAAAATACTCAAAACGCTACTGAGTTTGAAAAAGCATCAGCCATTCATTTTCTTTTCGATACATTAAAAGAACACTTGCAAACATTGAATAAAGCGTATCAAGTGTTCATAAAAGAATTAGAAACTACACTTTCCTCAATGTCCGGAGCACAACTCGCTACAATTTGTCATAGTGAAATAGAGTTTATTAATTCAAGTGTACTCATAGGGATAATAATTAGAAACCCAGTTCTTTGGTCGCGAATGGCTCTGTCTTTTGCTGAGGAGCGGGAAGAGTTAGACCAAAAAACAGAACAATATCACCTTATTAGCTTACAACAATGTCATCAAGGATTTACTCTCTTCTTAGAATTAGCGCATGAATTGCCCTCAATAACCCAGATTAATGCAAGGATAATTCTAGTTACTGAGCTCAACAGACTATTTGCCAAATTACCACAATTTTTACAAGCAGAGCTTGCCCCTACCCTTAATAAAATTCAAGATGAATTTAGGGAATGGCAACTCTGTAACGAAAAAGATATCCTATCGTTAGAAGAGGAAAATAAAGACCGCCCATCAATAGAAAGAGACTCTAACAATAAAGAATCAACACGACAAAAGCTAAAAACAGAAACAATTTCCACAAGCCATAATGCAGAAAATTATTTGCTTTTTTTCAGCCATGCCGACACCAGCAAACCATCGTCCTTTGTTGATGAATCAATAGCTAAATTAGTTTAAAGAAGCAATAGGCAGTTGCCTGTTTCCTAATAATATCCTCTCATGGTAGAATAATATTTATACATTAGGGGTGCTAAGTAGAGTTGACCCCAAATTCGCTGTGATAACGTAAGTTGACGCCGCATTATAGCAACCATCACAATAGAGTTTGGAAAGAAATCTAGCATTTGGCTGAGAGGATTAACCAACCCTTGAACCTGAACTCATTAATCTGAGCGGAGGAAAATGTGACCATAGCTATGTTTTCAGGCACGATTGCTTTCATTACTTCTTTTATTGGTTTATTACCACAAATCGTTAAATCCTTCAGGACTCGATCAACGCAGGATCTTTCCATGGTGATGTTGATTAACTATCTGATTTGCTCTGTTGCCTGGATTATTTATGGAAGTAGTACCGATTCTTTTTTTGTAGTGAGCTCGAATGTAGTCGGTTTAATTGTCAGTCTGCTGCTTATCCTATTAAAGAGGCACTATGATGCACGACCTAATTAATCTAAAAGGCTATCAATCTATTCTATGCCTTAATGGCAAATTGCCTGACTCCTCCTTTTTCACAACAATGAATTTGCCCATAATCGCAGCGGATGGAGCCGCAAACAGCTTGCTGGAACTGGGTATTAATCCGGCATTAATCACTGGTGATTTAGACTCTGTTCGACCTGATATATTGACCCATCATGCTTTTTTGCATTTCCCTGATCAGGAAAGTAACGATTATCAAAAAGCGATGCACTATTTAAACGATAATGATTTATTACCTGCTATCGTTGTAGGAATAAACGGTGGACATTTAGACCACATCTTAAATAACATTAATATTTTTATGGAAACAAACTGCCTTTTATACTCACCACCGCTTAAAGGCTTTGTTATCAAAGAACAATCTTGTATGAATTTGTTATTGCCGGTTCATACAAAAATATCTCTCATGGGAATACCTGAAGTAACGCTTTCTTCAAAAGGTTTAAAATGGGAGCTTAATGATTCACATCTCTCCTTCCCTGGAAAAACATCCTGTTTTAATAGAACTCAATCGCCAGAAATTGCTTTGGAAGTTCATCAGGGTGCAGCTCTGGTTTTAATTTATGACCAGATGATTACAGATGCAGGGCTTAACCTAATCGATTAACCCTAATTCTCACAAGCTAGGCTGCACAACTTTATTTCTGTCTCTTCAGCCGCTACTACCGATTCAGAGCGCACTAAACTAAAGAAGGAGTTAGATAGTCCAAAGGAAGCAACCCGAATGATTGCATTAGCGATTGATTTTAAAAGATTGGTTAAATAGTCCCCCCAACCCAAATCTCGTTCTAATACTGTTTTCGCCCTATTGATTAGGGTTGTACAGCGTGTTTCAAATGCTCGATTGGCAACTGAACTACTTACGCTTATATCGCCAAGACTTTGGAGGTATTCAGATTTCGCGTCTTCTAATGCCTCTAATAACTCAATAGACTTATCATAGGCCTCTGCAAGATGGTGCTGATCGATTTCACCAATTCTTTCTCTAAGATTATTCAGTATTTTTCCTAGCCGATCATTGGCCGCTCCAATAATTTGTTGGCGACGTGCTCTTTCTTGCTCTTCAGCTTGAAGCTCTTCCGCTTTTTGTTTACGTAGTTGTTCCTCTTTTCTCAGCTTGCCCTGCTCTACGTGCAGTTCATATTCAGCCTTTAGTTGTTTTGCTTCCTCAGATAAAGTTGTATCCATATAGATCAATAAATCAGGTTTATTCGGATGAGTTCCTGCCGTCAATTCTTCTTCATCGCTTGCATTATCTTCGACTACTATTGTTGGACTCTGGGTAATTTCAGTGATGCCAGGTATGCCACTATTCACGTCGTTAATATGATCTGCACCAACAAAGAAAATTGCTTTTTGATGTGATCTTTTTTCTTCCATGTAATTTTTTGCTGCCACATAGTTCATCATCAGACAGCGATCAGCTGGATCTTTTACTCCTGGTGCGCCTAAATATAAGGCTGAACCTGTGGAGTAGGAAGCGATTGTATCTATAGGGATAATACGAATACCGCATCGCTTGGCTTGTACGACCAACCCCAAAAAGCTATAAGGAGAAAAATCATTAGACTTAGAAAGATTGAAACCCCGATCCAAATATTGTAAATAATCTTTCAACATAACAGGTAACTCAAGACTATCTGATGAAAAATAAGCATCAAACAGATCTTTTTGACTATCATAAAAAACATGCTCAAGATAAACGACATCAACGCCCTTTTCTTTTAGTTTTTTCATGTTATCAATTAATATTTTTTTGCTTGATTTGTAAGTATGTATCTCACCAATAGCTACCGTATCATTGCTATCTAACAGGCTGCATAAAATATCTTGCGGTTGGTGTAAATTTTTTATGCTGTTTGTAACCGATAGAGGTTGTTTTTTGGGTAGCGTGGAAAAAAAATTTCCTGCCTCTTCTTTCAAATGATTTTGCTGCGCTTCAATAGGATTACGGGTTAATATTCGTGCATCTTGCGTATTATAACCATAGCTTTCTATATTATCTTCACTAAATGATTTAGTTGGTCTAACCAAGATAAAATTTGGCAGTTGTGGAAAGGCTGCATTTATTTCCATTAGGCCATGACCAAAATAGATAGCATCCTCTTCAATGATAATTCTACTAAGAGGATCTTGAGCTGCTGGGCAGCTTTTTATATAGTTTTTGATTGCATCGAAAGAAAAATTATCGCCTACTTTAGTACCCGTTCTTTGCAAAACGTAAAGTGGTTCAGACTGTGAAAAATTTGCTTTTGATTGCTGTCCCATATTATGTACTCTCAATATTTTTAAATGAACAATTATAATGCTGAGTTATTAAGGAAAAATTAACTTTCTTGCATTGAGGCAACAGACAGGTCCTGATTTATACGTAACAGTATCAACGTAAGAAGGAGATTGCAGAGGCCTATTTGGGATTAAAAGAGACGAGCTAGATTTCCCCTCTCCCTCAATGGAGAGGAGGATACTAAGTGGAATAATGTTTCGACGACACGAAAAATTCCCTCGCCCGCGCGAGGATCTTTGTTTAGAAATCGATAATAAATCGCGGGAGAGAGCCTTACGACTAGCCTTGATTACACTGCACCACATCGAGGTTACTTTTATTTTGTTTCAATACACTATTTACCCTACTCTAGTATCCGAAAACAAACAGCTTTCCTTCGATTCACGGCAAGTCCAATTACCTGGGTAACTACCTTTCTCCCAATTACTACCTACCCGACTATAATGAGTAGACTTAACTTGTATTGAGCCCATCAGTCTATGGCCATTATCAAATAAACTGTAATTACTTCCCGCCAATCCAAGACGTGACGAAGTAAAGGCATAATTCCATTGAACATCACTTGCTTGCTCGTTATTAGAACAATACTTCCCGTTAACTCCTTCCCCCATGAGCTCCCAAAGTGTTCCATCAACAGTAACATGCACCTGCCATTACGTGAACGATTACCCTAGATGCTGAAGATAAACCTCAGCATCTAGGGTAATAAAAACATGTAGGAAATGTAGATTCGATTTAATGTGCTAGAGTTTCAAATAAAAACCAAATACGTCGCTCTGTTTCATCAATATAATTTTCCAATATACTGGTTGTTGCCACATCATTGCCCTCACTGCACACATGATGGGCTCTTCGCATACGCGCCAAAAAGTCCTGATTGTCTTGCAAAAGTATTTGCAGCATCTCTTTAGCAGATAAACTTTCATTAACATCTTTAATATTTTTCAACTCGCTAATCTGCCCTATTGACTGAATCGTTCTTTCATCTAATTTACGCATACGCTCAGCTAAGACATCAATCATGGCAAAAATCTGATCGCTATGCTCGTCTAATAAAAGATGATAGTCACGGTAATGAGAACCTGACATATGCCAATGGAAATTTTTTGTCTTAACAAATAAAGCAAAGATATCTGCTATAAGAGGATTAACGGCGCGTGCAATTGCACGACGACTTTTCACATCAAGATCATTAAACGCGGACATCTTCAATTGTTCCACTTTTTTCATGTTAACTCCCTGTAGTTTCGATCCTTTAAATATAGACTATAAAATGCTAACGGTTAATTTATATTCACTATCAACCCAAGATTTTATCGAATTCTTTAATAGACCTCTTAGAAAACTCGCTTAGGGACGAATTGCTTCGCTGATCCGATGTTCTGCATGTACACTCCGGTTCCGTGCACCGCCTCACTGCCATTAAGTTAAGGAAATGCAACTTTAAAAAACCGAATTACCGCGGTATCCATAGCTGGAGCCACATCATGGGCCCCGCGGTCGATGCCGCGGGGATTCGAAATATCTTAATGGCGCGCGCTGTCCTTCCTCACACTTCATCCCCCTCAATGACACAAACAGTCCCCTCTCTCGCGCGCGAAATTATCATTAGAATCAAGTATTCAATTGCAGAAAATGGTTGGGGAGAGGGTCTTAGAAGGATATTTCGCTCTTAGTTTGACGGGCATGAGCCATGCCCCAACCGCCCTCTTCATAAACATGAAACACTTTACAATTTTGTTAATTAACTTGACGATTATGAAATGATCGTTTACTTTTTATTCTTAAACATCAATTTCAAAAGGAACGATTATGTTAATTAAATTAATGCTCGGTGTACTGGAATTTCAAGGTGAGCCATATAAGCAAATGCAGGAAATGTACAGCTATCTAGCTAAGGGCCAAAGCCCTAAAACACTATTCATTACCTGTGCTGACTCACGTGTAGATCCTAACGTCATCACTCAATCCAAACCTGGAAAAATATTTGTCCTTCGCAATGTAGGCAACATCATTCCCCCTGCTCACCTACCATCAGGTGAATCCGCGGGAATCGAATATCCCTTAAATGAACTGCCTATAGAAGATATTATTATTTGCGGTCATTCCAATTGCGGTGCTATGAAAGGATTATTAACACCTGACTTAAAAAGTCGCTTACCCAACACAGCAGCATGGTTGACCCATTCACACTCGGTTTTAGAACAACTAACTCATTCACAAGAAAGCAATTTTGATGCAAAAGTAAAGCAGGCAACTCAGCTCAATATATTAGTCCAGATGGAACATTTAAAATCACACCCTATCGTAGCGAAGAAGCTAGCCAATAATGATATAACAATACACGGATGGTTTTATGACATTGAAAAAGGCACAATATTTGTTTATGACACTCCATCGAAAGAATTCATCCCCTTTAAAGACGCATTAACCAAGGCCGTTTCTGCTCGTCGAGATAAAATAATAGAACAGATAGCAATGGATTACCTTGAACCCCTCACTCATCCGAAAACAGCCAAAGAATATAAAGCATTAATGCAGTTTTTTTCTCTTCTTGAGAAAGATTTACTACCTATTTGGTCAAACATAAAAGAGAAGGCAACACAAAAATTATGGACTGAATTAGGAGGATTATACTCAAATATAGATGATCCACAGTTCAGTACCTTATTAGAACAAGGCTCTCAACTAAAACTGAGCCATCTCAAAGATTTTCAACAAAATGTCATGGAATCTTCAGGGTACCATCAATATATGAGTAATATGATACGACACTCTCTATTTGCTCCCTCAACACGTCCAATAACCCTTCCAATAACTATTAATATACCTTATTCCTCTTCTTTAAATTTGAACTGTTGAATGAGATTAAGAAAACCCACCGGTCTTATGAATAATGAAAGGCTTTAAAGCCTTTCATTCAGCAAAGCAAGCAAATCAAGTAATTAAACTATTTTCGACCAACGTCATAAAGCCAGCAGTAAGTTCACCAGAAACTGGAATGATCTCAAGCCTGGTAAATAGCAACACATAAGCATTAATAAGAAACGTTTGTCGGGCAATTTGTTGACCAATGGCGCTACCTTAAGTTTTTGTAGCCTGGATGAGCGCAGCGTAATCCGGAATTTCAGTGCACTGAGCTAGGGTATTCCCGTATTATGCTGCACTAATACGGGCTACGATTTTTTCTTCCTTTTATTAAGGTAGCACCATTGGGCAATTTGTTGACTAACCAGTGCACGCTAGATTATCCGTATTTGCAACGGATGAATTTAACTCAAAATGATAATAAAATAGGCCAATTGTTTTCAAGGAGAATAAAATGCCATTTGCCTACACTAATACGAACATCCTTCTAGCCGAAGAAACGAAGGTTACCTTATACCAGGGCTTCAATAAATACACCCCGGTCATAGAAAAAGAATTAGATGAGCCAGTGGCAGAAACCCATGTAAGCTATCCATTGGGTAACACTTCTCCCTCATTTTTCCTATTAACGGTAAGTGGTAAACTTCATGCCTTCGGCGGTAATACTTATGGGCAATTAGGACTAGGATCCCGTTCCTCTCTTATTAATGAACCTCAATTAATTAATGATGAATCTATAGGCAAAATCATTAAAGTAAAATGTGGACTAAACCATACAGCTCTATTAAATGAACGAGGTGAGGTCTATGTTGCAGGTCAGAATGCCGCACGCCAGGTAGGCCGAGAGGGAAACGATGCTTTAACCTTCGAGAAAGTAGATTTAACAGCATTTGGTCCTGTAAAACATTTGGAATGTGGGCACCTTTTTACCATTGCCGTAACACAGAAAGGGCAATTAATTACATGGGGTTATAATCCACATGGAGCATCAAAAGGTGAAAAAAAAGGCTATATCACTCACCCATTACCTATTAATTTACCCGCAAATGCAGGCCCAATTATAAATATTTTTGCGCAAGGAACTACTTTTTATGTAATCACTCCAAACCAAGTGTATGCCTCTGGTGAAAATTGTTATAACGATGTATTTGGTTTTACTATTTGCAAGGATGTAGAATTTCACCCCATACCCCAGCTAATGAACAAAAAGATTATTGGAATGATGGGAGGAGACAAAATGCGCATCGCGGTAAACGACCGAGAGAAATTATTTACTTGGGACAACGTTTATCTTCATGCCCCAGGAAATACAACTGCCCCAACTCCATTCCCTATAAAGAGCAGATCAATGAAATACGCTAACAACGTGCTGTTCATGTTGACCTCAGATGATCAGCTTAATTTATATCATGCTGATACAATAGAAAATATGAAACCATTCTCGGTTAACCTACCTGAACAGCTAGAGTCAAGCATAAAACAAATACTCCTGGACGAATATGTCAAGTCAAGAAAACAATTATTATGTACTAACCTGTACAGCACTCAACAAACACAAAAGTTCATTGACTTATTATTCACCCACACAGAAGAACAAAACACGCCACCAACTGAAGATCGAGTAAATAGCCCTACATAAGCATTAACCCCAAAAGTAGCCCGGATTAGGCAAAGCCATAATCCGGGTTTCCTTTATTTTACCTCAGCTAGCTTTTGTTCAACTACATTTATCTCTTTAAGTAATTTTTGAGCGTATTGGCTTACCAATAACGCATCCCGCCCCTCAACCATAATTCGTAATAACGGTTCGGTACCTGAAGCCCTTAGTAATATTCGACCATCACCATTCAAAGTGATTTCCAAATTTTTAACGGCTTGAATGATATTAGGATTAGATTCTAATAATGTAGCATTTTTCGTTTTTAAATTGATTAAAATTTGAGGCAACAAATGCATACCTTGAGTTAATTCATAGAGCTTTTTATCCTGTTTCAACATAATAGCAAGAACTTGTAATGCAGTTACAATACCATCGGCTGTTGTTGTTTTATCTAAGCAAAAAACATGGCCAGACGACTCCCCTCCAATCAACCAATCGTTCTTTCTTAACAGTTCCTGAACATACCTATCGCCCACCTCAGAACGTTGAAAAGGTATTCCCAACGAAGTAATTGCTAATTCGAGTCCATAATTACTCATCAAGGTTCCTACTATCCCTCCTTCTAGTGTGCCTCGTTGATATCTATCTTGCGCAATAATGTAGACAATTTGATCACCATTAACAAAATTTCCTAGGGAATCCACTAAAATAACTCTATCTCCATCTCCATCCAAAGCAATACCAATATCAGCTCCAACACTAATTACCTTTTCTCTTAATAATTCTGGTGCTGTCGAGCCACAATTTTGATTGATATTAAAACCATTCGGATTTATCCCCATGGAAACGACATCAGCTCCTAATTCAGAAAATACATTTGGTGCAATATGATATGCTGCTCCATTTGCACAATCGACGACTATTTTAAAAGTAAATAATCGAGACTTGATTGGGATTGTGGATTTACAAAATTCGATGTAGCGATCAGCCGCATTATTAATACGTGTTGCCTTACCTAAGTTAACTGAAGGCACTGTTTGCAGCTGTTTTTCCAATTCATTTTCAATAGCGCTTTCCATACTATCAGCCAACTTGCTGCCATCTGGTGAAAAAAATTTGATGCCATTGTCTTCAAATAAATTGTGGGAAGCACTAATAATGATACCCGCATCAGCTCTAAGTGCCCGGGTTAAATAAGCAACGCCAGGAGTTGGCATAGGCCCCAGTAATGCAACATCAACTCCTGCCGCTGATAATCCAGCTTGCAAAGCAGATTCCAACATATAGCCAGAAACTCTGGTGTCCTTACCAATCACTACTTTTTTTCTTTTCTCATTTACAAGAACGCGCCCTGCCGCCCAACCTAGTTTTAAAATAAACTCCGGATTAATGTTGGATGATCCAACTCGGCCTCTTATGCCATCTGTACCAAAATATTTGCGTTGACTCATTCGTGCCTACCTTACAATTTAATTTTAGGGGCATAGTCATTTTTTTTAATCCTCGGCTCCAGGAATCGATTTATTCACTTACCAGATAAATTTACCTAAGAATATCCTCTAAGTACCTCCATTGGTTCCGCCAAATGATAGTTGCAAAAACGCCCCCAATAGCGTGCTGTTGCTGTGATCATGTCAGGCTGTAAATAAGGACGTAAATTTATTTGACTTTTAAATTCTGCGATAACCTTCAATTTGGTGTCCATAAACCGATCAATGTTAATAAATATATTGGGTCTAAAATCAACAGTGCCTGAAGGGGAAAGATAGCAAAATATATTAGGCACTCTTCGACACGCACTAATAGTTGCATGAAAAACGGCTCGGTGATCTTGATGATTATCATAGATAGAATGGGTATAAATATCAGTCGGATTAATCTCGTGAACGATGTCTTTAATATACTTTATCGTTATTGCAGCATCTGTTATTTTTGTATCTTCAAGATCACCTAAAAATAATTTAGCTCGTTGAATCTTGGCAGCTTTTTTAGCCTCTTTTTTTCTAATATTTGGATCTCCTCCTGCGGCTCCTAAACTTAATGTTAATATATTAATTTGATTTCCATTTTCGCGAAGTTTGGCTAAAGTTCCTGCGCATCCAAACTCTACATCATCAGGATGTGCGCCTACGGCTAAAACTATCCTATTGCCTCTCTCTTCTCTTTTCCTTTTTGACTGTTCGGCTAATTGCAATACCTTAGATATAAATTCATTTTTGTCTAAAGGCTTAAAGAGTAACGCATCAGCGTGATATTCCATAGCTGCGAGAATAAAATCTACTTTTATATTCTCAGCAATGATTAAGATAGCCGATGTTGAATCTGTTTCTTTCACAATCCTAGTAATATCTAAATCATTTATTTTAGACGAGTGAATATTAGTGATGACAAGATCCCACTTATCAATCGCGGCCTGTTTTAGAACGTTATGGTTATCTATCGCATGAACAAGACGAATTGGATTGCCTAGCCAATCTATTATTGTCTTAGCTAATTCCAAATCAGGTTCTATGAGTAAAATTTTATAAGGATTATCCAAGTTCTGAGTCCTTTAAATTTGTTCTTAATCCCTTCTTTAAGAATAGACTCTTTAAGAGCTTAAGCAACGTTAGGCTAAGTAAAGTTAAGCTTACAAATCTCTCCATTTTTAATCGGATTTGCTGTTTCTTGTTGGCGAAACAAGCTCATCCACTCGGAATTGGGTGCAAAGCCATGAGTCAAACCCATTTGATACGCCTTAAAAAACTGCCCGTGGCCAATGACAACGACAAAGCCTTGTTGTTTAATAATCTCGTTATGAAAATACGCGACCCGCTGCAAAAAAGCAGCAAAACATTCAGCATCATTGCCATCATTGTAGTAAGGATCACTTTTCTGCCAGTAACGCTTAATCTCTTCTTTTCTCGCCAATGGACTCAAACTCTGCAAACGATATGGTGAAAGATAAATAAATTCTTGAATAGGCCATATTTGATAAGAAGTGTTTGGCCATTGATTTAATAAAAATTCAGCGGTTTCTTTTGCACGGACTAAAGGAGAAACAATGAGTAGATCAGGTTGTTCCGTAATTTCTGTCGCAGCCTTCTTCGCTTGTCCTCTTCCTAAAGAGGTTAAATGCGCTTCAGAAGGCTTTGCACTCCAAACACCTGTATTTACTTCCGTTTCTCCATGTCTGATTAACCACAGTTTTAATCGGGGCATAGAGCTTGCCATTCATCAATGGGGAAGAATTTCTCTGTCCAGTATCGAACAACCATTAACTCTTTAAAAGGCAACAAGGCAGAGGCTAAAGGCTTACCTTGAATGTTTTGAATCAAAAGCCGTGGAATATCAATTCCTGCTGCGCCAGTTAAAGGAAGAGTACCAGGAAAACGAGGATTGATTTCTAATAATTTGAACTCCCCCTGTGCATCTGCTTTAAATTGAATATTAGCTACAAACATAATCCCTACTTTTTGTGCAATTTTAAGTGCTATCGTACTTAAGTGGGAGTTAATTTTGGTTTGGCAAGCGACCGCAATACCCGAATCAATTTTCATTCTTAAACGGGGGACGGCAGCTAAAGGGTAGCCATCACTATGGATATACACATCCACAGAATATTCTTCACCTGGGAGAAGCTCTTGAATTAAATAACTGTTGTTTTTAGGTAATTGATTCAGCTCCTTGCTATTAGCAATGATCATGGCTCCCCGCGAACCAGCACCAAGACGAGGTTTAGCAAAATAGGGAAAATTAATGAAAGAGGCAGCAGTCTCTTCTGTTAATAAAGCAAATGAAGGGGTCAGACCAGTATCCTCACAAAAGCGTAATAACTTATATTTATCACGACAAAGTTCTAGCGCCTCTGCTGAGCTTAACGGTACTATGATTCCTTTGCTGGTAAATTTCGTAACATCCTTCGCTATTGGAAACAATTCAACATCTACAGTGGGAATCAGTACTTCAATCTGCTTTTCTTGACAAATATTGAGTAAAGCAGGGATAAAATCGTCCGAGTCGCCGCGGGGAATTAACATACGCCTGTCAGGAGGAACTAAATACAATCCCGCCGCACACGGATCAATATCAACCATATAAATCTCATGTTCTTGAGCAAGGCTTTTCCAAATGCTGACAGCGGCTGCTCCTCCTGCACCAGTAATTAAAATTTTCATATCTCTTCCTAAGATTACGCCCAATATATACGCCAACCAGCGGTAATAAAGGTACTATTATTAAAAAAATAATGAGAACACTCACCTACTAAAGCGTGATGTTTAAAGATTGGCAATAAGAATTTGCCATGTACTTCCCAGCTTTTTTGCTGCTGGGGCAGATAAGAAGTGCCAAGATCATAAAAAAAACTATTACTAAATTCCTTACTAAAGTCAAGTACATAGGAAGAACTATAACCACCAATTTGTTGCTCTGTCCAAAAACCTGTGACCGTAATGTTTGCTGGTAATGGTGTATAAGCGGTTAGGCCTGAAATAAAGAGCCTCGTGTTCCATGGTTTCGGCGCAATCAACCTAAAGCCATTAAACCATTCCAGATTGGGGTGTACAAATAAACCCGCTAAAGCAAAGGCTCGGTGCTCAAAAGGGTGACTATTGTGTTGACGAGCATCATAACTTAATTGCCAACTGTATTTTTTAGGTACGATGCGTTGGTACCCTAGCAAAAGGCTGTTATTGGGCAGCAACGTAGGACCAACACCAAAACCACTTTCTATTTGTTTCGTATTATGTGTGGCCAAAAGCGTTAAACCATCTGTAGCATTTAAATTTCTAAAATAAAATAAGTTAATTCCCTCAGAGCTTTCTGGTGGCACAGCATAATGCCCCCCTGTGAATCCTAAAATATTTTTTGTTGCCTTATTAAGAATTTGTATGTCCGATGCAGTTTGCTTGTTTTCGGGACTTAAGCTTAAAGCCTCATTAAATTCTTTCCGCGCTTGTTTAAATTCATAATTAGTCAATAACGCTTCACCATAGCCATTAAGCGCATCAACATCTTTAGGACATTTATTAAGTAATTGTTGATAAATAGCCTTAGATTGAGGTATTTGGTATAACGCCCTTAATACACGCGCTTTTCCCAAAAGGGCACTACGGTCATTGGGCTTTTTAAAAAGTATCTCCTGATATACCAATAAGGCATTTTTAAGCTCTGACGCCCATTCATAGGCTATAGCTAATTCTAAAGCAGGTGCGTCATTTCCTGGCTTAGCAGTTTGTGCTGCTCTTCTTAGCCAAGAAATGGCCGATTTATACTCCTTCAAATAGCGTGCTAATAATCCGTGTAGCATAAGGGTAGAGGTACTATGAGGCTCATGGAGATCGGAGTATCTTAATATCGCTTGAATTTTTTCTATGGGCGGATTTTCCTGATTGAGTAAAATTAATCCACGCTCTGCTTCGGATAAAGGGGGAAGGATCGGGCGTCGTTGTGCTTCTGCTATTTTTGTTAATGCCAGTTTTGCCTCTTCATTGAGAGGCTGAATTTTCAAGCTGTCTGCGAAAAAGCGAATGGCTAAATCAAAATTAGATTTTGCTAATTCAATCCATCCTAACCCAATAAGCGCATCGACATCCTTGGGGTTTTTGGTAAGAAATTGATGATATATCAAACTTGCCTGTTGCAGTTTAGACATCATTCGAAAGGTACGAGCTAACCCTAGTAAAGCAACTCTATTCATCTTATCTTGGGTGAGGATATGCTGATAGATAAGTTGTGCTTCTTTGGGTTTTTCAGCCCATTCATAAGTGGTTGCTAATTCTAACTCAGGAGCTTGATTCTTGTTTTTTGCCGATTGTATGGCTTTCTGTAACCAGAAAATAGCTGTTTTATAATTTTTATTCCTATCGAAAGCCTCTTTGCGAGCCAGTAATCCATGTAACAGGAGTGTCTCCGTGTTTGTTACCTGATTGAGTTCACAGTGCTGTAAAATCGAGTGAATTTTTTCCAAAGGGGGATATTTATTGTTGAGCAATATAAGCCCGTTCACGGCATCACACGATGAGTTTACACTCAGGGCTTGTTCTTGGGTTTGCCTAATTTTATTTAAACCAAGTAAGGCCTCTAGATTTTGTGGCTGTATTTTTAAGGTTTCTTGGAAGTAACTATTTGCAGATGTTAAATCGTTTTCCGCTGCTTTAATCCAGCCTAATCCATTTAGAGCATCAACATCATGAGGATTATTTATTAATAAATTTTTATAAATAGCAGTTGCCTGATTCAACTGACCTTGTAATCTCAATACTCTCGTTTGTCCCAATAAGGCTGCTCGATTTTGCGGACTTTGCAGCAAGACTGACTGATAGATTTGTGCAGCTTTTAGCAAATTGTTTGCCATTTCATAGGTGCTGGCCAATTCCATGGTGATTGCTACATTCTGCGGCGCAGCTAAGTGGGCTTTTTCAAGCCAATCAATGGCTGCGGCATACTGTTTATTTTGCTGTGCTTTTTTTCGAGCATCCAAGCCATGCAATAGTAAAACAGAAACATTATTAGGCGAGACTTTATCACAATCAGCTAATATTTTTTCTATTTGAGATTCAGAGTATGTCTCTTGGTTAACTAACTCTAATCCTTTAGAGACATCACAAAGAACTACAGAATCAGCATTGACTGAATGAAGACAAAAAATAAGGAAGAAGAAGCTGATTAATTTCATAATTAGAACTTAAGAAAATGAAATAAGATAAATAACCCACAAACGATACCAATGCTGATAAGCTGGAGGCAAAAAAAGCGGTATTCACGCTGAAAATCTTTGGCTAAAGCTTTATCAAAATCAAAAGGCAGGAGTGGTTCGATGCGAGAGCGCAGAATACGCTTCGAACTTATTTTTTCTGTTTTATCCCATCGCAGGTTAGGTCTTTTAATTTCAGCGATATATGCCGCAAGATTTATTGTACATAAAAGAGGGCCATATCCAACGACCATCAATAAAAAATTGGTGATACGGGGTGATAAGCCCGCAAATTCAAACCGAAAAACTACCCATGCCCAAAACATACATAAGGCACTCCAACTCTCCATAAAGAGTAAAACTAGTTCACTGGTGCTCGTTGAGTCATTCGTGTTCAATAAGTAACTGAGCTGTTTAAAGAAAAACGGAGGATTTATTGAGATACAAAGAATGAATAAAGAAACCAAGCCCGGGTACATTATCCCTTCAAGGAAGGATAATTTTGAAGTACGCCTGTCCACAAAAAGCGCAAATATAGTAGTATACAAATAAACAAAAAGACTGATAGAAGCAAGATAGAAAAAAATATGGGATGAATGCTCTTTATCAAGAATAAAAAGACCTATGAGTCCAATAGCGGCAAGAATCATAATAATGGGTGTTAAGACAACACAGAACCAAATAATGCCAAAAAGGAAGTTTCCCAAACTTGTATGTTTGCTGCGAAACCAAACGTCTTTAAATGCTTTTGTAATTTGTATATTACCGCGCGCCCAGCGAAAACGCTGCTTCCAAACATCAATTATGGTTTTAGGCTCTTCGGCATAAACAAAAGCATTACCCTCAAAAATAACCTTTTTTCCTAACTTTTGAGTGGCGAAGGTAGTATAAGTATCTTCCGCGAGAGTTGAAGTATTAATTTCACTCCCTAATTGTTCAATATTTTCGCGTGTATGTAATTGGGCCCCCCCTGCTAAACAAGCAACAACACCCAATACACTTTGCGCCCTTCGAGTAATGGATTGTGAGACGATATACTCAAAGCCTATAGAGCGAGTAATGAAATTCGTATTTCTGTTACCGACCTTAATATATGCTGTTACCGCACCTACATCAGGATCTGCCAGATGGCGTGCCATACGTCGCAATGCATCCTTCTTAAAAGCAACATCAGCATCGATAAATAGTAAAGCTTGTGCCCAATCGTCGGCTAAAACCACATTTAAGCCATAATTTATGGCGTGAGCTTTCCCGTTTCCACCACCTTCTTTGTATACATTAATTATATTTTGTGGATATTCTAAGTGCTTTTTCTTAAGAAGTTCTTGGGTATTATCGGTACTGCCATCATCAATAATATAAAGACGTAGATTATCAAGGGGATAATCTATCATCAACAAGATATTGATCGTGTGCTCAAGCACCAAAGCCTCATTCCACGCAGGAATGAGCACAGCAACTCTTGGACAGTAATTTTTACATTTTCCAAAATGATTCACAAAAGCATAGAGTCCAGCAAGATTATGCTCAATAAAAAAAACAACAACAGGAACAATACCAGTTAAAGCCATTGTGAGACACAGATAATAAAGAAACGAATAAAACCATTCTTTACCAACAAAATGAGACTGGACTCCCCTTTTAGTGGGCAAGTTTTCATTGAGAATATTCTGAGCTTTGTGAGGCAATACAAAACTCCCTTTATCAGATGATGCAGAAGTTACTAAATAAATGAGTGGAGCTACTGAAGAAATAATCTGCGGTTTTTGATAAGCATGAGTGACCATTGACACGAACGACAATAGCAGAAAAAGAAACCTGCTTGGCCAAAAATCCGCTCTTGGTAAAAAGTGAATCATTATATTAAAAAATATAAGGTATTAGTTTTTGAATCTCCGTTGTCATACTCTGCTGGTTTTGAATCCATAACTTTTTTTAAAAAATATTCTTTTTCATTTTTGTCCATAATAGCTGCAATTCCTTTAATTAAGATCCATTGCCAAGCAGGAGGGATTGGACCATATTCATTTGCTATCAATTTTTTTATTGCTGGATAAGCATCCTTTAACCATTTTTTATTGAGTAATTCTGAAGTAACTGCCGTGAATGGGAGCATCTCTATGCCAAAAGAATACTCAAGTCCACAACGAAATTCGGCGTTACATTTTATAAAAAAAGCATTTGTATCAATTTTATTATCCCATAAATTGGCAACAACCTGATTATGCTCTTTGAATTTGTCGCTATAGATTGCACTATCCTTAGGGATTTGCCAATAAGTTTGTGCAGACACCAACTCACGTGTCATGAGGAACCGGGCCCAATCTAATAATTTTTTATCATGTAACGCTGCAGCATATAGCGCCATGGCATAATAAGCATTGACGGCTTCACTACTTGATTGTTGATTTTGCCCATCGACGAAGGAAGTCAATCCGGAAGCCCAAGAGTGGCCTGCATAATCATCTTGATAACGCTGTACTGGAAAATAGGGATCTCCTTTGTCTTCATTTGCATAATCACGGATCAAAGTTTCAATCCACTGTTTCGGTGTAAAAGATTTAGGCTTTAGACTACTGCTAAGCCACGTACGGTCAAACTGCGCAATAACAGCGAAGGTGTAAACCCAATAGCCGTAATGGTAATGATGATCGTTATAATGACGAGCGCCATAGTCATCAATACTTGGAATAATTCCACCCCAAGTTGTATCGTATTGAAATCGCCAGCCTGATTTAGCCAGCATTTTCTTCCTTAAGTGTGTTTCAAGATAATCCAGCATTTTCCTCTGTAGCGTATATTCTTTGAGATAGTTGGCAATTAAAATAAGACGAGCAGCACGTGCATAACGTTTACCAACTTGGTAAGGGCCATCATCCGGAAATGGATAGCGCAGCAAATTGTGCACATCGACCAATAATGACGCATGCAGAATCTTTATCTGCTCTGGCGATAAATTCTTAGGCTCTAAAAATAAAACAGGCACATTGGGAAGCCCTATTTCCCATCGCACTTTATTTTCTCCTAACATGAGCCCTTTTATTCCAGGGTAGGTTACAGAAGAGCTCTGCGGCATTGCATTACGCTGATGAGGTAGCGAAAGCATTAAAGGCGGTTTATTATTTTGCGTCTGCCAAGAAAAAGAATAAATTAAATTTTGATCCGTGACGAAATAATCCTGTTGATAATCAAGCGGGATGTTTGATCTGTAGGCGTCTAAAAGAGCGGCATCATTGTCTACATGCATTTGAGTATCTTTTTGTAAAACCAATCGTATCCAGCCAGAATACGGCTCACTGGATATTAAGTATTCTCCTTGAGAATTAATATTCCAATTAAAAAGAATTGGACTCTCGCTATATAAGAGCCAGGTCTGAGTATCATGCTCATTGAGAGCGAGTATCAATTCATAACGTTGGGCTTTGGCTAAAGGACCTGTTTTAGTTTGTTGATTAATGGAACGTATTTTAAAACGGGTGCTGAGTTGAGGTATGGTATTAGTAAAAAACTCGGTTAGATAAGGCGAGCCTTGAAGAATAGGCGCGGTAATTTTTTGCTGCTGATCATTTTGCCACTGCAGAGTAATTTTTAAACCATGATAAGAAGCCAGGCCGTAATTGTTCATTGGCGTGCTAGCACCTAAGGTCAACTGATTTTCAAATTGGTAATAAAAGGCTGATATGATTGATGGATAATCAGGTTCTGCATAAAAAGTTGGTCTAGTATAACTTAGGCTAATTCCCCGTGGACTTATTTTAATCGAATAAGGAAAAACATTAACTGCATTGCCAGGATTTGTCTGATTGAGTACTAAATTAATAAACCATGCATTGGTAGGATAAGGTTTTTTATTCTCAAGCCAAAATTGTGAGGGTATTTTTTCATTACTTGTAGTTGGAAAAATCTGCCGGGGATCGACGAAATTAGCAGCATAGAGCTTTGGCGTACTCAACAGAAGTGAATTATAAATAAATATTGAGAATACGCTTTTTTTAAAATCCATTTTCAATTACCAATCATTACTTATTTCGTTTTCTTACAAATATGATTAGGGGCACAATCAATACCAGTAAATAAATAAAAATTTGCGGATGGGTTTCTAAGTAATAAAGTATATTCTTACCAAGATTCGACAAATACATTGTAACTCGATGTTTCAAGCTAATATAGCGGTTATCGTAGCTATTAAAAATTTCAGTCGATTGGTCGGAGTTAATAATCGCTATATTGCCATTCAGCTTCATGCGGCTTTTATCATTAATTAATGCTTTAATAGCCCAAGAAAGCGCCGAATCACTGTCTCCACTAATAAGAAAAACGGCATTTCCCTCACTCCAGGGAGACGGTATAAGCTCTAACAATCCAGTGAAATGACTACCAGAAATCTCTAGTTTTTCCTGAGGTAGTTTTAACAAGCGCGAGTCTCTATTAAGTTGTACGGGCATGTAATCAAGCGCCAATTTAACCCATGGGTTATCAGAGGGTGTTCCAATAAGGATAATATTATTATTACGGATAAAATCCTCATCAACTTGATTGCTAGTACGAAAATTAAAATGCACTGCAGAAGGTTGAAATAATTGGCCGAATTTAAAAAATAGTTTCGCTAAATTATTTAAATGTTCTTTAGATAAATGCTCAGACAAAACAACGGTTACTTCAGAGTTAAAAGGAACCGGGAGCTGATTCAACATGGCCAGTGGAAAGCTATTAAAAAAAGAAGCTTGAAATTGCGTTTGCGAGTAAATAGTTGCCCATACCTCATCATAATTTTCCCGCGTACATTGCTCATGTTCAAGATGAAGATCAATTAAATAATCTAATCTATTTATTCCAGGCTTCAAAGCTCCAGAGTTTATATTAGCCTGCCATTCAGAATGCTCTTGAGTAAGCCAAAAAGAAGATTGCTTTAATCCATTCACTAAAAGAGTTATTTGCGAGTTATTATTACCGGGAAACTTGGGTGCAGTGACAAAGGTCTTAACCTGGGCAAAGTTTGGAACACGATCATTGGGAAGAGGGATGTTATAAATTAACTTGTGTCGCCCAAGTCCTGAAACACTCTGATCAGAATAACCCAACTCTTTGAAAGAAGAGCGATATACGTCACTTATCGAATTCGTTACTGTGCTAACTTGAATTTGGTCTATAACAGCAATCTGCCCTGATGCAAGTGATTTAAATTCAGGAGTTAAAAAAGCACTGACTGCTTTCTGTAAAGCAGCATAATTAGTACCTGTAATTGTTAATAAACCAAAGATAGTGTTATATGGAGACTGGCTTAATAAAAGAATTCCTGAGTCCTTATTCAATGCATTGCTCACCTCGGCGGAGTGATCAAGAGTATCTATTTGAAGACCACTATCTTTAAATAAATGGCTCGATGTCCCTATAAGAATTAAATTATTTTCTTTTTGTTTTTCTACAGAATCATTAATAAAGTCAACGGATAAATTAACTTTGCTATCACCTGCCAGTTGTCCCAATTGCCAAGCGACTTGCAAGAGTGAAAAAATTTCTTGCTGTGCAAATGCCTTGGGTAATAGCAACAATACGGGAACCGGATTAATTGAGCCTGGATCAATAAAAGGATAAGGGAGTTGATTTAATGAACCCCTAAATGGTAGTGGCAGAGTAGTCAAAGTGACACTGGATTCTGGTGAAATATAAATCCAGATATTGGGGATACATAAATTTTCTATACTGGATAAATAGGCAGAAAAAGTTAAAGCTTGCCAATCCGATGATAATTGAGCTAATGGTAACTCAATGTCCCAACTCCCTTCTTTACTTAAATCAGAAGGTAAAGTTAAACGACGGATAAACGTTTGATTAAACTTAATCTCAACGCTTGTTTCTTGGCCTACAAACTGAGAAAAAGCCATTTTTAAATGCAAAATGGCTTTTTGTGCGTTCACGTGAGTCCCGATCGGGAGATAAAAAGTATAATTCGGCTTATAGCCATTGAGCGTGACGGAGCTATCCCAGCCCAATTGCGCAAAGGTATAACTATTGGTAACTTCGTTGGAACTAGCCTGCACATTTTTTGTGTTAGGAGCAAAAGGCAAAGCGGCACAACTAAAGGAAAGGATAGAGCAAACTAATAGCAGAAGCCTATGAAGGAATAAACTATGTGTACTGTGCAATAAGTTCATATTTTATGGCGATTAAACCGAGTAGATGATGCAACACATACTGATTAAATATTAAAATTAGCTTACGCTCTTTAACTTATAGAAGCAATAAATCTCAATGAATCATATACACATACTCATACCCATGAAACTCAAGTTACTTTAAACACCTTATAAAATAACAGTGATTATTTAGAGTCTTTGTTAATGTACTCGTTAACAAGCTGTCTGCTGTAGATACTGCATTCCATGCGCCATTACTTTCCTGAACAATCACCGCATTAATTAAATCCACGGGAACACTAGGGTATTTATCGTGAGCCTGAGATATTAGCAATTTTTCTTAAACCAGCCAGAATAGAAATAAGAACGTTTCAAATCGTCTATCCTGGCTTTAGTTTTATTAATTAAACACACATCATATATGAATTGATAAAACTTCCCTCCATTGACTTCATTAGCAATATAATCACAATCCTCTTCTTTAAATTTAATCCATAACCTCTCTGTTTTTCGAAGCTGCTTGTAGGAGGAGTATTTGGATAGTCTATTATATAAAATATTTAACTCTTTATCGTACATAGCAACCTCTTTATCTAAACAATCTTCGAACTTCTCTTTATAATTATTAGCATTACAATTTCCTGTATATTCATATTTTTGAGCATTTAACTGAATGGATATAAAAAAAAGACCTACTAAAAAATAAATTTTATGCACTTTCATTTTAATAACCTTTCTCGTTTTAATACATCGGCCTCTTTATTAACTCTATCCTTATACCACCCTTCAGGTACATTATAATTTCTTAAATGTTTTTCTGCCTCAACCCAATTGTTGTCTAAGGCAGCTCTATAAAATTTTTGAGCAATTAGTAAATCAGGCATGCGTCTCCCCTGATGAAAAGTTCTTGAAAATAAAACAATTTGTTGACCAGAAGTTAAATCTCTAAAAGCTGGGGTGTTTTCAGACCTGTGAGCATCCCAGCGCTTAATAGCAGACCGTAGATGAAGTCCTTTTACTTTAAAATCGATTAGATTTGCTTCTTCAAAAGATATAAAAGTCCTCTCGGCTAAAGGAAGTAATTTTTTTGCATCTTCTCTCTGTGCTCCTACAAAAGGCAATAATTTTTCTTCCAGCTCTTTTGGGAAATTAAATTTCTTTATATCACTAGCGCTATTCTGCCCTAAATCAAATCCAGTGGCGAAAGTAATTCCACTCCTCCCAATCACGGTCCCAGTCTTCTTTTTAATTGGTAAATACCCCTGCAATTGTTGTCCTCCTTCAAATTCGCAAGGTAATGAAAAATCAATTCTCGTATCATATTTCGAATTTAAAGCCGACCAAACTTCAGCTATACTTGAGAATGAGTTTTGTTGTTTTTCATTTTCTCTAAATTCAAATTCCGAATTATCGAATTATATAGATCTAGAACAATATTCTTCTGAAACTGCTCGACCTCATGCTCTTTAAAACTCCAATACACTTTACTCTCAAAACCAAGCTCTTTAACTCCATCATTGCTAGATTTAAACAAATCCGAATCAAAGGACAAGCGTTCATAATTCCCTAAACTTAGTGTTTGCTGATTAGTAAGATGGGGTTGAGCAGATTCATATCCCTCGCTACCACTTAACTTCCGCGCTTCATAATTATCTTGCTCTTCCTGCTCCAAAGCAGCTCGTTGATAGGCTAGGATTTCTTGATGGAATCGTTCATAGGTACCTTCACGTATGGGGGAATAAGCGCCTTCTTCAGTGGGCTGAAGGCTTTAGATACAGATAATTCAATCTAGTTGCTCTTGACAGCCCCATCTTTTTCAGAGTTAGAGCGCTTAAAATGGCCAAATCGGAAATCATATAACTGGCGGCCGCAACAAAAAAAAGACTTCTCATTATCTGAGGATTCAAGTTGATGACCTATCATTTTTTCAATTTCTTTTGTATTACCTTTGGGCCAATCAGCTGGCTTGACTAGCATTCTCTTTTCATTAGGATCGTATATCCCAAAAATATCTTCTGGACACCCATTGCCACCGCAATTTTCTTGAAAAAGCATCAAATATTGTTTTTTATTATTTTGTATACATGCTGCTGCCAAGCTCATCCCTAGCTCCGTTTGATAGAATAATTTTTTTTCCTGATCAGCTATCTGGTAATACAGCTTATATAGCCTTTCGCCAATATCATTCTCATTTGTTATTTGTACCTGAAAAATATATTTCCCACATTTCTTTTCAACCACTAGAGCATCTGCAGTTTGTGGAGACATAGATATGCATACTAATAAAAAGCAGGTATTAAAATATTTTATGAATCGCATGAGTAATACTTCCTATTTTTGGCATAATTTTATTCATTGATAACGCTAATCCACCATAATTTCTCGTTGGACCATCGTGGTGGAATTTATAAATATAAGATTCAGTCAATTTTCTTTGCTTTACTAAGGCCTTATTATCTATGAAATGACTTACTAAAGCATCCGCCTGTACTTTTATATTCCATCTGGTCGAGCCGTTTATACCATATGCATCTCCTGTATGTTCAACAAACTGACCAAGACCGCTCGCTGTAGTAGAACCAGCAGCCGCATAAGGATTAAAACCTGACTCATGGCGGGCAATTACTAATACATGGGCAGTATCGCGTAAGCTTAATTCATGTTCGATAGCAGATGTAATTAAAGCGTCAATAGTTTCTATTTGAGTTTCTCTACTTGCATACCCCCATACAGGAGAGCCCGGGGTGCGAAAATAATATGATTTATCTACAACTTCATCTTTCTTGTAAGCAGAACCATGCTGTTTAACTAGGAGTTCATCATAATTAATGTCATATTGCCCTTCTCTACTATGACCACGCCACTCAAGTCCCTTAAGTTTAATTCCTGCAATAGTATTGCTCCCTTCATGCTCTTTAAAACTCCAATACACTTTACTCTCAAAATTAAGCTCTTTAACTCCATCATTGCTAGATTTAAACAAATCCGAATCCAAGGACAGGCGTTCATAATTCCCTAAACTTAGTGTTTGCTGATTACTCAGATGGGGTTGAGCAGATTCATATCCCTCGCTACCACTTAACTCCCGCGCTTCATAATTATCTTGCTCTTCCTGCTCTAAAGCAGCTCGTTGGTGGGCTAGGATTTCTTGATGGAATCGTTCATAAGTACCTTCAGGTATAGGAGAATAAGCGCCTTCTTCAGTGGGGATAGGACAATACTCATCCATCTCGTCGATTTCTTTTAGTTTTAATCGTGCTAAATCTTTGCCTGTGATTTGCGACTGTTCTAATTCGCTCCTTTTATCCGTTATTGCAGAGCCAATTGCAGCGCCTAAATTATCTTGAAGCACATCCAAGGCATTGAGTTGGCTGCCGGCAACCGCGCTGTTTAATCCCGCGTTGGTTAAAGCCCTTAATTCAGAGCTCAGCATGCCGGTGTTGTGGTCTAGGCCTCTTAGGGTTTTATCCAGTTTGCTTCCTAGTGCCCCTCCCATTAGACCCGCGGTGACACCAGATACGGCAAGTTGCTCCCAGTCGAAGTGTTGGTGTTTTTGCAGCGAAAGGCTAATGCTCTGGCTTAACGCGTTTTGCTCCATTAGTTGCGCCGCGCTGGAAATGCTAAAGGCTTTCGATACAGATAGTTCATCCATAGTGTTAGTGAACTGTTGATATACTTTGCTGCCATTTAATCCTCGTAACAAACCACTGGAGGCCGCAGTCGCAAGACCGGATTAGGTAAAGCCATAATCCGCGAGTTCCTTTAAAAATAAGATAGACCGTGGAGTATTAATCTGGGATAAATCAGATTACGCCGCCAAAGGCGGCTAATCCAGACTACAATACTACAGCTGAAGCAAGAATTGTGTTTTTAGAAGTCAAAATTTTCATCAAAAAGTAGAGCACTCCACTAATTACTCAATCTTCGTAATAACCTGATATTTTCTATAAAAATACCTGTTAGTTTAGAAAAAAAATCTGGATCAGAACCTTCCTCTAGTATTTTTTGAGCCCCCTCAATTTTTTTCTCCTTATCTAATTCATCCTGCTTAGCATTTATTACTGCTTCTCTATGAGTCTCCAACATAGCCTTGTACAAACTATAATGATGTTTTGAGGTATAGCCGAATACTTTACCGGGGTCTTTCACGTAGGTAGAGACATCAGTTAGATTACCCACCACATCATACCCGTAACTACTATGAGATACTTCAACTCCCCCTCCATTCACCGTCCTTTGCGCCTCCAATACCCCATGACGAAACGACATAATGTTGGATTGAGCCAAATTTCCACCAGCATCAAAACTACTCTCTAAATACACCCGGCCGGCTTTATCATAGTATCTATGCTGGCTATATAAATAGTTTACTTCATGCTTAATCAGACAAGCTCTAATCTTTGAACCATCCTCGATAGAAAACAGATCTTTTGAGATCAGATATCCTAGCTTTTGTTTTATTAATAAGGCATGCTCTATATATGAATGGGTACATTTTGCCACCATGAACTGTGCGAGCAATATAAACACAATCTTCTTTCTTAAATTTAATCCATAACCTCTCAGCCTTTTGTAATTGTTTATAGGATGAGTATTTAGATTCTCTCTTATATAAAATATTTAATTCTTTATCGTACGTAGCAAGTTCCTTATCTAAACAATCTTCAAAATTTTCTTGATAATTATCCATACTACAGTTTCCTGTATATTCATATTTTTGAGCGTTTACTTGGACGGAAATAAAAGAAACAACAACTAAAAAATAAATTTGGCACACTTTCATTTTAATAACCTTTCTCGTTTTAGTATATCAGCCTCATTATTAACTCGATTCACGTACCACTTAGCTTTTACATTATAATTTCTTAAATGTTTTTCAGCTTCAACCCAATTATTTTCTAAAGCTGCCCTATAAAATTTTTGAGAAACTGGTAATCTTGGCATACTTGGTCCTTGATGAAAAGTTCTCGAAAACAAAACAGTTTGTTGGCCAGAAGTTAGATCTTGAAAAGCTGGGGTATTTTCGAACTTATTGGCGTTCCAATCTTTAATTGCAGAATTCAAATGAATTCTCTTTATTTTAAAATCAATTAAATTAGCTTCTTCGGTAGATATAATAGTCTGATTAGCCAAAGGAAGTAATTTTTTTGCATCATCCTTTATTAACTCTGCGAAGGGTAATAGCTTTTTTTCTAATGCCTTAGGAAATTTCAGATCCTTAATTTGTCGCTTACTATACTGACCAATATCAAATCCAGTAGCAATAGTGATCCCGCTTTTACCTAGTACTTTACCATCCTCCATAGGCAAATAACCTCGTTTTGCTTGCCCACCTTCAGCATTGTTTATTGCTAAAAAATTTATCTTTGTTCCAAATTTAGAATTCAAAGCAACCCAAATCTCTTTTTTATTAGATAATGAATTGATGTCTAATTCATTATCTTTAAATACAAAATCGATAAGACCTATATTCATATTAGAATCGCCAACAAACTGCCCCACTCCATGCTCTTTAGAATTCCAATACACTTGACTCTCAAAACCAAGCTCTTTAACTCCATCATTGCTAGATTTAAACAAATCCGAATCAAAGGACAGGCGTTCATAATTCCCTAAACTTAGTGTTTGCTGATTACTCAGATGGGGTTGAGCAGATTCATATCCCTCGCTACCACTTAACTCCCGCGCTTCATAATTATCTTGCTCTTCCTGCTCTAAAGCAGCTCGTTGGTGGGCTAGGATTTCTTGATGGAATCGTTCATAAGTACCTTCAGGTATAGGAGAATAAGCGCCTTCTTCAGTGGGGATAGGACAATACTCATCCATCTCGTCGATTTCTTTTAGTTTTAATCGTGCTAAATCTTTGCCTGTGATTTGCGACTGTTCTAATTCGCTCCTTTTATCCGTTATTGCAGAGCCAATTGCAGCGCCTAAATTATCTTGAAGCACATCCAAGGCATTGAGTTGGCTGCCGGCAACCGCGCTGTTTAATCCCGCGTTGGTTAAAGCCCTTAATTCAGAGCTCAGCATGCCGGTGTTGTGGTCTAGGCCTCTTAGGATTTTATCCAGTTTGCTTCCTAGTGCCCCTCCCATTAGACCCGCGGTGACACCAGATACGGCAAGTTGCTCCCAGTCGAAGTGTTGGTGTTTTTGCAGCGAAAGGCTAATGCTCTGGCTTAACGCGTTTTGCTCCATTAGTTGCGCCGCGCTGGAAATGCTAAAGGCTTTCGATACAGATAGTTCATCCATAGTGTTAGTGAACTGTTGATATACTTTGCTGCCATTTAATCCTCGTAACAAACCACTGGAGGCCGCAGTCGCAAGACCGGTAATCAACGCGCCTTTAAGAGAGATGCTCTCTTGCAGCTCGAGTGCTTTGGCAACCCCTTGGCTTGCTATGTTGCCAATGAACCCCGCAGTAAAACCAGCTCCGAGCGTTGCACCTAAACCATGCATTAAACTACCGCCAAGAACTTCCATCCCCGTGGCGAATAAACCACCACTGGTGGCGCCAACACCCGCTAAAGCACCCATAATACCCGCAGTCATCACCGTCGCCACTACAGAAACAACAGCGACAACAATCTTGGAAAATAAACCATGCTTTTTCGGTAACGGCGGTGGGGCGGCGGGGGCAATTACCGTAGCACTGGTATCCCCTATCATCTGAGTGCCATTAAGCACTTTATGAGTACCACTGCTATGATGCTGGCCTGTGGCCACAGGAGGAATATTAAGCCTCTGTCCTATATGCAGCTGCTCGCTGCTGCCTGCCTGGGCGCCTCTATCACTTATGCCATTGGCATCCGCTAACAGATACCATAAACTGCTGTCACCATAAACCTGCAACGCAATGTTTTCTAAACTATCCCCAGACTGAACAGTATAAGAACCAAGATTGTCTTGCGGCGCATCAGGCGCGACTCCATTAACACGGCTCTCGTTCCCACCATTTAAAAATCCATTGATACTCTGCTCACTCGTCGGTCGACTCCATGAATACTTAGCCGCAGGCCCTGCTTTTTGCTGCGTACCCGTAGGTGTAAATCCTCCATAAACCGTTAATTGTTGGTTACCCTCTTGGTCTACGTGTAAATCACCTATCGTTTTTCCTGCAACACTCAAATAACTGATTTGACCCTCCTTGTCCTTGCGCGCTTTCATCCCTTCAAAGGTGCTATTCAAATAATGGCTGCTATTCGCTCCCCCCTCATCACGCGCTTCCTCTAATTGACCGTTCACATCATAGATTCTTCTACTACTGCCATTACTCCCCCCTCCCCTATCATCAATTTGCGTTGCTTCATCCAAACTTTGGAGATAACCATCCCATAGAGCATAGCTATAATGATGTTTTGAGGTATAGCCGAATATTTTACCGGGGTCTTTCACGTAGGTAGAGACATCAGTTAGATTACCCACCACATCATACCCGTAACTACTATGAGATACTTCAACTCCCCCTCCATTCACCGTCCTTTGCGCCTCCAATACCCCATGACGAAACGACATAATGTTGGATTGAGCCAAATTTCCACCAGCATCAAAACTACTCTCTAAATACACCCGGCCGGCTTTATCATAGCGCTTGGACTGCAGATTAATATCGTTTTTTTGAATCAACTCCAGTTGGTTGTCTTTATTGTATTCATAATGGTATTTTTGTTGTAAACCATGTTCATATTTAACAGAATCCTTGATATTGCCCGCCGCATCATAAGAAACCGTACTACCTTGGCTACTCGTCATCATAATCTGACCATTAACCAATTGCCCCTTGTTGACCGTCATACGATTGTTTTCATCATAAAGATAATAATCATCGCTATGAACTTGCCCTTTACCCTTGGTACTATCATGGGCACTCACTTGCGTGTGGCGTATATTACCCACTGCATCATACTCATAATCAATGGACAGTAAGGCATGCTCTTTGTTGGGAAAATTTTTGTCTGTATCCGCGGGGTTTCGGCGTCTCACCTCGATTAAGCGACCCAGGGCATCGTATTGATAATAGTCTGTTTCTCTAATCCATCCATCGTCAACCATAGCCCCCCGACCTGAATCTTTACTCGTCATCTGGCCTTGAGCATCATAGGTATAGCGGATTATTTCATTCTTCGTTTCATCAACAAATTGGGTTAACTCACCATCTCCCTGATAAAAATATTTAGTGTGTTTCCCTGAAGTAGAATGCTCCTCAATTAATAATCCATTGGTATTATAGTCATAGTGCGTAAGGCGCCCCCCTAAGTCCGTATGTTCTTCCAATTGCCCCTGATTGTTATAGACCCAGAACTGAGTGTGGCCTAAGGCGTCTTTTTCTTCCGTTTTACGACCAAAAGCATCGTATTTATAATTCGTCTCATATCCACGGGCATCACGACGTTTGACCTGATTACCTAAAGTATCATACCAAAAAAGGGTTTGTTCTTTCTCGCCATTTTGTTGCTTTATCAATTGACCAGCCTCATCATAGTCATACTGCTGATGGGTGTTTGCTGTATTGATTGCGACTAACCTATTGGCATTATCATAAGTGTAGCTGGTCACTGCCCCCAACTCATTGACGGATTGGGTGAGTTGCTCCAATAAATTATAATGCTTCGCTCGCTGATATCCCCGGGCATCCCTCTCTAAAATAACCCGCCCCAGTGCATCATATTCTTTACTCACCACGTGGCCATTCGCATCAACCATAGCTATAGCCTGTCCCAACTCATCATAAGCATAGGTGTTAACCGGTTTTAAAGTACTCCCTACCCCATGCTCATCAACCACCTGAACCTCAGGCAACTCCTGTTTGACTACCTGATTAAACGCATTGTATTCATAACGAGTCTGAAAGCCCAGGGAGTTGGTAAAGCTGAGCATATTGCCCCAACGATCAACGGTTTGTGACTGAGAGGCGTGTTTCAAATAACCAGTATTAATTTGCTCCGAAGCAGGAACACTAAACTCTTTCGTTTGGCTTAAAAGATGCCCTAATGAGTCATAAACATTATTCTGACGCTGTAAATCGTAGAGCCATGTACGCTGATCATAGCTCTCCGCCCGTTCAAAATCTTTTCCTGATAAATCCACACCAAATCGTTGATATTCATCACTAAATGTGTTGGTTGAAGTCACTACTTGAGTCACATTATTCATCAAATCATAAACAAAAATTTGATAATGCCCTTGAGTATTGGAACGCCAAACTCGCCCTAAACGATCATAATCCACATGAGTGCTATAGCTGCCGTTCATGCCTTTGGCAACAACTTCCCCAAACGCATTATATTGGGCGTCGTCCGTATGGAACACACCAAAGTTGTTGACCGTTGCCGTCTGCAACAGGTTCTGCTCACTATCATAACGATATCGTTTATCCTGAATTAACAGGCTGTTATCCACTTGTTTTAGTGTAGTCCAGCTACGAGCCAAATTCCCATTGGCATCATAACTGTAGTACACCTGATGCTTTATTCCATCCGTCTCCGTAATGACTTGCCCCTGAACATCATATTCCTGACGTGTCAGAATATCTTCGTGCGAAGCCCCCTTTAAAACAAAATGTTCAGCATCAGCCTCACTCACTCCCTGAGCCCAACGTCTGGTTTCTACTAAATGCCCCAATGCATCGTAGGCATAAGTGGTTGCTGCGCGTCCATCCTGAGTCCGCGGTGCAACTTTTGCAATCAATTGACCTAATTCATTATAATAACAATAAGCGGTGTTACCTTTGGCATCTGTGGTAGTTATTAAATGACCTAATGCATCATAACCGTAAGTGGTCGTTACATCTTGGGTAATGGTTTCATAAGTATTAGTGCCTGCTTTTAAACGTTCAAAACGAACCTGTTTTAAGGTTTTACTGGTCAATTGGCCTAAGGCATCATAGCTATAAGTCACCGTCCGATCGTGTGCATTGACTGATCCTTGATTGTATCGCTCCGTATTCCAATCCGCGGCAGCCAAAGCATGCTCTGTCATGCGGTCAACCTCACCAAATACATTCAAATGGTAGGTGGTTAAATAGCCTTCGGCATCAATAACCGCTGTTTGATGGCCGTCTTGATCATAATAGGTATAAGTCTCAGCCCATTCGGATTCATTGATTTTTACCGAGGATTTAATGAGTTCACCAAAGGCATTGTAGGTATTTTTTGTCGTAGGTTGGAGACTCGAATCGTAATGGCCGGTCTTGGAATTATACATTCTAACGGGATCGCGCCTGACCTCAATGACTTGATTATCCAAATTATAAACATAGAACTCCTGCCTATCGTATTGACTGGATCGAGATGCCTTTTCAATGGTTGCAGTATTGTATTCAAAGTCATTGCCTACCTTAAGCACATTGGCATAAAGAACTTTTTCAATAACACGGCCAAAGGCATCATATTTATATTGAGTTAGCCCGCCTTGAGTATCGACACTAAAAATCAATAATCCCTTATTGTCCAGAGCAAAATGCTTCCAGTTACCGGCTTTATCGCTGGTTGCTATTACTTCTCCAAAGGCATTGTATTTGATTTCTTCAGTTAAAGTTTGGATCACTTCCTGTTTTTGGTTGGAAGCACTGTTGCCGGCAGCATTTATTTTTACATCAGGATAAATAGTCTTTATTTTATGATTGTTATTATCAAAATCATACAATAGTGTTTGTTTGAGTCCCTCGGCATCACGTACCACAGCAGTTAAATTACCAAAACTGTCATAGCTATGACGTGTTATTATAGAACGTTGTTCTTGTCCCGAAGCAGTAATAACTTTTGTGCTAGGCGATCTGCTTTCTATGAGTTGATTCGTTTCATCGTACAGATACGTCCAAAGGGCATGATTGGCCTCCGATTTACTTAATACGTTACCCTGAGCATCATAAGTATAATGGGTCTCAGCATGCTGAGCATTAGCCTGAGTTAATAACCTGCCCGCTGCATCGTATTCATATCTAGTTATTTTAGCCTGTTTGTCCTGGTATTGAAGCGCGTTTTTAATACCGGCTAAAGTATAGTGTGATAGATGAAGAGGTGTTGCATGAGTTAATTCAGTAATGATATTGCCTACCCCATCATAGCGACGTTCAAGCACTCGCCCTTCGCTGCTGACGCGGTATACCTCCTGACCTGCTGCGTCATAAACAAAGTGATTGGTTCTGTCATTGGCACTTTTTATCAAGTGTTGGCTATCAAGAGTGATTAAGCCCGTAGAAGGAACCCGAGTAGCATAAACCGTACTGGCAATGACATGACCCACATTATCGTATTCATAGGATTTGGCAATTCCTTCGGCACTGAGCTCTATAGTGACCCGTCCGGCTTTATCGTAGGCATAGCGGGTTGTTTGATCTAGTTGGATGTTCGGTTTTACATGAGCAAGGAGCTCTTCTGAAGTAGTACTCAAATCAATGTCTAAAGAAACTTTCTCAGCATATTGAATATTAACTACTAATTGTCCACTGCTGTCATATTGAGATTGAGAGACATATCCATGATTGTCACATTTAAAAATCAGTTGATTTAAACCATCATAGATAAAATATTGGATTCGTTCCCCTTTTGCTGAAGGTAAAACAATATTCCCTTTCTTTAAATCGTCTATTGGCATTGCTGTTGTATATTGGGAAATACACAACAAATTGCCATTTCGGTCATAGCTGTACGTGGTGGCATAGCCTAGTGCATCAAAAGCGGAAACTACTTGGCCAAGACTGTCAAATATACGAAATTGATACTGATCGTGAAGGGCATCTTCCTTGAGTACCGACTTTAAACTGGCTTCGTTATATTGCGATAATGGAGGAATAGACTTGGCGTAAGTTACCGTTTGGATTTCATTACCATTAATATCATAGAGATGTTCTGTAACCACGCCCCGAGCATTCACTTCATAGCGACAGCGATTATTGACATCATAAATATAATGCGTCTGATGTTGATTCGCATCAGTCTGAGTAATGAGGTTATCATTAGCATCATATTCATAACGGGTAGTGAGTTTTAAGCCATCAGGATCACTAATGGTTGCAATTCTTCTGCCTAAATGATCCCACTCATAAGCCGTTATTTTATTGGCACCATGAGAATTAATCTCGCTCTGACGAATTAATAATCCCCTGTCATCATAAATAAATTGGGTGACTAAATTTAAACCCTGAGGATCAACGCAAGACTGAACCAGATTACCTTGATTATCATATGTAAATTGCTTAATGCAACCATTGGCTTCAATAATTTGTAATTGCCGGCCTATCGCATCGTACTGATATTGGGTCGTAAGCTGCAAGCCCTCGGGATCTAACGTTTTTGACAGAATATGGCCGGAGGCATCATAACGATAAGCAATCACTTGGCCGTTAGCGTCTTCTTGCCAGATAAGATTGCCCGATTCATCATAATGATATTTTTTAAACGTCTGCCCAGGAGCCTCTGTACTAATGAGTTGACCTTTTTCATCATAGTGAAAATCGGTAACATAGCCTTTGGCGTCAGTGACTGAAACCTTATCACCAAACGCATTAAACTGAGTAGTGATTTTTGCATTATTTTCAGGGTGAGTTACAACAAGAGTGTTGTTTTGATCATCATAACTAAATTTTTTTATGACCTTTGCATGAGTAAAATCGGTTTCCTTAAGCACTCGGCCAAAAGCATCATAGCTTATTTTTTTAAATTGGCTGCCTGCATTAACAATGGTTACTTGCTCCCCACGATTATTTAGAATAAAACTGGTTGCATTCAAACGCCCATCAATTGTTTTAGTCACCCAGCCAAATGCATCGTAATGGATAGAATTACTTCTAGCTATCCCACCAACATCATCAATGCGTTGGCTTAATAAACCGCGTTTATCATAGGTAAAAGAAGTTGTTGTTTGATGTTGCGTATCTATTTTATGAGTACTGAACTCTAATTCACCAAAAGCATTATAGCTATGAGTCAACAGCCCTGATGTTCCGCTGTATTTTGCAATAACTTGGCCAATGGTGTTGTATTCATAATGAGTGAACTCATCAAAGCGCTCATCTTGTAGGGGCTGCAATCGTATTGATAGCTCCTCAGTACTTAAGCCTCTAACATTAGTTTTTAAATAAGCGCTGTACGTTCTAGTAAATGCCGCCTGACCAAAATGATTATAACCCGTTTCTGTGATAGCCCCATCTGCATTGACTGTATAGCGTAGAGCTCTTGCCTCATCATAAAAATAATAAGTGGTTTGATTAAGCGCATTGCTTTTAGAAAGTAGCAATCCAGCATGATTATACTCAAAACGCACGCTGTGCTTTTGCCAAATCGACTCAATTTGCTCTTGAGATAAATCACTTTGTTGCTGCAATAATGCAGCCCCTATCTCATCAAGGCTTTGAACCACTCGCCCCAGTGCATCATAACGATAACATTGTTGGCGTGCAGCATGAGTATGCTCATCAGTTAAGGCTTTTGTGATTAACTGCCCCATGTCATCATAACTATAAGTAGTTACTAAACCGCTTTGTGTTTTTTCTTCAATTAATAAGCCTAAATCATTGTATTGATAAAGCGTATGATGATCATTAGAGTGAATCTGCGGTCTGATTTGTTCTATAGTTGTTGTTTCATTGATAAGGATACTGTTGGATATCGCCTGTTCATAGGAGCATTTCTCCTGCAATAAACCGCGGGCATCATAACGGTATTCTGTTAAGTACCTTTCACCATCAATATCGGCGACTTTTAACCCCCGGGCATCATAAAGAGTATAAGTATGAATATCCTTGCGACTATTCACTACAGGTTTATCATAAGACCAATTGCCACTATACGATTTTGTCATTTTATTAAAATAACGACAGGTTTCTATAAGATTTCCTAATCGGTCATAAACATAAGATGTGGCAAACCCCTCACCATTAATTTGTGCCGCTAACCGACCCTGGATATCATAATAACAATAAGACACCCTATCGTTCACATCAGTCATAAGCTGAATGGTGTCAACTGTTAGCAATTGCTCCGGATTAAAATCACCTAACCGTTTGACATAAGCAAGCGCTGCAATGACTTGTCCCTGTGCATTGTATTGATATCCAATCACTGCCCCTTGCGCATCGATGCGATAAGCAATTTGGTTATATTGGTTATAGACTATTTGGCTGATCCGATCATCAAGGCTATTTTGCGGTTTTATTGCGGTAAATGAAGGAAATTGTTCTAACCAATTAGAGGTTACAACTCGTTGTTCGTATTCACGAGTTTTTAATAAAAAACCTTCGTCATTATAAAGGTATTCGGTTAAATGACCGCTGGTATTGACTTGTGCCTGGACACGTCCTTGTTGATCATAGAAAGTATAGGTGGTCAGTCCATCAACTCCTGTTTGCGCAATCAAACGGCCTGCCGCATCGTATCGATAGGTTGTCGTGCCATAGGCATGGCTGTTGTCCAAACGGGTGACAGCAAGCAGTAATCCACTGCGGTCATAAAGACGAATCGTTTGTAATCCATTAACATCTGTTTCAATGATACGTTGATGTTCATCATCGTACTCAATACGCTGACTATGGTGTTGGTTATCTACAGTCTGAATGAGTCGTCCTAAATCATCATAAATATACTGAGTAATACTCCACCCACCGTCTATAGGAATACTTTTTTCTACTAACCGACCTGCGGCATCATAGCGGCTGCGCGTGGTGAGCGCTCCTAAAACAGAACCATGACCTGTCGCATTCACTTGTCCATAATGGATTTCTTCTATTAATTGTCCGCGCCAATCATAGCGATAATCAATCAAGCTAATCTCTTGTGGATTTTGCTTGGCTATCCATGAGTGTAGTGCTTCCCTGCTCACTAATTCATCAGAAGGCAGGTTGCTCAAGTCATAACCAGCTCGTAAATAACAACGAGAACTGATCAGTTGCCCCTGATCATCATAGCGTCGTTCAGTAACTGTTCCATCGGAAGCGATGGTAAATAACAGATGACCACGCTCATCATAGATGTAGCGGATTGTTTGCGGATTAATAGGATGATGGGCACCATCAAAATTTTGATAATGAGTCTCAGAAATTAGTCTATGAGCCGCGTCATAAATTCTTTGGGTGATCTGGCCTGAGGGTTCTTCAATATAGATACAATCCCCCTCATCATTGTAGCGAAACCGCCACACTTGATTGCCCTGAACCATGGAACTTAACCGGGTTCCCTCGTAATAATAACGAATACGGTACTGCTCTGGCCCATCGACAGCGGTTAATCTATTTTTATCATCATAATAATAAGTCCATGACTCGCCCAGACCATCAGTAACCGTCGTTGCTCCTGATTGATAGTCATAAGTGCTAACGCGTCCTTCCCCATCAACCAATTTTTTTACTCGTCCTTGTGCATCATAGTCTATGTGTAATGTTGTCCCATCAGACTGTCTTATATCGCTAATCCCATTCGAATCCCCGGCATAATCATAGGCGATCCAAAATGTTTTACCTTGGCCTAAATCACGGCTTACTTTTTGTAGGCGCTGTTGCTCATCATACTCATAGTGAAGATGATGAATTATTAAACCATCACTGGTTGTAGTCACATCCTGTAATAAGCCATTGTGGAAAGACCACGTTATTTTCTGTTTGCCACTGCTATCAAGAATACTAATCAGCTGATTGTTTTGATAATTAAAAGAAACGCTATGCCCATCCAAATCACGAATCTCAACCAACTGTCCTTGCTGAGAATAATGAAAGGCTGTTTTTTGGCTTCCTTCACGATAAACCCAACCATTTTGATTAAAAGTCAGTCGTGCTGTTCCGCCCTCCTGGGGAATATATGTTTGCTTATTCGCATCATAAAAAAAAACACTTCGGTGGCCATCTTCAGCAATGCGTGTTACTGATGAACCTACTGTATTAATCTCACCGTTTACTTCCAACTGAGACTGTAAATTGAAACGCCAAGATGATGCCCCTTCACCACGTGAATTATAAGTTTGAAATAAATCCAGACCAAAACCGATGTCCGCTAAAAAACCATCGGATTGGCGTAAGACCAGATTACCATTAGCCGCATTAACATACACAGATTCCCCGCCCTGTCCTAATGCGGCAGCCCCCTTAGGCCCATAAGCGCCTAAACCCAAAGAGGAACCCTGTAACCCTAATCCTTCACCGGTAAAAATCTGTGTCATCATGCGTCCTAATGCTGTATTTAATTTTTGTTAAAGATTTTTCTTGCTTTATAATACTAATTCATTACTGTCAGATCTAAAGAATAAATTTCAGACATTCCTCCAGGAATATTTTTTATCACTACTTTTAAATTAACCTCGTCACCAATATCTTCAAGTGGGACCAAATCGGCAATCAATTTATTTTCTTCTATTCGCAACCAAGTTGGAAGCTCATACTCTTCAGCAAAGTTAATCTCATAAGGAGCGTCATCATATTCAGGATAGATATCTCTATTCGCTACAAAATCATAGAAAAAAGGTTGCCCCGGATAGATCATTGGCAATATTGGGTTAGCTGCTTTAAACCGCGGTGTTCGTTCTTTATTTATATTTATTTGCAAAGGAATAGTTATCGGATCGGAGCTACCGCCCACTGAAGTAGTCGCTCGCAATGTCAGTTGAAATAATTGACCTGTAGCATCAGGAGGAATAGCCCCTTCTAAAACAGTAGGGTTAAGCGAGGAGACACTAAGCCAAGGCACTTCTGGTTCTACCTTATCGAAAACTACTCTAAGACTAGAATCATGAGCAGGATCATTTATATACTCAGATAAATCTTTATAAAACTGAGTACCTGCAACTTTTTTCAACTCAAACGCATCAATTACCGGTTTCATTGTCGGGTCATAAGCAATGGGAATTTTTATTGTCAGAGGATCTGAGTCGCCACCGGTATTAGAGGAAGCAATAAGAGTAACCTCCACTTCTTTGCCCGCTGCATACTTATCTACTTTGCCCACAAGCCGGGTATTATCTTCTTCTGAAATACTTAACCACTTAGGGTGGCTAAAACGGGGATCGATACGGAAAGTAATCTGATTGGTTACCATAAAGCCAATCTGTGGCTCAATTAATTCCATGAGATTGATACTGTATCGCTGCTCCGGTAAGGCACTAGCCATTGAGTAATGTTGTTTAAAAACAGGCTTATCTTTAGCATTAACATGAACCTCTATCTGCATATCAACAGGAGCCGCACTGCCATTAGCATTTTGTGCACCAACTGTGAAGAAATAGATTCCAGTACGTGTTGGTGTTCCTGCTATAGAAAAACTGGCCTGATCAAAGCGTAATCCATCTTGTTCGATAGGATTGACTACTCCTTGGGCTGGTAGACCGGCCCTCTGATTTTCATCATAAAATTTTACTGATGATTTGAGATTATATACAAAAGGTTGATTTGCCGTAGCTTCCTGAATAGGGATGGGCAACATGGATAAATTATGAGGCACGATAGTAATGGCTAAACTATCTGTTTGGCTTGGCTGATAACACATAGTGAGATTCGGTGTCCTCCCATCAGGGTGCGTTTGACAAAGAACAGGGCCGCCTGATAATCCACTGGCAGGTAGTGCACTGCCTATAATGGTTAATGTGAGCGTGCATGTAGAGCCTTTGGACCCAAGCGAACATGGACCGTTGTTTTGACTCACTCCTGTTTGTGGCGAGATGACCAGGTTATGGGGTTTGGATGAATTATTGATTATAGTGTATTTCACCGTGGTGGTACCTGTTGAAGTCACCGACGCTTTAGGTGGGAATCTGGTGTCTGGTACAAAACTCCATACAGAAATCCCCGCCTGCGCTGCAGCGGCAAAACAAAACGCATTTAAACCAATGCTCAATTGGCGTATTAAATGTACTAATTTCATGATGCACCTATGCGATATAGGTGATATGAATGATGAAAAATAACAAGGTTAAAATAATATAAACCTGATATTTTACAAAAAAAGATACTAGACATTCCGTTAATTTTGATTGTTGGCACTTACTTAATTTTTCCATGAGGTTACTCCTTAGTTTCTTCCATATGGCATTTCCAAGCCGATTGCAATCGTAAACAAAGGAGTAAAACACGTCAATTAGAAAGAAAAAAAATATTTTATTTTCATGAGGATATGCCGAAATTAAATCCAATTTAATAGACTTTTTTCCAAACTCTATGCAGTGAAGAAATACCGTGCGCAGAACCAGAGTCACTGCAATTAAGTTAATTTCACCTACTTCGGAACCGTTTGGACTGAGGAGGCCATAACCGTCAAGCTAATAACGAAATATCCTTCTAACGCCCTCTCCCTAACCCTCTCCCGCGATTGAGTATTAGATTCTAATAAAAACTCCTCGCGCGGGCGAGGGGACTGTTTGTGCCATCTGAATATTATTCTGTCTCTGTACTCCCTCTCCATCGAGAGAGAAGGGGGAATTTACTTCATTTCTTCCTTAGCTTGACGGCCATGGGTGGTAACCCCGCCACGAAGCATTGGGGCGCTTGACGCAAAACTTCGAGACGGCATAAATGCCTCCTCAGTCCGAACGGTTACGAAGTATACAAATTCATTAACTTAGTATGAGTTTTGGATAAGACAGAGTTTGTAGCCTGGGTGCAGCATTAGCGTAACCCAGGAGCAGGATTGACTTTATTGCACCGGATTGAATATACAAAGAATTTCTAATGCCGTGTTTATCCTGATTTTTGCTGCCACACCGTTTCTGGGTTACGCTAGCACTGATTTTCCTGCGATCTTATCCAAAACTCACGTTTACATAATGGCAGTGAGAACCATAATATACACGAAAGTCACAGGAGGATTCGACCACCAGATCGATGGCTCAGCAGTCTATTACAATAACGTTTCGCAAGAGGTCTATTAATTAATCTTTAGCATGGAGCACTTCATCGGCGGCACGTTCGCCAGAGCGTATTGCCCCTTCAATGCTACCGCTCCAGTCTGTTGCGGTTTCTGTAGCGGCCCAATGAATACGGCCACAAGGTTGGCGTAGAGCAGAACCAAAACCGGTGAGTACTCCCGTTGCGTAGTGGGCAAACATATCGCCGCGGCTCCATTGTTCGGCAGCCCAATCCAGATCTTTATAAAAAATAGGAGAAGCGGCTTTTAAGCCAAAGCGTTTGATGAGTCCTGTTATAAATAATTTGCGTCGCTCTTCGGCAGATATGGTTGCAAAATATCGTGCTGGAGGTCCAAAAATATACGCAGTAAGAACACCTGGTTTTCCTTCTCGTGGTGTCAGATCGATGGACGCTTGGGGTACTTCATCTAGATCAATTCCTTGACCTGTAAAGCCTTCTGTACGCCAAAATGGTTCTGGATAAACAGCATAACAGCGAATTGCTTGCCCTGCTGGGGAACGATCGAGAAGTTGTGATTTAATCAGAGGAAGTTCTGGTTCATAACTCATTCTTGCGGCAAGACATGGGGGCACTGCATTTATTACTCGCTTCGCTTGCACACAAAGTGTATCTGCAATGATTTCGACACCCTGTTCATTTTGCTTTATCACTCGTACCGCGGTATTCAGGTGCACCGAGGTATTTAATTTATTCATTAACTGTTCGGCAACTGCCTGCATCCCACCGACAACCACATCCTGCTGCGCTCCTCCTTTCGCTCCTTGAATCCATTCTAAACTTTTAAGTGAATGAATCATTTGCAGTGCATGTAATAGAGAGACTTCTGCCGGATCCGACATAAAAATCTCCGTGAAGGTAGTATGTAATATTTTTTTCGCGGTACGTGTTATTAAATTTCTGTAAGAATCTATCCAGCTACCGAGACTTTGTTTGTCATATTTTGGGGCTTTAGCGGCCATCCAGGGATTAGCAATTGGCACCTTGCTTGCCATTTTCTCCAACTTTTTCACTGCGAGGCCATAGTCAATAAGACTAAAAATATTAATCCTTGGTATTCCGTTGGAATATTTATATTTTTTTCCATTGAGAAAAATTAGATTTTTTCCTTGCGTGTATTGCTCGCAGGTTTCTAATTGCATTTCTTTGATTAGAGTATATAAACGATCGTGTCCTTCCCCGATAAATGTTCCTCCCCAATTCAGTGGAGTGCCATCAGGAAGAATTTCGGTATAAACTCGACCACCTACTCTATCTCGTGCCTCGAGAACCATCACCGAATGTCCTGCCTGCGTCAGTTTGTAAGCAGCAGCTAATCCAGAGAATCCTGCTCCGATGATACAAAACTCCGTTTGCATCTGTTCCATTTTATTAAGCCCCTGAGGTTACAGCGAATTGGAGATCAATTTTTTAAAGACATGCTGATTAACTAATAGACTATTTAAAATAAAAAATCTATTTTAATGATGGAAGTATGGTTCTGCTTCTTAGTCACATCAGTGCGTTGTGCTTTTCTTGCTATTGGTGGCTAAGGGTAAAGGTTATGGTCATTTATATTTATCGGGTCAGGGAAGGATCGTTGGTGTCAGATCAAGGAAGAAATGAGGTAAATTTCTCCCTCTCCCTCAATGGAGAGAGAATACGAAGTGGGATAATCTTTCGATAGCACGAAAAACTCCCTCGCCCGTATTGTGATATTTTACCCGAGCGAATGTGGTTATGAATAATTGAACTAATGCTCTTTTACAGGTAATAACGTCGGACAAATGGTTGCCCGGCCTACAACTTAATGTTGTGTCAAACTGCCCCACTGACCTAGTTCGTCAGTGGGGCTTAATAAACAACGTGAAGACATTAGATTTAAACCGCGCTAGTACACACTCTTTTATTAATCCACCAAGCAAGTAACACCGTGGTGAGTACCCCAAGATAAGTCCCCGATTCTTTCCAACCAGCTCCTACCAGTTGTAAGGCGTCGGGAGAGTGGAAAATAGAAAAGGGAATCGCTAAGAGGACATCCATAATGGCAGAACCAGCAACAAGCCCACAGGCGATCAACGTACCTTTTTGCTTTCTCGCAACTAGCTCGTCCTCATTATGATTGAGACGTTGTAGTCTTTTTTGCACGAATAATGCAATCATACCGCCTATAAATAGGGGGAAGGACGAAGCCAAGGGTAAATACATACCTATAGCGATACCTAGAATGGATAAATTGATCCAACGCTTTAATTTAAAAACATGGTTTACGAAAATAGCTAACAAAATGATGCAAGAACCAACCAGCATCATGGCCCAGGGCAGTGATTTTCTAAATACGGCTTCAGTGATTGCCGCCATAAGCGCTGCTGTTGGTGCAGGTAACGATTGACTGATATCCATACCCTCATGAGGCATAACCCCGGCAATACCATAAACATCAAATAGCAATTGCATTACTGGTGGTATAACCAAGGAAGAAACGATCACCCCCAATAACAACATGACTTGCTGTTTCCATGGGGTTGCCCCCACTAGCTGCCCGACCTTTAAATCTTGAGTATTATCATTGGCAATAGCTGCAATGCCAGTGACCACAGAACCTATGATTATGGTAATGGCCTCTGCCGCCTGAATTTGTTCCGCACTTAAAGGTAGAGGTAACAAATGATCTATGAAAGTAAGTAATAACCAAGCTGCGAACAACATACCAGCAATAACTACGGAGCTTCCTGGGCTTGCGGTCACCCCAACCATCCCGGAAAAATAAGCAGTAATAACCGAAAATAAAAAACCAATAACTAATACATAGACCACACCAAAAAATATAATGGTAGGAGAAAAACCATTTTCCAAACCAACTTGGCCTAGGGGAAATATAAACTGAAAAAATAAAAACAATATTGCCGCCATCATGCCGATACCCATGAGAATAAAAGGCATGGGAATATCTTTATCCGTGCGCGGTATTTGTTCGTTAGCTTTTTCTTTAGAAATAAATGCCTTAAACGAAATGCTGATACTTTTAGATAACGGCTTTATTAGTTTTACAAAGGTCCACATACCAGCAAATAACATGGCGCCTATTCCTAAATAGCGCATTTCGCTGCTCCATAGTAATGAAGAAGCTTGCTCCGGCGAATATTGATTTAAAAATTCAGGATACAGCTGGCTAACTATAGGTAAAGCAATTAACCAAGAAATAACTGCTCCCAGAAAAATGCTAATCGCCATATCATGGCCAACCAAATAACCAGCACCTATCATGGTTGCTGAAAAACCGGTGCCTAAACCAAACAATGAGCGCTTCACTACAAACCAATAGTTCCAGCTACTAGCAATTAATTTAAAACCTATTTGTAATAACTCAATAAAACCACCGATAAGGCCGCCAATAAAAATATCTTTTATTCCTCCCACCTTATCAGCAGATGATTTTAATACCTCAGCAATAGCACGACCTTCAGGGAATTTTAAGGCCTGTTCATTGACCAAAATACGGCGCAAAGGAATAGAAAACAAAACACCTAAAATACCGCCACAAGCAGCAATTAAAAAATTAGTTGTATAATCAAAATGATGCCAAAAGCGAATAATAATGAGCGCGGGAATAGTGTAAACAATCCCCCCTGCTACTGCCTCACCGGCAGAAGCAGCGGTTTGCACTGCATTATTCTCTAAAATGGTAGAATTTTTAAATAAGCGCAAAATACCCATTGATATAATGGCAGCAGGAATAGAAGCAGAAGTCAAAATTCCTAACTTAAGGGCAAGATAAGCATTGGACATAGCCAACAATACTGTCAGTATGATGGCTAATAAAATGACTCGAAACGTTAACTCTGCCACCTTCTGATTTGCTGCTATAAATGGAGTATCAGCCATTAATGACTCCACACTGTTGCAGAAATTTTAGGTTTCAACATGGAAGAGATTTTATCTAAAGGTATCGCAACAGTTTGTTCACCATAGACATAAGCAGCAACTTGATAACTGTTAAATATAATAGCGAGCCCTTTATCATTAAAAGACCAAACTTCGTAGTTCTTTTCTACAGGTTTAGTCCCTTCTTCTATCCATTTAGCATCCGATATTTTTTTGGCAGTAATGGCTTGCTTACAAAACGCAGCTATAGGTTTTAAATAATCAGCTCCAGAAGCAAATAAATCAGCCAATTTAACTGGATGTCCTTCAACAAAGTTTTCCACTACAACGTTATTTGCAGGATGAGCTGCGCCCCGATGATAAATAGAAACGTTAAAACGAACACTCAACGCTTTTTTAGATTCATAAGGCACTGAATAGGTAATATTCAATCCAGTTTTCCCTGGAGCATCCGCCGGTGTGTCGGCATCTTCAGCCAAACTTTTCATAAACTGGGCTTGTGTTTTATCTATGAATGCTTTGATTGTCGAATTCACTTCAGAAGATTGAAATCCTTGAGGATATTTAATATCAACCAAGTATTTATCAGTTTCTTTATTTATAGCTACCGGGGTAATTGCTTGAGCAACCATCGCATTCAACAAAAAACCTAATGAAAATAATATCCTTAATGAGCAGCGTGATGGGTTTTGCATTTCATTACTCCTAAACAGTATTTTTTATTGAGAGCCATTGTCCTTCAATCATGGTTCGATGTGGGACAGGACAGGCAAAATAATAACATAGTGCAGCACTATCATTTATAGACCATAAAACTAAATCAGCCACCTTGCCAGAAGCAATGCTCCCTACTTCTTTGTCGACACCTAATGCTTTCGCTGCCTGATAAGTCACCGCAGCTAAAACCTCGGGTACTGATAAAGAAAAAAACTGGCAAGCCATACTCATCATCAATAAGAGAGAAGTCGTTGGTGATGAGCCTGGATTACAATCAGTAGCAATAGCCATACCAACGCCCGCTTCGCGCAATAAGGCTACCGGTGGTTTCTGTTTTTCCTTTAAGAAATAAAAAGCGCCAGGAAGCAAAACCGCTACTGTATTTGCTTTTGCCATAGAAGATGCCCCAGCAGCATCGAGAAACTCCAAATGGTCACAAGATAAAGCGCCTAGTTCTGCGGCTAATGCACTTGCCCCCAAATTAGATAATTGCTCTGCATGGCATTTGATAGGCAAATTCAAAGCCCGAGCAGCAAGGAAAATTTGTTCTGTTTGCTCCAGAGAAAAGGCGATTGTTTCACAAAAAACATCCACGGCATCAGCTAAACCCGTTTCCTTGACTGTGGGTAACATATCCTGACACAAATAATCAACATAAGCCTGGCTATTACCTTTATACTCAGGAGGTATGGCATGAGCCCCAAGGAATGTTGTTTTTACTCTTAATCCAGTTATTTCCGCCAAACGCCGAGCAACGCGCAACATCTTAAGCTCATTAGCGAGATCCAGGCCATAACCTGACTTGATCTCAAGAGTAGTTACCCCTTCATTTTTCAAAGCAAGAATTCTTGGTAAAGATTGGGAGATCAACTCCTCTTCGGACGCCGCTCGAGTCTGTTGTACGGTAGAAATAATTCCGCCTCCGGCTTTCGCAATTTCTGCATAGCTCACTCCTTGGAGTTTCAATTGGAACTCGGCCGCTCTATTACCGGCATAAACTAAATGAGTATGGCAATCAATTAACCCTGGTGTAATTAATTGTCCTTGGCAATTTTCCTGGGATAGAGCCCCTGCAAAAAGTGCGGGGGGTAATTCAGCCTGAAGACCAGACCACTCTATCTTGCCATTTTTGATAGCGATGGCTTGATTTCGTAATTGCATCCCTTGAGAATCAATTGTGGTGACGTTAAGTAATAATTTATCGCAGCTATTCATTAAAAATCCCAATGTAATACCTGATGCGGCGGTCTTAACCAATTACTGTGATGCCCGGTATCATAGATATCCCATTCTTGGGATACATAAGTCCCTCGATCAACGCCTAGTAATAACCACGCTAAAAATTCCGCTACTGTTTCCGGTGCTATTAATCGACTATTTTCTTTTAGACGTCGATAAAAACGAGTGTGTTCTGGATCCATATTGACCCCAGTCCTTGCAATAGTCTGCATATCAGTATCTATGATTCCAGGTTTTACGCTTGCAAAAGCAACTGATTGTGACTCCAATTGCCAACACTGTGACAACATGGCTAAAGTGGCTTTGGAAGCACAATACGCTGACCATCCTTTAATAGCAAAATAAGCAGCCTGAGAACCAATATTTAAAACGCGACCATTGCTCAATTTATCATACAAAAGTTGTGACAAAAAAAACGGGGCATCCACGTTAGTTCGTAAGGTATGATGCCATTCCTCGTGCTTCATTTCTTGGATAGGCACTATAGGCCCCAAGGTACCGGCATTATTAACTAACCCAGAAAGTTGCGGCACATTATCCACATAGGCTTTAATTGATTGTAACCCTTCATTAGTAGAAACATCCGCGCAAAGATATTTAATTAATGAAGAAACAGATGCAGTTTCTTGCAATGCTTGCTCTCGGCGTCCAACGATTAATACCGCTTTTCCCTGTTTTGCTAAAGTCAGAGCTAGGGCTTTTCCTATACCACTGCCTCCGCCTGTAATAATAAACACACCAACTCCATCCGTTATCAATAAATTGCTGCAAATGATAACAGACATTAGATTAACTTGGGATATTTTTATCCTTATTGTAAGCTAGCCGTTATAAAAATAATCTGTAGTAACATCAGTCACAGGAGAATCCGATGTTTCCTCATCTTGCAAATTATCAACCAGCTAATCCTTCACTATGGCAAGGTCGGAAAGACACTTTAAATGCGGAGCGTTTTCATCAAAAAATTGCTTTTATCAATCATCCCGATGAGCTGATGTCACAAGAGAAAAAGACTATTTTTCTTGGTTTTGCTAGTGATGCTGGTGTAACACGTAACTTAGGAAGACCTGGAGCCAAACTAGGTCCGGATCAAATTAAAACACAATTGGCTAAGTTACCCTGTCCTATGGATGGGCCTTTTGTCGATCTAGGCACTGTCTTTTGCGATGGCGATAATCTAGAGTCGGCACAAAATCAATTTGCCGAATTAATAGGATTGTGTCATCACCGGGGGCATAAAACCATTGCCTTGGGAGGTGGACATGAAATCGCTTGGGCTCACTATCAGGGTTTGGCTTCCCATTATTCCAAATTAGGGATTATTAATTTTGATGCACATTTTGATTTACGTCCTTATAAGAAAGGGGATCTAGGAACCTCAGGAACTCCTTTCTCACAAATTGCTGAATACTGTAAAGAACGTCATTTACCCTTTGATTATTGCTGTATAGGTGTTCAAAAATTTGGTAACACCCCGACTCTCTTTCAAAGAGCGAATGAATTAAATGTCAGTTATCTTTTTGCCGAAGAACTCTTTGAAAAAAGTCAGGCCTGGCAAATGGCTTTTCTTGATGAGTTCATGCTGAATCTGGATCACATCTATCTGACCATCTGTCTTGATGTCTTAGCAGAATGCTTCGCACCCGGAGTAAGCGCGCCACAAGCCATGGGTCTTTTTCCTTGGCAAATCATACCCTTATTGAAATACATTATACAAAGTGGCAAAGTAGTAAGTTTTGACATTGCAGAGCTATCGCCACCACTAGACGAGGGGCAAAAAACTGCTAGACTAGCAGCTCTTATTATCGCAGAATTGCTAGATACTATTTAAGGAGCGTATTTCATGAAGAGAACCATGCTGTGGGGAGCTTTATTTACTTTGATGTGTACTCAAGTACAAGCAGAAGGGACTCAGCCACCTACGCAAACGCAAAACCCAGGTTCCGCCGCCATGCCAGTGACTAATCCAACACCGGTCACTACGCAAACCACACCGAATACACAACCAATGCAGGGAACTCAACAGGTTCAACCACAAGTACAAAACCCATCGCAAACAGTTGTTCAGCCACAAAATCAAGGCCAACCAACCCCTGCTCAAGTACAAAATCCACATCAAGCCCAACCAGGACAGCAAACCACAGTAACTCAACCACAAGCACAACCAGCTCCAGTGATCAATTGCGAATATAAAATTTCTGCGCAAACGAAAAGTATTGAACAATCTTTAGTTTTAACTTGGTCTGAAAAAGCAGTAGTGCAAGCCTTTGACTTTGCTCCAGCAACTTTAGATTCACAAATGCAAAAACTAAAACTTTGTTTTACTGAGCAAGGATGGGCGGGTTTTAATTCAGCATTAGAAAAATCAGGCAATATAGAAGCAATTAAAACACAAAAACTAACGGTAAGTAGCCAACTCGATGGCCAACCACAAGTAACTGAAGCGAAAGGCAATCAGTGGAAAATCACATTACCACTGCAAGTGGTTTACCAAAACGATAAAGAAAAAGTAACACAATTACTTAATGTTAATGTAACCGTTGGACGCAAAATGTCCGGGGATCTGGGAATTGCTCAAATGATCGCTACCCCAAGAACGCCTGGAGCTACGCAACAACCTAGTGGTTCAGCTACACCAAACAAAGAAAATCCTACTCCAACCACATCAGGTACTCCACCGACAAACCAGCAGCAGCCCACCACAACTGCACCTCACTAAATTTTATAGGGAAACGCAGCATTCTTAACAGTAGAATGCTGCATTATTTGATATAGGAAGATCATGCGCGCATTACCCACTGCTGTTTTCTGCTTGTTGGCTATCAATGCCCATGCAAACGTTATTCAATACTTTGCAGGATTAAGTTATAGCAATCCTTCAGGCTTGTTTAAAGTAAAAAAAGATTTATTCGTTATCGGTTCTACAAATAGTTATGCTGATCTAGGTTTTACTGGAAGTGTTCTTAATTTTAATACCTTGCAATATGGTTCCGGTGTAAATCATTCAAAAACATTCACCCCAATGCCTTATGGACGATTAGCAAAACGGTTAAATGAAAAAACAGTTGTTGGTCTTGATGTAACCGAGCCCTTTAACTCCAATTTGAATTCGGGCACAGATCGCTTTACTCGCTATGCCAATACTCAAAACTATCTTACTGATGTCGATGTCAGTCCTAAAATGTCTTATGCTTTAACCAAAAAGTTGCAAATTGGCGGAGGAGTAAACTTTAATTTTCTAGCCAATAATGAGGTGAATTTTGCTTTGCCAATAGGTCAATCAGCCTATGCTAACTTGGTTAATCCAACATCAAGCTTTGGTGTAGGATTTAATGTGGGAGCAACTTATTTTATAAACCAAACTAACTTTTTAGGCTTCACCTATTATTCTAGAATTAAGCAGAATACTACGGGAATAAGTACCCTCGGGCCTTTTATTAATCCTAGTCTCGCTCTTAGTTTCTATATGCCAACTACTATGGTTGCAAACTACGTTCATATTTTTAATCCCGAATGGCTCGCTAATTTTACAGTATATCACTCTCAGTGGAGCGCTAATCAATTTGTCCGCCTCTATAATACGGCATCGCCACCACCAATGAGTAATTTTTCTTTTAAAATGGGCTTTGGCAACTCGTTTGCTTATCTTGGTGCATTACGCAAGCAAGTCACCAAAGAAATGGGATTAACATTAGTTGGTATGAGAGATAATGGACCGGAAAGAAGTGATCTGAGAACAATCACTTTTCCGTCTTTTACACAGTACTTTATTGGCCTACAAGGGGATTATCATTTTAATAAGAGTACATCCATAGAGCTCTTATATGGGCATGTATTCTCAACTCCCAGTATTCAAAACCATGTGACTGTAAATAACAATGTAATTCCCTTTACCACAGGTAAAGTGAATATTAATGTTGATGTAGTTGATATACAACTAAAGGTTGAGGGTTAACTCTATCTTCCAATGGTAGTCGCTCGGTAATAGCGTTAGCTTAAGCCTTTGCAACGTAGCCCGTATTACTGGGCTACAATTATACGCCGCAGTAACGTCGGTTGGGCCAAAGGACACCCTCTCCCTTAACCTGATTCAACCATGTTTCCAAGACAATTAGATTTCCTAAGCTGTCTGTTAACGAGATCCCCAAGTTTTCATTGGAGCTTCGATTAAGAATTTGGTTATTGACTACATCAATTTGATAACTATAAAGCGGTTGGTCCGCTGTAATTGTGGTTTCTTTAGCATTGTTCTCAGTATAGGATTGAATGAGATATTTGTTCTCATTATCAGGAAGCCAGGGATTAGTTAAGACTTTTAAACTGCCATCGGTACCATACACATCAAACTGCCAAGACATTTCCCAATCATCAGCAGTTGAGACAACGGCCATAGCATCATCTGCAAATTTTAATAGAGCGCTTGCCTGATTATCAGTTTGCTTTTTTATATCGCATCGTCCTGTTGCAATAATTTCTACAGGCTCTGCCCGTGCAAGCAAGCGAATAAGTGATATGGGATAGCACCCTAAATTGCGAATACTGCCACCGGCTATGGGATTCGCTACCTGAGCAATATTTGCCGTATAAGTCGCAGTATATAATCTTATTGTGCCTAAAATGCCACTTTGAATTATTTCACATAATTGTGCAGTCAATGGATGACAGCGATACATCAATGCTTCCATACAAAAAACTTGTGTTTCTTCAATTACAGCCATCACTTCGCGTGCCTCTGCTGCATTGAGTACCAACGGTTTTTCACACAGTATGTGCTTGCCAGCCCGGGCGGCACGAATAATCCATTCTTTATGCAAATGATTGGGTAATCCTATATACACCACATCAATGTCTCGATCATCAAGAAGTGATTGAAAATCATCGTATGCTTTTGGAATTGTAAATTCATGCGCAAATCGTTGGGCGGAAGCCAGAGAACGACTGCCAACAGCAATTAATTGACCTGTTTCAGAAGTATGAATTGCCTTTGCCATTACTTCTGAAATAAAGCTAGTGCCTAAAATACCCCAATTAACTTCCTTCCCTAAAGTCATTTTATTTTCGTCCGTGAAGCTCCAATAAATGGAGGTTATTGTTGTTTAATGTTCGGGGGAGTTTGGACAAAGGAGCCTGATGTATCCTCAGACAGGAGCCCGACCTTGTCATCCAGAGAAACTTGCAACGAAGGATCTCCTGAATGTGACATAATATGTTTTGCAGGAGATTCTTCGCCACGCTCTGGATGACAGTAATAGTAAAAGTAGCAACTTATTGGCTGCAGTTCAAGACAGTTGCTACGTTGGATTATTTTCAATCCAACGTTTTCATTGGACTTAACGTTGTTGCACCGGCACCGCTCTTTTCACACCATTTTGATCTGGGTATGCAAGAATAGTCACTCTAGCGCCTACACGTAAAAACTCTTCGTTAAGCCATTTTGCAGCACTGGGAAGAATACGTACGCAACCGTGGCTTGATGGGTGCTCTGGGACTTCATAAGCTGCATGGATAGTAAATCCTTGATAAAAATACATGCAGTAAGGCATTTTTGCTCCACCTTTAGTATCGACTGGATACTCGCCTGAGCGACATTCCTTTCCTCGTTTATTATAGATACGGAAAGTACCAGTTACGGTTCTGCACGATTTAGATGAATCTTCTTCACAAAAATCAACACCTGCGGAACCACTCCCGGTCATCACACGCTTACCCTCTTCATCATAGGCAGCCCATGCAGACGCTTTAGGATCAAAAATAAACTCTTTTTCTCCAGTGGCTTTGATTTGCATAGGGAAATAATTGCGCCCTCTTTTATCCTTTAAATAATGAGTAGTTCTATGTACATATCCGGCGTCATCAGTAATTAAAGTAGATTCATCATATTCAACGCATGAGGATAAACCAAGACAAAGCGCTAAAGCCGCCCAAAACAACTTATTCATTTAAATTTTATCTCCACAAAAAAATTTCTATTCAGCCAGTTAAAGGGCTAAATGCGATGATTTGAATAGGGTCTTTTAGACCCTAATTATCTAGTCCTTTAGTCGTCTATACTTAATCCGCGATGGTTTAGTAGCATCATCACCTAATCGACGTTTTCTATCCTCTTCATAATCACTGTAATTGCCTTCAAAGAAAGTAATTTGTGAATCCCCTTCAAAAGCCATCAAATGAGTACAAATGCGATCTAAAAACCATCTATCATGCGACACCACAATGGCACATCCTGGGAAATTAAGAACAGCATCTTCCAATGCACGTAAGGTTTCTACGTCCAAATCGTTACTGGGTTCGTCAAGTAATAAAACATTACAACCGCTTTTCAATAATTTTGCCAAATGAACGCGGTTACGCTCCCCTCCAGAAAGCTGTGACATTTTCTTTTGTTGATCGGTACCTTTAAAATTAAATCGTCCAACATAAGCACGTGAGGGTATTTGGAAACTTCCCACTTGCATGATGTCATGACCGTCTGAAATCTCTTGCCAGACGGAGTTGTTGCCATTTAAGTCATCACGCATCTGATCTACATAGGCCAGTTTTACTGTCTCACCAATACGAATGGCGCCACTATCAGGTGCTTCTTGGCCGGTAATCATTTTCAAGAAAGTTGATTTACCCGCACCGTTAGGGCCAATAATTCCTAAGACACCACCTTTGGGTAATTTAAAATCTAAGTTATCGATTAAAATGCGATCACCAAAGGATTTACAAATCTTTTCCCCTTCCAATACTAAATCGCCCAAACGCTCGCCTGGTGGAATATAAATCTCACTGGTTTCATTGCGTTTTTGGAATTCTTTTGAATTTAACTCTTCAAAACGTGCTAATCGAGCTTTGTTCTTAGCGTGTCGGCCTTTGGGAGATGTACGAACCCACTCCAACTCTGCTTTAATAGAGCGTTGGTGAGCATCTTCTTGTTTTTTCTCCATCTCTAGTCGCGCTTCTTTCTGCTCCAGCCAAGAAGTATAATTACCTTTGTAAGGAATTCCCTCGCCTCTATCTAATTCCAAAATCCATTCCGCTGCATTATCCAAGAAATATCTATCATGGGTAATGGCCACAACTGTTCCTGGGAAGCCTTCCAGATAATGTTCTAGCCAAGCAACACTTTCCGCATCCAAGTGGTTGGTAGGCTCATCAAGTAATAACATATCTGGGTTGGATAATAATAATCGACATAAAGCAACCCGACGCTTTTCTCCCCCAGACAACTTCCCTACAATAGCATCCCATTCTGGTAATCTTAAGGCATCGGCTGCAATTTCTAATTTTCTATCCAAGTCCCAGCCGCCACCAGCTTCAATCTCATTTTGCAATTCACCCTGATCTGCCAATAAGGAGTTCATCTCATCATCACTCATTGGTTCTGCAAATTTCATGCTGATTGCATCAAAACGGGCTAATTTATCCTTCATTTCCGCCACGCCTTCTTCAACTATTTCGCGTACGGTTTTCTCTTGATCCAATATAGGTTCTTGCGCAAGGTAACCAATTTTAATGCCTGGTTGTGGTCTTGCTTCACCTTCAAATTGCGTATCAACACCAGCCATGATACGGAGCAGTGTTGATTTACCCGATCCATTTAACCCCAAGACACCAATTTTAGCTCCTGGATAAAAACTTAATGAAATATCTTTTAAAATAAATCGCTGGTTTTCAACGATTTTGCTCACCCGATTCATGGTGAAAATATACTGTGCCATAACTATTTTGCCTCTCTTAAAAACAAAGGTCTGTCGACAGAGCTGATCGCTGTGTCAACAATCCTACTACCAATCCAGTATCACTTTTCCAGATTGTCCTGAAGCCATAATTTCAAAAGCTTCCCGATAATCATCAACTGGAAAATGATGAGTCATGATGGGTTCTATATTCAAACCGCTTTGAATCATGGCAATCATTTTATACCAGGTTTCATACATCTCACGGCCATAAATCCCTTTGATAACCAAACCTTTAAAAATAACCTGATTCCAATCTATAGCAGTCTCTTGTGGAGGAATACCAAGCATAGCCACGTGACCGCCATGATTCATAGCCTTCATCAGATCATTTAAAGCCGTAGGATTGCCTGACATTTCCAAACCGACATCAAACCCTTCGGTCATACCTAATTCAGCCATCACGTCACTTAATTTCTCATGCTGAACATTAACGGCTTTAGTTGCCCCCATTTTACGGGCCAAGTCGAGTCGCAACTCATTCACATCGGTAATTACTACATGTCGAGCTCCGATATGTTTGACAATAGCAACTGCCATAATTCCAATTGGACCAGCACCAGTAATTAGTACGTCTTCTCCAACAACATCAAAGGCCAAGGCACAATGAGTTGCATTACCAAGAGGATCAAAAATTGACGCCTGTGCTCCAGTGATATTATCTGGAAGAACAATGACATTTGATGCAGGAAGAGATAAATATTCGGCAAAACATCCTGGTCTATTGACACCAACCCCTAAAGTGTTACGGCATAAATGACGTTTCCCAGCACGACAGTTACGACAAAAACCACAGGTTATATGCCCCTCACCAGAAACTCTTTGCCCTACTTTTAATCCCTGGACTTCCTGACCAACTTCAACAATTTCGCCATAAAACTCGTGACCTACTGTCATAGGAACCGGGATAGTAGCTTGCGCCCAATCATCCCAATTGTAGATATGGATGTCCGTACCACAAATGGCTGTTTTCTTAATTTTAATTAGTACATCATTAACGCCATATTCAGGAGTCGGCACGTCGTGCATCCAAATGCCACGCTCTTTTTTTGCTTTCACTAATGATTTCATGTAGCTCCTCAGAATAATTTCGTAAGGTTTACTAGGGGCTGCTTGTAATTCATCAGCTAAAGCCCAAATGTCTTGATTTTCTCGCAATGAAATACAGAGAATCAAAGCATTTGGGCCAAGATGATAGAATAATCAACAGCGCCTATATAACAGAAAATTCCTTGCCTACCGTCTCAAAAGCCTGAAGCGCTTTATCTAAATGATCCATATCAAGAGCAGCAGACATTTGAGTACGAATTCGCGCCAAACCTTTTGGCACTACTGGATAAGAAAAACCAACAACGTAAATACCTAATTCTAATAAACGATTGGCTATACGCCCGGCTAAAGCCGCATCACCTAACATGACAGGAATAATGGCATGTTCGCCAGGGATTAAGTTAAACCCTAATCGTGTCATCCCCTCACGGAAGTAACGACTATTACTTTTTAATTTTTCAGCTAAATGATTACTTTTCATCAAGTTATCTAAAACAACACAAGAAGTTTGGGCAATCATTGGCGCTAAGGTATTAGAAAATAGATAAGGTCTGGAACGTTGACGCAACCAATCGACGATGACACGATTTGCGGAAGTGTAACCGCCAGAAGCACCTCCTAACGCTTTACCGAGAGTTCCGGTAATAATATCAATTCGATCACTTACTCCGAAATGTTCTGGAGTTCCTCTACCTGTCTCGCCCATGAATCCAACCGCGTGAGAATCATCGACCATGACCATAGCATCGTACTTATCAGCCAACTCACAAATAGCAGGTAGGTTCGCCAGAATACCATCCATAGAAAACACGCCATCAGTAGCAATCAAACGAAAACGGGCGTTCTTCGCCGCAATTAATTGCTCCTCTAAGGCTTTCATATCATTATTGGCGTATCGGTATCGCGCAGCCTTACATAATCTAATTCCATCAATAATACTGGCATGGTTTAATGCGTCGCTGATTATCGCGTCCTCTTCCCCTAATAAGGTTTCAAAAAGACCGGTATTCGCATCAAAACAAGATGAATATAATATAGTATCTTCTTTGCCTAAAAATTGGCTGATCTTTTGTTCTAGTTGTTTATGAGGAGTTTGAGTTCCACAGATAAAACGAACAGATGCCATGCCATAACCGTATTCACTCAAGGCCTTCTGGCCTTCAGCAATTAATTGTGCATCGTTAGCTAAGCCCAAATAATTGTTAGCACAAAGATTGATAACCTCTTTATTATTGACCATTACATCTGCTTGTTGCTGACTAGAAATAATACGCTCTGCTTTATATAAGCCATCAGCTTTTAATGTTTCCAATTCAGTTTGCAAAAAATTAGTGAATTGCTCAAGCACTGTACTCTCCTTGGATAGCTAAAGTTGCAAATCATAACAAATTTTAAACATAGTCACCATGCAATACGGTTAAGAAAAATCAGAACTTTATTATTTTAGAACTAGAGCAATTGTATTAACCTAAGAAATATCTGGGGTTTACATGCTACAATAAATCAAATAGTGATTCTTAGCGCAATTGTTCTAAACTAATCACCCAATAAATTTGACAATTATGAAAACAAAATGATAATGTAATGCGCAATTTAAAATGATTTTGAGACTTATATGCCAAGTAATAATTTATCCATCACTGATCGCTATTTATCATCTTTTCGCTCTCGCAATGATGATTTTTCTTACAGAGCCATCAGAATATTAACCGCATTCCAAAAAGAACTTACTCACAATACCCCTGAACTAAATTCAGCTTATACTGATCTAGGCTATCATTATTGGTTAAATCATTTTGATAAAATCGAGATATCCAGCAAGGAATTGCCCAGTTATCTATTGATGCAAAAATTTATAGATGAGATAGAAAAATCAGGTGAAAAAACAACATTAACTGCTCTTTTTAAGAGATTCAATGAAGAAGCATTAATGCCCGCATTAAAAAAGTATCAGGAAGCTCTATATTCTTCTCTCTCATCTCTAACTCCAACTTCTCTAAGAGAATTAGAAACAATTTATAATGCTCTTGATTTCTGTCTTGAGAATCATTTAGGAAATAGACTAGAACAAATTAAAAGAAAAGGCTCGGGCATAATACAACAATTACAACAACAATTTAGTGAAGTGGGATTGACTCTTGAACTTATTAAAGATGGTTTTAATGCTGCCATAGATGTAGCTAGTGAGAATCAGGACTTACTCGTTGTAGGTATGTTTATGACTCAATTTAAAATCGTCTTAACAAATCAAAGGAACAAAACGAGTGACCTCCTTAGCTTAAAAGAAATAGCAAAGGAAGCCGAAAAACACCTATTGGAAATGCCTGAAATAAAAGAAGTGAAACAATTTCATTGGCTAATCAATTTATTTTGTAATTTTGTCAATAATTACATTGTCTATGCCTTCGAATCGCAACAAAGAAAAGATGTAAATAGATTTTTTAAACAATGGAATGAAGTAATAAACGAAGCTGAAAATCAAGAACTCTATGCAACCATACAAAGCTCTCGATAATCAAAACGGTTAAAGAACGTTAACTAGCATAGATTAAAACGATAGGGTGTCAAAACAGTCGCGTTAACCCAAGAAATATCTGGGGTTAACGGTCTATCATAAATCAAATCGTGAAAAGACAAAGAGTCAATGGAATAATGCCAGTTGGCAGCAACTAGCTATCTTACTCAGATTCACAAGTCAAGTGATTTTTAGCGTGATTGTCTTGATTTTCGAATATTAATCCTTAGCACATCAGTCAATTTCTTGCTAAAATCACCCCAAAGTTTTAACCTATACTCCCTTCGTAAAAGTCGTAATTTAATTAAAACAATACGAAGTATATAAACCCAATTAACTCGGTAGAACAAATGAGCAATCACAATGCACGTATTAACATGGTCAAACAACAGTTAAGGACTGGCGATGTTTTAAATGAATCTATCCTGGATTTATATGATCTAATTCCTCGTCACGAATTTGTACCAGAACTGTATACTCATTTTGCCTATTCTGACATGCAAATTCCTTTGGCTCATGACCAAAAGATGTTAACTCCTCTTGAGGAAGGAACCATATTACAAGCCCTGGAACTTCAGGGAACGGAAACTGTTCTAGAAGTAGGAACAGGTACAGGCTTTCTCACTGCGATGCTCAGTAAATTATGTAAACACGTAATCAGTATTGATTATTTTGCTGATTTCACATCTAATGCTGCGCGTAAATTACAAGCATATCAGTGTGATAATATTGAGCTAATCACCGGCGATGCATGTCGCGGATGGTTAGAAAAGGCACCTTATGATGTTATAGTGTTTACCGGCTCGTTACCAAAGCTAACCAAAACACACAAACTTCAGTTGTTACCTGGTGGGAAATTATTCGCCATAGAAGGCAAAGCACCTATAATGAAAGGGAATTTATACAGTTTGGATCATAATGATAATTGGCAAACATCATTGCTTTTTGAAACTGACATTCCCCCACTTTTGGATAACTTAAGGCCAAAAGAATTTGTATTCTAGGAACGTTTTGCATGAAAAAATCGTTGTTCTTTTGTATGGCATCTTTGTGTCTGACGACCCATGTCTATGCCACAGACCTCATGGATATTTACAAACAAGCCCTTGAGACTGATACGACATTTAAAAATGCTTATGATACTTATATGTCGAGTACAGAAGCTATTCCTCAAGCACGAGCAGCGCTTTTTCCTCAAGTTGGGATTAATACCCAGGCCGGAAGAAATGTTCAAAGAGTCGCTGATGGAATCTTTAGTTCCAATGTCTATTATGGCAATACTCAATGGCAAGTTACAGCTTCCCAGGCCGTTTTTAATTATCAAGCCTGGGCTAAAATACAACAAGCCAAGGCCTCTGTTAAAGCAGCTCAAGCAACATTTAACGATGCAGCTCAAAATTTAATTTTAAGAACCGCCAAAGCTTATTTTGATGTGTTGTTGGCTAAAGATACTCTAGAGTTTGCTGAAGCCAAAAAACGTGCCAACAAGCGTCAGCTGGATCAGGCAACACAGCGTTTCAACGTAGGACTGGATGCTATTACTTCGGTTTACGAAGCGAAAGCAGCTTATGATCAATCCATTGCTACTGTCATTGCTGCGCGCAATAACCAAATCAATCAAAGTGAAAATTTAAGAAAACTCACCAATCATGTGTATGATGAACTGTCTCGATTGAGAGATAGTAAAATCCCTCTGATTAAACCAGAGCCCAATAACGTTGATCAATGGATAGATACGGGATTAAAGCAAAACTATAAATTATATGCGGCCAAATATAATCTTGAGATGGCCAAAGAAAACGTAAAAGCCCTGTCAGCAGGTAACTGGCCAGTGTTTGCCATTCAGAGTAATGCCACACAAACACGTAATATATCCCGTGATACCAACTCCGTATTTGTTCCCTCGAAACAAACTCAAGCCAACATTGCCATTGCCATGAATTTCCCAATTTTCCAAGGTGGATTGGTTCAATCAAAAACCCGGCAAGCCCAATTTAACTATCAGGGCAGTAGTGAACAAATGGAGCAAACCTACAGAGATGTAGTGGTTAATAGTCGTATTGCATTTAACACCATTATTGACGGCATTAGTAAAGTCCGAGCAGACAGACAAACCATTATTTCACAAAAGAACTCTCTAGAAAGCACTGAGGCACAGTTTGAGGTAGGTACTCGCACCATGGTTGACGTAGTTAATTCCCAACAACGCCTATTTGAAGCACAACAGCAATTGGCAAGTGATCAATATAACTTGATTAATTCCATGTTAACTTTAAAATATCTTGCTGGTACATTAAACGTTAATGATTTAGAATTAGTCAACTCATGGTTAGCTACTACCAGGGTAAATGGATTTTATCCTGATAAAAACCTTGCTTCCAAATAACATATTCAGGTTGTTTTATGTCATCGAATTTATCTTCTGTCGAAAAAAAATTATTGCACTACACCGGTAAAGCAATTGCCGACTTTAACATGATCCAACGCGGTGATAGAGTCATGGTCTGCCTCTCCGGTGGCAAAGACTCATTCACCATGTTAACGCTATTAGAGCATTTACGGCGTCGCTCAGGAAATAAATTCGAGGTTTTTGCCTTCACTTTGGATCAAGCGCAGCCTGGATGGAATGATTCCGCACTGCGTCAATGGCTTGAAAACAAGAATATTCCTTATGAAATACTCAGCCGCGACACCTACAGCATAGTCAAAGAAAAAATTCCCGAAGGAAAAACCTATTGCTCTTTATGCTCTCGCCTAAGAAGAGGAATTATTTATCGCTATGCGGAAGAAAAAGGCTTTAACAAAATTGCTCTGGGCCATCATAGAGATGACTTGATTCGGACCTTAATGATGTCCATCTTATATAATGGTGACATCCGCTCCATGCCTCCTAAGTTATTAAGTGATAATAAAAAGCATATAGTCATTCGTCCTATGAGTTATGTTCAGGAAAAAGATATTATTGCTTTTGCCACAGCGCAGGCGTTTCCTATTATTCCATGTAATCTATGTGGCTCCCAAGAAAATTTAATGCGTAAGAAAGTAGCTCATCTGATTGATCAATTAGCTGCAGAGAATCCTAAAGTACCGAGTAATATTCTTCACGCGCTACAAAGTCTCAAACCAAGTCAATTAATGGATCAAAGCATGTGGAATTTTAAAAATTTGGAGCACGAATTAATTACTCCTCATGCTGATATTGAAGCCGAGGTTTTTCAAGCTGAAGAGTTTGAAATAATTGAGGATTAAGTGATTGTAGGTTAGGGAGAGGGAACGCTATCCTATTTATTCCTTTGTCAATGTAGCAACCTTGAACTGCATCCAATAGTTGCTATTTTTACTATTACTGTCATCCAGAGCGCGGCGAAGGATCTCCTGAAAAAAGTATTGCCCCCTTTAGGAACTCCTCTGGATGACTCGTAGTTCGGGCAATTAGTTGCCCGAACTACGAACAAATGCCTGGTTTGGGAGTTAATGACAAATACTGTTTCAAATAATTGACTTTATTACAATCTATAGTAGTCCAGTCATCTTTTAGAATTCCTCCGGTATTACCGCTATTAGGATTCCAATCCCAGTAAAACCAACTGGGCGAAACAGAATTTCCGTCTCCCATTTTAGTTAAATAGGTTGCTACATTGATTAGTGTTGCCACGTCTTGTCTATAGTACGGATCGCTAGGCTCAAATTTCCCACCAAACTCACCAACAGCGATAGGAAATAAATGGCAAGTACCATTGATACAAAAACCACTCTGATGGATATTATTTACATTAAAAAAATTATTAAACAAATAACCGTTTAAACGTGACCATGCAGCATAAGCCACTCCTTGATTTGAATGATCGGGGCCACCATTATTTGTTCCATCAGGCCCATAAATATGAGGAGAAATCACTATTTGATTAAGATAAGGAGCCGAAAGCAGCTGGGTAAAAAGGTTTTTAGGATTACTAATTCCTTGAGAAACCGTTACATCATCCGTAGCAAAACCATCACCCCAATTAGCGCCTAAAGCAGCTTGCCCTGTTCCTTCGATAAATAATAATTTGTTGGGATCAATAGCATAAATGGCCTGCGCTGCCGACATAACTCCTGTTCCCCAAGCAGTACCTTGAGCACTCCCTTCCCAAGTCAAGCCATGTGAATCAGGCTCATTGTACAGATCATATCCTACCATGGGATTATCACGAAACATTTGTGCAACACGTTGCCAACCGCTGATCCATTTTCCTTGGTTTGTCACGTAGGTATTGTCTTCATAGTGATCATCTATTAATACAAAAATGCCATTATCGGTAAATTGTTTAACGACCCATTGGAAGGTATGTAACGCGCTATCCCTAGGGACATTGGTATTGCAAGGACTACCTTTACAATAATTAGCAATACCACTAGGAGCGATGCTTGGATTGAAAATAAAATCAAATTGAAAAGGAATACGTACCGCATTAAATCCTAGAGATTTGATCTGACCCAACATCGTGTCAAAATCTGATTGCCATAATCCATTAACCACATGATTTTCATTATTAAACCCAAACCAGGAAACCCCTTTAAAAGTTATAGGGTTACCATTTTTATCAATAATATGACCATTCTTAGTAGTAAACGGTCCAATAGAACTGAGGCTATTAGCAACAGGCGTCACAGTAGACGTGGTTATATCATTATGAATACTGCTATTTACCCTATCTAAATCTGTAGACCTAGTGTCGCCCACTTTAAAGACAAAAGGTAACGAAGGTTGAGGGACATCAGTAGCAGCATTAAATTGAATAGTAAGCGGATTAGTACAATTAGGATCTGAAGGTAAAAACAATTCATCAGGTGTTTCTCCTCTCAATACTACTGCGGTACCCGCTTGATTTGCTACACGCCAACTTATCCCTAAATTTCCCCAGATATTGGTGGGCATTGGCGCCTTATAATTAAAAATAAATTCTATATTTTCTAAAGGAATGCTCTTGGAGGAGTTGTTGCATATGGAAATCGTTTCAACCCCTCGTGCATTATCTACAGTCACTTTAACCTGAGCAGGAGATAATGAAGTTTTAAACGGAATTGACAAGAGATAAAATGAGTCCTTTGACCATGCTGGTGACACAATATGAAAAGCAAATACGCTCATTAAGATAAGTCTTAGAAATTTTATCATTACGTTCCATTTTTAAATAAAATGGGTCACAGAATATCATTTTTAGATTATTTTTCAACCAACCTTTCCAATTAATATCACATTTGACTTAATTATTAATTTCTTGATTGATTTCAAACACAAAATAACTTACTGTAAACTAAAACAAATTGAACTAATTATTAATATTGAAGTTTTTCAGATTGACAATTTATTAAATTTTTTGGGAAATAAAGCAATAGAGAAAATAAGTTACTTTATGACCAATAAAAAAACAAATCTTGATTTATAAAATAAACACCTTAGTCTAAAAATAGGTTCCACCCCCTTTACAATAATGCAATCCACTCTTTACAATAATGCAACTTTGGATCCAGGAACTTTGAGATGATTGGAAAGAACATAATGAATCCGCGTAAATTTCGTGTATACACTAAACGCTATTTAAAATTTGATTTTGTAGCGGGAATAGTTGTATTCCTTGTTGCAATACCTTTATGTCTCGGTATCGCCTTAGCCTCTGGCGCCCCTTTATTTTCAGGAATAATAAGTGGAATAATCGGGGGGGTTATTGTTGGTACTCTAAGTGGATCTCATGTCAGCGTCAGTGGGCCTGCTGCTGGTATGGCTGCTGTCGTTGTTACTGCGATAGCTCATTTGGGTGATTTTAATACCTTTTTATTCGCTCTTGCTTTAGCAGGCTTATTGCAAATAATCATTGGTAGTTTTAAAGCAGGCTTTGTTGCTGATTATGTTCCTTCTAACGTGGTTCAAGGCTTGCTTTGTGCTATAGGTATTTTATTAATAATCAAACAGTTGCCTTTAGCATTCACTCTATCTGCCGACTATAATGAGCTAAAAACACATCTACTAGAGATTACAGAAGGATTCGCTATAAGCCCAATTTTAGCGCTTTATCACCATCTTAATTCTGGAGCCATATTAATCACTGTCGCATCATTAGCTATTTTAACTTATTTCGACTGTACAAAAAACAAACTACTAAAGGAAATCCCTGCCCCTATTGTGGTCGTTGTTCTGGGCGTACTGTTGAATGAGGTCTTTATTTGGAGTGACTCTTCGCTGGTACAAAGCTCACCCCAATTGGTCAATATCCCTAAAACAACGGGTTTGCATGACTTTTTTAGTCATCTGGAGTTTCCTTCTTGGTCTGCTTGGTCTAACCCCCAAGTCTATGTCTATGCTTTAATTTTAGGTATTGTCGCCTCTCTTGAAACACTACTTAATTTCAAAGCGGGTGAGCGCTTAGATAAGAAAAGACGCCATAGCTCCACAAATCAGGAATTGATTGCTCAGGGGGTAGGAAACATGGCTGCTGGTTTTATAGGCGGTATTCCCGTAACCTCTGTAATCGTCAGAACTTCAATTAATATTCAAGCTGGTGCTGCGACTAAAATGTCGACTATTTTGCACGGTCTTTTTATTTTATTTGCCGTTATGCTTATCCCAGGGGCTTTAAATAAAATCCCTTTATCGTCTCTAGCAGCAATATTAATTTATACGGGATACAAATTAAATAAACCCTCAATATACAGCAGTATCTATGCCCAAGGAATGGATCGTTTTATTCCCTTTATAGTGACGGTCATCAGTATTATTGTCTTTAATTTACTTGCTGGAATTTTAATAGGTCTATTTATCAGTCTATTCTATATCTTAAAATCAAATAGTCAGGCACGCATTGATATCTTTAAAGAAATTTATCCTAATGGAGTCACTAGCCGATTAGTGCTACCACAACAAATGACCTTCTTAAACAAAGCAGCCTTAATTGCTGAACTGGAATCCATCCCCAAACACTCACAACTTATTATTGATGCACGCTATAGCCAATACATTGATAAAGAAATTATGGAGCTGTTAGATAGATTTAAAGAAGAACAAGCCCCCACCAAACATATTGCCTTAAATTTAACTGGATTTAAGGACAGTTATAGAGTTCATAATTACATTGATTTCATTAATGTAACCACTTATGACGTTCAATCAAATCTCACTCCAGCCCAGGTATTGAATATTTTACATGAAGGTAACCAGCGTTTTCTCCAAGATATTCGTATTCACAGATCAAATCGCATAGACATTAAACATACAGCTAAAATGCAACACCCTATTGCTGTTGTTCTCGGATGTATTGATTCTCGGGTTCCAGTAGAAACTGTATTTGATATGACTTTTGGCGATATCTTTTGCGTACGCGTTGCTGGTAATGTCGTCAATGATGATATTTTAGCGAGTATCGAATATGCCTGTAATGTGGTAGGAGCTAAACTCATAGTAGTATTAGGCCATACTCGATGTGGCGCTATTCACTCCGCTTGCGATGGTATAGAAAAAGGGCATATTACTCAATTGCTGTCTAAGATTAAACCCGCAGTAAACGCTGAGACAAAAACTAAAGAGAACAGAACAGGACAAAATATTAATTTTGTTAATCATGTAACCGAACTGAACATTGCCAATACTCTGCAAAATATTTATCTGCAAAGTGATATCTTAAGAACTATGATAAAAGAGGATGAAATTGCCATGGTTGGAGCGGTATATGATGTAAATAGCGGCAGAGTGAAATATAAAAACTATGCTGAAGAATTCACCGCTTTAGGCAATGAAGAAAATAAAGAATTGGCTGAAAAACTCCAGCAAGTTATTACAGAAGCCAAAATAAAATAAGTTGAGTCCTATATAAAACCTGCTCACCTTGATATCCCTTCTCGGAGATGCACATCCTGGTCCCGCGGACAAAGCCGCGGGACATAGCAGGCAACACTTCAAATTGAAGATGCAAACCAGGCGATCCACCGAAATAACCGGCATAGTCTTGATGCACTAGCGCCCCCACTCCCTCATCATAATTCTCCAGGCAAATCATGACTCATAAACTGCACCCAAGTTTTTATTTTAGGTTGCATATAGCGCCCTGGATGATAGTACAAAAATACAGGAATCTGGGGCATACGGTATTGAACTAAAATTTCTACTAATTGTCCCTGAGACAATGCATTGGCTACTTGATAATGATGCAATGCGACTACTCCTAAACCGTTTATAGCAGATTCCAGCATGGCCTGAGCATCATTTAAATAGAGTATTGGCTTTAAATAAATGATTTCACCTGAAGAAAAAACCCAACAATCATTGGGCTCTCTCATGGTATGAGTAATATAACGGTGTTCTTGTAATTCAGCAGGATGCTCTGGTTGACCATGAGCAGTTATGTAGGAAGGAGAGGCACAAAATACATAACGTGTCGTCGTGATTTTTTTTTGAATTGAATTAGAGGCAACCTGCGCGGACATACCATAAACCACATCTAAGTCTTCTTCTAAAAGATGAGGTATTTGCTCTGCAATAAGCAAATCTAGAGTTACTCGCGGGTAGGTTCTCATATATGCTGATAAGCGAGGAATAATGAAATGCTCAGCGAAATAACGCGAACTTTTCACACGTAATAAACCAGAGGGTTCGTCTTTTGCCGCAGCAATAACTCCATCGGCCTTATCTAAGGCAAGTAACACATGTTGAACTTCATGGTAGTAAATGCTCCCTATTTCAGTCAAAGTGACTTGACGCGTCGTGCGATATAACAACGCCACCCCAAGCTCGGCCTCTAATAGCCCTATTTGTTTACTAACAGCCGCAGAAGAAATTTCTAATGATTTGGCTGCACCAGTAAAACTGGCACACTGCACTACCTTACAAAAAGTTTGGATAAGTCCTAAAGTATTCATCGGCCTTCCCTAAATTTTATCGCAAATTACTGCATGATAAGTATATAATGATTCCCTTTCAACTTAGACTTTTCAGGAGCAGAAATGCGTGCGTCTCAATGGTTCTTATCAACCCTGAAAGAAACTCCTAATGATGCGGAAATAACATCGCATCAGCTGATGTTAAGAGCAGGTATGATCCGTAAACTGGGTTCAGGTCTTTACACCTGGATGCCATTAGGCCTTAAAGTATTACGTAAAGTAGAGCATATAGTTCGTGAAGAAATGAACAGGGCTAATGCCATGGAAGTATTAATGCCTGCGATACAACCCGCTGAATTATGGCAAGAAACTGGGCGTTGGGATACTTTTGGTGGGCAATTGTTGACTATGAAGGACAGCAATGAAAGAGAATATTGTTTTGGCCCAACCCATGAAGAAGTGATCACTGATTTGATGCGCAACGAATTGCAGTCTTACAAGCAGTTGCCTGTTAACTTTTATCAAATACAAACCAAGTTTCGCGATGAAATAAGACCACGGTTTGGCGTAATGCGTGCGCGAGAATTTATCATGAAAGATGCCTATTCATTTCATTTAACTCTCGAAAGCTTGCAAAAAACGTATCAAAATATGTACCACGCTTATTGTCGTATATTTGATCGGATGGGGCTTAAGTACAGGGCAGTAGAAGCAGATACCGGTGCTATCGGCGGTTCCGCTTCTCATGAATTTCAGGTATTAGCTGACTCAGGTGAAGATCTAATTTTTTATAGTGATGCCAGTGATTATGCAGCTAATATTGAACAGGCAACTAGTTTAAAACCGCAGAAAGCAAGCCAACCAATTACTAACACCATGAGCTTGGTTGATACTCCAGCGCAAAAAACTATCGCGGAAGTCGCTAATTTCTTGAATATCGAAGCGAAACAAACGATTAAAACATTAATCGTTAAAGGTAGAGAACATCCGATGGTCGCTTTGGTATTAAGAGGCGATGATGAACTTAACGAAGTCAAAGCAATAAAAAATCATTTGGTTGCTACCCCACTCGTTTTTATAGATGAAGAAACCATATTAAAAACGTTAAAAACACCAATAGGCTCTATAGGCCCAGTTCAATTAGACATACCTGTCATTGTAGATCACAATGCTTTAGCAATGGATTCATTTGTTTGTGGAGCCAATCAAGCTGATAAACACTATATCAATGCTGCATGGGACAGAGATACTCGTTATCATGAAGCCTATGACTTACGTAATGTTAAAGAAGGAGATATAAGTCCTGATGGTAAAGGAACATTGCACTCTTGTCGTGGCATAGAAGTGGGCCATGTTTTTCAGTTAGGCGATAAATATGCAAAAGCAATGAATGCTGCGGTCATTAATGAGCAAGGCCAATTGCAAACCATGATGATGGGTTGTTATGGTTTAGGTATAACTCGTGTAGTTGCTGCAGCAATTGAGCAACATCATGATGCACAAGGTATTATCTGGCCTTTAGCTATAGCCCCTTTCCAATTGGTTATCATCCCTATTAATGGACATAAATCCCAAGCCGTTAGGGAACATGCTGATGCCCTGTATCAACAGTTTTCTGACTTGGGAATTGATGTATTGCTTGATGACCGTAATGAAAGACCAGGAATTTTATTTGCTGATAATGATTTAATTGGTATACCTCACCGTTTGGTTGTTAGCGATAGAAATCTGGAGCAAGGTTGCGTGGAATATAAGTCCAGAATATCCAGTGAGTCTCAACAAATCAATAGGGATATTGTGGTTGATTTCATTGCCAATCTGATTAATGTGACCTCTATATAAAGTGCCCTCGTAATGGTCTAGCGTCAGACCAAAGGCCTGACGCTACAATCAGTGCTGTTGTTTTTTACAATGCAGAATAGTCCAATAATTAAATAAATTAACTTTTTGGGAATTTAATAAATTAAATTGATCATAATCTAAAATGTGATGCATAGAAAAATCAGAGTTAAATCCTATTATATTATTGATATGAGCAAATTTTTTCTCTAGAAAGCGAGCGAGAGGTTTCTCCGAGGAAAAATGATTTACAAACACAATATCACTCGATGGTTTAGATACGCGGGCAACTTCATGCAGAAATGCATCGATATCAGGGACAACAGATGCAACATACATGGCCACTACAAAATCAAAACTATTATCTGGAAATTCTAAACTAGCCGCGTCCATAATTTTTAAATTAATATTAGTTTTTACTTTATCAGTAAGAACTCTCTCTTCAGCTTTCTTTAGCATCTTTTCTGAAATATCAACACCAGTAATATTCAAATCAGATCTATATAAAGGTAAAGACAAACCAGTACCCACTCCAAGCTCTAGAACATTTGCATTGGCAACCGCATTCTTATTTACTATATCGACAGTAACATGACGCCCCTCATTAAATACTCGGCCAAAAACAAAATCATAAAACCAAGCATAAGCATCATAAACTTTCCTTACTGATGAAAGAGACATACCAGCTCCTTTTTATTAAATTCTGCACGGCTATAAACACAAGAACTTATTGTAATAAAACTAAGCCCTTACAATTATAATGTCGACTAAACCAATAGATTTGTCAATTTGATTTAATGCGTAACAAACATGAAAGACTACGCTCAGAATAGAGGAATTATTTTCAGTTTAATCTGAGTTAATTATGACTCACTTCACAGCCAAGGGCTCTTGTGTGTCATTGGTCATTGTAGGTTGGACAATTTGTTGCCCAATGGCACTACTTTAAGGAAAGGAAAGAAAAATCGTAGTCCGTATTAGTGCAGCATAATACGGGAATGCCCTAGCTCAGTGCACTGAAATCCCGGATTACGCTGCGCTCATCCAGGCTACAAAAGCTTAAGGTAGTGCCATTAGACAATTTGTTGCCCAACCTATGTTATGATGTAAAAGCCTGTTCGGAGTATTAAACTTATTATCTCGCCCATTGAGAGGAAGATCATTTATTATCAAACTCTTAATATCCCACTCATTGTTGGTTCTTCACGCTCAATTGCATGCTCTTCGTTTGCAGCAGTTGGTGAAGACATAGGGTTCTCTTCAGTAGAAGGGGTTGAAGGAACAGAGGGAACAGAATGGATAGCCTTATAACTCCTAAGCTCTATTTCAAAATCATATAACTGATCAAGATTTGTAAATCTCTTTATAATAACGCGGCTTTTTCTTTTTTCTTCATTAATTTGTTGTTGTAAAAAATTAATTTTTCCCCCTAATAGTGAGTTAACACTACGAGCCGCCCGTTCATGGGCATTTAATTGAGTAGATAAAGTATCTATTAATGCATTTACTCTCGATTGCAGCATAGATCTTAATTGATCACTGGGCATTGTCCGCACAATAGAAAACTGATAAGCCAAATCTTCACTAGTTTCTCGAGAAGAAAAAGGACTAGCCAAAAATGACAGTACTTTTGAAAAAAAATTTTGTTCTTTTTGTGAAGCTAGTTCGTTTATTTTATTGTATAAAATAAGAAATTCCGCTTTTATTTTTTCACTTTTAAATTGAGCTATTTGTTCTAAATTAAGTTGAGTTATATCAAGCATCTTAACTAGCTCTTTATCATGAAAAAGATCCTGCTCCTCTTGAGAAAAATCACTTAAATCCCCTGACGCGACGTCTGCGAGAAAGTTTTTTAAACGATGTAATTGGCCTATCTGCTCATGGCAATTAGGAGGAAATAATTCTTTATCCAAAGGCTTATTCGGATCAGAGCGAAACTGAGGCAGTTGTTCTGTTTGCAATTTTTGCAAGGCGCTGATCCACTCATTAATTTGCATTCCCCGATTGACAAAACCTTCTTGTTCTTTATCCAACTCTGATAGCTGTGAATTGTAAATGAGAAAACTATCAAATAAAGGACAGGAACCAGTTCCTTCTATAATTAAATCAAAAAACTCATGAAATCCATTTTGACCATGATTTATAGTCACATTCTCTACTGTATAATCGCTTAGGGCATGTAGATTTTCACGCAATTGTTCAGCCTTGATTTTCAAATGTTTGCTCTCGTTGATCATTTCCTTATGATTTTGGGCAAACTTATCCCAAATACTGCGCAACGCCCCCCTTAGTTCAATCACTAATTTAAATAAAGAAGCGTCAGAGGGTAGGCCAGATAGATTCAATTCTTTACTAATCTTGGAAAGTAAATAATATAAATCATCTATAGCATAGACGGTCTTATTGTCACTTTGAATGACATGAAGTTGCTGTCTAATGTGATTCCACCGTGGATTATCCTGTAACCAATTGTTTTGACTTTCTAATTGTTCAATAACGGTATTAAACTGCGCTTTCATTACACGGGAATAGGCCTCTTCTTTGCAATCTTGAATAAAAGTAACATCCAATTGCTCATACCCGCTGCCAATTACAGTAAGGGTATCTAAAGTCTTTAACGTTTGATTAATCACATCACGCGTATTTCTATGACCAAAAGAAAATATCCATAAATCCTCGAGTTCAGCCTGATGATGGGCAAGTAGCTTATAAAGATCTTTAATTGCCTGTTTGCGAGTCGCAGTATCTATTGCATTTTTTACTGCATCTACGGCAACTAACAGATCTTGAGCGGCTGTTTTAACTGCGGTTCGTTCCAGCCAATACTCCAGCCCCCATCCTCTATTCTCCTCAAGGGCCCAAGATAAATTTTGTTCTAATGAATACGCAACATCAAAGGCAACATTATTAATATAAGTATTTTTTAGTTCTTCTAAATCATGAATTTCAGTCAATTGCAGACTAGAATAGTCATAGACTCTTAATAACTCGTTGATCATAGGTTGCATAAGATATCGTTCTGCTAAATTATCAAAATCAAACAAACTAAAATAATTATTTAGAAAACTGGCAATAGCTAAAAAGCTATCTATCCCTTTTAAACGTTCATTTAACATAGACTTGGATGCGCTACTTAAAGAAGAGGAATCGATCACTTGTGCAATTTCTGCAACTAGAAATTGAATCTGATTCTTGGCAAACACCAACTTATAGCGCTCCTTGGAAGCATCTGAATAAGCAAGCATGGCTCCATTCACATCTAAACCAAAATCCCCTGCTCTACTCATTTTCTTCTTTGCGCTAAAGATTGCTTTTCTTTTTTGACGGTCAGCTAATTGTTTTGCTTTTAATTGCTCTTCTAAAGATACTCTTTCTAAATAATGACAACGTAATTCATTGACAGAGCCTTTTTGAGTTTTTCCTACAGTTTTTCCCTTAAGAACATCACATTTTGTTTTCCAGATTGTAGCAACAGCTTGTTCATATTCCTTTAACGTCTTGTTTAGAATAGATGTTTGCAATTTCCCTTTTCTATCTCGTCTGATATAAGGATTAAAATATACTTTATCCGGATCTGAACTTGCCAAGCATTTAGTCCATTCTTCTTCTAATAAAGTCCTCAACTCCTCTCTGAAAACAAATAACTCGCTATCTAATCTTTTCCATTCATTTTTAGGATATAGTAAATGCAGCAACGCTTGCCATTCATCAATTTGTTGTAAAACGACTAATTGGATATCAGCAACAGCTTGCGTGTAATAACGCTCAATAGCAATTTCTTGACTTTTTTTACGATGAATTTTAGCTATTATGTCTATAGTACTGTCTTTCCCCTGCTCTGCTTGGTAAGACCAGGAACTAGAACACATTACCCGCTCCTCTTCATAGAGGACTACATAGCAACCAGGTCTATTTTTAGGCACTATTTGTTCAATAAATTTTCTTGTCTTATTGGGAGCTTCTGAATAAGTATGTATCCCCAAAAATCCACAATAATGATCGGTATTAAAGAAATGGCCTTTAGTTAATAGCGATGTGGCAATAGTAATTGTATTCGGTTGCCCCGCATGATTTGCTATCCAATCTGTTCTAGTTTCTTCACACTCATCGCCTGTGAATGCCCCTAATTGCACCGCTTTGCCATCTTTAGCAAATTGTTGGCTTAATTCTTGGAATAATTTCTCTACTTGATAAGCATCTTGAACTAATAAAACAATAGGTTGCCCTGATTGCGCCTGGGCAATGATACTCTTAATCTTTTGCAAAAGCGGTTCATTAATTGGTAAGTGATGGCAATCTAACTCTTCACGTTGATATTGCTCATGTGATGGCACGCGAATAGCAACCTCAATATTCAGCTCATTATTTTGTTTGGCGAGCTCCTGTTTCATAGTCGATTTACCAAAAATAGCCATAATACGGCCATTTTGTTTATAAAAATCAAATAACTCTTTAGAGGATACTGAATCGATAACTTCTTTTTCTGCGGTAATGAGAAACTGCAAAGAAGGATATTTTTTTTGTAATCGAGCATATAAAAAATGTTGTATTTCATGGCTAAAGAAAAAAGATTGTTGCTGCTTTTTTAAATAAACAGGAACTGCAACTGATGCCGATTGTTCCGTCGCATCAACGATAAAATCCTCTCCCTCTACTAATTGCTGCACTTTACAAGCTAAATTAATCCAGGAACTCAATGCTGTATCCGACAGCTCCTCTAATTGCTGTTTATGAATTGATGTCTTCGCATGGTTTTCAAGAAAAAGCTTTAAATAAATAACATCGAGCTCCTCATCCCATACTTCATCAGATAAGGTGTCTCTATTTCTGAACTCTTTTTGATTGATGAATTCATTAATTAAAGGATAAATCCACACATAAGGATTAAGTTGATGCACTTTTGATTGGTTGGCACTAGCTAATAAGTCAAATAATGTCCTGTTATTTAAAGAGGAACCATCCAATCCACTAATAATCACATTACTTGAAGGTTCTCTATTCCGGTCATCTGCAGTAAGAACCTCCTTTTCCTTTTGGGCACGTGAACGATACAACGCCAGATCAGCAATAGTCGTGTAATTTATACCATCAACCTGATAAGTGCCTGCCGGATCATCTGCTTCTACAGTAGCTGAAGGAATGTTCATCGCCGTAAAGAACAATTTTGCCCCCAACTCCCCATAATCTTTCGCTACCGCCTCCCGATAGGGAATACATACATCAACAGAACCTCCATCAGCGTTCACCCATTGCATCGCCGCACATAACAGCGTAACCAATTTTCTTTTTTCTTCTGGCTCTATTTCTATAAGGATGTTGTGTTGCTGATTATTCAAAGAAACTAGTACAGATAATATTTGAGTAGAATCAATAAATTGACCAGTAATGCGGAAGTATTGCTCTCTCATTACTGCAAGTAAATTTAATTGGGCTTTTAATCTAGATAATTTAGTGTTTTCACCAAAGATTGGAGTTCTTATCTGAACGGTTAATACCTTAGAAAGTTCACGTAATTCTAGCCGACTAAGCTTAGTTAAATCAGTATAGGTTTTATTTTTTACCATCAGAGGATGATCTTTGCCAATGGCATTGATATAAGTGACTTGTTGGGCCAATTCGTATTGCAATTCCGTGGTTAGATATTCTCTATTAACTGAATTGCGCATTTTGGCTATAACGCGCTGCACTTGTGATGTATCAAATTGTTGCTTAAGAATTTGCTCTGTAGACTGAATTATTCGGCCCTCAGCAGTATATTGAGGCGATCGCCTCTCCCAAGGATCTCTATCAAAAGTTTCTATATACGCTTTTAATTTTTTTCGCTCTTTTCCTAAAGCAGCAACAAATTGCTCTATATTGGGATAAGGTTTGTATCCATATAATTCCACAATAGAATTCAATAGAGTGCTGTGCTTTTCAAGTCCATCTTGCACGTCAAACAATAATCCTGAATGCTCGATCTTCTCATTTTCAGCAAGTGCAGTATGTACCATTATCCATTGCCTGATAATCTGATGATTGACCGTGCTTAGTTTATTTACCAAATTCAGATATCGAGACAAATCGTCCTGATGGCCAGCTCTACAATCATTGAGTAATAAAGTAAGCCAGGACGCTATAGAAGGAATATGTAGTATTTTCTCGTCAATAATCTTTTTTGTTTTTGCCATCGCAGAGTGAAGCAATTGCTCGTTAATCTCAGAGTCTTTTGTTTCGGAAGCCTGAATTACTGCTTCAAACATTGCTCTAATTTCAGGAATAGCATTATTTATTTTTGGTGTTCTCCGAGCGTCCTCAAATCGTTGTTGTACTTGAAAACGAACGGCTGTTTCCTTTTTCCCTTCGAGCCAATTTTGTTTTGCTTTTCTGATCTTAATAGGTGGTGTACCTTCACTTTTCATGTAGCTACTTCTCCTAAGGACATACGTCGTTATACCCTGCTTGTTAAACAGTTTAGTAAACGGTATGCCTTGTAAATATCGTATTCTCTTTTGTATAACCCACAAATTAGCTTTAGTGTCATCTATTCATGGTGAGCAGAATGCAACCGACAAACATTACCCAAAGATAGATTACCTAATCACAATTAGACTTCCTCCGGAAACTCGCTACAGAGAGAGAAGTGCGAGGAGCATACACGCATCGACGAAGCAACTCTCCTCTGTAATAGAGTTTCCACAGAAGTCTATTATGTAAAGGACACAGGCTAAGCACAAAGTCTAATAATTGCTTCGAATAGTAACACAGGAATACTACAGACCGTATGAAGAATTAGCTAAGATCTAATACTGCACTTAATAATTGGCGAGTGTATGGATGTTCGGGATGTTTAAGGATACGATGACAGCTCCCAAATTCTACTGCTACCCCATCTTTCATCACCAATACGTCATCAGCAATATAAGATACAACCCCCATATTATGAGTAATAAAAAGATAAGAAATTCCCGTTTCTTGTTGTAATTCTTTTAATAAATTAAGAATTTGTGCCTGTACAGAAACATCTAAAGCACTTGTTGGCTCATCGCAAATTAAAATATCCGGCTCTGTTGCTAAGGCTCTAGCAATACAAATCCGCTGTCGTTGGCCGCCTGAAAACTGATGGGGGTAGCGCTCTAAACTAGTGCTGGGTAAATTAACTTGATTAATCAGTTTCTTTAACTTTGTGTTGATTAGTGAATGTTTCACTCCTTGGGCATACATGCCTTCAGCAATAATTTCGCTAACAGTCATTCGAGGATTCATAGAGGAAAAGGGATCTTGAAAAATAATTTGTACTTGTTTTCTATATCGCCTCAATGCTCGACCTTTAAGAGAAAGAATATTTTGCTCTTTGTATCTGATTTCTCCTCCAGCCACCGGTAATAAACGTAACAAGGCTCGGCTTGTACTTGTTTTTCCGCAGCCCGACTCTCCTACTAAAGCTAAAGTTTTACCTTTTTGTAAATGAAAAGACAAACCATCAACTGCCTTAAAAATAACTTTATGGCGACTAAAAATCCCCTTTTTTTGCTCAAAATGAACTGATAAATCCTTAACGTTTAATATAGTTTCCGTCTGTTCATTGGTTACATTCCAAACCAGCTTATTTTTTTCCAATGGCGGTAACTGATTTAAATCAGGATATAAATGACAACGTAGCAAACGATTATTGATTACTTGTAATTGCGGTTCCTCTTGTTTACATCGCTCAAATACGTAAATGCATCGTGTATGAAAACGGCAGCCTGAAGGCAAAGCATCTAAAACAGGTACAGAGCCAGTGATCACTGATAATTTTTCTTCTCGTTTAGCAAAAGAAGGAAGTGAAGCGAGTAATTGTTGTACGTAAGGATGACCAACCTGAGAAAAAAAATCCTGTGCTGATGCTTGCTCTACTACTTGCCCAGCATACATAACACACACTCGGTCCGCCATTTCTCGAGCTACCCCTAAATCGTGAGTAATCAGCAATAAACTCATTTTATGGCTTTGCTGAATCTTTTTTAATAAAGCTAAAATTTGTGCTTGAATTGTTACATCCAAAGCGGTAGTTGGCTCATCAGCAATCAACACATCCGGTTTGCATGCTAATGCCATAGCAATCACTACTCGTTGTTTTTGACCTCCTGAAAGTTGATGAGGATATTGATGGATTTTTATATGTGGTTGAGGCATTTCCACTTCATTGAGTAAGCTTAAAAGTGCTTCTTTTAATTCAGTACGAGTAAAATCATGATGCCTGATGAGAATTTCAGAGATTTGCTCTCCTATGGTCATTACAGGGTTTAAAGAGGTCATTGGCTCCTGAAATATCATTGCCAGCCGCCGCCCCCGTAACTGCCTCATCATGCGTTCGGGTAAATTTAAAATATCAACTCCATTAACATACAATTGACTATCAACGCCATAAACCCCTGTTCGAGGCAACAAACGCATCATAGCAAGGGAGGTTAATGATTTACCACAACCCGACTCACCTAATAAAACTAAAGTTTCACCAGGGTATAAATTGAAACTAACCCTATCAATTGCAGAAATAGTTTTATGGCCACTTTGAAAAGCAACTGATAATTGATTAATTTCTGCAGTGTTTTCCATGATATAAATTAGATATTTATGATGATTCACTGTAACAAGACAATAGCGGCATTAGCAATAAGAGCATTTAAATTTACATGGATAATCTGTTTCTAATTGATGGATTATTGGGTTAAATTACAGAAACAAAGCAAATGGTTCATTAATAAAAGACACCTCAGTACGAGCTCCATATATCCCAATATTAAACTGTCCTTTTTTAAACATACGCATGATTTCAAATCCCGATAGCTAATTCCATTAATTTGCTCTGGTTAGTTTAAATTATAAACTAATGTTCGTTTTTGCAGCGAAGCCATGTATAAAGTCTTGTGGTTTTTATTGAACAAATAGAAGAAAATGAGTACAATTAATCGCAAATAAAAACATTCCCTGGTAGGCTATGAATAGCAATCTCTTTAATAAGCATTTCTTCGATCTTTCATTACACCAAGATCCAAATAACTTTCCTACAATTTATAATGAAGCGCCGGTCTATTTTGTTGCTGTTTCTGAACAAGATACCAATACGCAATTAGTCGAATTTAGACAGTCTTCCGCTTTTCCATTATTTAAAACTCAATTTGAACTATTATTAACGAAGATAGACGAATGGTGTTTTAATCATAATATCCAGGAAATTTTTCCTCAAAGAAATAATCTCTCCGCAATCTCAATATTTAAAGAAAATTTATTTGCTGAGAACAGACATTTTGATATTGGTGAAGCAGTGCTTTTTAACCAGGGGAAAAAAGCGCTCGAAGAATTATTTTTGCTTATAGAGAATAATCAAATTTCTGTTGATGGGAAAAAAAATGTGCTCTCTAATTTGCAAAAAGGGATTGTCGTTTGTGTTGGTGGTGTATTAACCAATGTAGTCGATGCCAAGGATGATTTAAAAGCTCATACAGGAATCAACGAAATCTTATATAAAATCAAAGTCACATTTATTCAACAAATAGCAATAACGGAAATTCGACAACGATATGGCAATACAGCAGGAAACGAGATTCACTATGTAAATGCCTATTATAATAGTGTAGCTAAAGATTATAGACTAAAACAAAAAGAAGATAATTTCATTCATTATGCATTAAAAAATATTAATTCAATTGACTTAGAAGAGTTTAAAAAGACGCTCAATGAGCGTTTTACTCCGAAAATAGTGTTTAATAATCTTATTGATAAGCTCAAAGAGGATTGGAACACACTCTATAATGCCCTTCTTAAGGATCTGGACAATAATCCTCGTATTCAATCTTCTGAATCAGAAAAACTAAGCCGCCTCTTTTTTTATCAGGAACAATGGAATCAAAAATATGCTGCCTTATTTGAACTCAGCATTTATGATTTAGGCAACGCACAAGACGATGGGGATTTCATACTCCATGATCTGATGATACTAAATTCAACGCTTATCCCCAAAGTAATAAAATATTTTAGCGAACGCTACCTAAATCAAGCAAGAAAACGTCTCCTGCCCATCAATGATAACGCTTATATCAGTTATTGTGATGAACTACTTTGGTGTGAAAACCAAGGTAATCCCGAATTAGTCACTCTAGAAATCATGCAACAGATTGATAAGGAATCTCTATCGCCTGAAGCGATGATTAACTACTGTTATGTGATGGAGCAATTGTTAGTGGAATATCCTAATGCTAAAGAACAACTTTTGCATCTATTAAATCCATTAAGTGATGAGTTTTCCCGTATTATTTTAGAGCATATGTTATTAACTCTTATATTTTTTATAGAAAAAAATGATTTGGCTCGTGGTTTAAAGGAGCGTTTTTATTCTGATACCAATCGATTGCATCAATTAATCTCTGCCTATCCTGATGTAATATTAAATTACTTATTTGAACTAAAAAACGCACACCACTTCCAAGATCCTGCCTTTATTAATGATGTTCTTGATGAAATGTATGATAATGAGGATGCAGGTGAAGCGACTACGCTACTTTGGTATTTAGTACATTATGGAATGTGGAGCTCAGTTGATCTATTAATCCAAAACCAATCAATTACTATCAAACAGTTAACAATTGCCCCAGTAAATGGAGTTTATCAAGGAGTTAATACGTTAAGACTTTTAGCTGATATGCAGCAATGGCACTTAATAAAAAAGCTTCTATCTCTTAAGCTCATTACTTCAGAACAATTAGATTCAATATCTCAACAAGGAAAGTATAAAAAAATGCCTGTGCTATGGCTTTTTGCTTGTTGCAATCAATGGGAAATAATCAAAGAGCTTATACAGCAAAATTTAATTACATCAATGCAGCTCTCTTTCTTAATTGAAGGAATGAATCTACTCTGGATTTTCGCAAATTATAGTCAATGGGAAATAATCCAAACACTGATCAACAAAAATTTGGTTAGTGCAGAACACCTGCTTTCCAAACCACAAGAGGGGCCCAATCAAGGAAAAAATATATTGTGGTTTTTGGCTGCAAATCAAAAATGGCAACTATTTGATGATTTTTTAAATCACTTTGTAATTACAGCAGAACAGTTATCCTCCTTAGCAGAACAAGGAGAAGATAAAGGCATCAACATACCGTGGCTTTTAGTGCGTTATGGTCAATGGCGGTTGTTCAAAAAGCTTTTAGAACAAAGGCTAATTACCTCAGAACAACTCCTTCCCGTGCCACAACAAAGAGAATTTCAGGGAAAAAATGTTCTGTGGCTTTTAGTGCTTCAATTCAAATGGGAATTTATTACAGAACTGTTAAAGCAAAAACGCATCACCTCAGAACACTTACACTTTACTCTCCAAGAGGGAAAAAATAAGGGACTACCTATAACATGGTGCTTAGCAGCTCATCCGCGTCAATGGAGCATATTTGAAGAATTGGTTCGTCAAAAGCTGATTACTTCAGAACAATTATCATTTGCACCACAAGAAGGTCCAAACAAAGGAGCCAATGCTCTATGGCTTTTAGCTTATAGGTGTCGATGGGAAATAATAGCAGAGCTAGTACAGCAAAAACTGATTACATCGCAACACCTTTCATCCATGCTTCACGAAGGTGATAAGCAAGGCATAAATGTATTGTGCTTTTTAGCTTATCATCGCCAATGGAGAACAATTGAAAAGCTTTTACATCAAAAGCTGATTACATCAGAACAGTTATCTTGCCTCCCACCTAAAGGGGCAGAGCAAAATGTAAATGTGCTATTGTCTTTAGCCTGTCACCATCAATGGAGTCTTATCAAAGAGTTATTGCAGCAAAAATTGATTACATCAGAACAACTCTCGTCTACTTTTTCTGATGGCCCCAGCCAAGGAAAAAATGTGCTCTGGCTTTTAGCAAGACATCAGCAGTGGGAAATTATAAAAGACCTTTTACATCAAAAGCTGATTACTTCAGAACACTTATATTCTTCCCCCAAAAAACAAACGAGCCTGCTAAGCTATTTTATCATCAGTAAACGGGAAAAAGATGAGGGAAAAAATGTTCTCTCATTCTTGGCTGCTCATCATCAAAAGCACATCTTTAATGAACTTTCAAAGCAAAATTTGATTAACAAAGAGCAGTTATCTTCCTTATGCCCACCAAAAGATAAAAAGGAAAAGAAATTCAAACATGGTTTATTTAAAGATCAAGCTCAGCAACAAAAAGAGAACACACAAAATACATCCCATAAAAGGCCTGGGACTAAAGATCGGGCTCCATTGAAAAAACGAGCATTAGTTTATAATTTAAACTAACAAGATCGGTGAATTCAACTTATCAATGCAACTTTTGTATATAAAACAAACAGTAGAAGAGATTAAACTTCACACTGTTTTAATACAGGAGTTCATTAATGGGTTACAAGCGTTTGGATTATCTTAGGCGTTTATATCCCATAGCTCAACTCCTGTACAAAATCAGCAAAGGATTTTACCTTAACTGAACTGATTGTTTTATATACAAAAGTTGCATTAACGAGTTGAATCCGCTTTCATAGTCTTCAATGATAGAAATTAAGCGTCTATCCGCATTCTTCATTGAGGTATTTTATGAAAGTACTCGGAATAATGCTCCAATTTATATTTCTAATTTAGAGCCTGTATTTCTACCATAGAAGAACTTGTGATTCCCAGGCGACTTGCAGCCGCATAAGAAAGATCTATAATTCGCGAACTATAAAAGGGGCCACGATCATTAATACGAACCACCACTGTTCGTCCATTTTTTACATTCTTAACTCGTAGTCGGGTATTAAATGGAAGCGTAGGATGTGCAGCCGTCATAGAATACATATTGTATCGCTCTCCATTAGATGTCTTATGATGATGGAGGCGTTTACTATAAAACGAAGCGAGTCCTCGTGCTTTGTACCCTTTTGCAGATCTAACAGGTGTATATACTTTACCCTTAACTTTATAAGAAGCTATTTCATGTCCGAGAGGCTTTGTTTTCATACAGGCGGTTAAACTAACTAACAATCCTGTAATGACAAAATATTGCATAGTTTTACTGGCTAATCTCATGCTTATCCTCAAATACCAAATGAGCCTGGAAACATAGCATATTGATTAAAGTCTGGCGACATATTCGTTGAATACTGAGAATACTATCTAATACTGGATCCTTTAACATAGATAGTCAGCATCTCCAAATTTATGACAATTATGCTATTTTATAAGTCATAACAAAGGGGTTGATTATTCGCATAATATGCCTCCGACTAAAATGGTAATTTGCTTACCTGAACCCCTAGTAGTAATCATTACTTTAAGCCCAACAAATCCTTGCCGATAGTTCATGTTTATACAGAGAATGCAAATGCTCTCCACCTGTGATAACTAATAAGTTATCTTTAGAAAAGTTCTTTAATGCATTCAGTTTAGTCATTAATATAAAAGTAAATCTATCTAATATCAGAACTAATCAGACTTAATATAGTTGAATTCATCGCTGAGGAAAAATTGCCCACGCCTACTCTAAACTAATTCATATTAATTGATATTCAACTTAATCTTGGAGTTTCTTGAAGCGCCAAGTGCTCAATTTCATCCATTTCACTTACATTTTTAATTTTGTTTCCATGAAATAAAATATCGAGTTCAGAAAAATCCTTCTTCAGACGAAATAAATGAATTGCACCTATTCTGCCTATATTGTTGAACTGTATGCTGAGCTGAGTAATTTCATTAAAATCGCTTAGTTGTTCACTTAAAGTAACCGCACCTTCATCCGTAATCTTATTCCTATCCAAATCAATGATGGTAGGGGTAGGTTTCCTTTGTTTTATCGTTTCTATTATTTCTTTGATTTCATAATCCTCGATTTCCATATCTACTAAACTTATTGTTGTCATATTCTTATTCGCAGTAATTTTTTCTAATATTTCTGGTCTCATATCGCCTCCACCTATTGTTTAATATTCCATAATATCTTTTGAGTATACTCCCATTCTTTCAATACTCTTAGTATAACAAATCATGGAATAGAAGGGCTTGGATCTGTATTGGAAAGGAATTTCTCTTGTTGTTTAAACATATCAGCTAATGCTTTTTCCGAAGAGGTTTTTATGCCAACTTTTCCTGTAAACCACCCTTGAGCTTTCTTTAACACATCATATTCGTATGAAGCCTCTATTTTCGTTTTTAAGTCAGCTAATTCTTTTTTTGAGGTGGTTTCCTCAATTTGCTGTCTAAAATCTTCTAAAATTTTGGTTTTTAAATGGTCACCTTTTAAATTTCCATACTTGCTTTTAAAATTTTTAAACTCTTCCGAACTTTCAGGTTTTTGAAATGATACATTGGATAGGTCGACAGTCCGTTTTTTATGATCTCTGCCAGACAAAGGATCGGACGTTTTGTAAGAATAATTATTCTTTATCCAATAAGCCTCTACTTCAAATATTCTAAAAGAATCTTTGCCAAAAACTAACTTCCGCAAAGCCCCCTTTTGCTGTTCCATTCCATTTTTGCACGCTACTAATGAATACTTAGGATCTACATGCGTTATATTAGTTTCAATACCTAGATTTCTGTTTAGAGAGATACTATTGGACACAACCACGTGCGACGTCGGCAGCCCCAATAAAGAGGAATCCTCCAATATGAGATTATCATAATTATCTTTAGCAATCCCCCAAGCATGATCAAGACATACATCCACTGCTGTTATGAAGGGAGTTCCTCCTGGTGTCTTACATCGAACTATATTATTAAAAGAAAGTTCGTTGATGTCTCCATTAACCGTTATTTGAGGTATTGATGCATGTTTTTTTAAATTATCAAATACAGGAAGTGCTGTGAAGTTACCTAATCCATCCGGGATTTTATATCGAACATCTATAGGTGAAGTATAACTTTTAACAATGAATTGAAAATCAGGTGGTTGACCGCAAGTGATATGGGGTGTCACATTCATTACCTTATCATCATTTGTTTTTACAGCAAAAGACCCAAGAATTAATTGAACCCCTGGAGAAAGGGTTTCCGCTTTCGCTGCGATTTTATTTTGTAATTCTTCAAATTCTTGCAAAGTAAGGGGTTCTTTAGTGTAAAAGAAGAATTCATTAGTACTTAAGCGAGTAATGTAATCAGGATTAAAGTCAGTCGTTCCAAGATAATAACAGTTTGCTTTATAGGTTTTTTCAGCATCATCCATTAGCTCACTAATGCTGCTATCTAACCTTACGATCATTTCTTCGCGTTCAGACAGAGTCATTGGGGAACGTGGCAAAGGATCGTTTTTTGTAAGAGCCTCACCCACTGGATTGTTATCTCCAATTTTTGCTACAACTACTTTTTCATGGATAACTGGTTTTCTTGGCATAGGACTATCTTGCATAATTGAAGACATGTATTAATTATAAACACAGAAATCAGTAATTACCCATTTTCCGCATTACTCTGATACTGATCAATAGCCAAAGCTGCTAAATTTGTTGCTTCTGTGAAATATAATACCAAACCATCTGCAGCATAGTTTTTTAGCACCTCTATTGCCTAATAAATGTATATATGGGATAATATTAGTGCGGTTGACTGATGAACTTAAAATCAGTTTGAGCGCGCGACCTATCTTCTCCTTAAGGAATATCGGAGAACTGGTACTCCTAGTTTTAATCATTGAAACGGGTTCGTCGCTGAGATAAGACCTAATGAAATAAGGGTGTGTTGTTACATCAGCATTCATTGAGCTTGGTTCAGCGCAAATAGCTCTTCTTTGCATCACCTGACTCATTTAGTCTTGTTACGTTTTCTAACCAGCATAACAAATAGATAAATTTATCTCTTTATTAAGCTTTTTAAGGGAAAAATCGTGCAAGATAAAATTGATTTCTCTCTCATTTCAGATTTTAAAGTACTAGCATTTGATGTTTCAGAGACGTTACAAACTGGAGATCAAGCAATTGGAGTTAAGGAGTAGGAAGTGTTATCAAAAACTGATAAATTCAACAATCAAGGCGAACGCGCTTTGCAAAATAAAGATTATAACAGAGCACTAGAATTATTTGATAAAGCACTAAAGAAAAACCCAAAAAATGGCCTTTTCTTCTATAATAAAGGGCTTGCGCATCTAGGGCTTGGGGAGTATCCCTCTGCTATTATTGCTTTTGAACAAGCTGAGCTTTTGGAGCCCGGATTGAAAGTTCAGATAAGCGGTAAAAAGAGAGAGGTTATAGCGTTATCGGCAAAGATGAGTCGAGAAGACCTCGATCAATACAGTACCCCTTCAGAAGAGTTTTTTCGCTTTGATCTTTGCTCAAAAACCTATCAAATGAAATTGGCTCAATTATGTCAATTTCACCAAAATCTAAAAACACTTAATTACGCTCAAAAAATTGAGTGGATTATTACGTTAATGGAGTTCTCCTTTTGCTATTACAATCGTGACATTAGCCCTATGCCCTTCGTAAATCCAGGTTTTATTGAATCAACAGAGTCTGGTAGAAAAAGACGTTTGAAAAAAATGGAACGAATTATAAAAATTCTGGTCGGAAAAGCAGAGGAAGGTCATCATGCAGAATTTTTTGACTCATACCTCTTAGCGATATGCAAAAATTTGGAAGATGATATATTTCTTCAAGACAGCCAATTAGTGTTTCGTATGATTTTTGAAGCAATGCATCAACTTCCCAGAAAGGAGCGCACTGAATTAATCGAGCACTTACCTTGGGGTACGAATTCTTGGTATTTTTTTGAATTTTGCAGCACTTTTTTTAAATCAAAGGAGTATACGAGTCCCATTCCCTTTGTCATAAGAAAAGAGGACCTTGAGGAAGAACTGGGTGATGGTAAACAACTCAAAGGCCCCTTAACTCATTTTCATCGCTCTTTAATGGAAGACAGCTGTCTGGTAAAAGCAGTAATTCCTGATCTTTTAGTTGATGACTTACCCAAACTACATCGTTTTTTCCTCTCTGTTAAAGCCAATTTGGCAAATCCCGCGTCTTTAATTGACCCATTAGAAGAACTAAATAATTTAAAACCCTTATTATGGTATTTTAAGCAATCTTATCAATTGGTTAAGTTAACGGCTCTAATACCAAGGGAATTTAATTCACCAATAACATTCCATCATCTTGATAACGAAAAAACTATTGAACTGTCCCCGTTAATAAATTTATTTATGCTCGATTACACTCCTGATTTTACTAGTAATATAAAAAGCAAACTCGCCTTCATTAGACGGATACAACTAATTGGTGAAATTTTCACAAGAAGAGGCTGGGGTGGGCAAGTAGACAGTATAGACTTCATGGATCCAGAAATCCTCTCGGATATTAGAAATGGGCTATGTCATGTTGAAGATCTTCATTCCACCGCTTTAATTGATGATCTTGAACAAAATAATGCAACCATAATGGCTTTATATTCTGAATTTGTTCATTTGCGAGAAGTTATCTATAAGGTGATCAAACAAAGACAGAATAGCTTTAGTCCTTGGCCTGATACCTCTACCCCTTTCCAAGAATGGCAAGGTCCAGTATATGCATATTGGGATACCGTCAAAGAGTATTATAAGGCTCCCACACCTTTTAATTTCAATACATTCATTCCTAACAAGACATTGCTTCCAGAGGCCAAAATGACCTCCTTTTTGCAAATGCTTAATCCAAATGCACCTTTATATACTAAAATGTGCAGAATGCTTAGCGGACAAGAAGCCTTTATTGAAGTCAGCAGTGAGGAATTACAAAGCCTTCTTAATCCTGGAATAAAAAAAGGCCCAGCTTCTAAAATTTTAAAAGCTGCTTTTAAAGAGTACAAGGCCCTAAGAGGTCAGGAGTCTAAAAAGATAACCGCACATAAAAAAGCACAGGAAGAAGGAATTAAAAGCACTAAACGAAGCACCATGGCTTCAGACTTTCCCTGTCTACGCCAGCTAGGTATCGCATCAATCAAGGAACTTCATTCACCAGATAAAATGGATTTAAATGACCTCCTTAATTTTCTAAAATCACGCCTCTCTCTTTTAGAACAATTATTTATTAGTTCTGGTATTAATCTTGCTGCAAAAAAATCCATCTGTATCGGATTTATTAACTCAATCATTATTAACGATATAGAAGCACAGTTGGCATGTTCTTATCTGATACCTCAAATCGTCTCAATACTTACCAAACTAGAAAAGTTACATCTTTTGGCAACAATTCATCCCCAATTACCTTCATGTATGGTTGAGCTGGTGAGTTTAAGAAATGCTCTTGAACATAATGACCCTGTTATTGACAGTAAAGACGATGCATTTATTCACATGCGAAGTAAAATCAGTCTCTTAATGGGGACGGTAACTTATGAATTACTCGTTACATTCTCTGAGCATATCATGACCGTTAATCCCGACTTATTAATTGATTTATCTGGGGATATTATTGAAGAGGAAGGAGAGAAATCAAAAAGCACCCAGGCATTAAATGTTTCAGGTTTAATCTATCCCCCAACGCAAACAATAAGCATTGTTGATGGGAATCCATTTGTATTCTTCCCCTCAGGGACATTAAATGAGACCTCAAATAATTCTTCCGTCAAAACAGAAGACCAGAAACCTCTGATGGACATGCAATGACTATTTGATTGTTCCATGGACGAATGGCAACTGTAAGACTTTAACCCTACGTCCCAGGTTCCTCGGACAGGCCATGGGACGTAGGTAAGTATCTTAGAGCCTATCCGAAAAATACCATTCTACTCGATGAGCCCTATGCTTGAGAAAATAGACTCTCAATAATCATAGCAGGAATGGAACGGAAATCTTATCGCGGTGATTTAACTGACAAGCAGTGGCAACTTATTGGACCTCATCTACCGCCAGAGAAAGAACGCGGAAGACCAAGAACAACCAATCTACGTGAAGTAGTTAACGCCCTACTGTATCAGTTAAGAACAGGCTGCCAGTGGGATATGATGCCCGAAGGGTTTCCCCCGAAGTCAACGGTAAACGGTTACTTCAATGCATGGAAACGTGATGGCACATTGGATGAAATAAACCGGGTTTTGCGCGAAAGTATCCGCGGGCGTAACCGTATGCCCAGTGCATCAATTATTGATAGCCAAACCAGTAAAACAGCTTCTGTTTCTGAATCTACAGGTTACGATGGAGCGAAGAAAACCAAAGGACGGAAGCGCCATATTGCCGTTGATGTGCTTGGTTTATTACTCGCTGTTATTGTGCACTCAGCAACAATTGATGAACGCAGTGGCGCAAAACTATTGATGCAGCGCGTGAAGCAATGGTTCCCAACTCTATTGAAGGTTTGGGCTGATGGCGGCTACACTGGAAACACGCTACAGAACTGGTTTTTATCCGTATGTCAGTGCATCCTCGAAATTGTTAAACGGCCGCGTAAAAAATTTCAAATTGTGAAATGGAGATGGATTGTTGAGCGCTCTTTTGGATGGCTAAACTGGTACAGAAGACTGAGCAAAGACCACGAATATTATGAAGAGAGCGCTGAAGCATCGATTAAACTTGCCTTTATCAATGTGATGATTCATCGACTTCAGCCCGGGTAGATATTTATAAATAAAGAGAGATTACTGGAGAACATTCAGCCTCCAATGGATAGGTATGTCTCGCTACGAAATTTATCTTCATTTTTTCATGAACTATTCTGAATCGGGTAATTTTAAATCTTGTGCAGATGATGTTGCTGTTCAAATAAAATCCATTCCCGACCCGGATCGGGCTATGCCACCGATTTTTCGGATAGGCTCTCAGGTATCACCCCTTGATTTAGCGCTATATTTGACCTATTAGTTGTTTTTTGTTACAATCAAGACCTATGATAATCAACAACCACTACTTTGAGGTTTATTGAAATGCAACAAAAATTTGACAACAAAGACACCGTGAATATGGATATCGATGAAGACGAAATGGATTATAGTTCTGAAGATGAAGGAACTAGTAATACAGATAGTGATGATGAAGTAACATGGGAACTATTGGAGACTTATAGAAATAAACAAAAAATGTTCATGCCTTACAAAATTGTTGAAAATGATAATGAAGATGAGCTGATAGCAGTTGTGGATGTAAAATTTTATACAGCAGAAGAGCTTCAGAGATGGCATAGTTCTCATGAAATTATTAAGCCAGGAAATAAGGTGGCGCAAGTTAAATATTGGCACAGTTCCAATAGCAATAATGGACTCATCTATTTACATCAACCTAATTCTGCTGTTTTCGAAAATGTACCTTCATTTGCTGATAAAAAATTCTGGATAGAAAGCGCTGTTGCCGGGGGTAGAATGTATCGTTTATTGCTTGGTAAGCCTCAACCAAAGATGCACGCCAGTTTCAATGGAGAAGAGTTTTATCGAGTATCGAAGAACATACCAAATTTTACAATGTGGGAATTTTTTGAAAGAAAATATACAAATAAAAAATTACAAACTGGTTTCATCAAAGGAAAACCAATAGTTGGATTAACCTCTATTTTTCTTATTGCGAATTTTTTAGCAGATATTGATAATAACAGTGAGAATTTTGGCTTGGCAGAATTAGATGATGTTTTGCATGCAGTAAAAATTGATCCCGAATGTTGCTTCAGTACCCCTTTTTACTATAATAATTATAACCGGGTTTTGCAGGGTATAAAAAATTTAAAAAGTAACGTGCCCCATCAATTATTCAATGAGCAGGAATTATTTGAAACATTAGAAATATTAATTTCCACTCCTTTGGAAGACTTTAAAACAATTATTGATAATACCTTTAGTGCTGAATACGCCAAAGAGAAAAATATCTATTTGAATCAACTTCAAATACGTCAGGGTATATTCAAACAAGCAGCCTTATCACTGGAAGGTTTTCAAGAGTTTTATCAAGAAAGACAGCTTTTAAAGACCCAACGTGAAGAAGAACAATATCAACGGTACATACAGTTGGTACAAAATTACGCAGTTGAAGAGCCACAACAGCGAGAAAGGCAAGAGCATCTTGAACACTTGATCATGGATATCGAGGTAGAACCCTCTCTGAGGGCAACAAATCCCTATGGTTTTTATAACCAAAGGCAGAGTCAAGAGCAAGATCCGATGTTTGTTTCATCAGTTAACGGATTCTCAAATTGTTGATAAAGCAAAACAACCAGAATAAAAATAAAGAGCAGGGGGGTTTGTCGCAAAAAATTTCATGCTCTGGTAGATTTGCCAGAGCCTATCCGAAAAATATCATTCTCCCTCATGAGCCCTATACTGAGAAAATGGACTCTCAATAATCATAGCAGAAAGAGATTACTGGAGAACATTCAGCTTCCAATGGATAGGTATGTCTCGCTACGAAATTTATCTTCATTTTTTCATGAACTATTCTGAATCGGGTAATTTTAAATCTTGTGCAGATGATGTTGCTGTTCAAATAAAATCCATTCCCGACCCGGATCGGGCTATGCCACCGATTTTTCGGATAGGCTCTAAACTGGCAATAAATAAATTGACCGAGCGCTGCCGCTTTGAATATTAGTTTAGCCCATATATTTTTATTACTTTTCTAGCATTATTTAGAGAGTTGTGTGTAACAAAAAAATAATTAATTCGGTTGTTTATTGAACAATAATTCTGCATTGACAACATTGTGATTCGTAGCATTAGAATTTGAATAAAAACCATAAAGCGAAAGACCTGCGCTTCCAACTAAAAAACCAGCCCCAAGGCCAAGGAAAATAGGGTTCAATAAAAGTATGCCCGCAATAAGCATCGCTCCGCCTGTGACCGCTGTTATCCCTATAATGCAATTGATATAAAAACTATTATCTATGGATGCATTTTCTTCTATAAGAAATGATGATACAGAATTAGAGTTGAGAGCTTCCGCTCTAGTTATATTTTTATTCTCTATTGGCTGTTTACTCAAGCTGCTGAATTTTTCGATTTGCCGATTGAGATCATAATTCCAAATATGCTCATGGCGAATCATTTCGAATAAGCCTCGGTTAATTTGGGCTTGCAGTTTGTCTAAAGGCGATTGGCTCAAACTGTTGTATTTATCTATCTGTAGATTCAAATCATAATTCCAAATGTGTTCATGGCGAATCATTTCGAATAAACCTCGGTTAATTTGGGCTTGCAGTTTGTCTAAAGGCGATTGACTCAAACTGTTGTATTTATCTATCTGTAGATTCAAATCATAATTCCAAATGTGTTCATGGCGAATCATTTCAAATAGACCATGGTTAATTCCAGACTGTAATTCGTGAAGTATTGGCATTGATTTACCCAAATTTAAATTTGGGTAAATTATACACACTTTGTGTTTTATAATATACTAAAATTTGTATGTGATTTTGTCCTGGTTCGCATTTGTCCCGTTTCTGTAATTCAACCCAACTGCGCCCTGATGCAAAAGCTACAAAGGCTCAAGGTTAAGTTCCTCAATGCATTGTGGTTTCACATTTATTTTGTTCTTTGTTAGAGGGTCGCTCTCCATAATGGTCCTCTGTTTCTGACTCCAAATTATCATCAAATAATGTTAATTGAGAGAAATTAAAGAAGGCGGGCATGCTGCGCTCAATAAAACCATTATTTTTCGTTGTCCGAAATCCTAAATCAAGGGTTAACTGAGTAATGGGATAGTGTCCTGGGGAACGAACAAAACAGTGCAAATCACGAGAGAAATAATAGCTAAAAAAAACAAACAAAAAGGATGTTTTATAATATAATAAATTTATACGTCGCTTCGCTCCGAGTGATTCACATCGTTCGGAATTAGTGATCCACTTCCTTAGGAATTACTGATCCACTTCGTAGGAATAGGCACCTGAATAGCCAAGTCAATATAGCGGTAATTTAGGATAAGCTTCCAGGCCTGTTAGTAAATTTATAAATGAAATGATTAAGAGGAAATTATCAGTAATGAACTTATGTAATGATGTATTGGAAGTAATTGGTAAATTTGGTAATTTTCATGACCTAACTATGCTTAAATGGACCTGTAAATCTTATGTCCATAATGCAAATTTAAATGAATATATCCTAAAAAATCTTGCAACATCTTTTAATTTGCAGTGGAACACTCATGACCTGAAACAATTTATTGCCACTACTTGCAATGAAAATTTTGAGACTTTTTTTTATAATTTATCAGCAGAGATACGTTCTCTTCTCCCATCCTTAAGAAGTGAGCACAATGAGTATAATTATATTAATTTATTCAAAATCACCTCTGGTAAAATAGATAAGAATTATATGATTTTTTTGAATTTTTTGGTCTCTCATGGTCTTTACCGATTACTTTTTTTATGCTGTGAGACAAATAAATCCTTACCCCGCATGGATATCATTTCTAGTGGACTAATATATGAAGTAGTGCAAAATAGTCTCTATTTTGATAAAAAAATAATTATGATCAATTACTTATGCTTGTTGGCTAATGATAAAATTAATTATAGTTATGCTTACAGTGGAGCCATGCGTCTTTCACCTTTAGCTAAGGCATTCACTTTAAATGATTTTATCATGATGAAGCTTCTATTGAACAAAGGAGCCAATGTAAATGAAATGACATTTTTTCCAGAGCAAAAAAAAATAGCTTCAGTAAAAGATATGGTCCTTAATAGAATTTCCACCCTTAATGATCTAATAGAAGGATTAGATAACAAATCCTCTAACGATACTGCGGTACAAATAAAGATACACGAGGCCTATCAAGAGCGTGATACTTTGATAATAACATTCAATTTAAATGAAGAACTCTCGAGTCAATGTTGCTCAATACTCTAAAATACTCCTATTATAGAACAGCGAAAGGCTTGCAAATAGAAATCTAATGCGCCTGATGAGTAGGTTAGAACAAATATTATAATGGGAGATGAAGATTATTCTTGACGTTACCAGAGTAGTACGACGCAGATACAAAGACGAGGTACTCACAGGGATTAATCGAGTAACCATGGCCGATATGTAGCATTATGCGGATGCCTGTGCTTTTATACGTCGGGGTGGTCACAGTTGGGTTTTATCCCCTGATCAATCAAAAAAAATTATTCAACTAGTTGGACGCCCCTGGATCTGTATTAAAATTAATATACCATCTCCTCAGAGGAATTGTAGAAAAAACAATAATTAAAAGCGAGGGGACTACATTTCTATTGAACACCGGCCATGTGGGTTTGGATCAATCTGATTACCAACGTTTGATGCGTAAGAAAAGAGTTAAACCTGTTTTTTTGTACATGATTTGATTCCAATAATGTATCCTGGATATTGTAGTTTCGGAGGAGAGCATCGACACAAGAAAAAGATAAACCATATTTTATCACTTAGGTATGGCATTATTACCAACTCTAAAGCCACATTTCGTGATCTATCTCAGTACGCTTATCAAACCCAGAAAATGCTGCCTCAAACGGAGGTTGCTTTGCTAGGCCTTGGATTTCCAATGAAAACTCCAGGTATATCCCCTTTAAATAACCCTTTCTTTGTGATATTGAGCACCATAGAGCCTCATAGGTAGATCGAGTAGGAGGAGCCTCACAGCTGCTCCGTCCTCTCACACCACCGTACGTGCGATGTCGCATACGGTCGAAGCAACACATGAGCCGCAGAAATTATTCATGCTCTTGGCATGGTTAACTTTTTATTTGATAAATCCCAAAACCCTCACCTTTCATCACAAGATTTATCTTCTTGGTTTGGTCTGTCTCAAAACACCATCAGTGCAAAAAGTAAATCTATACGTGATTTGTTTAAAATAAGACAAACGGATCCCAAGTGGACATTACCTAGCAAAATAGAAGATTACCCTTTTGTTTGGATGATTAGTGTTAATGGATTCATCGTTGATGTGCAAGAGGCTTCTTATGAAATACAAGAGCAAGCTTACTACCAAGGTATTATTCCATATATCCCAAAGGATAAGGTTATTCATAAACCATAAGCATGTTATGGTTCCTGAGTACCTAGACTATACTTAAATAAATCCACTATAGCTTTTTCGAGACTACGAAATGAAAATTGCAATAATTTTGCCTAATGTGGAATATACTAACATTCCTTTGGACACTTATATCAACTTGATAAAGTTGGCATTTCAAATATCATTATTTTGCTTAATGAAGGTGAGTTCCAAAAAGCACATACAACCAAGTTTGCAGTATTTGATCATACGGAGCCCCAAACGATTATAGAGCATTATCAGTCTCAAAGTGACCGACTAAAAATCGAGGTTATAAATAGTGGGAACGCTACTACAGAGCAAGAAAAATTAGATTTTTATGTGAGTCATGCAGAAGGTCAATATAAACTTAATCTCTTTATTTGCAAAGAATCCATACCTGGTGTAAGTGAAGAGTTAAGTGCTAAGCCACCGGTAACAGAAACTACTAAATACTCACTTATTCCTTTTTTTAAAAGCACGGAACGAAAAAAACTGCCTCTATTCCAAAGCCCTTGCTCCTCAGATCAAGCAGTTAAGCTCTTGCAACACGATTTAAACCCCTGTCTTTGTTATAAAATGGCTAATTTTGATGTGTTACATTATCAATGGCTATTTAATATTTTTGTTGAATTAATCAACCTTAAAATAAAATTGCATGAGGGAAACAAGGATGAGTTTTTGCCTCAGTTAAGCAAGTTAATTAAGGATTTCAATAAAAATATAATCGACTTGGAAAAGGCGGGAATTGATTTCGAAAAGACTAATAAAAAAGCATATAAAACACTTGATGAACCCGGTGTAATCAGACGATGGCAGCATGATAAAAATGTGAAAAAGAAGGAGAGCCTCGAGGATAATTTTCCTAAATTAATAGGTAAACTAGTCAAACTCTATGACAAATTAGCATCACAGAAAAATCTTAATCTTTTAAATGAGAAAGATGACAGCGTTAGTGAAGAGGATTTTTCTCAAAAAGATTTTATTGAACATATAGAAGGTAAACCGTTTGGCTAGGAAAATTGGACTTTGTCGCAAAAATCACAACAGGCGTAAGCCAAACTTATTTGGGACGCACTTATGCAGCGAGTCCATAGAACTGTTCAAAAATAGTTTGATTAGCGGATTCTTTGTGTTGCCATTTCCGGAGCATATGGTGGAGTTCAATCCCTGCCAATGTCGCCTCTGCAGAATGAAGCGCTTTAAGTCCTTTCATAGGCTTGGTGAGTTTTTTAACAAATCGATGGTCTTGCTCCACGATATTATTCAGGTATTTGATTTGGCGAACGGTGATTTGTGTAAACATACCGCCCCACATAATCAACAGCGTCAGATGGAGATTGATGGTATCGATACCGGCTTTATTGGCTCCACTTTTATCCATAGTTACTTTATCTGGAATACCGCTTGACCCAATAGCTTTCTCAAAAAGTGCTTGCGCAGCAGGCTCATCCCGTTTTTCTGACAACATGAAATCAACGGTTTGACCTTCTTTATCAACGGCCCGGTACAGATAAACCCATTGGCCTTTTACCTTGATATAGGTCTTATTCATCCTCCAATAAATCCCTACAGAGCGTTTGTGACGCTTGCGAAAAACCTCTTCCAACTGCGCTGCATAGCGGAGAACCCACCTGTCGTCAATGATCTACTTTCAGGCTCCGCTCCAGTGCCAGTTCCTCAACGTCACGATAACTCAATGAGTAGGCCAAGTACCATCTGACCAGCATTAAGATGATGTCACGTTTAAAATGCCGCCACTTGAAACTGAGCATCGTTGATTGTCCACAAGAAAAAAGGAGGATGCTATCTCAGTAGACAACTTTTTGCGACAAAGCCCAAATAAGAGGCAGGCCGCTCTTAAAATGCATCGATTTTCATTAAATTTTTATTTATACTCTGCGCTTTAAAAATATCCCCCTCTTAATGCCATCACTTATGGAAAAATTAGTGATGTATGTTTTAGTTATTGCTTTTATAAGGAATCATTGCGATGAAAGTCCAACTAATTGATTTAACGAATCAAAGTCTTCAGCAAATAAAAAGTTTTTTTGCCAACATCCCTAATACAGAAACTGAGCTGGAAATAAGTGGTGATTTTGATGGTGGTGTGAGTCTATTTTACACACTTTATTCGGATGTTGCGAATGCCCTTTCCTACCTCCCTAAACATATTACAACCGTAAAGTTCAGTGGCGAATATGCCATGCACGATGCCACATTTGAGGAATATTCGGGGCATGACGTTTATACCAAAACCCATTACAAAAATATTCATATTGGAAATGCGTTACCCCTATTCATAGCAGGCCTTCCTGACACGGTATCCAAGGCCTCCTTCGCCTTTAAATGCACTAACATTCCCAAAGGATTGATTGTTTATTCCATTGACGAACTCATCAATACAGTTAGTTCCGTACAAAGCAATATCACCTCTTTGGACTTATCCGGTATGAGTTTCGATGGTGTTACTAAAGATAAGATAATCAGATTATTTAGTAACATAACTCAAACGATAGAAGCCCTTAACCTTAATTGTTCAACGACCCTTTTGATAGACATACTCCAGGTGTTGCCTAGTACGATTATTCGTCTTGGCTTAAGAGGTATTGATTTAGGCGGTCAAAATGAAACCTACTTTATTAATTTTTTAAGCGTGCTCTCTCCCGATTTAGAGGCTTTAGATTTAGGGAACTGTAACTTAAATAAACTAAGTCCCGAGGTATTTCATACGCTAACTTCCAATTTACCGCCAAAATTGATTCAACTCGGTTTAAGTAACAATAATTTATTTGCAATGAAAATTACTCCAAAGAAATTCGCAAATTCTTTGCGCGCCATCACCCCTTCTGTTGTGGAGGTGGATTTAGGCGAGAATTATTTCTTGTCCATTAAGAGTAATCCTTTAGGGATTATTCTTAATGGTTTCCAAAAAACAGTGAAAAGGCTGCGATTAAGCCAAAGTGCCACTCCTCCGGTGCAAGGAGCCTCGCCCATGGATGGCAGGCAGATGGCAATTCAATTGAGTAAAATCCCTCCCCATATTGATACGGTTATTTTTAGTCGAATGAATTTCTTTGATTTATCCGCGAGTGAATTTTCAATAGGATTAAAAGGACTACCACCCACCGTACATACCTTGGATTTTAGCGAGTTAACCTGGAACTCCAGACCCTTCGAGGATTTATCGTGCATTTTTTCAAACGTTCCTCCCGAGATTTTTGCTATCAAATTATGTGGCAACAGGTTGCTAAGTACCAATCCAGAGGCGTTTAAAAAATGGCTTCATGCTTTTGCCCCTCAGATTAGGGAAGTTGATTTTTCCGGTAATGGTTTTGACCGGTTGCTGCCCTCCCAATTTAACCGTTTTTCAACCGGCATCCCCGGTCGTATACTTCGTATTATTCTGGATAAAAATCAATTTGCTTTACAAAATAATGGAGCGTTAGTTGCCTATCCCGCAACAAGACATCATCAAGGTCTGTTTAAACCGCAAGGGGTTATTCTCCATCACAAACAAGTAGCTGATTTTAAGCTGGTGATGATGCAGTTTTTAAAATCGTCTCATTTGTCTTTTAAAACGGTAGCTCTTATTTTTTCTTATGCGCTGGCCTCCACGGAACAAGAAAATAACCAGATGGAGCAGCAATTGGCGCTTGGACTGGTTTCGGAAAAGCGACCTGCACGTGTTACCCAGTTAATGAAGCAAGAATCCATTAATACAGCCCTTGCCCGCATTCATTTAGCATCAATGACCCAAGCATCTAAAACGGATTTAAGCCGCTGTGGATTAAATCGACTTGATAATTTAAAGAGTATTGAGACTCTTTTTTTGAAAATTTCCGATAAAAACACAGAACTGAGTTTAAGAGCCAATGGTTTTGGACAAACGGTAGAGACTCGTGCGTTTATTATTCAAGTGCTAGGGCTAATTCCTAGGAAAATAACCTACCTTGATTTAAGCGATAATGGCTTTGAATATTATAATGCCGAGCAATTAAGTGATTTATTTTCACGCCTACCGCCTACAGTGAAATGGGTTTCTTTAGGCCCGGAAAAGCCTTTAAGTCCAGCGGATCATATCGCCTTAAGGCAATATCCGGAGTCTTATGACGCGTTAATGACTAATTGTACCGATATCATGCAACAGGTTCGCGCTATTTTGGATGATTACACCAAAGGCGATTCTGCGTTCTGGCGAGCAATATTTTTTCATTGGAATCGTCACCATACCGAGGAAGTGGCTCAAATAGTAACCCGTATTGATGAAGGCTTAATCACTAACATCAGCGATGTACTCAGTGAACTCAATCTCATTGATAAAAGCAATGACATTGGTTCTTTAGCAAAACGAATCAGCTTCATGACGAAAACATCCTTGGCACCTAGAGACGATGAGCACTATGAGGGGATGGAAATGACCACGCTGACCTCAAATATTTCTGGATACCTAATGTAAGTGGTTTATTGACGGAGGGGCTGTATGGCCGATTATTACGCACAACTGGGGCTGACCCAGGATGCAAGCGAAGAAGAGATTAAAAAAGCGTACCGTCGTCTGGTTTTGGCGACACATCCGGATAGAGTGCCAGGAAAAGAAGAAGAGTTCCTGCGCATTCAGGAGGCCTACGATACATTAAGTGACCCTGAAAAACGACGCGCCTATAATAGAGGACTGTCTTCTTTGGGCGACAGTCTGGGGCATATAGAGCGTTTGGCACGTCAAGGCTTAAAATTTCATTTGGTTGAGTCTCCGGACTTGTATGACCATTATGCCTATATCAATGCATTATTTAATTGGACGGGTACAAAAGCATTAGTGGCGGGGCAAGACATATCGGAACAACACGATACTTTTTGGGAAATGATCAATTATGTGGATTACCGCCTATGCCGGAGACAAGAACGACTACATGCCATTTATCGTCGTAATCCCTCTGACGAAGTTAAAGCGCAACTTCGCCTTATTGATTCGCATTTAACTAAAATTTGTACGGTTGTTCCCGTTATTTTGGGATGTGATAAACGCAAACGCTTGTACGATTTAGCCATGGGGTTTAATCACTCTGATGAAATGCTGGAAATTGAACGCCTCATTGGCGGAAAAGACGTTTTAATTCAACACATTAACCAACAAAAGACAATTAACAGCGCGGAAGGAATTTTTGCCTTGCGCGACGCCCACTGTTTGACCCCTGCCAATTTTAAGCAATTAACTTTAATTGACTCCGAAAGCAATTTGTTCTCCTTGTCCATGATATTAGATAGGTTATGGGAGGTTAGTTTACTCACTCAGGGCAATTTCGAGCGACTGATGCAGCAACACCAACACGCCTGCGCAATTCATAATGGAGTAGGTCGTTTGCAATTAGTAGGCATTCTCAATCAAAAATATTTTGAAATAGTGGTCCACGCAGGAATAAAGGCCAAATCAGTAGGATCTGCCATTGGAGAATTACACCAGCTTGGCTTATTAAATGATGAAACGCTCCATACTGTAGCGCAAAAAAATCCTGAGCTGGATTTTTGGTCGCCCCTCTGTGATATGGAAAAGTCCGGGGAATTGAATGAAGAAACGTCGCGTTCTTTTTTATGGACTGGCCCTCCTGCGCTTCATTTACTGACCCATCGTCTTGACCAAATGATTGCTCATGGCGTTTATCTCATCAGCCAAGATGTTGGGAAAGGCAAAACCGCTCTTTTGCTGGGATTGGAACTTAAAAAGGATTTAAAAGCATTTTTTGAGCGCCCTCTTGAAGAGCAAAAAGAAAACCTAAGCCTTTTTAAAGAATCCTTTATGCATAAATTACATGCCAAAGATGACGAAATGGCGATTCATCGCGAGCAATGGAAAATCATTGTCGTCAATATTGCTATTGCTTTAACAGGAATAGGCTTAATTGCTTTGGGAATTCAATATGCTTTAAATAAGCGATGCTTTTTTGCACCTACTCAGCGAGAACAATTGATTGAAAATATAGCGCAAACTGAATGGTTGTCACCTGGTTGCTCCTGAAATCCATGGGAGGGATAAAAAAAAGTAACGCGCCTCTTCAAAACGAAATTACTGCTCGCAATCGCTACTTTTTTAGAACTGAATTATTGAATAATAAATGATGCGTTAATTAGAGAGTTCTTATGCTTGAATTTGAAGTTATGCCAACGAGTTATTACACCCTGATAATTGCGACAACTTCTGTGGTTATTTCTAAGCTTGCTTCTAGAAAACAACTAAAAAAATTTAATTAAGTACTGTCTGAATTAAAAACTGAATCGCAAAGGATGACACTTGAGATAAAAAAATGGCATAGACTACAAACCAAGAATAATGTCATCCCTAAGGCACAACATGATTAAAATTGATCACACGTTACTAAGTGAAGAGGCCTTGGAAAATTTAATTATTGATATCATTACTCGCCAAGGTACCGATTATGGGGAATATGAAATCGATATTCAGATGAAGAGAAAGCAACTATTGAACAACCTACGATCTGGAGATGCGGTCATAGTATACTGTTCCAAGGAAGATATTTGCGACATTATTAGACGAGAATATTTTCTTAACCTTAGTAATAGAGTTTTATCAGAAATTTTTAAAAGGTACTCTGATTAGTGACAAGCTTCATTATATGCGCTTGGAGCTGGATTAAACCTCAACATTTTTTAAACACTACCCGGGCCAGATAAAACATCGAGTCTTGATTTATGACTGGACAATCTCGTTGGTATTGGCCAACTCCTGTATACCCACATCCTGAACGCGCGCACCGTACTACCGGAATGCCTAGCCTAACAGCGTTCTCTAGTGCTAATGATATATGTTTTGGTTGATAACCCTTTCCAAATCCTGCACTGATGATGCCGGATATTCCTGAGGCTATTGATGCCTTAATTAATGAGTCATCCATACCTAAATGGCCATAAATGATTGAAATATTAGGTAAGATATTTTTTTCAGGTAAAGACAACTCACTTTGATAGGTATGCCTGTAAATAGGTTTTGACTTCAATATAAATTGACCGCCAATAATGTGTCCAATAACGCCATTACCTTCAGACGAGAAATTATTAGTTAAACCAGGGTTGCTTTTAACAGCATCTCAAGCAGTAACTACATAATCGTTAAACGTTATTAAAACACCCAATTGATCAATATCAACCATTTTTGGTATACGAGCTTATTAGTCTTCATCGAAACTACAGGGGTTTAGAGACCCATAGATGCGCAACCATCAATGACCTTAACCTAAATCTAAAATTAGCTATTTGCATTACATTGATGCCTGAGGAGAATGTGTTTGATTAGGTATAGGGATGTTACTATAAATTATTAAATCTTCAGTTGAGCTTTCTGATATTTCGACAGGCTCTAAATTGCCCTCTTTATCTCTTATCCAAACCCCTGTTTCTTCTGCGGCAAGTGGGTTGTAAGTAAAATTCCCAGCACAATTAACGATAATCACGCCATCGCCTTCAGCGACTTTACCACGTATCGTAGGAATAACATCGGCCACAATTAAATGTACATCGATTTGTTCACTTGTCTTTTGTTGTTCAGAGCTTAAAATTCCCGTTTTATGATCAGCACAAATCTCTATTCCAAAGCGAATACCATTTTGTGTAAAAATCGAAGAGGCATGACCTGGATAAAAAATACTGCTTCCCGTATCAAGATAAACTTCAGCCTCGACCTGTTTACTATAACGCTTAGGTTTATTATTTGGGGAATTGAAAAAAATAGGTGCTGTATTTTTTACTAATTTTTTATCTGCAATTTCCTCTTCAAACGAGAAAAAACCTCGGAAATGATTACGTTGCCATGATTTAACTGCACTCACATACTTTGTTTTTTTTGCTTCATCTTGTAAATCCAAAGTTTTTTCAACATACGCAGTACCGGGAATAATAATAGCCTGAGGATAATCTTTAGCCAGCTTTTGTAAACGCTTCTCAGCGTCTAACAACTCTGTCTTGGAGTTGAAATTCCCCAGCATCGCGTCATCCTTATTTAACAGAGTATATTCAGGACACATAAAAATAAACGTCACCTCCGAGCCCCCAGAATCTGATGACATAGCCCGCTCATAGGCCGCTTTGAATTTTTCTTCAAGCACGTCAATCCTTTCCTCCAGTTTTTTATCCTCAATGCTATAACCGGGATCCCACATAGCAACTGTAATTGTTTTCATCAAAGTTACCTCACTACTTTCTAAAAGTATAGTAAATTTTTTAAACTACTTGATGAAAAATCAATTACAAATGAACACAATTAAAACATATTATCCAGAGTTAAAAGTCTGTTGCAATTCTTAAGCATTAAAACATCGCTATCACTAGGAGGGAACTTTGAGTCAAAATCAAAAAGCAGACAGCAATATTTTTAGCAGTCGACCATAACGGTCGCAGTATTAATGCTCTAGTTTCTCAATATTTTTTTTCAAACAGCAACTTGAAAACAAAAACTTATTAGGGGAAGCACAAAATTTTCGTAATCAAGCCTCTCTGCTACTAATCAATCGATTAGTTTGTACATATTTATTACGCAAAGAAAAGCAAAGAAATATTTAATAGATTTTTAATTAGCTAGAAGCTGTATGGTGGTGAGTAGATAATAAACAGCTGAAATAAAGTACCTAACTAAACATAGAAAGAGGATAAAGGTCGGTTTTGATTTTACATGCATTAGATCTGATTATCATGGTAATCAGCCTTAGATAAATTTATAGCCCGGTTAATTCAACTCGTTAATGCAACACAACATTTAATGCTTTTCATTTCGATCATGACGTTAGTAGCGTTTTATTTCCTACATTCATAAACAATGCTAGAGTCACTTTCATCAAGACTTAAAGAACTATCAAAAGCCTTAATCGTTTTAATTTCTAAGTTGTAAGCCGATTTACCAGAATAAAATCACCCTCAGGCTTATGACATACAAGACCTCTCCAAACTCCAAGTTGATCAGGCACTATTTTAGATGTTTCTGCTTCAAATAATAAAATCCCATCATCATTTAAATGATCATAAAAAACCTTCAATGATTTTCTTACTGAGTCAAAATTAATAAGATGTCCAAATGAGCCGCTGGGAATAAAAATCAGGTTATATCTTTGTGTTCTATTTAAATCCTCAACAAATCCTTGCCATACTTCTGGCCTGAGATGCTGTAACTCTGCCTTAGCGTGTAAGGCATTAAGCATATGCTTACTGGCGTCAACCCCTATTACTTTGAAATTTTCTTTGAGGAGCGGGAGTAAAAATCGACCTGAACCACACATGGGCTCCATAACAAAACCACCCGCATTTGCGACATAAGAACGATAAAATACATAAGCATCTTCTGGTGGTTGAGGTCTTATTAAATCATAAAACTGTGTACATAAATTAAGGTAGCTATTTAGTTCATGTTGACTCATCAATTAAATAATTATCATGTGTAAGAAGACTCGCTTGCTTCACTTGAATTGAGGCAAGATATTCCAAGAACTCCTCCCGCGCATTTTCAGATTTTTTTCTATATGCAACAACTTTTCTAATATCCATGCTCTCTATACTTTTATTGGATATGAGCTCATCAAATATTGCAAAACCAAGATCTGCAATACTAACGATAGTATCCGAATTTTCTAAGTTTTTTGCGGCACGCTTATATTGAGTATTTAATAAATTTGCATAAGGAGTTGCATCTGCTAACAACATCAGGATTTTGTTATATCAAAAGGAGAAAAATTTTGTTTTAAAAACTCTACCGTATTGGAATTGGCTAACAGTGATAAATCTATATTCTCAAATAGCTTAATAAGTTCTTTTGGGGTGCTTCCAAAAGAACCATAATTTCCTTCGGGAAATTGTTGGTTCCTAAAGGTTTTCGACTTAGAAAGACCATCCCTATAACTTTCGATAAAGGAAGAATCATTTAAATCAGATACTACTTTTTCCATAATATCAGTAGAAATCCTTCCTCCATCAACGCTATGAACATATAAAGGTACACCAGCATCTTCACGAAAGGAGCGCTCGGTTGCTCTTAATGGTGATTGAGCTCCAATTAAGCCGAAATTGCCAATGGTCAAAGCTGGCTTATCCATAAAATGGATTTCATCAAAGAATAAGATACATTTTTTTAACGTTGTTTCTGATACTTGCATATCTGGGTAGTAAAGTACCTTTATTTTATCACGCATATCAGCATCCTTATTTCAGTACTAACAAACTTGCTGAAGAGAAAACTCAACATCAAATTCATCGTACAGAGCTTTAGGCATTAAGGGCGCCCTTCCTCTATGTATTTTATTTGGACTTTCTTCTAGTTTAACTAGACCATACTGCTCCATTGTTCGCAGGGTTCTCAGGATATTATTGGCCTTTCTTTTATATCCTGTTAGCGCCTCTAAATCAGAAACAGATTTAGGCTCATTTTCTATAATTAACTTCAAGAGCAGTTGATTATCTTCAGATAATACATGAGCTAATGACTTCATTGATGTGAACCAAATTTTTGGTTCATCTTTTTTAGGTTTATATATCCCCTTGGCAATCGCAAGGGTGCGTTGTTTATACTGCTCAAGAGACATAATGCCTATTCTTGCTTTATTCATTATTTACTCTCCTTAAGAGTTATAAGACGCTTATCTACCTCATTCCAAAAGTCTTCTAAAAGCTGTCCTGCATTAACATAATTATAAGGTCTTCCTTGATCCTTCTCATCATAATGCCAATGATCAAAGGTTCTTTCCGGGCTAACCCCTTTCTTTGCCCCATATTTTATTTCATGGCTATTATCAAAACCCAATATTCGATTATTGGATTTATCATGTAGAGTTAATGAATATTTAATACCCTGTTGTCGGCTTTGTGTTTTAATAACCTCGAACTTAACCCATAGGCCAAGAGGCTCATCAATGATGATTCTTTCACCATTGAGCTCTAATAAATTTTCTAATGTATGGTCAATTGCATTTATAATTAATCATATCACATGATGATATGTTTGCAATTATAAAGGGGGGTTTGTGGACACTGCTATTTATGAGGCTAAATAAAGCTGTTTTCAAGTGCTTGTCTATTTCTGGCTCACTTTCCTGTTTAAAGTCTGAAGATGAGCATCCAATTAACTGGAGTTTTATATGACTCTGCTTCATACCAATCCCGTATACCCATCATGAACATTAATCGACCTTTCTATTCTGGCAACTTGAATCACTTCTACAGTAGGACAATAAATAGAAATATTCTCAGTTAATGCAAAGGGCTCCGTTTACAAAAAAGATTAAACTTAGAAAATCTAAGCTTTCGGATAAATCTCAACTATATAGACCTATTGATTTCTATAAAAAAAGGCTGCAATCCTTGTCTGGTAAGGTGTGTAAGCCTATTTTAAAAGTAACGTGATCCATTTGCACCCGTATCCTGGGGTTCTAGGCGTAACCCGTCCAAATTTCCGGACAAATACTGATCACTGATCTTTGTTTTCAAATCTCTGTCGCGCAAATTCAATAGATTGATGTAATTTTTTCTGTAATTCTGCTTTTGGCGGTAGTGTTGTAATATATTCAGCAACATGAATGCCGCTTTTATCCAACTCTAGTAATTCGATTTGCTCATGTGTTTTTCCTGTGCACAATATGATACCCAAGGGCAGATTTTCATCAAGTTCTTGTTCATATTTTGCTAGCCAACGCAGATAAAGCTCCATTTGACCTTTATAGGCTGCGTCGAAGTCACCTAATTTCAACTCTAAAGCGCACGTTCTCCTAAGCCGCTTATTGCAAAATAATAAGTCAATGTGGGAATCTATATAATCAATTTGAATGCGTTTTTGCCGAGCTATAAAGCTGAAGCCCGTCCCCAATTCTAATATAAAGCGTTCGATCTCACGTAATATGGCATCTTCTAAATCTTTTTCGAGATAGCGATCTCTCATCCCAAGAAAATCCAGGACATAAGGATCTTTCAAGATCAAATCAGTGCTGACTTTACCAGAATCACGCAAGACTTCAATGCCAATCAATGCATTCTTGATCTGCTCGGCAAGCTATCATTAACCAGCATCTATCAAAAAAATCCTGGTGAATTACATACATCAAGCGATGGGCGAAAAGTCAGCGTAGTTGTTGAGTCATTGAATGCCAATAAATCATTTAAATACTTTGGAAGCGGCTCAGAATCTTCACTTTACTGCTTTATTGATGAGCTGAATCGTCTGTTTTATACTACGTCCATCAGTAGCTCTGAACGGGAAGCAGCCTATGTCGTCGATGGGTTATTACATAATCTTTCGATCAAAAGCACAATCTATTCCACTGATACACATGGTTATTCTGAAGCAATTTTTGGGATATTGAACCTGCTGGGGATTTATTTTGCACCCAGAATTAAAGGTCTGAAGAAAGCCACCCTATACAGTTTTAACTCTAGAAGCACCTATGAAACCAAAGGATATAAAATACTCCCGCATCGCTATATCGACACTGATTTAATTAAAACCAATTGGGATGATATTTTGCGTTTGATGGTTACGATTAAACTTAAAGCCACAACGGCTTCACAACTGTTCAAGCGTCTCAGTTCATATTCTAAACAACACCCATTGTACTGCGCCATAAAGGAATTTGGACGGATTATTAAAAGTCTGTTTATTCTTCGATATATTGATGATGTTGAATTACGGCAGGCTGTTGAAAAACAGTTAAATCGTATTGAGCTATCGAATAAATTCTCAAAAGCCATTCTGTTTGGTAACAACCAGGAAATTCAATACAGCAGCAAGGAGGAACAAGAAATGGTTGTTGGTTGCCAGCGCTTAAATCAGAATGCAATTGTATTATGGAATGAGTTATACCTTTCGCAAAAATTGGTTCTTTTAGAGAATGAAGAAAGCAGGAAAGTACTATTAACCATTATTCGCAATGGATCGACTTTAATCTGGCATTATGTCAATTTGCATGGGGAATATGATTTCACTCAGGATATTGAAGAGCAAGATATGTTGTTCGATATGGACAAAATATTGGTACTTAAAGTCGCTTAGCTATCTCATTGCCAGTTTGGGCTGGATATGTGGTAAAACCCCACCTTGCTTCTGTTGGGATCTCCAGTAGTACAACATGGACTCTTTAATACCAAGATCTTTCGCTACCTGAGATATGCCATCTTTAACCGCTCGCTCAAGCGCTTGATCTTTAAATTGAAGACTATATTTTTTACGTGCTACTTTTTGATCTGATTTATTATTGTTCATTATTCACCTCTGCTTTAGGAGTTTACTCCCTTAGCTAGGTGTCCGACAAATCAGGGCAAGATCACTCTTTTCTTACGTTATAAAAAGTTAAGTTGACGGCGCCGGTAAAACCGAATGATGTTCAAATGTCGGCAAAACCCATGGCCTTTAGTCCCAAGTCATTTAGAGTCTCTTTACCCAAAAACTCATGGTGCTTTCTTAAAAATTCTAGAAAGGCCCTAGCTACTTCCGGCTGATATTGCGTAGCCAACATTAAGGCATTCCAATCCTCATTGTTTCTTTGAATAAGCACTTCTTTTAAGGCTTCTTTACCCAGAAATTCATGATGCTCACTTAAAAACATCAAAAGCTCCTTGGCTGCCTCAAGCTGATCGTCTACCGCCAACATCAAAGCGTTATTACCTATACTGTTTTTTTGAACAAGCACCTCCTTGAGGAGGTCTCTACCCAGAAACTCATGATGCACGATTAAAAACTCTAGAAAGGCTTTAGCTGCCTCCGGTTGATAGCGTGCTGCCAACATTAAGGCACTCCAGCCGTCCTCTTTTTTTTGAACAAACACCTCTTTGAAGAGGTCTCTACCCAGAAATTCATGATGTTCACTTAAAAACTTCAGAAGCTCTTTGGCTGCCGCCGGTTGATAGCGTACTGCCGACATTAAGGCACTCCAGCCGCCCTCATCTTGTTGAAGAAGTACTTTCTTTAGGAGGTCTTGACTCAAAAATTCATGATGCTCACTTAAAAACCTCAGAAGCTCCTTGGCTGCCTCAAGCTGATCGTCTACCGCCAACATCAAAGCGTTATTACCTATACTGTTTTCTTGAACAAGCACCTCTTTGAGGAGGTCTCTACCCAGAAATTCATGATGTTTACTTAAAAACCTCAGAAGCTCCTTGGCTGCCTCCGGTTGATAGCGTGCTGCCGACATTAAGGCACTCCAGCCACCCTCATCTTGTTGAAGAAGTACCTTTTTTAGGAGGTCTTGGCCCAAAAATTCATGATGCTCACTTAAAAACCTCAGAAGCTCTTTGGCTGCCGCCGGTTGATAGCGTACTGCCGACATTAAGGCACTCCAGCCGCCCTCACCTTGTTGAACAAGTACCTTCTTTAGGAGGTCTTGGCTCAAAAATTCATGATGTTCACTTAAAAACCTCAGAAGCTCTTTGGCTGCCTCCGGTTGATAGCGTGCTGCCGACATTAAGGCACTCCAGCCGCCCTCATCTTGTTGAAGAAGTACCTTCTTTAGGAGGTCTTGGCCCAAAAATTCATGATGCTCACTTAAAAACCTCAGAAGCTCCTTAGCTGCCTCAAGCTGATCGTCTACCGCCAACATCAAAACGTTATTACCTATACTGTTTTTTTGAACAAGCACCTCTTTAAGGAGGTCTCTACCCAGAAATTCATGATGTTTACTTAAAAACCTCAGAAGCTCCTTGGCTGCCTCCGGTTGATAGCGTGCTGCCGACATTAAGGCACTCCAGCCGCCCTCATCTTGTTGAAGAAGTACCTTTTTTAGGAGGTCTTGGCCCAAAAATTCATGATGCTCACTTAAAAACCTCAGAAGCTCCTTGGCTGCCTCAAGCTGATCGTCTACTGCCAACATCAAAACGTTATTACCTATACTGTTTTTTTGAACAAGCACCTCTTTGAGGAGGTCTCTACCCAGAAATTCATGATGTTTACTTAAAAACCTCAAAAGCTCCTTGGCTGCCTCCGGTTGATAGCGTGCTGCCGAAATTAAGGCACTCCAGCCGCCCTCATCTTGTTGAAGAAGTACCTTCTTTAGGAGGTCTTGGCCCAAAAATTCATGATGCTCACTTAAAAACCTCAGAAGCTCCTTGGCTGCCTCAAGCTGATCGTCTACCGCCAACATCAAAACGTTATTACCTATACTGTTTTTTTGAACAAGCACCTCTTTGAGGAGGTCTCTACCCAGAAACTCATGATGCACGATTAAAAACTCTAGAAAGGCTTTAGCTGCCTCCGGTTGATAGCGTGCTGCCAACATTAAGGCACCCCAGCCGTCCTCTTTTTCTTGAACAAGTACCTCCTTGAGGAGGTCTCTACCCAGAAACTCATGATGCACGATTAAAAACTCTAGAAAGGCTTTAGCTGCCTCCGGTTGATAGCGTGCTGCCAACATTAAGGCACTCCAGCCGTCCCCTTTTTTTTGAACAAGCACCTCGTTGAAGAGGTCTCTACCCAGAAATTCATGATGTTCACTTAAAAACCTCAGAAGCACTTTGGCTGCCGCCGGTTGATAGCGTGCTGCCGACATTAAGGCACTCCAGCCGTCCTCATCTTGTTGAACAAGTACCTCTTTGAGGAGGTCTCTACCCAGAAATTCATGATGCTCACTTAAAAACCTCAGAAGCTCCTTGGCTGCCTCAAGCTGATCACCTACCGCCAACATCAAAGCGTTATTACCTATACTGTTTTCTTGAACAAGCACCTCTTTGAGGAGGTCTCTACCCAGAAATTCATGATGTTCACTTAAAAACCTCAGAAGCTCCTTGGCTGCCTCCGGTTGATAGCGTGCTGCCGACATTAAGGCACTCCAGCCGTCCTCATCTTGTTGAACAAGTACCTCTTTGAGGAGGTCTCTACCCAGAAATTCATGATGTTTACTTAAAAACCTCAGAAGCTCCTTGGCTGCCTCCGGTTGATAGAGTGCTGCCAACATTAAGGCACTCCAGCCGTCCTCTTTTTTTTGAACAAGCACCTCTTTCAAGAGGTCTCTACCCAGAAATTCATGATGTTCACTTAAAAACCTCAGAAGCTCTTTAACTGCCGCTGGTTGATAGCGTGCTGCCGACATTAAGGCACTCCAGCCGCCCTCGTCTTGTTGAACAAGTACCTGCTTTAGGAGGTCTTGACCCAAAAATTCATGATGCTCACTTAAAAACCTCAGAAGCTCCTTGGCTGCCTCAAGCTGATCACCTACCGCCAACATTAAAGTGTTATTACCTATACTGTTTTCTTGAACAAGCACCTCTTTGAGGAGGTCTCTACCCAGAAATTCATGATGTTCACTTAAAAACCTCAGAAGCTCCTTGGCTGCCTCCGGTTGATAGCGTGCTGCCGACATTAAGGCACTCCAGCCGTCCTCATCTTGTTGAACAAGCTGCTTTTTTATTATGGCCTTATCCATAATCCAATAATTTTTTGATAAAAATGGCAATAATTCCTTTAATTTTTTAGGTGTGTCGACTGAATAAAGTAAAGCTGTCGATTGATTGGCGTCGCCTATTTTTTCAATCCATGCACTAGAATGAGCTGAGCATTCTACGTATTCATCAGAATCCTGGAGAAATTGGGTACGGAATAAAATCCAATCACCTCTTCTAACATCCATTGCATCAATACCTTCTAAGTAAACTATTGCTAACAAACTAAAATCGAGTTGAAGTTGGCGTATGTCATTATGCATGCTTTCTATCTTAATACATTTTGTGTCTGTCAGTTGACCTGCTTGATTTTTGAAAGTCAGCGAATCACCCTGCTGTAATCTTCCTTGCACACATCTGCATACTAGAACTTTTATTCCATCTCTTTCAAAAATATCTTCTATAAATCCTTTGAACGGTTTTAACCTGGGCTCGATTGGCAGAGGGATCTCAAACGATTGCGTTGAATTATAGTTATCATGCTGCATTAGCTTTTTTTTCAATTCTAATACTTCTTTTTTACCACTTTCATCGACTCCATCGTGTAATATATCCAACCATTTTTTGTAATCAAATTTGCCTAACAAATGCATCATGATTTCTTCTGAGGCATTAAGAAAATCCTCAAAAAATGGCATCTCTCGGATATAGAGAAACGTCGAATCGGTTACTTTATAAAATAAATAGCTTTCCCACAGTATATTAAGTTGCTCTAGGGCAGGTTCAAATTCATTAATGTCAAATAATAATCCTGCATAGCTGAATCTCATTTTCGATAGTTTGTTTGAATTTTGCTCTTGAGCATATTGGACTGCCTTGTGGAAATTATTCTTTGCATTGGGAAAATCATTGTGCCGCATTTGGGCTACCGCTAAATTCATCCAATACACATAGTAATCGCTAATACTGCTCGCTGTTTCAAAACAAAAAATTGCATTGGGATATTCTTGTTTATTCAAATAAATCAAACCCATAAAATTGTTAGCTTGCGCCTTAAGGGTTAAATCTGAATCATTGAGAAATCGTTCTAGTACATTGCTTGCCGTCACGATATCATCTTTTTTCAACGCGGATACTGCTTCTGAAAGGGAGGGATGATAGTTTTGTTCCATAGTTCACTTCAATATTCTTCATTAGTTATGACTTAACTATAGTAACCATTCACGCCCCTTGCAAAGGTACACCTCGTTGCTAGTTTTTAATTTTCTTTCAAGTCAGTATTTATAAGGTTTTGTTGCCGTATAGTGTTGCCGGTTCAAAGTTAATAGAATTGGAGAGTCTCCTGGATGAAGCCGCGCTACAACTGGATCCCTACTGAATTATTGCAATCTGACTTCAATGAATTTATCTCTCCGCATATAACCATTGGTCTACGAGAACCAAAACCAAAAATATCATATTTTAAGATGTTTAACTATTTTTTGGGTCCATACATGACGATGCCGTGCCCATCAGCCTACCAGGCCTTACGCTCCGGAACTTGCGCTGTGATGCAAAAATACAGATAAAATTTATTACTTATTTTACTTTATTGAAACAACTTTAGAGGGGCAATCAGATGATTTTAAATTTTTTTATGCATAAAACGAGTTTCGATAAACTTAATTGAGTTATATATACTGTTAGTCAATTATCAACCCAATTTCTTTGGGGTTTTTGCATCACGGCGCAAGTTCCGGAGCGTTAGGCCTTACAGGGGTTAATTCCATATAGCGCTGGTTTACCAGCATCACCTTCTACAACCCTTATTCAGCAAGGCTTATAAAGCGAACATTGATGGTTTCATCCTCTAACAGTAATTTCGCAACCTCATGAATATTAATAAGTTTTTCTGATTTGCAAAATGTAAATGTCCCAAGCATATTAAAATGTTGCCAAGCAACCGGTGATAATCGTTTAATTTCATTGCATAATGCCTCATCACCACGTTGTTTAGCCTGCTCTAAAAGAGCTGATAATAAAGCAGTATTGTAATAAATCATGCAACAAGCCAAGATTTTATTGCGCTGATTATTAATTTCCAGCATTTTGTCAGTTTTTCCTAACAATTGCTTGCCACTGATTTTGAGTATGGCTGAACGTAACTGATGAAATGCTTCACCCCTATTTAATGCACGGTGAACACAACGTCTCATTTCAACATCATCAATATATTTAAGCATATAAATGCTCATAATAATCTTATCAAACTCTATCAACGCCTTCAGAGTAGAGTTTGTTTTGGTATAAGAGGATAGTTTTCTTATCACCGTACTTTGTGAGGTTTCTTTCATTGCAATGGATGCGATAATTCTTAAGATATTATCCCATTCATCAATAATTAATTGTTGGCTTATTTTTTTAGAGGGTTTTATTAAAAATTACTGTATTCGCTTGGCTTTTTAAAGGCTTTTCTGTTTATTTTGGTGAACCTCGGCATAAAATCATATCCAAACAAATACAGCAGTGCGAAATTAACTCGATTAATGCTATGCATGTCTCCAGATACGGCTGTAATCCTTTTTGATTTTCACCCATATTACTAGGGACTGAGTGTATAAAAATGTTAATTGGCACTCAACTTTAGCCGAAAGATCTCACCTTTCAATTCAATCGTATCTCCTGAAACCATCTTTTTTCTTTTCTGCTTTTCTATTACGCCGTTTACCAATACAGTGCCAGCAGCTATCATTTCCTTAGCTTCTGCTCCACTCGAGGCGATACCTTCAAATTTGAGAATTTTAAAGAGTTCAACATGATCTTTATTAATGAAAACATCTTTCATATTATTTATTACTCCAGTAATTATGAGTTTTTGCAATCTTTACTTTTTAAGGGAAGCAAGATAAAGGGTTTCAATTTCAGTCCTTGCCCATGGTGTTTTGCGCAAGAATTTAAGGCTTGATTTGATGCTGGGATTGGAAGAGAAACAGTTAATCTTGACTCTTTCCGCCAAGCCTTCCCAGCCATAACAAATCAACAAACTATTTAAGATAACTTCTAGGGTAATACCGTGCAGTGGATCATTATTAGTTCTATCCATCAACCATACCTTTTTTTGTTGTACATTAGGGGGTTAGTCTAGACCTCGCTAAACTCTACTACTTCAAATACTATTAATCGGACTTAACAGGCCGTTCGAGTCAATAACAATTCGACCGCCATCTAAGATAAAATATATTGAATTCCATGATCATGAGCTAAACGCAGTAGTTTAAGATTGGCTCCTTTGGGGTGCACCTCTCCTCTTTCCCACTTTTGATAGGTAGATGGAGTAACATTCAATATTTTAGCCATTACAGCTTGGCTAACTTTTTCTTTAATTCGCATTTTCTTTATTTCTTGTGCCTCAAGTTCTTTAACTTCACTTAAGTTAAGCATTTCTATTTCTTTAATAGTAATTGCATCTAATCGAAGATCTCTGGCTGTTTCTAACATAGCATCAATAATTTTACTCATTTTCAACCCCCACTAATGCCCCCTCTTCTATCAGCTTATCAATTTCTACATCAGAATAAGCTAACAAAGATTTAGCAACAATTTTAAAAGCTTTTTCTTCATTAGAAGAAATATGGCTCCGTTGCAAAAACGAGCCATGGTTTATAATTAATCTACTTTTAGCTAAGAATATGGTAATCCCATGCGCTCCACAAAACCTGCTGCATTTAAATGGCGTCATTTCCAGGGAGAATTGATCCTACAATGTGTACGCTGGTATTGTAAATACGGTATTAGCTACAGGGACTTAGAAGAAATGATGGGTGAGCGTGGTCTTGAGCTGGCTCACACCACCATTTATCGCTGGGTTCAACACTATGCGCCGGAAATTAAAAAACGGCTTGAGTGGTACAAAAAGCGTTATTCCAGACGTTGGCATTTGGATGAGACCTATATCAAGATAAAAGGCGAATGGAAGTACCGGTATCGAGCCATTGATGAGCGGGGGAATACTATTGATTTTTATCTCTCTCACAGACGCAATGCAATTGCCGCTAAACGATTCTTGAAGAAAATGATAAAGAGCAATCCCACGTGCGATATTGGTGTTATTAATACCGATAAAAATCCAGCGTATGGGCAAGCCATTAAAGAGTTAAAAGGAGAAGGTGTTCTTTCAGAACATGTGGAGCATTTACAAATAAAGTATCGTAATAACAGGCTGGAAGCAGATCACGGAAAACTCAAGCGACTTATAAAGCCTGTTAGAGGGTTTCAGTCCATGAAAACTGCCTATGCAACGATTAAAGGATTTGAAATTATGCGTATGTTTAAAAAAGGGCAGTTCAACATGTGGATGTATGGTACCCGTACGGAAGTATCCTTTATCAATGAACAATTCGGTCTATATAGCTGAAATCTGTCCAAAACTTAAGATTTCGTTCGCTTAATATTTTTTGCAACGGAGCCGGACAAAATTATTATAAGCTTTCACATAGGTTGTCAAAATATGTAAAGGAGTATGGGCGAATGAAATTAAGTGACGATGGCAAGACGCTACTTAAGGTGACTAATAGGGATATCAAAGAAGATGGCTCTTTTGATTTTCCAGCAGGAGTTACCTCAATCGGAGATAATGCATTTGAGGGTTGTAGTGTATTACAGCGCATCATTATTCCCAAAGAGATTATTACGATAGGAGAATATGCATTTTATAAGTGTAGTAAATTAAAACACCTCGTCATTTCCGAAGGAGTTACCTTTATTGGATTTCGTGCATTTGGCAATTGCAGCGGATTGGAGGTAATAACTATTCAACCAGGAGTAACCACTATTGACGGCGACGCATTTTTTGGTTGCAGTAGGGTACAGAGCATCACCATCCCCTCAGGAGTAACCTCTATTCGAAGCAGTGTATTTGAGGATTGCAGTGGATTGCAAACAATAACTATTGCGCCAGGGGTAACTTCTTTTCGCCACTTTTTATTTGCGGGATGCAGTGGATTGCAAAACATCACCATTCCAGACGGAGTTACCTATATTGGGTATTGTACATTTTTGGGGTGCAGTGGATTACTAAACCTCACAATTCCAAAAGGAGTTGTTACTGTTGATATGTGGGCATTTAAAGGTTGTAGCAGTTTGCAGACAATCACCCTCCCAGAGGAGATTGTTTTTATTGATAAAACAGCATTCAATAATTGCCCCAGCTTGCATAGTATTGTGATTGCAAGCCAAAACGAGGAGGTTAAAAAGCGAATTATTGCCTTACTGCCTGATTTTTTAAAATCCAAAGTAACCACAAAAGACCTGGCGGAAGTGGCTTTTAAAATCCGAAAAACCCAACTGTCTCGCCTGCTGAAAACCCCAGAAATCAATCCTTTATTTCGTTTTTTTCATGTGAAGTCACACCATAGTTCGAGTGTGCATGAAGAAAATGGAATAGAGCAAGAATGCAGCAAATTACCCGGTGAGATGTTCCAGGAGATAAATCAATTTTGTGATGATAATCGCTATTATCAGAAAGCACAAAGACACATACTGTGTGTTCCTTTACCGACAAATGCAGGGGCATTACAAGATTATACAAATAAGATAAAAGAAATCATCAACGAATGCATAAGCAAAGCAAAAGAGTTCAAGCGGCAGGTTGATGCGGTAACTGATAAGAAAGCGATACAATGGTGCAGCATGATTTGAGTCTGTAAAGATAGAGGTTTTTATCAGCAAACAGGCATAGATCGGGTCAAGACCTCATGGCGTCATGACCAAGACCTGTTTTGTTAATAATTAGTACTTTTCGATTTATTATGAACCGTTCGGGCTGAGGAGGCATTTATGCCGTCTCGAAGCCGCACAGCAGAACGATTGGGCAAAGAAATTCTGTTCAAGCAACGACGTTCAAAGCTCAACCCCAGTTCCTATATCAGCAAGCGTAGCCCGTATTAGCGCAGCGTAATACGGGGATCATTCTTGCGTCAACAGTTTAGTTAATTTCTATAATCATCAGAGCGTCTTTTGATTGTATCAAAAGTCATGTTGCATTAGCGAATTCAATCCGCCCTGAACGGAAATCCTGTTGGGTCTGATTATACGATTAATCAGACCTAATTATCCGCCTTTATTTTTATCTATGAGTCTCAGAACCATGTGTATCATTAGCAGAAAATGATAGAACAAACCGCTATAAAAAATTGAAGTATTATAGTTTGTTTTTTGCCCAGAATTAAAATGACGTATACCAAAATTATTTAATAAATTAAATATATCACTTTCATCTTGTTTTAAATTTAATTCTTTAATTTTAGGACGTAACAACTCTAAAACATCAGCTAACTCACGAATACCATCCCTTCTCTCTTCTACCTTACGACCTCTTCTATACTTATCTACAGCATGATTTATTTTATTCTGTATGAGTTGGCTATCCTCTATATTTTCTGGAACAGTTGCTTTTAATAAATTATCAAAACCTCTTTCAACTAAAATTAAGATGCAACCTTGGTCGCTTAGCTCATATCCATCAGAATACTGCTTTAATAACTCATTCATTCTTAATTGATATTCTTTTCTTGCTGTTACATTATCGAAAGCTTTGTAGCGATGATAACCACAGTTGTTATATGAATGGTAAATACCATCTGAGGGGATAGAAATGCAATCATACAAAAATTCGATCATATCTAATACATCATCTTCTGTATAAAAATGTATATATTCTTCTAATGGCCATAAATTATTGCTTCCTAGCTTAAGCAATAAACGTGAAGCAATTGCAGTATCATCTCCAAGCACGCCAGGAACATCGCCTTCATCAGTGCACCAATAGCCCATATATTCGTAAAAATAATCTTTCTTTTTAAATTCAGTGTAAACACTGAGAAACAATTGTTTTAATGTATTTAAATCAAGTTTTACTCGGGACCTTTTACCAGACCTTACGGAATAATAATCCTCATCTCTCATTTTAAAAAACTCTTCGCCATGGTTATATCGTTATGCTGCATTTTCAATTTCTACGATCAAACCCAAATGATCTCTATCAATCATATCTTGCAAACATAGACGAACGAATTGCTTTTTTGAATAACCTAATATATCCGCATATTCAGCAGCTTTTTTAGGGCTAATAATTCTTCTGCCATGTTCTATATCACATAAAACCTGCCTTGAAACACCCAGTGTTTTAGCAAATTCAACCTGGCTTAATTCCTCTCCCTGACGAATAGCGAGAATAAAAGAACCCAAAGTTAATTTTTCACCTATAAGATTTTCAAGATATTTCAATGTTTCTTGTGTGTCTTTAGTAATCATGTTTGCTCACCTCAATAATTTCTACAATTTCCATTTGTCCCTCTTTATCAATGATATAAATAGCGCGATAGGACTTTGATAATCTAATCCAGCGCTGCCCTTTACGCTCTCATTGCAACGGCTCATCATGAAAACCAGGTATTTTTCTAACTTCACTTAAGCCATCATGACCTACCGCATTAATCCAGGCAGTTAATTTGACAATAATATGTTTAGGAAACCTCTTTAGGCTGGGTACTAATTTCTTCCTTATCACAACATTATAAATTTCCAAGCCAGTCTCTTTTTATTATTCTTAATAAATTGTACACATTTTTTGTGTACATGTCAAATCACAAATAATAATGCATATGATAAAGTACTAAATTGGGTTAAATTACCGATCTGGGGCAAAAGCGAACTACAAACAATAATTTTTGTATGAAATTTGTTATTCCATGTCCATAGTGGCGTATTAGTTGCTCAATGTGAGCAACTAATATTTAAAACAGGCCAGTTATAGCCAACTGTTCGCATAATTAGTTTCGAATGAAAGCGAATCTAAAGAGAACTGGTCTTTGACTTATCAATCTCATTTCAGCTCCAATATTAATCAATATTATTTAAAATAAAACATCTCTTGCATTTTATGGTGCAAAATTAAGTCAATTCGCTTTTGCCCCAGATCGGTAATTTAACCCAATGTAGTGCAACCGAATTATTTCTGAGGAAGAAAGCTTCTTTAAAATTCTTTATGAAGCGATTACAATCCGATTAATTTGTAATTTATTTCATTACTTTCTAAAAATATTGGTAATGATGGAGGACAGGTAACTTAGCAATCTTATCAAAATGCAGCTTGGCTGTTGAAAAAGATTATAAGTTTATCCATTCTCTTTGTTCCCGATGAAAACCTCTTCTCGTTTTATCCAGGAAATCTAAAAGCGGTTAACGCTTATTTTCTTATTCGATTCGTCAACTGACCGAACTCTTGTTTGTCTTCACAATCCGAAGCAGAGAGAAAATTGTGTAATCGATGTCACGTACGTCTTTATGTATTGCAAGGAATTAAGTAATGAAAAAATTTAGTCAATCTGAATTTAAAGAAAAATGTCATCCTTTGTTAATTAAAGAACAGATATCCAAGATGGTTCATGATCTACGTGAATTGCATGCCTTTTTAGATTTTTATGGTGTTCTGAGCGATGAGCTAAGCAATAAAAGTTCGGAACTCTTATCATATAAAAATATTCATATCTTTCTGTCCTTAAAAAAGAGGGTAGACAATCTAAATAAATTTTATAACCATGATGTTTTTCTTGCTAAGATTTCCAGTCAAAATATACTTGATAAAGAACAACTTGGGCAACATTGGGCTGATTTTTTTTTAGTGTGCCAAGAACTCCAAACAACTATTGTCAACACTTTTGATAATAGACTTCGCTTTACTGATAAAAGTCTTAACGCAGGAGACATATCCAAGCAGAGTATTGAGGATGAGCTGTGCCAATTAACAACACATCTTTATAGTCAAATCAAGGAATTAAAGTTAAAAACTCATGAATTAATTGTGTTTTTGAACGCTTCTGAATTAACTGAAGAAAAAACCTCAATTTCTTCCGCTATACCACCACATGAAGAGCATCTTTTTTTTTCGATACCAGAAGAAGTACAAGTCAGTATTTTGACTCATTTGGATATAGAAGATTTATTAGCAGCCCAGATTGCATCAAAAAATTTATCGAGAGTGGCAGCAACAGCTTTTGCTGTACGCTTTAAAAAAAATCCAGCTCAAGTCATATCTCATTTAAGTCAAATAGCACCCAAAGAAGCCTTTGACTTTGTTGAAGGTTATCGACGTACAAGTGAATACAAGGCTCTAAAAAGCCTGGTTGAGAATAAAATGCCGATGTCTGATCACGAAGTAGCATGTTACATGCTAACTCGACACCATAAAGTGCTCCCTGACATCGAACAATTAAGAAATGTCTCTAATGCGCCATATCTCGATGAGAGGACGAGAGTGCATCTACGTATGTATGCCCCGGAGGTTGATAGAGAAAAATCAACTGCATTATTCGATTTATTTAAGACAAATTTTCCTAAAACTTACCTCAATTTTTTACCTTTAATCGAATTTAATCAGGTAAATCTGGCTGGTGCTGATTTATCGCATGCGTCGCTATCCCATTTTCGTTTTGGCTGTAAGAATATGTCTGCAATGATCTTGTTTCAAGCAAATTTAAGCTATGCGGATTTGAACTCAAGCTTACTGAATCAAGCAAATTTGCGGCAAGCAAAACTTCTTCATGCTATTCTAGTAAACGCCTGTTTGGATAATGCTCTACTTGAAAAAGCAAACTTAAGCCATGCAAATATGCAGAACATCACACTTAGACAAGCAAATTTGAAGCAGGCAATTTTGAGATGGGCTGATTTGAGTGGTTCCGTGTTTGAGGGCACTTTAATTGAAGGGGCTGATTTTACAGGCACAAACTTAGCTGGTGCTCGGTTTATTAACGTGGATATGCGCACAATAGATTTAAGTCAACTCAATGTTGAATGGACTTATTTGAAAAAGGTGCGTCTGGTTCCTGAGGCAGTTCTTGAACATCCGGAGAAATTGGAAGATTTTTTTAACTCATTTGAAAAAAATTTTATGACTCATACTCCTGGAAGTAGGATGAAATGGCGTATCCAGATGTTAAAGGATCTGAAACGATTAATGATTCCATCTTCACTCAAGCCTGAAACCAATATGCTGTTTTTAAAAAAAATACTCGCTCATTATCCTCCTGAAACATTCTCAAGCACTATTTTTATCAAAAAGCATCCATTTAAACATCTATTTGAACAATTTGAATTAACCCAAGCGAATCATTCATTGGACGAGGTAGAGCGTCCCTTGCAAGACGAAGTAATTTCCATATTAGATGAGCTCCAGTATCGTATTGATAATTCTTCTGTTGGTAAGTGCATTTCATTGTTGGGCTTAGAAGACAGATTTGCTCAATGTTTCGCCCAGGTACCTGAATTAACTAACGTGAATCAAATTTGTCAGTTATCCAGCCATCATTTTTTTCTTCTTCAACTGATCTACTTCATAAGAGATCACGATTCAAAAGGTCACAATTCAGTGTTGAATCCCTATTTAGTGAATTATCCCCAAAATAATCTGGGGGGACCGCAGGATCCAAAGCATTATGCCAGTCAAATCTTTGATGGCCAGTTGTTTCACCTTGAGCAGTTACAAAAAATTCAACCCGAAGAGCTTGAGACTTATCTTTACGGGGATGAGGATTTTGTTATCAAGCGAAGCGGACCCTTCAGCTTAAATAGAGTCAAATTAGGCGGGCTATTCATCAGTTATAACCCATGTGGAAAAAGCAATTGCTCATCTAAAGTTGAGATTATAGATTTTCAGAACAGGCGATTAAAATTTCTTTTGAATTTCTATATTGGACGATATTCTTGGCTACACGCAGGAATGTACTTTCCTTTGAACCTATTCGAGGGTTTGGCGGTGACTACTGTTCCTGGTGGAGATTTAAACGCCAAGAACATCTTTGAAGCGCGAGCAGGGCTCGAACTGAGAGCAAGCATTACTTATTATATTTTTGCGACGCAAAAAGGCCCTATACCTGACTTGATTCCAATCACGAGAATCGTGCCACGCCCTGAAAACAAAAATACTGAAGCCTGCATAAATACTCGGGATGATAAAGATGAAATTCCTTTACTGGGAGAGAACCGTTATGGCTTATATCACCGAAAAGAGAACGACTCTTGTTTATTGGTAGCTGAAAAAATGCTTTGCGTGCTGACATAGGTAAATTTGAGGTCACTGTTTTGTGACCTCAAATCAAGCTTGTTGTTGGTTGTTTCATTGACGGCGCAACGACGTCAAAATCCGTTAGTAAGGACACCCAACAGATGTCGAATAACGTGTCATGGTTATTATTTGGGGTATGGCAATCATCCGAGTCGAGTAAGGGACATGACAATCATCCGAGTGAAAAGATACTCTAAGGCTTGTTTTGAATTAAGATCGTCCTGTTTTACTGATAATTATCCATGTAAAGGATTATAAAAGGATGCATTCCACTATATAAAAGAATAAAAATAAAACCTTCTGGTAAAAATTATTTCTAATTAACGTGATTTTTAGGCTTAGAGTATCTTTTCACTCGGATGATTGCCATACCCCAAAAACAGGGGGGCTAGCCCGGAACCCCAGAAATTTCCGGACAATTTTTAGTCATTCCAGAAGCCTTTGATTGATTTGCAGCCATTTCTGAATCAATCCCAAATATACTACTTATATTCTTAATTATTTTATTGTCTATGGCAAAAAGCAGCTATCCGGCAGAGGGGATCGTGAAATTGAGATAAGTAATCAGTGTGGGCGACTGCTTGCAAATGCCATTATTCACTACAATTCCGCAATATTATCCAAACTAAAATTGAAATATGAAGCAGAGGGTGATCATAAGGCATTAGCCATGTTGAAAAAAGTTTCACCTGTAGCTTGGCAACATATTCATTTTCAGGGGCACTTTATTTTTTCTGGTGATAAGATCATTGATCTTGATGCAATAATAAATAAAATTTTCTTTCATGGGGTAAAAAAGAGAAGTATGGCTAAAAACTGTCCGAAAAGTTCTGGGTTTCCGGCCTAGAACCCCTAGGGGCAATCTTTTATTATAATCTCTCTACAGCGAGTAGTGCCCCACGACAAGCTGCTTTAGCAGCAATGGCACTCGTAATTGCCATTTTACCCTATTGTTTAGCTAGAGCTGGAGCGGAATCTGAAAAAATAGCGGAAGTGAAGGAAAAAACAGAATTACAGAAGGAAATAAATTCCACACTTTTAGATCATTTTATTCTCCATAGAATTTCACTGCTCTTTACTCTTACAAATATTGAGCATTTAAGTACTCCCACATATGAACAAATAATGAATCGGGTAGATTATCTAAAAAAATTGTTTGATGAAGATTTAATTAGTAATGATGAATATGAGCAAGCAAAAAATTATCTTTTAATTACTTTAAAAGATAATCTAAAACAACGAATTGATTCATAAAAAATTATGGGTATATAAATAATTAGCAAAAAATTGACATAGCACAAAACTGAAATTGATTTGATGTTTGGATAATTCAACAGGTCATGAAAAAGTAGATGATTAAATCATGTGTTTTTGGGACATCCATTTTATTAAAATCTAATTTTTACAGTAATCAGACTTAGTGACAAGGGTTGGCGACTTTAGCACCCTGCCCTTGAGCAAGAGAGCTTAAATGAAAAGCACATGAAGCTCGGGATGTCGTGCAGCCATAAGTCTACACCATGCTAGAAACATCCATATCCCAACTACTCTAATCACACATGGGAATAAGTTTACCGCTTACTAATGTAGACCAAGAAGAAGCAGGACAATTGCTAGGCATTGTACTCGGTAAACACCAAAACTGTGCTGTACCTCGAGTTTGTTTAATAGCACAGGAATCCCATTGAGGAACGCTTAAGTATTCCGGTGCTGGTGTTGCAAAAACGTTTATATTGAATTGCAGTAACAATAGACAAATTATGAAACTATTTAGAATACTTTTCACTTCAGCTCCTTGAAAGTTTAAAATCCAGTATTAGACTCTATTACAGAAGAACTCATCAAACAATCGCTGAATTCTGCAATGAAAAATAGAACAGTTATAGTCATTGTTCATAGGCATTCAACCCTTCTGTCAATGGATACAATTGTAGTTATAGATCAAGGTAAAATTATAGAGCAAGGTAGCCACAGTGAGCTTATTATTTTGAATGGTTTTTATAAAAAACCTATGGGATGCACAAAGTGGCCATAGCCTTATTTAAAATGCTCCGTTGCAATACATTAACAAAGATCTTGGTAGATTATAAAACCGTAAATTTTGACACGAATGGGGTCACTACCCCATCATATGCTCCTTGATTATTTAAAAAAGAACATGCCTGTGACACGAACCATAAATATACTTCACTCAAAGGACGAACTTTTACATGAAACCTCACTATCTTCTCAGTTTATGCAGCCTATTATTAATGAGTCAGGCAAAATTTGCATACAGCGGCTTGTTGTTTAATATAACCAGTACTGGAGGTGCCCCAGGAGCTATATCACTCACACTTTGTCTTAATGGAAAAGGGCCACTATCTTGTCAAAATTATAGTGTTGGTAATTTAAATTTAAGTATATTAAGCACTATACCAAATCACACCTACGCTACCGCTGGCATAAAAATTAATACTCCAGGTTATAAACTGAGCGGTTGTACTATGACAAACAATGGGTATTGTTTATTCACTGTCAGTAATACATCTGCAGCAAGCATTGCTATTACTAATACTAATAATACGAACGCTCCCTGGTATCCTTCTTTACAAGCATTCGAGCATTATAACTCGGGTCGCACACATGTGTTTCCTCAAGCAACGTTTGGTGGTTCCATGAATGGATCCAATATAGTGAATACTCTTAGGTCTCACGCCCTAGCCTACCCATCCGGATATAATATGTCCTATCTGAATTCAAATCTTGCTTATATTTATGGAGGAGGATATGGAGATGTGGCAGGTTCAATTGGCGCATATGTTGCTCAGGTAAATCCCGTTACCCTGCAGTCTATATGGTATAACCAACTTATTAACATAGCAAATCCACTTTCACCCAACTATGGGGAGTGGGATTATCCTGGCTCTCTAGGTATTCTAGAAGATGGATATCTTTACGTGAGTTATGGTTACCGGCTGGCAAAACTTGATCCAGCGACTGGTAGGGTTATTTCAACCCTTGTCCTTCCGACTGGAGAAGGACTTCCCGAAAACACTTCATTCAATGGTTTCAATGCAACCGCAGATGGAACTATTATAATGAAATCAGTGTATCGTCAAGCAGGATGTATTATTCAAGGCCCAGATGCATTATTGGATTGTCTTGATCCTACGGATGTACCCCCATCTATTCTTGTTTCCGTGAATCCAAAAACCATGCAGTGGATACATCAAATTACGTTACCAAACCCTGTAGGCGCAAGACCGACTGTGACTCAGTACAATGGTAAAGATTATGTTTATTTACTCGAGGCCACAACTGCTATTCGCTATCTAGTTCAGGACGGTATTTTCATACCTGATCACACATGGAATCCGGGAACTATCACATTAACAGGCCAAACATTGTGCACCTCATTTGTCGTAGTGAATGATTGGGTGGTGGCTCAAACTAATACGCTACCTGCTACAACCGCACTTAGCGTTATCAGCATTAATCAAGGCAATGCTGCGAATCAATTTTCTATTCAACCCTTTTTGGGAGATCCCATTCCTACAGAGATTGCCACCGCATTTTCTCCTGCAATAAGCTGGGCGCCTATGTCAGTTTCCGGTGATCCAGACACCAATTTGATCTATGCAACCGACGCATTACCAGGGAAAATTGCAGCCATTAGCATTTCTGATAACGGATTACATGTCGTTTGGAAAGCTGCTCAGAGAACGACCGAGTTCACAGCACTTATCAACCCCCCGTCAAGCCGTGTCGTCGTGGGTACAGATATCCCTAACGGAGAAATTCCGGGTAATAACCACAATGATTATGCCGTGTGGAGGAATGCATTAACCGGTGAAGAAATTGCTCGTTCGCCTCTATTGCCGGCAATGACTCAAGGTACGATGATTCAACCTTATTATTCAGGAGAGATGTTTTATGAAGGCCAACTAGGAGACTTGATTAAATTAGTGCCGGTCTTTACTAATCATTGAAAGAAAAAGTGCGGATTAAAAAATTCCGAAAAAATCTGTCTCATCCAATAACATCTATTTTATTCAGTCGGCAGTTAAATAATAATGACTGCCACCGAACCTCTGGAAGAGCCAAATTTTTGCGTCAGAGCGCAAGTTCCGGAGCGCTAGGCCTATGATGAGCAATTTTTATCAGTTGAGACTTATCCAAAAAACTGAGCGATAAAAATATCGGGACTAAACCCAATATAGTCTAGTTTCACCCTTAATCAGACTTAACAGGCCGTTCGAGTCAATAACAATTCGACCGCCATCTAAGATAAAATATATTGAATTCCATGATCATGAGCTAAACGCAGTAGTTTAAGATTGGCTCCTTTGGGGTGCACCTCTCCTCTTTCCCACTTTTGATAGGTAGATGGAGTAACATTCAATATTTTAGCCATTACAGCTTGGCTAACTTTTTCTTTAATTCGCATTTTCTTTATTTCTTGTGCCTCAAGCTCTTTAACTTCACTTAAGTTAAGCATTTCTATTTCTTTAATAGTAATTGCATCTAATCGAAGATCTCTGGCTGTTTCTAACATAGCATCAATAATTTTACTCATTTTCAACCCCCACTAATGCCCCCTCTTCTATCAGCTTATCAATTTCTACATCAGAATAAGCTAACAAAGATTTAGCAACAATTTTAAAAGCTTTTTCTTCATTAGAAGAAATATCACTTTTGGCATTCTTCTCAAAACCAAAAACAAAAAAACAATGTTTACCTTTTTTGAAAGCAACGATACTTCTGGTACTACCACTTTTTCCTCTTCCTTTGTTGGCAACACGCTTTTTAATTACACCACCACCATAATTGGCTTCATAAATTTCAATAGCAATTTCTTTAGCAGCGATGTTAAGAGATTCATCACTAACTCGATTTTTTATAGCCCATTTGTCGAAATGTTTAGTTTTTATTATTTTCATCAAAAATGCCTTCTATAGTAATTATTACTATAGCAAAATTTACTATACTTTACAAATATACGATCAAATAAACGGGGGTTTTATTTACTACTCTACCCTTCCAAGAGTTAATTTTTAAAAGACTTATAAAACATGACCTTTAAAAGTCAATAATTATGGTTAACTTATCTAAGTTGCGTTATTATCATTTTTAATGAGATAATTTACTTAAGAGGCCATTATGCTGATCGGATATGCACGAGTCTCCACAGATGATCAAAATTTAGATTTACAACATGATGCTTTAAAAAAAGCTGGCTGTGAAAAATTTTACACTGATCAGATGACTGGTAGCAAAATCAATCGACCAGGTCTAGAAGCTGCAATTGAATTTGCAAGAAATGGTGATGTTATTGTCGTTTGGAGATTAGATAGATTAAGTCGTTCCCTTAAAGATTTAATTGAAATGGTTTCATTGCTGGACTCCAGAAAAATTGGATTAAAAAGTTTGCATGAATCTATTGATACTTCTTCTATTTCCGGCAAGTTAATTTTCCATATTTTTGGTGCTTTAGCTGAATTCGAACGTAACCTTATTCGTGAAAGAACACATGCAGGTTTACAGGCAGCAAGAGCGAGGGGCAGGAAAGGAGGAAGACCTAAAAAGTTGTCAACTGATAAAGCACAATTAGTAATTCAACTTTACGAAGGAAAACAACATAGTATTAACCAAATATGTAAGTTAATTGGTATTTCAAAGCCCACGCTGTATAAGTATTTGAAATAGTCAGATAAATATTAATTATTATTGGAAATTAAATATATGTTTTCACATAACACTGTATTAATTCTTGGTGCAGGTGCAAGTTTAAATTATGGATATCCTACTGACGCTGAACTTAATAGGAAATGAAGATGTTAACTAGAGAAGAACGCATTATTGTAAGTGCATTACATTGGTATTTTGGGGTTTTATTGTCAAAACCCAAAATAGATAATGATATTAAACATTCTACGATGCTTGGTTCATTAATAGCACAACTCAACGGTTATTCAGAGTTAATGTATGTGTGCGCCTTAGCTAACGGAGAAACGGGTTTAACAAAAGAAAAAGAGCATGAATACGTAGGGAGAGGTTTTGTTGATCCCTTTTACCGTTTAACTCATTCCAATGATGATTGTTTTTATTATGCTTATAACTTCTTAGGAGAAAAAGATAAAAATGATTTTACAGGAATTCAAAGAATAAGAAGTTTAGGTTGTGATAAACAAGGAATGGAGGCTTTAGGAATCTTGGTAATGATGATCATGACACAACAACTAGAGAAATTGGGTTTTGAGTCTATGATACCTCCTGATTTGGCGAAAACGTTTGGGAAAAAACGGTATATTGCTGATCTAACTCGTGAGCAACGAATCAGTTTAGTGTCATTTTCTCCAGAACAGTTAAATGATTTGTATGATAGCCTCGGTGAGCTACTTGAAGTAGGTAATCAGGAGCAAAATACACAAGAGCAAAGTCTAAACGAAAACGATCTGAACTTAGATATTAGCATGATGATTTTGGGTGGTTTTATTGCTGCGGCAGGAATTGCCGCTGTAGCCCTTGCATTTACTGTGCTTAATGCAGCAACTATGGGAATTGTGTTGGCGGCAGCTGGTAGTGTTGCAATCCTCAGCGGTATAGGTTTCTTTGCTAAGAGCGCATATAACTGCCTCTCCTCCACTAATGAATCATTAAGTTGTTCCCTAACCCCATAAACTTGTATGGAGCATTTCAATATAAGTTTGATTAAGGCTCGAATTACTACGGCCAGATCCTGAGGGGATACCTAGGGATCCATCTTTTAAGGTAGTACTATTAAGACAAAATTAGACATTCAATGCGTAATTAAGTCGAACAACAATTTGATTTGTATTCAGCCTCATGTTGGCAGTTAATGGTGTGAAAATGAAACCACTATTAGGGGGCTTACTTACAGGATCGGAGCCAACACGGTACGATTTTTTCCCATAGTCAGGTTTTACCGCATATCCAGCCCAAACTGGCAATGAGATTTACTGAGTGATTTTTTTGATCAATTTCTCCAGAATATCAACATTATTTATATTAGAGAGAACCTCATCGAAAAGTGCTAAGGTTTCAGGATCATGTATTTCCAGATACTGGAATGCTTTTTTGGGTCCTTGGCATCGTAATTTTCTAAAAACAAAATAATCTTCAAGAATTGTGTTGATTGCCCATATTTGACGGTATTTTCCTTCCAGATCTCTGGTAGATGCCCTTGCCAACATTTTTTGATACCAGACTTTACGCACTGAAAATTCATCCGGAGTAATGGATTCAGGTAATTTTATGGCAACAGACAGTTTTTTAATAGCTTTGTACCAAAATTTTCTCTTTCTATAATAACGATACCATCGGACATGCATAAATGTTCATCGGCAATCGTATCAAAAGCATTTTCCGGATAGACAAAAAGGTCATGATAAATGCCATGTTTTTTGTCAAGGCGTGCAATGCGTTTTTTTCTCCTATTTTCGCAATCCCTAATGGCAGCGGGAGGACATATAAATTACCCCATGTTCCATTGAACTCCAAGCCCAAGTTATAATATTTTCACAATCGGTTTTATTTATGTATTTTTATGACGCTTTTTGAAGAAATTTATAGTGCCGCAATAAATCAAAAACTTGAACAGCTCTCAAACTTCAGGTCTATCGATATTCTAAATTATAGTGGCAATGTTCTAAATTATAGTGATTTAACACCTGCAGGACAATTAGCTTCCGAAGGTAACTTGAAGCTTGCCATGATGCTGCATACAAAGTTTCACGCCAATGTGCATCTTATCGCTCGGGGCGCAGCTTGTGGCGGGCATTTTGAATTTGCCATGGAATTGTTCAATAAACATGGCGCCAATGTGCATTCTATCGCTCGGGGTGCAGCTTGTGGCGGGCATTTTGAATTTGCCATGGAATTGTTCAATAAACATGGCGCCAATGTGCATTCTATCGCTGGGGGCGCAGCTTGTGGCGGGCATTTTGAATTTGCCATGGAGTTGTTCAATAAACATGGCGCCTATGTGAATGCTATCGCTTGGGGCGCAGCTCAGGGCGGGCATTTTGAATTTGCTATGGAATTGTTCAATAAACATGGCGCCAATGTGAATGCTATCGCTCAGGGCGCAGCTTGGGGCGGGCATATTGAATTTGTTATGAAATTGGTCAATGAACATCGCGCCAATGTGAAGTATGCCTTTCAGGAGATACCTAGATATTTTAATAATGTATCAAGTGTGATGCAATACATACTCCCTATAGAAAATGCTGCATACCGAAAAAAAATCATCGCAACATTTAAAAATGAGCCTACTGTCAATACTGTTGTAAAAGAGGCGCTTCCGCGCATTGCCCAAAAAATTGATAATATATATCACTTCAAACAAACCTATGGCGTTGGAATGCAGCAAGCGCAATTTTTACAGATGTACCCTGAAATCCGTGCATTTATGATTCAGTGTTATGCACCGCTTATTAATAATGGGCGTTGCACAAAGATGCCATATGCTTTACCTAAAGAGATTTTCCTGCTTATTACTCTCTTCTTGGCACCGGCTTATATGAATTTTGAAGGCGTTGAAGAGTTGTTATTTAAGCTACAACAACAAACGTTGATTAACGCCTTAAATAGCTACATAACACCTGTCGGACGATTCAGTCAATGGTTTATTGGAAAACCGGTACACCAAGAGCGCGCTCAAAGCATTCAATACGCCATTCAAAAGACAAAGAATTTAGGTGAAATGACTACCCTGCTTTGCAAACAACATAACATGTTTTCTGGGATTGATAAATACAATTCAGCGGGTGAAACACCGCTGATAATTGCAACATCAAAGGGAGATATTACTAAAGTTGAGGACTTGTTAAAAGCAGGTGCAAATCCAGATAAACCTGAATTGAAAAATAAGCGAACTCCTTTGTCAATTGCGGTATTAGCTAACCGTGAAGACCTAATCAAATGCTTACTTCAATACCATGCTCGAACTGATCTAGCAGATATTGACGGGAATACACCTTATCATCATCTCGCGCGAAATAATGGCTGTAATGTTGAAATGATACGCCTGTTATCTTCCGGACCTGTAGCTCCTGAGCCAGCCAAGCATGAAAAACCATTGGAAAACGATACACAAGATGCATATTATTCATTATTGCATCACTCAATAAGGCGATTAGATTAGTACTTGCGAGTGCCCACAGCGCTCGTTCCCATGCCAAACAGTCCAATATTCGGGTTCTAATGAGCCACCCACCAAGTTGTCAACCGGTTGTTAACTTCCTTATCCGAAACCGTGGTTTTCATTTAGCACATTTAACGAAGCATTAACTCAGTTTTATTCTGCCGTAAGGCTAAGGCATCAGCGTCATTATTATATGACGCGCTACTTAGTAGAAGTACTAAATATATATGCTTTTATTGGTACACCTAGCATCCCATCCATACAGTAGAGGCAAATACGAGATTAAAAGAAAACAAATAAATCATAAAATCAACAATCCGCAGCAAATTTGCTTCTTTTTTAAATGAATCTTGATGCAGAAAAGATCTAATACTAATCGAATTGATATATATGTAATCGTCCTATTGAGTTAAACCCATTTTAGGAGCATTTAATCTCTTTATAGGAGAGATCTATTGATACATTGGACATCTCTTATCTATGAGAAAATACTACGCTCATATAAAATCTTATCTATACCAAAATTGCGATTTTCATCCTTCTATAAAAATGGATACCAGGGAGGAAGTATCTTCACAATATCGCTCTTTAAACCATCGTTTTGCGGATTTAACTAAATCCACTCAATGGTAAATTTTATAAATGTGGCGATAGCTACCCCATTCTATTTTTTTAATTCGTTCTATATAATCTGCACGTTTACTCTAAAATACCTAATAAATAGAACCACGCTTTAAAAGGGCATTGTTTATGGAAACAAAAATAGAAATAAATTCTGACTCGGAAAACGAAGTAGAACAGAATCCTGCCTCAGAAAATGAAGTATATCAAATCTACTCCTTCCCCAAGAACTCTAATTTCTTTAAATCAAAATCGACTAAGTTTATTGAAGATGATAGTAAATCAGCTATGAATTCAGCTAGTTGTAAACAATTTGCTCTTACAGAGACTGAAGCTAGTGAACTTCAAAAATGCAAACTCTCTAATAGTGAAATTGACGAAAAAGTACAAGCTCTAGGAAAGTTGCAGAAAAAAAACAATGCTCAAATAAAAGCTATTAGATTCACAGATGACGATGAATTAAAAAAATTATTAGAGGAAAAGATAACTAATAAACATCGTCATGAAATTATTTGTCATATCGATAGAATTGATAGAAAGGTAGAAGTAACTATTAAAAACTGCGAAGATGAATATGCGATATCAACAATTTTCAACAATTTTTTAAAGTCTTCTCCTTCAATAAAAAGAGAAGGACGAGCAGAAGATATTGATAATCACTTACGCCTTGTAGTTACATTTAAATTACATGAAAGAGATCGTTTAGTCGAAGGACTTAAGCTAAGTAACGAAGCTTATAAAATCCCCGAGGCACGACAATATTTTCAAGGTTGTTAAGTATTAAATGACAAATATTTTATTTTGCTATTGGCTTCAAGGATATTTTGAAATCACTTCGAAGCCATTCTTGGAAGTCACACATATAAAGAAAATACAAACTCAAATTTTAAATATCAAAGAACAGTTATCCTCTGAAGTTCAATGGATTAACAATGTATGTAATTATTTAGAAGAGATGGATTATAAAGAGGAAACCCTTAATCATTTTATGCCACTAATTCAATTTTCACTCAACTCAATGTTCTACCATTACATCGATAATAGCAAAGACATCGATTACACCATTGATGAATTTCAACGTTTACATAAGGAAAGAGCAGAGTGAATTGTGAACAGTTCCAAATGTGGGTAAAGGGTTATCTAGATCTTTCATCTGAAACATCTCTTTCCATTAAACAAATAAAAATTATTTACCACCATGCTTTGTTGGTTAAAGTAATAAATAAAATTAATGATTCACAAATGGATGATATTATTTGTTTCCTCAACGAACTCAAAAAAGAAAAAGGAAATATTTTGAGAAAAAGATTAGATTTTTGCACACAATTAAACTTTAATAATCGTTAATGTGGGAAAATTTTAAATTTAGATTTTCTCCGTTGTGTTTATCGGTTTAGGCCCTAGAATATCTTTGTAAAACAAGAAGGACCGAACAATGTCAGTGCATGCACGCGTAATAGGATTAATACCTGTGATACTCATACTATTTTTACCATTATTATAAATAAACATCTTTTGAACGATGGCCTAAGGTGAGACTTTTTAATCATTTTAAATTAGTTAACAAATGAAGGTAGAGCAAAATTAGGTCATGAAAAAAATTACATAATTAATTTATTAAATATTAATAATGAATTTTTACAGCCTAATGGATCTGCTAACCACAAAACAAATAAAATCTTATCTATCACAATCTTTAGATTTTTTTCACCTAACGTATGTTATGAACGCTAGCTTTCTTTTCTTGAAAGCCCTTCTTTGTGATAGATAAGGTGCGTTATCTATCTCAAATAATACCAACGACTAATTTATTTGGATAATGAGCATAGCTTTTTATTTCTTAGCCACTTATCGCAGTTTGCGATTTTTTGTCGTCATATGCTATAATTACTTTAAGCATAATAGTGGAGATAAAACATGGCTCAATCGGTAAGATTATCAGATACATTAGTTAAACAAGCCAAAGCTATTGGTGAAGTAATGTCTCGCTCTGGGGCTGGACAAATTGAACACTGGGCAAAAATAGGAAAAATTGCAGAAGAAAATCCTGATTTATCCTATGAGTTTATTAGAGACAGTTTGCTGGCAAAAGCGGAAATAGATAATGGATTGGTTGATGACTATGAATTTGACCATTAAGCAATCTAACTCCTTTAAGAAAACTGTAAGAAAACTACCTAAACAACATAAAGCTATCCTCGATGAGGAAGTTAGGAAATTAGTAAATAATCCTGTTCTCGGAGAACGTAAAAAAGGCGACTTAGATTTTTTAAGGGTTCATAAATTCAAACTGTTAAACCAAGAGGTATTATTGGGCTACATGTTTGAAGAAGATGAAATCATATTGACCTTGTTGAAATTAGGAACTCATGAAAATTTTTATCGAGATATCAAAAATAACATCTAAAAAATTACTGTAGAAAATGTATTATTTAAATAGATCACTTGTTGCCGCGGCTATGGCAGGATGTAATCCAATCCCTCATACGCTTTTAAGATTTGCTCTGGACTCTCGGGAGAATCGCTATTTTCTAACTGTTCCAAGAAAATTTCTTTGATTGAGCGCAAAGTAACGAGAGCGTCTTTAATATTTTCCTGAACCCACTCTTGAATTTGTTCTATCGAATGTTGGTTAATAACCTAATTTTATTTTTGCGTATTGTTTATAGTTATCATACTGATGTAAATCGTTCCCAAATAAATCAATTAATAATTGATCCATTTTTTGTGGTGCGTATAATAATTCTGACTCACTTCCCGAAATAATTTTAGCTATATTAATCTTTTCTATGTGCTCGATATAACGATCTATCCGAGGTAAAGCATTCTGCATTTCTGTAAAAGAAGGCTTAGCTATTAATTTTTTACTCATTGTATTCCTATCATGAGGCATACTTTAACTCTACAATATAATCAAGATGTTGGCGTCTCAATTGATCTCTTATCAATAACTCTATAAGGGGCTCGATAGAATAACCAAGAGCATCAGATACTTTTTTTGCAAAGCTATTCCTACATCTTTTCTGTTATGCTCAACATCACTAAGAAACTGCTTCGAAACCCCTACTCTATTAGCTAATTCTATTTGAGTTATTTCATCGCTCATTCTCAAGGAGCGAACAAGTCCACCAAATGTCATTTCATTCCATATATCTTTGGTGGCTTCCAAAGCATTTAAAGTATCATTTCTCTTAGTACTCATGGGGCATTACCTCCGTCACTTCAACAAACTCAATTGCTCCATCCTCTTTAATAATGTAGATAGCTCTCCATTGCTTATTTAAACGGATGGATCTCTGTCCTTTCCTGTCTCCTAACAAGGGCTCATCATGCCAACCAGGTCTTTTTCGTGTTTCCTCCAAACCCACATGATTTACCGCTACTACCCAAGCACGAAATTTTTCCTGAAGATACTTAGGCATTGTCTTTAAGTCTTTTAATGCATTTTTTGTTATTTGTTATTTGTACTTCGGTTATCACACTAATACTCTTTTTATTTTAATAGCACATGTACTTTCAAGTTAATGGTGCTAATTGTTCTTAGCAAATAATACGGTCGTTTAATGAGACTAAGTAATTAAAATATGTGAATTTGAAATTTCTAAGCAAAATGATGTGTTCTATCAAAAAAATCCAGGCTTTTTGATAGGAGTCCTGAGAGCGATATATATCAATCAGGTGTCCTTATTGAACATTTTTGATGTGTTTAATAAATGGTACTAAATTCAGAAAATTAAACAAAAAATAAATGAAGCAGTTTTTTAAACCGATATAACCCACTAACTGTTCATTAAAACAGTCGCTTTAAATGTACTTAATTCATCTATTAAATTCTGCAGCAATTTGTTCCGTAACCTCTAACTGCTCTTAAATGTCATCTTATTTTTTAAAAAGATTACTATTAAAACCTTTCTGATTCCCATTTAAATTAAATAAGGACAACAATCAAATGAGAGTTATTCAACCAAAAAACCGTTGCAGAGCAGCTGTTATATAGCACAATTCAAATTGTCGATGATTCATTTCAGTTTAAATTTAATGAATCATTAAGAGTTGAATTAATATTAACTAATAAACATATTGTTGGTAATAAGAAACTGCAATTTCACATTCATGAAGCAAAAAATACTACTGGAACTCCTGAGGTAACAAAACAATCATTCTCATTAGTAGTTGATGATTTCTCTGCTCTTTGGATACCACATCCAAATGAAGATGTTGATCTTGGTGCATTGCTATTTATGCCAATAAGAAATTATGCAAAAGATATTTTGAAAAAATAAATTTATGCTGTTTTTTTAAAAGAAACTCTTAGAGGATTTCTCCAATCAGGTAAAGGATCATTTGAATAGAAATTGAAAGTTGTCAAAAAAATATGTTTCTTTGCCATTTTCATATAAGCACTGCCCATTTCTCATTCTTCACTTCAAAACAAGTTGAAGCAATAATGTAATTTTTATAGACAATTAGTGCGCATATTATTTAATATTTCCTTAATTTTAAATAAGTATACTTCGTACTAAATATTTACTTATGAATAAAAATAATGCCAAACCACCGATGTTAATGATACCCACTTGAGAGTTAATGTTTCTAAAAAAGCAATTTTCAACTCAATCCCAAAGAGAATTTCTATAAGACTTTAACTAAGTGCATTTAGCTGTCGGTTTGCACTAAATAGTTCTAAAAAGTTTATAGTTTTATTTTAATCAAAAAAATCAAAGTGAGTAATTTATGTACGATCAAAAGCTTGTTTGCCACAGTATATCAAATATTCTAGCCCTTCCGGAAAAAGGCTACATTCCTCCAAAGGAGGGCTCTTCTTTCTCCGCCGGAGACACTCATGGAAATGCAATTGCTCTGGTAAGATATCTATACGAGGCAGGTATAATTAACATCAGCCAAGAACAATATATTGAATTAATAAAAATTTACGAGATTGACTCCCTTATAAGGGATCGCAGTGCTTTAAACCAAAAGGTTTTGCAACGTTTTAGGGATATTTTACGTGACGGATTTTCACATGCCCACGTTCCGAACGGCGTCACTTTGCGTTGTTTTGGAGACATGCTTGCAGACAGGGGAAGCAATGATCTTCTGTCCCTGCTTACCTTATTGGAAATGCGTTTGGCTTTTCCTGAGTTACGTGGCGTTATCCTTCTCTCAAATCATGATAAATGCTTATTAAGTAATTACTTAAGAGGTGCATTAGCCCCTGGAAAAAAATTAACTATGGAGTTATCTCCTTGCAATTCTCTTACTCGATTGAAATGGTTAATTGATAATCACATTATTTCCTATGATGAAGTGGAGGATATGATTCAAAAAGCTTATTTACCTGCACTCAAACTTGTAGATTATGTCCGTAAAGAAGATGGCAGTATTGATATTATGAGTCATGCTCCTTTAACTTTAAGTGCCATAGATAAAGCAATGCATGAGTTTCTTCCTGCTAATCACCATAAGGATATCTACGCATCGGCGGATGATGTAGCGTATGTTTTAGATCAATTAAACATTATATTTTCTGAGGGGCTAATGGATAAAAAAAGCCCTATGTATCAGGCCCTCACAACACCTCCTTCTAAAACAAATCCAATATATAACTTTATTTGGCCACGTTTGACTGATATTGGTCCAGAAATTGAGGTTCCATCTTATAATTGCCGGTTTCGACATGGTCATGATGGCTCGCCTGGAGAAATAAAGATTCACGGGGTAACTTATATTGGATATAACAGTATTTTTGGTAAGACCACCCCACAGCAATGGAGACAAGCTGAAAATGCACAATTGACAATGAGTTGTATAGGAGGCTTATCAGAGCAAAAAATGGTTGGGGATGAAATGGATGAAGCTATTGGTGAGGTTTTTAATGCCGAAATGAGTCCTACAACAATAATTTTAGAGACTGATACCAAAGCATCTCTTCCATCCGATGAAATAGGTACTTGCTATTTGTCTAACCCGTTGTCTATCAGTGCTTTTGATAATTCAACTGAAGTGGCTGAACAGGTTCTAATGACATTTAAAACCCTATCCACCCTTTCTCTTAATAACTATATAAAAAATAGAGGAAGTTACACTCAAACAGAGTTGGGAGAGAAGCTTTGGACAGGAGTTGCATCAGCCCGTAATTACGTTCGTGGTTTTTTTAAAGCAAGCTTAGTGGATATACCCCAGGTACCCAAAGCCCTTGAATTGAAACAGCACATTAATGCGTTAACAGTTGATAATTTAAAGGATAACTGGCCAATTATAGCTCAGGAACTTATTGAGGCGGGACAGCTAACTCAAAGTGGAGAGTATGTAATAGTTACCAAAGGAATTGATCAGTATTTTAATACGAATGTATTATCAGATCATACTTTGAAATCTTCCATACAAAATAGTCACTCTTTCTTTTAGCGATGATTGAGGTGACAAAAAGGAATTATACTTAATTTTTATATGATATCGCCACAGGGATGTGGTTCATTGTGATCTTCCCTCGAAATACCGGACCCCAACTTTATGCGGCTAACTCAAATTCATCTGGTGTCTGATATCCCAGAGTTGAGTAACCAGTCGTGTCCCCATGCTCCAGCCAACTATCTTTCTATTGTATAGGTCATAACAGTCGCTAAATAAATCCACCCTTCATTGGCGAAAAACACGGCTGCTTTTTTTAGTATTTCACGTTCCTCTTCAAGCTCGGCAATCCGAGATCTCAGACGCCTCAACTCTAATTCTTTCCCTTTAAATTGGAGTTGATTAGTGAACGCTGCTTCTCGTTTCTTATGAAACGGCTTACGCCAGTTATATAGGTTGTTTTCAGCACCCCCACGCTCCTTTGCAACGGGCCTTACTGACTTATTGCTTTGCTAGCTCTACTGCTTTTATTTTAAATTCTTTTGTGTAGCTGTTGTTGCTCATTATAACTCCTCGTTCTGGGGATTATACCCAGTCAACAAGGTGTACTGTTAATCGAGGGAAGTTCAGAGACTTAGTAATTAAAATATGTGAATTTGAAATTTCTAAGTAAAATGATGTGTCCTATCAAAAAAATCCAGGCTTTTTGATAAGAATCCTGAGAGCGATATATATCAATCAGGTGTAATCTTTTAATAATTTTTTTAAGAGCGTTTTTCACAAATAGCTAATCATAAGATTTACCCAATGGGAAATTGAGCGTCGTAAAACCGTTCGTCGTTGCTTCATTGCAAAGTTTCTCCATCCCGTAGTGTTAAATAATAATGCTCTAAATCGACTATTGAACGCCTCAGCACTGCCATTTGTGCTTGTACAATGTCTTCTGTACTAATCCACTGTTGACCATTTGCACGTTTATTTAATTCAATGCGTGTGTTTAATAAAAATTGGGCGATAGTTGCTTGAATACTGGCGCTTATTTCATCTTCGTGCGGTTTCGATTCCTCAAGAAATTTTTGGATTAATTCCTGATTATTTTGTATGAATTCTCTTTGTGTTTCTTCTGTCATATTTACCTCATTTGTTTCTAATTCAACACCCTTACACATCCTTTTAATAGTCATTTATTTAAGTTTAAACATTAATTCTTCTGGTTTGTCTCCATAAGCTGCCATTATACACAATAATTGGCTGCGTATTTTTATATCTTGCTTTACTTATCTATCAATTTTTCTGTAGCGAGGATTAATAGCAATTGTTTTGGTTTTAGGCCTAGTGTGTACGTAGCCCCTGTTTTCGGTCAACATTAGTTCCCATTTGCGAGATGTAGTTGTCATTATCCCCCTTCAGGTTTAAATTCATTATAGATGGAGTGTCTTGGGATTTGAATCAATTAGATAAAGTTAAATTGTACGCAAAAATATAAATATTAAGTGCGTTATGCACAAATAAAACCCCGTAATCTTGGCTGAAAACAGGAGCTACGTACACACTAGGCCTTTTACAAGAAGATTTACTTTAGGATTGCAAAGATAGCTCGCTGCAATAGGTTCGCGACAGCATGGACAGTTTTTCTTGGGAATATTTTCCAACGTTTCCAGATCAAAGATACTCATACAGCAGAGTAATATAAAAGGAGGAAGGCCTTATAAAATGACTTCTGACATTAGATTAAAGGGGTAAATAGCCTGACACAAAGAGGCTAGATGACTCTATAATTATAAATCTAAATCTTTTCTTAGATAAATTCTGTCATGGCCTAACAAATACTTATCAAGTCGGCCAATTATGGAAAATCCCTGTTTTATATAGAAATCAACTGCTTGAAAAGCATAAGTATCAACAAATATTTTCTTAATATTTTTTATGGCTGCCTGTTCAATTATGGCAATGATTATTTGATAAAAAAACCCATAGCCCATATATCTCAAAGGTTTCAGGCTTTAGGAAAATCCGCACTGGATCTCGCCTCTGGTTACCGGCCAGTTTGGCAAACCCAAGTTAAAAAGTACGATTAAGTCCGTCTGTTTCTGAGTGTATCAATAATAGTCTGGGGATCGCGCGGGCGCATACGGTCAAATCCCTCATGAACTCGATTGCCCCCGGAAATGTTGCTCAATTTATCGGGTGAAATTTTTTTTCCAGATTGATTATTGTTTCGTTTAGACTTTTTCATAACCACTCCTAAAAACAGATAGATCTAGAGTAATTATAGACATTATAATTATAAATTGCCTATTGGAGATTTTTATTTAATCACTTGAAACCCGATTATTTGTAAATCAGTAATATCCGGGACAACTTTGAATAAACTAAAATCATTTATCTAAATAACTATATGACAAACCGCAGTTTAATTAACTGGAAAGAAAGCGTTTAAGTGAATTTGATAACTTTAATTTTCCATAAAAAACCAGAAGCTTCTATTAATTTAACTCATTGAAATTTTGTTTCATGAGTTCTGTTGATCGAGTTAATGTTGCCGCAATCGCAGATTTGGTGTAATGAGCCAACACATAAATAAGCCTCATGAAAAGGATTCTTTTGGGAAACGAAAAATGGCAGGTGTCTTTTATCCATAAATATTTTTTGCCTAATTATTGTTTCAGCGAGCATAGATACTGTCTTTAGGTAGTAACTCCATAGTTTTTTTGATTAGTAAAAATGATTTAAGCGTATATATTGTAATCTTCAATTTTTCTAGTTGCTTAAGATAGGCGAATAATTTTCCTCATAACAGATTTGAGAGTCTTTATAAGCCCTGTAAGCAAACATCCCTAAGCCAGCCAAACCCAATGCAGCACCAGTCACGGCCACTGCTGTACTGATGATTCCACTTAATGCCACTAATGCAACCGCTACAGCAGCGGCACCCAAGGCTGTCGCAAAACCAGCTAATATGTACATGCTCCAATCATGAGCAAATTTGCTATTGTATTCACCAAAAACATCACGAAAAACCCCTATAAAGCGATGCTCCGAATGGTCTATAGCAGTGGATTTCTCTCCAGCACACCAATGACTTCTTGCTACAAGCTCTCTAACATCAGGTTTTTTTCGCTTTACTATTGAGTCTTCACCACACAATTCATTCATACGATCAATAATTTCCATCACCGATGCATCTAAAGCTTTATTTCTCTCTTCGAGATCCTCATGCTTTTTATTGACGATATATATATCAGCGCCCTGAGCGTTACTGGCTGTATACTTAAAGAAACCCGGTCCCACTGTTTTACGTTCAGAGGCAAGCACTACTTCTCGTGTTCTATTTCGTTCTTTAATATCTCGATTAACTCGCCTATTCATTAGATCTTGGTAACATTCAGTAGTTACATTGACGAGAATGGATGGGAGTTTTTTATCTACAAAGTTTTGATAAAAATATTGAGCAAATATTCCCTCAATTATCACTACATCACAAGGAGAGATCTCTTCCCAGGCATGATATTTATTAGTAACAAAAGAAAGGCAGGATTTTCGTATGCTATGGCCTTTACTTAATTCTGTAACATCTCTACTCAAGCGATCTAAATGCAGCATATGGGGAACATCGAAATTAGTTGTCGCCCTAAACGTTTCATTGTCAACATTGTCCGGTCTTTCATGGAAGTAGTCATCCATTTTCAATTCATTGGCATTGACTCCAATCGTCCGAAGTTTTTTTAACAAATGTTCTGCAATACTTGATTTACCACTAGCAGAGGCACCACCTATAAAAATAAACAACATAGCAGATCTTTTTTAATCATTCTGAGTGGCTTGATTATCCTATAAAATTAATCTTATGACTATGAATCTTTTACAAATATAGGTTTAGTGAAACGCATCTTAATAGTCTATTAGTTTGAGCTGGTTAGGTTAACTTAACGTGAGCTCCGAGGGCGAAAAAATAACTCATTGAAAATATTGAATAATCATTTCTGTAAGTCAATTTTGGCTATAGTAACCTGGGTGCATTATAGATATAAACATGGCAGAATGTCGAAAAAAATAATGGTATCATTAACACATGTTATCACTGTTGGAAACTATAAAGGAAGACAATGTTCTTGCTTTAAAAGCTCTTTTAGACAATGAACTCTCCGTCGATCATATTTGGGATAACGGCTATTCTATTTTACCACACGCAGTGTATTCGAATAGCCTTGCTTGTACCTTGTTGTTGTTAGAGTGTGGGGCAAATATTAATTTTACTGGGGATCATGCGGCATATTTTTGCGAACCCGTTTCTTCGTTAGCTTTAGCGATTAGACAAAATAATTTACCCTTTGCTCGATTGTTAATTACCTTTGGCGCCTCTCGTGGCCTGGCAATGACGGCACTTGATGAGAAAGAACAAACAGATTTAGCGGCATTAAGTGGGGATCTTTTTTTATTTATTTAGCGATTAATGCAATGTAGTTGCTGATAATGCTCAAGGGAATAGAGTCAGGAGTGTGACAAGCATTGAAACGAAAAGGTACTCTAAGCATTTTGTTCATGGCATTTAAAATAGTTAGTACCTAATCCAGGTAAAAGCTGATCTGAAAAAAATGGTTCTTCTAGGCCAAGCAGATTTTTATTTGAAAAAAAAGTCTGCACTGATATTAAATTTCTTTTTTAATTCAGATATAAGTCGTTATCTTTCACAAATACAACCTTAATATTATTGCTCTATAATTTTTTAAGGATGAAGATTTGTAATTATTAAAAACACTCTTTAATAATGGGTCACAAATGGACTTAAGTTCTTGGCTAAATGAATTAATATGGAATTAAATTTCACATTAGGGTATTTTTAATTCCGTTGCTTGTCGTACTCCTAATTAGACGCTTACGAAGGTATGGCAGCTTGAGAAGCCGCATTGTAAAAAAGTAGATAGGACATTGAGACTACATAATGCAATGATAAACCATGCCAAAATGTTTGCTAGCAATGCGGTTTTTGGATGAGATTTGAGAAGAGGCTCACTTAGGTAATCGTCAAAACCAAGTATACAAAATCGAATAGCGTAGGCTAGCAGTAATAAGATAGAAAATACAATCGACCAAACTGGCATATGCAATCCGAGGAAAGCCGAGCCAATATAATCATGACCAGGTCTTGGATAGATATCAAGTAAAGTTTGGCGTGCGCTAATAATTAATAATAAAATGATGGAGATCAATGTAAGGCCTTCATAACGCATTGAATAACCATTTCGCAAATTGAGAATAACACCAAAGCAAACGCCAAAATAAGCAACTCGTTGTAACAAACAAAGTGGGCAAGGATATTCGCCATGAACCAATTGCATATACATTGCTGTAGTCAGAATGAATGCCATTGCCGCTAAAATCAATAATGAATAAATGTAATTTAATTGAATTATATTATTTTCAGATGTTAGTCGATGCAGAATGTTTTTAAACACAAATATATCCTCCATTATTTATGTTTGAATCCATGGCATTTTGAAGCCATATTCAGGGGAGTAAATTTCAAATAAGAAAAGCCACACAACTAACAACAGTGTTAGAAGAAAAAAACTCAGAGCAATACGTTCGCATCGAAACCATGCGAAAAGTAAAGAAATAAGTAACAGAGTAAATATAACAAGCATCATCTATCTATGCATCCATCTATACAATTTTATCAATATACAACTCGAACCGAATCCTATGCAATCTATTATTAGTGTACTTCGGGCAGAATTTAAAGGTAAGTTATCTATATCATTTAGAGCAGAGTTATTGAATAAAGAAATCCTTCTATATAAACTCATAATTGAATTAGAAATGTCTGTAAAAAATTTTCAAAGGTTCTAATGAGCGTATTTAAACACTTCATCCCCAAATTAATTATATGGATCACGTTATTAAGTACTTCTTTTGCCACAGATTTAATTGTTAACGACATCACTCTTATAAATCCAATAAAGGTGAAAGAAATAGTTTTCCCTAAATCTGCAAATGAAGTAAGTCAATTAATTAAAAAGCATAATGCTCCGATTTCAATCGGTGGAGGAAGATTTAGTCAAGGAGGTCAAATCGCTACAGACAATACCCTCTTTATTGACATGCGACATATGAATCATATTGTATCTCTTGATAAAGAGAATCATTTAATCACAGTAGAATCAGGAATTACTTGGAGAGAAATTCAAGAATTAATCGATAAATATGATCTATCTCTTAAAATCATGCAGTCATTTTCCAACTTTACTGTAGGAGGTTCACTAAGTGTTAATGCACATGGAAGATATGTTAATGAAGGGGCAATTATTAGATCGGTTGACTCAATTAAAATGGTGCTTGCAGATGGGGAAATCCTAACAGCAAGTAGAAAAGAGCATTCTGATATATTTTTTGGCGCAATTGGAGGATACGGTGGACTTGGCGTTATAGTGGAAGCAACTCTTTCTCTGACTGACAATACTCCTATAGAAAGAATTGCTAAAAGAATGAAGTTATCCAGTTATAAAGACTATTTTCTACAAAATATTCGTTATTCACATAATGCAATATTCCATAATGCGGATTTATATCCCCCTAATTTCGAATATATCAATGCAATAACATGGGTAAAAACTAATAAACCTGTAACAATAAAAGAGAGGCTAGCGCCTCAACAGCGCCCATTACCCTATCAAGAATTCCTATTAAATTGGATATCTGATACAAAGTCAGGTAAATATTTTAGGCAAATCATATATGATAGATATGCCAATTTACGATCCATTGTCGAATGGCGAAATTATGAAGCAAGTTACGATGTGAACAGCATTGAGCCTGCATCACGTAAAACCTCCACTTATGTCCTTCAAGAGTATTTTATACCAACTGATCATTTTGATTCTTTTACAAAAAAAATGGTCACCATTCTTAAAAAGAATCAGGTCAATGTATTAAATATTTCTATTCGACAAGCTCTACCAGATCATGAATCTTATCTTTCATGGGCTAGAACTGAGGTGTTCTCTTTTGTTATCTATTACAAACAAGGGGTTACGAATGCAGATAAATCAGAGGTTAAAAAATGGACTTCTTTATTAATCGATGCCGCATTAGAAGAAGGAGGAACATATTATTTACCTTATCAAATAGTTGCGACCAATGAGCAGTTTTTAAAAGCATATCCTGGAGCAAAAAAATTTTTTAAACTGAAGAGTACTCTTGATCCCCAATATAAATTTAGAAATAAACTTTTCGATCATTATTATACAAAAACATCATAGACTGTTGTGGTCTAATGGATTAGCTCTCCAAAAGCATCAACGTCCGCTAATATTCTGCGTTACTATTGAACCAATTAGCAAAGCGTCTAGAGTGACCAAATATGATTGAACAACCCCTCCACCCATGAAGAAGTAAATAACCCTAAGCTAGATATTGTGCTGCCAGAGCTTTGAGTCGTGCCCTGGCTTTTTCATCCATACGTGGTTTATCTCGGGTGGTTAATCTACAAAACCAACGATAGGCGATATTATAACGGATTTCCTCAATCAGCTTTCTAGTAGATTTTATCGAATATAAATATCCTAGAAGGATCATTCTAAAATATAGTTCTAGTGCGATTGATGGCTGACCATGCATCTAAATCGCAACTTTTAAAAAACGCAAATTAGATCACCAGATGATTGTTTTATAAATAAATTTATCACTTTTTACAACAGGCCAGTACGTTATCTGTCACAACTATTTAATATAATATAATTCAATGTTATATTTTTTCCACACAAGAAAAAATAACGACACATAGTTAAAATTGTGTTACAATAGTATTTATTTTACTCATTTTTTTCATGCCTAATAATCCCAATTACTATAAAGATCAAATAAGTAATACTATACAATACGGTACTACTCCCACTAATTATTTTGATGTAGCACGACTTTTACGTCATCTACCAGCGTGGAAAAAATCTTCTGAAACCTGTATAAGAAAACCCAAAACGCTCATTATTAATCAAACAGACATACCCGAATGGGATTATAATACAAGCATTATCGTCGCTGAGCGTCTTGCAGCACTTATAGAGCAGGGTTTTGACATTTACGGTGTTAAAAATGATAGATCCTTGGAAAAACTCAACCCCAGAAATCTTAAGCCTGCACTCAAGCCTCGCAAAAAACTTAAAATTAGTGATGCAGAGTTGAAAACTCATGCAGAAAAGACGCTGAGCTTGGGGTATGATGAATTATTCGTGCTCAATCAGAAAGAATTAGAAGTACTCATAGAGGGAGATGAAGAAGATTACGCTCCTTATTACGACGAGAATGAATTAAATTTAAACCACTCTAATTTAACTATTGCTTCACTGAATAAACTCCTGAATCTAAGAAAAGATAGTATAACTCTTCTTGATCTTTTAGGCTGTCTTAATTTAAAGAATGGAAGTATTACCCCCCAATTAAAATTACCTTTTTTGGAGGTTCTGCGTTTAGGTAGTTCTATTGCTAAACCTAGTTCTGTTTTTAATGGAGAGAACGTAAATAGAGGAGTTACACTTAATTCAGAGTCCATCAAGTGTTTGATAGAATCAACAGACCAATTACGTGAATTAAGTTTATGTGACGACTTTGATCCTCTTATTCTTAATTCAATTCAAACTCCTGAACGATTAGAAATATTAGAGTTATTCTATCAACCACAACTTGATCAACATTCTCTAAAAAAACTTCTGCAACGCGCCCTCAAATTGAAATACCTGGATTTAAGTGGATGTACACTTACCCCAACCTTCTTCCAAAATTTAAGGTTAGACTCATTAGAGGTTTTAAAATTAACTCTTCCAACTGACGTCGATATAGATGCGTTTGTTAATTTTTTGAAGGCGGCATCGCATCTTAAAACACTAGGATTATTTATTGATGAAAAATGTACTGACCTAAATTTCTTGAAAAACTTAGAGTTCGGATTACTGGAAGAATTTGCCGTCTCTGGTAAAATATCACAAGATTCTTTATTCGTTTTTTTAAAAAAGCATGCCCCTAGACTGAAATATCTTTATTTAGGTGGCTATCAAGAGTTCCCTGAAGTGCTTTCTAAAGATTTAGATTTTAGGGCACTAGAACAAATTGACTTATCCGCGTCCAATATTAATACCGAGATTCTTACACGTTTTGTTAAAGGAGCGTTTCGTTTAAAAAAACTATCTTTGAACGATTGTGAGCATCTTTCCACTCCCTTGCCAGATGGTATCAATCTAAGCTCTTTAACCGATCTTGATCTAAGCTTCTCAACAATTGATGGAGCATTTCTAACAAAGCTTTTAAAGCAAGCTCCTCGAATAACCAAACTTAACGTATGTGACTGCAACAATCTTCTGCCAACCCTAACGGAAGATCTCAACACAAGCTCATTAGAAGAACTTAATATATCCCATATAGAAGCAGCAAACTCTGATTTTTTAGTAAAATTTCTAAAGAATGCTTCTCAATTGAAGAGACTTAACTTAGGTTTCTGCGAAGAGTTGGATGCTCTACCCTTAGAACTATTATGCCTCAACTCACTTGAAGAGCTTATTGTATCTGGCACTCCGATTAGCACCCAAGCTTTAATTTCCATTTTAGAAAAAACACCCCATTTGAAGAAATTGGATATTAGTGGCTGCCCTAATATTGATCTAAAGGAACTAAAACCCTATTTACCGCCCTCTTTGATACTGTGTTCACCTTTATCTTTTTCCTATAACAATCTCTTGCAAGACAGCCTTCGCATGGACGCAGACACCTCTTTTGTCCCACAAACATATCATGTTAAAAAGCTATTTTATGCAGCAAATTCAGAGGTTGATCCGGAAACTTCTCTGTACAGACAACAGGTGTTTCAAAAATTAACGGTCAACTCTAAAGATTGCTCTGTTGCTAATGCCTTTGAATTGAATGTTGATCCACAGAGTAAGCAATTACGCAACCTGTCCTTAGATAAAAGTGCTGAAGATACTTGGAATCTTATGCCTTCGCAGATGGATGCTAAGGCTCATACCTACTACTCCAAGCAGACTATTGCAGCGCACGAGCACTGGCAACCTTTAGCCTCCTTGTCCGCCCAGGAAGAAATGCTGCACTATCATTTAAGTGATGATAAAGCCTCCATCGCTATAGCCTATTCTCAAAGAGATAATTTGTATTATGTCAAAAACACCTCCGGAAAACAGCTTTCTATGGATTTTCTGGTCCGTGTTCCAAATGATCTGTCTATATCCGATTTACCCATAGATGTGAACAATAAAATACAAGAATGCCTTAACTTTGGGGCTAAAGCATTAAAGCGCATACCGCAGCCGGCTACAGGAAATGATTACCTTAATGCTTTATCGGAACAGAAATTAGGGGCTTGCCGACATAGAGCTATAGCTTTTAAAGCCTGGATGGAGACATATCATCCTGAAATTCCAGTACGAATTATTCTAAATACATCGCATGCCTTTGCTGAAGTCCAATGGAAAGGAGTCTGGATTACTTGCAACTTAGGAGGCTATCCAAGTCGACTAAACATTGATACGTCCAACGCTCCATCAGCCTCTAAAGAATTAAAAGGTTCTGCTGCTAAAGTTGAATTGACGTCTTCTGGTGAGACTAAGGTTGTTAACCCTCCTAAATGTATTTATTTTCCTCCGAGAACTCAAAAGGCGTTACCTAAATCGGGCAAGCAGTACATTCAAAACTTATGTACATCAGAATCTAAAAAACTATTAATTGAGTTAAACGATGAAGAAGCCTTAAATGCTTTACGATATGGTATTCAATCCTTTAGTCATATTACTTCCAGACCTTGCTTTTATGTCAATTCACCTGAAGATTTAATCTGCTCCTCGGCATACATTCAAAAGATAGGGGATAAGGGCTATCCTCATCCAGGACCAGGAGGCCGCCTCCATGATTTTTTAATGAAGCATGGGAGTCAAGCGCCTATTATTCTCGTCAATTATGCTCATTTTACTCCTAGAGATATAGTGAGATTCAATGCCTTAATTGATAAGGAACGCTCTGCCGATGGCACTTCTCTTCCCGAAAAGGCCAAAATTATAGGGCTTACTAATCCAGATGGTCCTAATGCTTATCAAGGCTCTGATTTTTATTCTCGTTTTAATCTGGTAGAGGAGTGTCCTCTTCAACCTGCTGATTTTGTTCAAGCCCCGCCTCCTCCTGCAATGGCTACCCACTCGGAAGGAGCAGCTGAAGTAGTGGAGTTTTTTGGAGGTGCTTTATGGGAGGAACAGGTCTTTGGGGCTTGGCGCTTAGAAGGTAATGCCTTGCATTTTGTAGAGGGCTCCTTGGTTAAGGCTTTAAAATCTAATAAGCCTATAGAGTTGCGCAATGCTCCCTGGGACAATGAAGATTTTCTGCGCTTTTGGCAGGAAATGATTTTGTATCAAGAAATTAGGGGGCCTTACGGTGATATCCTTTTGCCGAAAGAAATTCAATATACTCAAAGTCAAGGCTATTCCTGGGCTCAATTAAAAAACAACCTAAATTTAGTAAGTGCCGAGCATGTACCCGAAGATACTCTGGTTTTAAATCCTACTTTATTACCGGAATGGTTTTCTCGTTATGCCTGCAATAACCAGGATAAAACCTTAACCACTATCCCGGGTTTTTTAGAACAACATCAAGGGGCTACTATTAATGCCTACTTAACGGCACCGCTTACCGAACATGCCTGGGCTCGTTTACTGTCCTTTTGTCAACAATATAACAAACACTTGAATTTACGTTGTGCTCCAGGGGTTTCTCTACCCAATAGTCTGCATACACAGCCTTCTAACACTATTCTCACGTCAACTCCTATGAAAGTTGATTCATTGCCCTCTAAGGATTTTGCCGTATATAGCTCGGACATCGATTGGACGCTCACCCAACTAAACGCTGATGTGGTATTAGATATTTCTGAGGCTCAGTCTTCTAGTCTACTCAACAATATTCAAGCCGAGGTCAATATGAAGACCTTAGAATTGAAATTTGAAGAACAGATTGGTGCATTGATTCCGGCTTTAAACCAAGGAAAAACTGTGGTTTTGAAAGGAGAGTTTTCTGCAGAATTACAGGATAGGCTAATGCCTTTTATGTTACAGCGAAGACAACAGGCTTCCGGTCAACTCATTCTTTTAAGCACAAAAACTCAAAGTTCTGGTCTTATTCCCCAATTGAAGCATGAAGTAAAAGACTTAGAAAAAGAAGCTTGGTTAGAAAAAAAATATCCCGGCTGTTTTAGTGAAGAGGAATTGAAGAGCTATTCCTTTGTTCATTTGCAAGCCATAGGACAGTATCGTTTATTGCATCCTAAAGCTCCCTATGAACTGGCTTGGTTGGGAATGAAGACCTTGACCTCCAGTCAAAAAGGGGTGGCTTATAAGGATAGACTCCAGGCAGTAGAGTTAGCTTTGCAACATAATCCATTCGTGTTCATCGCGGGAAAAACCGGCGTAGGCAAAACCTCGTTTATACGTTCCTTTTGGAAAAGCAAGCATCAGGCCTTGCACGAGGGTGAACAAGCTCTTAAAGACTGGGTCTTTGATACACGCCCTGGATTAAAAGTACTCTTCATAGATGAAGCGAATATGGCTTATACGCAGTGGAGCATGTTTGAGGGGTTATTACATAACCCTCCTACTTTGTTGATTGATAATAAACTAATAAGATTAACCTCAGAGCATAAGGTCATTTTTGCTGGTAATCCTCAAGCTTATGGCGGAGATCGCCAACTGCCTAGTTTTTTAGAGCGCCATGGTAATAGTCTTTTATTTGAGCCATTGCCCCAAGAGGTGATGTATCAAGAACTGTTAGCTCCTCTATTTCCCCATAAAGACAATGTTCAACCTTTATTGGATGTGATGTCTTTTCTTGAACATTGCTCTACTCAAGAAGTACTTATTAGTCCTAGAGAGCTGCGCACCATGGCCCTATGGACTCATGCTTACTGCAAAGCTCACCCAGAAGCTTCGGTCCAAGAAGTGGCCCATTATTATGCCTATAACTTCGCTTTGCCTCTGGTACCCAATGAACATCTGGATGCTTTTCAAAAGATCTATCCTCAAGCTCCTTTTATAAAACATGCTCATGTTAAACCGCAGCATTTGCAGCTCAATACTACCAATCAACCTGCTTGGCATGCATTAAGCGATTTAATCCAACTTAGAAGATTGAGACAAACTGCTCCCAAAACCTACTTTGGGGGTATTAATGGTCTAATGCTAGAAGGAGAGCCTGGGTTAGGTAAATCCGAGTTAGTCATTCAAACCCTGCTGGCTCAGGGTTTAACGAAAGGTAATCCTAAACAAAATAATGCCGGAAAATCAGTATTTTATACAATACCTGTCAGTATGCCTTTGACAGAGAAGGAAGCCCTCCTACGCAAGGCCTTTGATGAAGGAGCCGTCGTTGTCATCGATGAGATTAATACAGGCCCCAGCATGGAACGTCTCTTAAATACGCTGCTACAAGAAAAAACTCCTGAAGGAAACGATGCCAACTGTCCTGGATTTACTCTTATCGCAACTCAAAACCCTTCTAATCGCGCTGGACGAACTAAGCAAAGTAATGCTCTAAAACGACGCCTACATTATGTCAACATACCCCCTTATACTCCGGAGCATATGCTAGAGATCCTTTTAAACAAAGGCTTAATATTGGAAACTGCCCAAGCGATGCTGGAAGAATATCTTACACTACAAAAAACAGATCCAACGAAATGGTGCTTTAGGGACCTTATCACTCGAGCAGAGGAAGAACTTGAAGCCTTAGCTAAGGGACGTAAGAGCTCTTCATTATCCCTAGCCCCCTTTATTGCTCAAAAAATAGAGAAATTAAAAGAGATGGCTATTGATAAAAAAGATACTTTGCTGGCTGACTTTATTAAAGCAAAAGAGGATGAAGCCCCAACCCTAGAGACAGAGGAACAACGGTGGAAGTTTAATAAAACTATAGAAGATACTTATGCAATTGCGTATTCACCTCAAGTCAAAGCCATAGAACGATTAATAGAAGAATACCAAAGCAAAACAAATTGGTGGGGCTTTTTTTCCTTAGAATCAGCCCCCTCTAAAGCTGCTCGTATTCAAGCGGCCTTTCTTAAGGTACCTCTTGAAGAGAGACATATTGTACTAAGTCAGAAATCGCCTGAAGCTAGGGAGTTTTGTAAGGTTTTGGCGGAACATAGAAATATATTTAGTCGTTTATATTATGGAGATGCCGTGGATCTTAAAACTCAAAGAATTAGAAAAGAATATGCGGCTGAAGCCTTTAAGTGCTTGGCTCAGACTATGGAAGATTTAGAACATGAACAAAACCATCCACCGCACAGCTTGTTAAATTAATTTGGAAAAACGCTATTTGGCACTAATCAGTCCCTGATTCGGGCTGAAATAATGGGGAGTGGCTACTCGACTTATTTAAAAAATATAACCACTAAAGCGTTAAAACCATCATATATTGATCATAAAAATGATTATCAATTTTAATAGATGAGGTAGGGATAACAAAACGCAGAACAGGTACTTTATTTTGGTAAAGCAAAAAGCCGAATTGGTAAAACAAAAAAAGCGGCTAAAAAGCCGCTTTCGGAATAAAACCCTGGCGATGTCCTACTTTCGCATGAGGAGACCTCACACTATCATCGGCGCTGATTCGTTTCACTACTGAGTTCGAGAAGGGATCAGGTGGTTCCAAATCGCTATTGTCGCCAGGAAAACTGTTTAACCCCCAGAGGAAGGTGCTAATGACTCATTAACAACCGCCCGACAGGGTCTGGTAAATCTTGAGGTAACACATCATTCGTATCATTCTCTAAGCGCCTATTGTAAAGCGACTCAGATTATATGGTCAAGACAATCAGCCAATTAGTACAAGTTAGCTTCACACATTACTGCGCTTCCACACCTTGCCTATCAACGTCGTAGTCTTCAACGGGCTTCATGGGAAAACTCATCTTGAGGGGGGCTTCCCGCTTAGATGCTTTCAGCGGTTATCCCGTCCGAACTTAGCTACCCGGCGATGCCACTGGCGTGACAACCGGTACACCAGAGGTTCGTCCACTCCGGTCCTCTCGTACTAGGAGCAGCTCCTCTCAATTTTCCTACGCCCACGGCAGATAGGGACCGAACTGTCTCACGACGTTCTAAACCCAGCTCGCGTACCACTTTAAATGGCGAACAGCCATACCCTTGGGACCTGCTTCAGCCCCAGGATGTGATGAGCCGACATCGAGGTGCCAAACACCGCCGTCGATATGAACTCTTGGGCGGTATCAGCCTGTTATCCCCGGAGTACCTTTTATCCGTTGAGCGATGGCCCTTCCATACAGAACCACCGGATCACTAAGACCTACTTTCGTACCTGCTCGAGCCGTCACTCTCGCAGTCAAGCACCCTTATGCCTTTACACTCTTGGTACGATGTCCGACCGTACCGAGGGTACCTTTGTGCTCCTCCGTTACTCTTTGGGAGGAGACCGCCCCAGTCAAACTACCCATCATACACTGTCCTCATCCCGGATTACGGGACCAAGTTAGAACCTCAATAACAACAGGGTGGTATTTCAAGGTTGGCTCCATGAGAACTAGCGTCCTCACTTCAAAGCCTCCCACCTATCCTACACAGTGATTATCAAAGTCCAGTGCAAAACTATAGTAAAGGTTCACGGGGTCTTTCCGTCTAGCCGCGGGTACACTGCATCTTCACAGCGATTTCAATTTCACTGAGTCTCGGGTGGAGACAGTGTGGCCATCGTTACGCCATTCGTGCAGGTCGGAACTTACCCGACAAGGAATTTCGCTACCTTAGGACCGTTATAGTTACGGCCGCCGTTTACCGGGGCTTCGATCAAGAGCTTCTCCGAAGATGACCCCATCAATTAACCTTCCGGCACCGGGCAGGCGTCACACCCTATACGTCTTCTTACGAATTTGCAGAGTGCTGTGTTTTTAATAAACAGTCGCAGCCACCTGGTCTCTGCGGCCCTCACCAGCTTTGTTTAGCAAGTAAACTAACCAGCAAGGGCGTACCTTCTCCCGAAGTTACGGTACCATTTTGCCTAGTTCCTTCACCCGAGTTCTCTCAAGCGCCTTAGTATTCTCTACCTGTCCACCTGTGTCGGTTTGCGGTACGGTTCTCTATAAGTTATGGCTAGCAGCTTTTCCTGGAAGCCGGGCATTAATGACTTCTCTGTACACCGAAGTGTCAGAACCACTTCGCACCTCAGAGTTAATAGTAAACCGGATTTGCCAAGTCTACCCCCCTACATGCAAGTACCAGGACAACCAACGCCTGGCTCATCTAGCCTTCTTCGTCCCCACATCACCACTTATAAAAAGTTCAGGAATATTAACCTGATTCCCATCGACTACGCTCTTCAGCCTCGCCTTAGGGGCCGACTCACCCTGCTCCGATTAACGTCGTGCAGGAAACCTG